>NZ_JAVTJJ010000003.1:0-354857 GCF_031843945.1 Acidovorax sp. WCS2018Noco2-16
GAAGCAAACGCACAGCCAACTCCAAAGCCCAGCGAGCTCAAAAAAGATCAGTGCTCAATCATTTCCTGCACCTTCCCCACCAACGCCGCCATATCAAACGGCTTCGTAATCACCTGCATCCCATACTCCAGCAACCCATTGCCCACCGCAGCGTTCTCCGCATACCCCGTGATGAACAACACCTTCAGCTGCGGCCGTGACACCCGCGCCGCGTCCGCCACCTGCCGGCCATTCAGCCCACCCGGCAACCCCACATCGGTCAGCAGCAGATCGATGCGCCGGTCAGACTGCAGGATGTGCAGCCCCGACGGCCCGTCAGCCGCCGAGATGACTTGATAACCCAAGTCCTGCAACTCCTCCACGATCAGCCCGCGGATCGTCGCCTCGTCCTCGATCACCAGCACCACCTCGCCATCGCCCCGGTGCTCGTACTGGCTGCGCTCGAGCTCCAGGTCGGGCTCGGCATCGCCGATGTGGCGGGGCAGGTACAGGCACATGGTCGTGCCCTCGCCCGGCACCGAATAGATCCGCACCTGCCCGCCTGACTGGCGCACGAAGCCATACACCATCGACAGGCCCAGCCCCGTGCCCTGGCCCATGGGCTTGGTGGTGAAGAACGGGTCGAAGGCGCGCGAGGCGACCTCCGCAGTCATGCCGGCACCCGTGTCGGTCACGCAGACCGAGATGTACTGGCCGGGTGTCAATTCACGCTCGCCGGCAGCGCGGTCGTCCAGCCATTTGTTGGCGGTTTCGATGGTGAGGCGACCGCCCGAAGGCGCCATGGCGTCGCGGGCGTTGATGCACAGGTTGAGCACGGCGTTTTCCAGCTGCGACGGGTCGACCTTGGTCAACCACAGCCCGCCTGCACCCACCACTTCCAGCTCGACCGAAGGGCCCACGGTGCGGCGCACGATCTCTTCGATGCCCGCGACGAGGCGGTTCACGTCGGTGGGTTTGGGGTCCAGCGTCTGGCGGCGGGAGAAGGCCAGCAGCCGCTGCGTCAGCGATGCCGCACGGCGCACCGACGACTGGGCCATGCCGATGTATCGCTCGGCGTTCTCGAAGCGCTGGGCAGCTAGCCGCTTCTCGAGCACCTGCAGGCTGGCGCTCATGCTGCCCAGCAGGTTGTTGAAGTCGTGCGCGATGCCGCCGGTCAACTGGCCGATGGCTTCCATCTTCTGGGCATGGCGGAACTTGGACTCGACCTCCATCAGCTCCTGCGTGCGCTCGGCCACCTTGCGCTCAAGCGACTCATTCACTTCGCGCAGTTGGGCTTCGGTGCGCGCACGCTCCACGGCCGTGCGGGTGCGGCCTGCCACTTCGCGCATGAAAGCCACGTCTTCGGGCGACCATTCGCGCGGTTGTGCATGGTTGGCGAACAGCAGTGCCACCAGCTCACCCTGTTCCAGAACCGGTATGTTGAGCAGCGCAGCCACGCCCCGCTCCTGGATAGCCGCCAGCGCGCTGCGGGTGCGCTCGTCGGCACGCACGTCTGCAATGCGCACGACCCGGTCTGCCTTCAGGTCGTCCACGAAGCTGCCGTAGCGGCGCAGGTTCAGGCTGCCCGCGATCGATGCGGTGCCCGGCTGCGTCCAGTCGCAGGGGATGGTGGCGTCGTCGGTGACAGGGTCCACCAAGGCGTAGCCGGCACGGCTGACGCGCAGCGTGCGGCCCAGCAGTTCGGCCGCGGCCTCGCAGATGGCGTGGGCAGATGTCAACGACCGCAGCAGGTCGGTGAACTGCGCGAGTGCGGCGCGGCGCGCCTCAGCCGCCATGCGTCCCGTCACGTCCACGCCTTCCACGAAGATGCCGGTCACAGTGCCCTGGGCATCGCGGATGGGCTGGAACACAAAGTCCACGTAATGCTCGCCCTCTGGCGAGTCGTAGCGCGCGCCGTGGGCAGTCAACGCCTCGCCGCTGAGGTAGACACTGTCGAGCAGCGCCAAGTAACCCTGCTCCACCGTTTCAGGCAAGGCTTCGACCACGGTCAGCCCGATGATCGCGCGCGGGCCCACCAGCCGGCGGTAGCCGGGGTTGGCCAGCGTGATGCGGTGCTCCGGGCCTTCCAGCATGGCCATGAAGCTGGGAGACTGGTCGAACAGCTTTGCGAACTGTTCGCGCTCGGCGACCAGGCGGCGCTCCAGCTGCACCTTGGCCGTGGTATCCGTCACCATGCCGAGCACGCCGGCAACGGCGCCCTGCTCGTCCGGAATGGGTGAATAGCGCAAGTTGAACCATACCGTCTGGGGCGCTCCCTGCAGGTTCAGCTCCAGGGGGGTGTCGTGATAGTCCAGCGTGCCGCCCGCCAGGCAGGAGCGCAGCACGTTGTCGTTGAACTCGCGCGCCTCCGGCCAGGCCTGCAGCACTGGCATGCCCAGGATTCCCGGGTGACGCTGGCCGCTGAACGCGGCGTAGCCTTCGTTGTAGATCAGGATGCCGCCGTCACCCCACAGCGTGGCGATGGGCACCGAAGAACGCAGGATGGTGGCCAGGGTCAGCCGCAAATGGGCCGGCCACTGCTCGATGGGACCGAGCGGCGTGGCGCTCCAGTCGAAGTCGGCAATGAGACGGGCCATGGAGCCGCCACATTGAAGAAAAGGCGGTAGGGCCGAGCCCGGCGCGGGGTGTGACATGCAGTCTGCCTTCTGATTGTTTTGTCTACTGGAAGCGGGCTGCTGGCGAACCTTTGCCATGGCACAACGCTCCCCTCAGAAGACGGCCATGGCGCGAAATATTCTGGTGCGTGGACACAAGCGTGCGCCACGGGCAACGACAAGGTGCGTAAGAAACCATGCTCCCCTACCCCCTCAGTCGCGGTATACGGGCGCTGGCGTGGCCCGTCCGCCAGACTGGGGAGCCGTGTCAGCACCCGCACGCGCCGGCGCCTGGGCTGCATCGCCGCCACCGCCGAAGAGCCGCCGCAGCGTTTCACCCAGCCGCGCGCCCAAAGCGGTGCCGATGCCAGGCGCCACCGCCGTGCCCAAGGCCGCTCCGGCCAGCGCAGCGGGTGGCAGGCTCAGCGTGGGGTCAGACACCGTGCCGCCAAACTCCAGCGGCACGCCGATCACGCCTTCCACCAAGTCCACCGACACATTGCCCTTCACCCGCTGGCTCTGTATGACGGCGCTGCCGGTGGCAGTAAGTACGCCAGAAGTCGCCTTGAGGTCGGAATAGCGCACGATGGTGCCGTCTCGGTCGCCTTCGGTGCGTACGATGCCGCTCAGTTGGTCCAACGGCGTGGTGCCTTGATGGTTCTGGCCGGCGCTCTTCACGGCCTTTTCCAGATCGAACGTCAGCAGGCGTGCCTGGCGGATGTCGAAACGGGTGCGGGTCTGGAGAGAGCGCAGCGCCTCGGCCGGCTCGGCCCCCTCGGCGATCAGGTCGGTGTGGCCGTCGGCCCGGCCCGCCACGATGGCGCGGCGCTCGAAGGCAGCCATGAGGCCCACGATGTCCACGCCCGTGAAATCAATGGCGCCGGTGATGCGGTAGCGCGTGCCGAAGGCTTCCAGCCGAAGCTCGCCCGGCTGCGTGCGCCCCCCGGCAGTGACGTCGGCACGCCAGCGGTCTTGGGTGCCCTCGCGGGCGATTTCCAGCGCAGCGGGCACCGAAGCCCCCTCGCGCTCGATCCGGCCACGCCGTGGGCGCCACTCGGTGTCGAACTGCACATCACCCGTGTACGCCAGAGAACGGTTGGTGCGCGACACCCACCGCACATTGCGCCATTCGACATGCTGCACGGGAATGTCGGCCAGCTTGAATGGAGCGTCAGGCTTGGCACCATCCTCTGCCGGCTGAACACTGAAGCCGGAAAGCGAGCGCTGCGGTACGGAGGCATCTTCCACCAGCAACTGCGTGATCGACAGGCGCCGGCGCAGCAGCTCGGACCACTGTGCCTGAGCGGTGACACGGGCGACGGTAATGGGGGCTTCCTGCCCGGTGGCCACGCCTTCGAGCACGACGCGCGGCGCGCGCCACAGGCCCCACTGCAAGCGCTGCACGGTGACGGGAACGCCCAACTTTTCCGATGCTTCGGCCTCTACGCGGCGCGCCAGCTCCTCCTCCGTCGGCAGCCAGACCCACAACGCCAGCACGGCAAGCAGCACCAGGCCCGCGATGGAGGCCAGTGCGATCCAGACGGTGCGGCGTTGAGGCATAAGAGCAAAAGAGGGAGGGAAGGCAGAACGGAAGGATGAGATCAACGTGCAACACGGCTGCCAACGCGCAAATGCACACTGCCAGACCGGCGTGCCGACGCACTCGCCAGACCTTAGCGGCGACCCCGCCTTATCGCCGTCGTCCCAGGACTACAGCCTATGTGCGCCAAACACCTGATTCGACACCACCAGGGAAGCGCTTGGGACGCGTTGACACACCCTACACTTCGCGCCGTTCCACACAACACACAAACCGAGGAGTATTCCCCTTGTCCACCTACTTTCCCCGATGGCGCGAGACGCGCGCCACCGAAGGCGCCGTCGTGGCCCCCGACGAACGCCTGCCCTGGGGCCAGACCGCCGTCATGGGCGTGCAGCACGTCATCGCCATGTTCGGCGCCACGGTGCTCGCGCCCATCCTCATGGGTTTCGATCCCAACGTCGCCATCCTGATGAGCGGCCTGGGCACGCTGATCTTCTTCATCGTGACTGGCGGGCGGGTGCCCAGCTACCTGGGCTCGAGCTTCGCGTTCATCGGCGTGGTGATCGCCGCGTCGGCCTATGCGGGCAAGGGCCCGAACGTGAACATGGGCGTTGCGCTGGGCGGCATCATTGCCTGCGGACTGCTCTACACCCTGATCGGCGTGCTGGTGCAGGCCGTCGGCACTGGCTGGATCGAGCGCTTCATGCCCCCGGTGGTGACCGGTGCGGTGGTGGCCGTCATCGGGCTGAACCTGGCGGGTATTCCCATCAAGAACATGGCAGCCAACAACTTCGAGGCCTGGATGCAGGCCGTCACCTTCGTGTGCGTGGGCCTGGTGGCGGTGCTGACGCGCGGCATGGCGCAGCGCCTCTTGATCCTGCTGGGGCTGATTGCGGCCAGCATCATCTACGCCGTATTCACCAACGTGCTGGGCTGGGGCAAGCCGCTGGATCTGTCGCCCATCGCCGCCGCCGCCTGGGTGGGCATGCCGGCCTTTACGGCGCCGGTGTTCAGCGGCCCGGCCATGCTGCTGATCGCGCCCGTCGCCATCATTCTGGTGGCCGAAAATCTGGGCCACATCAAGGCCGTCACGGCCATGACCGGCCAGAACCTGGACCGCTACATGGGCCGCGCGTTCATCGGCGACGGCATTGCCACCATGGTCAGCGGCAGCGCGGGCGGCACGGGCGTGACCACCTATGCCGAGAACATCGGCGTGATGGCCGCCACCAAGATCTATTCCACCGCCGTGTTCCTGGTGGCCGGCGTGATCGCGCTGGTGCTGGGCTTCTCGCCGAAGTTCGGCGCGCTGATCCAGGCCATTCCGCTGCCGGTAATGGGCGGCGTCTCCATCGTGGTGTTCGGCCTCATCGCCGTGGCCGGCGCCAAGATCTGGGTCGACAACCGGGTGGACTTCTCAGACAACAAGAACCTCATCGTCGCAGCTATCACGTTGATTCTGGGCACGGGCGACTTCACGCTCAAGTTCGGCGCGTTTGCCCTGGGCGGCATCGGCACCGCCACGTTCGGCGCCATCATCCTGTACGCCTTGCTGAACCGCCGCGCCCAACGCTAGCCCAGGCGACGGCCTGTGCACTGTGCAGTCACGGCGACCGTGGCGTGCAGCACCCTGGGGGATACAAGCCAAGATGCGCATTGGCAGTTCCTGCCCGACCGGCACGGTGCGGTAGTCCGAAAGGACCGGTGGTTCAGCATGACAGCGCCTGTAGCAACATCCACATCGCCGCCGGCATTGCCTTTCACGGGTGATGCTGGGCTGCGATTTTTCCCAGGGCTGGCTCTACAGCGCGCACGTCCGGCCGGCCAGTTGGGCGACTACGCCCGCCGTCACTTGCCGGCCCCATCGCTCTGAGCAGGGCCGCAGAGGGTACGGCGGACTTAGCGCATCAGCCGCCACACCAGCTCGACCCCGGCTGACAGCAGGTCGAAGCGGTCGGAAGATGACCCCTCGGTGAACCGCTCCTTTTGCCGCTGGCGCTCTTCCCGGTTGCGCTCACGCTCCAGGGCCACCAGCGCATCGGCCAGCGCCGGTGGGCTGACGGGCTCTTCGGCCCGTCGGGCAGCCTGGCTGTGGCGCTGCAGCGCTGCGTCTACCGCCTTCGGGTCCAGCAGCGACAGCGCAGAGCGGCAATAGGGGCAGGCGTGGTCGCGGCGGATGTCCACCGTGCCGCCGCAGTGCGTACAGCTGATGGTGCCCACGCGGTCGGCCAGCGCCTCGATCTCGATGGGCGAGAGATGGCGCACGAATCCTTTTTCCACCATGAACGAGCCGAAGGTGCTGAAGCGCCCATGGCCGGCCGTGCAGCGGTAGGTGCGATAGCGCCCGCCCCGGGCCACGTCGAAGCCGCCTTCGAGCGTGCGTGCGCACCGCGCGCACTGCAGCCGCTGCGCGATGGGGTGGTGCGCATCGCTGCGGTGGCCGTGCAGCAGCTCGAACAGCGCCAGCACGCCGGCGGGCGCCAGCCGGGTGTTTTCCTGCGGATCGAACCACAGGCCCTGGCAGGCGAAACACAGGTCGAGCTCCAGCGTGCCGCCGCCATGCGCGGCGAAGCGGTGAACGGCAGCGGGCTGGCGGCAGGACGGACACAGGCGGGCGGACGGCAGCGTGGACATGGTGCCCAGCATGGTAGCGGCTGCGCGGCGCCGTTTCAGCCACACACCGCCGCTGTCAGTTGCGCAGGCATGGCCACCTTCTTACCTGGACGAACCAGCGCCGTTCAAGTGAGGTCCATGGCCCCGGCTACCTCAGAGCGCTTTCACAACGCTGCGTCAGACCCCGGCGCAGACTCCGTCGGCACGTGGGTCCGTCGCGCCTTCGATGCGCCCGTCGGGGTGCACGGCCACGGCGCCTGCGTGGCCCATCATGTCCTCGAAGTCGCCCACCACCTGCACGTCATGGCCCGCCTGGCGCAGCGCCTCCACCAGGGCCGGATCAAAACGCGACTCCAGCTTGAGATTGGTGGACTGGTCGCCCCAGGTGCGCCCCAGCAGCCAGCGCGGCGCGGTGATGGCCGCCTGCATGTCCTGCCCGAAAAGCGCATGCCGCGTGAAGAAGGCCGCCTGTGTCTGCGGCTGCCCTTCCCCGCCCATGGTGCCGTAGGCGAGCACACGGCCGTCGTTCAGCAGCGCGAGCGCAGGGTTCAGGGTATGGAATGGCAGCCGGCCCGGCGTGAGCTGGTTGGGGCCGGGCTCCAGCGTGAACGAGGCGCCCCGGTTCTGCCATTGAACGCCCGATTCAGGCAGCACGATGCCGCTGCCGAACTCCCAGTACACGCTCTGGATGTAGCTCACCACCCGGCCCTGCGCATCGGCCGCGCCCAGCCAGACCGTATCGCCGGGCGCGGTGGGCACCGGCCAGGGCGCGGCGCGCTGCGAGTCGATGTGAGCGGCCTCGGCATCGAGCGCGCCGGGCTCCAGATAGGCCACAGGGTCGGCATGCATGTGGGCCGGGTCGCCCACATGGCGGTTGCGCCATGCGAAGGCGCGCTTGGTCGCCTCCACCACGCCGTGTACGTGCGCGAAGCCCTCGGCTTGCGACACACCCAGCCGGTCGAACAGGCCCAGGATGGCCAGCGACGACACGCCCTGCGTGGGCGGAGGCTGATTGAACACCTGGCCGACCGACAGGCGGGTCGACAGAGGGGCCACCTGGCGCGCTTGCCAACCCTGCAGGTCGGCGAGCGCCAGCGGGCTGCCCAGCGTTTGCAGGTCGCGCGCCATGCTGCGGGCGAGGTCGCCCCTATAGAAATCGTCGAGGCCGGCGTGGGCCAGCCGTTCCAGCGTGGCGGCGATGCGCGGCTGGCGCAGCGTATCGCCCACGCGCGGCACGCCTTCTGCGGCGAAGGCGGCGGCAAAGCCAGGCACGTGCTCCAACTCGCCCCACTTCGCCTGCGTGAGCGACGCCTGCGAACGGGTGACGGACATGCCCTGGCGGGCATGGCGAATGGCATCGGACAGCAGGTGCGGCAGTGGCAGCGGCGTGCCCCAGGTGCGCGCCACCTCCAGCGCTTCGGCCCAGCCCCCCACCGCGCCGGCCACGGTCAGCGCGGCACGCGGGCCGCGCGTGGGAATGGCTGCGTCACCTTGCGCACGGTAGAAAGCCGCATCAGCCGCCTGCGCAGCAGAGCCGCAGGCCCGCACGGCCACGGGGGCCGCCATGCCGGGGGCGTGGATCAGCCAGAAGCCATCGCCGCCGATGCCATTCATGTGCGGATAGACCACCGCAATCGTGGCCGCCGCAGCCACCATGGCCTCCACGGCATTGCCTCCTTCGCGTAGCACGGCGGCGCCGGCCTGGGCTGCAAGGTGGTGGGGCGCGGTCACCATGCCGCCGCGGCAGTGCAGGCTATGCAGCATGGGCCGGCTCCTTGGGTGCGTCCATGAGCGAGACATGCGCTGCCACCACGCACCAGCCCTGGCCCGGCATGCGCACCCAGGTCTGCTGCTGGCGGCCGATGCGGACGCTGCCTTCACGGGTGAATTCGGTGCTGGCCGTGGCCATGTCACGCCCATACGTCGTGATGGACGTGTGGCGCAGCGTGCGCGCCAGCCCGACGGCGGGCCGCGCACTGCGGAACGCTCGGATGGCGTCAATGCCGTAGAGGTTTTCGGTGGCGCCATACCGCACGGTATGCGGGCTGTGGAAGAAGAGCGCGTCCAGCGCATCGACCTCGTTGTGCACCAGCGCGTGTTCGTATTGTTCGAAGGCGGCCATCACCTCGGCCAGCACCTCGGGCAGATTGACGGTGGTCTCGTCATGCATGCATTTGTCTCCGTTATCGATGTGGTGGCAATTGTGGGCCAGCTCAGTGCCCGCCGCCCAAATAGGCGCGCGTGAGCGCATCGTTGGCGGCAATCTCCTCTGCCGTGCCTTGCGCCACGACACGGCCGCCCTCCAGCACATAGGCACGGTCGGCCAGCGACAGGGCCAAGGCGGCCATCTGATCTACCAGCACCAGGGTCATGGATTCATTGCGCAACGCGTCCAGTGCGGCGAACAGCTCCTCAATGACCTTGGGCGCCAGGCCCAGCGACGGCTCGTCGAGCAGCAACACTTTCGGCTGCGCCATGAGCGCACGCGCAATGGCCAGCATCTGCTGCTCCCCGCCCGACAGCAGGCCGGCACGCTGATGCAGCCGCTCGCGCAGGCGCGGAAAGCGCTGCAGCATCTGCTCCACGCGTGCCTCGCGGCCCTCGGGCACCAAGAATGCGCCCAGGCGGATGTTGTCGAGCACGGACAACTCCGGAAACACCTGCCGGCCTTCCGGCACGAGCACCAGCCCATGCGCCACCACCTGTTCAGCGCGCAAGGTGCCCAGCTCCACCCCCGCCAGGTGTATGCCTCCTTGCAACGGACGGTGCAAGCCGGCGAGCGAGCGCATCAACGTGCTCTTGCCCGCGCCATTGGCGCCGAGCAGCGCCACCAGTTCGCCCTGGCGCACCCGCAGATCCACGCCGTGCAACACCGGCTCGGCACCGTAGCCGGTCGTCAGATTCCCTACGCCGAGCACTTCGACAGTACCCTGTGGCAGCGTGCGGCCGATGCCGCCGCGCACTGCCACGGCCCCACCCGCGCCGTCACCCAGGTATGCCTGACGCACCGCGGGATGCGCCTGCACCTCGGCCGGCGTGCCTTCGGCCAGATGGCGGCCCGATTCCAGCACCACCACATGGTCGGACAGCCCCATCACCAGCGCCATGTCGTGCTCCACCAGCAGCACGCCCACGCCCTGGTCGGCAATGCGGCGCAGCAGCGCGGACAAGCGCTCCTTGTCTTCATGCGACAGCCCAGCCGCCGGCTCGTCCAGCAGCAGCACGTCGGGGTCGGTGGCCAGGGCGCGCGCAATCTCCACCAAGCGGCGATCCACGTGTGCCAGATCGGCGGCGCATGCCCAGGGGTCGCCCGCGTAGCCGCACCACGCCAACAGCGCCGCCGCCTGCGCCCCGGCCTGGGGCGAGCGGATGCGCATGGCGCCCAGCAACGCACCCAGGCGACCGCGCGGCAGGGCCAACGCCACGTTGTCGATCACGCTCAAGCTGCCGAACAGCTGCGAGGTCTGGTAGCTGCGGGCCACACCGGCCCGTGCAATACGCCATGCGCTCAGGCCCTGCACGGGCATGTCGCCCAGCAGGCAGCCGCCTTGCGTAGGCGTGTAGAAGCCGCTCAGCATGTTCAGCACCGTGCTCTTGCCCGCACCGTTGGGGCCGATCAGGCTGGTCACCTGGCCGGGCCGCACGCTGAACGACAATTTCGACACCGCATGCACGCCGCCGAACACCATGGACAGGCCATCGGCCCGCAGCGTGCGGCGCACGCGGCTGCCCAGGGCCGGCGCGGCCCCTGCATTCAGCGACGCAGCCACCGCCGCAGCAGGCTCTGCTCGGCGAGGCCACAGGCGCAGCACCAGGCCGACCAGCCCCTGCGGCGCAGCCCACAGCACGGCCAGCAGCAGCGCGCCGAAGAAGAGCAGCCGGTATTCCTCCAGCCGCGCCAGCAGCTCCGGCAGCAGGCCCACGATGACGGCACCCACCAGCGGCCCCGCGATGCTGCCCGAGCCACCGATCATCACCACAAGCACGAAGAGGATGGACTGCAGGAACGAGAAACTGTGCGGCGTGACGAAGCCCGACAGCGGCGCGTAGAGCCCGCCCGCCACACCGGCCAGCAGCGCCGACACGGCAAAGGCCATGGTCTTGACGACGAGCGGATTCAGCCCGATGGATTCCGAGGCGGTTTCCGCATCGCGCACGGCCCGCAAGGCCGCGCCCCAGCTGCCGCGCGACAGCCGCACGAAGGCCACCATAGCCAGCGCCGCAGCCACGATGGCTAGCGCCGCCACGGCTCTTTCGCCGCGCAGTGTGCCCCAGCCCAGGCTGGGCGCCGCAATGCCCATGATGCCGTTCTGCCCGCCTGTCAGCTCGCGCATCTCGACGGCGCTGTGTTCCACGATAAAGCCGAAGGCGATGGTGACCATCGCGAGGTAAGGACCCTTCACCCGCAGCGCAGGCAACGCCAGCAGTGCGCCCATGGCACCGGCGGCGAGGGCCGCCACGGGCCATGCGGCCCAGAAGCTCCAGCCGGCCTTGGTGGTGAGAATCGCCACGGCATAGGCACCGATGGCATAAAAGCCCACGTGGCCGAACGAGACCTGTCCCGACAGGCCGAGCAGCACGTTCAGGCCAATGCCCACGATGGCCAGCAGCGCCACGTTGGCCAGCACGAAGACGTAATAGCCGTTGACGGTGGCGGCCAGCCCTATGCCCCCCAGCACGGCGGCAATGCCCAGAATCCACAGCCCCGTCCCGGCCAGGCGGCCTCGCGCTGGCGCGCTGCGTCCCACGTTGTGTTGTTCAACCATGTTCATACCTTGCGCACCAGGGCACGCCCGAAGAGCCCGTTGGGACGCGCGGCCAGCGCCACGATCACGAGCGAGAAAGTGAGGATCTGCGTGTAGCCCGAGCCGAGCGTCGTGGTCACCAGCGCCTCGACCAGTCCGAACAGCAGGCCGGCCAGCATCACGCCCCATGCGCTGGATACGCCCCCCAGAATGGCCACCGCAAACGCCTTCAACCCGAACAGCGTGCCCATGTCGGACTGCACGTTGAAGAGCGGCGCGATCAGCACGCCCGCAATGCCCGCGAACAGCGCCGACACGGCAAAGGCAGCGGCCACCACACGGCCGATGGGAATGCCCATCAGCCGCGCCGCGTCACGGTTCTGCACCACCGCCAGCATGGCCGTTCCCCAGCGCGTGCGGCGCGCCACCACGTGCAGCGCAGCGGCCAGCGCCAATCCCACGACAGGAATCAACAACTGCAGCGGATACACACCCAGCCCCTGCCCGCCCAGCTCGATGGGCGACTGGGCCAGCGGCGACGGCAGGCTGCGCGGTTCCTTGCCGAAGGTGAACATGACCACGTTGTCCACCACGATGCCCAGCGCCACGGTGGCCATCAGCCAGGCGTCGGAGCCCCGGCTGGCGAAGGGCCGCACGGCCACGAACTCCACCACCAGGCCATAGAGCGCGCACAGCAGCAGCGCCAGGGCGATGGCCACCGGCATGGGCCAGCCCAGGGTCATGGCAAAACCATAGGTGAGCACGGCGCCCAGCATCATGGAACTGCCTTGCGCGAAGTTCACAGTGCCGGAGACGACATAGGTGACGTGGAATCCCAGCGCCATCAGCCCGTACATGCTGCCCAGGCCGATGCCGCTGATGAGGGCGGAGAGAAATAGCATCGTGGTGATTGATCGAATGCGGTGAAGGAATGACGGCAAGCCGCGTTGGAAGACGGCCTGAAGCGGTCAAGAAAGCTCAGCGAAGCGGTTCTGGCCAGGCGCTACACGCCAGATTGATGGCAGGCAGTACGGCTGGTACGACAAGACACAGCAACGACGCCAGAAGCGCTTTATTGGCGGCGTTTACTGCTTGTCCAGCCCCACGGGCAGGATGCGGTTGCCGATGAACTGCGCCCACACGTAGTCGTTTTCGTTCAGCGCGTCGTGGTTGGCTTCGGTGAAAGGCTTGTCATAGGTCTTGATCAGGCCCTCGTACTTGTCGATCTTGTAGAAGCCCTGGCGCAAGGCATTGCCTTCGGTGCTGCCGGCCTTGGCAATCGCCAGCGCAGCCAGCTGCACGGCGTCGTAGGCATTGGCCACGCCGACGGCCGGCGTGATGTTGTCCGGCCCCTTGATCTCCGGGTAGCGGGACTTGAGCGCGGCCAGAACCTTCTCGCCCACGGGCGACTGCTTGCCGAAGAAGCTGTAGGTCTGCACGAAGTGCACGTTCTTGGCATTGGGCCCACCCAGCTCGGTGAAGCGGCCACCGGCCGGCCCCCAGTGCGAAACGATGGGCACCTGCCAGCCCATGCGGTCGAGCGACTTGACCACCTGCGCCGACGGCCCCACGTTGCCCACCATGAACAGCGTGTCGGCACCGGCGGCCTTCAGGCGCGTGAGCTGCGGCACCACGTCCACGTCGCTGTCGTTGAACTTCTCGATGGCCGCGGCCTTCATGCCCTTGGCGGCCAGCGCGGCGGTCAGGCCCTTCTCGTTCGATTCACCCCAGGGGTTGTTCACCAGAATCATCCCTGGGTTCTTCGCGCCGAAGGTCTTCTGCGCATAGGCCAGCATGCCCCGGTCCACGATCTCGTCCACCGCGGACACGCGGAAGGCGAAGTTGGGCTGGGCGCCGTTCTTGGTGATGGGCGTGCCTGCGGCCCAGGGGCCCATGAACGGCACCTTTTCCTGATTGGCCAGTTGCACGATGGCGATCGACACGGGCGTATCGAGCCCGCCAAACAGCACCGCCACCTTCTCGCGGTAGATCAGTTCACGCGCAGCCGTAACGCCCTTGGCCGGGTTGGCCTCGTCATCGCGGCGCACCAGCTCGAGCTTGCGGCCACCCAGCAGGCCCCCCTTGGAATTGATCTCTTCGATGGCAATGGTCATGCCCCGGGTGATCGACTCGCCCGCCAGGGCCGACTGGCCCGACAGCGCCGTGACCAGGCCGATCTTGATGGGCTCGGCAGCCTGCGCGGCCCCCACGAACGAGGCAGCGGCCAGGGCGGCCAGGGTGAATGTGCGACGGGTCGTCTTGGAACTCATGTTGGTACTCCAGGCTGGAATGAAGCTGCGGGTTGGGCGGAGCGTGACTACTTCGCGTGGCGTACCACGTGCAAGCACCATGCCAGCGTCAACCATCCATTACTTTTATTGCCAACATATGTAAATTCATATCGTCAACAATTTGGCACACCACTTGCTCACACCGCAATGGAGCGGCCTGCCAGGCCATACAGCACCAACCCGGTGCACCCATCGGAGAACCCCTATGCAACACGCCCCCTTCGAGGGCACGCCCGCACCTGCGCAGGACGCGGGCTCGCTGGTAGAAGAATTCCTGCGCCTCATCATGATTCCTGCGCCCGAGCAGGCCAGCCGCCTGGTGTCGCCCCAGCTCGCCATCCGCTTCACGGGCGGTCGCGCCATGCAGCGCCCTGCCGACTGCGCCGCCTTCAATGCCCAGCGCTACGCCTGGGTGAAGAAGCGGTTCGAGCGCACGGACGTGGCCCAGGGTGCGACCGATGCGGAGGCCGTCGTCTACAACACCGGAACGCTGCACGGCGCCTGGCCCGACGGCACACCGTTCGAGGGCAACCGCTACATCGACCGCTACGTGGTGTGCCACGGGCTCATCGTGCAGATGGATGTGTGGAACGACAGCGCGGAATGGCTGCTGGTGCGGGCTGGTCTGGCTGCGCCCTGGCCGTCGCCCATGCAGCCCCCCGCGGAGCCGGGCGCATGAGCGCGTATGGCATGGGGCCGCTGCCCTCTCACGGCCGTTTCGGCTATTCGGCCATCCCCGACCGGCCCGACTACGCATGGCCGGGCGGCGCGCGATTGGCCGTGTACCTGGGCTTCAACCTGGAACACTTTGCTTTCGGTGAAGGCCTGGGCGCGCGCATCGGCCCGGTCTCGCCCGAGCCGGACGTGCTCAACTACAGCTGGCGCGAGTACGGCAACCGCGTGGGCGCCTGGCGCTGCCTGTCACTGTTCGACCAGCTGGGGCTGCCCACCGGCTGCCTGCTGAATACCGCGATGTACGACCACTGCCCCGAGCTGGTCGCGGCCTTTGCGGCGCGGGGCGACGAGCTCATCGGCCACGGCCACACCAATGCGGAGCGCCAGGGCGCGATGGCAGAGCATGAAGAGCGCGCGCTGCTGGCCGGCTGCCGTGTCCGCATCGAGCAGATGAGCGGCAGCGCGCCCACGGGCTGGCTGTCGCCCTGGATCTCCGAGAGCCGCGCAACGCCCGATTTGCTGGCCGAGACCGGCTATGCCTACACGCTGAACTGGGCGCATGACGACCAGCCCCTGCCCATGCACACGCGCGGCGGTGCCCCGCTGTGGTCGGTGCCCTACCCGCAGGAGCTGAACGACATTCCGATGATCGTCGCGCGCAACCTGGATGGCCGCGACTTCGCCCAGATGATTGTCGACAACTTCGACGAGATGCTGATGCAAAGCGCCAGCCAGCCGCTGGTAATGGGCATTGCCCTGCACCCGTACCTGGTGGGCCAGCCCTACCGGCTGCGCCACCTGCGCCATGCGCTGGAACACCTGTGCCGGGCACGCGATGCGGGCCAGATCTGGTTCACCACGCCGGGCGCGGTCTGCGGCCACATGCAGGCGCTGTTTCCCACCGCTGCCACCACAGGGCTCGCGACCTGATCGCGCGCGCCGGCCGTTTCCCATTCCTAGCCCGTCACACCATGTCCTCCACGACCACCCCGTTTTCCATCGATGACACCGCACGCGCCTGGGTGCCCCACGGGCGCTTCACCGTGCCCGGGGCGCCCACGGGCGCGCTGGCGGGCCTGAGCTTTGCCGCCAAGGATGTCTTTGACGTCGCCGGCCACACCACCGGCGCGGGCAACCCGACCTGGCTGGCCACCCATGCGCCCGCCGAGCAGCACAGCCTGCTGGTGGAGCAGCTGCTGGCAGCGGGCGCCACGCTGCAGGGCAAGGTGATCTCCGACGAGTTGGCCTACAGCATCCACGGCCACAACCTTCACTACGGCATGCCGCTCAACCCTGCGGCGCCAGACCGCATTCCCGGCGGCTCGTCCAGTGGCTCGGTGGCCGCCGTGGCGGCGCGGCTGGTGGACTTTGCCCTGGGCACGGACACGGGCGGCTCCACCCGCGTGCCCGCCAGCTATTGCGGCGTGTGGGGCCTGCGGACCACGCACGGACTGCTGCCGCGCGAGGGACTGGTGCCGCTGCACCCGAGCTTCGATACCGCCACCTGGTTTGCACACGATGCGCGCACCTTTGCCCGTGTGGCAGATGTTCTGGCGCCAGCGCAGCCCTTCACGCCGCGCCGCGTGCTGCGGGTCGACGATGCGCTGGCCGAGGCCGACGCGGCCTTCGCGCCGCTGCTGGCCCAGGTGGCGGCCGCGCTGCAGGCGAGCACCGGCGCAGCGGTGCAGCCGGTGTTGGCCGCTGATGCCGGCGATACGCTGGAGCAATGGCGCCGGCACTACGTGGCCTGGGGCGCGCATGAAGGCTGGCAGGCCCACGGAGCGTGGATCAGCAGCCATGCGCCCGCGTTCGAAGACGCCATCGCCGGCCGCTGGCAGGCGGCCAGCCAGGTCGATGCGGCCAGCGCCCGGCAGGCCCAGGCCGAAGGCCTGGCCATCAGGGAGCGGGTGCGCGCGCTGGTGGGCGACGATGCCGTCATGCTGCTGCCCTCTGCGGCAACGGCAGCGCCCCGGCGCGATGCGGGCGGCGCGGAGATCGACGCCATCCGCATGCGCACCCTGCGCATCAGCTGCATCGCAGGGCTGGCGGGCTTGCCGCAGGTCAGCCTGCCGCTGCGCCTGCCAGACGGCCTGCCCGCAGGCATCTCGCTGATCGGCCCGGCCGGCAGCGACCGGGCGCTGGTGCACCTGGCCGTGCAGGTGTGGCAGGCGCTGCAGCCTGCGCAGGCCTGAGCCGGGCCGGCAAAAGGGCGGCCGGAAAGCGCGACAATCGCTGAAAACACAGACGCCTGGGCATTGTCGACAATGCCTGTCGAACATTCCATGGCCACCCCAAAAACCTCCAGCCCCGCGCCCAAGCCGCGGCCGGCCGTCCGCAAGGCAGCGCCTGCTGCCGCACGCCCCACAGTGCGTTCTGCGAAGCGCCCCGCACCGCAACCCAAAGCGTTGCCTGCATCCTTGCCTGAAGCGCCGCTCGCAGGCCCCGCCATCGAGGCCGCCACGCTGCCGGGCATGCGCACCGGCGACGATGTGGAAACGCGCATCTACAACACCGTGTTCGAAAGCGTGATGACGCAGCGCCTCACACCGGGCACCAAGCTGCCCGAGGCGTCGCTGTGCGCGCTGTTCGGCGTGCGCCGCGCCACGGTGCGCAAGGTGCTGCAGACGCTGGCGCACGACCACATCGTGGAGCTGCGCCCGAACCGGGGCGCGGTGGTGGCGGCCCCCTCGCCGGAAGAAACCCGCAAGATCTTCGAGGCGCGCCGGGCGCTGGAGGCCGCCATAGTGCGGCTGGCCACCCACCACGCCACGCCGGCCGATCTGGCGTCGCTGCGCGTTCAGCTGCAGCAGGAGCACGACGCCATGCACAGCTTCACGCAGCCGGCGTGGGCACGGCTGGCCAGCTCGTTCCATCTGCGGCTGGCGGAGCTGGCGCGCAACCCCATCCTGCAGCGCTACCTGATGGAGCTGGTGTCGCGCTGCTCGCTCATCGTGGCGCTGTACGAGCCGCCGGGCAAGGCGTCGTGCGAGCACGAGGAGCATGCGCGCGTGGTGGAACTCATCGCGCAGGGCGACGCCGAGGGCGCCGTCCGCGTGATGGAGGGCCATCTGCTGGAGCTCGAGCGCAACGTCTGCATGCAGCACGATGCGCCGGGCAACAGCCTGGCGCGCATGCTGGGCATGGGCTGAGGGCCGACCGGCCCGCCCACCCGCTGCGGATAATGGCTTGACCACCGTCATCGAGAAGAAATCATGTCCATCTGGAAGAAGCCCATCGACCTTGCGCAACTCAACAGTGGTGCGCCCAACGCCATCACGCATCTGGGCATCGAGTTCACCGAGGTGGGCGACGACTTTTTGCGCGGACGCGTGCCGGTGGACGACCGCACCAAGCAGCCTTATGGCCTGCTGCACGGCGGCGTGAGCGTGGTGCTGGCCGAGACGCTGGGGTCGGTGGGCGCCGTGTACGCGTCGCCCGAGGACTGGCGCGCAGTGGGGCTGGACATCAACGCCAACCACCTGCGCGCCGCCACCAAGGGCTGGGTCACCGGCACCGCGCGGCCGGTGCACATCGGCAAGACCACGCAGGTGTGGCAGATCGACATGGTGAACGAAGCGGGCGAGCTGACCTGTGTGTCGCGCCTGACCATGGCCATGCTGCCGCCGCGCTAAGCAGAATACAAGCCAAATTGGCCTCTAGCGCTTATCCATCAAGCGCAAGCAGCTATATATTTTATAGCAAACGATTCCGGCATGGGCTATCGCTGGGGTAGCGCGCGGGCCGGGTTGCCCACCACCGTCACGCCCGCAGGCACGTCGCGCGTGACGACGCTGCCGGCGCCGATCAAGGCGCCATCGCCCACCGTCACCCCGGGCATCAACAAGGCGCCCGCACCGATCCAGACATGCTGGCCGATGCGCACCGGCCGGCCGAACTCTGCCCCCGTGGCGCGTCCCGCGGCATCGCGCGGATGGTCCGCCGCGAGGATCTGCACGCCGGGCCCGATCTGCGTGCCATCGCCGATGGTGACCTCCACCACGTCGAGCACCACGCAGTTGAAGTTGAGGAACACCCCCGCCCCGAGCCGCAGGTTGAACCCGTAGTCGCAGTGGAACGGCGGCCGCACGACGCTGCCAGGCCCCACCGCCCCCAGGCCCTCGGCCAGCAGCGCGTGCCGGCCGATGGCATCCAGCGCGGCATGGGCTGCGGCGTCGTTGTAGCGGGCCAGCCACCGGGCGGCGGCGTCGCTGCCCGCGCGCAGTTCCGGGTCGCTGGCGATATACAGCTCTCCGGCGAGCATCTTCTGTTTCTCTGAGCGTGGGGCAGAAGCCAAGGGCGTCGTCATGGTTGCAGCATAGGTGGGCAGATGTTCAGTCGCCCCGGCGTTCCGCGTCGGCGACCGAGGCGCTGGCGGCATCGGTCCACACGCCGAGGCGAAAGTCCGCATCCTGCATGTCGATCACGGGGCGCAGCCCCAACTGCGTTTGCACGCGCTCATGCACCGCGTCGCCCGCCAGCGCGCAGCCATCGATGGGCCGGCGCCAGTGGCAGGCAGCCACCACGCCGCCCGGCGCCAGCGCAATGCGCACACACGCCGCTAGGCGATCGATGTCGTCTGGTGCCAGGTAATAAACGAATTCGCTCAACACGATCAGATCGAAGCTGCCGCCAGGCCAGTCGCCGGGCAGCCACAGGCGCGCGAACGCCACGTGCGGCTGCCCCACCAGGCGCGCCGCCGCGGTGGCCAGGGCGCGCTCGGCCCCGTCGCTGGCCAGCAGGCGATCACAGCGCGGCGCCAGTTCGGCTGTCAGCAAGCCGGTGGCGCAGCCGGGCTCGAACGCGCTGGCATAGCGGGCATGCGGCAGGCTGGCCAGCAGCAGGCGCCGCTTGCGCGCTTCGTACCAGCTGCCGTCGAAGTGCCAGGGGTCGTCGCTGCGTTCGTAGAGCGCGTCGAAATCGTGCGCAGTGAGGGCACCCGCCGCATGGGTGGTGATGGTGGTGGTGGATGAAGTCATGCGGGGGCGAACAGGGTTTCGAACGGCCAGCCCGCGCGCTGTGCGATGGCGTCGTCCAACACCGGCCCCTGGCCACCCGCACGGGGCGCCAGTTGCGACAGGTGGCAGGCCAGCGCCTGCGCCTTGCGCGTGACAGCAAGAGCGGAGTGAAGCCTTGGCGGGCGCAAAACGCGCAGCCGGTGCCACGGAATCTGCGGATGCGACGGGTCGGCCCAATGCCACATCCACACCGGCGCTTCCCACAGGTCCGCGCCCACGGCGCTTGCCGCCTCGGCCGCCGCCCGTCCGCAGGCTTCATGGTCGGGATGGCCGTCGAGCCGCCAGGTGCTGACCACCACGTCGCCGGGGCGCAGCAGCTGTTGCAGGGCGTGCGACAACGCGGCCTGGGCTGCAGTCACTCCGCCATCGGAAAAGCCCAGCAGACGCAGCGCCGCATCAGGCACACCCAAGGCGCGCAGACCGGCCAGGCGCTCGTCGCGCCGCGCGGCAGCCAGCGCTGGCTCCGGCCATGCGGGGTCACCCGCGTGGCTGGCCTCGCCGTCGGTCACGCCGACGATGAGCACGCTGCCGCCCTGCTGCACGTGGGCCTGCAGCAGCAGCCCGCAAGCCAGCAGTTCGTCGTCGGGGTGCGGCGCCACGACGACCAGGCGGCGCGAAGCGGGCACGATGTCGGCTGACTCCACGCCCGCCGTTGATCGTTGGCTCAGCCAGTCCTGCCACACGGCGGGCGCGTGGAGCGGATGCGGGCCGATGTGGCGACTGGCCGGTGTTGCCAGGGCGGCTGACATGGGTTCCGGGGCCATCACAGCTGCCATGGCGATTCCTCGTGTGCGGCCAGCCGCTCGCCCAGCGCCGCGTCGTCGCGATCCGCATGGCTCTGGCGAATGAACACGGGCAGATCAGCCGTCATGCGGGCAAAGTCGGCGTCGCGGCAGAACGGCGTCGCGCCCAGCGCCCGGCCGGCCTCGTCCAGCACGCGGCGCGCGCAGGCTTCGGCCGCCTGCCGGGCGCGCAGGGCAGCGCGCAAGGCGTCTGCCGCAGGGTTCGCGTCGATCCAGTCCGCAGTTTCTTTCAGCAGCGCGCCGGTGGTGCCCAGGGCTACGTCCACCCGCCCGAGCGCAGCCAGACGGAAAGGCGTGCGCTGCGCTGTCGGCGTCTGCGCGATGGCGGCATGCAACGTGCGACCGAGTGCCAGCGCGCCACCCCACCAGCACGCGGCAATGCCGGCACCGCCGTGCCAGAAACCCGGCCGCTGGAGGTAGTCGCCCTCGCCCCCCACGCATACCGCGCGCACCTGCTGGAACGACACGTCCGCACTGGCGCTTTCGGCCATGCCGACAGCGCGCCAGGTCTGGGTGGATACCGTGATGCCGGGCTGCAGCAGATCGACCGCCACCAGTTGCGGCCCGTGCCCATCGGCGTGCCAGGCGGTCAGCAAGCCATGCGTAGCGTGTTCGGCGCCAGAGCACCAGGCTTTGGTTCCGCTGATGCGGACCGCACCCGGGTTGGTACTGCTGTCGTCTTGCTGCCAGGTGACGCGCTCGCCCGGCGCCTCGGACGCCCAGGTGCCCCAGAGGGAATCGCCGCCGCTGCCAGCAATGCCCTCGGGCGCGCGCAACTCGCGCAGGATGGCCAGCGCATCGGTATGGCCTTCGTACAGCTTGGCGAGCGACAGATCATGTTGGGCCACTTCGGCGATGGAACGCCACCGCTGCAGGGTCTCGCCCTGCCCCGGTTGCGGCAACCGCGCGCAGGCGGCGCTGGCCAGTTGCTGCATGCGCACGGCAGCGCCCAGATGACGGCCGGCCACCAGCGCGGCCTGCAGCGCATCGAGCGTGGTGAGGTCGGCGGCCTGCGTCATGCCGCCACCTCGGCGGCCAGCAGCGCCGGCACCATCAGCCCCGCCAGATGAGCGCCGAAGCCGGCCGGCGCGCGGAACTGCCGGCGCGCGCTGGTAGCCACGCGCGGCGCGTTGGTCCACGCGATGCCTATGCCCGCCTTCTCCAGCGCGCGCACCAGGGCCACGTCCTCGCCCGTGCGCAGCTCTGAAAAGCCGCCCACCTGCTGGTACGCGTGCGCGCTCACGCCCAGGTTGGCGCCGTGCACATGGCGGTGCCCCGGCAGGTCGCTGTAGCCGGCGTGATAGAGGTGCTGCACGGCCTTGCCGTAGCTGCCCCAGTCGCGCACCTCCACCGTGCCGCAGACCGCGTCGCTAGCCTGGCCGAGGTGCTGCACCAGCCAATCGGGCGCGACGGTCGAATCGGCGTCGGTGAAGCTGAGCCACCGGGCACCGGCCTGCAGCGCATGCCGAGCCCCGGCTGCGCGTGCGGCGCCTACGTTACGCCGGTCCAGCCGAATCGTCTGCACGCCGCTGCGAAGCGCCAGGCGCTCAGACCCGTCGGAGCACGCATCGAGCGCCACCACGATCTGCACCGGCTCTCCCCGCAGCGCGGGGTGCTGGGCGGCGACACGCAGCGACTGCAGGCAACGGTCCAGCGAGGCTTCTTCGTCATGGGCAGGAATGACCACGCCGATCATGGGTGAGCCCTGTGAGCCATGCATGCACCGTTCAGCATTGGACGCGCCGATCGGCGAAGCCGGGCTGGCGGCTGGTCGTTGCTTGCCCTGTGGCTCTGCACCATGGTGAACTCCTTGGAATGGAACCTGCAAGCTAAGGCTTGCCTTGATGCGGCTTCGTAGGATGAAATCGAGCGCGTTCATCAGAACGCGTCAGCACGAGCGGGAGCCGGCAGAAAATCCAGACCGCTGGCGATCCATTCACCATTCGCTCGCATCCAGGCGTTCCGGCGTCCTACAGTCGGAGGGACGCGACTCGCCTACCGTGTGCCGGGTATTGGCAGAATCCTCGGACTCTGCCCTACCTGCCGTGCCACAGCCCGCACACTGAACCAATGACAGAAATAGAAGCCGCCTCATGACCCAGATCGCCACCGGACACGCCGCCCCATGAGCCCGTGGGCCGTCGCATGGCAACGCGCACGAGACAAGGTAATGGCCGTGCCGGGCCTGTCGGTTCTGGTGCTGGCCGTGCGCAATTACGTACTGCACCAGAGCGCCAACCAGGCGGGCAGCATGGCGTTCTCGTCGGTGCTGGCGATGTTCCCGTTGCTGATCCTGCTGTCTGCCACAGCGGCCTACATCGGCGAGCCGGGCGACGCCGCAGCCCTGGCGCAGCGCGTGATGGAATACGCGCCGCCCCTGGTGCGCAGCGCCATGCAACCCGTGATCGAGCAGGTGCTCGCGCAGCGCAACCAAGCCCTGCTGACCATCGGCTTTCTGGTCACGCTGTGGACCGCGTCCTCAGGCATGCAGGCGGCACGCACGGCGCTGAACAAGTCCTACGGCATCCAGCGGGGCCTGCCCTTCTGGAAGGCCCGCATCAAGGTCACCGTATTCACCGTGGTGGTCGGCGGCGGCATAGCAGCTGCGTTCAGTTCGGTGATCGTCATGCCCTATGTGTGGCAACTGCTGGAAAACAGCGCTGGCGTGGATGCAGATGCACCCTGGCTGCGCAACAGCGTGCGCTATGGCTCGGCATTTCTGGTGTTGACGGTGCTCTACGCACTGCTCTACGGCTGGCTGCCCGACCTGCGGCAACGCCTGCGCACCGTGATTCCGGGCGCCATCGTGGGCGCGGCTTTCTGGGTGGGCGCCGCCGCCACCCTGTCGTACACATTGCGCAGCGCGGGCAAGCTGGCGCTGGTGTACGGCAGCTTTGCGGGCGTGGTGGCTACGCTGGTGTTTCTGTACATCAGCGCCACCACGCTGATCTTCGGGGCGGAAGTGAATGGCGTGCTGCACCAGAAAAGCAAGGCAGCGGAAACGCCTGAGCCGCCCGCAGCAGACACGGCCGCACCCGCCGTGCCGTAAGAACGCGCCGGCCGTTGCGGCTTTCAGTCCGCCTGTGCCGACGCGCGCGCCATGCGCTCGCTCTTCCAGTACACGTCGTCGCCGCCATCCATGTGGTTGAGCACGCGCGAGAGCACGAACATCAGATCCGACAGGCGGTTGAGGTAGCGCCGCGGGGCGTCGCGCAAGGCTTCCTGCGCGCCCAGCGCCACCACGGCACGCTCTGCGCGGCGCGCCACGGTGCGGCAGACGTGAGCCTGGGCTGCGGCGCGGGTGCCTGCGGGCAGGATGAATTCCTGCAGCCTGGGGAGCGCGGCGTTGTGCTCCTCCAGCGCCGCATCCAGCTGCTGCAGCGCTTCGTCCTTGAGCAATTCGAAACCGGGAATGGACAGCTCGCCCCCCAGATTGAAAAGCTGGTGCTGCACGTCCACCATTAGGTCGCGCACGTTTTGCGGCAGCGGCTCGCACAGCAGCAGGCCGATGTGCGAGTTGAGTTCATCCACGTCGCCCATGGCGTGCGGGCGCGGGCTGTCTTTCGATACCCGGGTGTTGTCGCCCAGGCCCGTGGAACCGTCGTCTCCGGTGCGCGTGGCGATTTGTGTCAGTCGGTTTCCCATGGCTCGATTTCTCCTCGATTGGCGATAGCTTGGCCATTTTGCGTTACATGCCGGGGGCAATTGTGTAGCCGGGCAACGGCAGGCAAGAGTGCTGGCGCGCAAGGCGCGAACGCGGTGCAATGGCATCCTGTTCAACGCTTTTCGAGGAGTCAGACCCATGTCAAAGGCCAAGCCAAGGCGGTCTTACCCGTTCGATGCCCGCAGCGTGATGCTGTTTGCGGCCATCACGGTGGGAGGCATTACAGCGCATGCGCAAAGCCCATCTTCGACGACCGCCTCCAGCTCGCGGTCACAGAGCACCCAAACCAGCCCTGCCACGTCGTCAGGCTCTTCTGCGGCACCCCGCGCGGTGTTCGGCGGCAGCAGCAGTGGCAGCCACGCGAAACCGCCTGCTTCATCCAGCAAGGCAACGAAAACCGGGGGACGCCAACCCTGATCCAACCTACTTAGTGCTAGCGGCCCGACTCCACCCCGGGCCGTGAACGGGCCCGCCGCGCTGTACTCCAGGGCGTGACGGGCCCGTTCCTTTGTAGGCAAGGCGAAGTTAGAACTCCTTGCGCCCCGCCCAGATTTCCTTGGCCAGATAGGCCTTGGCACCCAGCTCCAGGAACGGCAGGGCCGGCGACCGGGTGGGGGCGCCGAGCGCCAGCGCATCGGCGATCAGCGGGTTGTCCAGACCCAGGGCATGCTCGACGAGCAACGTCCCAAGAATGGTCTGCTTGACGATGCCCACGCCGTTGCAACCCGCCGCGACATGCACGTTGGGCGCGACAGCGCCCCATCGCGGCGCCCCGTTGCGCGTGACGGCCAGCGTGCCCATCCAGAAGTGCTCCAGTTCCACGTCGGTGAGATTCGGGAACCGCGCGGCAAAGACCTGGACGTGCGTACGCTTGGCATGGTCACGCTGCGACTGCGAGACCTTGAGGTTCTTTGGAAACAGAAACCCTTGGCGAATGAGCATGCGCCGGTCGTCCGTGAAGCGCATGGTGGCGCCCACCACAGCATTTGCCGGCGTCAGGCCCCAGCTGTCGCGCACCCCATAACGGCGCTGCTGATCTTCATTCAGCGGCTTGCTGAGCGAGCCGAACGACACCATGGGAAAGGTCTCGCCCCGGAAGAAGCCCAGCTGCTGGGCGAAGGCGTTGTTGGCCAGAATGAGCCGGCCTGCCACGACAGAGCCGCCCCCGGCCGTCTGCGCCCTCACTTCTTTGCTGCCGACATCCAGGGCAACGACAGGCGAATTCTCGAACAACGCCACGTTGGCGGGCAGGCTGTCTGCCAGGCCTCGGCAAAGAGCGGCCGGATTCAGCAGGATGCAGCCGGGGGTGTAGATGCCCGAGCGAAAGTAGCTCGTTCCCAGCCGCGGTGCCAGATCGTCGCGGCGAAAGAACTGATGCGCCTGCCCGAGTCGATCCAGTTCATCGGCATGGTGCCGCAGTGTCTTTTCGGCCTGGGGCGATACGGCGCAGTGGTACTTGCCGGCCTGCCTCCAGTCGCAGGCGATCCCGTGCGGGCCGACCAGGGCTTCGAGCTGTTGAACGCCAGCGGCCAGCAGGCGCTGGTAATGGCGGGCCTTGGCCAATTCGTCCAGCGATGAGCCGACGTTGTGCGGAACATCGATGGCGAAGCCGGAATTTCGGCCGGAGGCGTTGTCGCCCACCACTCCCGCATCCAGCACGGCAATGCTGGCCGAAGGTGCCAGCTGCGCCAGCCGCCGTGCCGCCGCCAGGCCGGCGTATCCCGCGCCGATGACGAGCCAATCCACCTTCAATGCATGCGCCAGCGGCTCCTTTGCCGTGCGGGGCGGCAGGATGGTCGACCAGCCGTTGGTTCGGTCCTCCTGCGGAAGGTGCTGCACCCTGATGGGTTCACGCCCACCCTGGTGCGCCACCTGCTTGTTCGACCCGGTCAGATTCAGCGTCTCTTTCATCCATGAAATTGTCGGGCCATTCCACAGCGAGGCGGCCGCGAAGCCTGCCGCTCAGTCGTGCAGCGACGACAGGAACTGCTGCAGCTCGGCCGTCTTCGGCGCACCGAAGATCTCGGCAGGCGGGCCCATCTCATGCACCCGGCCCTGATGCATGAAGATGACGCGATCGCTCACCTTGCGCGCAAAGCTCATCTCGTGCGTGACCATCAGCAGCGTCATGCCTTCGTTGGCCAGGCTTTCCACCACGCGCAGCACCTCGCCCACCAGTTCGGGGTCGAGTGCGGAGGTGATCTCGTCGCACAGCAGCACGGCCGGCTCCATGGCCAGCGCACGGGCAATGGCCACGCGCTGCTGCTGCCCGCCCGAGAGCTGGTCGGGCATGGCGTCGAACTTTTCGGCCAGGCCCACGCGCAGCAGCAGGCGGCGCGCCTGCTCGGCGGCATCGACCTTGTCGGTCTTCTTGACCAGCGTGGGCGCCAGCATCACGTTGCGACCCACCGACAGATGCGGAAACAGGTTGAAGCTCTGGAAGATCATGCCCACGCGCTGGCGCAACTCGCGCATGGCCATCGGGCTGTCGTGCAGCAACGGCTTGCCGTCAACCGACAGGGCGCCGTCCTGGAACTGCTCCAGCCCGTTGATGCAGCGCAACAGCGTACTCTTGCCCGAGCCGCTCTTGCCGATGATGGCGATGACTTCGCCACGCGCGACCTTCAGATCGATGCCCTTGAGCACCTCGTTGGCGCCATAAGATTTGCGCAGCGCGGTGATCTGCACGATGGGCGCGCCGGAGACGGGCGCAGCGGCGGGGCGTTCCCCGTCCAGTGGGGTTTCAGCGACGGCTTGCATGGAGGATCTTCCTTTCCAGGAACTTGGCGTAAAGACTGATGGGGTAGCACAGCGCGAAGTACATCAGCGCCACGCAGGCGAACACGGTGAAGGGCTGATAGGTGACGTTGGAGATCATGTTGCCGGCCCGCGTGAGTTCGACGAACCCCACCACCGATGCGAGCGCCGTGCCCTTGATGACCTGCACCATGAAGCCCACCGTGGGCGGAATGGCGATGCGCAGCGCCTGCGGAAAGACCACGTGGCGCAGCTGTTCGCCGAACGACAGCGCCAGGCTCTGCGCGGCCTCCCACTGCCCTTTCGGAATGGAGGCGACGCAGCCGCGCCAGATCTCGGTGAGGAAAGCGCTGGTGTAGAGCGTGAGCGCCACCGTGACCGACACCCACACCGACACCTGGATGCCGAAGAGGCCGATGCCGAAGTACGCCAGAAAGAGCTGCATAAGCAGCGGCGTGCCCTGAAACAGCTGCACGTAGGCGCCCACGACGCGGTCCACCCAGCCGATGCGTGTCAGGCGCGCCACCAGCAGCAGCGCGCCCACCAGCCCGCCGCCAATGAAGGCGATGAGCGAGAGCACCACCGTCCAGCGCGCGGCCAGCAGCAGGTTGCGAAAGATGTCCCAGAAGGTGAAATCGACCATGGCGATGCTCCCGTTAGCGGCCGAAGATGAACCGTGGACCGGCCCAGTTGAGCAGGTGGCGCAGGGTGACGGACAGCAGCAGGTAGATGCCGGTGGCGACGATGTAGGCCTCGAACGTGCGGAAGTTCTGCGCCTGGATCACGTTGGCCGAATAGCTCAATTCCTCGGTGGCGATCTGGCCGCAGACGGCAGAGCCGAGCATCACGATGATGATCTGGCTGACCATGGCCGGCCACACGCGCTTGAGCGACGGTGGCAGCACCACGCGGGTGAACACCTGCACGCGATTGAGCGCCAGGCTCTGCGCCGCCTCGATTTGGCCGCGCGGCGTGTTTTCGACACCGGCACGGATGATCTCGGTGGCATAGGCACCCAGGTTCAGCACCATGGCGATGATGGAGGCGACCTCGGGGCCCAGCTTCACGCCCAGCGAGGGCAGGCCGAAGAAGATGAAGAAGAGCTGGACGATGAAGGGCGTGTTGCGGATCAGCTCCACATAAGCCCCCACCGCCACGCGCAGCGGCAGCGGCCCGCTGGCGCGCGCCCAGGCGCAGGCAATGCCCACCACCATGCCGATGGCCATGGACAGGGCCGTCAGCCCCAGCGTCCACAGCACACCGCGCAGCAGAAACGGCCACTGCACCAGCACAGCCGCGAAATCGAGTTGGATTTGCATATCAATCATCCGTTGCAGGACGCGGCCCATGAACCCGTCACGGCCTCACCCGTCCGATGGCCGCGGAGCAGGCCAGACCAGCAGACGCCGTGGAACCGGCTTCGCCGGGCCACTGGCGTCGTCCCCCCTCCCACGCGCAGCGTGAGAGAGGGGGTGAAGGCGCGCAGCGCCTCAGGGGGGAGCACCCTCATTCCGTCAGTGGCAGATCGCCAGCGGGGCGGCTCAGCCACTTCTTGGCCATGGCGTCCAGCGTGCCGTCCTTCTTGGCGGCCAGGATGATCTCGTTGACCCTGGCACGCAGTGCGTCTTCGCCCTTGGCGACACCGACGAAGCACGGGCTGTCCTTGATGAGCAGCTTGTATTCAGCGCCCAGCTGCGGGTTCTTCTGTGCCATCAGACCGGCGTTGGACACGCTGGTGGCCAGCACCTGCGCCTGGCCGGCGACGAACGCGGCGGTAGATGCAGCCTGGTCTTCATAGCGCTTGAACTGCATGGACGCGGGGCCGACCTTGGCCAGTTCCTGCTCTTCCATCGCGCCCTTGGCCACGGCAATGGTCTTGCCTGCCAGGTCGTCGAACGACTTGACGGTCATGCTCTTGGGGGCATAAACGCCCTGGAAGAACGGCGCGTAGGCATGCGTGAAGTCGATCACCTTCATGCGCTCGGGGTTCTTGCCCAGCGTGGAGATCACCAGATCGACCTGCTTGGTCTGCACATAAGGAATGCGGTTGGCGCTGGTGACGGGCACCATCTCGAGCTTCACGCCCAGTTGCTTGGCGATGAGTTCCGCCATGGCGACGTCCAGGCCCTGGGGCTTGAGGTCCAGGCCGACGAAGCCGTAGGGTGGGTAGTCGGTGGGCACGGCGATCTTGATGGTCTTGGCCTGCGTGATCTTGTCCAGCGCGGTTTGCGCGTGGGCGGCGGTGCCGCCCAGCAGCGTGGCGGCGGCGATGGCCAAGGCGGCGTGGCGGCGGGAGAGTGTGAAGAAGGTCATGAAAGTGCTCCAGGTCGACATCAAGGGAGGGGGTGGTTTTTGGACAGGGGTGAAAGCGTCTGATCAGTCGGCAGCGGTGTCTTGCGCCGCTGCCTGCGCTGCGGCGTCTCGGAATGCAAGGGCCGTGCCGTCGAGGGCATGTCGGCTGCTTCTGCGATCTCTGCAGCATCGATTGCCGTGGTGGTGCCCAGGGGAGCCAGCGCACCGCGCAGGCGCGCCAGCGGGTCGGCCAGGGCCGGCAGGCGCAGGTGCCCCTGCACGGTGCCGATGTGTTCTTCCATGAGCGCTTCAGCGCCCGCAATGTCGCCCGACTCCAGCGCCGCAACGATTTGCACGTGGTCGTCGCACGACTGCGCCGCGTCGTGCGACGACTGGTACAGCATGGCAATGAGCGTGGTGCGCGCCGTGAAATCACGCAGCGTGTCGGCCAGCAGGCTGTTGCCCAGGCACTCAGCCAGGCAGACGTGGAAGTCGCCCAGCAAGAAGCTGCGTGCGGCTACGTCGTGGCCGCGCACAGCGGCCTTCTCACGCCGCAGGTGCGACTTGAGCGACTGCAGCGCGCCCTTGCCCAGCGGCTGCTTCATGCTGCGAATGAGGCCCAGCTCGATCACGCGGCGCGCCTCGAAGGCCTCGCGCGCTTCGTCCTGCGACGGCTCCACCACATACCAGCCGCGCCGTGCGCTGACGGTGACGATACCGCGCACCGACAGCCGCATCAGCGCCTCTCGCACCACAGTGCGGCTGCAGTCGAACAGCGCGGCCAGTTGCTGCTCTCCCAGGCGAGTGCCGGGCGGCAGCTTCTGCGCCATCACGGCTTCCATGATGCGGTCGCTGATGGTGGTGGAAGAGGAAGTGGGCGCAGAAGCGGCAGGAGGCATGCCGACTGATCAGCAGAAACCGTGCCCGCTTGTATTCAAGGCGAGTGCACAAATGTGGTTCGCTGTGCGCGGTACACCGGCTCATTCGCACCAACCTGGCGCCTTCCGTGCCCGCAAGCTGGGCGAAGGCGACTTCCGTCAGCCGGCCAGCAGCCCTTCAGCCAGCCACCGGGTGCCCTGCAGGAAATCGTCAATGTCCATCGCTTCATGCGGGTTGTGGGAGCCGTTGGCATTGCGCACGAACAGCATGGCTGCCGGAATGCCGGCAGCCGCAAACACGGCGGCATCGTGGCCCGCTCCGCTGGGAACGCGCTCTAGCGCCTGCCCCGCGCGCTTGGCCACGGCCTCGAAACGCTGGATCCAGCCCTCATCCATCGTGGCCGGCGCGGTGTAGAGGCGGTCGTCGAATTCGAACCGCACGCCCCGGTCGGCCGCAATCGCGCGGCATTCGTCCTGCATCAGCTGATGGAAGCGCTCCAGCGTGGCGGCATCCTGGCTCCGCACCTCGAAGCTGAACTGCACCTCGCCCGGAATGACCGACACCGCATGCGACTGCGCGGGCGTAGTGCAGATGCCGCTGGTCATCACCAGGTCCATGCCCATCTGCAGCAGCACACGCCAGTGCTCGTCCATGCGCGACAGCAGCTGCGACACGGCCAGCACGGCGTCCTTGCGCAGCCAGCGCGGCACGGCGCCGGAATGGCCGGCCTCTCCAATGCAGCGCACGCGGTTGTGGCGCAAGTTGCCGCGAATGCCGGTGACGACCGCCACCGGCCAGCCGCGCGCCACCATCACCGGGCCTTGTTCGATATGCAGTTCCAGATACGCCGCCACGGGCACCGGCAGCAGCGATGTGCCTTGTGCGATGGCGTCCACATCGGCGCCGCAACGCGCCATGGCGCCTTCCAGCGTGCCAGCGCCCGCGCGGTGCGGCAGTTGCAAGGCGGCCGCAGGCAGGCGGCCTAGCAGCGCCATGGAGCCCATGTAGGCCCGGCCGTACCACGCGCTTTCTTCACCCCGCAGGGCCAGCACGCGCACAGGCGCGGCCTGGTCGTGCCGGCCGCGCAGCGACGCCAGCACCAGCATACCGGCCACCACACCCGCCAGGCCGTCATAGTTGCCGCCTTGCGGCACGGAATCCACATGCGAGCCGATCACGACCACCGGGTCGGTGCGCGTGTCTTCGGGCAGGCGCATCCAGAGATTGCGGGCACGGTCGTATTCGCAGGCCAGCCCCAGCGTGGCGGCGTGCCGCTCCAGCACCTGCAAGGCGGCGTCTTCGCCAGGCCCGTAGCTCTCGCGCGTGATGCCCGGGCCGTCGCGGGTGCCGTCAGCCACTTCGCGCAGCAGTGTCTCGGCCTGGCTGCGCCATGCGTCGGCGTTCATGCCAAGGCTCCTGCCGGCCCGGCGCCGGTGCCACCGTGTGCCAGAGACCACTGCGTGGGCGATGCGGTGAACTGGGCCAGCGTCTGCAGCTGCTGTGCGCTCAGGCTTCCCGATTCGATCAGTGCCGCATGCAAGTGCGACCACGACGCCAGCGCGTGCAGCTGCAGCGCGTGCTGCGCCAACTGCTCGGTGGTGTGGGGGTAGATGGCGTAGTCGAACAGCACCAGCGCATCGCTGACCTGGGTGCCGGCCTGGCGCAGCGCGGCAGCTGCGGCCATCTTGGAGCGCCCGTCGGTGGTCACGTCGTCCACCAGCAGCAGGCTGCCACCGTCTTGCGGTACGCGCCCTTGCAATTGGGCCTGCACACCCCAGCCAATGGGCCGCTTGCGCAGGTACAGCATCGGCAGGCTGAGCCGGTCGGCCAGCCACGCCGCGAAGGCAATGCCGGAGCTTTCCGAGCCCACCACGGCGCTGATGCCGCGCTGCGCCACCAGCGGCGCTACAGCGCGAGCAGCGGCATCCATCAGGTCGGTGCGCCAGGCCACGTCGCACAGTAGCGCATGCACGTCCACATAGACCGGACTGGCCCAGCCGGAGGTGTAGAAGAAAGGCGTGTCGCCCGCGATGCGCACGGCATCGGTGGCCACCAGCGCGCGGGCGGTGCGCGCTGCGTCAAGAGAGGAAAAGATCATGGGAGCCTGGGAGCGTAGGAACCTGGGAAGGGCCAAGCGATGCATCGTAGGCAGGCCGCTGTGGCCAGAGAAGTGCAAAAATCTCCGCGAGCCGTTCCAGAACGCGATGGCTCGCGTCTTGCAAGCGATGGAGGCGCTCCACATCCCCTCCTCCTTCTTTTCCATGTCCCGCCTTCTCTCCCCTCGCAGCTTCTTGCGCCAGCTCGATCTGGGCACGCTCGATCTTTTCATCATGGTGTGCGAGACCGGCAGCATCGCCCGCGCGGCCGAGCGCGGGCAGCTGGCGCCCTCGGCCGTCAGCAAGCGCATCGCCGAGCTGGAAGTGCTGGCCCAGGCGCCGCTTTTGGTGCGCCATGCGCGCGGCGCGCGGCCCACGCCGGCCGGCGCGCAGCTGCTGCAGCATGCGCACGCCATCCTGCTGGCGGTGGAGCACCTGCATGCCGATCTGGGCGAATTTGCCCAGGGCGTGCGCGGCCATGTGAAGGTGTGCGCAAGCGCATCGGTGGTCGAGCAGTTTCTGCCTGCAGAGATCGCCGGCTTCATGCAGCGGCAGCCCGACATCCGCATCGACCTGCGCCAGGCCGCCAGCCGCGCCGTGGCGCAGGCGGTGCGCGAAGGCGCGGCGGACATCGGCATCTGCGGCGCCAGCGACGAGGTGCTGGGCCTGGAATCACGCCCCTACCGGCGTGAACGCCTGGTGCTGGTGGTGCCGCGCGGGCATGCGCTGGCACGGCTGCGCAAGGTGGCGTATGAACGCGCACTGGCCTATCCGCAAGTGGGCCTGCGTGACAGCAGCACGGTGCAGCAGTCGCTGGCGCAGGAAGCACGGCTGACGCGGCGTGTGCTGGGCCGGCGCATGGAGGTGGACAGCCTCAGCGCCATGTGCCGCATGGTGGAAAGCGGCCTGGGCCTGGGCGTGATGCCCGAGGGCGCCTTCCGCGCCTTGGGCGAGGCGACCGACCTGCGCGCCATCGCGCTCACCGACGCCTGGGCCGACCGTGAACTCAACCTGTATGCATTGCGCTTTGCGGACCTGCCGGCGGCGGCGCAGCGCTTTGCAGACCATGTGACGCCGCAGGCCTGAGCGCGGGCCAAGAGGCGACGTGGGGTCATGGCCGCCCGGCATGGCCCCGGCGCTCATCGGCTTCTAGAATCAACCATCGCCCACACCCGCAGCGCACCACCGCGGCGCCTGCCGAAAGAAAGCCATGAACGCCCCCACCTCCGCCTCCCATCTGTTGCCCAATGTGCCGCTTCGCCCCGTGCCGCAAGTGCTGCTGGATGCGCTGGCGGCGCGCTTTGGCGCGCAGCTTTCCACCGCGCTGGCCGTGCGCGAACAACACGGCCGCGACGAGGGCTCGATCCAGGCGCCCCCGCCCTCCGCCGTCGTGTTCGCCGAAAGCACGCAGGACGTGGCAGACGCCATCCGCCTGGCCGCGCAGTACGAAGTACCGGTCATTCCTTACGGTGCCGGCTCGTCGCTCGAAGGCCACCTGCTGGCCATCCAGGGCGGCATCAGCATCGACGTGAACCGCATGAACCGCGTGCTGCGCGTGGACGCCGAGGACCTGACGGTGACCGTGCAGCCCGGCATCACGCGCAAGCAATTGAACGACGCCATCAAGGACACGGGCCTGTTCTTCCCTATCGACCCCGGCGCGGACGCCAGCATCGGCGGCATGGCCGCCACGCGCGCCAGCGGCACCAACGCCGTGCGCTACGGCACCATGCGCGAGAACGTGCTGGCGCTGGAGGTGGTTACCGCCAGCGGCGAGGCGATCCGCACCGGCACCCGCGCCAAGAAAAGCGCCGCCGGCTACGACCTGACGCGCCTGATCGTGGGCAGCGAAGGCACGCTGGGCGTGATCACCGAAGTCACGCTGCGCCTGTACCCGCTGCCCGAGGCGGTGAGCGCCGCCATCTGCTCGTTCCCCAGCATCGAAGAAGCGGTGCGCACCGTCATCCAGACCATACAGCTGGGTGTGCCCATCGCCCGCGTGGAGCTGATCGACGCGCACACCGTGCGCATGGTCAACGCCCACAGCAAGCTGGGCCTGCGCGAAGAGCCCATGCTGCTGATGGAATTTCACGGCTCGCCCGCAGGCGTGCAGGAACAGGCCGAAACGGTGCAGGCCATCGCGCAGGACTGGAACGGCAACGCCTTTGAATGGGCCACCACGCCCGAAGAGCGCACGCGCCTGTGGACCGCGCGGCACAACGCCTACTTCGCCGCCGTGCAAAGCCGCCGCGGCTGCCGCGCCATCAGCACCGACACCTGCGTGCCCATCAGCCGCCTGGCCGACTGCCTGCTGGATTCGGTGACCGAGGCCGACGACAGCGGCATTCCGTACTTTCTGGTCGGCCACGTGGGCGACGGCAACTTCCACTTCGGCTACCTGATCGACCCGAACAGTGCCGAAGAACGCCAGAAGGCCGAAGCGCTGAATCACCAACTGGTCGCCCGCGCCCTGGCGCTGGGCGGCACCTGCACCGGCGAACACGGCGTGGGCATCCACAAGATGGGCTTTCTGCTGGACGAGACCGGGCCAGGCGCGGTGGCGATGATGCGGGCGATCAAGCAGGCACTGGATCCGAAGAACATCCTGAACCCGGGGAAGATCTTCGCGATCTGAATGCTATTTAATTAATAGCTGGTAGCGCTTTATTGATAAGCGCTACGGGCATTTTTGGCTCGCAGTCCCGCTGAACGGGGCTATAAGGCATCGAGCGGACTCAAGATGCCGCGCCCACCCTTGTCGAGCACATGGGTGTAGATCATGGTAGTGCTGACATCGGCATGGCCCAGCAGTTCCTGCACCGTGCGAATATCGTAGCCCGCCTGCAGCAGATGCGTGGCGAACGAATGCCGCAGCACGTGGGGCGATACCGGCTTGTCGATGCCCGCACGCCGCGCCGCCTCGCGCACCGCCCGCTGCACCGATTCAGGGTACACATGGTGGCGCCGTTCCAGTGGCTGGCCGCTGCGCACATCCGGGCGAGGATCCATAGACCGCACGGGCAACGGACAAACCCGCTGCCACGCCCAACTCCGGTCCGCGTCTGGGTACTTCACCGCCAGCGCATGCGGCAGATACACCCGTCCCAGCCCGGCCGCCAGATCCTTTTCATGCAACGCCCGCGCTTTGTCTAACTGCAAGCGCAGCGGTGCCAGCAGGTTCTCGGGCAGCACGGTCACCCGATCCTTGTTGCCCTTGCCTTCGCGCACGATCACCTCGCGCCGCGCAAACTCCACGTCCTTCACACGCAGGCGCAGCGCCTCCAGCAGTCGCATGCCCGTGCCATACAACAATCGCGCCACCAGGCCGGGCGTGCCGTTCATGTGCAACAGCAAGTCGCGCACCTCGGTGGGCGTCAGCACCACCGGCAAACGCTGGGACCGCTTGGCTTGCACGACCTCGTCCAGCCACGCCTGTTCGATGCCGAGGACCTGCTCGTCAAATACAGAATCGCCGCCTTGGCTGGTTTTGCGTGGATGCGGAAACTTGGCGATCCACCGCCAGATGGCTCAAAAACGCCTCGACCTCCAGCGCAACCATGTCTTGCGGATGGCGCTTGTCGTGGAAAAGAATAAAACGCCGAGCCCAGTCGAGATAGGCATGTTCGGTACGAATACTGGAGTGGAGCGTGCGCAAACGAATGCGCATGCGCTCCAGCAGTTTGGGCGGGCGAGAGTCAGAGCCCGCAATAGCCACGGATGCCCTGTCTGGATTCATCCGGAAAATTTTAGGTTTGCCTAATCACTGGTGCGGGGTTTTCCTGGGTACGCAACAAGATGTGTTGTCTTATTGGACTTCAGCCATTAGGATGAGTGCTGTCTAATTCTAGTTAGACGGTATGCGAACATTGTAATTTTTTAAACTACAAAGGAGATAACTCATGGCACTTAAACCAGGACCAAAGCCGATAGCAGATTCAACAGGAAAGCCGGATCAGCGCCGCCGTGATAACAAAACCACACCAGGGAATACACCGGGCCTCAAACCTAGCAAATCGAGCAACCCCCCAAAAAATAAATGACACCTTGCCAATAAAATTGCTTTTCTAACCCGGCGCTCTAGCGGACGGCTACGCCGCCGCTTAGCTTGGCCCAATCTGGTGATGGGCTTAACGCATACATAAATTACAACGTCAAATTCAAATGCGACTGTTAATCTCACACCGCATCAAGCGTGAGAACATAACATTCTATTCAAGCGAACGGCTACGCCGCCGTTTAACTCAGGCATCAGTCCAAATACAGGCAGGGTGTTCAAGATGGCATTTACAGGCAAGCCGGCAGCGAAGTCCACAGGCGACCAAGCTAAGTCAAATACTTTAAAAGCTAACCCGTATCCAGGAAACAATCCTAGATATATGCCGAGCCCAGACTGCGGACAAACCGGGCGCAAAGTCGAACGAGTGCTCGCTCCAGAGGGGCCAATCTTCGAGGAAGAAGATTGCGAACTTTGCAGCGGGCTTGGGTGGGTAGCAACGTGAGCAAGCAGGCGCCTGTGTGCGCACAAGGTCTTGCGCCTAACCACACGTTACAGCCGACCGGCTTAGGCGGCGGCTGCACTCATTCGTTAGTTCCTCTAAATACCTTCTTTATGTAGACCGCTATTCATTCCAGCGTTTCGCATCGCACAGGTTTCTGCTCGGGGGTTTTGTTGCTGCGCCGGGGTTCGCCTCTCAAAGCTGCGCCAGCTTCAGGCTTTTTTGGCCTCCAGCGTTTTTGCAGCAAGCGCTACCAGCTATCATTTTCGCGACGCCGCACCGCTATTGTTGCGCAGCGCTTTTTCGTGGACCGCGCCCGTCTTGAAGTCGGGGCGCCATCTTTCGGCCTTAGGGCCTAACTGTTCGCCGCAGCAAACCGCTTCGCGGCGGCTGAACTCAGTTCGTTAACCGGCAGATAGATCGTGGAGAGTTTTGCGTTCGGAGGCGGAGAGGCGGAGCGAGTCGAGGTGCGTTTGCATGGCTATGAGCGCGCTCCAGCAGGCGATTACTACGACGACAACTGGCTCCGGGTATCTGTGCATCTCAACGTCGGCTCGTTTTCTGGTTCATTTGAGGCGACCTTCCTCACCTCGGAATTGATTGAATTTCGGGAAAGCCTGTGTTCTCTGTATGAGTCGCTGGCAGGGTCTGCGCGTTTCGAGACTCTTGAGGGACAACTCGCATTGCACCTCACAGGTGACGGCAAGGGCCACATTGCGCTGGTGGGCATAGCGTTCGATGCACCAGGAACGGGCAATCGGCTAGATTTCCATATTCACTTGGAACAAGGGCATCTTCCGTCGGCGATCAGAGGATTTGATTGCATTGCAACCACATTTCCGGTACGTGCCGGTTAACAGATGGCCCAAGGCAGACGCCCTTCGGCGCCGCTTGGCTTCGGCGTTACTCGCCATGATGTCATCGAACCACTCGTCCAAGCCGACGTTTCTTCGTCACGCGGCGTCATTCAGTCTCTAACCCTCCTCGGAAGGATTCCTCTGCGATGACCAAGCTGCTGGTTCACGTTCAAGAAGGCACCGAGATCGCCACGGCCGAGACAGCCTTTGGTGGCAGGCCCAGTGCACCCGGCGGTGTTGTCGATTGGCCCGTTTGCCGCTCATGCAACGGTTCCATGCAGTTCCTGGGGCAGTTGCCGCAAAGTGATTCGAGTGCACTGCTCTTGCTCTTCATGTGCCAGAACGAGCCAGGCCTGTGTGAAGAATGGGATGCCGATGCTGGAGGGAACCAGGTCGTGGCTGTCCCGACGACAGGCCTCGACCTGGTGCAGCCGCCGTCATCGGGAGAAGTTGTACGCCCCGCCCGCCATGGGGCGCGGACCGTTTTGCGTTCCGAAGAGAACTACGAGTCCGCGAGAGCAGCGTGGTCGAAAGAAAATGATGCGAGTCCGCGGGAGGTGCTGGGGCAGATAGGCGGAACTCCTACCTGGCTTCAGGGAGAAGAAGTGCCCCTTTGCAGTTCCTGCCAGCAGCCGATGAGCTTCGTCGCACAGTTGGAGCAAGGGCCGGATTGGCAAACCGAAATGAACTTTGGAGGGGGTGGCTGTGCTTATGTCTTCAACTGCTCATGCGGATCGGCTAGCCCAAAGTTCCTCTGGCAGTGCTGAAGCGGCCGATCTCTTCCATTGGGCGGACTTCAACCACATCGGCATCGCCGCCTATGTCAAACATTGCACGTCACTAGAGCCGATGCCATATGCCTGAACTTCCGGAAACCATCCACTCCGAGATTGAGCGCCTGTCTGCCGAAGGTGATGTCTTGGCAGAAGAACAAAAATACTCGGAGGCGATACCCGTGTATTGGCAGGCCTGGGATCTCTTGCCAGAGCCAAAGACCGGGTGGAATGCCGCCACTTGGCTGCTTGCAGCGATAGGCGACGCAAACTTTCTGTGTAGGGACTACACGGCAGGCAGAGACAACCTCAGCACGGCAATGCAGTGCCCAGATGCGCTTGGCAATGCTTTCCTGCACCTAAGACTGGGCCAGTGTCTGTACGAGCTAGGCGTTGTTGATCGTGCAGCAGACGAACTGATGCGGGCATACATGGGCGGTGGAGCTGACATCTTCAAAGACCAAGACCCGAAGTACCTGCGCTTTCTGCAAACCAAAGCCCAAGGCATCGAAGCACCCAAGAAGCCGTGGCAGTTTTGGAAGTGACGCTACAAATTCAGGTGATGCGGGTCATCGCCCTTGGACGCAAAGTCATATGAGCAAAACGACAGAAGACCCTCTGCGCAAGCGGCCCAGGCGACTCTGGGTAGCCGCCGTCATGAACATGGTGGCTGGCCTCATAGGCTTGTTCATGCTTGCCTATCTCTCGACGTCCCCGCAAGTGCCCGACGAGTTCAGGCCGGGGCCGGGAGCTGCTGTGTTTTCTCTGGCCACCGCCAGCCTCCTCATCGCTTCGTCGGCCCTCGCCTTGCTTGGCAGGGCGCGGTGGGACTGGCTGATGCTGGCTGCCGCAGTGGTCTATTACGGGGGCATCCTGGCGCAGAACATCTACATACTGATCCAGGTACAGGAAACGGCGATTCCTACGCAGCCCCTGGTGTCTCATGCCGTTCGCAGCGGCCTGGAGATTGCGATCAATCTATGGGCCGTGCTGAGCGCAAAGACACGTTCGTACTTTAGCCATGCAAATTGAGTGCACCCGTCAAATCGACTGCAGCGAGCCAGACGAATTGGGCGCGTACGACTATTACTACGAGTACGACGTCTACCGCTTTACCGATGGCCCCGTTAGCCTGATTGCACGCAGCTACATTGACGAGCCAGGCGAAGCGCATTTTCTTAGCGTTGAAGCCGACGGAAAGCGGCGCACCTTGGTCGATGCCGACCTGGCGCATCACCTGTTCCATCTGGCGCAGTCCTACCTGCGCAGCGAAGGGAAGACCCAGTTACGTTGGTTGAATGGCAGAGGGAACGGGTATGAACCAGTGCCAGACGGTCTATCACACGGCGCCTAGAGATGGGCCGAACTGCAGACATAGGCCGCGCTGGTCGAGAACCACGCCTTTGCAGCGTTAGGCTTTCGGAAGGTCGGCAAGTCGGCCCACCCCGGATACAGCCGCGCCACCAGCATCACCATGCGTGAACCGGTGGCCGGAGAGTGCGCCTGACAACTTGTTCCCCCCGCGCGCGCGAAAACCTGGCGACAAGGCCGCTACTCTTTGCACCTGTCGCATGCCCAACCTCGAAAGCACCCAATGGCCCAATACACCGCAGAAATCACCTGGCTCCGTGGCGAGCAGGAATTCCTCGGCAATCGATACAGCCGACGGCATGTGCTTCGATTCGATGGTGGCATCGAAGTGCCCGGCTCTTCGTCACCGCACGTCGTTCCTTTGCCGATGTCGGACGCTGCGGCGGTTGATCCGGAGGAGGCTTTCGTGGCCTCGCTGTCGAGCTGCCACATGCTGTGGTTTCTCTCCATCGCCGCCAAACACGAGTTTTGCGTTGATCGCTACATCGATAGCGCAGCGGGTGTGATGGGCAAGAACGCCGAGGGACAAATGGCCATGCTGACCGTGACGCTGAGTCCGCAAGTGCTCTTCTCTGGCGATAGCGTGCCGAGCCGAGAGCAGATAGAGCAGCTCCATCACAAGGCGCATGCAGCGTGTTTCATCGCCAACTCGGTGAAGACGCAAGTGCTGTGCGAGCCGGTGCACGCGGATACTTAGCATGCGGTGTTGCGCTGTGTCGCGTTGCAGGCGATACACTCCCGGCGGCCTGCGGTTCGCCACGGTCCAGCCCATGACCGGGCCGCTCTCACAGTCTTCCGCCGAGCCTTGCGCAAATACTTTGCAAACGGTGTGCTTTCACTATGACTAACCCCAACACGTCCCTCAAGCCTTCGTGGCAGCGTCCTCTCTACTTTGGCGTGGGCTGCCTCAGCCTGGCCTTCGGTGTTGTCGCACTGGTGGTGCCGTTGATCCCAGGCATCGTGTTCCTTGCTCTGGCCGCCGGGTGTTTTTCGCGCTCGTCACCTGCAATGGACCGATGGCTGACGACGCATCCACGGTTCGGCAAGCTGATCACCAATTGGCAGACCTCTGGCGCGATTTCGCGCACGACGAAGTGGGTCATCACGGCCAGCATGGTGGCCAGCTTCTCTCTCATCTTTTTTGAAACGCCGTCGCGTGCCATTCAGGCTGCGGTGGCGGCCGGCATGCTGGCTGTGCTGGTCTATGTGTGGAAAAGGCCGGAGCAGGCTAACCTGCCGGCCGCAGCTTGAACGTTGGCGCCCGGCGAACGCGCCAGGTCGTCTTCTAAATCCCATGATCGACATAAAGCCCGCCAGCTTTCCTGCAGACCACGATCACGTCGTCGCCATCTTTCGGGAATACGTCGCCAGCCCGAGCGTGAGTCTCGACTTTCAAGACTACGAGCCGGAGTTTGCTGCGCTGCCGGGCAAATACGCCGCACCAGACGGCCGGCTGCTGCTGGCGTGGAAGGATGGCGCCGTTGTTGGCTGCGCCGCACTGCGCAAAGTGGATGAGCGCACTTGTGAGATGAAGCGTGTCTACATTCGCTCTGCAGCGCGCGGGCACGGGCTGGGCCGCCGGCTGGTCGAAAGCATCATCGCGCAGGCCAGAGCGGCGGGCTACGTGCGCATCTGCCTGGACGTACTGCCCGAGTTCAAGGCTGCCCAGGGCATCTACCAGTCGCTGGGCTTTCTGCCGGCGCCGCCTGTATCGTTCAACCCCATACCCGGCACCCTATTCCTCGGCCTGGATCTGACACCGGCCGAATTCACCACCACTGCGGCCTGACCTGCCTCCAAGCGCCTGGCCAGTCGCCGCATCTGCATTGGGAAAATCATGGAACATTCCATCGAACACGAAGAGCTGGGCACCAAGGGCGCCTTCTTCATTCAGCAAAAGGGGCAGCGCGTAGCCGAGATGGCCTACAGCCGCACCAATGCGTCCCTGATCATCATCGACCACACCGAAGTCGATGAATCATTGAAGGGCCAGGGTGTCGGCCGCCAATTGCTCGGCGCGCTGGTGGTGTGGGCGCGCAGTGCCAACACCAAGGTGATTCCGCTGTGCCCTTTCGCCAAGGCCCAGTTCGGCAAGGACCCGGCGATTCGGGACGTGCTGAATTAAGAACCCTTGTCGTTGGATTGGTGTCTGTCGACCGGCATCCAGCCCGACACTTCGATTCACCGCCGTGGCCGCCTTTATCGCACGGCCGGCTCCAACGTCATTCCACCAAAGGACCACCTCATGGGCTTACTCGACGGCGTGCTGGGCAACGCCTCCAAGATCGACCCGCAGACGATTCAGCGGGACTTCGCGCAGATCCTCGCGCCCGGCGAGAAGGTGGAACACGCCTACCAGCTGATCCGCGACTACTTCGTGTTCACCGACAAGCGCTTCGTGCTGGTGGACAAGCAGGGCATCACGGGCAGCAAGGTGGCCTACCACTCGATTCCCTACCGGAGCATCACGCATTTCAGCGTGGAGACGGCGGGCACGTTCGATCTGGACGCGGAACTGAAGATCTGGATTTCCGGCTCGCCCGTGCCGGTGCAAAAGCAGTTCAACAAGAAGTTGAGCATCTACGAGGTGCAGGCCGTGCTGGCCAGCTACGTGCTGCGGGCGTAGCCGGGGCATCGCCTGCGCCGGTCGCGGCAGATTTCAAGCCAAATTGGCCTCTAGCGCCCTATCCACAAGCGTAGGCAGCTATATTTTTTATAGCAAATCAGACTGAATCCAAGCCGAATCAGGCCGACAGCCCGCAGCCTACGCCACCATGTCCAACTGCATCATGATCATGTTGACCAGGGTGCCCACGGTGGGCCGGCCGGTCTCGATGGTGAAGTGGGCGGCTTCGCGGTAGAGCGGGTCGCGCAGGGCGTACATCTCGCGCAGGCGCTCTAGCGGGTTGGCCACTTGCAGCAGCGGGCGGGCCTTGTCGTGGCGCACGCGCTTGAAGATCTCGTCGGGCGAGGCGCGCAGATACAGCACGTGGCCGAAGTCCTGCAGGATGGCGCGGTTGGGCGCGCGCAGCACGACGCCACCACCAGTCGACAGCACCAAGTTGCCGGGTTGCGCTGCCACTTCGGCCAGCAGCGCCGTTTCGCGTTCGCGAAAGCTGTCTTCGCCGTGCAGCTCGAAATACGTGCGAATGCTGGTGCCCAGCACCTGCTCGAGCCGATGGTCGAGGTCCACGAAAGGCACGTCGAGGCGGCGGGCGAGCTGCCGGCCGACGGTCGATTTGCCCGAGCCTGGCATGCCGACCAGTGCGCAGCGCGTCTGCATTCTTCTGTCCTGTTTCAGTGGGTGCGATGGAAGGCGTGGAGTGTACGACCGGCGAGCCATGCCTTTCGCGGCCCTGTCGGCATCTGCTGACAGTCGGCCACCTGGGCGGGCCTGACAATCGGGCATGGCACTTTCTTCTTTCAAGGAACGTGTGGCCGATCGCGCGCAACGCTTGCTGCGGCCGATCGCCCCGTTGATTCGCGCCGCCAACCTGTGGATGGACGTGGACGGCCCGCGCATGAGCGCAGCGATGTCGTTCTACGGCATGCTGAGCCTGGCGCCGCTGCTGCTGCTGCTGGTGGGGGTGATGGGCTGGTGGATCGACAAGGAATATCTGGAGACCAACCTCATCGCCCAGGTGCAGCATGTGGTGGGCGCGCGCGGCGCGGATGTGATCCGCATGGCGCTGGCCAGCGCGCAGGAGCCGTCTGAAGGGCGGCTGGCCTCGCTGTTCGGTTTCGGGCTGCTGCTTTCAGGCGCCACTGGCGTCTTCGTGGAGTTGCAGTCCGCGCTGGAACGCCTCTGGCTGGGCGGCCTGCCCGCCGCGCCGCAGACCACCAAGGCCTGGTGGCGCATGGCCTCGCTGCGGCTGCGCGGGTTGGGTTATGTGCTCGCCATCGGCTTTCTGCTGCTGATCTCGTTGATGGTGTCCACCGGCATCAACATGGTGGGCCACTGGGCCAGCGGCACGTTGCCGGTGGGCTCGGGCACGCTGCTGCTGGTGGTCAACGAGCTGGTCGCGTTCGCGATTGCGGTGGCCCTGTTCGTGGGCCTGATGCGCATCGGTGGCGGCCCGAAGCCTTCGATGATCTGCCTGGTGTTCGGCGCGGTGGTGGGCGCCATCTTGTTCACGGTGGGCAAGCAGTTGCTGGCGCTGTACCTCTCCACGGCGGCGGTGGTGTCGGCCTATGGCGCGGCGGGCTCGCTGGTGGTGCTGCTGATGTGGATCTTCTTCTCGTCGGCCGTGTTGCTGTTCTCGGCCGCGTGCGCCCGCGCCTTGCAGGAAACCCGCGAGGAGTTCGCCAAGCACAAGGGCCTGCCCAAGGACGAAGAGAGCGCCCCGCCGCTGAAGGGCCGCACCCCGGTCAACGGGTGATCTCGAGCCCGGTGCCGAGTCCCAGTCGATCGGCCAGGCGCAGCGCATTGGTGGGCGCGTGGATCTTTTCGGTGTTGTCGAAAAAGCAGAACACGTTGCGATCCGTGCGGCCACTCCCCGGCTGCTCCTTCGACAACGTGCGCACATCGGCCGGCACGCCGCCGCCCGCCCAGGCACGGATGCGTTCTGCCCACCGGTCGATCTGCGCATCGCTGTAGCCGCTGGCGTAGAGCTGGCTGGCACCGTGCAGGCGCAGGTACATAAAGTCGGCCGTGACATCGCCCAGCTCGGGCCAGCGGCCGCCCGTGTCGGCCACCACCAGCGCTACGCTATGGCTGCGCAGCAGGGCGATGCAGTCGGGGTGGCAAAAACTCTCGTGCCGCACTTCGAGCGCATGGCGCACGCGCCAGGGCAGCTCGGGCTCCAAGAGTTCGCGGCCACGCATGCGCTGCGGCTCGCGCTCGGTAGCCAGCGCAGCGGCGGCGCGGGTGTCAGGCGGCAGCAGGGCCAAAAACGCATCGAGCAGATCCGCGTCGAAATGCAGGCTGGGCGGCAGCTGCCACAGGATGGGGCCGAGCTTGGGGCCCAGCGCGAACAGGCCCGAGGCGAAGAAGTTGGCCACAGCCGCCCGGGCATCGCGCAGCCGCAGGATGTGGGTAATGAAGCGCGGCGCCTTGACGGTGAAGACGAAGCCGTCTGGCGTATCGGCAGCCCAGTTGGCGTAGCTGTGCGGGCGCTGCAGTGCATAGAACGAGCCGTTCAGCTCGATGGCCGGAAACTGGTGCGCGGCATGGGCCAGCTCGCGCGCTTGTGTAAGGCCCGGCGGGTAGAAATGCCCGCGCCACGGCGCATAGCGCCAGCCCGAGATGCCGATGCGAATTTGAGCAGCCATAGCCCGCAGGATATCGGCGCACCTGCTGGGGAATGCGGGTCGGCATGGCGGCCTACAGAGCGGCCACCGCTCCTTACTGCCGTTACAAATAGACCCGTCTTGTAAAGCGAGGCTGCGGGTACCCTGCCGGCGACAACTCCAAGGAGGACTTCATCATGAGTCTCATCGTTCGATCCCCCAATTCACTTTCTTCCACCCACGGCGCAGCAGCCCCGGCGGGCGCATCGGCCAAGTGGCTGTGGGCCGCCATCGGCGCCCTGGGCGTGAGTGTGCTGGCACTGGGTGCCACGCTGGTCGTGCAGCAGTCCGGCCGCAATGCAGCCGCCCCCCAACCCGTTGCGGCCATGACGGCCCCCGGCGCCACCACCGACACGCGCACGGCGCTGGTGGACGAAGGATCTGCATCAAAAGTGCCTCCAGCGCAGGTACAACGGGCGCAACCAGCTATTAATTCAGTAGCAAACCGTGCACCAGCCGCACCCGCAGCACCGGGGCGTGAAGACTACGCACAGGGCGGCGGCTACCCATCGCCCAACTATTCCCGCCCCGTGTCGGCCCAACCCGCGCAGGCGCCGGTGTGCGCCAGCTGCGGCCGGGTCGAATCGGTGCAGGCCGTGCAGCAGGCGGCGCCGGCAACCGGCATCGGCGCAGTCGCTGGTGGTGTGCTGGGCGGCGTGCTGGGCAACCAGGTGGGCAAGGGCTCGGGCCGCACTGCCGCCACGGTGCTGGGCGCCGTGGGCGGCGGCTACGTGGGCCACACGGTGGAGCAACGCACCCGCACCACCACGGCTTACCAAGTGCGCGTGCGCATGGACGACGGCTCGGTGCGCACCTTCACGCGCTCGCAGCCGGTGGCCGAAGGCACCTCCGTGCGCGTGGACGGCCGCTCGTTCCGCGTGGACCAGGGCGGCGACGCCCGTTATGGCAACGGCCAGCCAGTGCGCGTGGTGAACGCCTACTGATCGCCAATCGCACCGGGGCTGACCGCCCCCCGCCTGCAGATAAAAAGCCAAAGGCCGGCTCCGGAATCATCCGGGCCGGCCTTTGGCTTGTGGCGCGCTGCGATAGGCAGTGTCGGCCCGATTACTTCTCTACGAAAGCGCGTTCGACGACGAAGTCGCCTGGCTTGCTGGTGTTGCCTTCCTGGAAGCCGCGCTTTTCCAGGTCTTCCTTCAGGTCAGCCAGCATGGCCGGGCTGCCGCACAGCATGACGCGGTCAACGGCCGGGTCGAACGCGGGCAGGCCGATGTTGGCCGGGAAGGTGCCGTTGTCGATCAGGTCGGTGATGCGGCCCTGGTTGCGGAAAGGCTCGCGCGTAACGGTGGGGTAGTAGATCAGCTTGTCGCGGACGATGTCGCCCAGCAGTTCGTGCTCGGGCAGTTCGTTTTCGAACAGGTGCTGATAAGCCAGCTCTTCCACCTGGCGCACACCATGCACCACCACGACCTTGTCGAAGCGCTCGTAGGTTTCAGGGTCGCGCGCCACGGCCAGCCAGGGCGCCAGGCCCGTGCCGGTGCCGATGAGATACAGGTTCTTGCCGGGCAGCAGGTAGTCGATCAGCAGCGTGCCGGTGGGTTTCTTGCCGACGATGATGGTGTCGCCGACCTGGATGTGCTGCAGCTTGGAGGTCAGCGGGCCGTCTTCCACCTTGATCGACAGGAACTCGAGGTGCTCTTCGTAGTTCGGGCTGGCGATGGAATACGCACGCAGCAGCGGCTTGCCGTTCACCTTCAGGCCGATCATGGTGAAGTGGCCGTTGGAGAAGCGCAGCGCAGGGTCACGCGTGGTGGTGAAAGAGAAAAGGCGGTCGGTCCAGTGGTGAACGGTCAGGACGCGTTCTTCGAGAAAGGCGCTCATGGAATGGCAGTGTCCGGGTAGAAAGAACAACAACGGAAGAACACCCGCACGGTGCAGGGCCGGTGGCTTGAAGCTGCCCCCTGCCATACGGGCAAACCCGGGCATTGTCAGGCATACCGGCGGCGCAGGTACATTCTCATATTGCAGATGCTTATGCCCCAGGACACATGACCATGCCTTTGACTCGCCGCATCACCCTTCGCATTCCCCTCGCCGCCCTGGCACTTGCAGCCGGCCTGCCCGCGCTGGCCCAGGCCCAGTCGGTCTACAAGATCGGCGAGATCAACAGCTACAAGGCGCAGCCCGCGTTTCTGGAGCCCTACAAAAAGGGCATGGAGCTGGCGGTGGAACAAGTCAACGCGGGCGGCGGCATTGGCGGCAAGAAGCTGCAGCTGGTCACCCGTGACGACAACGGCAACCCGGGCGATGCCGTCCGCGCGGCCGAGGAACTGCTGGCTCGCGAGAAGGTGGACGTGCTGACCGGCACCTTCCTGTCGCACGTGGGCCTGGCGATGACCGACTTCGCGCGGCAAAAGAAGGTGTTCTTTCTGGCGGCCGAGCCGCTCACGGACAAGATCGTCTGGGAGAGCGGCAACCGCTACACCTTCCGCCTGCGGCCTTCCACCTACATGCAGGTCGCCATGCTGGTGCCCGAGGCGGTGCAGCTGCGCAAGAAGCGCTGGGCCATCGTCTACCCCAACTACGAATACGGCCAGTCGGCCGTCACCACCTTCAAGACGCTGATGAAGGCCGCCCAGCCCGACGTGGAGTTCGTTGCCGAACAGGCCACGCCGCTGGGCAAGGTCGATGCCGGCAGCGTGGTGCAGGCGCTGGCTGACGCCAAGCCCGACGCCATCTTCAACGTGCTGTTCGCGGCCGATCTGGCCAAGTTCGTGCGCGAAGGCAACACGCGGGGCCTGTTCCAGGGCCGCGGCGTGGTGAGCCTGCTGTCGGGCGAGCCCGAATACCTGGACACGCTCAAGGACGAGACGCCCAACGGCTGGATCGTCACCGGCTACCCGTGGCAGGCCATTCAGACGCCCGAGCACAAGGCGTTTCTCGACGCGTACCAGAAGCGCTTCAACGACTACCCGCGCGCGGGCTCGGTGGTGGGCTACAACGCCATCCTGTCGCTGGCCGCCGGGCTGCAGCGGGCCGGCTCGGCCGACACCGAACGGCTGATCGCCGCCTTCCGCGGCCTGCAGCTGGACACGCCCTTTGGCCCCATCACCTACCGCGCGCAAGACCACCAGTCGACCATGGGCGCCTTCGTCGGCAAGACGAAGAACGACGGCGGCAAGGGCGTGATGGTGGACTTCCGCTACCTGGACGGCGCGAAGTTCCAGCCGTCGGACGCGAAGGTGCGCCAGTTGCGGCCTGCGGCCCATTAAGCGCGTTCAAGCGCATTCCTGAACCGTGGACTTCTCCGGCCTGCTGCTGCAGTTGCTGAACGGGCTGGCGGGTGCGTCCACGCTGTTCTTGGTGGCGGTGGGCCTGTCGCTGATCTTCGGCGTCACGCGCATCGTGAACTTCGCGCATGGCTCGTTCACCATGCTGGGCATTTACGTAGCGTATTCGCTGGTCGATGGGCTGGCAGGCACCATCGGCTTCTGGCCCGCACTGCTGCTGGCGCCGGTGGCAGTCGGCCTGCTGGGCGCGCTGGTTGAAGTGACCCTGCTGCGCCGCATCTACCGCGCGCCCGAACTCTTCCAGCTGCTGGCCACCTTCGCGCTGGTGCTGGTCATCAAAGACGCCGTGCTGTGGGCCTGGGGGCCTGAAGAGCTGTTCGGCCCGCGCGCGCCGGGCCTGGAAGGCGCCGTCACGCTGCTGGGCCGGCAGTTTCCCGCCTATGACCTGTTCCTGATCGCCGTGGGGCCGCTGGTGCTGGCTTTGCTGTGGCTGCTGCTGCACCGTACGCGCTGGGGCACGCTGGTGCGCGCGGCCACGCAAGACCGCGAGATGGTGGGCGCCCTGGGCGTGAACCAGGCGTGGCTGTTCACCGCCGTGTTCGCTTTAGGCGCGCTGCTGGCCGGCCTGGGCGGCGCGCTGCAACTGCCGCGCGAGCCCGCCAGCCTGGAGATGGACATGACCACCATCGGCGCCGCCTTCGTGGTGGTGGTGGTGGGCGGCATGGGCTCGATACCCGGCGCCTTCGTGGCCGCGCTGCTGATCGCCGAGCTGAAGGCGGTGTGCATCTGGCTGGGCGTGGTGGAGGTGGCAGGCATGTCCATCGCCTTTCCGCGCCTGACGCTGGTGGTCGAATTCCTGGTGATGGCCGCCGTGCTGGTGTGGCGCCCGTGGGGCTTGCTGGGCCGGCCCATGGCGCCGGTGCGCGCCGCCGCCGAGGCCGAATCGCCGCTGCAGCCCTCCGGCCCTGGCGCGCGTGCGGCCTGGGTGGCCGGCGTGGCCCTGCTGGCACTGCTGCCGGTGGCGGCCGGCGCCTGGCCCTACGCCACGGTGCTGATGCAGGACGTGCTGATCGCCGCGCTGTTCGCCGCCAGCCTGCACGCGCTGATGGGGCCGGGCGGCATGCATTCGTTCGGCCATGCAGCGTACTTCGGCGTGGGCGCGTATGCGGTCGCGCTGTGGGTGCGTGCGGCCGGCCTGCCCGCGCCAGCCGCACTGGTGCTGGCCCCGCTGGCGGCGGGCGCCTTCGCGCTGGCCTATGGCTGGTTCTGCGTGCGCCTGTCGGGCGTGTACCTGGCCATGCTGACATTGGCCTTCGCGCAGATCACCTGGGCCATCGCCTTCCAGTGGGACGCGGTGACCGGCGGCAGCAACGGCATCACTGGCGTGTGGCCGCAGGGCTGGCTGGCCGAAGGGCCGGCCTTTTACTGGCTGGTGCTGGCCTGCGTGGTGGCGGGCGTGTTCGCGCTGCGGCGCCTGCTGCATGCGCCGTTCGGCATGGCCCTGCGCGCGGCGCGCGACTCGGCCTTGCGGGCCGACGCCATCGGCATCGACGTGCACCGGCTGCGCTGGGCCGGCTTCGTGGCGGGCGGCATGGTGGCAGGACTGGCGGGCGCGCTCTATGCGCTCTCGAAGGGCGGCGTCTCGCCCGAAACACTGTCGGTGGCCAAGTCGGTGGACGGCCTGGTCATGGTGCTGCTGGGCGGCGTGCAGGCGCTGGCCGGCCCGCTGGTGGGCGCGGCGGCGTTCACCTGGCTGCACGACACCATCGCGCGCCACACTGATTACTGGCGCGCGCTGCTGGGCGCCACCATGCTGCTGCTGGTGCTGCTGTTTCCACAAGGAATTTCGGGCTTTGCGCATACCTGGCAAGCGCTGATAGCTATAAAAAAGAGAGCACAACAGGAGGCGCCGCCATGAGCCTGCTGCAGGTCAGCGGTCTGGCCAAGTCGTTCGGCGGGGTGCGCGCGGTGGACGGCGTGGGCTTCAGCCTCGCGCCCGGCGAGCTGTTGGCGCTGATCGGGCCGAACGGCGCGGGCAAGTCCACCACCTTCAACCTGGTCGGCGGGCAATTGGCGCCCGATGCCGGCACGATCACGCTCGATGGCGAGCGCATCGCTGGCCTGCCGCCGCGCGCCATCTGGCGCCGGGGCGTAGGCCGCACCTTCCAGATCGCCGAGACCTTCGCATCGCTGACCGTGCTGCAGAACGTGCAGATGGCGCTGCTGTCGGCCGACCGGCGCGTGTTCGCCTTCTGGCGACCGGCGCGCACGCACCGCGTGGACGACGCGCTGGCGCTGCTCGAGCGCGTGGGCATGCGCGCGCAGGCCGCGCGCCCGTGCAGCGAGCTGGCCTACGGCGACGTCAAGCGCGTGGAACTGGCCATGGCGCTGGCGCACGCGCCGCGCCTGTTGCTGATGGACGAACCCACCGCCGGCATGGCGCCCGCCGAACGCCTGGCGCTGATGGCCCTGACGCGCGCGCTGGCGCACGAGCGCCGCATGGGCGTGCTGTTCACCGAACACAGCATGGACGTCGTCTTCCAGCATGCCGACCGCGTGATCGTGCTGGTGCGCGGCCGCATCCTGGCCGAAGGCCCGCCCGCCGCCATCCGGGCCGATGCGCGCGTGCAGGCGGCTTACCTGGGCAGCGGCAGCCTCACCGCACGTGTCAAGCCTGCAGCCGAGGAAGCCACGCCATGAGCCTCGCCGATGCACCGTTGCCGCTGCCGTTGCTGCAGGTCGATGGCCTGCAGGCCTGGTATGGCGCCGCACAGATTCTGTTCGACGTGAGCCTGCAGGTAGGGCGCGGCGAGGTGGTTGCGCTGATGGGCCGCAACGGCGCAGGCAAATCGACCACGCTGAAAACCATCGCAGCGCTGATCGCGCGGCGCAGCGGCACCGTGCGCCTGCTGGGCGAAGACGTGTCGCACCTGGCAACGCACCAGATCGCGCAGCGCGGCCTGGGCTGGGTGCCCGAAGACCGGCGCATCTTTACCGACCTGACCGTACTGGACAACCTGGAAGTCGGCCGCCAGCCCCCGCGCCACTGGCCGGACGGCAGCCCCGCGCCGGTGTGGACGCCCGAGCGCCTGTTCACCCTGTTCCCCAACCTGGGCGAAATGCCCCGGCGCCTGGGCGGGCGCATGAGCGGCGGCGAGCAACAGATGCTGACCGTGGCGCGCACCCTGATGGGCCAGCCGCTGGTGGTGCTGCTGGACGAACCCTCCGAAGGCGTGGCGCCGATCATCGTGGAGCAGATGGCCCAGACCATCCTGCAGTTGAAGAGCCAGGGCATCGGCATCTTGCTGAGCGAGCAGAACTTGGCCCTGGCCGAGGCGGTGGCCGACCGGGCCTATGTGCTGGAGAAGGGGCAGATCGTGCACACGGCGCCGATGGCGGAGCTGGCGGCGGATGCGGTGGCGCGGCGGTTGTATTTAGGAATCTGAACACATCGGAAGAATTGGTGTCCACCGAAGTTGAATTAGTGTTCGATATAAACGCTGAAGCTCGATTTCATTAAGCAGATGCGAGTGCGAAAGTCTGTTTGGCTGCAAAGCAGGCAGCAAAATTTGAATGACGATAAAGATTTACGTAGATCTGGACCGTGAATTTTTTCGCGTCCGTTTTTCATCTGCGTACTTAATAACCTGTTCCGCGAGTTCTTTTGCGACTTTTCGGAGCCCAGTGGTTTTTTTATCCCCTAAATTTCTAGTTACGCAAAGTGCGATTTCATAGGCTTCTTTTTGATTTGCCGACTGAAGCTCAACATCTAACCGTCCAATGGCTGCAGGCGATAATGAGATGATCCAGTAGGCTATCGCCACACGTGAATTACCGTTAGCAACGGCTGCCGAAGTTTTTTCCAGCATCCATGCAAAAGTTTTACTGCGACTTCCAAGTAGAACTTCTAGGGATGGCTTGCTTAAAACCTTTCCAATTAAATCTATCGCATCCCAGTAGGCTGATGTCGGCTCGCTCATTTGCTGCCCATCTGCTATGCAAGGATGTTTTGGCCAAGGTGCGCCCAATGCATCGAAATACACGCAGCCCCCATATGGAGAACGGTAGAAAAAAACCTTCTGCTTGCATTTAGGGCATGAAGCATTCTTGTTTATCGATCCTCCGCCCCGTAAGGGCCATAGCAAGGAAGCATCATCCGCATCGGATGGATGAAAAAAACCTCCCCACCCACAATTGCAGTTGGGTGGATGATTCCAAGCATTACAGTGACCCATAAAACTGATAGCGGATTTCCAATTCATACTCTCACTGACTTTCTGCACCCCACAGATAAAGAATGCATAATATTAGATGGTAATTTTTTCAATCGCCGCTTCAGCATCCTGTACCAGATGCGCCCCCACCACTTCCGCCAGCCAATCCATCACCGTCCGCACACGCCGCGGCAGGTTGCGCCGGTTGGCGTACATCAGCGTCAACGGCATAGATGGCGCGGGCAGCTGCGGCAGCACTTCCACGACCTCGCCGCGCGCCAGCAGGTCCAACACGCCCAGGCGCGGCACCTGGATGATGCCCAGCCCGGCCAGGCAGGCGGCCATGTAGGCCTCGGCGTTGTTCACGGTGATGGCGCCCTGCATGGGCGTGCGCACCAGGGAGCCGTCCACCACCGCTTCAAAACCAGTGGAGCGCGCGCCCAGCGTGTTGACGAAATGCACCAGCCGGTGGCTGCCGAGGTCGGCCAGCGAGTGCGGTGTGCCGTGCTGGCGCAGGTAGGCCGGGCTCACGCAGTTGGCCAGCCGGGCGGTGCCCAGCGGGCGGGCGATCAGGCTTGCGTCCACCACGGCGCCGGTGCGCAGCACGCAGTCGAAGCCTTCGCGCACCAGGTCCACGCGGCGCTCGGTGCTGCTCAGTTCCAACTCCAGCGCAGGATGGCGCGCCAGCAGCTCGGGCAGGCTCGGCACGACCACGTTGCGCGCCATGCCGGTGGACATGTCGATGCGCACGCGCCCGCTCAGGCTGGCGCCGTCGGCCTGCTGGAACATGGACTGCAGTTCGTCCACATCGGCCAGCAAGTCCTTGCAGCGGTCGTAGTAGGCCTGCCCGTCCTGGGTGAGCTGCACGCGCCGCGTGGTGCGGTGCAGCAGCCGCGTGCCGAGCTGGGCCTCCAGCTGCTGCACGGCGGTGGAGGCGCTGGCCTTGGGAATGCCCAGCGCCTCGGCGGCCTGCGTGAAGCTGGCCAGCTCGGCCACGCGGGCGAAAGTCTGCATGCGGTCAAAAGAGCTCATTGTTCTGAATGGATGAACGATGCGATCAATTTTGCGCGCTTTATCGAATCGGCATCGATCAATAGACTTGGCTGCATCGCTTCTTCTTCATCACCCTACCCGGCCCCGCCGACCTTCAAGGACATCGCCATGAGCAACACAGCTTCTTCTCCCTCCTCCGGCAGCCCCACCATCGCCCTCATCACCGGCGGCAGCCGCGGCCTGGGCCGCAACGCGGCGGTACACGTGGCCCGATCGGGTATCGACGTGATCCTGACCTACCGTAGCCAGGCCGCCGAAGCCCAGGCGGTGGTGGCAGAGATCGAAGCGCTGGGCCGTCGCGCCGTGGCGCTGCCGCTGGACGTGGCCCAGAGCGGCGGCTTTGCCGACTTTGCAGAGCAGGTGCGCGCTGCGCTGTCGCGGCACTGGCAGCGCGAGCGCTTCGACTTTCTGGTGAACAACGCGGGCATCGGCATTCATGCCAGCTTCATGGAGACCACGGAAGAGCAATTCGACGAGTTGGTGAACATCCACCTCAAGGGCGCGTTCTTCCTGTCGCAGAAGCTGCTGCCGCTGATGAACGACGGCGGGCGCATTCTCAACGTCTCCAGCGGGCTGGCGCGTTTTGCGCTGCCGGGTTATGCCGCCTATGCGGCCATGAAGGGCGGCATCGAGGTGCTGAGCCGCTACATGGCCAAGGAGCTGGGCGCGCGCGGTATCGCCGTGAACGTGGTGGCACCGGGCGCCATCGAGACCGACTTCGGCGGCGGGGCCGTGCGCGACAACGCGCAGCTGAACAGCTTCATTGCATCGCAAACCGCGCTGGGCCGCGTGGGCCTGCCGGACGACATCGGCGGCGTGATCGCGTCGCTGCTGCAACCGGGCACGGGCTGGGTGAACGCGCAGCGCATCGAGGCGTCGGGCGGCATGTTCCTCTGACCTGTGTGTCGCCAGGGTCTGGCGGCTGCCAGATCAAGAGGCAAATTGGCCTCTAGCTCTTATTGCATAAGCGCTAACAGCTATTTATTTTATAGCAACCACACGAAGCAATGACCGCTGGAAAGGCGCTGCCTGGAATCGCTGCCGCTGCCGCCACGCCTACATCGCCACATTCCAGCGGAGCCCCTGCGCGGTACGACATCGCTCAGAACGGTGTCACGGCGCTTCCACTATCTAGACGGTGCTGCGCAGCACCCGCCGGTATTGCACGGCCTCGGCCACGTGCGCGGCGGCGATATCGGCCGCCCCCGCCATGTCGGCGATGGTGCGGGCGACCTTGAGCGCGCGGTGCGTACTGCGCGCCGACCAGCCCAGGCGTGCGGCGGCAGCCTGCAAAAAGCGCCCGGCGGCGTCATCGAGCGCCAAGTGCACGTCGATCTCGCGGCCCTGCAGCGCCTGGTTGGGCTTGCCCTGGCGCGCCACGGCGCGCGCGCGGGCGGCCTCCACCCGGGCGCGCACGGCAGCGCTGGCTTCGCCCGCCGGGGCGTTCAGCAATTCGTCGGCCGGCATGGCGGGCACTTCCACATGCAGGTCGATGCGGTCGAGCAGCGGGCCGCTGAGCTTGCCCTGGTAGCGCGCCACCTGGTCGGGCGTGCACCGGCAGGCGCGCTGCGCCGCGCCGAGAAAGCCGCAGGGGCAAGGGTTCATGGCAGCGATGAGCTGAAAGCGCGCCGGGAATTCCGCGCGCCGCGCCGCCCGGGCAATGGTGATACGGCCGGTCTCCAGCGGCTCGCGCAGCGCCTCCAGCGCAGAGCGGGCGAATTCGGGAAATTCATCGAGGAAAAGGACGCCTTCATGGGCCAGCGAGATCTCGCCCGGCCGAGGGGGCGAGCCGCCGCCCACCAGTGCAATCGCGCTGCAGGTGTGGTGCGGATGTGCCGTGGTGCGCTGCATCCAGCTATCGGCCTCGAAGCGGCCGGCCAGGCTGGCCACCGCCGCGCTCTCCAGCGCCTCCTGCACCGTCATGGCGGGCAGCAGTGCGGCGAACCGGTGTGCCAGCATCGACTTGCCGGAGCCCGGCGGGCCGACCAGCAACAAGCCGTGGCCGCCGGCGGCGGCGATCTCCAGCGCCCGTTTGGCGGCGGCCTGACCCTTCACGTCGGCCAGGTCGGCGGAGGGCGCCTGCACGGGTCGTGGGGTTGGTTGCATGCGCGCCCAGCCGTCATCGTCGGCAGGGGCGTCAGCTGCTACGGCGTTCTTGTCGAGATGCAGAAACCGGCGCACCACGTCCAGCAGGTGGCGGGCGCAGTACACCTCGGTGTCAGGCACCAGGGCGGCTTCTTGCGCGCTGCCCGGCGGCAGCACCATGCGCGGGCGCTCGCCCAGCGGCAGCGTGCGCAGTGCCAGGCTGGTGGCCAGCGCGCCGCGCACGGCACGCAACTCGCCCGACAGCGACAGCTCGCCTGCGAACTCGTAGCCGGCCAGCCGGGTGGCGTCGATCTGTCCGCTGGCGGCCAGAATCCCCAAGGCGATCGGCAGATCGAAGCGGCCGGAATCCTTGGGCAGATCGGCCGGGGCCAGGTTCACGGTGATCTTCTTGTTCGCCGGAAACTCCAGCCCCGCATTCTGCAAAGCCGAGCGCACGCGCTCGCGCGCCTCCTTGACCTCGACCTCCGCCAAGCCCACCAGCGTGAAGCTGGGTAGCCCATTGGCCAGGTGCACCTCCACCGTTACGGACGGCGCCTGCAGACCCAGCAGCGCGCGGCTTTGCACCAAAGCAAGACTCATGTCGGCACCTCTCCCCAGACAGGTGCACCGCTTTGGCGCACCCAGTTGTTATGTCATTTATTGCACCGCGATGGTGCTTTGCGTTACTGCATGCGTGCGATGTAACGCCCTGATTTCCAGCGGAACTGTACGCGAGCGTGCGACGCACTGCGCCTATGGTGGCACGGTCCATGCTTTGAGGCCCTGGTCCTGACACCAACTTCCCGGGGGAATCCATGATCCGCAAAGCTATTCCAGTGCTCGCCATCGCTGCCGCCACCTTGCTGCCGGCCTTCGCCCATGCCCAGCTGACGGGCAACGTCGCCTTGACGACGAACTACAAGTTCCGCGGTCAGGACCAGGATACGAGCAAGTCCAAAGCCGTGAAACCCGCCATTCAGGGCGGCCTGGACTACACCTTCGGCGAGAGCGGCTTCTACTTGGGCAACTGGAATTCCAGCGTGGACTGGCTGAGCGGCAACTCCATCGAGATGGACGTGTACGGCGGCTACAAGTTCAAGGCCGGCGCGTTCGACCTGGACGTGGGCGCACTCACCTACATCTACCCCGGCAACACGACGGGCAACACCACCGAGCTGTATGGCGCAGCCACTTTTGGCCCGGTGACGGCCAAGTATTCGCACACCGTGTCGAAGGACTACTTCGGCTGGGCCGGCGCCAAGACCTCCAGCAACCGCGGCCGCAACACCGGCTACTTCAACGTGGCCTTTGCGCAGGAAGTGGCGCCCAGCACCACGCTGAAGGCTTCCGTCGGCTTCACCCGCTTTGCCAGTGACATCAAGGACCTGGGCGTGCCCAACTATATGGACTACAGCGTGGGCGGTGCCTACGACTTCGGTTCGGGTCTGTCGCTGGGCGCCGCAGTGGTCGGCGCCAACAAGAAGAACTTCTTCGGCGACGTCAACAAGTCGCGCCTGATCGTCACGCTCACCAAGACCCTGTAACCCCTTACCCATCACAGCGGGCGCCCAAAGCGCCCCATTCTGAGGAACCGCAAAATGAAAATGGTGACAGCCATCATCAAACCGTTCAAGCTTGACGAGGTGCGTGAAGCCCTGTCGGACATCGGCGTGCAAGGGATCACCGTGACCGAGGTGAAAGGCTTCGGCCGCCAGAAGGGCCACACCGAGCTGTACCGCGGCGCCGAATACGTGGTCGACTTCCTGCCCAAGGTGAAGATCGAAGCGGCCGTGTCCGACGAACTGGTCGAGCGTGTCATCGAAGCCATCGAAGGTGCTGCGCGTACCGGCAAGATCGGCGACGGCAAGATCTTCGTGGGCCATCTGGAACAGGTCGTGCGCATTCGCACCGGCGAGACCGGCAAGGAAGCCCTGTAAGGCGCGCCCCCGGCACCACACCCCGATACACACCCTGAGTATTGCCATGAAAAAACTGCTTGCTTCCTGCCTCCTGGGCTTGAGCCTGATGACCGCCGGCACCGCCGTGCTGGCTCAGGCGCCCGCCGCTTCCGAACCTGCCGCCGTGACGGCGCCCGCCGCATCGGCACCTGCTGCCGCAGCCACCGCCGCTCCGGCAGCGGCTGCACCCGACGCCGCTGCACCTGCCGCAGCACCCGCTCCAAAGATCGACTCCGGCGACACCGCCTGGATGCTCACCTCCACGCTGCTGGTCATCCTGATGACGCTGCCCGGCCTGGCGCTGTTCTACGGCGGCCTGGGCCGCTCCAAGAACATGCTGTCGGTCCTGATGCAGGTGTTCGTGGTCTTCTCGCTGATCTCGCTGCTGTGGGCCATCTACGGCTACAGCCTGGCGTTCTCGGGCGAGGGCAAGTTCTTCGGCGGCTTCGACAAGGTCTTCCTCAAGGGCGTGAACCAGGAAACCTTCGGCGCCCTGGCGACCATTCCTGAGTACGTGTTCTTCGCGTTCCAGGGCACCTTCGCCGCCATCACCGTGGCGCTGATCGTGGGCTCGTTCGCAGAACGCATGAAGTTCGCTGCCGTGCTGATCTTCTCGACGCTGTGGTTCACCTTCAGCTACGTGCCCATGGCCCACATCGTGTGGGGCGGCGGCCTGCTGGCAGCCGACGGCGCGCTGGACTTTGCTGGTGGCACCGTGGTGCACATCAACGCCGGTATCGCCGGCCTGGTGGGCGCCTACGTGGTGGGCAAGCGCATCGGCTTCGGCAAAGAAGCGTTCACGCCCCATTCGCTGACGCTGACCATGGTGGGCGCTTCGCTGCTGTGGGTGGGCTGGTTCGGCTTCAACGCCGGCTCGGCCGGTGCGGCCAACGCCAATGCGGGCCTGGCTTTCGTGAACACGGTGCTGGCCACCGCTGCCGCCACCCTGTCGTGGATCGCAGGTGAGGCGCTCTCCAAGGGCAAGGCTTCGATGCTGGGTGCCGCTTCCGGCGCCGTGGCCGGCCTGGTGGCCGTCACGCCTGCTGCCGGCTTCGTCGGCCCGATGGGCGCCATCGTGATGGGCCTGATCGCCGGTGTGGTCTGCCTGTGGGGCGTGGGTGGCTTGAAGCGCATGCTGGGTGCCGACGACGCGTTCGACGTGTTCGGCGTGCACGGCGTGGGCGGCATCGTGGGTGCCATCCTGACCGGTGTGTTCGCATCGCAGGGCCTGGGCGGCACGGGTGGCCTGACCCCCGACACGTTCAACATGGGTGCCCAGGTGTGGGTGCAGGTCAAGAGCGTGCTGTTCACCATCGTCTGGTCTGGCGTGGTGGCCTTCATCGCCTACAAGATTGCCGACCTGCTGGTGGGCCTGCGCGTCAGCGAAGAAGCCGAGCGCGAAGGCCTGGACATCACCTCGCACGGCGAAACGGCTTACCATCGTTGAGGGCTTGCCCGCCCCGGTGTCTGGTGGCACCGGGCGGGGGCGGAACCCGAACCCTGTTTTCTGCCAGTTATTCCTCTGGACATTCGGCCCGCCGCAAGGTGGGCCTTTTTTTTGGCCCACACCGATCAATGGCGGCCGCGCGCAGAGCGCCACCGGGGCTGCGGTCAGGAAAAGCCTGCGGGCAACCACGCGCAGCGCGCCGCGCCCGCCGCTTCGCAGCGGCCCCCACCCGCCACCGCGTGCTAAGGCGCCGGCCGGCGGTCTGCGGTGGACGCTGACTTCATCAACGTCTGAATGCGCTGGCCGAACACGCGCAGTTCGAAGGGCTTGGTCAGCACTTGCATGCCGGTGGGCAGATGGCCATGGCTGAGCACCGCGTTTTCCGCGTACCCCGTCACGAACATCACCTGCAGTGCGGGATAGATGTTGCGGGCCGCATCGGCCACCTGCCTGCCGTTCATGCCGCCCGGCAAGCCCACGTCGGTGACCAACAACGCCACCGATGGGTCGTTCTGCAGCGCCTGGATGGCACGCGGACCGTCTTCGGCCTCGATGACCCGATAGCCCATTTCGCGCAGCATCTCGACCATCAACGAGCGGACGGACGCCTCGTCATCGACCACCAGGATGGTCTCGCCCAGGCCGGTGCCGTCAAGCGCAGGCGGGGACGGCTCGACTTCCTGTGGCGCGACGTCGGTGCCGAGATAACGGGGCAAATACATGCACACCCTGGTGCCCGCGCCCACCTCGGAGTAGATGCGAGCCTGCCCTCCCGACTGTCGGGCGAAGCCATAGACCATCGACAGGCCGAGCCCGGTACCGACGCCGATGGGCTTGGTCGTGAAGAAAGGGTCGAATGCCCGGGCGATCACCTCCGGGGGCATGCCGCTGCCGTTGTCGCTCACGCAGATCGACACGTATTGGCCGGGCAACATCTCCTCTTGGCTGGCGGTGCGTTCGTCCACGGACCGATTGGCCGTCTCGATCATCAATTGGCCGCCTTCATGCATGGCATCGCGGGCATTGATGCAAAGGTTCAGCAGCGCGTTCTCCAGTTGTCCGGGATCTGCGTGAACGGGCCACACGCTGATGCCGGTCACGACTTCCAGCGAGATCTGCGGGCCGATCGTGCGCCGCACCAGGTCCTCGAACCCGCCAATCAGCTGGTTGACCTTCACGACCTTGGGCTCCAGGGTCTGCTGGCGTGAGAACGCCAGCAACCGGTGCGTCAAGGCTGCGGCCCGCTTCGTCGCAGTCTGGCCCATATCGACATAGCGCAGTGCCGGCGACTCATCGCTGAGCTTGCGTCTGAGCAGTTCCAGGCTGCCGGAAATCGCCCCCAGCAGGTTGTTGAAATCATGCGCCAGGCCACCGGTCAGCTGCCCGACCGCCTCCATCTTCTGCGACTGGCGCAGCGCCGCTTCCGACTTCATCAATTCAGCGGTGCGTTCCTGGACCTTTCGCTCCAGCGAGTTCGCCAGGGCATGCAGGCGCTGCTCGGCGCGACGGCGCTCCACCGCATGGCGGGTTCTGTGCGCCACCTCCCGGATGAGGCTCATTTCCTCGGCCGTCCACGGCCTGACCGTCGCATGATTGAGGTACAGCAACGCGACCAGGCCACCTTCTTCGCTCACGGGCATGTTGATGACCGACTGGGCGCTGATGGCAATCAATGCATCCGCGTTGTCACGGGTGCGCGGGTCTGTGCGGGCGTCTGAAAACACCACCGTTTCGCCCCGCTTGAGGTCTTCGATGTAGCTGCCGTAGTCACGAAAGCTCAGCACGCCCGCCAGGGTCGTGGTTCCCGGCGCGTTCCAGTCCCGCTCGATGGTGATGGTTTCGGCCTCGCGATCGATCATGCCGTAGCCGGCGCGGCTCACATCCAGCACGCGGCCCAGGGCTTCCGCCGCCCGGAAAGCAATCTCGCTGGGGTCGGGTGCCACACCGAAGACATCGCGGTCCAGAAAATCCAGCAGTTCCGCGCGCCGCCTGGACAGCATGGCGTCGGTGATCTCCTGCGAGATGCCGGCCATGTACAACGGGCGGCCAGCATCGTCCAACTCTAGCCGGCCGACGACCCGCACCCATGCCAGCTGTCCATCGGGCCGCACGATGCGGTATTCGATACGGTAATCCTCGCCCGTCGCAACGGTGTGTGCCACGGCCGAATGCATGCGCTCCTGGTCATCAGGGTGTACCGCTTCGAGCAGCGCTTCGTAGGTGAACGGCTCCGCCTCGTTCCGTCCAAAATTGCGCTTGAAGTGGCTCGATGCATGAAGCACCTGCTCCCGCAGATCCAGCTGCCAGACGCCCAGCCCGCCTGCATCGGTCGCCGTACGCAGGCGTGACTCACCGGCCTCGACTTCGCGAACGCGGTCGGCCAGCTCCGCAGTCAAGCGCTCGGCCTCCTCCTTGGCATTGCGAAGCTCGGCCTGCGCAGCAACGCGGGCCATTCGCTCGGCTACTTCCCGCATGGCGCGGTCCAGCACGGAGGGCAGCCGCGACAGCCGGCCCTTGCTGACATAGTCGGTCGCGCCCTGCTTGAGCAACTCGACCGCGTTGTCTTCACCGATCACGCCAGATACAAAGATGAAGGGCACATGGGGCACGCGCGCCCGTGCCATCTGCAGCGCCTCCGTGCCGCTGAAGCCGCCCAGTTCGTGGTCGGACAAGATGACATCGAAGCCGCCACGCTCCAGGGCCGCAGCAAAGGATGCGCCATCGCGCACCAGCTCCAACCGGGCGCGCGGATACGCGGCCAGTATGGTTTCTTGCAGCAGTTCGGCGTCGAACGCCGAATCTTCCAGCAGCAGCATTCCCAGAGGCTGCTGAGAGCGCTCGTAGGCGGACCGCTCAGTCATAGCGGCGGCTAGCGCGCAGGGACCCCGGAGGCGGCTCGTTGAGCACCGCCCAGAATACGCCCAGATCGGCAATGGACGATACGAACTGCTTGAATTCGACCGGCTTGACGACGTAGGCATTGACGCCCAGCTCGTAGCTGCGCAGCAGATCGGCCTCTTCCTGCGACGACGTCAGCATGACCACCGGAATGCTGCGCAACGCGGGGTTCTTGCGAACCGCTTCCAGAACTTCCAGTCCATTGACCTTGGGCAGCTTCAAATCCAGAAGAATCACCGCCGGGTTGCCCTCGTCACGACCGGCGTACTCGCCCTCGCGGCGCAGATAGTCCAGCGCTGCAGCGCCATCGCGCAGCACCACCACATCGTTGGCCAGCTGGCTTCGCTCCAGGGCGAGCAACGTCAGCTCCTGGTCGCGCAGGTCGTCTTCGACCAAAAGAATGGGTTTAAGCATGGCCGGAAGAGGTGTCGATAGAGGAAATCAAAGCGGCATTTTGCCCGGAGTCGGACAAAACGAAGCCGAACACGGCGCCATTCCCGGGCTCGCCCCGGGCCCAGACGCTGCCGCCATGCCGCTCGACGATGCGCTTGACGTTGGCCAGGCCAATGCCTGTGCCCTCGAATTCGTCGCTCTGGTGCAGGCGCTGAAACACGTTGAAGAGCTTGGCCACGTACTGCATCTGAAAACCCGCGCCGTTGTCTTGCACCTCCAGGCCCTGGCCCTCGGCGTTGCGCACCGCGCGCACTGTGATGATGGCCGGCGCCCGGTCGCGGCTGTACTTGACGGCATTGCTGATCAGGTTGCGCACCGCCACCTGCAGCAGCAGCGGGTCTGCCGTCAGCTGCGGCAGATCGGCCTCAACCCTCCATTCGATGCTGCGGTCTTGCTCATGCCGCGCAATCTCGCGCACCAGGCCTTGCACCAAACTGTTGCAGTCCACGCGCTTGCGCTTGAGCGCCGTGCGCCCCATACGGGAGAAGTCCAGCAACGCGTCCACCAGTTGCCCCGCAAAAGCCGCTGCATCCTTGACGTGCGCCATATAGCGGTGCGCACGCGGGCTGAGCGCTGTGCCTTCGGTGTCCAGCACCAGATCGACATAGCCCGCAATGTGGCGCATGGGAGCGCGCAGGTCGTGCGACACGGTGTATGAAAAAGCCTCCAGCTCCTTGTTGACGCGGCCCAGCTCGCCGGCCAGGGCGGCCAGTTCCTCGGCGCGCCGCAACACGATGCCGATCAGCGCCTGGCGCAGCTCGCCGACTGCAGCGGTCTCGGCACCCGACCAGGGCAGACACCGGCCACCGATCTGTTCGGCCCAGCGCTCGAAGCTGCGGCGTGGGTGAATGCGGCCCGCGGCGTCTGGCTGCAGTTGCTTGCGCGGATCTCCTGCCCAGGTGACGGTCTGCACGATCTCGGGGCGGAACCAGAGGATCACATGGCGGTGAACCTGCGATATGGAAATGGCCAGCACCCCGCCCGCTGTCGATCGCCAGTCGGCCGCCGCCGGGTAATGGGCGGCAAGCTGAGCGGTTTGGTAGACCGGCGTGCCCAGGCCGGCAATCCATCCAGCCAGCTCCACCAGGGACTCGGTCGATGGCGTGTCGCCCGTCGCCCAGGCCTCTTCATCCAGCACCACGGCGGCGCCGGTGGCGCGGGCCATGCGCAGCAGCGCAGCGGGCTCTTTCAGTATGCGGCGCAGGCTGGCATCGCTGTCAGACAGGAACGAGACGAGTTGCAGCGTCAGCTGGCGCAACTCCAGCCGCGCAGCCACGTCGGCATTGGCCTGCTTGGCCTCGATCTGCATGGACAGCAGCTGGCCCAGGTGGGTGCAGGCTGCGCGCATGCCGGCGTCCAGGCTGCGCGGTGAATGATCGTGGCAGGACGCCAGCCCCCAGAGCCGGCCGTCCACCACGATGGACACCGACATGGACGCCAGCGTGCCCATGTTGCGCATGTACTCCAGATGCACCGGCGAGACGCTGCGCAAGAACGCCTGCGACAGGTCGATGTCGTGCGCGGCGGGGCCGCCTGTTGCCGCGAGCAGTGGCACCGGTTGGTAGTTGGCGTCGGGTATCAGCCGAAAGCGGTTGGCCAAGTAGAGCGCGCGGGCCTGCTGCGGAATGTCGGTGCCCGGAAAGCGCAGCCCAAGGTAGCTGTCATAGCCGGGCAGCAAGGCTTCGCCCAGCACTTCGCCGTGGCCATCGTCATCGAACCGGTACACCAGGCTGCGCCCGAAACCAGTCAGGCGCTGAAGCTCCACCGCAGCCAGTTGGGCCAGGGCTTCCACCGTCTTTGCGGCCTGCAGCCGGGGAAGAAAGTCGCGCGCCACGCTGTAGATGGGCGCTTCCGGCCGCTTCAGTGCGGTTTGCGGTTCGCACTCCACGATCAGTTGGGTGGCTGTGCGATGGGCCCAGCACGTGTGCCACTGGCCGGCGAACTCCAGCCGGCCCACCTCGAGGGCGGATCCGTCTGCCGGAATGGCCTGCAGAACGTCGGCATCCAGGCTGGCCAAAGCCTCATCGGGCGCGCGATCCGTCCAGTTCGCGCTCCAGGCTTGCAGCGCCAGCGTGGTTCCATCGAGCACCAGCATGCGGCCGTGCGACTGGATAGCACCGGGCACGCGGATGGGCTCGATGTCGCAGAGAGTGAGGTCGGGAATGGGTTTCAAGGCGGAAGCTGTCATCAGCAAGCAAGCAACTGAGGGAGGCTGTGCGCGATGCCGTCAGGCCGACGTCGCGCGAGCGTCAATCATGCCAGCACGGGGGCAGGCGGGCTTGGGGTAGAGTGGCCATGAAGATAGAAGCGGCTGGCCCAAGGCCTGAATCCGGGCACGTTTTCAGGTGCCAGCACCGCTGCCGCTGCCGCTGCTGCTGGCTTGCCGCCGGCGCGCACCCGAGGTTGAGGCGACACACCGCCCGCCATCGCACCCCGTCACCTGCCCGCCCAAGGAGTTTGCCCGCATGTCCTGGACCGCCGTCACCACCGAGCCTTCCCAACTGGGCGAATCGCCCTTCTGGCACCCGCAGGAGCATCGCCTGTACTGGGTGGACATCGCCGGGCGCCGGGTGTCGCGGCTGGAGCCGTCGTCGGGCCAGCTCGAGCACTGGCCCATGCCCACCGAGCCCGGCTGCATCGCGCCGGTGCGCGGCGGCGGGCTGGTGGTGGCGCTGCGCGCGGGCATCTTCCTGGCACGGGAATGGCGCGGCGCGCTGGAGCCGCTGGCCGAGTTGCCCTTCGATGCCACCACCGAGCGCGCCAACGACGGCAAATGCGACGCGCTGGGCCGCTTCTGGGTGGGCTCGGTGCATGAACCCAAGGGCGGCCCGCGCCAGCCCGTGGCGGCGTTGTACTGCGTGGATGCGCGCGGCGCAGGCCCCGCCAGCGTGCGCCGCATGCTGGGCGGCGCGGCCACGGCCAACGGGCTGGCCTGGTCGCCCGATGGCAGCACGCTGTACTGGTGCGACACGCCCTCGCACGAGATCCGCACCTGGCCCTGCGACGCCGCCCTGGAGCCGCAGGGCGCCCACAGCGTGTTCCACGCGTTCGCGCCCAAGCCGGCCGACTGGCAGCCCGGCCAACCCGGCCAAGCCGTGTATGGCGGCCGGCCCGACGGCGGCACCGTCGATGTCGAAGGCGCCTATTGGAGCGCGCTGTACGAAGGCGGCCGCGTGGTGCGCCTGTCGCCCAGCGGCGAGGTGCTGGCCGACATTCCCACGCCCGTGCGCTGCCCCACCATGCCCTGCCTGGGCGGCGATGACGGTCGCACGCTGTTCATCACCTCGGCGCGCCAGGGCCGCCCCGCGCAAGAGCTGGCCGAGCTGCCGCAGTCGGGCTGCGTCTTTTCGATGCGGGTGGCGGTACCTGGCCTGCCGGTGGCGTACTTCGAGCACGGCGGCGGCTAAGAACGTGTTCACGATCTCGCAGGGGCCGCGTTGAAGCGCAATCGGGATGAGTGGATGCCTCGGATGCGCCGCATGGGCTCGTGCCCATGTAAGCAGCCGGGGCGTTCAATCGCCCGATTTCGCTTCAACCCTTCGGGCAGTGGCGTTTGCGGGCGGTCTGCGGCGTTGCGGCGCTCGCCAATAGCCGAGCTATTGGCAGCGCACCGCGCCTTGCATCCCATCCCGCAAGCGCCGCTGTGCGGCCCCAGGGAGAGCTTGAACACGTTCTAAAGCGCAACGGCGTAGGGCCTAGGCCCAATCCGCTCACACGCCGCGTTCAAAAAATTCACGGCAGGCCGAAGCCCCTTTCGCAGGGTGCTGCCGTACCATGGCCGCATGGATTCAGCCCTCAGCCAGATCGTGGAGCGCGTGCGCGCCAGTGCCTCCGAGCAGCGCCCGCTGCGCCTTCGCGGCGGGGGTACGAAAGAGTTCCACGGCGGCGTGGCGCCGTACGGCGAGGGGCTCGATGTGCTCGACCTGCGGCCGCTGGCGGGCATCGTGAGCTACGAGCCCAGCGAGCTGGTGGTGACGGCCCGCGCCGGCACGCCCCTGGCTGAGCTCGAAGCCTTGCTGGCCGCGCAAGGCCAGTGCCTGCCGTTCGAGCCCCCGCATTTCAGCGCAGGCGCCACCGTCGGCGGCATGGTGGCCGCGGGCCTGTCGGGCCCGGCCCGCGCCAGCGTGGGCGCGGTGCGCGACTATGTGCTGGGGCTGGAGCTGGTCAATGGCCGCGCCCAGCTGCTGCGCTTTGGCGGGCAGGTGATGAAGAACGTGGCGGGCTACGACGTGTCGCGCCTGATGGTGGGCGCCTGGGGCACGCTGGGCGCCATCACCGAAGTGAGCCTGAAGGTGCTGCCCGTGCCCCCGGCCGAGGCCACGCTGCGCTTTGCCTGCAACCAGGCCGATGCGCTGCGTCGCCTGCATGCCTGGGGCGGCCAGCCGCTGCCGCTGAACGCCAGCTGCTGGGTGGACGAAGGCGGCGGCACGGGCGTGCTGTACGTGCGCCTGCGCGGCGCCACGGCCGCCGTGCAGGCGGCCTGCCGCAGCATGGGCGGCGAGCGGCAAGACAACGCTGTCGTAGCGGCCGACTGGAATGCCTGCCGCGATCACACCCTGCCCTGGTTTGCCGCACGCCCGCCCGGCCATGCGCTGTGGCGCCTGTCGGTGCCGGCCACCGCGCCGGTGCTGGTGCTGCCCACCGGGGTGGCGCTACCGCTGCTCGAATGGCACGGCGCCCTGCGCTGGGTACAGGCCGCGCCCGAGCATGCCGAGGCATTGCGCGCCGCGGCCCGTGCCGCAGGCGGCGATGCTACGCTTTTCATAGCTAGTAGCGCTTATCCATCAAGCGCTACAGGCACTTTTTGCTTGAATTCTCCAGCGCTGACGCAAATCCACACCCGGCTGCGCCAGGCGTTCGACCCGGCCGGCATCTTCAATCCGCACCGGCTGGGCGCCGCGTAACGGTATGCGCCTGCTGCGGCACCTGACCGGCCGGCACCGCACGCCCACGACCAACCGCGTGCTGGGCCTGCTGCTGGCCTTCAATGCGGGCGCGGTGAATGCGGGCGGCTTTCTGGTAGTGCACATGTACACGTCGCACATGACGGGATTTCTGTCCACCGTGGCCGACAACCTGGTGATGGGCAACATGACGCTGGTGCTGGGCGCAGTGGGCGTGCTGTGGGCCTTCATGTCGGGCGCGGGCACCACCGCCATCATGGTGAACTGGGCGCGCGGGCACCGGCTGCGCAGCGGCTTCGCGCTGCCGCTGTTGCTGGAGGCCGTGCTGATGCTGCTCTTCGGCCTGGTGGGCGCCATCACGCTGGGCTGGCCCACGCCTTTTTCCGTGCCGCTCACCGTGCTGCTGCTGGCCTTCATCATGGGGCTGCAGAACGCGGTGGTGGCCAAGATGTCGTCCGCGCAGATCCGCACCACGCACATGACCGGCATCGCCACCGATCTGGGCATCGAGATGGGCAAGATGCTGTACTGGAACCGCAATGGCACGCCCCCCGAGGCCCAGGTGCATTCCAACCATGCCCGGCTGCGGCTCTTCGCCAGCATGCTGGCCATGTTCACCATCGGTGGCGTGGTGGGCGCGGCCGGGTTCAAGCACGTGGGCTTCGTCTGGGTGGTGCCGCTGGCCTCGCTGCTGCTGGCGCTGTCCCTGCCGCCACTGATCGCCGACTTCGAACATTTCGCGCGCCTGTGGCGTGCGCGGCGCCAGCGCAGCGCCGCCAGCCACACTTCGCCCCTGTAGATCAAAAAACTCCCCACACGATCATGCAAACCCAGCTTGCACCCGCCTACCAGGGCACCCCCGAAGGACAGGAGGCCGAGGCCATTTTGCGCAAGTGCGTGCACTGCGGCTTCTGCACTGCCACCTGCCCCACCTACCAGTTGCTGGGCGACGAGCTGGACGGCCCGCGCGGCCGCATCTACCTCATCAAGCAGGTGCTGGAAGGCGCCACGCCCACGCGCAAGACGCAGCTGCACCTGGACCGGTGCCTGACCTGTCGCAACTGCGAAACCACCTGCCCCAGCGGCGTGCAGTACGGGCACCTGGTGGACATCGGCCGCAAGATCGTCGACGAACAGGTGCAGCGCCCCCTGGGCGAGCGCGCCGCGCGCTGGGCGCTGAAGGAAGGCCTGCCCTCCCCGCTGTTTCGCCCCGCCATGAAGGTGGGCCAGGCCGTGCGCGGCCTGCTGCCCGCCGCGCTGCGATCAAAGGTGCCGCGCCCGCAGCAGGCCGGCGCCTGGCCGGTGCGCGAACATGCCCGCAAGGTGCTGATGCTGGCCGGCTGCGTGCAGCCCGCCATGCTGCCCAACATCAACCGCGCCACCGCGCGCGTGCTCGACGCCGCCGGCATCCAGACCATCATTGCGCCCGAGGCCGGCTGCTGCGGCGCCGTCAAGTTCCACCTGAACGACCAGAGCGGCGGGCTGGCGCAGATGCGCGCCAACATCGACGCGTGGTGGCCCTACGTGGACCGGCCAGGTGGCGTGGAATGCATCGTCATGAACGCATCCGGCTGCGGCGTGATGGTCAAGGACTACGGCCACCTGCTGCGCGGCGATGCCGCCTATGCCGAGCGCGCGGCCCGCATCAGCGAACTCACCCTAGACCTGAGCGAGCTGCTGCCCGCACTGCTGCCCGAGCTGGCCGCCACGCTGCAAGGCCGTGTGGCACCCAGCGATGCACTGCTGGCCTACCACCCGCCCTGCACGCTGCAGCACGGCCAGAAGCTGCGCGGCGGCGTGGAAACGCACCTGACTGCGCTGGGCTTTCGCGTGCGCACCGCGCGCACCGAATCGCACCTGTGCTGCGGATCGGCCGGCACCTATTCCGTGCTGCAGCCCGATCTGGCCTACCCGCTGCGCGACCGCAAGCTGGCGGCGCTGGACGATGCCTTCGGCGAAGGCGAGGCGCCCACCGCCATCCTGTCAGCCAACATCGGCTGCATCACCCACCTGCAAAGCGGCACCACCACGCCGGTGCGGCACTGGGTGGAAGTGCTGGACGAGGCGCTGCGGCCCGGCGCGCTGTAAGGCGCCGCAGACTCTCGAACACAGGCCCGCGCACGGCAAACTGGCATGATGGCGGGTTTTTCGCCGCGCAGCCGGGCCACGCCGCCAGGCTGCACCGCCGTGACTTGACCGCACTTTGATTGCCATGACCGACAACGCGACCTCACCCGAATCTCACAACCCTGCCCCCGCCGCAGGGGCCGACGTACCGGCCGTGGCAACCAACACGGCCGCCACCGAGCACCACAACGCCGCACCTGCCGAAACAGAAGGCGCTGCCGGCGCACCTGGCGACGAAACACGCGCACCGCGCTCGTCCTCTTCCCGCCGCGGCGGCCGGGGCCGCACGGGTGGCCGCGGCGCACAGGGCCGTCCGCAGGGCGACGCCGACGCTGCCGCACAAGACCCGCAGGCTGCCCCCAAAGGCAACGGCCCGCGCCGCACCCACCCCGCGCTGGAACAGCTGGCCGGCTTTTACCCGCACCTGTTCGGCGCACAGTTCCTGCCTCTCAAGCGCGGCATCTTCCAGGACCTGCAGGACGCGCACCCCGGCATCTTCGAAAAGGAAGACCTGAAGGCCGCCTTGGGCATCCACACGCGCTCCACCCGCTACCTGCAGGTAGTGGCCGAGGGCCGCCAGCGGCACGACCTGCAAGGTCAGGCCGTCGAAGCGATGGCGCCCGAACATGTGCACCACGCCCTGCTGGAAGTCTTCCGCCGCAAGAAGCCGCGCGACGGCGAAGACCTGGCACTCAAGCTGCGCCGCCGCATCGCCCAGGCGTATGAATCCTCCGGCCTGCCGCGCGACGCCTACGACACCCTGGTGCGCGGCCGCGACGAAAAAGCCAACGCCCTGCTGGACGAAGCCTTCGCCGAAGTCGCCGAGCGCGACGCCAAGGCCGAAGCGCTGCTGCGCGCCTTTGAAGCCAGCGGCAGCACGGTGGAACAGTTCGCCGACATGTACGGGCTGGATGCGCGTGCGGCAGAGCGGCAGTTGCACCGTGGGCGGCAGTTGCGGGCGGTTCCGCCCGTACCACCTGCATCGGAATCTGACACGCCGGCCTGACGGTGGCGTATGCGCCGAGCCAGGCCCTCTGACCATGGGCTGGTCAGAGGCACAGGGATGTCGCCAGCAGATGCTGCGTTATTGATAGCATCGCGCGCTCAAACATCCAGCGCTAGGTTCGCTTTTCGTTGAATCCTCGTTGCAGCCTGATGAGCACGGCCTTACCTGGGCTGCTCCAACTCCGCACGGCTGCACAGCCGATAAAGGGAGCAGGAGCCCAGGTACAGATTCACACCCTGATAACCCGACGGGCCAGACGAATCGCGGATGACCTCACTCATCACACCCCGCAGTCGCCCGTCGCGGTCCACCGTGAATTGCTCGGCGCGGTAAGCATCCGACGTGGTCCCGGCAGGGCCCGTACAAGTGCGAGTACCGTCTGAAGTCAAGCCGTCACCGGCCAGGCGGTAAGTGCCGCGGTACTCGCAGAGGGTTCGCAGATCCGCAGTTCGTGTGTCCATGCGAAACACGTTATCTCGCGCTACGAGGTCGATGTTGACGGGTGCGCCATTGGCTCGCCAAAGGGCATAAACCTGAGCGCTGTAAGTTTTGTCAAAGCGCGCTGTGTGGTCTTCATACCGATACCGGGAAATGCGCCGCGGCGTGTCGAAAGGCAAGGTGACCGTGCCGGTGGTAGGACTGTCGAACTCCAGTCGCATATTGCCGATGGTGGTTTCCACCTCCCCGCCTTGTACGACGCCACCGACGACAGGACCATTGCGAAACTCCTGCAGCGGCATATCGAACTGCTGGGCAGCCGAGCCGCTGTAGTTGAAAGCGGAGCCTTGCAGGAAAAGCGACGAACCATCGCTTCGATAGCCAAGATAAGAAACGACCATCGGACCGTCTCCTACCTGCGTGTCGATTTGCAGACTGCGCCCTGGAGTGCCGTTCAGTTCGTCATCGAAGGCCCACATGCCAGGCTCAACCCCCAGCTGCGGACGGCCACCCGAAGCGCAGGTATCAGGACTTCCGGTAAACACACCGCCTGCCAGGCAAGGCCCCATCAGAAACGACTTTGCACCGTTTCTCACGACGGTGCCGGTGAACATGCCATAGCGATCGACAGCAAACCGTTCTACCCGATAAGGTTGTTGCTGCTGCAAGCCACCTTCAGACGTACACGTGGCCGTGCCTTCCGACTCCAGCATGCCGCCACGCTCTTGATAGAGCCCCGAGTAACTGCATAGTCGGCCGTCCGATGTGCTGAGCTGGTTCATCTGAAAGACGCCCGCATCGACCAGGATCTGATAGGTTGTGGGTGTGTTCAGGTTACCGGGTGAAGGGTAGCTGTGCACCACGAATCTATTGCCCAGTGGCTGTGTCCACTGCCAAAAGCTGAAGCTGAATCGAGAAATTCGGCGAGGCGTATCGCCCGGCAAAGTCACGGTGCCCGACGTCGGCGAATCGAATGCAAGGCGGATATCGCCCACACTACCCGACACTTCACCCGGACGAACGATGCTCCCGCTCCCGCCCAACACAGGGCCGTTGCGGAATTCCTGCAGCGTGCCGGCGAACGAAGAGTCATCGGCTTGTCGCACCCCGCTGGCCTGCAGGAACAGGGCCGAACCATTCGCCCGGTAGCCGAGATACGACACGATCATGGCTTGACCCAGCTGCGTTTCGATATGCAGGCTGCGGCCAGGCTGGCCATCGACTTCCCCCTCAAAAGCCCACATGCCGGGTTGCGGCTCGGCAACAGAGGCCGAAGTGCTCTGCGCCCCAGCATGTAGGGCCGCGGATAAAGCAACGACGCAAAAAGCAAGCGCTCTGACCGAGATCGGAGATTTCATGGCAGACATCCTTTTTAAGGGTGAACCGGACGGACTAGGCGAAGCGCTGACGAAGCTTCTCAAGCGCACATTCCAATTCGATGCTCGGCAATGCAAATGCACTTCCGTGTCAGTGATTGCAGCATCCAACAAATCCAATTTGCTATTACTAAATAGCGCAGGAGGCTGAAACATCGAGCGCCACGGCCGTATATTTCTGAAACCTTTCACGCGCGCTTCACCTTGGCAGTCCGGTTACCGCGGCTGGTCCAGCTCAGCGGGAGAGCACTTCCTGAAACCCGGGCAGCTGCCCAGGTAGAGGTTGGCGCGCCGTTGCGCCACGCCTCTGGCGTCATAGCCTGCGACCTCAATGATGACTCCACGCAGGATGCCGTTGCCATCCACCGTGAACTGCTCGGCGCTATAGGCCTCGGTGGTCGCCGTGCCGGCCCCATCGGTGCAGGTGCGGGTGCCATCGGATGTCAAACCTTCGCCGGTCAAGCGATACGCACCTCGGTACTGGCAGTTGACTCCGGTGCTTGGGACCTGGGTATCCATGCGGAACTCGTCGTCGCGCGCCACGATGTCAGCAAAGGTGACCACCCCCTCGCTTCGGCCGTAGGGATACACCACCACGTCGTAGGCCTTGTCGAAACGCGTCGCATGGTTTTCGTACCTGTAGCGGGAAATGCGGCGCGGGCTCTCGGAGGGAAGCGTCACGGTGCCTGTGGTGGCGCTGTCGAATTCAAACTGCATTTCACCCAGCGTCGCCGCCTCTTCTCCTGCCTGAATAGCGCCACCGATCACCGGGCCATTCCGATATTCACGCAGAGGCGTGGAGTAGAGAACGCGCACCGCGAACTTGCTTGCTGACACGCCCTGTAGGAACAGAGAGGAGCCATCGCTGCGGTAGCCTACATAAGACACGACGGTTGCCGAATCGCGGTTTTGCAGGTCGATCTGCAAGCTGCGCCCTGGCTGCCCGTCGAGTTCTTCGTCAAAAGCCCACATTCCGGGCTGAACGGTGGTGAAGTTCGGGCCCTGCACACACGTGAAAGGCCCCGTGGCTAAAGCAGGCGCGTCGGGACTGCAGATTCCTAGCAAGATGCCGTCGCTGTCACCCTGCTGCATCGAGCCTGTCACCCGCCCCAGTTGGTCAACACTTAACCTCTCCAACCTGTAAGGCTGCTGCCGCTGAACGCCAGATGCGTCAGTGCAGGTCGACACACCCTGAGATTCCAGGCCCTGTGCCTGCACTTGGTAGGGTCCCGCGTACGTGCACAAAACTCCGGTGGTTGTGGACACTTGGCTCATGCGAAAAGTCCCGTCCTTGACCTGAACCCGATAGCTGCCTGGTACCACACCACTCTCGTTCGGATTTGCATGCAGACTGAAGACGCTTTCACGAAACGGCAACTCACGCGATGCAGCATCGTTCAAATTGAACCGCGAGATCCTCCGGGGCACGTCGCCCGGAAGCGTCACGGTACCGGAGCTGGGCGTATCGAATGCGACGCGGATGTTTCCCGGACTTCCAGCCACCTCGCCGTTCGCGCTACGGCCACCGATCACCGGGCCACTGCGAAACTCTTGCAAGGGCCCGACAAACGAAGATTCATCGGCATCACGCACGCCGCTGGCCTGCAGGAATAGCGCCGTCCCATTGGCTCGATAGCCCAAATACGAAACGATGATGGCGCGGCCCAACTGGGTGTCGAGGTGCAGACTGCGTCCGGGCTGGCCACTCAGTTCACCGTCGAACGACCACATGCCGGGGTGCGGCTCGGCGGTTGTGGGCGGTGCAGTTTGAGCCCAGGAATGGGAGGTTGCCATGAGGCTGACAAAACAGACAGCGAGTGTCTTGGTGGTGACCGAACATGTCATGGCAGGGGTTCCTTCGACGGTGAGCGGACTGGACGTGGCCTCGATGACCCGAGGCCCAAGAAGTGCAGGCATTAAAAACGCAACCACACGCCGGTGCAAGATGCCCTGTCGCATGCAGGGCATCCGAACGTGGCAGCGTCAGCGAACGCTGCACCTCCAAAAGATCACGCAGGCCTTGATGCCAGCGCAGCCTCGATGTCCTTCGCCAGCGACTGCGGCTTGTCGGTGGGCGCATACCGGCGGATGACCTGGCCGTCGCGGCCGATCAGGAACTTGGTGAAGTTCCATTTGATGGCCTTGGTGCCCAGCAGGCCCGGCGCTTCGGCCGTGAGCCAGCGGTAGAGCGGCGAGGCCTGCGTGCCGTTGACGTCGATCTTGGCCATGACGGGAAAGCTCACGCCGTAGTTCAGCTGGCAGAAGCCGGCGATCTCGTCGTTGCTGCCCGGGTCTTGCTTGCCGAACTGGTTGCAGGGAAAGCCCAGCACGACCAGGCCGCTTTCGGCGTAGCGCTTGTGCAGCTCTTCCAGCCCCGCGAACTGGGGCGTGAAGCCGCAGGCGCTGGCGGTGTTGACGATGAGCAGCACGCGGCCCTGGTACTGGGCGAGTGGCACGGGCGGGCCGCTCATGGGCTGGGCTTCGAAGTCGTATACACGGCTCATGGCGGAATCTCCTGCGGACTGGGGCGAAGCGCGCATTGTGGACGCGCCCGAGGGAGCGGGCTCAGCAGGCGCGCAGTGGCTTGCCGCCCAGGGCGGGGCGCAACTGGTCGATGCGTGGCGCCATGGCATCGGTCACGGCGGGCAGGCGCAGTGTGTAGTCGGTGCTGGCGCCAGTGCGTTCCTGCACCACGCGGGCCGTGCGCACGCCCTGGTTGCCCAGCGTGGCCAGAGCGCGTTCGGCGGCCTCTTCGGTCGAGAAGCGGCCCAGCGACAGGCCGGGCTCCAGCGCGGCGCCGGGGCGGTCGTAGGGCACGTTGCGGGCGCGCAGTTCGGCGCGCTTTTTCGCCAGCGCTTCGTCGTCGGCAAAGCGGCCCATATAGACCATCCACCGGCTGGATACGGGCGTGCCCTCCAGGCTCCACGCATCGGCGGGCAGGCCGGTGGCTGCCAGCGCAACGCGCAGCGTGTCGGCCTGGCGTTGATCGAAGGGGCCGGCCTGCAGGCAACTGGCGACGGCCGGGGCGCCAGAAGCAGCAACGGGCTCGGCGGGCTGCGCGGACGCAACGGGTGATGCGGTGGCCGGTGCCGCTGGCGATGCGCCGGCGTTCTGCGCCCGCGGCGCGCCTGCAGCGCCCGCGCCGGCTGGCGGCTGCACGCGCAGGATCTCCGGGCGGATCTGCTGCTCGATGCGGTGCGGCTCGGACGGATCGGCCGGCGCCAGGCCCACGCTGCGCAGCAGCCCGGCCGACCAGGCGTAGTAACCGGCATTGGCCAGCAGCAGAACGAGAAAGGCGATGCGCAGCATGGGTGGGGCGGCAGGTCAGGTGGGCAGCGCCCGGCCGACGGGGCGCACGCTGATCTCGGCGCTGGTCACGGCCTGCATGCCGGCCGGCGTGTGCACCAGCAGCGCGCCGTCTTCACCCACGCCGTGGGCCAAGCCGGCTTGCCCGTCGCTGAGCGTGACGGTGCGGCCGCGCAGCACGTCGCGCACGTCAAAGCGCGGCTGCACCGGGGCGAACCCGTACAGCTCGAAGGACTGCAGCATGGCGACCAGCGGCGCGGCGATGCGCGCCAGCGCGGCCGGAGCATCAAGACCCGCATCAACCTCGCCCAGGTGGGCGGGCGGGGTGTTCATGCCGTCGCCCGAGCGCGGCAGCAGGTTGATGCCGATGCCGACGACCACGTAGCGCGCGGCAGCCCCAGCCGCATCAGCAGCCAAGCTGCCCGGAGACTGCGGCGCGACGAAGCTCGCAGTCTCCACCAGAATGCCGCCCAGCTTGCGGTCGCCGTCCAGCCACAGGTCGTTGGGCCATTTCAGGCCGATGCGGGGCGCGGCGGAGCCTGGCGCGGGCAGCACGGGCTGCAGGCTTTCGGCCACGCTCACGCCCACGGCCAGCGACAGGCCCGACCAGTCGGCCGGCGCCAGCGGCAGGCCCAGCGAGAAGGTGAGCGAGGGCAGCGCGGTAGTCGCTCCTGCCACCACCGCATCGGCGTCCGCCTGGCTTTGCCACGGGCGGCCCAGCCGGCCCCGGCCGGCGGTCTGCGATTCAGCCACCAGCAGCGTCGGCTCGCAGCGGCCGGCGCGCGCGCGGCGCATCAGTTCGGTGCTGGTGGAATCGACGTGCGGCAGCACCTCGACGGTGAAGCCAGGCAGCACCGGCGCCACGGCTTCCCAGATGGCTTCGGCCTGCCAGCGCACGGGAGACGCGGTCATCGGACTTGTCACCGGCGCGGGCTCCGGGGTTTGGACGGGGGTGTTGGCGCCGGCTTGGGCGTAGCAGCCTTCGCCTTGGGCTTGGCCTTTTGCGGCGGCAGGCCCGGCGGCGCCCAGCCGCGCTTGGGGGCCAGCAGCGTGCCCCGGCAGGTTTTGGCGCCGCAAAAGCAGGGGTATTCGGCCTTGAGCTTGGGCGTGTAGCGCTCTTCGATGATCAGGCCGTAGTCGTAATTGAGTTCTTCACCCGCGCGGATGTTGCGCAGCGCGGTGATGAAGATGCGGCCGCCCTGCTCGTCGGCAAAGCAGTTGGGCGCGCAGCTGTGGTTGATCCAGCGCGAGGAGTTGCCGCCGTAGTTCGCGTCGATGACGCGGTCTTCGTCGACGTGGAAGTAAAAGGTATGGTTGGGCTGCGAGGGGTCGTGCGGGTGCCGGTCCTGCGCTTCCTGCCAGCTGACGATCTCGCCGACGTATTCGACGATGACCTCGCCCTCGGCAATATCCTGCACCGCGAAGACGCCCTTGCCATGCACGCCCGAGCGCCGGGTCTGGATGCGCCGGCCCGGAGCAAACGGGGCGGCGGCGGGCGGTGCGGAGCGGGGCATGGCAAAACTCTGTTAGTTTGAATAGGCACACATGCGTGCGCATGCGCGCGTAAGGCAAGCGGATTGTAGAAGCGCCGTAGAAGGCGAGACCTAAAAATGACCAAGACCCTGGTAATTGCAGAAAAACCGTCGGTGGCGCAGGACATCGTGCGTGCGCTCACGCCCGTGACGGGCAAGTTCGACAAGCACGAAGACCACTTCGAAAACGACCGCTACGTGGTCAGCAGTGCCGTGGGCCACCTGGTGGAGATCCAGGCGCCCGAGGAATTCGACGTCAAGCGCGGCAAGTGGAGCTTTGCCCACCTGCCGGTGATTCCGCCGCACTTCGACCTCAAGCCCGTGGACAAGACCAAGAGCCGCCTGAACGCGGTGGTCAAGCTGGCCAAGCGCAAGGACGTGACCGAGCTGGTGAACGCCTGCGACGCGGGCCGCGAGGGCGAGCTGATCTTCCGGCTGATCGAGCAGTACGCCGGCGGCGCCAAGGGCGGGCTGGGCAAGCCGATCCAGCGGCTGTGGCTGCAGTCGATGACGCCGCAGGCCATTCGCGACGGTTTCGACAACCTGCGCAGCGACCAGCAGATGCAGGGCCTGGCGCACGCCGCACGCAGCCGCTCCGAAGCCGACTGGCTGGTGGGCATCAACGGCACGCGGGCGATGACCGCGTTCAATTCGCAGGGCGGCGGGTTCTTCCTGACGACCGTAGGCCGCGTGCAGACGCCCACGCTGTCGCTGGTGGTGGAGCGCGAGGAAAAGATCCGCAAGTTCATCAGCCGCGACTACTGGGAAATCCACGCCGGCTTTCATGCCGAAGCGGGTGAGTACCTGGGCAAGTGGTTCGACCCGAAGTGGAAGAAGGGCGAAGACCCCGAGGCGCGGTCTGACCGCCTGTGGAACATCCACGACGCGCAGGCCATTGCCGAGGCCGTGCGCGGCAAGGCCGCCACCGTCACCGAAGAGAGCAAGCCCACCAGCCAGGCATCGCCCCTGCTGTTCGACTTGACCAGCCTGCAGCGCGAGGCCAACGGCAAGTTCGGCTTTTCGGCCAAGACCACGCTGTCGCTGGCGCAAAGCCTGTACGAACGCCACAAGGCGCTGACCTACCCGCGTACCGATTCGCGCGCGCTGCCGGAAGACTACGTGCCCGTGGCGCGCGAGACCTTCGGCATGCTGGCCACCAGCGGCATGCGGCACCTGGCGCCGTTCGCGCAGCAAGCGCTGGACGGCAACTACGTGCGGCCGACCAAGCGCATCTTCGACAACAGCAAGGTCAGCGATCACTTCGCCATCATTCCTACGCTGCAGGCGCCCAGCGGCCTGTCGGAAGCCGAACAGAAGCTCTACGACCTGGTGGTGCGCCGCTTCATGGCGGTGTTCTTTCCCAGTGCCGAGCACATGGTCACCACCCGCATCAGCCAGGTGGTGGGCCACAGCTTCAAGACCGAAGGCAAGGTGCTGGTCAAGCCCGGCTGGCTGGCCATCTACGGCAAGGAAGCCGCCGATGAGGTGGAAGGCGCGCAGGCCGGCGACAAGGGCCAGAGCCTGGTGCCCGTGCAACCCGGCGAGATGGTGCGCACAGACTTCGCCGAAGCGCGCGGCCTGAAGACCAAGCCGCCCGCACGCTATTCAGAAGCCACGCTGCTGGGCGCCATGGAAAGCGCCGGCAAGCAGGTGGAAGACGAAGAGCTGCGCTCTGCCATGCAGGAAAAAGGCCTGGGCACGCCTGCCACGCGCGCGGCCATCATCGAAGGCCTGCTGACCGAAAAGTACATGCTGCGTGAAGGGCGCGAACTCATCGCCACTGCCAAGGCCTCTCAACTGATGACGCTGCTGCGCGGGCTGGAGGTGGAAGAGCTGTGCCGCGCCGATCTGACGGGCGAGTGGGAATACAAGCTCGCCCAGATGGAAAAGGGCTTGCTCAGCCGCGAAGCCTTCATGCAGCAGATTGCCGCAATGACGGAGCGCATGGTCAAGAAGGCCAAGGAATACGACCGCGACACCATTCCGGGCGACTACGCCACGCTGGCCGCGCCTTGCCCCAACTGCGGCGGCGTGGTGAAAGAAAACTACCGCCGCTACGCCTGCGTGGGCAAGGCCGGCGACGGCAGCGATGCGTGCGGCTTCTCGTTCGGCAAGTCGCCGGCGGGACGCACTTTCGAGACCGCAGAGGCCGACCAGCTGCTGCGCGACCGCCGCATCGGCCCGCTGGAAGGATTCCGCTCCAAGGCGGGCTGGCCGTTCACGGCAGAAGTGGCGATCGTCAGGGATGAAGACGCCAATAACTTCAAGCTCGAATTCGACTTTGGCGACGACCGCGCGGCCGAGGAATCGGGCGAGCTGGTGGACTTTGGCGAGCAGGTCAGCCTGGGCGACTGCCCCATCTGCGGCGCGCCGGTGTTTGAACACGGCGCCAATTACGTGTGCAGCAAGTCGGTGCCCACCGCGGCGCAGCCCACGCCCAGCTGCAACTTCAAAAGCGGCAAGGTCATCCTGCAGCAACCCGTGGAGCGCGCCCAGATGAACAAGCTGCTGGCCACCGGCAAGACCGACCTGCTGGACAAGTTCGTCAGCATGCGCACGCGCCGCGCCTTCAAGGCCCACCTGGCGTGGGATGCAGAGGCCGGCAAGGTCAACTTCGAATTTGCGCCCAGCAAGTTTCCGCCGCGCCCGGGTGCTGCCGCAAAAACCATAGCTGCCAAGGCAGGAAAGACGGGCGCTGCGGCCAAAAAGGCTGCCAAACCTGCCGCTGCCAAAAAAGCCCCGGCAGCCAAGACTGCCGCCGCCAAGGCGCCGCGCAAGCCCGCCGCTGGCAAGGCCCCCAGCGCCGAGCTGGCCGCCGTGATCGGCCCTGAGCCGGTTGCCCGGCCCGAGGCCGTGAAGAAGATGTGGGAATACATAAAGACCCACAACCTGCAGGACCCGAAAGACAAGCGCACCATCAACGCAGACGCCAAGCTGCGCGCCGTGTTCGGCAAAGACAGTGCGGGCATGTTCGAGCTGGCGGGCATTCTGGGCAAGCACCTGCAAGGAGACAGCAGCCAATGACCATTCACACCCCTTCAAAGCAACCCGCCGGCGCCCAGCGCAGCGCCCGCCACCCGGCCGGTGCCGTGCTGGCAGCGCTGGTCGCCGCGGCTGTGCTGAGCGGCTGCGGCGCCTTGGCGTCGTCCGCACGGCCCGCCAACGACGAGGCCACCGGCACGCGCCAGAGCGCGCCGAGCGGCGTCACCGTCTACGGTGACATCGACATGGGCGTGAGCTCGGTGCGCTCGCGCTGATCGCACGCAGCGCAGCGTGGAACCCCAGCCGCTGCGGCGCCGCCCAAGCACCAGCAGTCGCAGTCGCAGTCGCAGTCGCTGGGGTGTCATGCCCCTGCCATGGTGCGCCCCTAGAGTCGTTCGTTTCGCTCCAAGAAAGACGACTCTCATGAAGACCCTCCTGATGACAACCGCGCTGTGCCTGTCCACCCTGGGCCTGGCGGCCTGTGGCGGCAGCGACGGCGACGACAGCGGCAGTGCCGCCGCAGCAGCCCAACCCCAGGTCATTGCCCACCGCGGCGCCAGCGGCTATTTGCCCGAGCACACGCTGGGCGGCTACGAGCTGGCCATTCGCATGGGCGCGGACTTCATCGAGCCTGACCTGCAGATCACCAAGGACGGTGCGCTCGTCGCCATTCACGACGACACGCTCAACCGCACCACCAACGTCGCCGCGCTGTTCGCGCAGCGCAATGGCGGCTACAAGGTGTCTGACTTCACCCTGGCCGAAGTGAAGACGCTGACCGTGGTGCCCACCAGCACCGGCAAGACCAGCTACCCCGGCTTCACCCCCAGCGCCCCCAACCCCTACGCCGTGCCCACCTTTCAGGAAGTGGTGAGCTTTGCCCGTCAGCAGGGCTTTGCCGTGGGCCGCGACGTGGGCCTGTACCCCGAAGCGAAGCAGGCCGACCCGGTGATGGAAGACGGCATTTTGAAAACGCTGAGCGACAACGGCTACAACGCGCGCAGCAAGGTCTTCATCCAGTCGTTCAGCGACGCCACGCTGCGCAGCCTGCGCACCAAGCAGACCGCGCAGAACAACAAGATGCCGCTGATCTTGCTGGGCGTAGCCACCGCCGCGCCGGACGGCTCGCCCCGCGTGGGCATCGTGTCGGGCACCGCCGTGCGCACACTGACGCTGGCCGAAGCGGCCGGCTTCACCGAAGGCATCGGCCTGCTGATCAATAACGCCACCTACCCCATCAGCAAAAGCTACATCGACCAGGCGCACGCCGCCGGCTTGAAGGTGCACGGCTGGACCTTCGCCCAGGCCGACGCCACCCTGGCCGCGGCCGACTTCCGCAAGTATCTGGACATGGGCATGGACGGCATGTTCGCCAACTACCCTGATCTGGCGGTGACGGCGCGCAATGCGTTCGTGAAGAAGTAAACCCGACCGACAGCCCCGACTGAGCGGGCCGCGACAGACTTTTGCGCCCTGGTCGCAAGCGACGTCCGCATGGTGCCGCAGCACTTTCCGTACTGCGGCATCCACCCATTCACTTATTGCTATAATTTTCATAGCTAGAAGCGCTTTATACATAAGCGCTACAGGCCATTTCAGCTTGTTTTTTGCGCGGCATGGTGCCGTCGACCTTGCCACTTCTTGGGGTAATCGTCAGGCAAGCATCAGGCAGCCTCGCTATAAGGTGCAACACAAAGATACACCCGAGAGAGGCTGAGGGATGGAATGGCAACGCTGATACCTGCCCTGGGCACCTGCGTGCCGCGCATGACGCCGGGCGAGCGCCGGCTGGGCGAGCGGCTGGAAGGCAAGCTCGAAGACGACTACCTGCTCTGGTGGGACGTGCCCATCGGCCCCAAGCAGACGCGGCCCGACTTCGTGGTGCTGCACCCGCGCCGGGGCGCGTTGATCCTTGAAGTGAAGGACTGGCGGCTGGACACCATTCGCCGCGCCACGCGCGAATATTTTGAGATCGCGCCCGACGGCAACCCCAAGGTCGTCATGAGCCCGCTGCAGCAGGCGCGGCACTGCGCCATTCAGGTCGTGAACGCGCTGGAGCGCGACCCGCAACTGGTGCAGCCCGAAGGCCGCCACCAAGGCAAGCTGGCCTTTCCGTGGGGCCACGGCGTGGTCTTTACCAATATCAACCGCAAGCAGTTTGAAGACGCCGGCCTGGGCGACGCCATTCCGCCCCACCTGGCCATCTGCAAAGATGAAATGCTGGACAACGTGGACGCCGAAGCCTTCCAGCAGCGCCTGTGGGCCATGTTCCCGCATACCTTCGGCAGCAAAGGCGCCATCACACTGCCGCAGCTCGACCGGGTGCGGTGGATTCTGTTTCCGGAAGTGCGCGTGCAAATCCCGGCCGGACTGTTTGACGACAACGATGCCGACGCCCAACTGCCCGACATCATGCGGGTGATGGACATGCAGCAAGAGCAGCTGGCCCGCAGCCTGGGCGATGGGCACCGGGTGATCCACGGCGTGGCCGGCTCGGGCAAAACGATGATCTTGGGCTACCGCGCTGAATACCTGGCCAAGGCCAGCACCCCCGCCAGCAAACCCATCCTCATCCTCTGCTTTAACGAGCCGCTGGGCGTGAAGCTGGCCAGCGCGATGGACGCCAAAGGCCTGAGCGACCGCGTGCACGTGCGGCACTTTCACAGTTGGTGCCACCGCCAGCTGACCACCTACGGGCAGGCGCTGCCGCCCCAAGGCGGCGGCTTTTACGAAGGCCTGGTGGATCACGTCATTCGCGCCGTAGAGCGCAGCCAGGTCCCTGCAGGTCAGTACCAAGCGGTGATGATCGACGAAGGCCACGACTTTGCGCCCGAATGGCTCAAGCTCATCACCCAAATGGTGGACCCCGCCACCAACAGCCTGCTGGTGCTGTACGACGACGCGCAGAGCATTTACGAACGCGCGCGCAGCAAGCAGTTCAGCTTCAAAAGCGTAGGCATTCAGGCGCAGGGGCGCACCACCATCCTGAAGATCAACTACCGCAACACGCGGCAGATATTGCACACCGCCAGCCTGGTCGCCGCAGACCTGCTGACTGCGGACGACAAAGACGACGACGGCATCCCGCTGCTCAAACCCGTGAGCTGCGGGCGCGAGGGGCCTGCCCCCGTGATCATCCAACTGCCTACCCTGCGCGACGAAGCCTTTGCCATTGCGGACCACTTGGCGAGCGCGCACCAGGAGGGTTTTGCCTGGGGCGACATGGCGGTACTGTGTGCGGACTGGAAAACCATGGATCTGTGTGCGAGTGCCCTGGCCCAACGCAAGCTGCCGCATCGCGTGCGTAAGAAGAGTGGGGAATACCGGCCCGGGGTGGATGCGATTCAGGTGATGACCATGAAGGTCAGCAAAGGCTTGGAATTCCCGGTGGTGGCGCTGCCCGGAGTGGGGCATATGCCTGCAGCCGGGGAAAATGAGAAGGAAGCGGCGCGGGTGTTTTATGTGGCGGCGACCAGGGCGACACAGCAATTGTTTTTGGGAATTGGTGGCGATGGGGTTTTTGCAAAGCAATTTAGCTAACGCGGAATAAATTTAAGGAAAATATATGCTGCTAGGCATGGGTTTGAAGAACTACAAAGTTTATAAGAATGTCCAATTTATACCTATTTCTTCGGGTGCTAGTTTCACCGCTTATCTTGGACCCAATGGAATTGGTAAGACCTCAATTTTCGAGGCGTTAGATAAATTTTTTAATGGTGGTGAATGGATAGCCAACAACGAGTCAAAGAAGGGCTCCGATGATTCGGCATTTGTTTCGCCGCTGTTTTTGATCCCCGTTGGCGACATTTCTTTGACAAAAAAAGAAAAGAGACTCGCCAGCTTAATTAGTGCATTTTTCTGGGATTTTTCCGGAACTCCTTACAATCCGTTTGTTAAATCTGTGATCGAAAGCATAGCCTCTGCAACCGCTATGGGCTACAACAAAGAATCGCACTATTTATTCTTGCTAGGAAATACCCACCAAACGAACGAAATTGAAATTCCATTCTTTGGCAATGATATTAAGAAGGTTTTTGATCGGCATGCGGATGTTGAGTACGAAGAACTCGCAGACCTTCTGAAAAAAGTAAAATCGCATTATCGATACATATATCTTCCAGCTGAGGCTGATTCGTTGACATTTAGTCGAATGGAATCAATTTACATCAGGAAGTTGTTGGATGAGGATATTAAAAAGAAAATCCAAGAATCTATTAGCAAAAATAGTATTGAAGAAATTAACAAAAAACTCAAAGAATTTATAGATCAAATAAATAAGACACTGGACCAATATGTATATAAAGGCAAACGAAAAGATCAATTAACAGCAAACGATCTTATTGAGAGGATTTTTTCTGCATATTTTGGGATAAAGGTTTTACACAAAAAGAACGGAGGAAGAGAAACAACCATAAAGGATCTGAGTTCTGGCGAAAAGAGGCAGGCCTTGATCGATCTTTCTTACGCATTGATTTCGCGATCAAAGCTAAAGGAGTATCAGGTTATTCTGGCAATCGACGAGCCTGATGCATCCATGCACGTTGCTGCTTGTCATGACCAATTTGAAAAAATAGCCAGAATACCAACTCTGTGCACGCCTGCGCCACAAGTACTAATTAATACTCACTGGTATGGTTTTCTTCCGGTAATTCGATCCGGTGTGGCGCATTCCTTATCCAGAGTCGCAAACGTAATTGAATTTTTTTCATTCAACTTGGAGAATTTTAGGGAATACATTAATCAAAATTATACAAAATCACATGGAAAATATCCGAAAGAGGTCGAGCTAAAAAGTTATCAGGACATGATTCAGTCCGTAGTTGTTAGCATGCTTCGTGATAAACCATATAACTGGATATTTTGCGAAGGCTTGTCTGACAAGATCTATTTAACCCACTATTTATCCGCACTAGTTGAGAATAATAACTTGCGAATCGTTCCTCTCGGCGGATTTAAACAGGTTCGCCGCGTATACGACTACCTGTCAGCCCCGTTAAGCGACAAAGAAGCAGGCTTTAAAGGCAAAGCTCTATGCATCGTCGATACGGATGCCCAGAAGGAACATGTGGAACTTAGAAAAGACTCAAAAAATCTTTTCTTCAAACGCTTGGTGCGTGATGAGAGCAAATTGGAAGTAGTGGCTCATGATGCGGATAGTCAGCATAGTTTTCCAACCGAAATTGAATTTGCTTTGCGCGAGGAAGTCCTTATAAAACTACTTTCCTCCCCAGAACATCACAAGAACATGGAAAACTTCGCAGTTCTCCAAGAAATTGTCAAAACGGCATCCGTAACTCAAGGGTCAAATAATTTATATGACTATATGAATCTTGGCCCAAAACAAAAAAAACAGTTAATGGACGATTTTTTTGATGTAGGCAATAACAAGGTTAATTTCGCCAACGCCTATATTGCGTGCGATTCTGAAAAAATTTCAGAACCGAAGTGGATGGATGTAATAAGACAAATTATCAAGGGTTGATTTGGGGAATCGTGTGCCGCAGCGCCAATCGCTGTGTACGGTTTTGCAAGCATTAGGCAGGCTACTTGCGAGCGCGCTTGCTCGACTAGGTGTTAGGCATGCTGCATTTTTTCTGCGACCAGTTGGAGCGCGCGGCGTGGCGTCAGTCGTTGCAAAAACGAGGACTCGTCCAAAGACTTGCGCAGCCCGTCGATCCAGCCCCAGCAAATAGCGGCCACCACGCAATCGTCCCAAGTGACGGTGGGTTGGCCGGTGGCCTTTTTGAAGATGCGCACCCAAAGCTCAGTCTCGCTGGCGTGGTTCACCCGCAGCCACGCGTGAATTGCACCTCTCAAACTCTAGGAACCCTCTGATCACCGCGCCGTGTGCATCTGCGGCCTCGGGCAGCCTGCGGCGTTGCAAACACTCGCTTTTAGCCAAATGCTAGAGGCCAATTCGACCTTAGAAACCAGACCCTTGCTGCTCCAGCGGCGCTTGAGCGGGCGTGTGTTCGGTACGTTGTGGTGTTTTCGGTTTTCTTACCGAAAACCAAACTGTGGCAACGACTTAACCACTGAACTCAGCGCTTGAACCCCGCCTCACGCTGGCTGCGCACGGCCAGCACGAACACGGTGTCCATGGCCTCCAGGTACTGGTACAGCGCCACATAGCCGCGCGCGGCCCGGCCGATCACCAGTTCGCGCTTGCCGCCTGGCGCGGGGCGGCCGATGTGCGGGCTGTGGCTGAGGATTTGAATGGCGTCGACGATGGCGCCGATGCGCTCTGGCGCAGAGCCGGGGTCGTACTGGGCGATGTGGTCAAAGAAACGGTCGAAGTCGTCGAAAACCTCGGGCGCCAGTTCGATGCGGGTCATTGCTTGATGGACTGATCGATGGCAGCGCGCTACTTGGCCAATTTGCGAGCGGCGGGTTTGCGCGGGCGCTCGCCATCACCATCGCGGCCATCCGCTGTAGCGCGGGCGGCCAAGTACGCTTTGGCGTCGTCCCACGCTACGGTTTTGCCAGTGGTGCGGATGCGGGCCCAGCGCTCGTCGGCTACCGAGTGGAACGCGGCCTCTTGCTCTACCTGCTCCACCCGTTCGGCCAGCGCATCCACGATGAAGGCGTGGGCCGATTTACCCATTTGCTGCGCTGCGGCTGCGACGCGGGCCTTGAGATCGTCTTCAATGCGGATGGTGGTGGTGGACATGGTGGCTCCTGAATGCGCTGGAAGAATGTAGCACAAACGTGCTATTTTCATGGATGCTCCAGACCCCGGTCCAGCCCTTCGGGTTACCCTAAACCACCAGCCGCGAATGCCCCACGCCGCCGCCCTTCTCCACCCGGATCTGCGCCGGAATGCGCTCCTTCAGCGCCTCCACGTGGCTGATGATGCCGATCATCTTGCCGCTGGCATTCAATGAATCCAACGCCGTCAGCGCGATCTCCAGCGTGTCGCCGTCCAGCGATCCGAACCCTTCGTCGAGGAACAGCGAGTCGATGGAGGTCTTGTGGCTCACCAGGTCTGACAGCGCCAGCGCCAGCGCCAGGCTGACCAGAAAACCTTCGCCGCCTGAGAGCGTGCGCGTGTCCCGCGCCACGTCGCCCTGCCAGGCGTCCACGATTTCCAGCTCCAGCTCGCCGGTCGATTTGCGGCGCAGCAGGTAGCGGCCGTGCAGGCGGGCCAAATGCTGGTTGGCCAGTTGCAGCAAATGGTCGAGCGTGAGGCCTTGGGCGAACTTGCGGAACTTGTCGCCCTTGGCCGAGCCGATCAGGCCGTCGAGCCGCTGCCACAAGTCGCTCTCTGTGGTCTGGCTGCCGATCTGTTCGAACAGGGCCTGCTGGTTGATGCGCAGCTGGGCGTCGCGGGCCAGCAGGGCGCGGTGGGCGCCGATCTGTTCGCTCAAGGCGCTGCGCTCGGCTTCCAGCGCTGCCAGGCGCGCGTTCAGGTCTTCGAGCGAATGCGCGGTCAGTGCCTGGGCCTGCAGTTGCGTGTGACGGGCTTGGGCGGACTGCAGCAGGGCGTCGGCGCGTTGCTGTGCGGTGTGCAGCCCGTCGCGCTGCGCGGCCAGGCGCTGGCGGTCGGCCTCGGGCAGCAGCGCCGCTTCGAACGCGGATAGATCGGCGAAGGGGCTGGCGTTCAGCGCCGCCTGCCATGCCTGGGTGGCTGCGGCTTGGGCCGTGGTTTGTTGCGCCAGCGTGGCCTGCGCCTGGGCCTGGCGGCCTTCCAGCGCGGCGAGGGCGCGTTGCAGGCGCTCGATTTCCGCCACGCTGGCCTGCAATGCGGCGGGCGCGTCATCGCTGGCGATGTCGCCCTGCGCGTCCGATGCGACGGCGATTTCATCGTCATGCGCATTCGCCTGCAGATCGGCCCGGCGTTGCGCCCACAGCTCGGCCTGCGCCTGGGCCACATCGCGCTGGGCTTGCAGGCGCGTGATGCGCTGGGCCAGCGTTTGCAATTCAGCCTGGGTAGTGCGCCAGCGCTGCCATTCGCCGTCGCGCGCCTGCAGCCAGGGCGCGGGGTCGGCTGGCAGGGCATAGCCGGCGTCTTCCACAGCGGTGCGCAGGCGGGCTTGCTGCGCGGCGAGATCGGTCTGGGCGGCGGTGATGGCTTCTGCCAGCGCGGCATGGCGCGCCTGCGCTTGCTGCGCGGCTTGCTGCAGCAGTGCCAGCTGGTGGGTGGCGGCTTGCTGGGCCTGGTCGCATTGGCTGGTGGCAGCCACCGCCTGCTGCACGCGCTGCTCGGCGGCCTCTGCGCTTTGCAGGGCGTCGCCCAGGCGCGTCAGCGCGTTATGAGCGGCTTGCAGGCCGGCGGCCAGTGGGTCGGCGTTTTGCCAGTCTTCTGCGGTCAGCGCGTTCGGCTCGCCGGGCACGTCCGGCGAATGCAGCGGCGCGATGGCCAAGGCCCACTGCGTCGCCCACTGGTCGATGCGCTGCGTGGTGGTGGCCTGCTGATCGCGCCGCTCGGCCAGTTGGGTCTTGGCGGTGGCGAGCGACTCCGCAACGGCGTGGCCTTGGGTCGTCAGCGCCTCCAGCTCGGCCTGCTTTTGCCGCAGCGCCGCGTCGGTGGCCGACACGTCCAGTGCCTGATAGGCATCGATGGCGGGGTGTGCCGTGGCGCCGCACAGCGGGCAGGGCTCGCCGGGGTGCAGGGCGTGGCGATGGTCGTCCAGGCTTTGGATGCGGCGCTCTTGCTCCAGCAGCTTCTGCTTGTCGGCGACCTGTTCCTTGACGGCGGCGTATTGGCCGCGCAATGCCAGGCGGGCGGTCTCCTGCTGGGCGACGGCAACTTCGATGCGCTGCACTTCTGCGGCCAGCGCGGTGTGCTGGTCGGCCAGGTCGCGGCGCTGCTGGCCCAGCTGCCCGATCTGCCGCCAGACGGCTACGCGGCCCTGGTTGTGTTGCCAGCGCTCGCGCAGCGCGGCGATGGTCTGCCCGCCCAGGCCCTGGCCCAGCGCTGCCTGGGCAGCTTGCAACGCTGCGGCTGCCGTGGACTGGGCTTGTGTGGCGGCATTCACCTGCGCATGCTGCGCCGTGATCTGGTCGCCGCGCTGGGCGATGTCTGCGGCCAGCGTCTGCAGCGCGGTGCCTTGCTCGGCCAGCCGGTTTTGCAGTGTTTGCTGCTGCAAGAACTGTTGCCGCCATTCACCCAGGCGCTCGCCCAGATGGGCGTGCCGCGCGTGGGCAGCGCAGTAGTCGGCATGGCGCTGTTGCTCGGCCTCGGCGTGGGCCAGATCGGCCTGCGCTGCATCTGCCACGCGGCGGGCGAGCAGGGCCGCGCGGTGGTGGTGCTGGCGGTGCGCGGCGGATTCGCGCTGGTGCTGCGCTTGCAGGGTGGCCAGCAATGCATCGCTATCACGGCAGGCGGTTTGCGCCTGCTGCCAGGCGGTGTGCGGCGCGCGCAGGGCTTGTGCGGGCTCGCTCTTGGCCAAGCGTTGCAAGTCGGGGGCGGCGGCTTGCAGTGCGGCGGCGGCCCGTTGCTGGCCGGCTTGTGCGGCCTCGACCGTCTGCGCCACTTGCGCCAGGTCGATGTACCACTGGCGTTGCGCGCCGGTGGTGGTCTGCGCCGTCTGCACGTGGCCCAACGCCTGCGTCCATTCGTGCACTTCGGCCTGCATGGCCGCGCTGCGCTCTGCGGGCAGCAGCTCCACGCCGTCGGCGCGGGCCTTGAGCTGGTCGAGCTGCTGGCGGGCATCGCGCGCGCGCTCGAACACCTTGCAGGAGATGTCGCCGTAGATCTCGGTGCCGGTCAGCTCTTCCAGCAGCTCGGCCCGGTCGTTGGCGCTGGCGTTGAGGAACGCGGCGAACTGGCCTTGCGCCAGCAGCATGGACCGGGTGAACCGGTGATAGTCCAGCCCGGTGATGTCGGCCACGCGCCGCAGCTTGTCGTTGCTCTGGCTACTGATGATGTGGCCTGCGCCAGTGGCGGGGTCGACCTGGGCCAGCTCGACCCGCGGGTCTTGCAGATTGCCGCCCACCTGGTCGCGCGCGCGGCGCTGGCTCCAGAAGGCGCGATAGACCACGCCTTTGACCTCGAAATCCACCTCGGCCAGGCAGTCGGCGGTGTGGCGCGTCATGATGTCGTTGGCCGACTTGGAGACGCTGGAGAGGCGCGGCGTCTGGTGATAGAGCGCCAGGCAGATGGCGTCCAGCAGCGTGGATTTTCCCGCGCCCATGGGGCCGGTGATGGCGAAGAGGCTGTTCTCGGTAAAGGGCGGCTGGGTGAAGTCGATGGCCCAGTCGCCCTTGAGCGAGTTGAGGTTCTTCAGGCGCAGCTTCAATATCTTCATGCGGCGCCTTGCGTCAGGGTGGCGACGACCTCGCGGTACCGCTGGCTCAGGGCGGCCTGCACGTCGGGTGCCAACTCTTCCAGCGCCAGCCGGCGGGCAAACACGTCGTCGGGGCTGAGTTCGTCCAGCGTTTCCAGCATGTCGCCCGCCAGGGTGGCCGCCGCGTTGGTGCGCTGGCGGCGCACGCGCAGCACGTCCACCGGCAGCCCCTGCGTCATGGCGCCGATGCGCGCGGGCAGGTCGCTCAGGTAGTCGTCTTGCGCCACCGTCACTTCGAGCCACACGGCTTGGTCTGCGGTGCCGGATTCAGCCGCGGCGGCGATCAGCGGGGCCAGCGCCTGCAGGTTGCCGGTGACGGACATCAGCGGCTGAAAGCGCGGCACGGCCAGCGGGGTGACCGCCACCAGGCCGGTGGCGTCCAGGTCCACCAGCAGCACTTCCTTCTGCTGCCGGGCTTCGTCAAAACTCAGCGCAATGGGCGAGCCGCAGTAGCGGATGTGCTCCAGCCCGCCCACCTTCTGCGGCTGGTGGATGTGCCCCAGCGCCACGTAGTCGACGGGCGGAAAGGCGGCGGTGGGAAAGGCGTCCAGCGAGCCCACGTAGATCTCGCGCACCGACTCGCTGCTGCTGGCGCCCACCGTCGTCAGGTGGCCGGTGGCGATCAGCGGCACGGTGAAGCCGGTATCGCGTTGCAGCGCCGCCTGCTGCGCAACGCCCGCGGCGTGCACCGCCTGGTAATAGCCCTGGATGGCGGCCTGCAGGGATTGCTGCTTTTCTTGCGCGCTTTGCCCGGCTTGGCTTTGCAGCACGTCGCGCGGACGAATGAAGGGCACGGCGCAGACGACGCAGCCGGCGCCGCCCTGCCCGCCACGCTTGGGCAACACGACCACGTGATCGGCGGGGCTGCCCACATCAGCCACCACGGTGGTGCCGAGCAGGTGCAGGATCGAGCGGCTTTCCCCCAGCGTGGCGACCGAATCGTGGTTGCCGCCGATCAGCAGCAGCGCCACGCCGGCGCTGTGCAGCTGGCCGACCAGATGCGCGTACAGCTCGCGCGCGTAGCTGGGCGGCGCACCGGTGTCGAAGATGTCGCCCGCAATCAACACCGCGTCTACCGCCTGCGCATCCACCTGCACCAGCACCCAGTCGATCAAGGCCCGATGCTCCGCCTGCCGGCTCTTGCCCATGAAGTGCTGGCCGAGGTGCCAATCTGACGTGTGGAGGATGCGCATGGTGGGTGGGATCGGGGAATGCGTGCAGAAGTAAGGCGGCACAGAGGGCTCAACGCCGTTGAATGAAAAAAGATCCGTTCGGACGTGTCTTTGCAAGCCAGGGCAGGCGTGTGCGAAGGCCCATGGGGCAGGCGCAGGAGGAAAGGGGTTCAAACGGACTGACATTGTGAATGGCGTCGAGATGGGCCGCCGCCGCCACAGTGCGTGGGTGACACGAAGAGACCAAGCCCACCGCTAAGATCGCGTGGCCTTCCAACCATCAGCCCCCCAACAGAGACAAATACCTATGTTCAGCCACATCATGGTCGGAGTGACCGACCTGGAAAAATCCCGCCAGTTCTACGACGCCCTTCTGGGCAGCATCGGCGTGCCGCCCGGCGTGGCCAACAAGAACCGGTACTTCTACCGCCACGCCGGCAACACGTTCGCCATCTCCACGCCCATCAACGGCGAGCCGGCCTGCCACGGCAACGGCAGCACCATCGGCTTCACCATGCAGTCGCCTGAACAGGCGCAGGCTTTTCATGCCGCCGGCATCGCCAACGGCGGCACCGACTGCGAAGACCCGCCGGGCTACCGCGAAGGCCCAAGCGGCCCGCTGTACCTGGCGTATTTGCGCGACCCGGACGGCAACAAGATCTGCGCGCTGCATCGCCCGCCCAAGGTGTGATCGACGTCGATTGCTATAGTATTAATAGCTATCAGCGCTTACTGAATAAGCGCTAGAGGCCGATTTGGCTCTTATTTCTGGGTCGCAGCCACGCCCGACGTCCCAGCGTCATCGACCAGAAACTGCGCCACCAGCGCCGCCACCGCCTCGGGCTGTTCGCGGTGCGGCACGTGCGCCAGGCCGGGCAGCATCTGCACCCGCGCCGGCCCGGCAGCCCAGCGGGCGATGCGGGCGGGTTGCTCGGCCGATCCGTACTCATCCAATTCGCCGTGCAGCGCCAGCACCGGGCAGGTGACGCGGCGCATCGCTGCTTCCAATGACCAGTCGGCAAAGGCCGGCGCCAGCCAGGTGTCGACCCACGCGTTCAGCACCCAGCGCGCCCGCTCTGCGCTGCCGCCGTGGTAGCGGGCCAGGCGGGTGATTTGCTCGGGGTTGCTGTCGAACTGGCTCTGTGCGGCGCGAATGCCTTGCAGCGTGCGCTCTTCCACGCAGGCCTGCGCGGCGATGGTGATGAGCGCCTCGCAGTCACTGCTGTCTTTGCCGTTGTGGTCTGCCGCCGCGCAATGCGCCGCCATGCCGCCACCCACGCTGTGGCCCAGCGCCACGAAGCGCTGCACGCCCAGTTGCGCACGCAAGGCCGGCAGGTTGTCGCGCGCTTCTTCGGCGACGAAATCAAGCGGCGGCTGACCCGCACGGGCGTCTGACCGGCCAAACCCCAGCCGGTCGTAGGCGATGACGTCGCGCCCGGTAGCGCGGCACAGCACGGCGGGGAAGTCGCGCCACAGATCTATGCAACCCAGCGAGTCGTGGAACAGCACGATGGGTGGCAGCGCTGCGGTGGTTTCCCCAGCAGCGGCAGTCCATCGCCGCGCGAACAGGCGGCCGGCGGGGGTGGTGATCCACGCGTCGCGCATGTCGACGGGGGTGGCAGGCTGGGAGGATGTGGAGGTTGTGGAAGGGGCTGCGCTCATACGCAGCCATTGTGGTCGCGCACCCCGCCATCAGCGATACGGGATACTCCGTGCCTTCGTTTTTCTCCCCTTTCCACGCCAGCCCTTCCGAGGACCGCCATTGAAATCCGCCAGCGCCAGCACCTTCGACGAGGCCTACTACCAGCGCTTTTACTTCGACAAGAAGACCAGCGTGGTGGACCCGGAGCACATGGAGCGCCTGGGCACCTTCGTGTGCAGCTACCTCAAATACCTGCGCGTGCCGGTGCAGCGCGTGCTGGACGTGGGCTGCGGCATCGGGCTGTGGAAGGACATCGTGGCGCGGCACTTTCCGCAGGCCAGCTACCAGGGCGTGGAATACAGCGCCTACCTGTGCGATCGCTTCGGCTGGCAGCAGGGCTCGGTCGTCGACTGGCAGGCCGGCGAGCCGTTCGATCTGGTCATCTGCCAGGGCGTGCTGCCCTACCTGAGCCCGTCCGACCTGAAGACCGCCCTGCACAACCTGGGCCGCTTGAGCCGCGGCGCGCTGTACGTGGAAGCGGTGTCCCGCGAAGACTTCGAGCGCGACATCATCGACGAAGACCTGACCGATTCCCGCGTCTTCCGCCACCGCGCGGACCTGTACCGCCGGGGCTTGCAGGAAGGCGCGGTGGAGCTGGGCGGCGGGCTGTGGCTGAGCCGCAAGGCGGAGGTGCCGCTGTTTGAGCTGGAGCATGTGGGTGGGCTGTGAAAGATATTGCTTTGCAGCCCCTGGTACCCCACGCCGTCTCCCAGCTCCGCACCGCCCGCCTGGCCCGCAGCTCCAAGCCCTTCCTGGCCCGGGGCGGCCCGCGCGGTGAGCGCTGCACGGGCTGCCGGCTGGTGCCCAGCCACTGCCTGTGCGCGCTGCGGCCGGTGGTGCCCACGCAGGCGGGGGTGTGCCTGCTGATGGCCGATATCGAGCCTCTCAAACCCAGCAACACGGGCTGGCTGATCGCCGATGTGGTGCCGGATACCTTCGCCTTCGGCTGGGCGCGCACCGAGGTGGAACCTGGCCTGCTCGCCCTGCTGGCTGACCCGCAGTGGCAGCCTTATGTGGTCTTTCCGGGCGAGTTCGTGGCGCCCGAGCGCGTGGTCACCCAGGTGGACTGCGACGCCGCAGGCCGCAAGCGCCCGCTGTTCATCTTGCTGGACGCGACCTGGCCCGAGGCACGCAAGATGTTCCGCAAGAGCCCGTATCTGGAGCGCTTTCCGGTGCTCAGCCTGGCGCCCGAGCAGATCTCTCGCTACAAGCTGCGCAGGTCGCGGCGCGACGACCATTTCTGCACTTCCGAAGTCGCATCGCTGTGCCTGGACATGGCGGGCGAGGCCCATGCGGCGCAGACGCTGGACGCGTACCTGGATGTGTTCAGCCACCACTACGTGCAGGCCAAGCACCAGTTGCCGCCAGACTGGAACAGCGATGCCCATACGCGGCTGCACAGCCTGCGGGCCGGGTGATGCCGGGTTGGCAGCGACAATGACCTGCCTTCCCTCTCTTCATTCAGCACCGCCCCGATGAAAGCACCTCCCCGACTCCAGTCCCTCATCGAAGAAGGCCTGATCGACACGGTCGTCCGGCAGCTGATGAGCGGCAAGGAGGCCATGGTCTACGTGGTGCGCTGCGGCGACGAAACCCGCTGCGCCAAGATCTACAAAGAGGCCAACAACCGCAGCTTCCGCCAGGCGGTCGACTACACCGAGAACCGCAAGGTCAAGAATTCCCGCTCGGCCCGCGCGATGGCCAAGGGCAGCAAGTTCGGCCGACAAGAGCAGGAGGCCGCATGGCAGAGCGCCGAGGTCGATGCGCTGTACCGCCTGGCCGCCGCCGGCGTGCGGGTGCCGCAGCCGTTCAACTTCCATGACGGCGTGCTGCTGATGGAGCTGGTGACCGACGCGAATGGCGATGCCGCCCCGCGCCTGAACGACGTGAGCTTCACGCCGGAACAGGCCCGCACCCACCACGCCACCCTGATCGCCGAGGTGGTGCGCATGCTGTGCGCCGGCGTGGTGCACGGCGATCTGTCGGAATTCAACATCCTGCTGGCGCACGTGCCTGGCGTGGGCGGTGCGGATGACACGAGCGATGACAACGGCCCAGCAGGCGCAGAAGGCCCGGTCATCATCGACCTGCCGCAGGCGGTGGACGCTGCCGGCAACAACCACGCCCAGCGCATGCTGCTGCGCGACGTGGCCAATCTGCGCGACTTCTTCGGCCAGTTCGCACCCGACTTGCGTGCCACGCAATACGGCCCCGAAATCTGGAGCCTGTACCAGAGCGGCCTGCTGAGCAACGAAACGCCGCTGACGGGCCGCTACGCGCCCGACCGCATCGACGTGGACATGCAGGCCGTGCTGCGCGAGATCGACGATGCACGCGACGAAGACGCAGCGCGCAGGCTGCGGATGGCCGGCGGCTGAGCTGCGAGGCCGGTCGCCGGATCGCCTCCGGCCCTGCCGGTGCTGCTGCAGCTGCTGCTGACGTGAGGTCAGCCAGGATCGACGGGGGGTTCCAGTGCGGCGACAGGGTGGCCGGCAAACGCGCGGCTCAGGTAGCGCGACCCTTTGAGCCCAAAGCGCCAGGGCACGTCCACAGCCTTGGAAATGCCGATGCGCGGGCCGGCTAGCACGTCGATGCGGTGGCCCTGCGCCGCTGCTGCTGCGGCGGCACCTTCGGGCTCCAGCAAGGCGAAGGCAGGCAGGTGCAACGGCTGGCCGTTGAAGCGGGCATCGATGCCCAGCGCCTGGGCCAGCCGCCCCGGGCCGGCGCACAGCACGCGCACGTCCTGCAGCCCGCGGCGCGCCTGCATGGTGTCGATGCCATGGGTGGGCTCCAGCGCGCGCAGCAGCACGCCGGCGCCGTGGCCGGCTTCGCGGCACACCGTGTTCAGGCACCAGTGCAGGCCGTACGAGCGGTACACATAGGCACAGCCAGGCGGGCCGAACATGGCGGCGTTGCGGGCGGTGGGACCGCCAAAGGTGTGCGATGCGGGGTCGGTCTGGTCGTAGGCCTCGGTCTCCACGATGCGCCCTCCCACGCCGTCTACCAGCAGCGTGACGCCGATGAGGCGGCGGGCGACCTCATGGGCGGGGCCGGCGAAATCGATGGCAGCGGGCACCAGCAGAGGCGCAGCGGCCGGGCGGCACGCTCCAGGGGCATGCGCAGGCAGCACGTGCAGAACGTGCTTCGTGGGCAGTGGAGAGACCTCGGGCACAGTGCCTGGGCGGTGGGTCACGACGCGACCTGGTGCCTGCGATGCCATTCGGCCAGCGATTCCTGGCCGTACTCGTCGAAGGTCTCGTCCTGGGAGCCCACGTGCGCATCGACCCAGTCGGGCTTGTACTTCAGCATCATGTGCGTGCTGGCCGGCGGGGGTGGCAACGGCGTGTCGACGGCCCCGGCGTGGGGGTGAACCAGGTCGGGCCAGCGGGGGTCGAACATCCACATCGCGGTGCCGCAGCGTTGGCAGAAGTTGCGCTCGCCGGGGCTGCGCGAGCCGTCGGGCATGACGGCGCGGTAGACAGCGAGATGCTCGGCACCCTCGATCTGCAGCGTCTTGCGGTCAGCGCCCAGGTTGATGGCGTAGCCGCCGGTTCCAGCGGTCTTGCGGCAGATGGAGCAATAGCAGCGCATGAACGGCACGGGCTCGTGCGCGGTCACGGAGAAGCGGACGGCGCCGCAGTGGCAGGATCCTTCGAGGTGCATGGTGAGGTCTCCGGGTAGGCGGTTGGGCGGAAAGCGCAACGGGGGCGAAGCGCATGCCACACCCGCTGCGCAGGCAGCTTTTGACGGGCCATGCTCCCACGCCGCCGCGGCCGGGAACGTCGGCGTAACGCTCAATCCGTCCGCGCGTACGCAGGTGGCCAATCGAAGGCGTCAGAGATGCCGGCAGACGCCGGCATTCGCCCGGCGCCTACAGTCCCGGCGCCGCGCCCAGGGCGAGATTCAGCAAGCGCTGCCCGCGCACAACAGTACCCCTCTGCCTGTTTCCATGTCCGCACGCCCCCCTTCTTCTTCCTCTTGCGCCGCTGCCGCCACCCCGGCGGTGGACGCCAGCGCGGCCGACTCGCTGACCGCCCTGCTCGACGCGTTGCAGGCGCTGGCGCAGGACGGCGGCCAGGTTCGCGTGGGCGATATGGTGGACGCGTTCGGCTCGCGCAGCTACGGGCCTTTTCTGGTCGTACCGGCCCTGGTGGAGCTGTCGCCCATTGGCGCCGTGCCAGGTGTGCCCACCGCGCTGGCCGCGACCATCGTGCTGTTTGCCGTGCAAATGCTGGCCGGCCGCAGGCGGCTGTGGGTACCGGGTTTTCTGGAGCGCGCGCGGCTGTCGGCCACGCGGCTCAACAAAGGCGTGGGCTGGCTGCGGCCGCTGGCGCGGCGGCTGGACGGGTGGTTCCACCGCCGCCTGCGGCGCCTGACCACAGGCGTCTTCGTGCGGGTGGCGGCCATCGCCTGCATGGCGCTGGCTTGCACCGTGCCGCCGCTGGAGGTGCTGCCGCTGGCCAGCTCGGCGCCCATGGGCGCGATTGCGCTCTTCGGGCTGGCGTTGCTGGTGCGAGACGGAGCGCTGATGCTGGGCGCCTGCGTGCTGTCGTTGGTGGCCGGCGGGTTGCTGCTGGCCACCTTCTGACCAGCGGGCGCGGCAGCAAGCGCGGGGCGATGCCCTCTTGCAGCAGCTTACAAACCGTGCGGCGGCCGGGGTTACGATGGCCAGCCCCGTGTTTCCACGCGCCTGTGCGCCTGCCCCATGCAACGCCGCTCCCTGCTTTTCACCGTGCCCGCCGCCTTGTTTGCCACGCTGGCGGGCGGTGGTGCGGCGGCGGCCGGGCCGCGCTATACGGTCACGCGCGAGCAGATCGAAGAGGTGCTGGCCGAGCGGTTTCCGCGCCGCTTTCCGGTAGGCGGCCTGGTCGAGCTGGACGTGAAGTCGCCCCGCATCACGCTGCGGCCCGAACGCAACCGGCTGAACGCCGACATGGCCGTCCAGGCGGGCGGCCCGTTGCTGCGCCGCGCCTACCCGGGCCGGCTGGACGTGGAGTTCGGCCTGCGCTATGAGGCGTCGGACCGCACGGTGCGCGCGCACGACCTGCAGGTCAACACGCTCGACTTTCCCGATCTGCGGCCCGATGCAGCGGCGCTGCTGCAGCAATACGCGCCGCAGCTGGCGCGCGATTCCTTGCGCGAAGTGGTGCTGCACACGCTGCGGCCGCAAGACCTGGCGCTGCCTGACGGGCTCGGGCTGCAGCCGGGCGCCATCACGGTGACCGAGCGCGGACTGGCCGTGGAGATGGTGCCCAAGCCGCTGTCCTGACGACGACGGTGCGGCCGGTGGGCTGCCGGTCTGCACGCGGGGCGCTTGGCGAGGTGCTTCCCACGCGTCTCACCTCACCGCAGCAAGCCAGCCAGCCAGTTCCGCACATGCACCATCCCGGCCGGCCCACACTGCGGACGCTCCAGCGCGCAGCCCAAGGCGACACGCTCCACGCAAAGAAAACCCTTCCGCGACACGTGCGGGCGACGCAGGCCCAGGGGCCCGCGCCGGCAAAACGCTATGAAAAGATGAGCTGCTCGCGCTTATGCGTAGGGCGCTAGAGCCCTAAAACGCTTGAAGAAGTGGAATGTCCACAGCCACGCGCGCCATCGTCCTGCACCCGCGCCACGTCGGTTGCGCCACGCTGCAGCGATGACCGCATCTGCCAACAAAATCGTCCCACCCTCCGCTGCCGCTGCGCAGGCTGACGCCGCTTCCCCCTCCCACACGCGGCGTCTGGCCGGCCAGGCGGCGCTGGTCACCGGTGGCGCACAGGGCATTGGCCTGGCCGTGGCCGAGCGCCTGGCCAAGGAGGGCGCTCACATCGCCCTGCACGTGCGCAAGGAAGACGACCGCTCCGCCGACGCGCAACGCCGCATCGCCGCGCTGGGCGCGCGCTGCGAGGTGTTCGCCGGCGACCTGCGCGACGTGCCCCGCATGCAGGCCGTGGTGGCCGAGGCGAATGCCGCCTTCGGCCGCCTGGACGTGCTGGTGAACAACGCGGGGCTGGAACTGCGCGCAGACTTTCTGGACACGACCGAAGACGATTACGACACGGTGCTGGACGTGAACCTGAAGGGCGCGTTCTTCACGGCCCAGGCGTTCGCGCGCACGCTGCGCGACGCGAAGCGGCCGGGCCGCATCATCCACATGAGCTCGGTCCATGAAGACCTGCCGTTCCCCCACTTCACCTCGTACTGCGCCAGCAAGGGCGGCATGCGCATGCTCATGCGCAACATGGCGATCGAGCTGGCGCCGCTGGGCATCACGGTGAACAACGTGGCTCCGGGCGCGATCCGCACGCCGATCAACGACGATCTGATGAAGCAACCGGACAAGCTGGCCGCGCTGACCGCGCAGATTCCGCTGGGCCGGATGGGCGAGCCGCCGGACGTCGCGGGCACCGTGGCGTTCCTCGCATCGGCCGATGCGGCCTACATCACTGGCGCCACCCTGGTGGTGGATGGTGGACTTTTGTGGAACTATGCTGAACAGTAGGAACCTGTCTAGGGTCTTCCAAGTTTCGCGCAGCGGTTTTTGCGGTAGGGGATGACAGGCACGGTCTACAGCGCACGGCCCGACCCTGGGCTGCGCACCGCAACGCCGCACCCCGCCTGCAAAGGCCGCTGCATGAAGGGGCTGGAGCGCAATTCTTGCCAGGCCAGCCCCACGTTCCACGAACCGCACCGTCCTATGAGCGCAACGATCGCACCGCCCTCCCCTCACCCGGCCACCCCGGCACCGGCGTCGCCTGCCTCGCAGCGCATCTCCGATCGGCACCCGGCCTATCGCATCGACCTGTCGCGGCTGCAGGCGCCCAATGCGCCGCCGTGCGACCACTGCACGCCAGCCGACCGCTACCAAGAGCTGTTCATCGCGGTGCAGAGCCAGCAGGTGTTCGGCGACAGCAAGACCTTTGTGGACTGCGCGCCGCTGGACGCGCCCGAAGCCATTCTTGCCGCGTACCGCGCCGAGCATACGCAGCCGGGCTTCGACCTGGGCGCCTTCGTGCTCCGCCACTTCGCGCCGCCCGAGATCACCAACGAAGACTATGTGGGCACGCCCGGCCTGTCGCTGGCCGAGCACATTGCCGCGCTGTGGCCGGTGCTCACACGCTGCCCCGAACAACACCCCCAGCGCGGCTCGGCGCTGCCCCTGGCGCACCCCTACGTGGTGCCGGGCGGGCGCTTTGCCGAGCTGTACTACTGGGATTCGTACTTCTCCATGCTGGGCCTGGCGGCCAGCGGCCGCAATGAACTGCTGCACGGCATGACGGACAACTTCGCGCGGCTGATCGACGCCTTTGGCTTCGTGCCCAACGGCACCCGCACCTATTACCTGAGCCGCTCGCAACCGCCGCTCTTCGCGTCGATGGTGGAGCTGAGCGCACTGGCCGGCGGGCCGCCGGCATCGCACTACCTGCCGCAGATGCTGCGCGAACACGCCTTCTGGATGGACGGCCTGCATGTGCTGCACCCCGGCGATGCGCGGCGGCGCGTGGTGGCGCTGCCCGGCGGCGAGGTGCTCAACCGCTATTGGGACGACCGGGACACGCCACGGGAAGAGTCCTGGCGCGAAGACGTGGAAACTGCCGCGATGGCCGAGCGCCCTTCGCCCGACGTGTACCGCGACCTGCGCGCGGCCTGCGAGTCGGGGTGGGACTTTTCCACCCGCTGGCTGCGCGAGCCGCGCGCTGACGAGCCGGGCTCACTGCAGCTGTCGCAGATCTGCACGACGCAGATTCTGCCGGTGGACCTGAACGCCTACCTCTACCGCATGGAGGTCTCCATCGCCAAGGCCAGCCTGTCGGCGGGCGACACCGCCACCGCGCGGCACTACCAGGACATGGCCGCGCACCGCCGCGAGGCAGTGAACCGGCTGATGTGGAACGAGGCCGAGGGCGCGTACTTCGACTACGACTGGCAGGCCGGCACGCTGCGCGGCTGCCTGACCGCCGCCACCGTGGTGCCCCTGTATGCCGGCATGGCGACCGACGCGCAGGCCGCCGCGGTGGCCCGCACGGTAGAGGCCCGGCTGATGGCGCCGGGCGGGCTGGCCGCAACCGAATGCGCCAGCGGCCAGCAGTGGGACCGGCCCAATGGCTGGGCACCGCTGCAATGGATGGCGGTGCGCGGGCTGGAACGCTACGGCCACAAGGCACTGGCGCTGGAAGTGCGCCGCCGCTGGATCGACACCGTGCGCGCCGTCTACCAAAAGGAAGGCAAGCTGGTGGAAAAATATTCGCTGCGCGCCAACGAGAGCGAAGCCGCTGCCGGCGGCGACGGCGGCGAATACCCGCTGCAGGACGGCTTTGGCTGGACCAACGGCGTGGTGCAGTGCTGGCTGGACCCGCGCTACGACACTGTGGCCGCCGCGCAGGCGGTGTACTACGGCCCGGTAGACGACCGACTGGCAGGCGAAGGCGCTGCGTCCGGCGCCTGCTGACCCTCCGCGGCACCACGGCCCGGCGCGCACCGGGGCGCGTCGCCCTGGGCCGGCCTTCGGGCCCACACGCACTTGGCCGGCCGTCGCCGCCACTCCTCGCCGGGTCTGACCCGGCTCGCATGGCGGTCTTCGGTGCCTTCGGTCACCGATACCGCTTTTTTCTGACAACACCGCAACGCTTCCCGAGAAAGGATTCCGACGCATGGATATCGCCTCTGCCACCGCCTGGCTGCACACCGAAACCCTGTGGGGCATGTCGGCCGCCAGCTTGCTGATCGCCGCTGCCGCCGCCCTCGCCACCTACCTCTTGCTCACCCTGCTGCAGGGCTGGGCCGTGGCCCGTGCCCGCCGGGCAGCGGGTGAAGAACGCTCTCATCGTGGCCCCGCGCAACTGCTGATGCAGGTGCTCTCGGGCACCAGCCATCTACTGATCGTGCTGGCTGCCGTGCTGGTGGGTGCCGGCATGCTCGAGCTGCCCGGCCGCTGGCCCGCCCGCGTGCAGCAGCTGTGGTTTCTGGCGGTAGCGCTGCAGGTGGGGCTGTGGGGAACGCGGGCCACGGCGCTGGTGGTGGAGCGCTACCGCGTGCACAACGGTGCCACCAGCCCGGCGCAGATCAGCGCGTCGGCCACATTGATTTCTTGGGGCCTGCGCACCCTGCTGTGGGCCACCGTGCTGCTGGCCATCCTGTCCAACGTAGGGGTCAACATCACGGCCTTCGTCGCCAGCCTGGGGGTGGGCGGCATCGCCATCGCGCTGGCCGTGCAGAGCGTGCTGGGCGATCTGTTCGCGTCGGTGGCCATCGCGGTGGACAAGCCCTTCGAGGTGGGCGACTTCATCGTCGTGGGCGGCGTGGCCGGAACGGTGCAGCAGATCGGCGTGAAGACGACCCGCATCAGCGCATTGAGCGGCGAGCAGGTGGTGATGAGCAACACCGACCTGCTCAAGCAGACCATCAACAACTACCGCTACATGCGCGAGCGGCGCATCCTCTTCAACTTCCGCGTGCCCTACGGCACCAGCGCCGAGACGGCAGAGGCCATTCCGCAGGCGGTGCGCCGCATCATCGAGGCCGAGCCCAACGCCCGCTTCGACCGGGCCCACCTGCAGGCCTTCGGCGACCACGGCCTGACCTACGAGGTGGTCTACATCGTGCTGGATGCGGGCTACAACGTGTACATGGACCTGCAGCAGAAGATCAACCTGGCACTGATGCGCGAGCTGCAATCGCTGGACTTGGCCTTTGCCATCCCCGAGCGGCGCGTGCATGTGGCCGACCTGCCCGCCGGCTGGCAGCCGCCGCCTGCGCCCGGCCCGATGCGCGTGGGCGCCCAGGCGTGACGGCCTGGGTGCGAGGGGCCGAAACTTATGTGGACAAGGCTTTATTGCTACTATTTAAATAGCACATTGCGCCCGTAAAATAAGCGCCACAGCCCGATTAGGACTTGAAGCCCTGTTCTACGCTCCCGCCCGCCCCTCTTTGCCCCGGATACCGCCATGACCCAAGACACCGCACGCCAGAACGAACTCAAGAAGATGGAGCTGTGCGAGCCTTGCGCCGGCATCCAGCGCAACTGGCGCCGCGCGCCAGGACATGCCGAACTGGTGCAACGCGGCAACCGCAAGGAAGAGCGCGAGGACGGCCGCGTGGTCACCGTCACGCGCTACCGCTGCGACCGCTGCGGCACGGCGTGGGAATACGAAAACGACAAGGCCGACCAGCGCGTGGGCTGGTCCGTGGTCGGCCGCTGAACCCGGCTGCGCTGGCGCGGCCTAGGCGCCGGTGCGCCTGATCTCCAACAACCTGCACCGGTGCACCGGTGCACCGGGAGCCCGCCGCCTCGCGCGCCCATCGCTGCGCTTCGCAGCCGGCCGCACGACCCGCCCGCTCGCCCGTCCCCACCCGTCGGATCAGCAGAAGTCCTACGCATCTCGCGCCCTGTGCGCACTACAACGCCGTATGACCCACCGCGCGGAGCCGGCGTGGCGGGCGCCTGCAGCGTTGAGCACCGTGTGCCCCCAGCGTTGCAGCGCCGCTGCCAGCCGCTCGCATCGCAGGAAAGAAGGACTCTACGCATGCGTTCACATTCGTCCCGGCCGGCTGACGGCCCACCTGACTTGACCGACCCGGCCCCTTCGCCAACCACCCGCCGCGCCTTACCGGGTGGCGCCCCGGATGCGCAGCGCGCCTCCACGGCCGCACCGCTGGTGGTGGTGATCACCGGCGCCTCCAGCGGCATCGGCCACGCCACCGCGCTGGCCTTCGCACGCCAGGGTGCACGGCTGGTGCTGGCATCGCGCAGCGCAGACACGCTCTCGCCCGTCGCGCTGGCCTGCCGCTCGGCCGGCGGCACCGCCATCGCCGTGCCCACCGACGTGACCGATGCGGACTCCGTGCAGTCGCTGGCGGACAAGGCGGTGCGCCACTTCGGCCAGATCGATGTGTGGATCAACGGCGTGGGCGTGGGCGCCATCGGCCGCTTTGACGAGGTACCGCTGGCCGCCCATCGCCGCGTGGTGGAATCGAATTTGCTGGGCCACCTGCACGGCGCGCATGCGGCGCTGCGGCACTTTCGACAGCGCGGACGCGGCCTCTTGATCAACATGATCTCCATGGGCGGCTGGGTCTCGGCGCCCTATGCGGCCGCGTACACCGCCAGCAAGTTCGGGCTGCGCGGCCTGTCGGAGAGCCTGCGCGCCGAAGTGGCCGACCTGCCCGACGTGCACGTGTGCGACGTGGCGCCCACCTTCGTCGATTCACCGGGCCTGGCACATGGTGCCAACTACACCGGCCGCACCATCCGCCCCAAGCTGCCGATGGTGGACCCGCACCGCGTGGCGCGCACCGTGGTGCGGCTGGCGCAGGCGCACCACCCGCGCGAGGTGACGTTCATGGGGTTGGGTGCGCTGTCCGGCCGCGTGGCGCATGCCGTGGCGCCCAGCACGGTGGCGCGGGCCATGCGCTGGGTGAGCGACTGGGGCCTGCGCAGTGCCGACCCGGTGCGCACCAGCGACGGCAACCTGTTCGCGCCGTCCCGCGGCACCGCCGTGGAAGGCGGCCATCGCCAGCGCATGGCGAGCAGCGCCGCGCTGGTGCTGGCGCTGGGTGCCGCCGGTGTGGCCTGGGGCTTTTGGGCCGGGCGGCGCGACCGATAGGGGCACCGGGCGCAGCCCGCTGGCGCGGGCGCTCGCCCCCCTTAGCGCGCCATGCCGCCAAAGCGCTTCGCAACCTGCTGCTTCCGGCAGCATTTGCTACCAAATAGATAGCTGCCTGCGCTTGCTAATCGGGCGTTACAGCCCCTTTTTGCTTCAAACAGTGCAGCCGCATGCACCCGCCGCGCGGCGTGCGGCGGCCGCGCCCACCGCCCCGGCGTCTTCCTACACAACGCCGCGCCGGTGCTGCCTACGATGGTTTTCAGGCACCGTGCACCGCACTGCACCGCATTGAGCGGCCAGCGGGGTGCGCATGCCGCTCACCGTCCCTTGCGGCCTGCAATTTCCGTGGCCGCTTCATCCTCAGGAGCCTCCATGTCCCGCCTGCCCGCCACCGGATCGCCCGTTGCGTCCGACGCCATCAGCGTTCGCACGTCGCCTACCCAACCCTCTTCGGCCACAGCCACGCAACCGCCCGGCCAGCCTTTCACGCTGTATGCCTCGCAGAACCGGGTGCTGTGCAGCAACAAGCGCGACAAACTGGTCGACCTGGGCCTGTTGGAGCGCGAGGGCAGTGGCACCTGGCACTACCAGCTCGACGCCGACGAAAAGATCGCTGCAGCCGGCTTCGGCTCGTCGGAAGAAGCCCTGGCCGACGTGGCGGGCGCCGTGACCTTCCTGTTCCTGGACGGCCAGTTCACCGCATTGATGGACGTGGGCGAAGGCGGCCGCCCCGACTTGGCCGATGCCGCGCAAATCCACATCACGCTCGACCCGCTGGGCCACGGCTCACCGGCGATCGCGGCGGACGTGTGAGCCGGCCTCCCTGGTCACGCGCGTGATGCTGGCCGGCTGTGCGCGTGGCGTAGAGGCGGTGGGCCGGTGCTGCGTTGCGCGGGGAGTGATGCCTTTGTCGACGCAGGTGCAGCCTGCTGAAGGCGCTGCGACCAGACGACGCGGCTGGGACATCACCACATGCGACGCATGCGCCAAGCCATCAATCCCACCAGCAGGCACATCAGCATCAGGCTCCACTGAGAAAGCGTCGGAACACCGGTCACGCCAGCCGGTGCCTGCAAAACCATCGGAGCGAAAGGATCTTCGATGGCGCCGGGTGCCGTGTTCGAATCGCCGGCCTGGTTGTCGGTCACGGTGTACTTCACGCTACGGCGGTCGCTGCTCAGCGAGTATTGCGCCGGCTGGAGTTCGAACCAGGAAGATGCGCGGCCCGTGGCAGGAGGGCCGAATTTCATGAATCGAATGCGCGCAGGCAGGGGCTGAGGGTAGGTCAGACTGACCGAGAGCGTGTCGCCGGGGCAGCCATCGGCGCTGAAGCGGAAGACACCGACCGGCTGGGTGGCGCCCGCTGGCGCGTTGGGCGGCACTACCGCGTTGAAGCCTGCCGACGTCAGCGTGCAACTGTTGCCGCCGCCGGTGATCGACACCGCAGCGGTGCCAGCGACGCCGGGCACCGGACCGGTGAACTCGGTGCGTACCGGTGTTGCGCTGATGGGGGCAGACGCGACGCCACCCGCTCCGCTCGCCTTCACCGTGAACTGGTAGGTCGTGCCGTTGGTCAGGCCCGGCACGGTGCAGGACGTGGTGGCAGCGGTGCAGGTGCCCGCCGGTGTGCCTGTCACGGTGTAGCTGCCGGTTGCGTTGGCCGCAGTAGTGCTCCAAGCGAGCGTGACCTTCTCATCGCCGGCAACGGCGCCGGTTAAGACCAAGGGCTTTGTATCGATGGTGATGGACAGCGGCCCCGACGGATCGCTGACGTTCCCTACACCATCGGTCGCCGTCGCGATGAGGCTGTGCACACCGCTGGCCAACGCCGAACTGTGGATGCTCCACGCGCCATCACCGGCCGCGGTTGCCATACCCAACCATGTCGCGCCCTCGTACAGCTTGACGATGCTGCCTGCTTCAGCCGTGCCGCCGATGGATGGCGTGGTGACGTTGGTGATTCGGTCCGAGTTGGAAGAGCCGCTGTCGCTAGCGGCATGGAGAACGGGCACTGCAGGTGCCGCGGGCCGCGTGGTGTCCAGCGTGATCGTCAACGAACCTGCCGCGCCACCGACATTGCCGGCCAGGTTGATCGCGCGCATCGTGAACACCTTCGAGCCCTCTGCGCCCAATCTGCCGGCTGGTACCGTCACGTCGATGTAGCCGTTGACGATATTCGCACCGCTCAAGGGGGTGATGAACGCCGGGCGCAAGGGGGCGCCGCCGAGCAGCACTTCGACGCTATCTCCAGCGACGGCACCGGTGCCTGCCAGGCTCAAACGCAGGGTGGGAGTGGTCACTGCGGTGAGGCCGTCCGCAGAAGAGCTTCCGCTGTCGGAGGCGGGGTTCAGCGTGATGGCGTTGCTGGGTGCGCCAGGGATGGCCCTGTCGGGCAGTGCGTGGGCGGAGGGAAGGGCATCGCAACCATGCTCGAACGCGTCTGATGTCCGAACAACGCTTCAGTGGCTGGCACGGCCCTACAACCGGCGACCTGCACGGCAGAAAAGCGTTCGCCGACAGCGCCGCGCTGTGGCCTGCACTAAAAGAGCTGTCCGTGGGCGACCGCTTTGCCAGTGGCGAGCATGTGATCGGCGCGGCGGCCTGAACGACGCGCCACGGGCAGTGCGATGAGGAGGCTCAGCCACAGGCCGAACCATACTGAGCCGGGCCGGTTGCTTCAGCGCAGCGCGGCAGGCGGCGGCTGCAGCACCGTGGGATCGGTGTGAATCAGATCGATCGGAAAACGCTGCCCGGCCAGGTAGTCGCGAATGCACTGCAGCACCAGCGGGCTGCGGTGGCGGTCGGCGCAGCACTCGATCTCTTCGAGCGTCATCCACACGGTGCGCACGATGCCGTCGTCGAGCGTGCGCCACGCATGCACCGGCCCCACGCTGCCGGCAAAGGCAAAGCGCAGGTAGGTGATGTCGTCGCCGGTGCGGGTGCGGGTGAAGCGGTTCAGGTACACGCCCACCAGTGCGGTGGGTGCGAAATCGCAGGCGGTTTCTTCCAGCACTTCGCGGATGCAGCCCTGCACCGGCGATTCGCCCGGGTCGAGGTGGCCGGCCGGGTTGTTCAGCCGCAGGCCGTCGGCGGTGTCTTCTTCCACCAGCAGAAAACGGCCGTTCTGTTCGACGATGGCGGCGACGGTGACGTTGGGTTTCCAGCGGTGGGGCATGGCCGGCATTATCGCCATGCCGGCCGGCAAAGGCATGGCTTTTCGTCAGGCGGGCCAGCGCGCAACAACGCTCTGTGGATATTCAAGCCAAATCGGGCTCTAGCGCTTGATGTATAAGCGCTAGCAGCTATTCATATCATAGCGTCCGACCCATGTACACCGCGTCGGCGCCATAGCTGGCCAGGTGCTGGCGCTGCACGGCGCTGGTCAGCGGCTGCACCGCGTAGCCGTGTCTCGCCCACCAGCCTTGCGCGCCCTGCACGGCGACCAGGGCGGTACGGCGCAGGCCCTCGGCACGGGCGCTGGCCCAGAGCGGCGCCAGCAGCGCCGGCCCCAGCCCCCGGCCGGCCAGCGCGGGCAGCACGGCCAGGTCGTGCAGGTAGAGCGTGTCGGTGCCGCGCGTGGCCTTGAAGTCGCCGTGCAGCGGGGTGACCTGGCCTTGCACGCTGCGGTACGCGGCCAGGTAGGCGACCAGCACGCCGTCGGGCCCGGCCAGGGCCAGCGAGCACTGCGCCGGGCAAGCCAGCCGCCGCGCGAACACGGCCCCGCTTTCGGCAAAACCGGTGCCGTAGCACGCTTGCTGGATCGACAGCAAGCCGGGCAGATCGGCCAGGCCCAGCGCACGCAGCTGAAAGCCAGCCGGGTCGGGCGCAGGGGCGGCACGGACGGGTGGAGTGGCGGAGCGCATGTAGGCAGGCAGACAGGCAGGTGAAACGTCAACGAACGTCAAGCGGCGGCGCCCAGGCCCATACGGGCCGCGTTTGCCAGAACAAGGGTTAGGCGATATGCCACCATTCGTGTAGAAGCACGATTCTCCGACACCGCTTCCCGTTTTTTCCACTGTTGAAGGCAGTTCGCCACGTCCTATGTCCTTGAGTCGATTGCTGCGCCTGATGGGCTTGTTGCTGGCCCTGGTCACTGCCACCCTGGTGCTGCGCACCAGCGCGGATGAGTGGCACGCATGGCGTCAGGCAGACGAGGGTGCCCTCACCATCGAGCGGCTGCGCCTGGGTTTGCTGGCGGCCGAATACGTGTCGCGCGAACGCGGCCCCGCCAATGCCCGCCTGGGCGCTGCCGACGGCCCGCCCGAAGCGGCCCAGCAGCAGGCCCTGGAGGCGGCACGCGCCCACACCGACACGGCCCTGGCCCAGCTGGCGGCCATGCTGCACGCGCAGCCGCCCGGCCCGCTGGCGCAAGCGGCACCGCATGCCGACGCGGCCATCCAGGCCCTGGCCCGCGCTCGCACGGTGGTCGACGGCACCATCGCCTTGCCATCGGCCCAGCGCAGCGCCGACAGCGTGCGCGCCAGTGTCTACGGCATGGTGGCGGTGGTACCGCTGCTGGCGCCGGTGACCGGCGCGCTGGGCTTGGCCACGCGCCAGACGCAACCTGCCCTGCAAGGCGACGTACAGACACTGTTGTTGACGACCGAATTGCGCGAACATGCCGGCGTGCTGGGTTCGCACTTCACTGCCGCGCTGGCCTGCCACCAGCCATACACGCAGGCCGGCCACCAGCCATTCACGCAGGGCGAACGGCTGACCATCGAGCGCACACGCGGGCACATCGCCGCGCTGAAATTTCTGATCGACCAGCGCGTCGGCGCGCCCGACACGCCGCCCGCGCTGCGCCAGGCGTGGGCCGAGGTGCAAACAGGCTACTTTCAACATGCCATGCTTCAGGTGGTGGGGCCGGTGATGGCGGCCGGCGTCACCGACGGGCGCTACAGCGTGACGGCAGCGCAGTTTGCCGAGCGCTACGTGCCCGAACTGACGAAGGTGATCGGCCTGCGCGACGCCATGCTGGCGCAACTGCTGGCCCGCACAGCCCGCGCGCATGAAGCCGCGCTGCGCAGCCTGCTGCTGGTGATCGCCGCATCCGCCACGCTGGTGGCAGTGCTGACCTATGCCCTCGTCACGCTGCAGCAGCGCGTGTTGCGGCCCCTGGCGCAGACCACGCTGGCCCTGCAGGCGCTGGCGCGCAACGAGTTGAATGCGCCACTGCCGCGCATTCGGGGCGACGACGAAGGTGCTGCCGTCGTGCAAGCCGTGCGTGCGCTGCAGAAACACACGCGCGCCCGGCAGGTGCTGGAGCGCGAACGTAACGGCCTCATCGCGCAGCTGCGCGAGCAGTCGCGCACCGACTTTTTGACCGGCCTGCCCAACCGGCGCGCGTTCTTCGAGTCCGCCGCCGAGCGCATCGCGCAGGCCCAACGCCACGGCTTTGGCGTGGCGGTGCTGCTGCTGGACGTGGACGCGTTCAAGGCCTTCAACGACCGCGCCGGCCACACGGCGGGCGACGAGGCGCTGCGCACGGTGGCCAGCGCACTGCGCGCAGCGCTGCGGACCGACGACGTGGCCGCGCGCTATGGCGGCGAAGAATTCGTGGTGCTGCTGGGCCCGTGCGACAGCAGCCAGGCCGCGCTGTCGGCCGAACGGGTGCGGGCCGCCATCGCGGCTGCGCCGGTGGCCCTGCCTACGGCCGGCACGGCGGCGCTGACGGCCAGCCTGGGCGTGGCGGCGTCGCAGCACCACGGGCTGGATCTGGCTCACCTGCTGTCGGAGGCCGACGCGGCGCTCTATCGCGCCAAGCGCGCCGGGCGCAACCGGGTGGTGGTGGCCGAGCGGGCCGAACAGGGGCCCAATGCTATTGATTAAATAGCTACAAGCGCTTATTGATAGGGCGCTTGAGGCCTAAAAGGCTTCAAACCTTGCCAGCACCGTGTGGAAAGACACCGTCAGCGCGGCAACACCGGCGGCTGCACCAAGTCGTCCAGTGACAGGCCCTTTTCTTTCAGCAGCGCCTCCAGCACGGGCGTGAGGCGGCCCAGGCTCTCCTGCACGGCTTCGCGCACGGTGTCGACCACCACTTGCGTGCTGCGCTCGATCTCGATGTTGAGCGCATCGCCTTCGCGTTTGCCTTCGAACACGGTGGCGCGGCGCGTCTCGGGAATCAGCCACACCTCGAACCAGCCCTCCTGCCGGTTCACCTCGGCCACCGTCAGGCTGGCGCCGTGGATGGCGATGTAGCCCTTGGCGAAGACGTAGCGGCGGAAGGGCTCGGGCACGGCCACGCGCCACACCAGGTTGTTGTCGAATGCGCGGCGCTGGCTGAGCGTGCCGGTGAAGTCGACATGGCCCGACAGCGGGTGGCCGCCGATCTCGGCGCCGTCCTTGGCCGCGCGCTCCACGTTCACGCGGTCGCCCAGGCGGTAGCGGCCCAGCGTGGTGATGTTCAGGCTTTGCAGCATCACGTCGAACGCGGCCTGCGTGGGCGAGAGGATCTCGGTCACCGTCAGGCAGACGCCGTCGGTGGAAACGCTCGCGCCGATGGCGAGGTTCTGGCAAAAGCCCTCGGGAAAGTCGAGCGTGAAAGTGCGCAGGCCCGCGCGGTCGGTGATGGCGGCGATGCCTGCCGTGGCTTGGACGATGCCGGTGAACATGGTGGTGCGGGCTTTCCGGTGAAGAACGTGGACGACGACGAGGGCCGGGAATTCTGCCACCCGGCCCACGCCACGCCCCGGCGCCGGTTACTTGGCCCGCAGCAATTCGCCCACTTCGAGCAGCACCAGCTCGTTGTCGTCCGCCCGGTCGGGCTCGCGGCTGGAGCTGAACGGCAGGTTGTTGTCGTTGCCCACCACGATGTGCGTTGCATCCACCACGTCCACGTTTTCGATGGTGAAGAACGGGAAAGTGAGCACGCCGTTGTTCAAAGGCTTCTTCGCCAGGCGCTGCGGGTCCTGGATGTTCATCAGGTCGATGTAGCCCACCTTGCGCAGTTCGGCGCCGGCGTTGGCCTCGGTCAGCTCGACCTTGTAGACGCGCTTGAACTTCGCCTGGTCGTGAAAGCAATCGGTGCGCTTGGTGCCTTCAGGGCAGGCCTTGTCGGCCGTGCCTTCGCCGTTGTCGCGCTCGATGATCAATCCCGTGTTCTCGTCGATCATGTTGAAGTCGCCGATGGCGTGGTGGTTGGCTTCGAGCACGTACTTCCAGTGGCGGCCGGTCCACTTCTCGGCTTTGACGTCGAATTCGAGCACGCGCAGGTACTGCTTGCCGCCCTCCAGCGCTTCATAGGCCTTGGCCGATTCGTTCCACAGCGGGCCTTCCAGCAGCGCGTAGAGCTTGCTGCCGTCCTTGGACGAGGCCATGCCCTCGAAGCCCTTGGAGCGCTTGACCTCGAAGGCCGGCGCCTTCGCATCGGGCGCGCCGGGTCCGGTGATGGCCGGGTGGTCAGGCGAGCGCACGGTCTTGCCGTCCACCTGCGTTTCGAACACCGCCAGCACGCGGCCGTCCAGGTCGGCCTTGATGAGATAGGGCCCGAACTCTTCGCCGATCCACAGCGCGCCGCCGGCGAACTGAAAGCTCTCGGGGTCGAAGTCGGCGCCGGTCAGGTAGCGCTCCTTCGTGCCCTCTTCGGCGATGCGGAACGGCACCTTCTTGTCGGGGTCATGCAGGAAGATCGTCTTCTGGCGCTTGAACTGGCCGCTTCTGAAATCCACCGCGTAGTGGTTCAGGTACAGCATGAAGTCGGGCGAGTTGGCCTTGGCGCCCGCGCCGTTGTCGGTGAGGATCCAGAACGAGCCGTCGGCCATGCGCTTGATGCCCGAGTGGCCCTGCGCAGGCTGGCCCTTGAACGGCAGCGCGACGCCCGTAGGCCGGCCGCCCGAAGTGCCCTCTACGCTGCCGAGCCGGTCAGAGCGCTGGGGCGTGGTGAACTTGCCGCTGGTCTGCAGGTCGGCGGGTGCATTCTGGGGCGCGGCGATCAGCGACTGCGCGGGCAGTACGGCATGGCCGGCGAGCGTGGCCGGGAAGACCTGCTGGGCGTGCACGGAAGTGAAGGCGGCACACGCCAGCGTGGTGCAGGCGGCAATACGGGAGAGAGGGAACATGCGAGCGGCTTTGGCAAGGACAAAAGCCGGACGATGCCCGGGCGGTGTGACAGGGCGGTGACCCGCCTTCGCGCGTGGGGCCTTGGCTGGCCGGGCTGCGCCTGTTTTGTCTGCAGCCGGACGAAAAAAAACCGGCTCGCAAGAGCCGGTTCTTTGAAGGCCTGGGGCCTGGGCTTTAGTAGCGACCGCCGCCGTAGCCGCCGTTGCCGTAGCCGACGTCCGAGCGCTTGTTGGCGGTGTAGCCAGACGGGCTGTAGCCGCCGGAGCCGCCACCGCCGCCTTCTTCACGCGGGCGGGCCAGGTTCACGACGATGGTGCGGCCATCGACGGACATGCCGTGCAGGCCGGTGATGGCGGCCTGGGCGACTTCGGCCGAAGCCATTTCCACAAAGCCGAAGCCCTTGGAACGACCGGTTTCACGGTCCATCATGACCTTGGCGGAAGACACACCGCCGAACTCGGCGAAGTTGCTGCGCAGGCTGTCATCGGTAACGGAATAGGGCAGGTTGCCCACATAGATTTTGACGCTCATGGAAGGAGCCTTTCTGAATATTGGTGCGCAACGAAGGGCGCGCCGTTGGGATACGGCTTGGCGGACTGGGAGTCCGTAGCCACTGCAGGAATGGGAGGGGCGAATGGTCTGCGAGAAGCAGGCATCAGCACGTAGGTGGGTGTGGCATGCACGTTTGCAGCCAGCCTTGGGTGACTGCAAAGAGCCGGGCCGCTTCACGCGACGCAAAGGCTTTGTCGAAGCGGAATACCCGGCAGTAGCTGCCGTTACCCTGGGAACGATGGACCGAAAAGGAGGCGCGGAAGCGGCCGCAATCGGTCGGGTGTGTCGCGGGCGAAACGACGTACTTGCCCATGGAAATGGCGGTAATGGAAATCTAGTTCATTCAGGACCGCAGGCATCGAAATCGACCTGCGTGAGCATCTAGGGACTCGGTTGGCTGCAGCTCTACAGACCAACAGGGCGACAAGGGTCGCCAAAGGCGTCCTGCATGGGGCGTTGTGCCCCTTTCAGCAGGCGTTGCGGTGACTGAACGAGTCAAGAGCCGTGACTGCAACAAAGCGGATTATATCGCCAATTTGCATTTAAGTGCTGATCAATATTCTTTGCAGTTGTAAAAGAGCGCTCTACTAAATTTGTGACCCGCCAATGAAAAACGCCGCCCGCGCTGTGCTGCGGGCGGCGTTTTTCAAGGTTGCCGTTATTTGTTCTTCAACTTGCCCTTGGGCAGCACCGCGGTGGTGGGCGCCATGGGACGGCTGGAGGCGCCCGAAGAATCGAGCGGTGGCAGGCTGGTGTCCTTCTTCGGCTTCTTCGCCATCTTGTTGCTTCGCTGCTCGCCTTTGGCCATAGTGTGTTCCTCTTGAAGGGTCGAAAGTGATGAGGGTGATTACAGCAGATGTGCCTGGTTTTCGCGCGGCATTCTGAGCTGGGGTTCAGGCCTGCGGCACCACCCCACGGCGCACACACAGCCGCCAGCCCAGATAGGCCACCACACCGGCATTGAGCAGCACCACCGCACTGGCCGCCCAGGTCGGCCGGTGCGCCCAGTGCCACAGTTCGAACGGAATGTAGAGCCCGCCCGACAGCGCGCCCAGCCATTCGCCCCAGGCCTTGTCGCGCCACAGGCCCCAGGCTTCGGCAAACCGCAATGCCGCGTAACCTGCGGCCGCAGCAGTCAGCCACTGCCAGTCGCCATCGCCTGCCCAGCGGTCGATGCCGCCCAGCAGCAGCGCCGGGTAGTGCTGGCCGGGGCTCAGGCCCACATGGCCGATCAGCGCGACGGCGATGGCGTGCAGGTCGCTGTGCAGCAAGCCCAGCACGCCCACGCCCGCCACCAGCGCGACCACGCCCTTGAGCGCTTCGAACGCCGCGATGGTGCGCAGTGCGCGGTGCGTTGCGGCGGTGTCCGTGGCGGGCTGCGGGCGGTAGCGGCTCATTACGCCAGTCTAAACACCGCCACGGCTTGCACCAGCTGCTGCGCCTGGCCGTTGAGGCTGCTGGCGGCGGCTGCGCTTTCTTCCACCAGCGCGGCGTTCTGCTGCGTGGTGGTGTCCATCTGCGCGACGGCTTCGCCGACCTGCGCGATGCCGGCGCTCTGCTCGGCCGTGGCCGCGCTGATGATGCTCACCAGCTCGCTCACCTTCTGGATGGACGCCACGATCTCGCCCATGGTGCGGCCCGCCTCGTCCACCAACTGCGTGCCCTGGCCAACCTGGTTCACGCTGTCGCTGATCAGCGCCTTGATCTCCTTGGCGGCCTCGGCCGAGCGGCCGGCCAGCGACCGCACTTCGCTCGCCACCACGGCAAAGCCACGGCCCTGCTCACCGGCGCGGGCCGCTTCTACCGCAGCGTTCAGCGCCAGGATGTTGGTCTGGAAGGCGATGCCGTCGATCACGCCGATGATGTCGGCAATGCGCTTGGAGCTGGTGTTGATGCCCTGCATCGTCTGCACCACTTGCTGCACCACCGCCCCGCCCTGCGATGCCACGGCGGCCGCGCTACGCGCCAACGCGTTGGCCTCACGGGCGGTGTCGGCGTTGTGCTGCACGGTGGAGCCCAGCTCTTCCATCGACGCGGCGGTTTCTTCCAGCGCGCTGGCTTGTTCTTCGGTGCGCTGGCTCAGGTCGGCGTTGCCCTGGGCGATCTGCGCGCTGGCCGTGGCCACGCTTTCGGAGTTCTGCCGCACGGAGCCCACTACCGATCCCAGCTGGGCCGTCATGGCCTGAAGCGCCGTCAGCAGCTGGGCCACTTCGTCGCGGCCCTGGGGCTGCACGCGCACCGACAGGTCACCAGCGGCCACCGATTCGGCCAGGCGCACCGCGCTGTCCAGCGAACGCGTCGTGGTGCGGGTGATCATCACCATCACCCACAGCGAGATCGCCGCCAGCGCGGCCAGCAGCATCGACAGCCAGATCAGCGTGCTGCGCAGGCTGGAGATCTGTTCGTCCAACGACGAGCGCAGCAGATCGAACGAGGCCTTCACCAACGCGAACTGGGCATCGATGATGCGCGTCATGCGCGCCACCCATTCGGTGGACGACAGGCTCAGCGTCTGCGCCTGAACGATGGATTCGTCAGCCAGCTTGAAGCCTTCCTGGGCTGCCGCCAGCGCGGCCGTGCGGGCGGTTTCCACCGCGGCGGGCAGGCTGTGGCCATCGGCTGCCAGCTCCAGTGCCTTGCGCCCGTCCTCGTAGTACTGGCGCACGCGTTCGGCCTGGCCGTCAATGCGCGCACGGTCTTCCGGCGAGGCCTCGCCACGCGCCAGCAGCAGCGCGCCGCGCGCCCGCATCTGGCCCAGCGACTCGGTCAGGTAAGGCAGCTGCGACAGTGCGGCCCGCTGCACGTAATAGGTGCTTCTGTCGGGGTCCAACGCCAGGCCCGAGCTGTTGGCCACATCGTCGATGAGCCCCAGCTGGCGTGCGATCAGCGCGGCATGCTGCTGGTTGCTCTGCACACCGGTGATGGCTTTTCCAGCCACGCCGGAAGCCAGCGCTCGCCAGTCGGTGGTGATGTGGTCAATGCGGTCGATGAGCGCGCGGTCTTGCAGTGCCGCCAGCTCATTGCGCGCACGCGCCATGGTGTCATCGACTTCCTTCTGGCGGGTTTGCCGATTGGCGCCAGCCGCATCGGCGCCGCCCAGAAACGATGCGGACAGCCCCCGGTGCTGCTGTGTTTGCTGCAGCAACTGCAGCAGTTGTTCGGCCGGCAGCAAACCCAGCTTCTCGCGTTGGGCCACGGCCAGCTTGTCCAGCGTGACGCTGACCAACATGGCGGTAGGCACCAGAAACATGAGCAATGCAAGTGCACCGATGAGCGCGAATTTGCGCGAGAAACGGAGGTGGGTGATCCAGGCAGTCATGACAGAAACCAGAAGAAAACGGAAAAGAAAAAAAGGGTGGCTTGAATACCAGATTGGTACGCAGTGCCCCTATTTTTAGATCACATTCTGTTACTACTCTTCAGTTCGAGATGTCCGCCTACATCCTCCCCGCACCGGTTTTGGTGCTAACAAGTCCGTTTAAGGCCGTTCAACCCGGAACGTAGGTCATTCCCCGTTGCGCTGTCGCAACATCCACCACGCCGCCATCACGATCAGAGCGCCGCCCACCCAGGCCGCGCTCGTCATGCGCTCGCCCATCCACGCCACGGCAAACAACGCGCCCCAGACCGGCTCAGTGCCCATCAACAGCCCCACACGGCTGGGCGCGCTGTGCCGCAGCGCCCAGTTCTGCACGAAGAACGCCACCACCGTACAGCCCAACACCAGATACAGCGTGGCCGCCCAGAACGCGGGGGCGGTGGGCAACGGCGGCACGCCCCCACCCAGGCCCAGCCCGGCCAGCGCCACGCAGCCCAGCCCCACGACGGCCGACTGCACTGCGGTCAACAGCAGCACCGGCGCCTGTTCATGGCGCCGGGTGAGCCGGCTGGTGGCGCAGGCGGTGACGGCGCGCAGCACGGCCGCGCACACGATCAATGCGTCGCCGGCATTCCAGCGCCGCCACCAACCCGTGCGCCACGCATCGCTCGACGGCCAGCCTCCCGCCAGCAGCGCGGCACCCGCCAGCGACACGGCGGCGAATGCGAACACCGCCTGCGCCGGGCGCCGGCCCAGCAGCCCCCATTCCGCAAACGGCGTGAAGACCACGCACAGACTGATCAGCAGGGCTGCGTTGCTGGCTTGGGTGAGCGCCACTCCATAGGTTTCGCTCACGAAGATCGCCATCAGCAGGCCACCCAGCGGCAGCCCCGCGGTCAGCGCAGCGCGCCACTGGGCGCGCGAGCAGCGCCAGCAGGCCGGCGCCAGCAGCGCGGCAGTCAGCAAGAAGCGCACGGCCAGAAAGGCCAGCACGGGGTAGTGGGCTAGCGCGCCCTTGGCCACGCCGTAGCTGGTGCCCCAGAGCGCTGCGACCAGCAGCAGGGAGATGTCGGCCGCGCGCGGGTGGCGTAAGGCGGGAAAAGCAAGGGCAAAGGCAGTCATGGCGGCGATCATGGATTCGCGCCTTCATCGCGATAATCCAGCGGATCTGCACAGCACCTGTTCCCAATGCGCACAAATGACGCCCTCGACAGCCTGCCCGACATGGCCGTGTTCGCACGCGTGGTGTCGGCAGGCAGCTTCTCTGCCGCCGCCCGGGCGCTGGGCCTGACGCCCTCGGCCGTGAGCAGGCAGGTCGCGCGGCTGGAGGCCCGTCTGGGTGTGCGCCTGCTGGAGCGCACCACGCGCCAGCTGCGGCTGACGGCGGCCGGCCATGCGGCGCATGCGCGTTGCCAGTCGCTGGAGGCCGCCGCGCGCGAGGTGCTGCAGTTGGCCGACGCCCAGCGCAGCGCCCTGCCCCACGGCCTGGTGCGCATGAGCGCGCCCAAGGCCTATGCCCGCCAGTGCGTGCACCCGCTGGTGGCGCCGTTTCTGGCCGCGTACCCGCAGGTCGACGTGCAGTTGGTGGTGACCGACCGGGTGGTGGATTTGTTCGCCGAAGACATCGACCTGGCGCTAGCGATCACCCAGGCGCCGCCGCCCGGGCTGGCCGGCCGGCCGCTGGAGGCGGTGGAACACCTCGTGTGCGCCAGCCCCGGCTATCTGGCGCAGCGCGGCACGCCGGCCCAGCCGGCCGATCTGGCGCGGCACGACTGCATCTGGCTGGGCGAACACCCGCACGACCGGCGCTGGCGCTTCACCCGGGGCACTGGCCGCGCGGCCGACACTGCCGCGGTGGAAGTGAACGGCCGCTACGCCGCCAACCACAGCGCCATGCGGCGTGACGCGGCCCTGAGCGGGCTGGGCATTGCCAGCCTGCCGGGCTTCACCGCGCGTGCGGCGTTGCACGACGGCAGCCTGGTGCGGGTGCTGGCCGACTGGCGGCACGACACCGCCTATTCCGGCACGGCCTGGCTGCTGTATCCGCCCAACCGGTTTCTGCCGGCGCGCGTGCGGGCCTGGATCGACCACCTGGCCGCCGGCCTGGCAGGGCCGGTTTAAAGGCAGGCGGCTCAGTCCTCGTGCGTGTCGTGCGTCGCGGCACTGCCCCGGCGCCAGTAGCCCGAAGCTCTGATCCACTTCGGGTGCACGCCGCGCTCGCCCACCAGGTGCGCGCGCAACGCCTTGGCCACGGCGGATTCGCATGCCACCCAGGCGTGGACGTCGCCTGCGGGCAACTCCAGCGACCGCAGCGCGGCGAGCAGCCCGTCGGCCCCGCCGGGCTCGGCGCCCTGGCGGTGCACCCAGTGAATGCGCGCGGCGGCGGCGGTGGGCAGCGCCTGTTCGTCGGCGGGGCTGTCCACCTCGGCCAACACCAGCACGGGCGCGCCGGCGGGCAGCTCGGCCAGGCGACGGGCGATGGCGGGCAGCGCGGTGTCGTCGCCGATCAGCACATAGCCGTCGAACGCGGTGGGAATGACCATGGAGCCGCGCGGCCCGCCCACGCCGATCTGCTGACCGGGCGCGGCCTGCAGCGCCCAGGCCGTGGCGGGGCCGGCGTCGTGCAGGGCGAAGTCGATGACCAGCGTGCCGGTGGCAGCGTCGTAGTGGCGCGGCGTGTAGTCGCGCATGGTGGGGCGCGGCGCATCGGATGAGTCGGGCGCGGGGCCACCGGCTTCGACCGGCACCGGGAACGCGATGGCGCCGGTGGCGGCGTCGGGCAGGATGAGCTTGACGTGGTCGTCAAAGCCGGCGCTGACGAAGCCGGCCAGCTCGCCGCCTTGGAGCGTGATACGGATGCAGTGCGGCGTGATGCGTTCAGCGCGCTGCACGGTGAGGGTGCGGCGGCGCAGTTCGTGCCGCACGCGCTGCGGGGCGCGGGCGGCAAGCTGTTCGCCGGTGGGCTGGGCGGTGGCTTGTGGCATGGCGGAGCAATCAGCGGACAAAGTCATGGCAATGAGGCTTTCTGCCGGTGCAGACCGGCGTGTGATGCGAAAACACAGGGCTCGTGGGGCGTTTTTCGGTCGTTCTTTACAGCCGCTCTATCTGCCGCGCCGCCGCGTCCAGCGCATCGGCGATGGCGTGTATCTGCTCGTTCTGCAGCGGCTCGCCGGCCAGGCGCAGGTGCAGCGCGTGGCGCAGGTTGTGCACCGCGCGTTCGATGGGTGCGGGCCGCGGGCCGGCAGCGCCGCCGCGCAGCGCCGCGCCCTGGGCAATGCGGGCGAGCAGCGCGTCCACGTCGGCCTGGCGTTCCTGCAGGTGCGCACGGCCCACGTCGGTCACCGTGTGCAGCTTGCGGCCGCCCTCGGCGGTGACAGTGACGTGGCCGAGTTCTTCCAGCAGCGTGAGCGTGGGGTAGATCACGCCGGGGCTGGGGCTGTAGGTGCCGCCGAGTTGCTCTTCGATGGCCTTGATGAGTTCATAGCCGTGGCGCGGCTTGTCGGCGATGAGGCGCAGCAGCACCAGCCGCAGGCCGCCCTGGCCGAAGACGCGCCCGGCACCACCGCCACCACCGCGCCGGTGGCCGGCCATGCCGTTCAAGCCGCCCCGTGGCTCCAGAAAATCGGTGTCGTTCATGATTGTTCTCAGATATATCTAATTGGCAAAAGATATATCTTCTTCATCTTTCAACGGGCATGCCACCGCGAAGACCTTGCCAGCGGCAGGGTCGGCCAGATCCCGCAGAAATCAGGCGACGGAAAGCCCGGCGGCGTGGCCGCGCGCGAAGGCTTCCTCGAACACCGAGTAGCCCGACCAGTCGGCATGCGCGAACGCCAGCCGCCCGGTGGACGGCGTGGGCAGCGGGGCCACGCGCTCTCCATTTGATAGCTGCTTGCGCTTATCTGATAAGCGCTGGAGGCCGATTTGGCTTAAAAACGCCTGCATGCCCGGCACGGGAATGGCCATGGCGTGGCCGTAGCGGGTGATGTCCATGCGCGTCACCCGCGCGGCGATGTCGGGGTGCGGCACGGCCAGGCTTTGCAGGATGGCGTCGCGCCAGGCGCTCCAGGGCGCTTCGGCCAGCCGGCGCCGGCCGTCGGGAACATCGCCCAGCGCCTGGTAGTAGCTGAGCACGGTCGGCCCGGCCTGCGCGGTGCGGGCGTCCAGCCGCTGGTGGCCGGCGTTCACGTAGCCTAAGCCGCCGGGCACCGGGTCGGCGTAGAGCACGTTGTCCCAAGCGGGCGCGGCGCCTTCGCGGTCGGCCAGGGCTGCGTCAATGTGCAGGTTGGCGACGAGCCACGGCGCCGAGGTGACGCGGCGCGCCGCCTCGCGCAGGAAGTCGGGCGCGGGCTGCACCACACGCGCGGCCACCAGCACGGGCAGCGCGACCACGCAGCGCCGCGCCTGCCAGCGCTCCACGCTGTCGGTGGCGTGGTGGAACACGTCCACTTCCACGCCCTGGCGCGTTTCGGCGATGCGCAGCACGCTGCTGCCGGTACGCAGCTGGCCGCCTTCCGCCAGCGGCGCGGCCAGCTTGTGCGTGAGCCAGCCGTTGCCTTCGGGCCAGGTGAGCACGCCGTCCGACTCGTCGCCCCCCGCCGCATCGCCCGGCGCGTGAAAGCCGTGCCGGCTGGCGAAATAGTGGATGCCGGCCCAGGCCGACACGCGCGCGGTGCCGGCGCCGTAGTCATCGCGGCAGCAGTAGTCCAGGTACCAACGCAGGTGTGCGTCGTCCAGCCCTTCCTGCGCCAGCCAGTCATCAAAAACAATAGCATCCAGCGCTTGTATGACGGGCGCTAGCGGCCTATTTGGCATCCAACTCTTGAGCGCCGGCATGGTGAAGCGCGCCGCACGGCTCAGCTGCGCCACGCGATCGCCGAAGCGCCGGTACTGCGCCAACGTGGCCTCGCCCACGCCCTGCATGGGCAGCAGGCCTTCCTGCCAGGCGCCCTGGAAGAACAGGCGCTCCTGCGGGCTGTGGCAGAGCATGCGTTCGTCGTAGCGCCAGCGCCCGGCCACGCGCTGTCGCACGCCCAGCTCTTCCAGCAGGTCCTGCACCTCGCGGGCGCCCTCGCCCGGCACCGGCAGGTAATGCGCGCCCAGCGGGCAGGCGATGCCGTTGACCTGGCCGCCCCGGCTGTTGCCGCCGGCCGTGTCTTCCAGCTCCAGCAGTACGCAGTCATGAACCCCCGCCAGCCGCAGCGACCGCGCCGCTGCCAGCCCCGCCACGCCGCCGCCCGCGATGACGACCTGCGTGCGCCGCACCACGGTGGGCGCCAGCGCATCACCGCCGCGCGCCAGCCGGTCGCGCAGTGCGTGGCCGCGCTCCATGTCGATGCCGGTGAAGCCGCCCAGCGGTGCGGGCGGCGTGCGGTCGCACCCGGCGAGCGTGGCAGTCGCACCGGCGGTGGCGGCCAGAAAATAGCGACGGTTCAGCGGCATGGTCGGCCTCCGGTGGGGTCGGTCAATGAGACTCCACCTGGCCCCATTCCTGTTCATACGTGTGCACCAGTGCCTGGTTGGACAGCCGGTTCACCTCGGCCGGCACGCGGGCCATGTCGAGCGGAAAGTCGAACAGCAGCGGCAGTGTGGGCAAGGAGAGAAAGCGCAGCCCCTCAGGCAAAGCAGCCGGCAGGCGCCAGGGCCGGCGGCTGGCGATGACGAAGCCCCATTCGCCGAAGCTGGGCACGTGCGCGTGGTACGGCGCCGTGCGCAGGCCCACCGACTCGATGGTCTGCACCACCGTCCAGAAGCTTTTGCGCGCCACCAGCGGCGAGGTGGTCTGCACCACGGCATAGCCGCTGGCGGCCAGGCGCTGGTCGAGCAGCGCGTAGAAGCTGTTGGTGTAGAGCTTGCCGATGGCGAAGTTGGTAGGGTCGGGAAAGTCCACGACGATGACATCGAAGGTCTCTGTGCCCTGCTGCAGCCACTGAAACGCATCGGTGTTGACGACGTGCACGCGGGGGTCGGCCAGCGCCTGGCCATTCAGCCGCGCCAGCGTGGGGTTGCTGCCAAAGAGCTGCGTCATGGCCGGGTCCAGCTCCACCAGCGTGACGGATTCGACCGACGGGTACTTCAAGACTTCGCGCACCGCCATGCCGTCGCCGCCGCCCAGCACCGCCACGCGTTTGGGCGCGCCGTGCGCGGCCATGGCCGGGTGCACCAGCGCCTCGTGATAGCGGTATTCGTCGCGCTCGGCGAACTGCAGGTTGCCGTTCAGATACAGCCGGTGGCCCGCCTTGCCCTGGGTGACCACGATACGTTGGTAGGGCGACGCGCTGCTCATCACGATGCGGTCCTGGTAGAACTTGTCTTCGGCAAACCGCGTGATGTGGTCAGCGCCCCACAACCCCGCCAGCAGCGCGCCCAGCACCGCCGCGCAGGCCAGCGCATGCGCCTTGAACTGCCGCAGTTCATGCCGAAAGAGCCACAGCGCCCATACGGCCACGGCCGCGTTCATCACGCCGAACAGCAGCCCCGTGCGCACCAGCCCCAGCTGCGGCACCAGCAGCAGCGGAAACGCCAGCGACACCGCCAGCGCGCCCAGATAGTCGAACGTGAGCACCTGCGAAACCAGGTCCTTGAGCTGCGCATTGCGCTTCAGGATGCGCATGACCAAAGGAATCTCCAGCCCCACCAGCGTGCCCACGGCAAACACCATGCCGTAGAGCAGCACGCGGAACGCGCCCGGCACGTAGGCGTTGGCTATGAAAAGAATCGCTGGCAGCGCCCCACCGATCAGCGCCACGAGCAGTTCGATGCGCAAAAAATGCGCCGGCAGCTGCCGCTCGAAATACCGCGACAGCCACGAACCCACGCCCATGGCGAAGAGGTACGTGCCGATGATGGTGCTGAACTGCAGCACCGAATCGCCCAGCACATACGACGCCAGCGCGCCGGCAGCGAGTTCGTACAGCAGGCCGCAGGCGGCGACGACGAACACGCTGGCGAGCAGGGCGATGTCGATGGGGCGGGCCGTTGATTGGGCAGGCGAATCGTTTGCTGCAGCCATCACGCCATCCACTCTTCGCCCAATGCCTGGGCTTGCTGCAGCACCAATTCCACCGCGGCAGCTTCCATATCGGGTGGGTATTTGTATTTGCGCAGAATGCGCTTGACCATCAGGCGCAGCTTGGCCTGCACGCTCTCGCGTTCGGCCCAGTCCACGGACAGGTTCTTGCGCAGGTTGTCGGTCAGTTCGTGGGCGATCTTTTTCAGCGTGTCGTCGCTCAGCTCGCGCACGGCAGATTCGTTGTCGGCCAGCGCGGTGTAAAAGCGCACCTCGTCTTCGGTCAGCCCCAGCTTGTCGGCCAGGCCATGCGCCGCGCGGAACTGGCGGGCCATGTCCAGCAGCTCTTCCATCACCTGGGCGGTTTCAATGCTGCGGTTCTGGTATCGCACGATCACCCCACCCAGCAGATCCGAGAACTTTTTGCTCTGCACCACATTGCTGGCAAAGCGGCTCTTGATCTCGCCCTCAAGCAGGCGCTCCAGCAACTCCACCGCCAGGTTGCGTTCGGGCAGCGCCCGCACCTGGGCCAGAAAGCCTTCGTCCAACAGGCCGATGTTCGGCTTCTCCAGCCCCACCGCGTCAAAAATGTCCACCACGCTTTCAGACACCACAGCCTGGCTGATGATTTGGCGCACCGCCAGCTCGCGCTGCTCGTCGGTGCGTTGTTTGGCGGTGATGTCACGCTTGGTCAGGATGACCTTGACCCCTTGCATGAAGGCCACTTCCTCACGCACCGCCTTGGCCTCTTCCAGCGTGCAGCTCAGCGTGAAGGCGTGGCTCATTGCCAAGGCCGTGTCGGCGAACCGTTTTTTGCCGTCCTGTCCAGCCTGACGTTGCAGCCCAAAAATATGGTCAGCAGCGCCCGCCAGCACCCGGTGGCCGCCCGTCAAAAAGCCGCTGTAGTCAAACCCGTGCAGCAGGGCACGCAGCACGTCGAGCTTTTCCAGCACCACGCTGAAGGCCTCGTGCGCATCCACCGTGGGGCGGCCCCGGCCCTGGGCGGCGGTGTATTCCTTCATCGCGGCTTTGAGCTCATTGCCGATGCCGATGTAGTCCACCACCAAGCCACCTTGCTTGTCCTTGAACACGCGGTTCACGCGGGCAATCGCCTGCATCAGGTTGTGGCCCTTCATGGGCTTGTCCACATACAGCGTGTGCACGCAGGGCGCGTCAAAGCCGGTCAGCCACATGTCGCGCACGATCACGATGCGCAGCGGGTCGGCCGGGTCTTTGAAGCGCTTTTCCAGCCGCTTTTTGACCTGCGCGCTGTAAATGTGCGGGCGCAGCAGGGCCTTATCGCTGGCGCTGCCGGTCATCACGATCTTGATGGCGCCCAGCTCGGGGTCGGCGTTGTGCCAGTCGGGGCGCAGGCGCACGATCTCGTTGTACAGGTGCGCGCAGATGTCGCGGCTCATGGCCACCACCATGGCCTTCCCGCTCTGTGCGGTGTTGCGCTCTTCAAAATGCGCCACCAGGTCTTGGGCCACGCGCGCCACGCGGGGCTCGGCGCCCACCACTTGCTCCAGCGCGGCCCAGCGGCTTTTCAGGCGCGACTGCACGCTTTCTTCTTCGTCCTCGGCCAGCTCGTCCACCTCGGCGTCGATGCTGGGCAGCTCGTCGGCCTTCAGGCCCAGCTTGACCATGCGGCTTTCGTAGTAAATGGCCACGGTGGCGCCGTCTTCCTTGGCCTGCTGCATGTCATACACGTGAATGTAGTCGCCAAACACAGCGCGCGTGTCGCGGTCGGTGCCGCTCACCGGGGTGCCGGTAAACGCCACAAACGTGGCGTTGGGCAGTGCATCGCGCAAGTGCTGGGCGTAGCCCACTTGGTAGCGCTCCACCGTGTTGGCGTCTGCACCGGCGCGGTAGGTGGGCGGCGCAAACTCAGCACGGTGTGTGGGTGCGGTGCCGCTGCCTGTGGTGATGGGAATTGCTACTGTATTAGTAGCTGTTAGCGCTTGTGTATCAAGCGCTAGGGCCTGATTTGGCTTGAAATTTTCCTTGCGCACCTTCAGCCGCGCCTCAAACCCGTACTGCGTGCGGTGCGCCTCGTCGGCAATCACCACGATGTTGTGGCGGTCTGACAGCATGGGGTAGCTGTCTTCGTCCTCGCCGGGCATGAACTTCTGGATGGTGGCAAACACAATGCCGCCCGAGGGCCGGTTGGTCAGCAGCGCGCGCAGCTCTTGCCGGGTGCGGGCCTGCACGGGCTGCTCGCGCAGCAGGTCTTGCGCCAGGCCAAACACGCCCAGCAGCTGGCCGTCCAGGTCGTTGCGGTCGGTGATGACCACGATGGTCGGGTTCTGCAGCGCGGGCTCCTGCATCACGCGGGCGGCAAAGCAGGTCATGGTGATGCTCTTGCCGCTGCCCTGCGTGTGCCACACCACGCCGCCCTTGCCCTTGATGGCTGGGTCTGCGCCACTGCCCGGCGTGGCCGCAGCCACCACCTGCGCAATGGCGGCGCGCACTGCATGAAACTGGTGGTAGCCCGCGATCTTCTTCACCAACTGGCCATCGTCTTCAAACAGCACAAAGTAGCGCAGGTAGTCCAGCAGATACTGCAGCGCCAGCACGCCGCGCACCAGCGTCTGCAGCTCGTTGAACTGGCCCAGCGGGTCCAGCGCCACGCCGTCAATCGTGCGCCACGCCATGAAGCGCTCGGCGCTCGCGCTCAGCGACCCCAGCATCGCCTCGGTGCCGTCTGAAATTACCAGCACCTCGTTGGTGTGAAACAGGTCCGGGATCTGCTCCTTGTACGTCTGAATCTGGTCGTACGCCTTCCACACACTGGCGGCCTGGTCGGCGGGGTTCTTCAGCTCCAGCAGCACCAGCGGCAGGCCGTTCACAAACAGCACCACATCGGGCCGACGCGTGTGGCGCGGCCCGCGCACGCTGAACTGGTTCACAGCCAGCCAGTCATTGCGCTCGGGCGCGGCCCACTCCACCAGGCGCACAAAGTCGCCCACAGTCTCGTTGCCGCGCTGGTACTGCACCGGCACACCCGCCACCAGCAGCCGGTGAAACCGCCGGTTGGCCGCCAGCAGCGCGGGCACGCCCAGGTCTTGCACCTGCGCCAGCGCGTCGTCAATGGCCGTGGCGGGCACGCCCGGGTTCAGCCGCACCAGCGCCGCCCGCAGGCGGCCCGCTAGCAGCACCTGGCGGTAGTCGCTGCGCTCGGGCGCGGGGCCGTCAGGGGCAATGTCGGGGCCAGCGATGTGGGTGTAGCCCACGTCCTGCAGCCAGGCCAGGGTTTCGCGTTCGAGCTGGTCTTCGGTCATACCCTGCGGCAGCTGCTGGCCAGCTTCTTGAGGATGGCGGCGGTATCGAAGCGGGTGGGGTCCAGCTGTTCGAGCGGGTGGAGCAGGGGCATGGCGGGGCTGCGGCGGACTGTGATGTGTATAGAAAACCCGAATTTCTATACATGTTAGCCAGCATGTGTATAGAAAACGCCATTTTTTAACCATGTGCGGACCCTCGTGGTCAGCTAAACGGGTTTTCTACACGTGGCGCCCAACGCCCAGGTGCCCTCCGGCCTCGCTGTGAAAGAATTCTTTAATAGGCCGCGCCGGTATGAAAGAACGCTTTCATAAGTCTTCGAGGGGGCAGGTGAACACCATACGGGTCCCGGAGCCGATCTGGCTTGCTCCGCGAGGCAGAGACAGGGGCATCTTCTAGCCGGAAATGCAGGTGTTAGGCTAAACTCACAGCCTAAGTGGATTGGGGGTTCCTGGTCGGCGCTACAGCCTCGGTGGGTTCATCGGGGCTTTTCGCTTTCTGGGGCGGATAAATCACCAGCCCCACATCCTCAAACCCCGCGCCCACGCCAGCGCGGCCACCGTCGCAGAAGAACTTTTTCTTCAGCACCTCAAATGCCTGGTTTGGCTGGGTGGGGCGAAGGTAGTTCAGGCCCACAGGGCGGGCCACCAAGTCGGCCAGCTGCAGCCCCGCCAAGTTGGTCTTTTTGTCGGCAAACACGACATCAAACGGCAAAACCCGGTTGCCAGGGTTGTCACCGTCGCAGATGCGGCGAAATTCCAGCTCCAGCTCGGCATCTTCTTTTTTGCCACGGCATTCCACCACCACATGGGTCTTCACCCGGTCTTGCCCTTTCTCGGCCAGAAAACCGCGCAATGCCTCCAGCCCGATGCCCAGCGCAATGTGATACGGGTTGCTGGCTGCCCCCGCGGCGCGGTTCAGGCGGGCTTTGTCCACCACGCAGGCGATCAAGATGAAGTTGCTGGCCTCCATGATGGAGGTCAGCCCCGCCATGAACGCATCGCGCGTGGGGCGGTGGGCCAGAAAGGCAAAGTCGCCCTTTTGCTTGCGAATCTCGTTCTCGTGCAACACCACGCTGTCGTGGCCAAAGTAGTTGAACTTGAGCTTCTCCACCGCAGGCACGATCTTTTCTGCGTAGTGCCGCTTGTGAAAGATGCACAGCGCCAGCACAAACACCGGGTAGTCCTTGTCAACGCTGGCCAGTGAGTGGTCACCGCTTTCATCCACATACACCACGTAGTCACTGAACCGACGGGCAGCAGGCTCCTGCGGTGCGTGCTCCACGGGCGTGGGCTCTGCAGACTCGAACAGCGCGTATTGCGTACCGGCAGGCGTCATGGTGCGGTGCGGACGGGGTTTATTGATAAAAACAGGCGCTAGCGCTTGTGGTGAAAGCGCAAGCAGCTATAAAAATCAGAGCGTTCATGCTTGCAACGCCCCGCCCAGGGCTGCCTCGGTGGCGGCCTGGGCTTCGGGCAAGCGCAACTGGCCGGAGATCAGGCGGGGGAGCAGGGTGTCGCGGAGGGTGGAGAGGGTTTGGGCTTGCTTTTCATGCGTCTTCAAAAGTGCGAAAACCGCACTAACTTGATCTTGAAATGCAGCAGATACCTCCGCATTCGGGACGCATATCGGCATTTCGCGCACGGTCTTTGAATTCACCGCGTCCGCAATCGAGGACGTACTGCTCAAACTTGAGAAATCAAACTGCCTCAAATGCAAATAGATGAACTCCGAAGAAAGGGGCGACTTTGAATCAAGCCTGAAATGCGCAATTGCCTCATTCGTAGTCATTTCACCATCGGTGATGGCCACCCGACCGATGGTCATCTTGAAGCTCATCAAGACGGTGTTGTCGGGTACTCGCCGAACATTGAATTTGTCAACAGCTTCGGAAGTCAGAAATTCGCTGGTCCCACTCGCAAACACGCCTACGGCACCCATGTCGCGAATAGAGACCCATCTCACGTCGTTTGAATCCTCGCTAAACCAGTGTTGCTCCTTGCGCGGTGGCGTCTTGCCGATTCCAACTGTCGAAACGTCTGCCATCGTGGCGGTTGTCCATCCCTTCGGCACCCACCCCAACTCCGACTCCTCCAGCGCATCGGGAAACAGCGCGGCGGTGGCTTCGTCCATGCCTTCGGGGGCGCGGCCTTCCATCTTGGCGCGCACGGGATCGAAATCGACAAACCACGACTTGAACAGCGCCTGGGCAATGGCTTCGAGCGTGGCGTTGGTTTCGCGCAGGAGGGTGATGCGGTCGTCGGTTGAGCCCAGTAATTCTGCAACTTCGCGTTGGACGCCGAGCGGGGGCGTTGGTACTTTGAGCGCTTCGAGCACTGGAATACGCAAGTTGCTCACGGTTGAGCCTGTTCCTTCACTCCACCCGATCTGATGCTGGAGGTAGGGTGACTGAAGTGCATAAAGCAAGAACCGGCTGTCCACCTTGGCAGGATCAGGCCGCAGCAACACCTGCCGCTGTCCGAGGCAGCATTTCAGGCCTACGGGAATCTGGCATACGTCGCCCATTGGCGCCTCGCGAGTGATGACCAAATCACCTGCTTGCGGAGCGGCACGTCGAACCCTTCCCAGATAGTGCGACTCGTCGGTGTAGCTGGGGTTCGAGAGATCGAGTCTGCCGCCTTTGATGTTTTGGTTCCGAAGAACAATCACGCCCGTCTCGGTCCATTCTGGCGTGGCATGCGGACAGTCAGCAACGAGAAGGCAGAGCGATTCGAGTGTGTGCTGCTGGACCTCAGAACTCATACCCCAGCCCCCCCAGTTTCTGCCGAATCACCGCATCCAACTCCACGCCCTTGGCCATTTGCTCGCCCAGCTTCTCCGTCAGCTTGACCATTTTGTCGGCAAAGGCTTCGTCGTCGTCCTCCACCGCCTCGGCGCCCACGTAGCGGCCGGGGGTGAGCACGTGGCCGTGCTGGGCGATCTCGGCCAGGGGCACGCTGCGGCAGAAGCCGGGGATGTCTTGGTAGGGAGTGGCGGGACGGGGGTGGGCTTCGACGGGCTCAGCCTGAACGGTTTGGGGCGTTCTGGCTTCGACAGGCTCGGCCCGAACGGGGTTGGCGGTGGGCGCGGGCTCGCCGCGCCAGGCGGCTACGGTGGCGGCGATGCGGTCGATGACTTCGTCGGTCAGCTCGCCCTGAACCCGGCTGATCATGGTGGCGAGTTTGCGGGCGTCGATGAACAGCACTTCGCCCTTGCGCTTTTTGCTCTTGGCCAAGAACCACAGGCACGCGGGGATTTGCGTGTTGAAGAACAGCTGGCCGGGCAGGGCAATCATCACTTCCACCACGTCGGCATCGACCATGGCGGCGCGGATCTGGCCCTCGTTGTTTTGGCTGCTGCTCATGCTGCCGTTGGCCAGCACGATGCCCGCACGACCCGTGGGCTTGAGGTGGTGCAGCATGTGCTGCAGCCAGGCGGTGTTGGCGTTGCCGTGCGGTGGGTCGCCATACACCCAACGGGCGTCGCCCTCCAGGCTGGGGTGCCACCAGTCGCTGATGTTGAAGGGCGGGTTGGCCAGGATGAAGTCGGCGCGCAGGTCGGGGTGCTGGTTGCGCACAAAGGTGTCGGCGGGTTCTTTGCCCAAATTGCACTCAATTCCGCGAATGGCCAGGTTCATGGCCGCCAACCGTCGGGTGGTGGGATTGCTTTCTTGTCCGTAGATTGACACATCGCTCTTCTCGCCGCCGTGTGCCTCGATGAACTTTTCACTCTGCACAAACATGCCGCCGCTGCCGCAGCACGGGTCGTACACCTTGCCGGTGTGCGGGTTGAGCACGGCCACCAGGGTTTTGACGATGCTGGCCGGCGTGTAGAACTGCCCGCCGCGCTTGCCCTCTGCACTGGCGAACATGCCCAGAAAGTATTCGTACACCTGGCCCAGGGTGTCGCGCGCTACGTCGGGGGTGTCGCCAAAGCCTATTGTTGATACCAGGTCCACCAGCTCGCCCAGTTTGCCGTCGGGCAACTGCGCACGGGCGTAGCGTTTGTCGAGGATGCCTTTGAGCGTGGGGTTCTCGGCCTCGATCAGCGCAAGTGCGTCGTCAATGCGTTTGCCAATGTCGGGCTGCTTGGCGGCGCTGCGCAGTTGCTCCCACCGGGCGGCTTCGGGCACCCAGAAGACGTTAGCTTCTTTGTAGTAGTCGCGGTCTTCCAGCTCGGCGGCTATGTCGGCGGGGTCGGCATCGCCGTAGAAGTATTCGTCGCCCGGGTTGGTCAGGCGCGCCGTCAGCTCGGCGCGACGGGCGGCAAAGGTGTCGGAAATGTATTTGACGAAGATGAGGCCGAGCACCAGGTGCTTGTATTCGGCGGCGTCCATGTTGGCGCGCAGCTTGTCGGCGGTGGCCCAGAGGGTTTTCTTCAGATCGACGTTCATGCGGGCAAAGGGAAGTCGTGGCGGGCACGCTCAGAGCACGTGGCACGCAAAGCCTACTATTGTGCCGCCTCACCCTTTGTCGAAGGCCGTTATGCCCCGGCGCAGCTACGCCGCTGGACGCCACCGAGGCCGGGCGACGCGTTGGTGAACGCGATAGCCCGTCAGCCCCCTCAGAACTGGTAGTTCGCGCTCACCAGAAAGTTGCGCGGTGCTCCGGGCATGGCGTTGGAGCGCCAGTATTCTTGTCCAGCAGGTTGGACACGGCCAGAGTGACCGTCCACGGTGCGGCGCGCCACCCCACCAGCGCGTCCTAACGGGTGTAGCCGGGCACGATGGCGGCGTTGAGTGCATTGGTGTAGCGGCGGCTGGTGTGCGTCACGCCCACTTCGGCGTACCAGGCACCCGCGGGCGCATAGCGCAGGAACAGGTTGCCATTGCGCTTGGCGGTGTTGAGCAGGTACTTGTCTTCATTGGCAGGCACGCTGAGGTCTTCGGTGACCTTGGCGCTCATCACGCCGACGCCGCCGCGCACGGCGAAGCGGAACGGGTCGGTGTCGGGCTCGGGGCGGTACCGGATGTTGTAGTGCTCCAGTTCGTACACCGCCAGCTGGGTGGACAGGGCGCCGTTCAGCCAGTCGCTCTTGATGCCGACCTCGATCTGGCGCGAGCGCTGGGGTTCTTCGAGCGGGCTTGCACCCCCATCGACAAACGAGATCGGCTTAGTGCGCCCTCACCCCCCGTGAATCGCCGCCGCCACGATGATGCTGATGCCCAGGCACATCGCGGCCACCACCATGGCCAGGGCCTTGTTCTGCTTGACGACGATCTCGGCCCACAGGTCGTAGGGCGTGATCTTGTCGATGATGATGAAGCTGATCCAGAACACCAGCACGCCGACCAGCGCGAACAGGACGGAGCCGAAGAATGCGGCGGGCCGCAGCCATTCAAGAGCCATGATGAAGACCTCCTTCAGATGAGACGCAGATGAAACTGAGATAGGGAGACGTCATTTATTTGTGCCCCCCGCCGCTGGAATATCCGCCGAACGAGCCGCCCGAGCTGCGGTAGGTGCCGCCCGATGAGCCCGAGCAGTTGCTCATCAGCACCAGCAGGATGATGAGGATGACGGCAATGAGGATGATGGTGCCGCAGCCCAGGCTGCTGGCCGCCGCCAGCGGTGCGGCGTCGCCCCGCTGGAAGGCTGCCTTCTGGCCATCGAGCTTGAAGGCATGCGCCACGCTGGTGGCGTCGAGCTTGCTGCCCGCCGACCAGGTCACTTCGCGCGGGGCCTGCTCCATGGCCAGAATGCCGCGTCCGCTGCTGGCAAAGTCGCGGTTGAAGCTTTTCTGCCCGCGCTCGACCGGCCAGTAGAACTCGCCCAGCACATAGGTCGTCTCGGCGTTGTAGCCGTATTGCTGGCGGTAGGCCGTGCCCAGATAGGTGGCGGTCTGCCCATCCGATGACAGTTGGGGCGCGCCGGTGGCGGGCCGCACCAGGCTCCAGCCGTCGGTCGCGTCGACCAGAAAGGCGAAACCGCGCTTTTGGTTGAAGAGCAGGTATTCGCTCCAGCCGAATTGCTCGTCGTCGCCCGGCTCCACGCCCATGCGGTGCTGAAAACCCACCACCTGCCAGTGCACGCCTTCTAGCTGGCCGACGCTGCCCAGTGCGATCAGCGGGCGTACGGGCTCGTCTTGCGCGGCGTGGCGTAGCTCGCCGCCGATGCCGCTCGACACGTCGATGAGGCTGTGGCACGACGGGCAGGTCAGGCTCTTCGTCGAATCGAGCTTGACGGCCACCGGCGCGCCGCAGTTGGGGCAGCTGAACTGCCGGGCTTTTTCGTCCTTGGCCGACTCGTCCTTGAGGCCTTGCAGCTGCAGATCGTCCAGTTGCACCGACAGCCCGCGTTCGACTTTGGGCGGGTTGCTGCCGTAGTCGATGGACAGCACCTCGCCGTCGTCGCTGCGCAGCTCCACCACGGTGAAGGGCTGGCCCAGCGCAGGCAGCTTGGGCAACTCGCCCTGCGCGGAAATCAGCTGCGCCTGCACGTTGGCCGCCACGCTGTAGGGTTTGCCGGCGACTGCCGTGGTCATGCCGATGCGGAAATGTTCGGCCGGGGGCACCTCGCGCCCCAGCTCGGCCGGGCGGGTGAAGACGTAGGCGCCGTTGTCTTCGCCCAACGTGGCGGTGGTGCCGTCTTCCAGAAAGGCGTTCCACTCGGTCCAGGTGCCGGCGTCGCCGCGGTACTGCAGGCGGCCGATCAGCGTGAAGGACAGCGTTGTGCCGCCCAGCGCCACGCGGCCGGTGGCCATCAGCTGCAGCGGGCTGTGGTCGTCGAACAGTTCGGCCATCTTGCCCACGCGTGTGAGCACCTCGCCGCTGCGCACCACCGTGCTCTGGCAGTACGGGCAGACGGCGTGGGTGGACTGCGCGCTCTTGAATTCGACCGGTGCGCCGCAGCCTGGGCAGGGCGCGCGGTAATGACGCTGGGTGCCGCTGTCGGCCATGCAGTGACTTTTTTAAGTGTTTTTGGCCTCTAGCGCTTGATGAATAAGCGCTATTAGCTATTGTTTTTATAGCAAAAGCGTGTCGCCGCGATCAGACCAGCTTCTTGAGCAGCTCGGCCTTCTTGGCGTCGAACTCTTCCTGCGTGAGGATGCCCTTGGCCTTGAGCTCGCCCAGCTTTTCCAGCGTGGCCATCACGTCTTCGGGCTTGACGCCCTGGGCGGGCGCGCCGGCCAGGGCGGCCGCCTGCGCCGCCGCGGCGGGCTGGCCCTGCAGGCCCTGCTGCAGGTTCTGCGCCATCACCTGGCCCAGCGCCACGCCGGCGCCCAGGCCCATGGCGTCGCCCACCACGCCGCCGCCGCCGCTGCCCGCCCCTTCGGCGAACTTCGGAATCGCCTGCGCCGTCTGGTACTGCATGAACTTGCCCATGTCGTTGCCGACCATGCCCATGCCGATCTTCTGGTCCAGCACCTTCTGCAGCTCTTCGGGCAGCGAAACGTTCTGCACCGTCATCGTCTCCAGCTTCAGGCCGATCTTGGCGAAGGCGGGCTGCAGCTCCTTGGCCAGCGCGTCGGCAAACATCACCTGGTTGGCGGCCAGGTCCAGAAACGGCAGGCCGCTGCCCGCGATGGCGTTGCTGATGTTCTGCAGCACCAGGCCGCGCAGCTGGCCGTCCAGGTCAGCGACGGGGTAGGACTCGCGCGTGCCGGAGATCTCGGTGTGGAACAGCTTCGGGTCGGCCACGCGGTAGGCGTAGTTGCCGAAGGCGCGCAGCCGCACGGCGCCGAAGTCCTTGTCGCGGATGGTGATGGGCTGGGGCGTGCCCCACTTCTGGTCGACCTGCTGGCGCGTGCTGAAGAAGTACACGTCGCTCTTGAACGGGGACTGAAAGAGCTTGTCCCAGTTCTTCAGATAGGTCAGCACCGGCAGTGTCTGCGTGGTCAATTGGTAGGTGCCGGGGCCAAACACGTCGGCCACCTGGCCTTCGTTGACGAACACGGCCATCTGCGATTCGCGCACCACCAGCGTGCCGCCGTTCTGGATCTCCATGCCCGCCATCGGAAAGCGCCAGGCCAGCGTGCCGTCGCCCTCCTCCGTCCACTGGATGATGTCGATGAACTGCTTCTTGATGAAGTCCATGAGTGCCATGCGAACGCTCCCGGTCGTTGAGTGGATGAAGGAAGAAATGGAGAGGCGAAAACAGCGGCCATCATAGCGATGCGCACCGTGTGCAGGTGGCCCCTGCCTGGCCCACATCTCGCCTTTTCACAACTTCGCTATCGCCGCGTTGCACGCAATCAATTGGCCGCTTTAGATGCGAATAATTAGCATTGGCGCATCTGATTTCGAAAGAGCCCTGCCATGTCCCGCCTTCGCGCCGCCACCCGCCAGAACCTGCCCACGCTGATGAAGACGGGCAGCTATTACCTCATCCACATCTGCGTGGCGGCCGTGGTGGCCTACGCGGTCACCGGCAACCTGATCGCGTCGCTCACGCTCAGCCTGCTGGAGCCCACGGTGCAGGCGGTGGCGTATTTCTTCCATGAGAAAGCTTGGGCACGTGCGGCCGAGCGGCGCAGCGCTGCCGATGCCGTACCCGCTTGATGCGCAAGGAGCACGCCATGCGATTCGGCCACTGGCTGATGGAGCGGCTCGCTGGGTTGGCGAACACGCTTTGAGATGAAGAGAAGGAAGACGGAGCTGAACCGTCAGGCGCGCTCGTCGAGCAGCGCGCCCATCATGCGGTCGCCCGTGCGCAGCACCTGCAGGCTGGCGGTGAAGGCGTAGGTGGCGGCGATCTGCTCCACTGCTTCGCCTTCCACCGACACCCCGTCTTGCGCCGCACGCCCTGCACCGGCCGCCACGCCGCCCTGATTCGCGACCGCTTCGGATTCCACCGTCTGGCGCTTGAACCCCGGCGTGTTCAGGTTGGCCACGTTGTGCGCCGACGTGTCCATGCGCAACTGCGCGGCGCGCAGGCCGGATGAGGCGATGGCAGAAACAGCGGCCATGGACGGCTCCAAAAGCGGTGAAGAAGGCCGGATTATCGGCCGCGACCTGCGAAACGTGAAGGTGTCATGCCCATGCGCAATCTGCGCTGCGGATGTGGGACGTGCGGAGTGGAAGCAGACGACTGAGATATATGCACTGAAGCGCAGAACCCAGTCGCTATTAAAATAATAGCTATTAGCGCTTATTTAACGGGCGCTAGAGGCCTATTTGACCTTGATTCTTTGGTGATCCTCAACCCAGGCTCACGTAGTCCGGGTGCCGTGCGCAGATCTCGTCCACCTGATTGAGCGTGCCCGACAGGTGCACGCGCAGCGCCTCTTGCGCGCCGGCCACGTCGCCGCGCGTGATGGCGTCGGCGATGCGGCGGTGGTCGGCCAGCACGGCCTCCACCTTGCCTGCGCTGGGCAGGTGCAGGTGGCGCAGGCGGTCCACGTGGCCGGCGCGGCGGCGCACCAGATCCCACAGGCGCGGCACGTCGGCGGCTTCGTACATCATCTGGTGAAAAGCCTGGTCGGCCTGGGCGAACACTTCCGGCTGCAACGGGTGGGCCGCAGCGGCCATCACGCCGATCTGGGCTTGAAGCCGCTCGCCGATGGCCTGGCCGCCCGCCAGAGCCAGCGTGCGTACCACTTCCAACTCGATGGAGCGGCGCAGGTAGTGCGACTCGCGCGCCGCAGGCACGTCAATGCGGCTGACCACCGTGGCGTGCTGCGGAAAGATATCCACCAACCCTTCTTCGCCCAGGCGCAGCAGCGCGTCGCGCACGGGCGTCTGGCTGATGCCGAAGCGCTCGGCCAGCTCGGCCCGAGCCAGCACGGTGCCAGGCGCCAGCTCAAGCGAAACGATGGCCCGGCGCAGTTGTTCGAAGACCTGCGGCGCGGCGTGGCGCGATCGGTCGAGGCGGACTTTCTCTCTCACATTCATAGCGGCGTCATTGTGGCACCGCATGTCTTTGACGCACTAATATATTAGTGCTTTAATGCGCCACCAACGCGATGAGACCTATGACGACGACACGCCGCACCCCTGATTCCCTGCGCAGCGCCCGCTGGTTCGCCCCTGACGACCTGCGCTCCTTCGGCCACCGCTCCCGCATCATGCAAATGGGCTATGCGCCCGAAGACTGGGTGGGCAAACCCATCATCGCCATCGTCAATACGTGGTCAGACATCAACCCCTGCCACAGCCATTTCAAGCAGCGGGTGGAAGACGTCAAGCGCGGCGTGCTGCAAGCCGGCGGCTTTCCCGTCGAACTGCCGGCCATCTCGCTGGCGGAAGCTTTCGTCAAGCCCACCACCATGCTCTATCGCAACATGCTTGCGATGGAAACCGAGGAGCTGCTGCGGAGCCACCCGGTCGATGGCGCGGTGCTGATGGGCGGTTGCGACAAGACCGGCCCCGGCCTGGTGATGGGCGCCATCAGCATGGGACTGCCCTGCATCTTCGTGCCCGCCGGTCCCATGCTGCGCGGCAACTTCAACGGGCAGGTGCTGGGCTCGGGCTCGGATGCTTGGAAGTTCTGGGACGAGCGCCGCGCCGGCAACCTGAGCCAGGCGCAGTGGCTGGGCGTGGAGACCGGCATTGCCCGCAGCCACGGCACCTGCATGACCATGGGCACGGCCAGCACCATGACGGCCATCATCGAAGCGATGGGGCTGACGCTGCCCGGGGCTTCATCCATCCCCGCGCCGGACGCGGGCCATGTGCGCATGAGCGCCGAGAGCGGCCGCCGCATCGTCGACATGGTGTGGAACGACCTCACACCCGCCCGGGTGCTGAGCCGCGATTCGTTCCTGAACGCCATCGACGTGGCGATGGCCGTGGGCTGCTCCACCAACGCCATCGTGCATCTGGTGGCCATGTCGCGCCGCGCGGGTGCCGACTGCGCCGTCACCCTCGATGATTTCGACGCCGCCAGCCACCGGGTGCCGGTGCTGGCCAACGTGCGCCCCACGGGAAGCACGTATCTGATGGAAGACTTCTATTACGCCGGCGGCCTGCCGGGGTTGATGTCGCGCCTGCCCGCCCACCTGCGGCTGGGCGCTGCCACCGTCACCGGGCGCACGCTGGGCGAGAACATCGAAGGCGCGGCCGTGTTCAACGACGACGTGATCCGCACGGTCGAGAACCCCGTCTACGCCCAAGGCGCGCTGGCCGTGCTGCGCGGCAACCTCGCGCCCGATGGCGCAGTGATGAAACCCTGCGCCGCAGCGCCGCACCTGCAGCAGCACACGGGCCCGGCGCTGGTGTTCGACGACTACGCCAGCATGAAAGCGGCCGTGGAAGACCCCGACCTGGACGTGACGGCCGACCACATCATGGTGCTGCGCAACGCCGGCCCGCAAGGCGGCCCCGGCATGCCCGAGTGGGGCATGCTGCCCATACCGACGAAGCTGGTGCAGCAAGGCGTGCGCGACATGCTGCGCCTGTCAGACGCGCGCATGAGCGGCACCAGCTACGGAGCCTGCATCCTGCACGCCGCGCCCGAGGCGTACATCGGCGGCCCGCTGGCGCTCGTCAAAACCGGCGACCTCATCACCGTGGACGTGCCCGCGCGCCGCATCCACATGGAGGTGAGCGACGAAGAACTCGCCCGCCGCCGCGCCGCCTGGGTGCCGCCGCCCGCGCGCTTCCAGCGAGGCTACGGCTGGATGTTCAGCCGCCACATCCTGCAGGCCGACCAGGGCTGCGACTTCGATTTTCTCGAAACCGGATTCGGCGCGCCCGTGCCCGAACCGGACATCTTCTGAGCCTCCGACCCCGTCAACATCAATCGATCTTCCGGACTGGACACCCATGCCCTTGAACTCCTCCACGCGCGACCAGCTCGCCCACGTCAGCACCGCCACGCTGTGCACCGCCCTCTTCAAGAAAGGGCTGCGCAACCAGTTCCTGCAGAACGTGCTTCCTCTACGCGGCGGCCGCGCCAACATGGTGGGCGAGGCCTTCACGCTGCGCTACATCCCGGCGCGTGAAGACCTGAACACCATCGGCGTGTTCCAGAACCCCGAGCACCCCCAGCGCAAGGCCGTCGAAGACTGCCCGCCCGGTGCCGTGCTGGTCATCGACAGCCGCAAGGACGCGCGCGCCGCATCGGCCGGCGCCATCCTGGCGTCACGCCTGATGAAGCGCGGCGTGGCGGGGCTGGTGACAGATGGCGGCTTCCGAGATACGCCCGAGATCGCCGCGCTGGACATGCCGGCATACCACCAGCGCCCGTCAGCCCCCACCAACCTCACGCTGCACCAGGCCATCGACATCAACCTGCCCATCGGCTGCGGCGACGTCGCCGTGTTTCCCGGCGACGTGCTGGTGGGCGACAGCGAAGGCGTCATCGTTATTCCGGCACACCTGGCGGACGAGATCGCCGCAGAAGCCACCGAGATGACAGCGTTTGAAGACTTCGTGACCGAAAAGGTGCTGGAGGGCCAATCGATCATCGGCCTTTATCCGCCGACCAACCCCAAGACCAGCCAAGACTTCACCGTCTGGCGCAAAACCAAGAATCGATAGCCGCGGAAGACGGCAAATAACCCATTCATCAAGAAAGAAGGAGGCAAAAACATGCAACTCATTTCCCGCACCGCGCTGGTGGTACTCACCGCCCTGGGCACTCTGCTGCCCCTTGCATCCACCGCCCAGGAATGGCCGACGGCCAAACCTATTACCTACGTGGTGCCGTTCACGCCCGGCGGCTCGACCGACATCGTCGGCCGCGTACTGTCGAACAAGCTGAGCGAAGCGCTCAAACAATCGGTGGTGGTGGAAAACAAACCTGGCCAAGCCGGCGGCATCGGCGCGTCGTACGTGGCCAAGGCGGCGCCCGACGGCTACACGCTGTTCGGCGGCACCATCAGCACGCACGCCATCAACGCCAGCCTGTACAAGAACCTGTCGTACAACCCTGTGCGCGACTTCGAGCCCGTGGCGCTGGTTGCCACGCTGCCCAACGTGCTGATCATCAACCCCGCCCTGGGGGTGAATTCTGTCAAGGAGCTGATCGAGCTGATCAAGAAAGACCCGTCCAAGCGCATGTTCGCCTCGTCCGGCGCGGGAACGTCCACCCATCTCGCCGGTGAAATGTTCGGCGACCTGATCGGCGTGAAGCTGACCCACGTCCCGTACAAAGGCACGCCGCCCGCGCTGACCGACGTGGCCGCAGGCCAGGTGTCCTTCATGTTCGACCAGATGACCGCCGCCCTGCCCTTGGCCAAGGCCGGCCGCGTGAAATTGCTGGCCGTGACCACCGCCAAGCGCATCACCCTGGCGCCTGAACTGCCCACCATGATCGAGTCGGGCGTGCCGGGTTTCGAGATGTCGTCCTGGCAAGCCATCTACGCGCCCAAGGGCACGCCCAAGGCCGTGGTGCAGCGCCTGAACACCGAAATCGTGAAAGCTCTGAAGCAGCCTGACGTGGTGGACAAGCTGCACACACAGCTGGGCATGGACATCGTCGCCAGCACGCCCGAAGAGCTGGCCGCCCACATGGCCAAGGAGATCCCGCGCTGGGCGGAGTTGGTGAAGAAGTCGGGGGCTTCGGCGGATTGACTGATCGGTCCTGCCGTTGCGCTCGCGAATCGTGGCTCGCCCGTGCGGGCCATGGATAGTGCGTAGCTACGCGTGTGCCTGCGCCAGACACCGCGCAAACGCCTGCGCAGCCCGTAACGGTTCGGGCGAGCGCCGCACCAGGCTGACAAACTGGCACCGGTAGAAAAACGCCTCAGGCCGCACGGCCTGCAGGTGGCCCCTGCGCTCGAAGGCTTCGGCGTAGTGGTCGGGCAGAAAGCCCAGATAGCGGCCAGACAGCACCAGCGTGGCGATCGATTCCTGGTCGAACCCCGTGGCGGCTCGTGTCAGGCGGGCCTGGTGGCTCAATTCCATGTTGGGGGAGTGGTAGCCCAGCCCGGCGAACGGGTGGGTACGCACCGCCTCCCAGTCCAGCGCCGAATGGTCCGCCCCGAACAGTGGGTGGCCCGCGCCGCAATAGAGCAGCATGGTCTCGCCGAACAGGTCGGTGTACAGCAGGCTTTGCGAGGCCCGGTGCGCGGGGATGATGCCCACCTGGTAGGTGCCGTCGATCACGCCGCGCTCGATGGCGTTGATCGAGCCCACGTGCATCTGCAGGTGCACGTCGGGCGCCTCCAAAGTGAACGCGGCGATGGCCTCGCCGATGCGCGCGGCCGGGTTGCTGGCGGTCTTGTCGAACACGGCCACGGCCAACTGGCCACCCATGCGCGAGTGAATTCCGTCCACGCTGTCGCGAAAGCCCTGCACGGCGGCCAGCAGGCGCAGGGTTTCGTCGTACACGCGCTGGCCTTCAGGCGTGAGCGCGAAGCCTGCCCGGCCACGGCGGCAGAGCGTCAGGCCCAGGCGCGTTTCCAGGTCTTTCACGTGGCGACTGACGGTGCTGGTGCCGATGTTCAGTTCCAGCTCGGCCGCCGCCATGCCGCCGCACTCCACCACCGACTTGAACACCTGCAGCAGGCGCAGGTCCATGTCGGCGACCTGCCCCAGCACGGCGCGCTGGCGCGGCGACGGAATGGAGGGCGACGCGGTGGACGTGGGCGAAGTGGGCTTGTTCACTTGCATGAAGCCGCAAGTAAGCGGTGATATCGACGCATTGCGGAGATTATCGGCGGCGCGAACAATGGCGGTTTCCTGTATAGGCGCCCCGGCGCTACCCCTTCTTTCTGGAGGCCCCATGAGCTTTGTTTCCCTCGACAGTCCCTCGGCTGGCGCCGCGTCTGACCACCGCATGGACGCGGCCTGGCTCGACGCGCACTGGATGCCCTTCACCGCCAACCGGCAGTTCAAGGCGCAGCCGCGCATGATCGTCTCGGGCCAGGGGGCCTACTACACAGATTCCGAAGGCCGCAAGATCTTCGACGGCCTCTCAGGGCTGTGGTGCGCGGGGCTGGGGCATGGCCGCAGGGACGTGGCCGAGGCGATCGGCAAGGCGGCCGCCACGCTCGATTACGCGCCGGCCTTCCAGTTCGGCCACCCTGCCTCGTTCGCGCTGGCCAACAAGATCAAGGAACTGACGCCCGCGGGGCTGGATTACGTGTTCTTCACCGGCTCGGGTTCGGAGTCGGCCGACACGTCGCTGAAGATGGCGCGGGCCTACTGGCGCGCCAAGGGCCAGGGCAGCAAGACGCGCCTGATCGGACGCGAGAAGGGCTACCACGGCGTGAATTTCGGCGGCATTTCGGTCGGCGGCATGGTGGGCAACCGCAAGACCTTCGGCCAGGGCGTGGAGGCGGACCACCTGCCGCACACGCAGCCGGCGATGGGCTCGTTCGTGAAGGGCATGGCCGAAGAAGGCGGCCGGGCGCTGGCCGACAAATTGCTGGACGTGATCGCGCTGCACGATGCGAGCAACATCGCGGCGGTGATCGTGGAGCCGTTCTCGGGCTCGGCCGGCGTGGTGATTCCGCCCAAGGGCTACCTGGAGCGCATCCGCGAGATCTGCACGCAGAACAACATTCTGTTGATCTTCGACGAGGTCATCACGGGCTTCGGGCGCTGCGGCGCGTGGACGGGATCGGAAGCCTTCGGCGTGACGCCCGACATCCTGAACTTCGCCAAGCAGGTGACCAACGGCGCGCAGCCGCTGGGCGGCGTGGTAGCAGCCAAGGAGATCTACGACACGTTCATGGCGCAGGGCGGCCCCGAGTACATGCTGGAGTTTCCGCACGGCTACACCTATTCGGCCCACCCCGTGGCCTGCGCCGCCGGCCTGGCGGTGCTCGACATCTTGCAAAAGGAAGACATGCCCGGCCGCGCCAAGGCGCTGGCGCCGTACTTCGAGCAGGCCGTGCATGGCCTGAAGGGCGCCAAGCACGTGCTGGACATTCGCAACTACGGGCTGGCCGCCGGCTTCACCATCGCGCCGCTGCCGGGCGAGCCGGCCCGCCGGCCGTATGAAATCGCCATGAACGGCTGGAAGAAGGGCTTTTACGTACGCTACGGCGGCGACACGATTCAGCTGGCGCCGCCGTTCATCAGCACCGAGGCCGAGATCGACCGCTTGGTCAGCGCCCTGGGCGATGCGCTGACCGAGACGGCTTGACCGAACCTGCGCCACCACTCCTATTTTGATAGCTACTAGCGCTTGATACATAAGCGCTAGCGGCATTTTTGACTTGAAAACCATGCAAAACGACAAGAACGTAACCTCTACCGTCGGGCACCTGATCGACGGCCAGATCGTGGCTGACACTGCCCGTACGCAGCCGGTGTTCAACCCTGCCACGGGTCAGTCCTCCACCAGCGTGGCGCTGGCCTCGCAGGCCACGGTGGAGCAGGCCATCGCCTCGGCCGAGGCCGCCTTTCCGGCCTGGCGCAACACGCCGCCGCTCAAGCGCGCACGCGTCATGTCGCGCCTGAAGGTGCTGCTGGAAGAGCACGCCGACGAGATCGCCGCGCTGATCACTGCCGAGCACGGCAAGGTGCTGAGCGACGCCCACGGCGAGCTGCAGCGCGGCATCGAGAACGTGGAATACGCGAGCTACGCGCCCGAGCTGCTCAAAGGCGAGCACAGCCGCAACGTGGGGCCGAACATCGATTCGTGGAGCGAGTTTCAGGCGCTGGGCGTTACGGCGGGCATCACGCCGTTCAACTTTCCGGCCATGGTGCCGCTGTGGATGTGGCCGATGGCCGTGGCCTGCGGCAACACTTTCGTGCTGAAGCCCTCTGAGCGCGACCCGAGCAGCACGCTGTTCATCGCGCAGTTGGCGCTGGAAGCGGGCCTGCCGCCCGGTGTGCTCAACGTAGTCAACGGCGACAAGACGGCGGTGGACACGCTGCTGCGCGATGCGCGCGTGAAGGCGGTGAGCTTCGTCGGCTCCACGCCGATTGCCGAGTACATCTATTCTGAAGGCTGCAAGCACGGCAAGCGCGTGCAGGCCCTGGGCGGCGCGAAGAACCACGCGGTGCTGATGCCCGATGCGGACGTGGACAACGCCGTGAGCGCACTCATGGGCGCGGCCTACGGGTCGTGCGGCGAGCGCTGCATGGCCATTCCGCTGCTGGTGGCCGTGGGCGATGCGGTGGGCGACGCCGTGATCGAGGGGCTGAAGACCGAGATCGCCAAGATGAAGGTCGGCCCCGGCACGCAGACCGACAACGGCGGCAACGACATGGGCCCGCTGGTCACGCAAGCGCACTTCGAGAAGGTGAAGGCCTATGTGGACAGCGGCGTGGCCGAAGGCGCGACGCTTGTGGTCGACGGCCGCAGCATGCAGGTGGCGGGCCACGAAGAGGGCTACTTCCTCGGCGCCTGCCTGTTCGACGGCGTGAAGCCCGGCATGAAGATCTACCAGGAAGAGATCTTCGGCCCCGTGCTGGGCGTGGTGCGCGTGCAGACGCTGCAGGAAGCCATGCAGCTCATCAACGACCACGAATACGGCAACGGCACCTGCATCTTCACGCGCGACGGCGAGGCGGCCCGCTACTTCACTGACCACATCCAGGTCGGCATGGTGGGGGTGAACGTGCCGCTGCCCGTGCCCGTGGCCTACCACTCGTTCGGCGGCTGGAAACGCAGCCTGTTCGGCGACCTGCACGCCTATGGGCCAGACGCCGTGCGCTTCTACACCAAGCGCAAGACCATCACGCAGCGCTGGCCCTCGGCCGGCGTGCGCGAAGGCGCGGTGTTCGCCTTCCCCAGCAGCAAGTAAGCCAGTACGGGCCCAAGCCGCCGCCAAGAAGCCGCCCGCGCCGGCGGCTTTCAGCGCTTGGCGCGCGGCGCGGGTGCCGGTTTGGCTTTGGGCTGGGGCTGCGCCGGGGCGGGCGCCTCGGCCTGAGCCGGTGCCTGCGGCAACACCGTCACAGCCTCGCGCGCCTCTTCGGTGCTGTATTTCACGCGCAGGTTCTGCGCCGGCACGCCGCGCGCCACCAGTTCCTTGCGCACGGCCAGGGCGCGGGCCAGCGCCACTTCACGCGCCGCCTTGTTCGACACACGGGCGCTGTAGCCCTTGATTTCCCAGCGGGCGCGCTTGTCCTGCGCGATGGCGTCCAGCAGTGCGCCACTGACGGCAGGCAGTTCCGCCGAAGTGCCGGCAAATCGCGCCACGGTGCCGTCTTCCGGCACGCGCGGAGCCTGCACGACCGGGGCGGCAACCGGCGGCGGGGCGGCAGGCGCGGGCGCCACGGCCGGGGTGGTGGCGAAGGCGGGCGGCGGCGGTTCCTCGGCAGCCGGAGCTGCACAGCCGCCGAGCAGCGCGGCTGCGCTCAACAAGGCGGGCAGCCAGCCAGCAGCGGGAATGGTCGGAGTTAGAACTCTATCTGGGCGCATGGTGATGGCAGGTTGAGAAATAGGAATGTCGTGAGGCGGCGTCGGTTCAGCAAGCAAGCAAGCAAGCCGGCGTGCCGGCCGGCCGGATGGATGGATGGATGGATGGCGAGCCACTGCCAAGTCCACAAGCCTGAGCGGCGATTGTGCGTCGCCGCGGGGCAGCCCGCGCACCTGACCACAGCCTCTGTCTGCTGCGCGCAACCATTCACCGCCTACTGCTACAGTGGGTCGCACTGCCTTGCCTGTCTTGTCGACGCCTAGCCGATGAACCTACCTGCCCAACCCGCTGACGAGCATCGCCCCCGTAGCAACCCGGTGCACTGGTTGGTGCGCATGAACCGGCGTAACCGCTCCGGCTTTTACGCCATGCTGGGCTTGGCGGTATCGGCACACCTGTGGCAAGTGGGCGCCAGCCCGGCGCTGTGGGCCGTGGTGATCGCTCAGTTCTTCGTCTATCCGCAACTGGCCTACTGGCGCGCCGTGCGCTCTGCCCGCCAGCGCCATACCGAGATGCAGAACCTGTGGCTCGACAGCATGTTCGGCGGCCTGTGGGCGGGCGGGTTGGGCCTGCCCCTGTGGCTGAGCTTCGCGCTGATCATCGGCAACTGCATCAACATCGTGGTGTTCTACGGCGCCCGGGGCGTTCCCCGGCTGATGCTGACCGTCGGCGGCGGCGTGGCCGCGGCCGCCGCCGCTTGGCAGGTGTGGACGGGCCACTGGCCTTTGCACCCGGCCACGGACACCGTCACCAGCCTGCTGTGCATCGGCGCGCTCACGGTGTACTTCTTCGCCTTCGCACACGACGGCTATGTGCGAGCGATGGACCAGCACCGCAACAACGAGAAGCTGCGCCTGCAGTTCGAAGAGATCCAGTCGCTGCAGATCCGCTTGCGGGATCAGGCCTTGCGCGACCCCTTGACGGGGCTGTTCAACCGCCGCCAGCTCGACGCCGTGCTGGGCTCCGAAATAGAGCGCTGCCGCGCCATCGGCGCGCCGCTGTCGGTGTTGATGATCGACATCGACCATTTCAAGCGCGTGAACGACAGCCATGGCCACGCAGCCGGCGACGCGGTGCTGCAGGTGCTGGCGCAGCTGCTGCAGCGCCATGCCCGGCCGCAGGACATGGTCTGCCGCCACGGCGGCGAGGAATTTCTGGTATTGCTGGCCGATACACCGCTGCTGGTTGCCCAGGACCGTGCCGAGGCGCTGCGCCAGGCCTTTGAGTCGCTGCTGGTGCCCTACGGCGACGTGGCGTTGGCGGCGACGCTGTCGTGCGGCGTGGCGGGTTTTCCGCAGCACACCGACCAGCCACTGGCGTTGGTTGCCAGCGCGGACCACGCGCTCTACACCGCCAAATTGCAGGGGCGCAACCGGGTGATCGTGCAGCCTGTCGACGTGCATTAGCAGGCGCTGCCACAAAGGTGTTTCACCGTTCTAAGAGGAATTGCTTACTAGGGTTTCCACGGAACGCTGACCTACAATCTAAATCCCCTATAAAGCTGCCCAATCCGCCACGACTGGTCGTGCTGCGGAGCCCAGCACCTATCCCCTGTGGAGACGCTTGATGCCCGAGACCCCCCCGGTAAACGCCACGACTGACAAACGCGCTTTGTTGCGCCAGGCAGCCCTCGAATATCACGAGTTTCCGAAACCGGGGAAGATCGCCATCGCGGCCACCAAGCAGATGGTCAACCAGCACGATCTGGCGCTGGCCTATTCGCCCGGCGTGGCGGCTCCGTGCGAAGAGATCGTCAAGGACCCTGCCGCGGCCTTCAAGTACACCGCACGCGGCAATCTGGTAGGCGTGATCACCAACGGCACGGCCGTGCTCGGCCTGGGCGACATCGGCGCGCTGGCTTCCAAGCCGGTGATGGAAGGCAAGGGCGTGCTCTTCAAGAAGTTCGCCGGCGTCGACGTTTTCGACATCGAGATCGACGAGAAGGACCCCGTCAAGCTGGTTGAAGTCATCGCAGCGCTGGAGCCGACCTTCGGCGCCATCAACCTCGAAGACATCAAGGCGCCCGAATGTTTCTACGTGGAGCGCGAACTGCGCAAGCGCCTGAAGATTCCGGTCTTCCACGACGACCAGCACGGCACCGCCATTACCGTCGCGGCCGCCATGCTCAACGCCTTGAAGGTGGTGGGCAAGGACATCGGCGCCGTGCGTCTGGTGGCCTCGGGCGCCGGTGCTGCGGCGCTGGCCTGCCTGAACCTGCTGCTCAAAGTGGGCCTCAAGCGCGAAAACGTCTTCGTGACCGACTTGGCCGGTGTGGTCTACGAAGGCCGCACCGAGCTGATGGACGAGGACAAGATCCAGTTCGCGCAAAAGACCGACGCCCGCACGCTGCTCGAGGTGATCGACGGCGCCGACATCTTCCTGGGCCTGTCGGCTGGCGGCGTGCTCAAGCCTGCCATGGTGGCCAAGATGGCCGCTCGCCCCATCGTCTTCGCGCTGGCCAATCCCAACCCCGAAATCTCTCCGGAAGACGCCCACGCGGTGCGCGGCGACGTGGTCATGGCCACCGGCCGCACCGACTACCCGAACCAGGTCAACAACGTCCTGTGCTTCCCATACATCTTCCGTGGCGCGCTCGACTGCGGCGCCACGACGATCACGCTGGAGATGGAGATCGCCGCCATCCACGCCATCGCCGATCTGGCCCAGGCGGAGCAAAGCGAGGTGGTGGCAGCGGCGTACGTCGGTGAACCCCTGGCCTTCGGCCCTGAATACCTGATCCCCAAGCCGTTCGATCCGCGTCTGATGATGAAGATCGCGCCGGCCGTGGCACAGGCCGCCGCCGACAGCGGCGTGGCCCTGCGCCCCATCGCCGACATGGACGCCTACCGTGACCAGTTGCAGAGCTTCGTGTATGCCTCCGGCACCATGATGAAGCCGATCGTTGCGGCGGCCAAGACGGCTCTGAAGAAGCGCGTGGCCTTTGCCGAGGGCGAGGAAGAACGCGTGCTGCGCGCCGCGCAGATCGTGGTGGACGAGAAGATCGCTCGCCCGACGTTGATCGGCCGCCCGGCCATCATCGCCCAGCGCGTCGAGAAGTTCGGCCTGCGCCTGAAGGAAGGCGTGGACTACGACGTGGTGAACGTGGAAAACGACCACCGCTACCGCGACTTCTGGCAGACCTACCACCGCATGACCGAGCGCAAGGGCATCACCGTGCCGATTGCCAAGATCGAGATGCGCCGCCGGCTGGCGCTGATCGGCTCCATGCTGCTGCACAAGGGCGAAGTGGACGGCCTGATCGTCGGCACCTGGGGCCATACGGCCCTGCACCTGAACTACATCGACCAGGTCATCGGCAAACGCGCGGGCGTGAACACCTACGCCTGCATGAACGGCCTCTTGCTGCCCGACCGCCAGGTGTTTCTGGTCGATACGCACGTCAACTACGACCCCACGGCTGAGCAGTTGGCCGAGATCACGGTGATGGCCGCCGAGGAAATGATGCGCTTCGGCATCAAGCCCAAGGCCGCGTTGCTGTCGCATTCGAACTTCGGCTCCAGTAACCAGCCCAGCGCGGTCAAGATGCGCCAGACGCTGGAATTGCTGCGCGTGCAAGCCCCGTGGCTGGAAGTGGACGGCGAGATGCACGGCGACGTGGCGCTGGACGCTGCGCTGCGCACCCAGGTCATGCCGCACAGCACGCTGGCCGGCAGCGCCAATCTGCTGGTGCTGCCCAACATCGACGCCGCCAACATCTCCTACAACCTGCTGAAAACGGCAGCCGGCGGCGGCATCGCCATTGGCCCCGTGCTGCTGGGTGCGGCCGAGCCGGTGCACGTGCTGACGGCCAGTGCCACCGTGCGCCGCATCGTCAACATGACCGCGTTGACCGTGGCCGATGCCAACGCCGCCCGGTAAGGCCCCAACTCCGAGCAAGCGCTAACTTTTAACGATTGCCGGAGCGCACAGCGCCTGCCCAATAATTGGGCAGGCGCTTGCATTTTGGGCACCTTTCCGTCACACTTGCGGCTCGAAATTCCGGGTTAACCCGTAGTTTCTGAAAGGTATCGTAGATGTTGAAGGCTGTCGCCCTGCAGGCGTACAAAGCGAGTTGGGCGTGCGTTCTGGGCATGGCGTTTGCGCTGTCGCCCATGGCGGTATCGGCCCGCAACGCTCCGGAAATCACCGGTTCCCACCCGATCGCACTGGCTGAATTGCCGCCCCAGGGTCGCGCCACCTATGCGCTGATCCACCAAGGCGGCCCCTTCCCGTATGACAAGGACGGATCGGTGTTCGGCAACCGCGAACGGTTGCTGCCGGCGCACAAGCGCGGCTATTACCGCGAATACACCGTCAGAACACCGGGGGCACGCAATCGAGGCGCACGACGCATCGTCTGCGGTGGCCCGCCTCGCACACCGGACGCCTGCTTCTATACCGGCGACCACTACGCGAGTTTTCGAGAAATCAAGGAATGAATGAGCGATGAATGCCCTCGGGTATTCACGGCCGTACCACGGCGGACAGAGCGTGGATGGAATTTTTTCTCCGCAAGGCGCTCCGATGGGTCTTGCGGAATTTCTGTTTTGTAGACATCTGAAAGAAAGAGAAGCGGAGATGGAAACGCCACTTCGTCGAGACCAGGAAAACCCCTTGCGCGGCGTGCGCGGCAATATCGTGCAGTCGATCCGGGCCTTCCGGGTCCAGGACTTGCAGAATGCCGCCAGCACACTGGGCCAGCATTTCCTGTATGCCAACCTGGCACATGCGCAGACCAAGCAGGACGTTCTCGACCTGATTGCCGCGCAATTCACCTTCCCGTCGCACTTCGGCAAGAATTTCGACGCGTTGTACGACTGCATGACCGACCCACTGCACAAATCGGGCCCGCAGCCGGGCTTCATCGTGGTGCTGGAACAGATTCCAGCCACGGTGAAGTTCGACAAGGAAGCACGAGAGCAGTTGCTCGACATCTTCCGCGACGCGTCCGACTACTGGGGCGACCGCAAGATCCCGTTCCGCTGTTTCTATTCTTTTCTGTAGCCCGTTCTGCGACCACCGGCCAAGCAGAACGGGCCAGCGAGGCTAGCGACACCCCAGCAGCCCCCGCACCGGCCATCGATATCGTGATCGAGCCCTCGTCGGGAGAAAAGATGCCCACCGACAAGCTGGTGGACGTCTCTCCCCTGGCGTTGCGCATGAGCAGCCCGTTCAACGCGGGTTACTGGCTGGCAGCGGCCTGAATTCGGTACATCCCCTTGAGGCGCTGCGCGCCTTCACCCCTTCTCTCTACGCGCTTCGCGCTACGGGAAGGGGGACGACACCAGTGGACTGGCAGAGCCAGATCCACGGTGTCCCTGGCTTGGGGCCGCGCCCGTGGCTAGGAGTTGTAGTCAAATTGGCTCGTAGCGCTTGATTTATAAGCGCCGGCAGCTATCAATTCAAGAGCAAGCCTGTGCCAGGGCCAGATATTCGGCTACGGGCACTTCCTCGGCGCGGCGCTGGGTGTCGAAGGTGCCGGGGAACTGGCGTGCTTCGAGCCAGCGGCCCAGGGTGTGGCGCAGCAGTTTGCGTCGTTGGCTGAACGCGACCTGCACCAGCTCTTCCAGCAGCTTGGGCGCAACTTTTGCAGGCTCGGCGCGCGGCACCATGCGCACGACGGCGCTGTCCACGCGGGGCGGCGGATCGAAGCTCTCGGGCGGCACGAACAGCACGTCTTCCATGGCGTAGCGCCATTGCAGCATCACCGACAGCCGGCCGTAGTCGCTGGTGGACGGCTTGGCCACCATGCGGTCGATCACCTCTTTCTGCAGCATGAAATGCTGGTCTTCGATGACGTTCACGTGCTCCAGCAAGTGGAACAGGATGGGCGTGGAAATGTTGTACGGCAGATTACCCACCACTCTGATTTTGGCAGCGCCCAGCGTTTGTGCCACCTGCGTGAAGTCCACTTTCAGCACGTCCGCCTCGATGACGTCGAGGTGGCCGTGCAGGCGCAGGCGGACTGCCAGGTCGCGGTCGAGTTCGATGACCGTGAGCCTGCCGAGCCGCTCGACCAAGGGCTGCGTCAGCGCCGCCAGGCCCGGGCCGATCTCCACCATGGGCTGGCTGGCCCGGGGGTCGATGGCCTCCACGATGGCATCGATGATTCCGCGGTCGCTCAAGAAATGCTGGCCGAAGCGCTTGCGCGCGATGTGCTTGCCGCCGCTCATTGCGGTGGTTCGCGCAATTCGACATACGCGCGGCCCCGGATCTCCTGCACCCAGGTGGTGTAGGCCTCGTCGAGCTTCTTCTCGCGCACCACATCGCGCACCGAATCACGCTGCTCGCGCTGCGTGAGCTTGGCTTCGCGTCGATCCAGCAGCTGGATCAGATGCACGCCGAAGCGCGACACCACGGGCTGGCTGATCTCGCCGGGCTTGAGCGCATTGAGCGCCTCTTCGAATTCCGGCACATAGCGGCCAGGGCCTGCCCAGCCCAGGTCCCCGCCTTCCTTGGCGCTGCCGTCCTGCGAGTGTTCGCGTGCCAACGTGGCGAAGTCGGCGGTACCGGATTCGATGCGGCGGCGGTAATCGGCCAGGCGCTGGGCAGCAGCGGATTCGGACAACTGCGGGTTGGCACGCAGCAGGATGTGGCGCGCATGTGTCTGCACCGCCGTGCTGGCCACGCCGCCACGTGTTTTCTCGATCACCTTCAGGATGTGAAAGCCTGCGGGCGAGCGCACGGGGCCGACGACGCCGCCGACGGGCGTCTTCGATGTGGCGTTCAGGAACAGCTCAGGGTAGCGGTCGGCAGGGCGCAGGCCCAGCTCGCCACCTGCAGCGCCCTCCGGCGCTTCGGACACATCGCGTGCGACCTTGGCGAATTCTTCGCCGGCCTTCACCCGGTCGGCCGCGGCCTGCGCGCGCGCGCGGCGTTGCTCGATCACGTCGGGGGGCGCGCTCTCGGGCACCACCACCAGGATGTGGCCCAGGTTCAACTCGGTCTTGGAAGGGTCGGTGCTGGCTTGCAGATCGCGCAGGTACTGGTCGACCTCCAGATCGCTCACCTTCACGCGGGATTCGACCTCGCGCTCGCGCAGGCGCTGCATCAGCAGCTGGTTGCGCAGCTCCTGCGTGAAGCGGTCGCGGCTGATGCCGTCCATGGCCAGGCGGCGGTACATCTCGTCCATGCTGACGTTGTTCTGGCGCGCCACCGATTGCGCAGCTTGCGTCACGGCCAGCTCGTCCACCTTGATGGCGTTCTCGGTGGCCAGCTGCAGCTGGATCTTCTCGAGCACCAGCCGGTCGAGCACTTCTTTGGCGATGCGCGCCGGCGAAGGACGCTCGCCGCCCTGCGCCGCGATCTGCTGCTCCAGCCGCGCTTGGCGCAGGCGCACTTCGTTATTGGTGATGGGCTCGGAATTGACCACGGCCACGATGTAGTCGGCCTGGCGCGGCAGCGTGCTGCTGGCGCTGCTGCCAGGCGCCGGCAGCGTGATCGCGGGAGTGTTGCGCGAAAACCCGCCCGTGCCGGAGCCCGCGCTGATGCCGCTGCCGGAGGAAGGACGCAGGCCCTGCGCGTGGACTGCCGGCGGCGCGATGCCCGCCAGAGCGGTCAGGCAGGCCAGGCCCAGGGAGATGGCGCGTTGTTTCATGGCGTGTTCAGAGTGTTGGGGCATTGAGGCAGTTCCCGGCCGCCCGCCCTCACTAAGGACGAGGCGGGCTGGGCCGAGGACGTCAATCGTAGTTGGAGAAGCGGCTGGGCACCGTGCTGTTCTGTTGCAGCACCTGATAACCAGGCACGTTCTTTTGCAGGCTGGTCAGCGGGTTGGAGCCGAGCGACAGGCGCGAGAAGCCGGAAAACTCGATCTGGAACAGCAGCCGGGTGTTGGTGGTGGTGATGCTGCTTTGCAGGCGCTCGAGCACCACGCGGCCGATCCAGCAGCAGCCTTCATATTCCACGCCCACCACGGTGTCCACCAGGCGGCGGTCTTTCAGGCTGTAGTTCAGCCGGCCCACGCTGAACCACCGGCCGCCCTGGCGAGCGGATGCCTTGTCGGCGCCGGAGCCTTCGCCCCAGGGCAGCGAGATGGGCCATTGCCAGCCCACGTCCACCTGTTCGCTGGGCTCGGTGATCAGGTCGGTCACGCGCTGCAGGCGGTAGGCCGCGCTGATGGTGCGGTACTTGCCCGGCATGTAGCGCGCGCCCACCGTGGAGCGCAGCGAGCGTCCGGTCTTGGGGTTGTACTGCACGAGCGAATCGAGCGCCCACTGCGGTGTCCAGTTGATGCCGGCGCCCAGCAGCACGTCCGAGAGGCGATCACTCACTGGCGTGCCGCCCGGCATGGTCACGTCCTGGTCGGAAAACCGCAGCCGCTGCGCGATGCCCATGCGCACGGCCTCTGCGCCGGTGTCGGGGTCGAGCAGGCGGCTGGTCACCCCCAGCGTGAGCAGGTTGTTGTCGGCAAAGCGGTCGTTGCCGCCGAAGGCGTTCTCGGTATAGATGGACGCGAAGTTGAAGTCGTTCACCGCCGTGTCGTACACCGGCAGCAGGCTCTGGTCACGGAACGGCGTGTAGGTGTAGAAGGCGCGCGGCTCCAGAGTCTGCAGAAAGCCGCGTCCGAAGAACTTCGCATCGCGCTCGAATACCAGCCCGCTGTCGAGGCTGAAAGTGGGCAGCGTGCGCTGGTAGCTGCGCTGGCCGTTGGCCAGCGGTGCGTCGAATTCGTACTGCGAGGCGTGCAGCTGCACCCGGGGCGTGATGAACCCTGCTGGCGCCAGAAACGGGCGGCTGATCTGCGCCATGCTGTAGCTGCGCCGTGCGTTGGGCTGGCCGGTTCGCGCCCGGTCGGCATGGAAGTCGGTGTAGTCGGCGTCCACGCTGGCGTCGAAGCCGCCGGCCAGCTGCAGCGGCGCATAGCGCCAGTGCAGCTGCGGCAGGCGGTCGTAAGGCGGCACGATGGGCGAATCAATGTCCTGCAGCGTCTGCCACTTGACGGTGCGCACGCTCAAGCTGTGGTCGCCGCCGGCCCACGACAGCGATGCCTCGCCCGGCAGCAGGCGCTGGGCCAGCCGGTCGGTGGTGTTGTTGCCGGTGGTGCCGCGCAGGCTGAAATCGCGCCAGTACTGGTCGTCGCTGACGCGGCGCAAGTCCACGTTCAGCCCGAGCCCGCCGATAGGGCTGGCGATGGTGGCTTGGTGCTTGATGCCGTAGGCCCAGCGGTCGCGGTCGCGCAGCCGGTCGCCGGGCAGATAGTCCCCGGTCAGCTCGCCGCTGTACGTGGGCTCGAGATAGCGGAATTCGGCGCCCAGATTGACGCCGCGCTTGCTCATCACCGTGGGGGTGATGGTCGCGTCGCGGTTGGGCGCGATGTTCCAGTAGTACGGCTGCGAATACTCCATGCCGCTCACGCTGTCGATGCCCACGGTGGGCGGCAGCAGGCCGGACTTGCGGCGCTCGGACAGTGGAAAGGTGATGCGCGGCACGGGCAGGATGGGCACGCCCTTGAATTCCAGCACGGCGTTCTCTGCCGTGCCCACGTCTGCTTCCCGGTCCAGCCGGATGGTGCGCGCGCGCAGGATCCAGTCAGGCTGCCAGCTGGCTTCGTCGGTGCGCTGGCAGGTGGTGTAGTTGCCGTTGTGCACCACCGAGCGGTCGCGGTCGATGAAGTCCACCCGCGAGGCCTCGCCATGCGCAGCGTTGGAAAGAAAGCGGTAGTTCGCGTCGTTGAAGTAGCCGTTAAACGCATCCACCTTCAACTGCAGTTCCGAGCCCTGGTACACGTTGCCCGCATTGTTGATGTGCACGTTGCCGGTGGCGTTGGCCAGGTCTTCCGGCATGTCGTAGTCCATGCGGTCGGCGCGTATCACCATGTCGCCACGGCGCAGCTCGGCATTGCCTTCCAGCGTGGCCTTGATGTCCGGCTGGGCCGTCAGCTTGTCGCCCATGATGAAGGTGGGCAGCTGGCTGCGCGTGGCCTCGGGAATGGTTTCCTGCAGCATCGGGCTGGTGCGCAGCGCGGGTGCCGGGGCGGCAGCGGGCTCTGGCGCCTCGGTGGCAGCCGGGGCGACCTGCGCCAGCACGCCCAGCGGCACGCCGCAGAGCATCCAGGCGGCCAGCTGGGCGAGCAGGCGGCGCTCAAAGCGCGGGGTGGAAACGCGGCGCCGGGCAGAGCGCGCCTGCGATGCCGCAGCAGTCGTGGCAGCGGCGGCGGCAGCAGTGGCGGTCAGCGGGGAAGGCGGCGGTGAAAGCAGGTCGGGCAAGGCGAGGCGGTCCATGGAATCAGCCGTTCGGCGGGGCGGCGCGTGCGCAGCAGGCCACCCGGCAAAGGGCGGGCCGGGTTCTAGAATCGGATTATCCATGAGCCACCCATCTTCCTCCCTACCTGTTGTTACCTGGGCCGACCCCGCCCGCCACGCCGCCTTCGACGCCTGGCTGGCGCCGCTGGTCGCCGCGCACGGCCTGCTGGCGCACACGCTGCGCCCCGCATCGGCCGACGCGAGCTTTCGCCGCTACCTGCGGCTGGACCGGGTGGACGCTGGCAGCACGTGCATCGTGATGGACGCACCGCCCGACAAGGAAGACTGCCGCCCCTTCGCCCACGTCCAGCAGCTGATGCACGGCGCCGGCCTGCGCGTGCCGGACATCCTGGCCTGGGACGAGGCCAACGGCTTCATGCTGCTGACCGACCTGGGCCAGCACACCGTCATCGAGCGGCTGGACCCGGCCCGCCCGGATGCCGCCTACGCCTGGTACACGCAGGCCACCGATGCGCTGCTGCAGTGGCAACTGGCGTCGCGCCCCGGCGTGCTGCCGGTGTATGACGAGCCGCTGCTGCGCCGCGAACTCGCGCTCTTTCCTGACTGGTATGTGGCCCGGCACCGCAGCGCCGCCGTGCTGGACGACGCGCAGCAGACCACGCTGGCGCGCGCGTTCGACTCCATCGTGCGCGAGAACCTGTCGCTGCCGCAGGTGTTCGTGCACCGCGACTTCATGACCCGCAACCTGATGGTCAACCCCGAAGGCGACGGCGCGCCGCTGGGCGTGCTGGACTTTCAGGACGCGGTATACGGCCCGGTCACCTACGACATCGCCAGCCTGCTGCGCGACGCCTTCATCTCGTGGGAAGAGGAATTCGTCATCGACATTACCGTGCGTTACTGGGAAAAGGCGCGCCGTGCGGGCATTGTGGGCGCCACCAGCGCCAGCGGCTGGGGCAACGACTTCGGGGAGTTCTACCGCGGCGTGGAATGGATGGGCCTGCAGCGCCACCTGAAGGTCGCCGGTATCTTCGCGCGCCTGACCCTGCGCGACGGCAAACCCAAATACCTGGCCGATGCGCCCCGGTTCATGGGCTATATCCGCTCCACCGCAGACCGCTACCGCGAACTGGGCCCGCTGCTGAAGGTGATCGACCACATCGAAGGCATCGATGCGCCCATGGGCTACGCCTTCGGGCGCGTGTAGGCCTGGCCCACGCCAGCAAAATACTAGTCAAATTGGCCTCTAGCGCTTGATCATCAAGCGCTGGTAGCTATCAAATAAATAGCAAATGCCCCGTTTCCACTGCCCCCTGCCCTTGGCGCCCGGCGCCGCGCTGACGCTGCCCCCCGCCGCCGCGCGCCACGTGCAGGTGCTGCGGCTGCAGCCGGGCGATGCCATCACGCTGTTCGACGGGCACGGCGGCGAGCATGCGGCCACCGTCACGCGCATGGGCCGCTCTGATGTGGACGTGGAAGTCGGCGCGCACGACCCCGTCGAGCGCGAAGCCACGCGTGCGGTGCACCTGGTCGTCGGCATGCCGGCCAACGAACGCATGGACTGGCTGGTCGAAAAAGCCACCGAACTCGGCGCGGCCAGCATCCAGCCCGTGGCGGCTGCGCGCAGCGTGCTCAAGCTGGCGGGCGAGCGCGCCGCCAAGCGCCAGGCGCACTGGCAGGCGATTGCCGTGGCGGCGTGCGAACAGTGCGGGCGCAACCGGGTGCCCGTGGTGCATCCGTCCCTGTCCCTGTCCGATTGGCTGCGCAGCCCCCAGGCTGGGGCCGCCGCCGGCGCCGGCACAAAGCTGCTGCTGTCGCTGCGCGCCGGCAGCCAGCCCCTGCGCGATGCCGCCGGTCACAGCGACATGCCGGTGTGGGTGTTGCACGGCCCTGAGGGCGGCCTGACCGCGCAGGAAGAAGACGCGGCGCTGGCCGGGGGTTTTGCGCCCGCCAGCCTGGGCGCGCGCGTGCTGCGGGCAGAGACCGCCTCGGTTGCGGCGCTGGCGCAGCTCGTGTTCTGCTGATCCCTGCCTCCGCAGCAGAGGCGGGCGGCAGCGCGGCTGTCCGTCCAGGCCACGACACGCGGTGCCGGCCGCCGCCTACGCTGCGCGCGCCCACCCGCCGCAAGATCGGCGCATGCCGAAACCCGCCGGCGCCTCTCCCCAATGACGGTACCAGCGCGCCTCACCCTGCAGCGGGGGGCGGGCCTGCGGCCTCCCCCCCGGCATCGCTTGGGCCGACCGCACGGCTGCTCTGCGCAATGTAGCCTTCCGCGCCCCGGGGCCCCGGTTCGGCACGCCGAACCTAGAATGCGTTGAAGAGACAACCCCGACGACACCGGGGAAGGGCTATCGACGCCACCGACAAGAACGAACAAAGGACGCCGCTTGGACCAGGCCGACCTGCCCGCCCCCCCCATTCGTCGCCGCGCCAGCGCAGGCCGGCGGCTGCGGAACTGGCTGCTGACCAGCGACCGGCGCCAGCGCCAGCGCCTGGCCATGGCCGGGTTGGCATCGCTGTTGATGATCTGCTGCATGCTGGCCATGCACATCGTGGCGGCCGCGGGCCTGGCGGACGCGCAGCTGGTGAATGCCTGGACGGTCATGTGCGTGGCGGGGCTGGTGGTGGTGTACGCGCTGATCCGCAGCGGCTATTCACTGCGCTTCAAAGATCCCTCGCTCACCCGGGCGCAGATTCTGTATGCCATTGCCTGCAACGCCGTGGCCTATGTGATCGCAGGGCCGGCGCGCGGCATTGCGCTGCCGATCCTGGCGGTAGTGATGATGTTCGGCATGTTCGGCCTCACGCCGCGCCAGATGATCGGCGTGATGGTCTATGCGCTCGTGGCGTTTGGCGTGGCCGGCGGTGTGGTCGAGTGGCGCAGCGAGCCCGGCCATTCCCAGGCACTGTCGCTGGCCTATGCGGTGATGATCGTGGTGGTACTGCTCAGCAGCACCTTTCTCACGCGGCGGGTGCAGTCCACCCGCGAACACCTGCGGCGCCAGCGCTACGAGCTGGCCCAGGCCGTCGAGCAGATTCGCCAACTCGCCACGCACGACGATCTGACCGGCTTGCCCAATCGCCGCTACATGCTGGAGATGATGCACCTGGAGGTGCTGCGCGCGCGGCGCTCCGGCCTGCCGCTGCTGCTGGCGCAACTGGACGTGGACCATTTCAAGTCCGTCAACGACACCTATGGCCACGCGGCGGGCGACCTGGCGCTGCAGGCCTTCGCACGCACGGTGCGCGAGAGCGTGCGCGCCTGCGACGTGCTGGCCCGCTGGGGCGGCGAAGAATTCGTCTTGCTGCTGTGCAACACCCCGCCCGTGCCCGCACGCGAACTGCTGGAACGCGTGCGCCAGGCGGTCGCCACGCAGCACCTGGCGCGGCCCGGCCAGCCGCCCGTGCAGCTGACCGTGTCGATCGGCGTGGCCTGTCTGCGCACGGGTGAATCGCTGAAAGAGGCGCTGGAGCGGGCCGACCGTGCGCTCTACAGCGCCAAGGCCGCCGGCCGCGACCGGGTGGTGTGGGCAGACTGAACCTCGCACGCTCCTCGCTCGATCGCTATTAATTCAATAGCTGCCTGCGCTGATCCATCAAGCGCTGGAGGCCTTTTTTGCTTCCAACCTGGCGCCCGCCGGGTACCATTGCCCGCATGACGCTCCGCTACGACGCCCTTACCTCCCCCGACGCCTACGCCGACGTGTTCAAGGTGCCCGCACCCGCCGACCTGGGCGAACGCCGCATCAAGCCGCGCAAGCCGGGCTACATGATCCGCCTGGCGCCGCAGCCCCACACCGAGGACGCGGCAGTGGCCGCTCCCGCCGAACCCGTCGCAGCGGAAGGCACCGAGCCCGCAGCCACCCCGGCCTCGGCGCCCGCACCGGAACGCGAGCGCGAGCGCGAGTTGCTACAGGTGCAATGGGGCCTGGTGCCGCACTGGGTCAAGTCCGCATCGGACGGCCGCCTGCGCGCGCCCAAGCTGGTCAACGCGCGGTCTGAAAACGTCACCACGTCCACCCCGTTCCGCGACACCTGGCTGCAAAGCCAGCGCTGCATCGTGCCCATGCAGGCGTTCTACGTGGACGACCTGCGCAGCGGCAAGGCCGTGGCCACGCGCATCTCCCGCATCGACGGCGCGCCGATGGGCGTGGCGGGCCTGTGGGCGCTGTGGACGGGCCCGGACGGCGACACGCTGCTGAGCTTCACCCTGCTCACCGTCAACGCCAACAGCCACGCCCTGCTGCACCGCTACGGCCAGCCCGGCAGCGAAAAGCGCATGCCGGTCATCCTGAGCGAAGGCACCCAGGCGGCCTGGCTGACGGCGCCGGTGCCCAAGGCGAACGAGTTCATGCGCGCCTATGCGGCGCAGTCGCTGACGGCCAACCCGGTGGAGACGAAGGCGGACAAGGTGCCCAAGGGATGGCTGGAGTGAGCAGTGCCGATGACCTATCAGAGGGCAGTCAACACATGGCAACTAGAAACACTCCTCACTTCAGATATGCCGCGCTATTCGATGAATGCAACTGCAAATAAGCTGACAGCTTAATATATTCACGCACCAAATTATGCAGAAAAATGCAGTTACTGTTTACGACTTAGTTAGAGATCGCTTAGAGCACATCGAATTAATATTTGAGCTTCGCCACTCTTATTGCAATCTAGATCTTGTCAAGCCTGTCGGCGATAACGGATGGACACACCCTTGGAGATATTTTGAAGGACTGATCCACTACCTTTTGCTTACGTGCTTTGATCTGCTGGGACAACCTTCTGAGTGGGTATCTTTTTCCGAGTGGTTGAACTCAGACAAGAAGAAAGCAGAACGTTGTTTAGTCGAGAGCTGTATGCCCGTTAATTCACCCCCTCTTGAAATCACCAAACACTTTAATAGTGAATATCAAAAAATGTACGGCGTAAGGACATCCTTTAACAATTTTGTCCTAGAAATAATTAGTGATACAGAGCGTGCCGAACTCTACACCAATATTGAAATAGTGAGAGGGCGCATGGATGGCGAGCCGAATACCTGTTATCCGGCCCTCGGACTTATAGATAATGACAACAAAAAACTTGAATTTTTATTTAGTCTGCGCAACAAATTTACCCATACTGCAACTGTGATGGGGTCCCCTGCGGCAGGAGTTTTCCCCCATATTTATGATTGGTTCGTTATTGATGGAGTGGCTATGAAAGGGTATTCGGAAATTTATAGGGAAGAAAAAAATGGGGAATGGCTTATATATCAGGTTCGAGATTGGCCATTTTCTCTAATTCGGCTAATTAAAACCGCCTTGTCACGAAACGAATCGCAGAAAGCTATTTAGTAATTTCGCAAATAAAGCGTGGCGCAATTCAACTCACTACCCAAATCTGCACCCGTCGTGTATACACACTAGGGCCATCGAATTAAACGCCAGCCCATGCATGGGTTTGAATTTTCCAAGCAACGAGCAATGGACGCATTCCGTCAAATGCTATTAAATTAATAGCATTGAGCGATTATCTATCAAGCGCTGCAGGCTGATTTTTCTTAAATCCCAATCACGCCGGGCAGCGCGTTTCCAGCCACTGCTCCAGCCGCGCAGACACGGGCGCTGCGTCCGCCTCCCGCTCGTTGAATATCTCGTGAAACAGCGCGTCGAAGCACTGCGCCTGCACCACGCCCGGTGGCGTGGCGGCCGCAAACGCTGCGCTGCCGGCGGGGCGCACCAGCCGGTCTTGCCCGGCCCACAGCAGCAGCGTGGGCACCTGCCAGTCGGCGGCCTGGGCCAGCACGGCCGGGCCGCCGCTGGCGATGAAGCGCGCCAGCCGGCCGCTGATGCGGTCGTGGCACAGCGGGTCGGCCCGGTAGGCGGCGGCGACGGCGGGGTCGTGCGACAGGGCATCGACGTCCAGCCCGTTGCCCACGCGCAGGTCGGGCGCGATGCGCGCCAGCGTGGCCAGCAGCAGGCGCTGCAGCGGGTTCAGGCCGGCATCCAGGGCGGGTGACGAGAGCACCAGCGCATCGACCGGCCGCAGCCGCCGGGCCACGAACAGCGCCGCCACCAGCCCGCCCAGGCTGTGGCCCAGCAGCACCAGCGGCTGGCCGGCGGGCATGCGTGCGCGAGTGGCGTCCACAATGTCGGCCAGGTCGTCCAGCAGGCGCGCGTCGGCGTTGAGCGCGCCGCGCGGGCCGCCCGATTCGCCATGGCCGAAGTGGTCGTAGCCGCGCACGGCAAAGCCCCAGGTGTTCAGCCGCCGCGCCAGCGGGTCGTAGCGGCCGGCGTGTTCGCCCAGGCCGTGCACCAGCAGCACGGTGCCGCGCGGCGCGCCGCCGTCCACGGGCCAGTCCTGCACCGCCAGGTTTTCGCCGTCGCTGGCGGTGAAGGGGCTCAGCGTGGAGGGTACAGGCTCGGTCATGGCGGGCGGGCGTCAGGGGCGGGAATGGTGCCTCGTCAGGCCGCGGCGGCCTCGCCGGCTGCAGTGGGCACACCACCGGCGGGCGGCAGGCTGGCGATGACCTGCGCGACGGCGGCGGTGAGCTTCTTGGCGTAGGGCACGTGCAGAAACTCATTGGGGCCGTGCGCGTTGCTCTTGGGGCCGAGCACGCCGCAGACCATCATCTGCGCCTTGGGAAAGCCCTGGCTCAGCAGATTCATGAGCGGAATGGTGCCGCCCTGGCCGATGTAGCCGCACGATGCGCCGAACTGCGCCCGGCTGGCGGCGTTGAGCGCGTTCTCGAACCACGGCGCCGTGTCGGGCGCGTTCCAGCCGCTGGCCGCGCCGCCGCCTTCGAAGGTGACCCGGGCCTGGTAGGGCGCGTTGTCTTCCAGCAGCGCCTTCATTTCCTGCACGCACTGGGCGGCGTCCACCAGCGGCGGCAGGCGCAGGCTGAGCTTGAAGGCGGTGTAGGGGCGCAGCACGTTGCCTGCGTCCTGCAGGGCCGGAAAGCCCTCGGCGCCGGTGACGCTGAGCGTGGGCTCCCAGGTGCGGCGCAGCAGCGCGTCGACCGGCTCGGTGGTGGTGGGCAGCGCGAAGGTGGTGGCGCCGCCGCAGTCGTAATGCGCCCACGGAAAGCGCCGGTAGATCTCGTCGCCCAGGATGTCGGCCGTGGCGCGTGCCTGCGTCAGACGCTCTGGCGGCACGCTGCAGTGAAAGCTGGCGGGCAGCAGGCGGCCGGTGGCGGAGTCTTCGAGCCGGTCGAGCACCTGCCGCATGATGCGGAAGGACGACGGCACCAGGCCCGAGGCGTCGCCCGAATGCACGCCCTCGGTCAATATCTCGACCTTCAGCGTGCCGCTGGCCATGCCGCGCAGGCTGGTGGTGAGCCACAGCTGGTCGTAGTTGCCGGCGCCACTGTCCAGGCAGATCACGAGCGCGACCTCGCCCATGCGCGTGCGCAGCAGGTCGATGTAGGGCAACAGGTCGCCCGAACCGCTTTCTTCGCAGGTTTCGATCAGGCCGATGATGCGCGGATGCGGCACGTTCTGGCGCTTCAGCTCTTGCACGGCGGCGATGCTGGCGTAGACGGCATAGCCATCGTCCGCACTGCCGCGGCCGTACAGCTTGCCGTCTTCGTACTTGGGCGTCCACGGCCCCAGGTCGCTGCGCCAGCCTTCGAATTCGGGTTGCTTGTCGAGGTGGCCGTACATCAGCACGGTGGGGCCGGTAGAGGCTTGTGGCTGGGTGCCTTCCACTTCGAAGAACAGCACCGGCGTGCGGCCGGGCAGGCGCACGATCTCCAGCGTGAGGCCGGGCACCTTCTGCGCTTCGACCCATTCGGCAGCATTGCGCAGCACGCGGTCGAGCAGGCCCAGCTGCTCCCAGTCGGGCGCGAAGCCAGGCGACTTGGCGGGGATGGCGATGTATTCGGTCAGCTGGCGCACGATGTCGCCGTCCCAGCGCTGGCTGAGCTGGGACAGGGCCTGGTCAGGCTGGAAGGCGGTCGAAGGGATGCGGGCGTTCATGCGGCTCTCCTGTGTGGGGTGCGCCGACCGGCACGAGAAAAAAACTGCGCCGCGGCGGGTGTGCAGATCATTTTGCTACAGCGCCCTGCAACCGCGCTGGCGCAGGGCTTGCATGCGACCACGGCGCGCCCGATGATGGACGCCGCGCCCCGAAAGGTCTAGAACCACCCCATGCGCTACCACACCACCCTGGGCGGCCAGGGCCATGCCTTCGACGACCTGCGCCAGGTGATGGCCCACGCCAGCCCGGCGCGCTCGGGCGACTACCTGGCCGGCGTGGGCGCGGCCACCGCGCAGCAGCGCATGGCCGCGCGCCACGTGCTGGCCGACCTGCCGCTCACCACCTTCCTGAACGAGGCGCTGGTGCCCTACGAGCAGGACGACATCACGCGCCTGATCATCGACAGCCACGACGCGGCGGCCTTTGCGCCGGTGCGCCACATGACGGTGGGCGACTGGCGCAACTGGCTGCTGGGCGATGCGGCCACGCCCGAGGCGCTGGCTGCGCTGGCGCCTGGGCTCACACCCGAGATGGTAGCGGCGGTGAGCAAGATCATGCGCAACCAGGACTTGGTTGCCGTGGCGCGCAAATGCCGCGTGGTCACCCGCTTTCGCAACACGCTGGGCCTGCCCGGCCACTTGGCCGTGCGGCTGCAGCCCAATCACCCGACGGACGATGTGCGCGGCATGGCCGCGTCGGTGCTGGACGGGCTGATGCTGGGCGCGGGCGATGCGGTCATCGGCATCAACCCGGTGTCGGACAGCATGACCACGCTGGAGCAGCTGTGCCGCCTTTTCGATGCGCTGATCCAGCGGTTCGAGATTCCCACCCAGGCCTGTGTGCTGACGCATGTGACCAACACCCTGCAGCTGATGAACGCGGGCGTGCCGGTGGACCTGGTGTTCCAGTCCATCGGCGGCACCGAGCAGACCAACCGCAGCTTCGGCGTGACGACCGCGTTGCTGGACGAGGCCTGCGACGCGGCGCGCGCCCTGGGCCGCGGCACGCTGGGCGACAACGTCATGTACTTCGAGACCGGCCAGGGCAGCGCGCTGTCGGCGGGCGGCCACCACGGCGTGGACCAGCAGACCTGCGAGGCGCGCGCCTACGGGCTGGCGCGCCGCTACCGGCCGCTACTGGTGAACACCGTGGTGGGTTTCATCGGGCCGGAATACCTGTACGACGGCAAGCAGATCATTCGCGCGGGCCTGGAAGACCACTTCTGCGGCAAGCTGCTGGGCCTGCCCATGGGCTGCGACATCTGCTACACCAACCACGCCGAGGCCGACCAGGACGACATGGACACGCTGATGGTGCTGCTGGGCAGCGCGGGGCTGAACTTCCTTATCGGCGTGCCGGGGGCGGACGACATCATGCTGAACTACCAAAGTACCTCGTTCCACGATGCGCTCTTCTTGCGGGGCACGCTGGGCCTGGCACGTGCGCCGGAGTTCGAGGCCTGGCTGCAGGCACGGGGCATCACCATGCCGGACGGCCGGCTGCGCGACGGCGCCGCGCCGCTGGCGCTGGCCGGGCTGCTGGATGGACAAGGCGCCAAGCCATGAAGGAACCCGCTCCGCCATCGACTGGCTCAGCCGCCGAAGCCGTGGCCCACGTCACCGCCACGCCGTGGCAGGACTGGCGCCAGGCCACGCCCGCGCGCATTGCACTGGGCCGCGCGGGCGTGGCTATTCCCACCGACGAATCGCTGCGTTTTGGCTGGGCGCACGCCCTGGCGCGCGATGCCATTCACGCCCCGCTGGACACCGACGCGCTGGCCGCCGCACTGGGCGCGGCCGGGCACGAGGTGCTGCTGGCCCGCAGCCGCGCGGACGACCGCACCACCTATTTGCGCCGGCCCGACCTGGGACGCCAGTTGCACCCGCAAGACGCGCTGGCGCTGCAGGAGCGCGCCGCGCAGGCGCCCAAGACCCGGCCGGATCTGTGCGTGGTGGTGGGCGACGGCCTTTCTTCGCTGGCGGTGCAGCGTCACGCCGTGCCGCTGCTGCAGGCGCTGATGCCGATGCTGGCACCGGGCACGGTGCTGGCGCCGGTGGTCGTGGTGGTGCAGCAGGCGCGCGTGGCCGTGGCCGACGAAGTGGGTGAGCTGCTGGACGCGCGCATGAGCGCGATGCTGATCGGCGAGCGGCCGGGCCTGAGTTCGCCCGACAGCCTGGGCATCTACCTCACCCACGGCCCGAAGCGCGGCCGGCACGACGCCGAGCGCAACTGCATCTCCAACGTGCGCGCCGAGGGGCTGAGCTACGCGAGCGCCGCCCTCAAGCTGGCCTGGCTGATGCGCCAGGCGCTGCGGCTGGGTGCCACGGGTGTCGCGCTGAAGGACGACAGCGATGCGGATGCGGCCCTGGGCCACATGCCGCCAGGGCTGGACCACGGCGACCGAGCGCCCGCGCAGCGACCAAAAGGCTAGGCCAACGCGGTGGCCGGCACGCGGTGTGGCGCCGCTGCGGCCTCCACCCGGTTTCGGCCGGCATGCTTGGCGCGATACATCGCCTCGTCGGCTGCGGCGATCAGGCCGTCCCAGCTGTCGCCCGGCTCGAGCGAGCCGCCGACGACGCCGATGCTGAGGGTGACCGGCACCGTGCGGCCGCCGACATCGAACCGCGTGTGTTCCACCGCGGCACACAGCTGCCGGGCCAGTTCCAGCGCGCCTGCCAGCGGCGTGCGGGGCAGCAGCACCAGAAACTCCTCGCCGCCGTAGCGGCCGACGAGGTCTTGCGTGCGCAGGCGCTCGCGCAGCACGTCCACCACGCGGCACAGCACTTCGTCTCCCCCGAGGTGGCCCAGGCCGTCATTGATGCGCTTGAAATGGTCAATGTCCACCATCATCAGCGCCAGCGGTTCGTGCGCCCGCACCGCCTGCGCCACGCTGCGGTCCAGCGCGGCAATGGTCGAGCGGCGATTGGGCACGCCGGTCAACGAGTCTTGCGCGGCCAGGCGCCGGTTGGCGTCGTCGGCGCGGTCCTTGGCCATCAGCACGAAGCCGAAGGATGACGCCTGCACCGTCACGAATGTAGCCAGGAAGGTCAGGTGTTGCGCGACGCTTTCCTGCATCAGGCCCTCGGCAGGCATGGCGCCCTGCGCCGCCAGCGCTCCACGCACCACCAGCACGATGGCCTGCAGCAGCAGGCCAGTGGCCACCAGCCACGTTCCACGGCCGCTGCGATGCTGGCCCGGGTGGCACAGCTCCCATAGCGGCAGGGCCAGTTGCAGTGGGAAGATGATGCCGGCCAGCACCAGCCGCGCCAGGTAATCGTCCAGGAACAGGGTGAACAGCACTGCCGTGGCGGCCATGGGCACCAGCATGCGCGCCCAGGGCAACGCACGGCCCTGGAACTGGAAGGCCGCGCCCAGCACGCAGGCGAACACGGCCGCCAGCAACGTGTTGGCCAGCACGATGGAGATGGCGTCGGGCAGCTTGCCGCGCCCAGCCAGCAGCACATAGGCCAGCGCCTGCATCAGCAGCGCGACGGCCCACAGGCCGAGGCCCTCGCGGCGCCGGTCGTTGCCGACCACGAGCAGGCCCGCCGCCATCACGACGGACGCGACGACGGTGGCCAACAACAGAGTGGGGAGATGCAACAGCGAAGTCATGCACAACGCGGGCGCCGCGAACGCGGCAGCCCTGGAACACCAACATGGCGCCGCAGAATAACCGCCCTTGCGCGGCCGCACACGGCCGGTCGCAATCGGTTACGGCAGTGTGAGCCTCAGCGGGACGGCAGGGCGCGCTGCGTCTGGGCGATGGAGGTGGCAGGCGTGGCCTGCTGCACCGCCGTGAGGCGGAAGACCTGCACGGCATCGGCAAGGCGCGTGGCCTGGTCGCGCAGGCTTTGCGCCGCGGCGGCAGACTCTTCCACCAGCGCGGCGTTCTGCTGCGTCATCTGGTCGAGCTCGTTGATCGATGTATTGACCTGGCCGATGCCGCTGGCCTGCTCGGCGGCGGCAGCGGAGATCTCGCCCACGATGTCGCCCACACGTCGCACGGAGCCGACGATCTCGTCCATCGTGCTGCCGGCGGCCTGCACCAGCCGCGCGCCGGCTTCGGCCTGCGAGACCGAAGCGCCTATGAGCTGCTTGATTTCGCGCGCGGCCTCGGCCGAGCGGCCGGCGAGCGAGCGAACCTCGCCCGCCACCACGGCAAAGCCCCGGCCCTGCTCGCCCGCGCGGGCCGCTTCCACCGCAGCGTTCAGCGCCAGGATGTTGGTCTGGAAGGCGATGCCGTCAATCACGCCGATGATGTCGGCAATGCGTCGGCTGGCGTCGTTGATGCCACCCATGGTGGCAACCACCTCGCCCACCACCTTGCCGCCGCGCTCGGCCACTTCGCCGGCCGAGTGCGCTAGCTGGTGCGCCTGCCGCGCCGAGTCGGCCGACTGGCGCACGGTGGCGGTGATCTCCTCCATGCTCTGCGCCGTGCCGGCCAGGCTGCTGGCGGCAGATTCGGTGCGGCCGGACAGATCCTGGTTGCCGCTGGCGATTTCAGCGCTGGCGGTGGTGATGCTGTCTACCGCCGTGCGCACTTGTTGCAGCACCTGCAGGTAGCGCTGGCGCATGCCTTCCACCTCCAGCATCAGCGCGCCCATTTCGTCGCGCCGCTGGGTGGTCAAGGGCTGCGTCAGGTCGCCCTGCGCCACGGTGGTGACGGCCTGTGTCAGCTCGCGCAGCGGCTGGCTCACGCCGCGCCGCAACACCACGAAGAGGCCAGCGCCGAGCACCAGCAGTGCCACGCCCATCGCAGCCCACACCGCCCAGAGCGCGCTGCGCTGGTCCGCGAGGGCCTCTTCGTCCGACACCTCAGCCACGACCCACCAGTCGGCCGCCGTCTTCCGGCGCACGGCCCAGGGATCGGGACCCTGCGCGGGCAGCAGCGCGCTGGCATTGCGAACGGAGTTGCTGTCGGACAGCGCCTGAAGGTAGTCGCGCGCCTGCGGAAAGGCTTCAAGCACCTTCTTGCCGCGCGCAGACGGGTGCGCCAGAAAGACGGCTTCTTCCAGCGACTTGCGCGGGTCGATGACGTAGGCACTGCCATGCTCGAAAAACCGCAAGGACGTGATCTGCTTTTGCATCAAATCCAGAAACACGGTGAGGTCGTTGCCCACGAAAAGGATGGCGATGACCTTGCCCGCAGCATCCCGGCGGGGTTCGTAGTGCGCCATAAAGGGCCGCCCGAACAGCGTGGTGCGACCGGTGTAGGACTCGCCTTTGAGCATCAGCGGGTAAGCGGGGCTGGCGCGGTCGAGCGTGGTGCCCTGGGCGCGTTCTCCCTTTTCATTCTTGACGGACGTGGTGACGCGCACGAAGTCGTCGCCCCGCCGCGCGAACACGGTGGCGACGCCGCCGGTGTCCTGCGCGAATTTGTCCACCGTGGCGGGATCGCCGTTGACCATCATGCCGAAGCTGAACAGCTCGCCTTTGGCGATGTCTAGCTCCATGGTGGGCTCGAACCGCTGCCGGAAGATGGCGGCGCCACGCTGCACCAACACGCGGTTGGCTTCGTCCACCGAATCGAGCGAACTGGCTACCGCGTCCGCCGCATTGCCTATGCCTTCCATGACCTGCGCCCGCGTGGATCGCGTGGTGATGGAGGCGATCGCCAGGCTGAGCACCAGCAGTACCAGGGCGACGAGGCTCAGCGCCAGCAGCGTGATGCGGCGGGCGACGGACCGGTTGGCACTTGCCGGCGCAGAAACAGCGGACATATCGAACTCCTTGACCATGATCAAGAGGCAATTGTCGTTAAATTTCGTAAGAAATCGTTATTTGCTGTGGTCAAACCAAGACAAGCAGCGCTGAGCTAACGGCGAAAGGCGGCATTTCCATCACCATAAAAAACCCTGTAGCTCTTCACCATCAAAGGCACGCAGCTATTAATAACATAGCAAACAGGGGGTTCTCTTCTTGTCAAGCATCCGGGGGGCAAACAGGAGCCGTCTATCACCGGAATGCCGCCCTCCCCTTGCATGACTATCAATTCCGCATCCAGCGGCGGCCACGCGGGTGCCCTGCCCGTCAGTCGTGCTCGAAGTGAAACACCGCCGTGCCTGCAAGCACATTGGGGAACCGGCGCACTTCGCGCCCGTCCTGCAGGCCAAAGGCGTCGATCAAGCGTAGGCGGTTCTTGTGCGCCAGCACCTCGAAGTCCTTGAACGTGCCCACGCGGATGTTCGGCGTGTCATACCACTGGTACGGCAAGCGCCGCGTGACCGGCATGCGCCCGCGCAGGATCGACAACCGGTTGGGCCAATGCGCAAAGTTCGGGAAGGCGACGATGCCGCTTCTGCCCACGCGCGCTGTCTCGCGCAGCATCACCTCGGCATTGCGCAGATGCTGCAGCGTGTCGATCTGCAGCACCACGTCGAACGAGTTGTCGCCGAACATCGCCAACCCTTCATCCAGGTTGAGCTGCACCACGTTCACCCCGCGTCGCACGCAGGCCAGCACGTTGGCGTCGTCTATTTCCACGCCGTAACCCGTGCAACTGCGCTCGCGCTGCAGATACGACAGCAAACCGCCATCGCCGCAGCCCAGGTCGAGCACACGCGCGCCGTGGGGCACCAGCCGGGAGATGGCATGCATGGTGGCTTTTTCGGTCATGCGAACTCCTTGGCAATGCTCTCAAAATAGGAGCTGATAACGCCCATGTAGCGGGCGTCATCGAGCAAAAAGGCATCGTGTCCGTGGGGCGCGTCGATCTCGGCGTAGCTCACGTCACGGCGGTTGTCGAGCAGGGCCTTCACGATCTCGCGGCTGCGTTGGGGGGAAAAGCGCCAGTCGGTGGTGAAGCTCACCAGCAGGAACTTGGCCGTGGCGCGCGCCAGCGCCAGCGTGAGGTTGCCGCCGTGCGCCAGCGCCGGATCGAAATAGTCGAGCGCGCGGGTGATCAGCAGGTAGGTGTTGGCGTCGAAGTAATCGCTGAACTTGTCGCCCTGGTAGCGCAGGTAGCTCTCGATCTGGAACTCGACGTCCTGCGTGCTGTATTTGGGCGCCAGTCCCTCGCGCAGCTGGCGGCCGAATTTCTCATTCATCACATCGTCGGACAGGTATGTGATGTGGCCGATCATGCGGGCGATGCGCAGGCCGCGCTTCGGAATGGCGCCATAGCGGTAGAAATGGCCGCCATGGAAATCCGGGTCGGTCACGATGGCGCGGCGCGCCACCTCGTTGAAGGCGATGTTCTCGGCCGTGAGGTTGGGCGCGCTGGCCACCACCACCGCGTGACGCACGCGGTCGGGGTATTGCAGCGTCCAGCTCAGCGCCTGCATGCCGCCGAGGCTGCCACCCAGCACGGCGGCCAGTTCCCGCACGCCCAGCCGGTCGAGCAACAGGGCCTGGGCGTTCACCCAGTCTTCCACCGTCACCACGGGGAAGTCAGCGCCGTAGATCTCGCCGGTATCTGGATGGGTGTGCATGGGGCCGGTAGAGCCAAAGCACGAGCCCAGGTTGTTCACGCCGATCACGAAAAAGCGGCGGGTGTCCACCGGCTTGCCCGGGCCGATCAGGTTGTCCCACCAGCCCTCGCTCTTGGGCTGGCCTTCGTACACGCCCGCCACATGGTGCGACGCGTTGAGCGCGTGGCACACCAGCACGGCATTGGAGCCGTCGGCGTTCAGCGTACCGTAGGTTTCGTAGGCAAGGGTGTAGTCGCGCACCGAACCGCCGCCCATGAGGGGCAGCGCTTCGGCGAAATGCAGAAACTGTGGCGTGGCGATGAAGGACATGAAAAAACCCGGCATCGCTAAAAACGAGGCCGGGTCGGTGGATGCCATTCATTCACGCATGCATCACTTCGCGGACGGGTCTTTAGCTGAATTTATAAAGCGCCCGCAAGCTGGTGCAAATCGGCGCGTGGGGCACTATACCAAAGCAGCTTCGTGCCGTTCAACCCACAGGCGCCAGCAGCGCGATGGCACCCAGCACCAGGAAGATCACCGCCGAGACCACGTGCACCGCACGAATCGGCACCCGCCGGGTGATGCGCTCGCCCAGCCACACCACCGGCGCGTTCGCCAGCATCATGCCCAGCGTGGTGCCTCCCACGACTGCGAGATAGGCGCTGTATTGCGCGGCCAGCATGACGGTTGCCACCTGCGTCTTGTCGCCCATCTCCGCCAGAAAGAACGCCACCAGCGTGGTGCCGAACACGCCCCAGCGCGGCGCGGCGGTGGCGTCGCCCTCGTCGAGCTTGTCGGGAATCAGCATCCAGACCGCCATCGCGATGAAAGAAAGCCCCAGCCCCCAGCGCAGTACCTGCGGGCCCACCAGCGTGGTGACCCAGGCGCCGACAGCACCGGCGAGCGCGTGATTGGCCAGCGTGGCCACAAAAATGCCCAGCACGATCGGCCAAGGCTTGCGAAAGCGGGCCGCCAGAACCAGGGACAGGAGTTGGGTTTTGTCGCCCATCTCGGCAAGGGCGACGATGGCGGTCGAAACAAAGAAGGCTTCCATGGGGGGCGAACAGTCGTTATCCGGCCGGAAAAGACTCAAGACAGCATTGACTGCGCCCCGACTCCGGCCTGTGGATCGGTACGCAGTCAATGGTCTCGCCCAGCACGTCGTGCAAAACCGCCGCATGCACCATAGACCGCAAGGGTCCAAGTTTGTTGATGCATGCTCCCTCGCGCTTTAAGCGGTCGGGCGGGCTACTCCCCAAAGACTGCGCGGATTGTACGAGCGACTTTCGATGGAAATTCGGGTAAATACGCCCCCAAACTGTTGAACTGCTGCAAAAAGTTCACCACAACAAACGAAACTATGGTTGATAATGGTTCCTGCCTTTCTGCCTTGCGGGAATGCAAGCTGCGGTGTTTGGTCGTTTCGCGTCTTTGAAGTCGTCACAGGTTTGTTGATTGCGTAAGAAGGCTCATCGCGTTTTCATGGTTTTTTGTAGGAGTCCTTCATGGGCAACAAACTTTACGTGGGCAACCTGCCCTATTCTTTCCGCGACAGCGACCTCGAGCAGACATTCAGCCAATTCGGCGCAGTGAACAGCGCCAAGGTCATGATGGAACGTGACACCGGCCGCTCCAAGGGTTTCGGCTTTGTCGAAATGAGCAACGATGCAGAAGCCCAAGCAGCTATTCAAGCTGTGCACGGCCAAAACTTCGGCGGCCGTGACCTGGTGGTCAACGAAGCCCGTCCAATGGAGCCACGTCCTCCCCGTAGCGGTGGTGGCTTCGGCGGCGGCGGCAATGGCGGCGGTGGCGGCTACGGCGGTGGTGGTGGCGGCGGTTACGGTGGTGGCGGCGGTGGCCGTAGCGGCGGCTTCGGCGGCGGCGGTGGTGGTGGTGGTGGTTACGGCGGTGGCCGCAGCAGCTACTAAGCACCGGTTTGCCTCGACGCTCACGCGTTGATCGCACCAGTCAAAAAGGCCCTTTCAGGGGCCTTTTTTCATGGGCGCTCGATTTATCGTTCCACTGCACAGAACCCCTTTTGAGGACTGATTTTTACCTTGCTTTTTTCAGGAATTTGTGGCGCATAATGTTTTGCGCGGCACTTCCGCGTCGAGGTCTGCGGTGATCCTTACATTTCGCGCATAGGGCGTCTCTCGTGATTAACTGGCTGCGTTTCCGGGACTCCATCGCTTCATTAATGTGTTTTTGAGGAGTCCCTCAATGGGCAACAAACTGTACGTCGGCAACCTGCCGTATTCCGTGCGTGACAGCGACCTTGAACAGGCATTTGGCCAGTTCGGAGCGGTTACCAGCGCCAAGGTGATGATGGAACGCGACACCGGCCGCTCCAAGGGCTTTGGCTTTGTTGAGATGGCCAGCGACGACGAGGCGCAGTCCGCGATCCACGGCATGAACGGCCAGCCTCTGGGCGGCCGGAGCATCGTGGTGAATGAGGCGCGCCCCATGGAGGCCCGCCCACCCCGTAGCGGTGGCTTTGGCGGCGGCGGTGGTGGTGGCGGCTTTGGTGGTGGCGGCCGCAGCGGCGGTGGTTACGGCGGTGGCGGCGGTGGCGGTGGTGGCCGTGAAGGCGGCGGCGGTGGTTTTGGTGGTGGGGGCGGCCGGGGTGATGGCGGGTTCCGCAGCCCCTACGGTTCCGGCTCGCGCAACGGCGGTGGCGGCGGTCGCGGCGGCGGCGGCGGCTACGGTGGTGGTGGTTACGGCGGCGGTGGTGGCGGCTACTGACCCCGCGTCGCGTGAATGACAGAAGGCTCCCTGAGAGCCTTTTTTTGTTTCTGGCGGGCTGCCGCGAAAGGCGTGCACGCGGTGCAGCCCGGCCCTCTCACCCCTTCACGAAGACGGCCCGGCGCCCCCGCCCTGGCGGTGCTTGCGCGGCCGTCCGGCCAGAAGTCGGTCGAAGAGCCCGTTGGGCAGCAGGCGCAACAACTTGGCGACGACGCCCATCTGCCAGGGAATCACGCGGTAGCTCACCCCTGCGCGAATGGCGCGGAAAGCCCGGTCAGCGAAGTCTTCGGGCTGCATGAGAAACGGCATGCCGTAGCGGTTCTGGCGTGTGAGGGGGGTGTCGATGTAGCCCGGGCAGAGCGTGACAACCCGCACGCCGGCCGGGCGCAGTTCACCGCGCAGGCTTTCGCAGTAGCTGATGACGGCCGCCTTGCTGGAGCAGTAGGCGCCGTGGCCCGGCAGCCCGCGAATGCCGGCCACGCTGCCAATGCCGACCAGCGCGCCGCTGCCGCGCTGCACCATGCCGTTCACAAAGGGCTGGAAGGTGGCGGCCATGCCGAGGTTGTTGGTGGCAAAGGTGCGCGCCATGACGTCCAGGTCTTCGCGCAGCGCCGTGTCCATGCCGACGCTGATGCCGGCATTGGCGATGACGACATCCGGCAGCCCCTGCGACTGCAGGCACGCCTGGCCGGCCGCGACGATGCTGTCGGGTAGCGTGACATCAGCGCTATATATTTGATAGCTATCAGCGCTTATTCCATGGGCGCTAACCCATGATTTGACCTCATCCGTTCGGCGGGCTGCCAGCGCGAGCCGGTAACCGGCCTGGTGAAAGCGCCAAGCCAGCGCCTGGCCGATGCCGCTGGAGGCGCCGGTGATAAAGACCAAAGGGGACAACGAGGCCATGCGATTCGCTCCGGAGTTGGGGGACGACGCGGCCCGTGCCGTGTCAGCGCTGGGCCGCGGCGCCGGGAGCGGGCTGCAGTGTGCCGCGCACGCGGCCGCGCAACTGCACGATCTGGTCGAGGTTGTCGTAGTCCATCTGGTCGGCGGTGAACTGGTCGCTACCGCGCGTGAGCGTGACGGGTTGGTCCGACTTCACCCGCTCCGAGTTGACCCAGATGTGCAGGAATTCACCCCGGAATTCCAGGCGCGGCAGCGGCTCGCGGCCTTTGCGGGGCAGCGATTCGCGCGTGACGATGGCATTGCCGAACAGTTGCACCTCAGAGCCGTCGCCATTGGACAGCGCGCGGTTGGCAGTGGCCGTGGTGACGCGGCCTTCCGGCGTGACCGAGCGCATGCGCGCCTGGTCGACTTCGAGCGTGTCGGTGTCTTCGTAGTGGCGCGCCATGTCGCCGCGCATGTCGCTTTCCAGCCGGCCGGTGGCGTCGAAGTTCTTCACTGAGAAGGTGCGCATGAAATAGTCGGGCTCGTGCGTCGGCACGCGGGCCGTTTCAACCTGGGGCGGCTTGGGTGCGTTGCGCACGAGCCACCAGGTGCCCAGCGCCAGCAAACACATCAGCGCCACGGGCAGATAGAGAGAGAGCCGGTCCCAGCCCAGGCGCATGCGGTTGGCCAGGATCATGCGTAGTCCGCCAGCAGCGCGGCGTAGCGGCCGCTGGCCACCAGCAACAGGTCGCAGAATTCGCGCGCCGCGCCCGCGCCGCCTGGCGCGGTGGTGACGTAATGGGCCACCGCGCGGGCTTCGATGTGGGCATGCGCGGGCGAGCAGGCCAGTGCGGCGCGGCGCATGACGGGCAGATCGGGCCAGTCGTCGCCCATGGCCGCCGCCTGGCTCCAGCCCAGGCCCAACTCGGCCAGGATCTGCTCGGCGGCGGGGCGCTTGTCTTCAGTGCCGAAACGCGCATGCACCACGCCCAGGGCGTTCAGGCGCAGGCGCAGCGCAGGCGCGTCGCGGCCGGTGATGACGGCCGGCACGATGCCGGCGCGATGCAGCAGCTTGATGCCGTGGCCGTCGAGCGTGTGAAAGCGCTTGAGCGTCTCGCCCGCTTCTGAAAAATAGAGGCTGCCGTCGGTCAGAACGCCATCGACGTCGAAGAAAACCACGCGCACGTCCTGCGCCTTGAGCAACAGTTCCGGGTCGTGCTGCAGGGCCGGGCGCAGGGGTGCAAGGTGGGGAGGCAAAAGGTGGGAAGGGGTCACAGTGGCAGCACTATCCATCAGATCACCTTCGCGCGCATGAGGTCGCCGATATGCACCACGCCCACCAGCAGCCCGGCCTCGTCGGTCACCAGCACGCTGGTGATGCCGTGGCGCTCCATGAGGGCGGCGGCGTCCACGGCCAGTGCGTCGCGGGGAATGGTGCGCGGGCCGGCATGCATGACCTCGCCGGCCGTAGCGCCGCGCAAATCGGCACCGGCCTCGATGCGGCGGCGCAGATCGCCGTCGGTGAACACGCCCAGCAGCCGGCCTTCGGCACCGACCACAGCAGAGGAGCCCAGCCGCTTGGCACTCATTTCGCGCATGAGTTCGCTGAATGAGGCCCCGGGCAGCACGCGCGGCACCTCGTCGCCTGTGCGCATGACGTCGCCCACATGTGTGAGCAGCTTGCGGCCCAGCGCGCCACCAGGGTGCGACCGGGCGAAGTCTTCAGGCCTAAAACCCCGCGCGTCCAGCAGCGCCACTGCCAGGGCGTCGCCCATGGCCAGTTGCGCGGTGGTGCTGGTGGTCGGCGCCAGATTGAGCGGGCAGGCCTCGCGCTCGACGCTGCAGTCCAGCACCGTGTCGGCATGGCGGGCCAGCGTGGACTGCAGGCCCCCGGTCATCGCGATCAGCGCGGCGCCCAGGCGCTTGAGCACCGGCAGCAGCACGGTGAGTTCGTTGCTCTCGCCGCTGTTGGATATCGCCAGCACCAGATCGCCCTGCGTGACCATGCCCAGGTCGCCATGGCTAGCCTCGGCCGGGTGCACGAAGAAGGCGGGCGTGCCCGTGGAGGCGAGCGTGGCGGCGATCTTGCGGCCCACATGGCCGCTCTTGCCCATGCCCATCACGACCACGCGGCCGGGGGTGTCCAGCATGCGGCGCACGGCGTCGACGAATGGGTCGCCCAGCCGCGCGGCCATGCTGCCCAGCGCGGCGGCCTCGATGGCGAAGGTTTCGCGGGCCAGGCGCAAAACCTCGGCGGCGTCGAAAGGCGGCAAAACGGCGGGAGCGGATGACATGGGGGCCGATTCTATCGACCGGCCCCTGACCATTGCAGGCAGCTGGGCTAGCATGGGGGATGTCTTCGCTCGCGCTCACCTTGCTGTACCTGCTGGCCGCCGTGCTGGGCGTGGTGGTGTGCCGCAGCCTGAAGCTGCCGCCCATGCTGGGTTACCTGGCAGCGGGCATTCTGATCGGGCCGCACGCGCTGGCCCTGGCGCAGGATTCCGAAGGGGTGCGCCATTTGGGTGAATTCGGGGTGGTGTTCCTCATGTTCGCCATCGGGCTGGAGTTCAGCCTGTCCAAGCTGCGGGCCATGCGGCGCTACGTGTTCGGCCTGGGGTTGATGCAGGTGGCGGGCACCATGGCGATCGGCATGGGCGGCGTGCTGCTGCTGGCCCGCTGGGCCGGCGGCGTGTGGGACGTGGGCTGGCAGACCGCGCTGGCGCTGGCCGGCACGCTGGTGATGAGCAGCACGGCCATCGTCGTCAAGCTGATGGCCGAGCGCGCCGAACTGGAAACCGAGCACGGCCGCCGCGTGCTGGGCATTCTGCTGTTCCAGGACCTGGCCGTGGTGCCGCTGCTGGTATTGATTCCCGCGCTGGGCTCGTCGCCTGAACGGCTGATGGTGGCGCTGGGGCTGGCGCTGCTCAAGGCCACGGTGCTGGTGGGCGTGCTGCTGGTGGGCGGGCAGCGCGTGATGCGCTGGTGGCTCACCCTGGTGGCGCGGCGCAAGAGCGAAGAGCTCTTCATGCTGAACCTGCTGCTCATCACGCTGGGCCTGGCCTGGCTGACCGAGCTGGCAGGCCTGTCGCTGGCGTTGGGCGCGTTCATCGCGGGCGTGCTGGTGTCCGAGACCGAATACCGCCATCAGGTGGAAACGGACATCCGCCCGTTCCATGACGTGTTGCTGGGCCTGTTCTTCATCACCGTGGGCATGCTGCTGGACTGGCATATCTTGCTGGAGCGCTGGGGCGTGGTGCTGTTGCTGCTGGTGGTGCCGATCTTGCTGAAGCTGGGCATCATCTTGCTGCTGGCGCGCGGCATGGGCGCGACGACAGGCGTGTCGCTGCGCACGGGCCTGTATCTGGCGCAGGCGGGCGAATTCGGCTTCGTGCTGCTGTCGCTGACACGCGAGCACGACCTGGTGCCTGCGGCGCTGATGAACCCCATCCTTGCAGCGATGGTGCTGTCGATGCTGGCCACGCCCTTTCTCATCATGTACAGCAACCGCATCGTGATGAAGCTGGTGGCCAGCGACTGGCTGCAGCAGTCGCTGCAAATGACGACCATTGCACGCAAGTCCATCAACACGAACAAGCACGTGCTCATCTGCGGCTACGGGCGTTGCGGCCAGAACCTGGCGCGCATGCTGGAGCGCGAAAACATTCCTTACCTGGCGCTCGACCTGGACCCCGACCGTGTGCGGCAGGCGGCAGCGGCTGGCGATTCGGTGGTGTACGGCGACGCCACCCGGCTGCAGGCGCTGATGGCCGCAGGCCTGGCCCGCGCCAGCGCCGTAGTGGTGACCTATCTGGACATTCCTGCTGCGCTGAAGGTGTTGGTGCACACCAGCGCGCACGCATCGCACGTGCCGGTGGTGGTGCGCACGCAGGACGACCAGCATCTGGACCGCCTGCAGGCTGCGGGCGCGACGGAGGTCGTGCCCGAGGCCATCGAGGGTTCGCTGATGCTGGCCAGCCACGCGATGGCGCTGGTCGGCGTGCCCATGCGGCGCGTGCTGCGGCGTGTGCAGGAGCAGCGCGACGCGCGCTACAACCTGCTGCGCGGCTACTTCCACGGAGCGGACGATGACACCGCGTCGGAGCGGGACCAGGAACGGCTGGCGTCCATCACCCTGCCACCGGGCAGCGCGGCACTGGGTAAATTGTTGGGTGGCCTGGCCTTGCATGAGGTGGGCGCCCAGGTGGTCAGCCTGCGGCGGGGCACGGGCGAGATGTCTGCGGCCGACCCGGGCGCGCAGCTGGCCGAAGGCGACACCCTGGTGGTGTCCGGCCACCCCACGGCGCTGGCGCTGGCCGAAGACCGCTTGCTGCGCGGTTGAGAAAAGCGCGGCTCGGGCGCCCTGTCAGTGCGCGGTCGCCAGCTGATCGGCAGGCGCCGGGCGACCGAACAGATAGCCTTGAAAGCGCCGGCAGCCGTTGCGTAGCAGAAATTCGCGCTGGCCTTCGGTTTCCACGCCTTCGGCCACCACATCCAGGCCCAGGCTGTGCGCCAGGGCCACGATGGTGCAGGCGATGGCGGCGTCGTTTGGGTCGGTAAGCACGTCGCGAACAAAGCTCTGGTCGATCTTCAACTGATCGAGAGGCAAGCGCTTGAGGTAGCCCAGCGACGAGTAGCCGGTGCCGAAATCGTCGAGCGAGAAGCCGACGCCCTGCTCGCGCAGCACTTGCATCTTGGCAATGGTGTCTTCCACGTCCTGCAACAACAGGCTCTCCGTTAACTCGATCTTCAGCCGGCGCGGGCTTGCCCCGCTTTCTTGCAGCGCAGCCACCACCTGCTGCACAAAGCCGGCATGACGGAACTCGTACGCGCTGACGTTCACGGCCACGGTCCAGTCCGCCGTTTCCGGCTGGGCGGACCACTGCGCCAGTTGTTCGCAGGCGACGCGCAGCATCAACCGCCCCAGCGGCATGATCAAACCGGTCTGCTCCGCCACCGCGATGAATTCGCCAGGTGACACCATGCCACGCTGCGGGTGCTGCCAGCGCACCAGCGCCTCGGCTCCGAGCACGCGCCCATCGGCATCCACCACGGGCTGGTAATGGGGGAAAAATTCCGACCGCTGCAGCCCCAGGCGCATGTCGGCCTCCAGCGCCGAGCGGGCCGAAGCGGCCGCCTGCATGGCCGGATCGAAAAAGCACAGCGTGTTGCGCCCCTGCGCCTTGGCTTGGTACATGGCCAGGTCGGCGCGCTGCAGCAGCTCATGCACCGTCTGGCTGCGACCGTTGAACAGCGCCGCGCCAATGCTGGGGGTGTTGTGCACCTCCCGGCCACCCAATATGTAGGGCAGGTTCAGCAGCCCCAGCAGCTTCTGGCCGACCACTTTGGCTTCCACCACCGCCGCCATTTCATGCTCGTGCAAGCCAGGCAACACCACCACGAATTCGTCGCCGCCGATGCGCGCCACGGTGTCGCTGGAACGCAGGCCGGCTGCCAGTCGCCGCGCCACCAGCACCAGCAGTTGGTCGCCCCATTCATGGCCCAGGGTGTCGTTGATGCTTTTGAAGTTGTCGAGATCGAGGAACAGCAGTGCTCCGTAATTGCCGACGCGGCCACTGATGGCGATGGCTCGCTCGATGCGGTCCATCACCAGGCGGCGATTGGGCAGGCCAGTGAGTTCGTCAAAGAATGCCAGCCGCTCGATTTCCGCCTCGGCGCGTTTGCGCTCGGTGATGTCGCGCCCCACGCCACGGTAGCCCAAAAATTCTCCTTCCGCGCCGTAGAACGGCTCCCCGCTGATCGACACCCAGGTCTGCGAACCGTCGTCACCGCTGTATTGCATCTGCAGATCCTGGAACACCTCCCGCGCCTGCAACTGCGCCTGGTGGGCCTGCCAATGCGCCTCCGACAAGCCTCGGGAAGGCAGCTCCCAACGGGTCTTGCCCAGAAACCCTTCCTCTGGCAGGCCGATGTTCACCCGGTGCGCGCCTTCCATGCGAACGAAGCGGAATTGGGCGTCCTGCTCCCAGTACCAGTCGGACGACAGCTGGGTCAGGCTGCGCCAGCGCGACTCACTGGTGCGCAGCGCCTCCTGCGTCGCCACGTAGTCGGTCACGTCGGTGAAGGTGCGCACGCGCCCGCCGCCATCAAGCGGCCGGGTGCGCACTTCGACGTGGCGGCCGGTGTGGGTGCGGCGCAGGTACACCTCGGGCATCTGCAGGCGCCCGCCATGCGCGGCGTATTCAGAGCGGACGTAATCGCGCGCACTGGGCTCGATAGCATGAAAGGCGTCGCCGAAATCGCCGCGCTCGGCCTGAAAGCGCACCACGTCCTCCACTTTCGGGGCGCCTTCCAACAAGGACTCGGGCAGGTCCAGCAGCTCAAGATAGCGGCGGTTGTAGACGCGGATGCGCCCTTGCGCATCGACGTTGGTGATGCCCTGGGCCACGGCCGCCAGGGTGCCCTCCAGCGCACGGGTCTGCTCCACCAGGCGCGCGGTGGTGCTGGCCAGCTGATCTTCGGAGGCACGGCGCGCGGACTCTGCGCGCTGCGCCATCTCCATCTGCACGAGCGTACCCAGCAAGGGCTGCAGGCCGCGCAGGGGGTCATTCGCATAGCCGCCGGCCCGGCCCGCCAGCAGCAGCAGCGCTACCGGCTCACCACCGACCGTGAAGGACTGGGCAGCGCAAGGCTGGGCGGGCACGACACCGTCCGGCCAGTCGCTGCCCGAGCTTGCGTTGCGCTCCTGAACGACCATCGCCTGGGAGGCCAGCGCCTGCACCAGCAGTCCTTCGGGAGCCTGTGCCGTAGCGGGTAGCGTCCAGGCGCTGTCTTCGGCCGGAGCCTGACCTGGCGGCCAGGATCCGGCGACGCAGAGCATCCGCAACGCACGCGCACGGCCCTGGCCGGCGACTGCGGGCTGCGCCACCGGCGAGGGCAACGTGGGTGATGAAGTTGGTGATGAAGGCACTGTCTCATCCTGCTGCACACGGGCCAGAAAACCGCAGTGGCTGGACGTATGCGCCAGCAGCTCCTTCAGCAGCAATCTGAACGCGGCAGAGGCGTCGCCGCCGATGAAAAGCGATTGCGCCTGCGAGATGGCGTTCAGCACACGGTGCTCGCGCGCCTGCAGCGTTTGTGCCGCCTCGCGTGCGCACGCCGCACTGAATTGCTCCAGCACGGCTTCGATTTGGGCCGGCACGGCCAGCAGGTAGGCGTGGGCCGCATCGCGAACGATGAAGTCGCGGAAGCCGTGGCGCAGGGCTGGCGCGGCCCGGTCGGCGCCGCCCTCTGGCACCGCCATCAACACAGGAACGTCGTGCGCCATTTCCAGCACATCGAATGCGCCGCCGTCGGCCAGTTGCTCGGCTGCCACGATGACGTCGAAGCCACCCGCCGCCAGGTGTTGCCAGGCATCGGCCACCGTGGGTGCCAACTCGACACGCCAGCCCAGCCAGGCGTCGGCCAAAGCGCGCACCAGCGCCCGGGAGTGGGCCGCATCACTGTCGACAAGCAGTACGGAAATGGGCATGGGCGCCGAGCTTTCATCGAGAAAGGCCCCGCAGGCCGCGGAGGCTGGGCGTGTCGGTGCCGACGCGGCCATTATGCGACGGGAGCATGCCCCTGTTTACACTGGAAGGGCGGCCGGGCTGCACGGCAGGCCCCCTCTGTCCACACCGCTTGCCCCCGCGCCCTTCCATCCATTCTCTCCCCCTATCTCGGCACCCACATGCAGCATTTCAGCGTCAACGACTACCTGCGCCAGCACATCCGCACCGTGGCAGACTGGCCGGCGCCTGGCGTGCAGTTTCGGGACATCACACCGTTGCTTCAGGACCCGAAGGTGTTCCGCGTGATGATCGACGCGTTCGTTCACCGCTACATGGACCGCGCGCTGCGGCCCGACGTGGTGGCCGGGCTGGACGCGCGCGGTTTCATTCTGGGCGCGGTGGTGGCCTACGAGCTGAACGTCGGCTTCGTGCCGATTCGCAAGAAAGGCAAGCTGCCTTTCACCACGGTCGAGGAAACCTATGAACTCGAATACGGCAGCGCCACCGTCGAGCTGCATGCCGACGCGGTGAAACCCGGCGACCGGGTGCTGCTGATCGACGACCTGATCGCCACCGGCGGCACCATGATGGCCGGCAAGAACCTGCTGGAGAAGCTGGGCGCCACCGTCACCGAAGGCGCGGCCATTGTCGACCTGCCCGAGTTGGGCGGCTCGCGGCGTCTGACACAGGCAGGGCTGCCGCTCTTCACGCTGGTGGACTTCTCCGGCCATTGAAGGCGCGCAGACCCTCGGGGTGAGGCGGATGGATTACAGCTGCCCGTACTGCGTGTTGCTGAGATCGGGCAGGCGCGAATCCGGGGCTGGCATCTCGGTGTCTTCAAACCCGGTGCGGCCGTAAGTGGGCGTGCGCAGCGGGCCTGTGCGCACGGTCTCGCCCGGCAGCACCGCCGGTGCGCCCGCAGATGCGGCTGGGCGGGCCGAAGCAGCATTGAGCAACGCACGCTTGAAGGCTTCCACTTCGTCGGCTTCGATCGGCTCGAAACGCCCAGCAGAGCGCGGAGTTTCTGCCGTGGCGGCAACTGTTGCCGCAGCGATGCCCACAGCCGCGCCAGCGGGCAAGGCAGCAGCAGGCTGCACGACGGCAGGCGCTGCGGCGGTGGCCGGTGGCTGAGGCGCCGCAGCGGGCGCCTGACGGGGCGGCAGGATGGGCGCTGGGCGCACCACAGGCGCCACCACCACCGGCGGCGCAAGCGGCGCCGGCTGCAACGATGGCGACGTGGGCGCAGCCGCAGCAGTGGGTGGGGTCGCGGCAGCAGCAGGTGCAGCAGCGCTTGTTGCCACCTGGTCGTTGATACGCCAATACACCGCCGTGACCTGAATGTCGAACCGCGACTTGGCCGTCTGCGCGATCAGCGACTCGATCTCGCTCAGGCGCACTGTTTCGCCGCCGTATTCGCGCGCCAGATCGACCATGGCCAGAAACTGGTGGCCGCGCTGGTCCAGCGACAGCACCTTGAATTTATAGCCCGCAGACAGTACACCGGCCCGCACCATGGCGTCGCGCACCACGGTGTAGAGCATTTCGCGGCGCTCCATGCGTTCGTTGCGGCGCAGGGGAGCAGGGTCGGCCGGCGGCTGCAGATGCGGCTCGACCGGCACGCGGCCGTTGGGGCGCCCGGCAGAGGGCGACAGGGCCGCGTGGGAGCTCAGCTGCGCCGAAGGCGCCGACACACCGGAACGCTGTGGCGTTTTTTTGCGGGAAAACCAGCTGAACAGAGACATGCCGTACCTTCGGATAGCGCGGGAAAAAGATCCGAATCGAGTGTAGCCCGCCAACGCGCTGCCACAGAGGCCCAGGCGTCCCCCAGGCGCTCAGGTGGCGGCGATACGACGGCGGCGGTTGCTCAGGCGGCGCGCCAGCACGGCCCCGGCGGCCATCGTCACCTGCAAAGCGACGGAAGGCTGGCGGTTGGCCAGTTCGGTGAAGCGCATTGCCGTCAGGCTCCACAGCACGCAGGGTGCGCTGGTTTGCACGGTGGCGTTGCGGGGGCGGTGCGAGAAGAAGCCGCCCTCTCCCACGATGGAGCCCGCACTGACCATGGCCAGGCGCAGCCGGGCTTTCTCATCTTCGAAATGCACGCTGAGGCTGCCGCTTTCAACCAGATAGAGCGTGCGGTCCAGCTCGCCCTGGCGAAACAGCACATGGCCCGTGGGCAGCGACAGCGGCAGCAGGTAAGGCGCCAGTGCATCCCACTGCTCGGGGTTCAGCACGTTGTCCATGCCGTCTTCCGACGCGGACTCCGACTGCAGCGCCTGCAGCAGCAGACGCATGTCGGGACGGGAGGTGGGAGTGTTCATGACGGCGCTCATCGGCGGCGACCGTACCCGTGAATGCCGCACTGCACAAGCAGCCCTTACGCCTGATTACAACCTGGGGCGCGACGGCCGTCGCGCCCACCGGCCGGCGCGGGCATCACTTGCCGATGCAGAAGCTGGAAAAGATCACGCCCAACAGGTCGTCGGACGTGAACTCGCCGGTAATGGCGTTCAGTGCCTGCTGCGCCAGCCGCAGTTCTTCGGCCAGCAGATCGAGCGCCGGCCCCGCCGCGTGCAGTTGGGCCGCCGCTTCCATCAGGTGGCCATCCACCGCCTGCAGCGCGGCGATATGGCGGGCGCGGGCGATGTAGAGGCCTTCGGGAGCGGCTTGCCAGCCGGCCACCTCCAGCAGCAGGCGCCGCAGCGCATCAAGCCCGGCGCCGGTGCGCGCGGACAGCCGCACGGACGGGCGGGAGGTATCGGTTGACCCCACGGCGACCACGTCGCCCACCAGGCAATCGAGCTTGTTCCATACGTCGATGACTGGCACGTTTTCAAGCACTTTTTGGCCGATAGCGCTTGCTACTTGGGCCTCCGCAGCTATGTATTCAGGAGCATCAGCACGGCTCAAGTCGTGCAGGAACAGCACCGCATCGGCGGCGGCGATCTCGTCCCAGGCGCGGGCGATGCCGATCTTTTCCACCTCGTCATCGCTCTCGCGCAGGCCGGCCGTGTCGATCACGTGCAGCGGCACGCCTTCGATCTGGATGGTCTGCTGCACCTTGTCGCGCGTGGTGCCGGCGATCGGCGTGACGATGGCCAGTTCGGCGCCGGCCAGGGCGTTCAGCAGCGAGCTTTTGCCCGCGTTGGGCTGCCCGGCGATGACGACCTTGATGCCTTCGCGCAGCAGCGCGCCCTGCGTGGCGCGGCGCATCACGCCCGCCAGGGTCTGCTGCAGATTCGATAGCTGCCCGTGCGCGTCTGCCTTGCGCAGGAAGTCGATTTCTTCTTCAGGAAAGTCCAGCGTGGCCTCGACCAGCATGCGCAGGTGCACGAGCGCGTCGCGCAGCGCATGGATCTCTTGCGAGAACGCGCCGGCCAGCGAGCGGCTGGCGCTGCGCGCGGCCGCTTCGGTGCTGGCGTCTATCAGGTCGGCAATGGCTTCGGCCTGGGCCAGGTCGATCTTGTCGTTGAGAAAGGCGCGTTCGGTGAATTCACCGGGCTGCGCCAGCCGCAGGCCGGGCAGCACGTGCGCGCCGCTGGCGCCATCCACCGCGGCAGCGGCTTCGAGGCAGCGCGCCAGCAGCAGCTGCAGCACCACCGGCCCGCCGTGCGCCTGCAGCTCCAGCACGTCTTCGCCGGTGTAGCTGTGCGGCGCGGGAAAGTAGAGCGCCAGGCCCTGGTCGATGGGCTGGCCCGCCGCATCGCGAAACGGCAGATAGGTGGCCTCGCGCGGCTTCAACGCCCGGCCGCAAAGGGCCTGAACCAGCGCCCCCAAGCCCTTGCCCGACACGCGCACGATGCCCACGGCGCCGCGCCCGGGAGCGGTGGCAACGGCGGCGATGGGGTCGGTGTGGCGGGGCAGCATGGGCGCGAGGGGACCGGCAGGCGGGTCGGGCAAAAAGGAGCGGCGATGATAGCCCTGCCGTCGTTTACCCAGACCTTGCGCGACGGGGCCATTGCAGCGATACCCATCAAAAAGAATAGCTGCCAGCGCTTGATTTCAGGGCACTTCAGATATCTTTCATATCCAAAGGCTTATGAATCAAGCGCTGGCAGCTATATTTTTAATAGCGTTTTCAGCGCAGCGCCATTTCAGGGGCGCAGCAGCGTTGCCTTCAAGCGTTTACTTGATGGTCGTCCAGGCAGGCATCGGACGGTCGTCAGCGCGGTGTTGCGTATCCACGCGCTTGCCCATCGCCCAGGGGCGAATCTGGTGGTGCAGCGGGATGTAGTAGTACTCATCCTTGACCAGCTTCAGCGCGCTGGCGATCAGCGCGTCGCGTTTGGGCGCATCCATCTCCACCTTGATCTGGCCGATCATCTCGTCGAGCTTGGGGTCGCTGAAGCGGCCGCCGTTGTACACGCCGGCAGCCGTCTTGCCCTGCTTGGTGGACATCAGCGAGTCGAGCGAATAGAGAGCATCGAACGTGGCCACGCCCCAGCCGAACAGGTAGGCGCTGACGTCGTTGTTCATCACGCGGCTGACGAACTGCGACATGGGCGCGGCCTGCAGCGAGGTCTTGACGCCGATGCGCGTCCACATGGCGGTGACGGCCTGGCAGATCGCCTCGTCGTTCACGTAGCGGTCGTTCGGGCAGTCGAGCTTGAGCGGGAAGCCGTCGGGGTAGCCGGCGTCGGCCAGCAGCTTCTTGGCGGCTTCGACGTCGTACTTGGCAGCGCGCTCGTCCAGGCTCTTGCTCCAGCCGTTGACCATGGGCGCGATCATGGTGCCTGCGGGCACCGACAGGTTGCGCATGGTGCGGCTGTGAATGCCAGCCGAATCGACCGCCTGGTACAGCGCCTGGCGCACGCGCTTGTCTTTCAGCGGGTTCTTGCCGGGAACGCCCGGCAGCTCGTCCCGGAACTGGTCCAAGCCCAGGTAGATGGTGCGGTTTTCGGCGCCTTCGATCAGCTTGATGTCGGGGCTGGCCTTCATGCGGGCCAAGTCTTGCGTGGGTGGGTCGACGACGAAATCGACCTGGCCCGAAATGAGCGCGGCGGTGCGCGTGGCGGCGGACTTGATGGGCGTGAAGACCACTTCGTCGATGTTGCCCGTGGGTTTGTCCCACCAGGCGGCGTTCTTCTTGAGCGTGACCTTCACGTCAGGCTGCCAGCCGACCAGGCTGAACGGGCCGGTGCCGTTGGCGTTGCGCGAGGCGAAGTTCTCTTCCTTGCCCGCGTAGTCCTGCGCCTTGGTCGAGTTGTTCTTCTCGGCCCAGGCCTTGTTCATGATGCGCGCCTCGGTCAGCTCGCGCAGCAGCACGGGGTTGGGGCCCTTCAAGATCAGGTCCACGGTGAACTCGTCGACCTTCTTGACTTCTTTCACGCTCTGCACGGCCGACTGCATGTTGGAGGGCGGCGTCATCGCGCGGGTCAGCGAGAAGACCACGTCATCGGCGGTGAACGGCGCACCATCGTGGAATTTCACGCCCTGGCGCAGCTCGAAACGCACCTGCGTGGGGGACACTTGGGTCCACTTGGTTGCCAGCGCGGGTTGCAGCTGGTACTTCTGGTCATAGCGCACCAGGCTTTCGTACACCTGCTGCAGGAAAGCGTGTGTCGTCTGGTGGTTTTGCGCGTGCGGGTCTGCGGTGAGGATGTCATTCGCACCGGCCCAGCGCATGGTGGCTGCACCGGCCGAGCCTGCGGCCATGAACGCGGCAAGCGCCACGGCGCCGAGGGTAAAAGTCAAACGCTGCTGTTTCATCAACATGCCTCCACAAAAGGATCAGTAGGGAAGCACACAGCCTAGCAATGAACGTACCGAAATGACAGCGGCCACCCGAAGGTGGCCGTTGGGGATTGCCCGAATGGCGCTCCGCACAGGCGGTGCACCATTGCGGGGCGCAGGTTGCGTCAGCGGAACTTGGGCAGGTTGAACTGCGGCGGCACGCCCATGCGGGTGTTGATGATCCACTGCTGCGCGATCGACAAGATGTTGTTCGTCAACCAGTACAGCACCAGGCCGGCCGGGAAGAAAAAGAACATCACGCTGAAGATCAGCGGCATGAACCACATCATCTTGGCTTGCAGCGGGTCTGGTGGCGCGGGGTTCAGCGCGGTCTGCAGCAGCGAGCTGGCCGTCATCAGCAAAGGCAGGATGAAGAACGGGTCAGGCGAAGAGAGATCGCGGATCCAGCCGATCCAGGGCGCGTTGCGCATTTCCACGCTGGACAGCAACACCCAGTAGAGCGCGATGAACACAGGGATCTGGATCATGATGGGGAAGCAGCCGCCCATCGGGTTGACCTTTTCCTCGCGGTAGATGCGCATCATCTCCTGCTGCATCTGCTGCGGCTTGTCTTTCAGGCGCTCGCGCATCTCCATGATCTTGGGGTTGATGGCCTTCATCTTGGCCATGCTGGCGTAGGCCTTGGCGTTGAGCCAATAGAACAGGATCTTGAGCAGCATCACCAGCGCCACGATGGACCAGCCCCAGTTGTTCAGGATCTTGTGCAGTTGGTCGAGCAGCCAGTACAGCGGCTTGGACAGGATGGTGAGCCAGCCGTAGTCCTTGACCAGTTCCAGGCCGGGGGCCAGCTTTTCCATCATCGTTTCGATCTGCGGGCCGGCGAACAGGCGTGCGTCGATGGCCTTGGACTGGCCCGGTGCGATTTCGCCCACCGCCGTGATCATGCCCACCGAGTACAGGTTGGCGTCCACCTTGCGCACGAACAGGTCGCGCTGGATTCCGTCGCCCAGCAGCCAGGCCGTAGCGAAATAATGCTGCACCATGGCCACGTAGCCATTGGCAGCCGACTTGTCGATTTCGGCCTTGCCGTTCTCGATGTCCTTGAACTCGACCTTGTGGTACTTCTTGGCTTCCGTGTAGACGGCCGGGCCGGTGAAGGTGGAATAGAACGACGACTCACCCGGCGGCTTGTTGCCGTCGCGCACCAGTTGCAGGTACAGCTTGGGCGACACGGGCGCCGTGCCGGTGTTGACCACTTCATGCTTGACCGCAATGTCGTACGCGCTGCGTTTGACGGTCCAGGTCTTGACCAGCTTCACGCCGCCCAGGTCGGCCGACTCGAAGCGGATGCTCAGTTCGTTCTCGCCATCGCCCAGCGTGCGCGAGCCGGGCACCACGGTCATCGGCGTCTTGTGGGTGGGGAAGTTGCCGCCGATCAGCCCGGTCTGCGCCAGGTAGACGCGCTGGGCGCTTTCGTCGAGCAGCACGAAAGGCTTGGTCTTGTCGCCCATGTCGGCATGCTGCAGCAGCTCGCCGTGCACGAGTGAGCCGCCCTCGCTGTCGAACCCCAGGCGCAGCACGTCGGTGGTGACGGTCACGCGCTCGCGGCCAGCCGCCTGCGCCGGGGGAACAATGCCGCCCGGCACTTGCTGCGCACCCGCAGCGGGCGCGTTGGCCGCTGGAGCCACCGGCACGCTGTTGGCACCAGTGGCAGCCGATGCGGATGCCGGCGTGGCAGCGGCCGGAGCCTCTGCCGTCTGCGTGGCTGGAGCGGGGAAGAATGTGGCCTTGTTGCCGTTGTGGATCTGCCATTTATCCCAGAGCAGGACCATGGAGAAGCCAAAGATCACCCACAGAATGGTGCGGCGAATGTCGTTCATGAAGTCTTCTTAGGTGAGGACGAGGGGGAGGCGGAAGGCATCAGCCGCGAAAACAGGCGCGTGCCGCGCGGTGGCACGTCGGGCACAGGGTCGAGCCCGCCGTCGCACCAAGGGTGGCACCGCGCCAGCCGGCGCAGGGTGAGGTAGCTGCCCGCAGCAGCGCCGTGGCGTTCAAGCGCCTGCAGCGAATAGGCCGAGCACGTGGGTTCGAACCGGCAGGCCGAGCCCAGCCAGGGGCTGAGCAGCAGCCGGTAGCCACGCACGATGCCCATGAGCAGCGCACGCATCATGCCGTGATTCCGGTGGATGCCGGCTCGGGCGGGGGGCTTGCGGGCTGCTCGGCCGACACCATCGGCACAGCGGCAGGTGCAGCCGTCGATGCAGCCCGGTCAGCGCCGGAGCGCCGCACAGCGTAGGTGAAGAGCTGCAGCAGCTCGGCACGCACGGCCCGCTTCAGTTCGTCCGAGGTGGCACTGAGGAACTGCTTGCGGTCAAAGGTAGACCGCAGCCGCACCACATGGGCCGCCACCGGCAACTGGGCTTCGAACGTGGCCGCCACGGCGTGGATCTGCCGCTTGATGGCGTTGCGCGTCACCGCGCGTCGCGCCCAGCGCTTGGGCACCATGGCGCCCATCCACGGCCCTTGCAACTGGCCGCCCACAACGCCAAACAGGGCCTGCGGCCCCTGCGCTGTCGGCAAGGGACCGGGCCCTGTGGAAGGCGAGGCAGCAGTCGAATTGGCCACGGTGGAACCACCGCCCTCCAGCCCCAGCCGGTGCAACGCAAAGTGTGCGGTGCGGGAGACGGTGCCCCCGGCCATGGCGGCCTGGAACTGCGGACGGGTCTTCAGCCGGTGCATGGCAGCGATGTCCCGGTGGGGGACGTGGCAGCGCAAGGCAGCAAGAAGAAGAGGCGGTGGGCCGAAAGCCGGACGGCCTGCGTGCTTAGACGGCCAGGCGCTTGCGGCCCTTGGCGCGGCGAGCGTTGATGACGGCACGGCCGCCACGGGTCTTCATGCGCACGAGGAAACCGTGGGTGCGGGCGCGGCGGGTCTTGGAAGGCTGATAAGTACGTTTCATGATCGATCCTTGAGGGTCAGTTACGGGCCCGCCCCGTCAGAGGCATGCGCCGCCGAGCAACTTCCCACGAATAAGAGAAAAAGGCCGCCCGGGCTTCATCACCCTGAACACATTCAGGGAAACCGGAGATTATTGCAGGCTTGCGTACGCGTGGCAATCCTTGCTCGCTTGGGTTGCCCGTTCCATCGGCCCTGCAACCGGTGCGTCGGATGGCCTGCCGCACCGTCGGGACAAGCTCCGCCGCGTTGTGGATAACTCCTTGACAAGCTAGAATCGTCCCCCTTGAACCGTTCCTCCTATCCACAAAAAGAAAACCCTGAAATGACCGAGGAACCCTCCCACAATCCGCTGAACGAGCCAGGTGACGACGCCGGCCAGGGGTTGTGGCAAGCCTGCGTGGAACAGCTGGCGCAAGACCTGCCCGAGCAGCAGTTCAACACCTGGATCAAGCCGTTGGCCGCCCAGGTCGCGCCTGACTTCACCAAGGTCACCGTGCTGGTGGCCAATCGCTTCAAGCTGGACTGGATCCGCGCCCAGTACGCCGGTCGCATCGCTGCTTTGCTCGAAGGTCTTTACGGCCAACCCGTCACTCTGGAGTTAGCGCTCGCTCAGCGGGAAAGCGTTGTACGCACATACGTTCGCCCGCCGTCTGCAGAGCCAACGCAGCACAGCGAGCCATCGCAATCATCCTCTGACGAATCGGCGCCCGGCGCTGGTGTGTTTCGCACGCGGCTGAATGCCGCCCTCACTTTCGAGACGCTGGTGGAAGGCACCGCCAACCGCATGGCGCGCTCGGCCGCCATGCATGTGGCGGGCTCGCCGGGCCACCTGTACAACCCGCTTTTCATCTACGGCGGCGTCGGTCTGGGCAAGACCCATTTGATGCACGCGGTGGGCAACCGCCTGCTGCAGGACAAGCCCGATGCGAAAGTTCTCTACATCCACGCAGAGCAGTTCGTGTCGGATGTGGTTAAGGCCTACCAGCGGCGCACGTTCGACGAGTTCAAGGAGCGTTATCACTCCCTCGATCTGCTGCTGATCGACGATGTGCAATTCTTTGCCAACAAAGACCGCACGCAGGAAGAATTCTTCAATGCGTTCGAGGCTCTGCTGACCAAGAAGAGCCACATCGTGATGACGTCGGACACCTATCCGAAGGGCCTGGCCAACATCCACGAGCGGCTGGTCTCGCGTTTCGATTCAGGCCTGACCGTGGCCATCGAGCCGCCCGAGCTGGAAATGCGCGTCGCGATCCTGATCAACAAGGCCCGCGCCGAAAGCGCCGACATGCCCGAAGAGGTGGCCTTCTTCGTGGCCAAGAACGTGCGCTCGAACGTGCGCGAGCTCGAAGGCGCGCTGCGCAAGATCCTGGCCTATTCGCGCTTCAACCAGAAGGACGTGTCGATCCAGCTGGCGCGCGAGGCGTTGCGCGATCTGCTGTCGATCCAGAACCGCCAGATCAGCGTGGAGAACATCCAGAAGACCGTCGCCGACTACTACAAGATCAAGGTGGCGGACATGTACAGCAAGAAGCGGCCGGCTTCGATCGCACGGCCGCGGCAGATCGCCATGTACCTGGCCAAAGAGCTGACGCAAAAGAGCCTGCCCGAGATCGGCGAGCTGTTCGGCGGGCGCGATCACACGACCGTGCTGCACGCGGTGCGCAAGATCTCTGGCGAGCGCCAGCAACTGACCGAGCTGAACCAGCAATTGCACGTGCTGGAACAGACCTTGAAGGGCTAGCCACTTGCACAAGACAGCTCGGATGACACGCGCCAGCGGTTTCAAACCCTTTCAGAGGCAAAATGGCGTGTTGGGCGGCCCGAGGGGGGCCTGCGGTTTCCAAGGGGTGGAGCCGCCGTCCATGCACGTTTTCCAAAATCACCGAAGGTTGACGACATGATTGTCCTCAAGGCAACACAAGACAAGGTTCTCGCGGTTCTGCAATCGGTGTCCGGCATCGTCGAGCGCCGGCACACGCTGCCCATCCTGGCCAATGTGCTGATCCGCAAGACGGGCAACGCGCTGCAGCTCACCACCAGCGATCTGGAAATCCAGATCCGCACGACCGCCGAACTGGGCGGCGACACCGGCGACTTCACCACCACGGTGGGCGCGCGCAAGCTGATCGACATCTTGAAGACCATGCCCGGCGACCAGACGGTGAGCCTGGAGTCGCAAGCCTCCAAACTGATCTTGAAGGGCGGCAAGAGCCGCTTCACGCTGCAGTCGCTGCCTGCCGAAGACTTTCCGCTGGTGCAGGAATCTGCCGCCTTCGGCCCCGCGTTCAGCGTGCCGCAGAAGGTGCTGAAAGACTTGCTGGGCCAGGTCTCGTTCGCCATGGCGGTGCAGGACATCCGCTATTACCTGAACGGCATCCTCTTCGTGGCCGAAGGCAAGCAGTTGAGCCTGGTCGCCACCGACGGCCACCGCCTGGCCTTTGCCAGCGCCACGTTGGACGTGGAAGTGCCCAAGCAGGAAGTCATCCTGCCGCGCAAGACCGTGCTGGAGTTGCAGCGCCTCTTGTCCGACGCGGGCGGCGAGAACCAGCCGCACATCGAGATGCAATTCGCCAACAACCAGGCGAAGTTCACGTTCGGCGGCATGGAGTTCGTCACCAAGTTGGTCGAAGGCAAGTTCCCCGACTACAACCGTGTGATTCCGAAAAACCACAAGAACGGCGTGACCCTGGGCCGCGCGCCCTTGCTGGCCAGCCTGCAGCGCACGGCCATCATGACCAGCGACAAGTTCAAGGGTGTGCGCCTGAACCTGGAGCCCGGCACGCTGCGCGTGGCGTCCAACAACGCCGAGCAGGAAGAAGCCGTGGACGAGCTCGACATCGACTACGGCGGCGACACCATCGAGATCGGCTTCAACGTCACCTATCTCATCGACGCCTTGGCCAACATGAGCCAGGACATGGTGAAGGTGGAGCTCTCGGACGGCAACAGCTCGGCGCTGCTGACCATTCCCGAGAACGAGAGCTTCAAGTACGTCGTGATGCCGATGCGCATCTGACGATGCCACTGTGATGTGCTCTGGCGCCAGCCTACCAAATGCTATTATTTTTATAGCAATAAGCGCTTATCCATCAAGCGCTAGAGCCCTGTTTGATACTGAATTGACCACTGGGAAACCTTGTGTTTCCACAGACCCCGAGGCTAGCCATCCATGACCGCTGAGAACCACCTGCCCGAGCCCTCCGAGAACGGCGCCGGCGACGCACAGCCCACGCACAAGATCGACACCAATCAGGCAGGGGCCAGCGAAAGCTACGGCGAAGGCTCCATCACCATCCTCGAAGGCCTGGAAGCCGTGCGCAAGCGCCCCGGCATGTACATCGGCGACACGTCAGACGGCACGGGCCTGCACCACTTGGTGTTTGAAGTGGTGGACAACTCCATCGATGAAGCGCTGGCCGGGCACTGCGACGACATCGTCGTCACCATTCATTCAGACAACTCCATCAGCGTGACCGACAACGGCCGGGGCATTCCGACCGGCGTGAAGATGGACGACAAGCACGAGCCCAAGCGCTCGGCCGCCGAGATTGCCCTGACCGAGCTGCACGCCGGCGGCAAGTTCAACCAGAACAGCTACAAGGTTTCGGGCGGCCTGCACGGCGTGGGCGTGAGCTGCGTGAACGCGCTCAGCAAAATGCTGCGCCTGACCGTGCGCCGCGAAGGCAAGGTCCATGTGCTGGAGTTCAGCAAGGGCTTTGTGCAGAACCGCATTCTCGAGTCCGTGAACGGCGTCGAAGTCTCGCCCATGCAGGTGCTGGACGACACCGACAAGCGTGGCACCGAAGTGCACTTCTTGCCCGACACCGAAATCTTCAAAGAAAACAACGACTTCCACTACGAGATTCTGGCCAAGCGCCTGCGCGAACTCTCGTTTTTGAACAACGGCGTGCGCATTCGCTTGAAGGACGAGCGTGACGGCCGCGAAGACGACTTCTCCGGCGCCGGTGGCGTGCGCGGCTTTGTCGAGTTCATCAACAAGGGCAAGACGGTGCTGCACCCCACCTCGTTCTACGCGGCTGGCGAGCGCCCTGCCGAGACGTATGGCGGCATCCCCGGCACCCACATCGGCGTGGAAGTGGCCATGCAGTGGAACAGCGCGTACAGCGAACAAGTGCTGTGCTTTACCAACAACATTCCCCAGCGTGACGGCGGCACCCACCTGACCGGCCTGCGCGCTGCGATGACCCGCGTCATCAACAAGTACATCGAAGAGCACGAGTTCGCCAAGAAGGCCAAGGTCGAAGTGACCGGCGACGACATGCGCGAAGGACTCTGTTGCGTGCTGAGCGTGAAGGTGCCCGAGCCCAAGTTCTCAAGCCAGACCAAGGACAAGCTGGTGTCGAGCGAAGTGCGCGCGCCCGTGGAAGACATTGTGGGCAAGCTGCTGACCGACTACCTGCAGGAGCGCCCGGTCGACGCCAAGATCATCTGCGGCAAGATCGTGGAGGCCGCCCGCGCCCGCGAAGCCGCCCGCAAGGCCCGCGAAATGACCCGCCGCAAGGGCGTGCTGGACGGCATGGGTCTGCCCGGCAAACTGGCCGACTGCCAGGAAAAAGACCCGGCACTGTGCGAGATCTACATCGTCGAGGGCGACTCCGCCGGCGGCTCCGCCAAGCAGGGCCGCGACCGGAAGTTCCAGGCCATCCTGCCGCTGCGCGGCAAGATCCTGAACGTGGAAAAGGCACGCTATGAAAAGCTGCTGACGTCCAATGAAATCCTGACGCTGATCACCGCCCTGGGCACCGGCATCGGCAAGGCCGGCGGCTTGGTGGACGGCAAGAGCGGCGCGGACGACTTCAACGTCGACAAGCTGCGCTACCACCGCATCATCATCATGACCGACGCCGACGTGGACGGCGCGCACATCCGCACGCTGCTGCTCACGTTCTTCTACCGCCAGATGCCCGAGCTGGTCGAGCGCGGCCACATCTACATTGCGCAACCGCCGCTCTACAAGGTCAAGAACGGCAAGGAAGAGCTGTACCTGAAGGATGCACCGGCGCTGGACACCTTCCTGCTGCGCGTAGCGCTGCGCGACGCCAGCGTCACCACCGGCGGCACCAACGCGCAAACGTTGACCGGCGAAACCCTGACCACGCTGGCGCAAAAGCACCAGTTGGCCGAGCACGTCATCGAGCGCTTGTCTGCCTTTATGGACCAGGAAGCCCTGCGCGCCATTGCCGACGGTGTGACCCTGAACCTGGACACCGTGGCCGACGCTGAAGCCGGCGCCGTCGCCCTGCAGGCCAAGCTGCGCGAGCTGTCCACCAACGGCATTCCCGCCGAAGTGGCCGGCGAATTCGACGTGCGCACCGACAAACCCGTCCTGCGCATCAGCCGCCGCCACCACGGCAACGTGCGCAGCAGCATCATCACGCAAGATTTTGTGCACGGCGCCGACTACGCCGCATTGGCCGAAGCCGCCAACACCTTCCGCGGCCTCATCTGCGAAGGCGCCCGCGCCCTGCGCGGCGAAGGCGACAAGCAGAAGGAAGAAAAGATCGGCGATTTCCGCCAGGCCATGGCTTGGCTCATCAGCGAAGCAGAACGCACCACCAGCCGCCAGCGCTACAAGGGCCTGGGCGAAATGAACCCTGGGCAGTTGTGGGAAACCACGATGGACCCCGAAGTGCGCCGCCTGCTGCGCGTGCAGATCGACGATGCCATCGAGGCGGATCGCGTGTTCACCATGCTGATGGGCGACGAGGTGGAGCCGCGGCGCAACTTCATCGAGGCGAATGCATTGCGGGCGGCGAACATCGACGTGTGATGTCGGTCTTGATATTGGGCGAACTGATTACTGTTGTCTAAATAGCAGCTTAAAAGCTGCGTAGACAACATATAAATCAACGACTTACAGCAAATTCCATGGTTAATCGACCTGAATTGGTTAGTTAATTAACCACGGATAAGCTTAGACGCCAGACAGCCGCAGAGCGTGCCCCATGCGGCTGTATCAGCCCCGCCCGCTTCATGCTTTGCATCAAGTTTTTGACCTTGTTGGCCTTCTGCACGTCAGTAAGAACGTCTGGTAGTTTGCGAAGCAACAAAGCGTCCAAATCCGTTCTGGTGGCCTGCCCATACTGCTGCAGATAGTCCAGTACCAGCTTTTGGTAGTACCGATCATCCAGACCGCGCTGGTGGATGTACTTCGCCTTCTGCCCCAAGGCATCCGCCATCTTGGCCGAGATGAAGTACCCGGGCGCACGCCCCTCAACGAGCCCGAGATCGCGCAAACTCCGGGCCTCTGGAGCTGAGAGGGGCAGGCCCTTCTGCACCCTGTCCAGCAGCAGAACCTGGCCCAAGCCCAAATCCGAGCGCGCCATCAACACCCGCGCAAATTTGGAATCCAGCATCCGCCCCTGCAAGGTCAATTCCACGCGCGGAAACCCCTGTGGGGTCTGACCAAACTCGTAGTCAGGCAACGGAAATAGGCGCTGACGCTGGGTTGTGAACATCCGCCGTATTCCGCTGCCCGCTTGCTCAATCATGCGCAGACGAATCATCGCGTCGACAAGCCACTGGTTTCGATAGTGCTCCGGCGGCGGCTGGTGCTCCAGCATCCACGCCACGCTTTCTGGAATGAACTGCCCCAGATTGCTGAACACCAGCCGGTCCGGGTGTTCCACCACATTGATCTTGCCGCCCAGCACATAGTCCTGGTGCGCCACGCAGTTGTGCAGCGCCTCGCGCAGCACCCAGTTGTCGTACTGCGGCACGGGCGTGGGGAACAGCGAACCATCGGGCATATGGTCCAGCGTCACATTGCGAATGCGGGCGCACAGCTGCTCCGTCGCCAGCAGAAAGGGAACGCCAAACGGCTGTGACGTGACCGTATCGTTGCCCGCATCGCGCAGCACCCAGGTCATCTTCGCGTCCGCAGGTGCCAGGAAGTGCGACGACTCATCCTTGCCCAGCAGCAGCAAGGCTGCCCGTGTCACTCGTCCTTGTTTGGTTACCCGCGCCTTGTTCAGCAAGGTGGGCACCGTCAGTGCCGCCACTTCGGTACGAATCGCCTCGTGCTTCAAAGCGTCTGGCTCACCACGCACCAGATACTCAGCGTAGCGCACCCGTGCGGCGGCAAGGGCCTGCGGGTCCAGGTCATCCAGCGTTGCCTCGGGCACCACCACGCCGGTCCAGTCTTCTGATGTGCCCAACGCACTCCACAAGCGCGCTTCGTGACTGGGGTAGTCCGCCAGTTTCACCAAGTGGCTGTCCACGCGGATATAGCGCGCTTGCTTAAAGGCCATGGGCGCACCCCGTGCGGGGTGAATTTCCAGCATCACCACCCGCAGGCCGTCATGGTCCAGCTCATGGAAGGCAAAGTCGGCACGGGGCTGGGTCATCACCTGCAGCCACATCTGCAAAGACTGATTGCCAATCTTCTGCTGGAAGGGATCGAACACCGTACCCAGGACCCGATGGCTGCCATCTTCCACACCCCACACGAGCCAAGCACGGTCGCGGCCCTGCAATGCGGCCGTGTTTGCCAGCCCCGAGAGATAGGCACCGATCTTCTCGGGATCAGCGAAATTCGACTTGAACTCGACCACCGCCTGCTCGCGGGGCAGGCTCCGCAAGGACTCCAACGTGGCTCGCAGGGAGGTGGGATTCACCAGCAAGGCTCCGAAGAAAGGCTGGCGGCCCCCACCAGCGCCTCGGCCAGACGGGCCTGCACGGACTGGCGTTCGGCTAGGCGCTGGCGCAGGTCGGCGCACAGGCGGCGCTGGGCGGTGACGCGGGTGACGATGCGGGATTGTTCGGCGAGGGGAGGGAGCGGTACTCGAATGCTTTTCAACTTGGTCCCGTTGTAGTTCGCTTGCCCGGTTTGTTGCGTCAAATCCGGCTCGATCTCACTTTCGCGGCAGTCACGGGTGTTCATGTACGCATTGATGTACTCGGAGTTCACTAGACCGTCCATGAGCCGTATGCGAATGAGATAGGAAGCAAACGTCATCTCGCGTGCATACCCCTCAAACAACCCTGTCTTCCCTACAAGCTCATAACTGTTTGTACGGTTGAAAAGCAGGTCACCTTCACGCAAAAGGAGACACGGCAATTCGCCCTGGAGGTCTTTTAGGTACTTCAAGTTGGTCATGACAACTCGGCCACCTTGGATATTGCCCATTCGCAAAATTGGAACAGCAGCACTGTCATCCACTGATTTCTGCGATGACCCGTAATCAAACGACTCTCCAAGAGAACCCAACCTCACCCACTCCCACCCCACCGGTAACTCAAACGGCTTTTCCTCGTCGGTGATGGGCGGCAGGGGTTTGTCGCGTTTGATCTGGCCGGTGGCGATGAGGCGGTCTTTTTCGGCGCGGATTTTTTGCAGCAGGGCGCTGGCGGGTTCGTCGGTGGGGTCTTGGGGCACGAGCAGGCCGCGCACGGCCAGTTGCAGCAGGGTTTGCTCCAGGGCGTCGATGGCTTCGGGGCGGTCGAGCAGCAGGTCGAAGTGCTGGGCCACACGCTGCCAGTGGGCGGCCAGCTCTTCGGGCGTGGTGCTGGCGGTGAGGGTGCCCAGCAGGGTGCTGACCAGTTGGGCGTGTTGCGCGGCCTCCAGTTGGCCCTTGGCCTCCAGCGCATCGCACAGGCGCATGAGGGCTTCGACGCGGGTGACGATGCGGGATTGTTCGGCGAGAGGAGGCAGCGGAACCAAAAATTCTTGAATACTTTTTAAACCCACGTTTGGCTGCGTAGTCTTGTTCGTCGCGCTGGCAGCCTGCGCCTTGGCGCACCCAGATACGGAGAACAGATACTGGTAATCAGGCTCTATGAAACCAGGGAGGACTTTAATAACTGCACAAGAATAGGAAGCGAGAAATTCACGATCGGTAGTGACCTTCCTAACAACACCAACAGTTCCGTACCGGGGATAGATCAGATCAGCGGCTTCAGGCCGAATCTTTGAGGCCAGCTCGACGTAATCGCTGTACGCGATTTTCTTGGCCCCGTCAAAATCAATTTCATTGGTGCCATAAAAATCACGAGGTGACACGTAGGGCACACCGTCTTTAGCTTCAGACGGCATCTTGTGGTCGATATCGCCAATCTTCATTGCAACATTTGCCCACCTCACCCACTCCCACCCTACCGGCAACTCAAACGGCTTTTCCTCCTCCGCAATCTCCGCCAGCGGCTTGTCCCGCTTGATCTTGCCTTCGGCGACAAGCCGGTCCTTCTCCGCCCGAATCTGCTGCAGCAGCACACCCGCCGGTTCATCCGCCGGGTCTTGCGGCACCAGCTTTCCTTGCACGGCCAGGGTGAGGATGAGTTCGCGCAGTTTGGCGACGCCACCAGGGGCGGTGGCCAATAAATCCAGATTTGATAGCAGCATGCGCTTATCCATCAAGCGCTAGCGGCTGTTTTGGCTGATAAAGACTGGGCAAGGATGCCCTTCAACTCATCGCGCAGGGCCTGGGCTTCGGCCTGCAGGCGGGCGTAGTTGGCCAGCAGCACTTCCGGGTCGTGGCTGGTTTGTTCGCCGATGTGGGGGTTCTTCTGGTCGAGGTTGTAGTTCGCGACTTTGATCTGGTCGATGCTGACCTTCCACGCGCGCTCGTTCTCCACGCGGGCTGCAAAGCCGTCGGCCTCGGTGCCCCACCAGGCTTTCTCAAGGTCGAATTCTTCGATGCGGATGGGCTTGGTCTTGTTGTAGTTTTTCACGCCCGGCGGGTAGGGGTGCTCGTAGTACCAGATGTGTTGCGTGGGCTGGCCTTTGGTGAAGAACAGCAGGTTGGTTTTGATCGGGGTGTAGGGAGAAAAAACGCCATTGGGCAGGCGCACGATGGTGTGCAGGTTGCAGTGCTGCAGCAGTTGTTCTTTGATGCGGGCCTTGACGCCTTCGCCAAACAAGAAGCCGTCGGGCAGCACCACGGCGGCGCGGCCGCCGGGTTTGAGCAGGTGCTGGATGAGCACGAGGAAGAGGTCGGCGGTTTCCTTGGTGCGCACGTCGGCGGGGAAGCCCGCCTCGATGCCTGGCTCTTCAATGCCGCCAAAGGGTGGGTTGGTGAGGATGACGTTGACGCGGTCTGCGGCGGTGTAGTCGCGCAGCGGGCGGGCCAGGGTGTTGTCGTGCACGATCTGGCTGGGCACTTCGATGCCGTGCAGCAGCAGGTTGGTGACGCACAGCATGTGCGGGAGCTGCTTTTTCTCCACGCCGCGGATGCTGTTTTGCAGCACGGCCTCTTGGTCGGCGTTGTGCACTTGCTTGCGCAGGTGCTCGATGGCGCAGACGAGGAAGCCGCCGGTGCCAGTAGCCGGGTCCATCAGGCTTTCGCCCAACTGGGGGTTGGTCATGTCCACCATGAACTGGGTGACGGCGCGGGGGGTGTAGAACTCGCCCGCGTTGCCTGCGCTTTGCAGGTCGCGCAGGATTTTTTCGTACAGGTCGTTGAACTGGTGGCGTTCGGCCTGGCGGTTGAAGTCGATGGCGTTGAGCTTGTTGACCACCTGGCGCAGCAGGTGGCCGCTTTTCATGTAGTTGTAGGCGTCTTCAAATACGCCCCGCACCACGTAGCCGCGTGGGTTCCGGGCGGGGTCGGCGCTCAGGGCCTTGAGGGCCGGGAAGAGCTGCTTGTCCACAAAGTCGAGCAGCGCTTCACCAGTCAGGCCCTCGGGGTTGGCAGCCCAGGCGCGCCAGCGCATGTCCTGGGGAATCGGGCTTTGGTAGTGGTCGCGCGTGGCTTCGAGTTCTTCTTCGAGCGCATCAAACACCTTGAGGAACAGCAGCCAGGTGAGCTGGCTGATGCGCTGGGCGTCGCCATCGACGCCGGAGTCCTGGCGCATGACGTCCTGGATGGATTTGATGACGGGGGTGAGGTTGGACATGGAACGCAGACTTTAAGCAAAAACGGGCTCTAGCGCTTATTGGATAAGCGCTAGCAGCTATCAAAAACAGAGTATTCGGGGCGCCACTGTCGGCACTATCAAGGGGCTGGGTGCGTAGCGTACAGCTCGCGCTCCAGCGCCTGAAGCGCACCAAGGTATTGCGGGCGGCCGCCAAAGCTGCGCACCAGCTCCACCGGGCTGCCCAGGTCGGTGAAGGGCTGGAGCTTGAAGATGTCGTTGCTTTCGATGGTGGCAATGCCTTCGTCGGCGTATTTGTCGAGCAGCGCCTCCAGCACCTTGCGGGCCACGGGGCCGTATTGGGTGAAGACGTTGCGCTTTTTGACGCGCTGGGCGCGCTCGCGGCGGGTGAGCGGGGGTTGGTCGTAGGCGACGTGCAGCAGCAGGTCGAACGGGTCGAGGTCTTTGCCTACCTCTGCGGCCAGGGCCTCGATGAGCACCCCTTGGGCCTCCAGCTCACTCAGCAAAGCGGCCTTGCGGTCGGCCTGGTGCCAGGTTTGCAGGAACTGGTCGAGCGAGTCGTATTGCTTGCGCAGGTTGATGCGGGTGTAATCGCGCAGGCTTTCGGTGACCAGCTTGCCCTGGGCGTTGAGGTACTGCACGCGCTCGCGCGCCACGGCGACGGTGACGTTGTTGCCCAGGATGTATTTGCGGGGTTCGTCGCTGCTTGCGCCGCCGTCACCAGGGCCGGTGGTGATGGGCCACGCGTCGGGGTGGCCTTCGACAGGCTCAGGCTGAACGGATGGGGGGAGTTCCACCAGTGGGGGCGGGGCCATGGGCTCGCCGGGCTTGGGCTCGTACACCTGCACGGGTTCGCCATCAAAGGTTTCGTCGGCAAAGAGTTCGGTGGCGCGCTTGAAGTCGAGGATGGTGAACCAGCTTTTGCCCAGGTCTTCGCGCAGGCGGGTGCCCCGCCCGATGATCTGCTTGAACAGCGTCATGGACTTGATGGTCTGGTCCAGCACGATGAGCTTGCAGGTTTGTGCGTCCACGCCGGTGCTCATGAGGCGGGAGGTGGTGGCGATGACGGGGTAGGTCTTCTCGGGGTCGATGAAGTTGTCCAGCTCGCGCTTGCCTTCGGCGTTGTCGCCAGTGATCTGCACCACGTATTTGGGCTGCGTGGCGCAGATGTCTGCGTTGGCGTTGCTGAGCGCCTGGCGCATGCGGGTGGCGTGCTCGATGTCTTCGCAGAACACGATGGTCTTGGCGTAGCGGTCGGTGGCTTTCAGGTATTCGGTGATCCTGCCGGCCACCACGGCATCGCGCTGCTCCATGACGAGCTTGCGGTTCATGTCGGTGCCGGTGTAGACGCGGTCTTCGATGAGGTGGCCGAACTTGTCGCGCATGCCCTCGGTGGGGCGCCAGCCGAAGGTGTCGCGGTCCAGGTCTACCCGCACGACCTTGTAGGGCGCGAGGTAGCCGTCTTCAATGCCTTGCCGCAAGCTGTAGGTGTAGAGCGGCTCGCCGAAGTAGTCGGTGTTGGAGACGTCCTCAGTCTCCTTGGGTGTGGCCGTCAGGCCGATTTGCGCGGCGCTGGCGAAGTAGGTGAGGATCTCGCGCCAGGCGGAGTCGTCAGCTGCGCTGCCCCGATGGCATTCGTCCACCACGATGAGGTCAAAGAAGTCGGGGCTGAACTGCTTATAGATGTTGCGTTCGTCCTCGGTGCCTGTCACGGCCTGGTAGAGCGAGAGGTAAATCTCGTAGCTCTTGTCCACCACCTTGGTGGCCTTGTTCACGGCCAGGTCCACGTCTTCGACCGTGACCCGACCCTGCGCATCCACGCGCTCCACCCCTTTGGCGTTGGGGCTGAGCTTGGCCATGGCGCCTTTGAAAGGGCGAAAGTCGTTAACCATGGTCTGGTCGATGAGGATGTTGCGATCCGCCAGAAACAGGATGCGTTTTTGTCCGCCGGGTTTGTTTGCACGCCAGGGCGACTTCCACAGCCGGTGGATGATCTGAAACGCGGTGTAGGTTTTGCCCGTGCCAGTGGCCATGACCAGCAACACGCGGTTTTGGCCTGCGGCGATGGCCTCTACCGTGCGGTTGATGGCGTTGATCTGGTAGTAGCGCGGAGTTTTGCTGGGGGAATAGTCGGTGGCGGCGATCTGCTGCACCTGCGGCGCCCAGCCCTTCCAGGCGCAATATTTGGCCCATAGCTCGGCGGGGGATGGGAACTCGTCGAGGGTGAGGTTTCGCTCCAGCACGCCATCAGCCAGCGTTGCGTCACGAAATACAAAGCCGTCGCCATTGCTGGCAAAACAGAACGGCACGTCCAGCAATTGCGCGTATTGAATGGCCTGGGCCATACCCGCGCCCACTGCGTGCCTGGCGTCTTTGGCCTCCACCACGGCCAGGGGCATATTGGGCTTATGAAACAGCACGTAGTCCGCCCGCAAGATGGAAGACTTGTCGCGCTGAGCCGATTGGCCGCGAACCACTACGCGGCCCGGGCGTAGTGTGTATTCACGCAGGATATGCTGCTGAACGCTCCAGCCTGCACCTAGCAACGCAGGCGTAATGAACTGATCGCAGATATCGGTTTCGCTTAGCTGGCTTTTGTGCGAGGGGCTCACTCGTTGGACTTTGTGCTGAGAGATTGCACACATTGTGCTGTCGCCCCAGACCTATCGCTCAGCAATTGCCGAATGCAGCACTATCTCCTGGTTGAGTGTCCGTAGAGCTTTTACCCTCGCAAGCCTAGGGAGCAGAACTCACTCCTGCTTCGTCTGCTTCCAGATCCGGTCCGCCCGTTCCCAGGCAGCCTTGGCCGCAGGCTCCGCATCCTTCCAGTTCAGGCGGCTGGTATCGCGGTCGGTTTCCCAGCGTGTTTGCAGATCACCACGGGCTTCGTTCCAGTCGCTGCGGCCATCGATCACGCTCTGGTAGCCGTGGCGATAGGCGGGCGCGTAGTCGTCATAGGTGTAATCACTTGAGTAGTACGGCTCGCGACCATGGGCGTCGCGCCAGTAGGCGTCTTCCTCCGTCGGGTTGACGGCTTCGGCCGCGCCCTTGCCGGCCAAGCCGCCCACGACAGCGCCGACCACAGCGCCCACAGCAGTGCCAACGGGGCCGCCAATAGAGCCAGCGGCAGCGCCCGTGACTGCGCCGCCTGCGGCACCAACGCCAGTGCCGATGGGATGGGCGCCAGGCGCGTTGGTGATGGGGTCAAGGTTCCGGTCGCGGTTGAGGTCTTGGGGTGCATTCATGATGGTCTCCTGTAGGTGTGGGTGGACATATCCGAGACTTCATGTTCCCCACCGCTGTGCCACGCTCGCGTAGGCCAAGCGCCAAACGCGGCGACAGTTGGGCAGACCGTGTTCATGGCAGGCGCTGCGCCTCGCGCCGACGTGTGGCGTCGATGGCAGCGGATGCGGTCTCACCTGGGCTGCCACCCGCCCAGGCACAATCGCAACCCCATGCGCTCCCCCATTGCCATCGTTGACGTCGACCGCCTTGACACGTGGACCCGCTACCGCGCAGGCCTTTGTGAATCGTGCGCGGCCAACTGCTGCACGATGCCGCTGGAAGTGCAGCTGTCCGACCTGGTGCGTCTGGGGTTGGTGGATGCGTTTGAGGCAGAACATGAAGAACCACGGCACATCGCCAAGCGGCTGCAAAAGGCACGGCTGATCGACCACTTCAATCACAAGAACGTAATGTTCACGATGGCGCGGCGCGCCAGTGGCGACTGCCATTTTCTGAACGCGATAACCCGGCGCTGCACTGTGTATGAGCAGCGGCCGGACACCTGCCGGCTGCACCCCAAGACCAAAAGCCCCAAGCCTGGCTACTGCGCTTATGGCCCCGCTTCCCAAGGCCGGCCCCCGCGCTGAAAGCACGGCCCGCAAGTGCTCAGCGCAGCGGGGCGCATGCCTTGGACCGTCCTACAGCGCCGTGGCGCGCGGCTTCGTATGATGGAACGCCTAACGCGCGGCCCCACGCGCGCACCGATGCCCAGGGCCGCTTCATCCGCCAACCGGACCGGACCTTGACGGCAACGCGAGAGCGGCAGCCAATGCCGCATCTCTGCGTGACCGCCTTCGCAGGCCACACCGGTCCCCTCGAGAGGAATGCGTTCGATGGCAACCACTCTGTCTCCTGCCTCCATTGCCGCCGGCGCCCCGGCAACCGTGTTTCAGGCCATGCACGCCAAGGCAATCGCCTGGTGCCACGATTTCGAGCAGTACAAGGAAGAATGCAAGGTGTTCGCCGAGCGCCTGCGGGTCGATTTCATCCTGTACTTGGGCGCCAAGTCCACCGATGTGGAATTTCATGTGCTCGATGAACGGCTGGACCGCCTGCGCGATGAGGGCACCACGCTGTCGCCGCGTCTGCAGGTGGGCGATGACGGGTTTCTGTACTTCGGATTGACGCTGTTCTTCAAGTCCGAGGGCCACTGCCTGGACGAGCATGTGCGCATTGGCGTGCAGCGTGGGCGCACCCAGTGGCGAGTGCGCTGGAACCAATTAGAAGCGCCTTATTCCGTCGAAGGATCGCACCAGGCGTTCTTCGACAAGGTAACGGCGGCCATGATGGAAAAGTTCGCCACGCCGTTCCGGAAGATCCGCGGCCAGTTGGGCTTTGTGCCGGCCTTTGCAAACGATCACATGGAACTGTTACCGGTGGGCGAAGCACGGTTGCTGGGGGAGGCGGCGAACGCAACGGCTGGCGCTGCAGGCTCTGCCATTTAGTCCATTGGACCGGTCCTCTCACCGGGTGGATCTCCGCTGCCGGCACCCAGCGATGAGTGCATGGCGCACCCGGCCGGAGCGCTCGCGTTGCGGATGACCGGCGCAGCCCGGGTGCCCGGTCAGGCAAAAAAGAAGGCCCTTGCGGGCCTTCGCAGGGTCAACCGGCATTAGCGGTCATTCTTGTGGCTTTGGCTGCCTGCACGTGCATGCTGTTCGCTGCTGCCGCCACGGGTACCGCCCGAGTTGCTGTTGCTGTTGCTGTTGCTGTTGCTCGAAGAGGCGGAGGTGTTATTGGAACCTTGGCCACCATGGCTCTTGGAGCCGGCTTCTCGAGCTTCCTGGGAATTGAATTCGTGGGCATTGCCAGAGGCATGCGCCGCGCGGCCGCCTTCTGCCGCGATTTCGCGCTGGCGATCAGAGTCCATCGACGCAAAGCCACGACCGGACGACTGGCTGCCTTGGTTATTGCCCTGGCCGCCTTGGTTGCCGCCTTGGTTGGTGTGCTGGTTGTGACCTTGTGGATTGTTGCTTGGCATGTTGATAACTCCTTGATTTCTAGGTGAAAAAACACGCGGCGATCTCCGCGTGCCCAACAAATTTGCATGGTCGCCTAAAGCCTTTGAGGTAGGAGCGATCCGACGGCGACGTAGGAATCCTGAGACCACCGGTAAGCGTTTGTTGTCAACATTGGGAAGCCGTTTCAGGCGTTGCAAACCACTGCATCGGCACTCTCCGCCAGACTGGCTGCGGCGGGTGTGTGAGCGTGTGCTCGCCGCTGTCACCGGGAGGTGCCTCCGGACCAGGCCTGTGGAATGGCACGCGATCGATTGGCGCATTGCGCTGACGAATGCACCGGCTGCGCCTTGTGCGCCGTGCGGAGCCTCTTCGATGCGTTCTGCATGGTGCGCCGGGCCTGAGCGCGAGCGGCCAGCGCGCGGCCCGGTGCGCCACAGGGCCGCGCGGCCACGTCCGACAGACCCGCACCAGGCGCGGTGGTGTGATGCGGGGTTGGCGCTGGAAGGCGCCTGCACCGTTTTTTCCACGCACCAGGAGTTCAATACATGTCCGCTGAAAAATCCGCATCCGTGCATTGGGAAGGCGCCGGCAAGGCTGGCCAGGGCAAGATCAGCACCGAAACCGGCGCGCTCGATGGCTATCCCTACGGCTTCGCCAGCCGCTTCGGCGACGACCGCAAGGGCACCAATCCGGAAGAAATCGTCGGCGCCGCGCACGCCGCCTGCTTCACCATGGCTTTCTCGTTCGCTTGCGACAAAGCAGGCATCGCGACGGAAACGGTGGACACCACCGCCAAGGTTCGCTTGGCCAAAGACGGCGACGCCTTCAAGATCGACCGCATCGCCTTGACGCTGACAGCCAAGGTGCCGGGCATCGATGAAGCGCAGTTTCAGAAGATCGCCAACGAAGCGAAAGCCAACTGCCCGCTGTCGAAGGCACTCACGGGCGTGCCCGAAGTGACGCTGACTGCAACGCTGCAGAATTGATGGCCTGAGCGGGAATGCCACCAAAAAATTCATCAAATTGGGCGATAGCGCTTACTGAATAAGCGCTGCCAGCTATCAATTAAATAGCATCACTGGGTTGGGCGAAGATACCCGCTCACACATCGAACAGGCCGAGGCGCAAAACCCCAAGCGCCTGAACCTGCGAAAAAGCCGCCAACACCTGTGCAAGGTGCTGGCGGCTTTTTCGCCGAGGCTTCGGCGTGCTACTTCTGCTTTTGGTAAGCGTTGTGCGCTGGGAGGCCTCGGTCGGTGTCCTGCAGGCCACGCTTGACGTCGCGGTAAGCCTGTTCCACGTTGGCGTCAGGCTGGCCGTCCGTCATGCCGACGGATTGGTCACGCTCGTGCGGCATCAAGGGTGCCGATCCTTCCTCACCCTGCTTGTCGGGGTCGGTCGGCACATCCTTGCGCGTGGTGTCCACTGATCGCTGAACCGACGTGGCGGTCGCGTCGGGCGGTGTCTTGGATTCCGGATCGGTTGCGGTGGCAGAGTCAGGTGTGGGGCGGGTCATTGCATTGGCCTTTCGAATGGCAGGCCACCATCGTAGAAGTGCCGCCGTGCGGGAGCTGTAGGCAAGCGCGCTGGCCGGCTGTCGCGTCGGCGCCCGCGGGCCGTGTCACACTACTGTATGTCTCAACAGGAGTGGGCCGCCCAGGCCCTGAAGTCTTTCGATGCGGTGGTGTCGGCCACGGGGGGGTTTCGCAGCCGTGCCGGGCAGCGCCGCATGGCCGAACAGGTGGCCCATACCTTCTCGCACGCCCAACTGGGCAAGGTGGAAGACACGGACGGTGACGGCGCTGCACCGGCGCCCGCACCCATCCGCTCCATTGCCGTGGTGCAGGCCGGCACGGGTGTTGGCAAGTCGCTGGCCTATAGCGTGCCGGCCATTGCCATGGCGCTGGAGCGCGGCACGCGCGTGCTGATTTCCACCGCCACGGTGGCGCTGCAGGAACAGCTGGTCAACAAGGATTTGCCCGCCCTGGCCGCGCGCATGGAGCAGCCCTTTCGCTTCGCCCTGGCCAAGGGGCGCGGCCGCTATGTGTGCAAGCTCAAGCTCGAGCGCCTGGCCGGTGGTGGCACCGCTGGCGGTGACGGCGGCGACGGGCACGACGACGACCTGTTCGCCGACGAAGAGGCCGAGGCCAACGCACGCCGCCCGCACCAGGAATCGCAGGCGCGCATGCAGTTCTACGCCACCATGGCCGACGCGCTGTCGACCAGCGAATGGGACGGCGACCGCGACACCCTGCAGGCCCCGCCCGAGCCCGAGGTGTGGAGCCCCGTGGCGGCTGAATCCAGCTCTTGCACCGGCAAGCACTGCCCGGTGTTCAGCCAATGCACTTATTACGAACGGCGCAAGGCGCTGGTGGCCGCGCAGGTGATCGTCGCCAACCACGACCTGCTGCTGTCTTCCATCGGGGCGCGCCTGCTGCCCGAGCTGGACAACTGCCTGCTGGTGCTGGACGAAGCGCACCACCTGCCCGCCACCGCGCTGCAGCAGTTCGCCTGCGAGGCCGACCTGAGCCGGCTGAATTGGATCGACAAGCTCGCCAGCCGCGCGTTGCGCATCGGTGCGCTGGTCGAGGTCGAAGAGATTGCCGACGTGCCTGCCCACGCCGCCCGCCTGCGCACCGCCTTGCAAGACGCGGCCAGGCTGGCAATGGACGTGTACGGCGACGAACTGCGCGCACCCCGCCCCGCCTGGGGCGGCCGCGCCCGGGCGCAGGCGCCCGGCGTGCCGACCCGCGCCCGCGTGGCGGGCGGCGTGCTGCCGGCGGCTTTGGTCGAGCCACTCGGCCAGGCCGCGCACCATGCCGAGGGCTTTCTGGACGCGCTGCGCGCCATCTCCAAGGCCTTGCGTGCCGAGATCCGCGACAAGCCCGACGAGGCGCGGCGCCTGTCCACGCTGTACGCGCAGATCGGCGCGCTGGCGCCCCGGCTGGAGGGCGTGCACGCCACCGCCCAGCTGCTGCTGCAGGACGCGCCCGAAGGTGCCGTGCCCGCCGCCAAATGGTTCACGCTGCAGGTCGATGGCGACTTCATCGTCGTGAAAGCGCATGCCAGCCCGGTGCTGCCGGGCAACACACTGCGCCATCATCTGTGGGCCAGCGTGCGCGGGGCGGTGCTGACGTCTGCCACGCTCACCAGCTGCGGGCAGTTCGACTTCTTTCTGCGTGAAACGGGGCTGCACGGCGATGCCGCCGTGACCACGCTGGAAGTGCCCAGCCCCTTCGACTACGCCCTGCAGGGCACGCTGGTGGCCACCGAAACCCTGGCCGACCCGCGCGAGGCGCAGGCCTTCACCGCCGAGATGGTCGATGCGCTGCTGAGCGACCTGGCCATGGTTGAATCCGGCGCGCTGGTGCTGTTCACCTCGCGCGACCAGATGCGCCAGGCCGTCGATGCGCTGCCCACCGCCATGCGCAGCGCCGTGCTGGTGCAGACCGCCCTGCCCCGCCCGCAACTGCTGGCGCGCCACCGCGAGCGCGTGGCCGAAGGCGAGCCGTCCATCATCTTCGGCATGCAGTCGTTCGGCGAAGGGCTGGACTTGCCCGGCGCGCTGTGCGAATCGCTGTTCATCACCAAGCTGCCCTTCGCCCCGCCCGACGACCCGGTGGGCGAGGCCCGCGCCGAATGGCTGCGCGCGGCAGGGCGCGACCCGTTCAGCGAACTGGTGGTGCCGGCCACCGCCATTCGCCTGGCGCAATGGGTGGGCCGCGCCATCCGCACCGAAGAAGACCGCGCCCACGTGTACTGCTACGACAAGCGCCTGGTGCGCACCTCGTACGGCCAGCGACTGCTCAAAGGCCTGCCGCCCTTCACGCTGGAACGGCGCATGCCGGCATAGCGCCGTGCCGCCTGCTTTTTCTCCTTCACCTGCTACCTTGACACATGCCTGACACGACCCCCGCCTGCCCGCAATGCGGCCTGAACAACACCTACCCGGACGCCCCGCTCTACATCTGCCCCGACTGCGCGCATGAATGGCCCATCGGCGGCAGCGAGGCCCCTGGCGACGATGGGGGTGACGCGGCCGATGGCGTGGTGCACGACGCCAACGGCAACCCGCTGGCCGATGGCGATGCGGTGATTCTGGTGAAGGACCTGAAGGTCAAGGGCGCTGGCGCCACGCTGAAGAAGGGCACCAAGATCAAAGGCATCCGCCTGGTGGACGGTGCCGACGGCCACAACGTGGACTGCAAGACCGATCTGGGCAGCCTGCTGCTGAAGTCGGAGTTTCTCAAGAAGGCTTGAGAATTGCGCTATAGGCAGGGCCAACGCGCACAGCAGAAGGCCTGCCACCCCGCAGCCTGTCGGACGCGCCCCACAGGCTACGGGGCCGCCCACCGACCCATGCGCATCTTTCCCCGGCCTACAGTGAATGAACCGCTGCGGCGCATGTTGCCCGCAGCCTTCTGTTTCATTCACCCATCACCGGAGACTGCGCATGAGCGACAACAAAGACACGCCCCACGCCACGCTGTGGAAGCTGATCAAGGACATTCGCTTCGGCATGCTGACGCACCGGCATGACAACGGCCAGCTGCATGCGCACCCGTTGACCACGCAGAACAAGGACATCGACGAGCAGTCGCAGTTGTACTTCTTCATTCCCAAGAATGGCGAGATCTACAGCCGTCTGCAGCGCGACAACCAGGTCAACGTGACCTACGCTGACCCAGGCGACGACAGCTACGTATCGCTGTCGGGCAATGCTTCGTTTATCGAAGACCAGGCCAAGAAGGAAGCGCTGTGGTCGCCCATGGCCAAGGCCTGGTTTCCTGACGGCGTGACCGACCCCAATCTGGCGCTGCTGTCCATTCACATCGACCACGCCGAGTACTGGGATGTGAAGGAAAACAAGATGCTGCAGCTGTTCAAGATGGCCACTGCCGCCATCACGGGCAAGCCGCCGACGGGCATGGGCGAGCACAAGGAACTCACGCTGGGTTGATAGCCTGAAATCGCCCTGCGACCACACCGTGCGCCGGGCGATTCGCTTTCTTCCGTTTTTTCTTCTTTCTTTCTTCCACTTCAAGGAGACATGCATGGCCGACAACGACAAGCAGGAACCCGGAGCAGGCAAGGTCGAGAACGATCACAACCGCCAGGGTGACCAGGACCCGACGCAAAAGAACGAGGGACGCCGCACGCCCGAAAGCCGCAACGACCGCGATGCGCATATCGGCAGTGGCAACCAGGTCCAATCGCGCCAGGGTGGTGGCGGGCCCTCCACCGGAGGCGGCGGGCGTGGCGCCGGTTGAAGGCGGCACGCTGACGTGCCGCGGGTAACGCAACTGCCTTCGCTCACGATCACCGCGAACTGATTCCGCACTTAAAAAAACCCCGCCCCGCCGGCGCGCACTCCACGTGCCGGCAGGCGGGGTTTTATGTGCGTGGCACTGCAATGATGGGCGCAGGCATGGACAATCGCCCGCCATGCCGAAGTCTCCCCTCATCGCCGTCATCGATTTCGAAACCACGGGCATGACGCCTGCCCAGGGCGCACGCGCCACCGAAGTGGCCATCGTGCTGCTGGAGGGCGGCCAGGTGGTGGACCGCTTTCAAAGCCTGCTGCGCACGGGCGTGTGGATTCCGCCCTTCATCACGCAGCTGACCGGCATCACCAACGCCATGGTGGCCGCCGCGCCCGATGCCGAAGGCGTGATGCGCGAGGCCGCGCGCTTTGTGGGCGATGCGCCCATGGTGGCGCACAACGCCGCGTTCGACCGCAAGTTCTGGTGCGCTGAACTGGCCTTGGCCGGCGTGGGTGCGCCGCATGCATTCGCCTGCACCGTGCTGCTGTCGCGCCGGCTCTACCCTGAATCGCCCAGCCACAAGCTCGGCTCCATCGTGGACCACCTGGGTCTGCCGCGCGCCGGCCGCGCCCACCGGGCGCTGGCCGACGCCGAGATGGCCGCTGCCTTGCTGGCGCGCATGCAGCACGACCTGCGCCAGCGCTGGCACGTGGCCGAGCCCTGTCACGCGCTGCTCAGCACGCTGCAGCGTTGCGCCCGGCCCAAGGTGGGTGCGCTGCTGGCGGGCTACGCCCGTGTTGCAGCGGCACCTGCGGCCGTGGCCTTGCCTGCTTAACCCCCGAAGCGCCTGGCTGGCAGACCTCATTTGCTATTAATTTAATAGCAATAAGCGCTTGATAGATAAGCGCTAGAGGCCTCTTTGGCTTGAAGTTTGAGCGATCTTCGCATCGGCGAAGCACCGTCAGCCGCCGTGCCGTGCGCGCTGGCGGCCTGTGCCAGCGTCTATGTGTGCGCGTTGCAAGGACTGTATCGATAACACCGGGCCGCAGGTGCGCGGCAAGCGGCACGTGCAGGCCATGGCACTGGGGTCGAACCCTTGACCGTGGACCTCACGCCACACCTGGGTGCGCCGTGCAAATGGTTACCGCCCTGCCGGGGGCCATGACTACGATCCCCAGCGGAGGAACCGAGCTTCATGAACGATCACACGCATGCACCACCCCGGCTAGTGCGCATTCCGCTGCAGGCCGATGACCAGGCGCATGCGTTGCTGATCGTGCAGGGCGACCGCGCTATCGAGCCGACCGGCGGTTTGTGCCAGGTGCTGCGTTTCGTGCCCGATGGCGCCGGCGGCTGGATCGCCGCCGCACAGGCCGGCGACGAGCGCTGGGGCTACATCGACGGCGAAGGTGCCTGGCGCGTGCCACCCACGCTGGACAACGCGCGCAGTTTTTCCAGCGACGGCGTGGCCCGCTTTTGCGACCAGGGACTCTGGGGTTATCTGGACACCGCCGGCCGCGTACTCATCACCCCCCGCTTTGACGACGCCCGCCCCATGCGCGGGGGGCTCGCAGCCGTCAAGACCGGCAACGCCGCCTGGCGCATCGTGCGGCAGGACGGCGAATTCGCCTGCGACGCGGTCTTTGAAGACCTGGGGCCTTTCGGCGCACAGGGCCTGGCGCGCGCCAGCCAGCACGGCGCCATGGGCTATGTGGATGCAGCGGGCCAGTGGGTCATCGCCCCGCGACTGCGGCATGCGCGTGACTTCGAAGACCAGGCCGTGGTGCCGGCTTCGATGGACGGCCACAGCTACGGCCTGCTGGACGCCTGCGGCACCTGGGTGCTGCCGCCCCGGTACCCGCGGCTGGAGGCGTTCAACGAAGAGGGCATGGCTTTCTTCGCCGAACCCGATGCCGCCCGGGACGGCCACGGCTATATCGACACGCAGGGCCGCGTCGTGCTGCATGGCGGCCCGCATCTGTCGCGCCACATGGCCTGCGGCCTGGCGGCCGACCACAGCGATGACGAAGGCACCCGCTACCGGGTTGCACAACGCGCGCTGCCCGCAGACGAAGGCCAAGCCGCTGCGGCGAGCGATCGCCATGCATCGGCCTACTGGAGCTACGGCACGGCTTTTCGCGCCGGCGGCTGCATGGCCGTCGTGCGCCGCGCGCCTAAGCCGCTGCAGGAGGAAGGCGCGCGTGGCATGGGCCTGGCAACGCAGGGCGCGGCCCATGGCGCCTGGGGCCTGCTGCACGCGGACGGCCGCTTCGTGCCCGCGCCCGCAGGCCTGCTGGAGCCGCTGACCGGGGCCGAAGGCTGGCTGCCGCCGCCGCAGCCGGGCACCGCGCTGGTGGCCTTTCACACCAACGAAGGTCAACTCGCCTGGGTGGACGGCGACGGCGCTGTGGCCTGGCGCGCGCACTACGACGGCCAGCAGGCCGCGTTGCTGGACGCGCAAGGCAGGCTGCTGTGGCACAGCGCCCCGCGCGACAACTGCTGGCCGCCCCGCCCCTTCTTCCACGCGCCGCTGGTCGATTTGCTGCAAGGCATCACCGGCGTGGACCAGGTCGCCACACTGGCGTGCACCCTGGCCGCCACGGCCGAGCGACGCCTGCACGCACTGGCTGCCGGGCAGTTCCGCACTGACGAGGCCGAGCTGTCGGACACGGTTCGCAGCGCAGACATCGACCCCTCGATCACCGGCGATGACGCCGACCGCCGCGCTACCGTCGCCGTGCGCCGCGTGCTGCGCGCCACGCTCGGCGAAGCGCACCAGGCCACGTACGCCTTCCTGGCGCCGGAGCGCGAACGCATGCTGCGTGAAGGACGCCGCGTGCTGGCACAACACCTGGGACAACGCCATGGCACGCCCGACCAGCAGCCCGACCATGCTGCGCCGCAGACCTTTGAGGGCGAAGACCTGCTGGCCTGGCCCCTGCCGCTGGCGCAGCCCGTGGCGGCAGGCGACCCCCACACGACACAAAACGGTACGCGCCAGCTCTGGCTGAGCCTGTATGCCCGGCGCAGCGCGCAGGGCACGCCGCCGGGCGATGGCGACGCCTGGTGGGAGCTGTGGCTGATGGTTGCACCCAGCACCGCCGCACTGCAGGCCGCCCAGTCCGCACGCAACGCCATCCATGCGCGCAACAGGCCGGCCGACAGGCACGCGCCGCGCTCCAATCCCGCGCCCTCGCGGGCTGAAGAGCTCAGCGTTGCTGCGACTGCTGTCGCCGCCCCGCCCCGCATCGTGCTGCCGTCCTTGTCCACACTGTCGCTGAACGGCGCTGCGCCACCCGCCAAGCCACGGCCTGCCGTGCCAGCCCCGGCATTCCACGCCATGGCCGCGCAGTTGTCGCTGCGGCCGGCACGCGCGCCGCAGCAACAACACCCGCAGCACCGCCGGTGGGCTACACCCGCTGTGGCGCTGATGGCGCATTTCGTGTTGAGCGTGCTGGCAATCGCCTGCCATGCCGGTGTCGTACTGGCCGCCTGGCGCGAAGAGGGCCTGTGGGCTGGCCTCGGCACGCTGGTCTTCATGGGGTTTGCCGAGCTGTACTGGGCCTGGCGCTTTGCCTTCCATACGCCCGAAAGCCTGGCGCTGGCCGCAGCGGCGCTGGCCGTGGTGCTGTACCTGTTCGTGTGGTGCGTGGTCTATCGCCGTATGGGCCAGACCTTCACGGCGCAGGGCGCGACGGCCTAGGCACCGCGCAAAACCCTGTGCTAGGATCACAGCCATGCAACGCCGCTACTCCCTACCCACGCTATCGCTAGGCCACCTAGTGCCTGGCCGGGGTCTGCCTGCGTTCGCTTCTTTCGTTGCCTGATTCCAGCGCAACACCGACTTCTCCCCTGACCCCGGCCCGCGAACCAGCCTTCACATGCGTGAAGGGCTGCAGGGAGACAGTCGACCGGTTCTTACCCCCAATGTGTTCAGCGCTGGCGTCGACCGACTGCCGCCAGCCCCCGATTCGCGGAGCCCCTCATGATTGCCCAGCCTTCCACCAAGTACCAGGCCTTTGCCCCCATCGCGTTGAACGACCGCACCTGGCCGTCGAACACCATCACGCGCGCACCCATCTGGTTGTCCACGGACCTGCGTGACGGCAACCAGGCGCTCTTCGAGCCCATGAACGGCGAGCGCAAGATGAAGCTCTTCATGGAGCTGGTGCGCATCGGCTTCAAGGAGATCGAGGTGGGCTTTCCCGCCGCGTCGCAGACCGACTTCGACTTCGTGCGCCGCCTGATCGACGAAGACCTGGTGCCCGATGACGTCACCCTCATGGTGATGACCCAGTCGCGCTCCGACCTGATCGAGCGCACGGTAGAAGCCGTGAAAGGCGCGCCGCGCGCCATCGTGCACCTCTACAACGCCACCGCGCCGGTCTGGCGCCGCGTGGTGTTCGGCATGGAGGTGCCCGAGGTGATGGCTTTCATCACCCAGCACGTGTCGCACCTGAAGCGCCTGACCGACGCACGGCCCGAGACGCAATGGACGCTGCAGTATTCGCCCGAATGCTTCAGCGCGACCGAGCTGGAGGTGTCGCTGCAGGCCTGCCAGACAGCCATCGCCGCGTGGGGCACGGGCCCGGGGCGCGAGATCATCATCAACCTGCCGACCACGGTGGAAAACGCCACGCCCAACATCTTCGCCGACCAGATCGAGTGGATGCACCGGCGCCTCACCCCCCGTGAACACGTCGTGCTGTCGGTACATCCCCACAACGACCGGGGCACGGGCGTGGCCGCTGCCGAGCTGGCCATGATGGCCGGCGCGCAGCGCGTGGAAGGCTGCCTCTTCGGCAATGGCGAGCGCAGCGGCAACCTCGACGTGGTGACGGTGGCGCTCAACCTCTACACCCAGGGCGTGCACCCCGGGCTCGATTTTTCCGACATCAACGCCATCGCCCGTGTGGCCGAGGAATGCACGGCGTTGCCGATCCACCCGCGCCACCCGTATGTAGGCGACCTGGTGTTCACGTCGTTCTCGGGCTCGCACCAGGACGCGATCAAGAAGGGCTTTGCCGCGCAAGATGCCAACGGCCTGTGGCAAGTTCCATATCTGCCCATCGACCCGGCCGACCTGGGCCGCACCTACGACAGCGTGATCCGTGTGAACAGCCAGTCCGGCAAGGGCGGCATCGCCTTCTTGCTGGAACGCGAGCGCGGTGTGGTGATGCCGCGCCGCATGCAGGTGGAATTCAGCGCGGTGGTGCAGCGCCACACCGACACGAGCGACGGCGAGATGACCGGCGCCGCGCTGTGGGACCTGTTCCAGGCGACATACTTGCGCACGCCCGCGCAGGCGCCGGGTGCCGTGCACTATCACGCGCACCGGCTGGCGAACGACGGCCAGAGGATCGAGATCGACGTGACCATCGATGGCGCGCGGCAGACCCTGCAGGGCCAGGGCAACGGGCCCATCGATGCCGCAGTGGATGCGTTGGGCCTGCCGCTGCGCGTGCACGGCTATGAAGAGCGTGCCACCGGCGGCGGTGCAGATGCACAGGCCTTCGCGCTGGTGGAAGCCGGCATGGACGGCCAGCCCGGCGCCACCTTTGGCGTGGGCCTGCACCACAACATCGTCACCGCGTCGATCCAGGCGGTGGTCAGCGCAGCCAATCGGCTGGTCGCACGGCATGGTCGTTCTGCGAAGGACGCGGCTGCGGCCTGAAAACGTTCTGATGTTCTGACAGTCACATCTGCAAAGCCCTGGGCGCGCGTCGCCCGGGCCGCATCCGCTAACCTTGGCGGCCATGCGTGACGCCGCCCTTTCCCGCCGCTTCTTTTCCGCCGCCCTGCTGTCGGTGCCCTTGCTGCTGGCGGGCTGCGGTTCCGCGCCACCGCGGCGGGCGGCGCGCACCATCACCTATTCGCGGCTCACGCCCGATCAGTCGAGCGACATCGCCATCCACGCGCTGGGCCTGGTGGGCACGCCCTACCGCTACGGCGGCAACACGCCCGAGGGCGGCTTCGACTGCAGCGGCCTGATCGGCTACGTGTACACCAGCCGCGCCGGCGTGGCACCGCCGCGCACGGTGGCGCAGCTCAGCGACTTCGGCGAACGGGTGGATGCGGACGAGCTGCGCACGGGCGACCTGGTGGTGTTCGGCTCGGGCCGGCCCACGCATGCGGGCATCTACGTGGGTGAGGGCCGCTTCGTGCATGCGCCCTCCACCGGCGGCACGGTGCGGCTGGACCGCATGACCTCCGGTTACTGGTCGCGCCAGCCCACGGCATTCCGCCGGCCCTGATACACGGCAAACCGCCACCTGCGGCCCCGCGCGACAATCGCGGGTTATGACAACCCACGCCCACCGCCCCGCCACGCCGCTTTCCACCCACGACACCACGCGCATCGACGACACCCGCATCGGCGCGGTGCGCCCGCTGCTCACACCCGCCCTGCTGCAGGAATGGCTGCCCACGCCCGATGCCGCACTGGCGCTGGTCGAAGCCAGCCGCGCCGCCATCTCGCGCGTGCTGCACGGCCAGGACGACCGGCTGATCGTGGTGGTGGGGCCGTGCTCCATCCACGACCATGAACAGGCCATGGAATACGCACGCCAGTTGAAGGCGCAGGCCGATGCGCTGCAGGCCGACCTGTTGATCGTCATGCGCGTGTATTTTGAAAAGCCACGCACCACGGTCGGCTGGAAGGGCTACATCAACGACCCGCACCGCGACGGCAGCTTCGCCATCAACGAAGGGCTGGAGATGGCGCGTGCGCTGCTCTTGGACGTGCTGGCGCTGGGCCTGCCGGTGGGCACCGAATTCCTCGACCTGCTGAGCCCGCAGTTCATCAGCGACCTGGTGAGCTGGGGCGCGATCGGCGCCCGCACGACGGAAAGCCAGAGCCACCGGCAGCTGGCCAGCGGGCTTTCCTGCCCGGTGGGCTTCAAAAACGGCACTGACGGCGGGGTGAAGGTCGCAAGCGACGCCATCCAGGCGGCCGAGGCACCGCACGCGTTCATGGGCATGACCAAAATGGGCCAGGCCGCGATCTTCGAGACACGCGGCAACAACGACTGCCACGTCATCTTGCGCGGCGGCAAGCAACCCAACTACAGTGCGGCCGACGTGGATGCGGCCTGCACGCTGCTCAAAGCTTCGGGCCTGCGCGAGCAGGTGATGGTCGACGTGTCGCATGCCAACAGCAGCAAGCAGCACCGCCGCCAGATCGATGTGGCCGCCGATGTGGCGGCGCAGATTGCGGCGGGCGATGCACGCATCACCGGGCTGATGATCGAAAGCCATCTGCAGGAAGGCCGGCAGGACATCGTTGCCGGCCAGCCGCTGGTGCACGGCGTGTCGGTGACCGACGCCTGCATCAGCATGGCGCAGACGGTACCCGTACTGGAAGGCTTGGCCGCATCTGTAAGGGCGCGTCGCGGCGCAATTTTGGGGTAAAAACCCTACAGCGCTTGTCAATTAAGCGCTTTAAGCTATTAAATTAATAGCGAATAAAGGCCGTTTCTGGCATGGGTGTAGCATTGAGTTACCAATTGTGTTCAGCGTGATGCGCGTTCGATCCATGTCCGGCCCCCCTATTGCCATGCCTGCTTTCCTGGCCCGCGCCAGCGCGCCGGGTCATTGAGCATGCGCATGCCGCCCGTCTCCGCGCTGTCCGCGTGGCAAGAACTGCCGCAAGACTGGGGCATTCCCGACACTGCTGAAGACGCCTTGTTCGACCAACTGGCCCGGCTTGCAGCGCGGCTGTGCGGCATGCCGATGGCAGCCGTCTGCTTTGTGCAGCAGGCCGAAGCTGCGGGCGAGAACGAGAGCGAATGGTGCAAGGCGGCACACGGCCTGCCCCGTGCCTTGCTGAACGGCATGCCCGCCCTGCTGGCACTGGCGCGAGATGCACCGCCGCAGGTGCCTGCTGACGCAACCCACGATAACGCAGCACCCCTCACGCAACCGCCGATCGTCGTCGTGCCGGATGCACGCACGTATCCGGCACTGGCCGGCCACCCCGTCACGCAGTCTCCGTGGCAAGTGCGCGCTGTGGCCTGCGCGCCTCTGTGGGCTGCCGATGGCGTCACCGTTCTGGGCGCCGTCGTCGTGATGGACACGCTGGAGCGGGGCCTGCAGGCCCCGCAGCGCGAGGCCCTGCAAGCCGTGGCCGACCAGTTGATGGCGCTGCTGGAACTGCGCCGCACCCGCAACGCCGTAGCCCGGCACGCACTGGAGCGCGACGGCCTGCTGGCGCAGCTGCAGGTGCAAGGCGAGGTACTGCGCAATGTGGGTCGCGTAGCGCGCGTGGGTGGCTGGCAGGTCGACGTGCCCACCCGCATCCTGACATGGTCGCACGAAGTGGCCGCCGCCTACGAATTGCCGATGGCCCAGGCGCCGTTGGACGCCAGCATGGCGATCTACCCGGCCGATGCGCGAGAAGCGGTCCGCGCAGCGTTCGAGGCCTGCGCCACCAACGGCACGCCCATCGACCTGCAGGCGCCAGTGACCATGCCCAACGGCCGGCAATACCGCGTGCGGGTAGTGGCCCACGCCGTGCGCAACGACCGGGGTGTCATCACCAAGGTGCAAGGCACGTTCCTCGACGTGAGTGACAGCCATGCCGCCAAGGCCGCGCGCTCTGCCAGCGACGAACGCTTTCGCCTGGTGGCCAGCGCCACCACCGATGCGGTATGGGACTGGGACCTGCAAACCGACGCCGTGTGGTGGAACGAAGGCATGGAGGCGCTCTTCGGCGTGCCGCGCCATCTGCTGCCGCCCGACAGCACTTCGTGGACGGATCGCCTGCACCCTGACGACCGCACCCGCGTGCTGCAGCGCGTTCGTGCGGTGCTGGAGGGCACCGGCAACGCCTGGGCCGATGAATACCGTTTTCGCCGCTTCGACGGCAGCTATGCCTGGGTGAGCGATCGAGGATTCGTCATCCGCAACGACCAGCGCCGGGCCGTGCGCATGGTGGGCGGCATGGCCGACGTCAGCGCGCAGAAGCAGGCCGCGCTGCAGGCTCAGCAGGAAGCACAGGCGCACGCCGAACTGGTGCGCGTGCAGCAAAGCATCGCGTCGCTGGAGATGACGACTTTCGATGTGCTGCAGCTCACGGCCGATTCGGCGCTGGGGTTGACGCAGGCCGCTGCTGCCGTGGTCGAGCTGCGCGACGGCGACCGGCTGCGCGTGTGCGTCAGCGCCCGCGGTGGGGTGCCCGGCTTGGGGCCGGCGCTGGGCGATACCGCCCCGCTGGACACAGAAGCTGCGAGCGGAGCGCATTTTCTGGCCGCTCCGGTGCGCGCCGGCGATACGGTCACGGGCCGGCTGCGGGTGCTGTCGCTGCACGAAGGCCAGTTCACCGCGCGGCATGCAGAGCATCTGCAGACGCTTGCCGATTCGCTGGGCGCCACGCTGCAGCTGCGCGACATCGAAGCGCAGCTGCGCGCGTCCGAGCAGCAATACCGCGCGCTTTTCGCCGACCATCCCCAGCCGATGTGGGTCTATGAGTGCGAGAGCCTGCGCATTCTGGCGGCGAACCGCGCCATGGTGCAGCACTATGGCTATTCCGAGGCTGAACTGCTGGGCATGACGCTGCAGCAGCTGTGGTTGCCCGAAGAGAGTGAGCAGCTCATCGCCACGCTGCGGCGCATTCCACCCGACGCGCGGCCCGAGGCCGTGCACCGTCGCCATGTGCGCCGCGACGGCACGGTGATCGACATGGAGATCTACGCCGGTGGCACGCGCTTTGACGGCCGGGCGGCGCGCCAGGTGCTGGGCAACGACGTCACCGAGCGACTTCGCATCGAACGCGAGTTGGTACGCGTGGGCCGAGCCCAGCGCCTGTTGAGCGCCTGCAATGAAACACTGGTGCGCGCCACGTCTGAATCAGAACTGCTGCATGCCGTGTGCCGCGTGGCCGTGGACATCGGTGGCTACCGCATGGGCTGGGTGGGCATGGCGCGCGACGATGCGCGCAAGTCGGTCGACATCGTGGCCCACGCCGGCCACAACGACAACTTCGTCGAACAGCTGGATCTGAACTGGAATGGCGAGACGCCCGGCGGCTTCGGCCCGGCGGGCGTGTGCATTCGCAGCGGCCGGACAGTGATCGTGCGGGACGTGAGCAAGACGCCGGGCTTCAACTACTGCCTCGAGCGAATGCAGGCGCACGGCTTTCATGCCGTGGTCTGCCTGCCGCTCAGCGACGCCCAGCGCACCTTCGGCGTGCTGTACCTGTATGCGCCCGAAGTGCTGCATCTGGGCGCGGAAGAAACGCAGCTGCTGGAGGCGCTGGCCAATGACGTGGCCTTCGGCATCAAGAGCCTGCGCGCGCGCGACGAGCAGCAGCACCTGCAGGCCATGGTGCTCAAGGTGGCATCGGCCGTATCCGCAGGCAACGGCGCGGAATTCTTCCAGCAGCTGGCGCACAACATGGCCGATGTGCTGGCCGCGCAGGTCGCCTGCGTGGCGCGCCTGCTGCCCGAGGCACCGGGCGAGCCGCGCCGTGCCGTGACGCTGTCGTACGTGCTCGACGGCGTGGTGCAGTCCAACGTCGAATACGAAGTGGCGGGCATGCCCTGCGAAGAACTGGTCACGAACCGCCAGTGCATCGTGCAGGAACGCGCTTCGCAGATCTACGACAGTGTGCCGATGTTCACGGCACTGAACGTGCAAAGCTACGTGGGCCACCAGTTGACCGATAGCGAGGGCGTCGCGGTGGGCATGGTCTTCGTGACGTTCCATGAACCGCTCACGCGGCCCGATTTCATTTTGCACACGCTGCAGATTTTCGCGGCGCGCGCCACGGCAGAACTCGAGCGCCAGAATTCGGACCTCCGCATCCGCCAGCAGGCGTCGCTGCTGGACAAGGCGCGCGACGCCATCATCGTGCGCGACCTGAACCACCGCATCACCTTCTGGAACCAGGGCGCCGAGCGCATGTACGGCTGGACGCAGCAAGAGGCGCTGGGCCGCAGCATCGCAGAGCTGCTCTACAAAGATCCACAGGAATTCCACCGCGCCACGCAGGAAACACTCAAGGAAGGCGAATGGATCGGCGAGATCGAGCAGTACGACCGCTCTGGCGCCGCGCTGGAGGTGGAAGGCCGCTGGACTTTGGTGCGCGGCGAGGACGGCACGCCCGAATCGGTGTTGGCCATCAACAGCGACATCCGCCAGCGCAAGGCGACAGAGCGCGAGATCCAGCGCCTGGCGTTCTACGACCCGCTCACCGGCCTGCCCAACCGCATGCTGCTCATGGACCGCATCGGCCATGCGCTGGCCACCGCGCAGCGCCGGCAACTGGGCGGTGCGCTGCTGTTCATCGACCTGGACAACTTCAAGACGCTCAACGACACGCTGGGCCACGACAAGGGAGACTTGCTGCTGCAGCAAGTGGCCCAGCGCCTGAACACCTGCGTGCGCAGCGTCGATACGGTCGCCCGCTTGGGGGGCGACGAATTCGTGGTGATGGTCGAGGAGCTGAGCACCGACCCGCACGAGCTGGCCCAGCATGCACGCAGCGTGGGCGAGAAGGTGTTGGCCGTGCTGGCGGCGCCCTACGCGCTGTCGGGCTACCAGTACCGCAGCACGCCCAGCATCGGCATTGCGCCCTTCACCGATGCGCAGACCAGCGTGGGCGAATTGCTCAAGCAGGCCGACCTGGCCATGTACCAGGCCAAAACCGCCGGGCGCAATACGCTGCGATTTTTCGACCCCGGCATGCAGGCCGTGGTAAGCGCCCGAGCCACGCTGGAGACCGACCTGCGCGCAGCACTGTCGCAAGAGGAATTTTTGCTGCACTACCAGCCCCAGGTGGACCACCATGGCCACGTGGTGGGCGTGGAGGCCCTGCTGCGCTGGGCGCAGCCGGTGCGCGGCATGGTGCCGCCGGGCGACTTCATTCCCCTGGCCGAGGAAACCGGGCTGATCCTGCCGCTGGGCCGCTGGGTGCTGCACACGGCCTGCAAGATGCTGGCAAGCTGGCGCGACGAGCCAGACCTGGCCCACCTGACGATGGCGGTGAACGTGAGTTCGCGCCAGTTCCGCCACGCCAGCTTCGTGGACGACGTGGCCCGGGTGCTGGCCATCACCGGTGCACCGTCCAGCCAGCTGAAGCTGGAGTTGACCGAAACCCTGCTGGTGGAAGACATGGAAACCACCATCGCCACCATGACGGCCCTGCGCACTTATGGCGTGCGGTTTTCGCTGGACGACTTCGGCACCGGCTATTCATCGCTCAGCTACTTGAAGCGCATGCCGCTCGACCAGCTGAAGATCGACCAGAGCTTCGTGGCGGACCTGCTGACCGACCCGAACGACGCGGCCATCGTTGACACCATCATCGCTTTGTCGCGCAGCCTGGGCCTGCAGGTGATTGCCGAAGGCGTGGAAACGGGCGAGCAGCGCGACCGGCTGGCGCAGGCGGGCTGCCGGTTCTACCAAGGCTACTTCTTCAGCCGGCCCCTAGCGGCCGATATGCTGGACAGGCTCCTGCGTCCCCACCACGCGGCTTGAGGCCCCTGGCGGGCCGCAAAACAGCCTTGGCGACCCCTGCAGGGGTCATTCAACGTCTCGGCTTTTAAAAAAAATCGCGCCCCTTCGCTTTGGCACGTCTGCCAAGCCGGCTCAGGCAGCCTGACTTTGTCCCTGGTATTTCTTCTTTTCTTTCTATAAAACCATAGTGGTAGTAGTAAGCAACGGCCCAGGCTGTGGATAAGTGCGATTTGCCCAATCGGCTCCAGCACTTGGCCGATTCACAAGCCTGTGCGTGCCAGGCTGTTCCCGAAGTACGTCAGACGGGGATAAAACTTCAATCTCGACCGGCGCTGTGGACAACTGCCTGGTTGTGCCAAAACTGTCCCCAGACTTGTTCACAAAACCGGCTGGCCGGGCGATAAAACGCACCTTGGACCACAACTTGGTGGCTCGCATGAGCGCATGCCAGCCTGCTGCGACGTTGCGCTCAAGGGCTTCCCGGCGGTCAATCAAGCGACGCTTGTCCCACGCGGCCAGCCTGTCCGCTTGGCCTTCAGCGCAGATTCATGGTCTTTTAGTGCTCTAGCGCAATGAGTACCAGCGCTTATAGCTATAAAAACTATAGCAATCACCCAAAAACGCCGTCAACCAGTTGTTCTGGCCATGGCGGCAAAGAGACCCACCCCGAATGAACTGCCTGCTGGGCAAACGGCCTGGGAAACCCGCGCGGCTTGGTTGTTTGGTTGTTCTTCTAAAGTCTTTATAAATAAATAGCAGTAGTAGTAGAGCAACCGCTTTTTTGTGGACAAGCGCTTTTTCTTCAATGCCGACAGCAGCTTGCGTGCCCGCCAACCCTGTGGCCGGCACCCGGGTCAGGCGCGGCGCGAACAGACAACAACTTTCGCAAACCGCTTGCCACTGTGGATAAGTGCCTTGTTGTTCCGAAATCGTCCCCAGCCTTGTGCACAGGCTGTGCTGCGGGCAGCGCGATGTTCGGGACAAAAAAAAGGCTCCTTGCGGAGCCTTTTGGAGGGTGGTAGTCGAAACGCCGGTTTAAGACCGATCAGAAATGGTATCCATAACGCACCTGCACCAGGTTCTCGCCTGGGTTGGGGTGCTTGATGCCGGCATTGGACAGGTGCTGCACTCGCAGAGACACCTCATGCCGACGCTGCTCGCCGAAGTTCACGCCAAAGCCGACGTGCGAGGCGAAGTTGAAGCGGGTGCTGAATTCCTTGCGGTCGGTGACGAAGCGCTTGTTGGCTACGGTCGCGCCAATGCCACCTTCCAGGAACCAGGCCGACCGGCCCTGGTCTGGACGCAGGCGCAGTGTAGGCGTAATACCGAGCAAGTAGGAATGGCTATCGCGCCCGGGTGCGCCGTCGAACGACCAGCGGCTGGCATATACGTCCCAGTGACCGCGTACTTCGCTGCCCCAGAGGTCGGTGCGCCAGGACGTCCATGGCAGCGTGACGCCCAGGGTCGCGGCGTCGGTGCCGTGCTCGCCCCAATTGCCCTGCACGTAGACGGAGGAGGTGTTGACCGCGTCGGCTGGCGACGACTGCGCGGCGGCGTGCAGCGGTGCAATCAGGGCGCACAAAGCGAGTGCGGGGACGAGGCTCAGGGCCGGCAGGCGACGCAGATGGAATGACATGGTGCGGTGGGCAGATGGGGTACACGAATTGTGTAACGCACTGTATTACCCCCGCCAACGTGGGGTCTGTAGGTCGGCATCGCCAGCGCAAGGGCTGTGAACGGGCCGGTTCATGGGGCTGGATCGAGCCGCCCGGCCACCCCTATCTTTCGACAGGTGGCAGCCCCCTGCCATGGGGGGCTGCCGAGTCGAGCCGGTTACTGCGGCGCTGGGGTCGTCGTCGGTGCGCCGGGTGCGGTGGGCGCGCCCGTCACTGGCTTGCCATGGCGCGGGCCGTGGCCGTGTTCACCACGTGCCTGTGGGTCGCGGTGCTTGGCGCCAGGGCCGCGGCCGTCACGCGGGCCACCGTGGTGCTGGCGAGCGGTTTCGGTGTCGAACACCTTCTGCTGGGCCGGCGTCAGCGCGGCATAGAAGGTCTTGGTCGCCTCGCCCCGGCGATCGGCTTGGGCCGCGTGCTCGGCACGCAGGGCCTTCATGCGGTCGATGCGCTCGGGGGTGGTGAGCTTTTCCAGGCCGCGATGCTCTTCCATACGGCCGGGGCCACCGGCAGGCGGCTGCATGGATGCGGTGAAGGCGGTCCAGGCGGGCTCCTGCGCTGGGGTCAGCTGCAGCTTTTGCTTGAGCGCGGTGGCGTGGAGGGCCATGCGGTCCTTCCGCTCTTCCGGCGACGGAGGACCCCGGCGGTCGTTGGGACGGGCGGGCTTGGTGGCGTCGGTGGCGGCTGGTGTGGCGGTCTGTGCCGGGGCCACGGGTGCGGCGGTCTGGGCGAAGGCCGGAGCCGCCATCGCCACCAGCAGGGCCGTGGCCAGGGTGGTGGATGCAAGGCGTTGTTGGAAGATGTTTGCCATGGTGTCTGTCCTTTCAGGGGGTCGTCTTCAAAAAGAAGGGGCCAGCGCCGGGGTCTTGGGTCAGTCACTTTCAGGGTGGCTGGTTCTCGGCGCCTGGAAGCCAGTGTCTGCCCCGCATGTGTCGCCGGCGTGCGCGAATGATGTGGCTGTGTAAAGTTGTGCCAACGGCCTGTAGCGCCGGCCAGGGCGTCACGCATGTCCATCGCGCAGTTTATGAGTCAAATTGGCCTCTAGCGCTTATGCAATAAGCGTTGACAGCTATCAAATTTGATAGATCTGTCGGGCCAGGTGGGTGGTAACCGGGCGTCGCTCGGCGCGGCCGTTGCGCAGCAGCGCCGACAATGGCGGCCGTTGAAGATCGATATCGCTGAGAAGGGTTTGAATCCGTGTTCAAGAACATGATCGTGTACCGCATTGCCCCCGAGTGGCAGGCGGAACTGACGCAGGTGGACGAGGCGCTGGCCAAGTTGCCGTTTGCCGAATGCGGCGCCACACAAGAAAAGTCGCTGGGCTGGGTGCCCCCGCGCGGTGATGCGCACGGCCCGCTGGCCGAATCGGTAGGCGGCCAATGGGTGCTGCGTTTCATGGTGGAAACCAAGGTGCTGCCGGGCTCGGTGCTGGCCCGCAAGGTGAAAGACAAGGCCGCGCGCATCGAGCAGGAAACCGGCCGCAAGCCCGGCAAGAAGGAATCCAAGGAGCTCAAGGAAGAAGCCAAGCTCGACCTGCTGCCCATGGCCTTCACCAAGCAGGGCTCGATGTGGGTCTGGATCGACCCGAAGGCGCATTGGCTGGTGCTGGACACCTCGTCCCAAGGCCGCGCCGACGAGGTGGTGAGCCTGCTGGTCGAGGCGCTGCCCGGCCTGTCGGTGGCGCTGCTGGACACGCAGACCAGCCCGCAAGCGGCCATGGCGCACTGGCTCAAGGAGCAGGAGCCGCCAGTGGGCTTCAGCGTGGATCGCGAGTGCGAGCTGAAAAGCGCCGACGAATCCAAGGCCGTGGTGCGCTATTCGCGCCATCCGCTGGACATCGAGGAAGTGCAGGCGCACATCGACGCCGGCAAGCTGCCCACCAAGCTGGCGCTGACCTGGGGCGACCGCGTGTCGTTCCTGCTGACCGAAGGCCTGCAGGTCAAGAAGGTGTCGTTCCTTGACACGGTGTTTGAAGGCCAGGGTTCGGGCAAGGACGACGGCGGCTTCGATGCCGACGTGGCCATCGCCACCGGCGAGCTGAGCCAGCTGATTCCCGACCTGATCGAAGCGCTGGGCGGCGAAGGCCGCACCGGCCTGGGCGACGCCGCGCCTTCTGCATCGGCAAACGCAGCGGCCGGTGCCGACCAGCGCCCCACCGCAGCGGCCCAGGCGGCGCCGGACGACGACGACGCGCCTTTCTGAAGCAGCCCGCCCACATGCCGTGGGCGGCGAATCCAACGTGGGCGATGGGGGCATGGTTTGGTGCCGTCGCCCGCTGCATGCAGGATGTGATGCCCATCGATCACTCACCCCGGAGGCTTCGCCATGTCATCTGTCCGCCGTCCATTCACCCCCTTCGCACTGGCCGCAACCCTGCTGGCCGCTGGTGCCGCACACGCGCACCACGGCTGGTCGTGGGCTGAAGAGGCCCAGAGCGAACTCGCCGGCACCGTGCAGCGCGTGCAGGTGGCGCCGCCCCACCCGTGGATCGACGTGAAGACCGCGCAGGGCGTGGTCTGGCGCGTGGACCTGGGCAACCCGACGCAGACCGAGCGCTCGGGCTTTGCGGAGGGTTCCGCCAAGCCGGGCGATGCCATCACCGTGGTGGGCAACCGCGACAAGGACAGCTCGCGCCAGCGCATGAAGGCGGTGCAGATCAACGTGGCCGGCAAACCTTATGTGATGTATCCCGAGCGCATCGAGACCAAGCGCTGAGCGACGGCACCTCCTTCTCATCTCGTTTTTTGCGCACAAGCCGCCATGGACACCGGCTGGTTCACGTCGTTGCTGGATGGCCTGCCCGCGCTGCCGCCAGTGGCGTGGCTGGTGCGGTCCGGCACGGCCTACCTGGTGGTGAATGCCGCACACATTGCCGCGCTGGGGCTGGCTGTGGGCGCAGCCGTGCTGCTCGATCTGCGGCTGCTGGGCATTGCCGGCAGGCGGCTGCCGCTTGCACTGATCGGCCCCTTCCTTTCGCGGGCTGCTGCGGCCGGGTTGGGGCTGGCCGCAATCACCGGCCTGTGGCTGTTTTCGGTGCGGCCGGCGGACTATCTCGCCAACCCGGCCTTCCTGGCCAAGCTGGCGCTGATTGCACTCGCGCTGGCCAACGTGCTGCTGGCGCATGCGGGCGGGAGCTGGGCGCGTGCCTTGCGGGAGGGCCGCGCAGGCCTGGGGGCGAAGGTGCATGCGTCGGCATCGCTGATGCTCTGGCTGGCGGTGGTGCTGGCGGGGCGGTGGATCGGGTTTCTCTGATACCGCGCGCTGGCGAATAGCCCTGAAGCGATCATGTCGCTGCGGCGGGGCCGCGCCTTTGTATCCCTTTGTGCCCTATAGTCCTGCCCCGATAGCCAGATCACATGCCTTCTACAGTCAGAAAGCGGTCCAGCGAGACAACACTGACTGTTCGAGGATTCGGCATGGGTTATTTCACTACTTCGGTGGGCGTCAGCGACGCCCCGCGCGCCAACGGCGCGTCTGGCGTTTTTTCTTCCTCTCCTTCTTCGTTCTCTTCGCCCGGCAGCGTGCGCGCGCCTTTCGCGTGCCATGGCGTGGCACGCGCCACCGCCACGCTGGCGCTGCTGCTGGGTACGGCCGGCACGGCGCTGGCCCAGCCGCAGGCAGTGTCTGAAGCGCCTGCTGCCCAGTTGACGGCGCAGGTGCTGCCCGAAGTGCATGTGCGCGGCGAAGCGCAGCGACACGACGCCGGCACGCGCACCGTCATCACGCAGGACGACGTTGAGAAAACCGGCGCCACCAGCATGGCCGACGTGGTGCGCTACCAGCCGCTGGTGGAAGCGCCCGGCAACGTCGCCGGTGCCACGCGGGGTGCCAGCCGCTACGACCGTGGCGGTACCACGGGCTTCAACATTCGCGGCGTGGAGGGCAACCGCGTGGGGCTGGACGTGGACGGTATCGAGATGCCCGACGCGGTGGGCCGCGCGCCCATGAGCAACCGCGCGCAGGAAGGCACCTTCGGCATGGGGCGCGACTTCATCGACCCCGACATGTATTCATCGGTGGAGATTCTGTCGGGCACCACGAACGCGCAGCGCACGGCCGGCGGCATTGGCGGTGCGGTGAGCTTTCGCAGCAAGTCGCCCGAAGACTTCGTGAGCGCACACAAGCCGTTCTATGCCGGCGCCAAGCTGGGCTACAACGGCGCCAGCGACACATGGACCAAGGGCGTGACGGCCGCAGGCCTGCAAGGCGACTTCGGAGCGTTGGTGAGCTATTCGCGCCGCGACGGCCACGAGACCGAGAACCACAGCGGCGCCGTGGCCAGCTTTCCGGAAGACTGGCACACCGACGCGCTGCTGGTCAAAGGCGTGTGGCGCGCATCGCCGCAGCACCGGCTAGAGCTGGCGGCCGACATCTACCGCAAGCAGAACGATTCGGTCTTCGACGCCTGGAACCAGACGGCCACGGCGGTGACGGGCCTGGCCCGGCAGAACGCAGACACGGCGCGCAACACCGTGCATGCCGACCACACCTGGACGCCCACCGGCAGCGCGCTGCTGGACCAGCTGAACACGCGCGTGTTCTGGCAGACCACCGACATGAAGGACGTGACCCGCACTACCGCGCTGGCCAGCGGCGTGGTGGACACCGACCTGTCGCGCGACACCACGCGCACGGCGGGCTTTTCGAGCGTGGCGGACAAGCGCTGGGCCAACCATCAGGTCAAGCTGGGCCTGAACTATTCGCGTGCCGAGAACGAACACCCGTTCGAATCGACCAGCGATTCGTCCACGCGCCAGCCCTTTCCCGACACGGTGACGCAGCGCACGGGCGTGTTCCTGGAAGACACCATCGACTTCATCGTGGGCGGCAAGCGCCTGGCACTGGTGTCCGGCCTGCGCGTGGACCGGATCGATGCGCGCATCCGCAACGTGTCGAGCTTCGGCAACACGCGCATCACCGCGGCCGAGCTGGAGGCGATGTACGGCAATGCGCCGGCGCACACCATCGTCAGCCCCAGTTTCGCGGTGCTGTACGACCTGCAACCGGGCTTGACCGCCTATGCGCAATGGAAGCGCAGCGGGCGCGCGCCCACCAATGGCGAGATGTTCGGCTACTGGAATGGCGGCGGCGGCAACTACGCGCTGCTGGGCGACCGCGACCTGAAGAAGGAAACCAGCAACGCCTTCGACGTGGGCGTGAAGGGCACGCCCACGCCGGGCGTGACGCTGGCCGCGTCGGCGTTCTACACGCGCTACGAAGACTTCATCGCCTACACACGCTACACCCGCGCCAGCAACCCCGAGAGGTTCACCAACATCCAGCGCAGCCTGACCATCCTGTACCAGGCCAGCAACCGCGACGAGGCCACCATCTACGGCACCGAACTGAGCGCGCGGCTGGACCACGGCACCTGGGCGCCCGCCGCACGCGGCTTCTACAGCACCTGGGCGCTGGGCTGGAGCCGGGGCCATTCGAAGTCGAACTTTGCGGGCGACGGCGACGTGCCGCTGGACACGGTGCAACCGGCCAAGGCCATTCTGGGCGTGGGCTACGACGCGCCGCAGCGCGCCTGGGGCCTGAATCTCGTAGGCACGTTCGTGCGGGGCAAGCAGGCCGAATCCACCAACCGCAATGCGTTCAGCAACAACCCGGGTGCCACGCTCACCGATTCGACCACCATGCTGTTCCGCGTGCCGGGCTATGCGCGCTTTGATCTGGCGGGCTACTGGCGCCTGTCGCCGAACACGCGCTTGTCTGCCGGCATCTACAACCTGGGCGACAAGCGCTACTGGGCTTATTCCAACAGTCGCAGCCTGCAGCCCGCGTCGGTGCAGGACCGCCAGCAGATCGCACTGTCCACCGCGCCGGGGCGCACCTATGCCGTCAGCCTGAACGTGGATTTCTGATCCACGCTGCCGCTGTCATTGCTCTTTCCCCAAGTCCTCAATGAAGAAAGCATTTTTCACATGTCACTGCACCGCTACTCCACCCTTTTCGTTGCCGCTGCGGCCACGGCTTTGCTGACAGCCTGCGCCAGCAGCCCTGCCACCACGGCCGCAGCCCCGACCGGCCAACCCGCGCGGCCCGCAGGCGGCCACGGAGTCGAGGCCTTTCTGGGCAGCTTCGACGCTGACCGCGACGGCCATGTCACCCGCGCCGAATACGACGCCATCCGCGCACAGCGATTTCGCGCTGCCGATACCAACGGCGACGGCGTGCTGAGCGAAGCCGAGTACGTGGCCGAATACGAAAGCCGCCTGAAGCGCCAGTACTTCGACGACGGCCGCCAGCCCGACGCGACCTATGCCAGCCAGATCAAGCAGGCGCACGTGCGCTTTGGCATCGTCAACCGCGCGCGCGACGGCCGCTACACGCCCGAGGAAGACCGCGCCATTGCCGCCCGTACCTTCAAGGACCTGGACACCAATGGCGACGGCATGGTGTCCGCCGCCGATCCGCAGCGACCCCCGCAGTCCCGCGCCGCAGATGACCAGGCCGCTGACTGACTGGCTGACGCGTGACCTGAGCTGACCGAGCACCGCGCCGGGGCCGCTACCATCGCGCCCCATGGTGCTCAACTGGCTCTGGATCGGATTCTTCACGGTGGCTTTTGCCACGGCCGCCGTGCGCTGGCTGCTGGGCGAGCACGGCATCTTCCAGGCGCTGATGGCGGCGCTGTTCGACGGCGCGCGCTCGGGCTTCGAGATCTCGCTGGGCCTGGCCGGCGTGATGGCGCTGTGGCTGGGACTGATGCGCGTGGGCGAGCGCGCTGGCGTCATCGCCTTGCTGGCGCGCGTGGCCGGGCCGCTGCTGGCGCGGCTCTTTCCGGGCGTGCCGGCCGGCCACCCGGCGCAGGGCGCAATGACCATGAACATCTCCGCCAACGTGCTGGGGCTGGACAACGCCGCCACGCCGCTGGGCCTGGCGGCCATGCGCGAGCTGCAGACGCTCAACACCCGCACGCCAGACACGGCCAGCGACGCGCAGATCATGTTCGTGGTGATGAACACGGCCGGGCTGACGCTGATTCCCACTTCGGTCATCGCCATTCGCCAGAGCGTGGCGCTGCAGCAGGGCCTGGGCGCTGGCTTCAATGCGGCTGACATCTTTCTGCCCACGCTGCTCGTCACCTTCATATCGCTTTTGGCGGGCGTGCTGGCCGTGGCGGTGGCCCAGCGGCTGCCGCTGTGGCGGCCGCGCTTTTTGCTGCCGGTGCTGGCTGTGGGCGGCGTGTTGGCGGGTGCCGTGGCGGCGCTGGCGCAACTGCCGGCCGAGCAGGCCGCGCGCGTGGCGGGCACCACGGGCGCGGCGGTCATCCTGGGCATCGTGATGCTGTTCGTGCTGGCCGCCGCCTGGCGCCGCGTGAATGCGTATGACGCCTTCATCGACGGCGCCAAGGAAGGCTTTGGCGTGGCGATTCAGATCGTGCCCTACCTCATCGCCATCCTGATCGCGATCGGCGTCTTCCGCGCGGCGGGCTGCATGGACTTTCTGCTGTCGGCCATCGGCGCGGGCGTGTCCGCGATGGGCTGGGACACCGACTTTCTGCCCGCCCTGCCCGTGGGTTTGATGAAGGTGCTGTCAGGCGCCGGCGCGCGCGGGCTGATGATCGACGTGCTGCAGGTGCATGGTGTCGATTCGTTTGCAGGGCGGCTGGCAGCCATCGTGCAGGGTTCGACCGAAACCACGTTCTACGTGCTGGCCGTGTACTTCGGCAGCGTGGGCGTGAAGCACGCCCGCCACGCCCTGGCCTGCGCATTGTTTGCCGACGCCGTGGGGCTGGTGGCCGCTATCGGCGTGGGCTACGCGCTACTGCGCTGATGGTGCCTCGTTCGCTCTCAGGCGGCAGCCACCGTGCGCTGCTGGGCTGCCCGCGCCGCCACGCCGATGCCGACCACGCCGGCCGAAGCCACACCCAGCACCAGCGCGGCGGCCGAGCCGTAGAAGATGCCGGACGTCATGCCCGCATCCAGCATGGCGCCGAACACCGGTGCGGCCACCGAAAAGCCCAGGTCCAGCCCCGAATACACGGTGCCGTACACGCGCCCGGTGGCGCCGGGTGGCGCGGCGCGCTTGATGAGCATGTCGCGCGACGGGCCGGCCAGGCCGGTGCCCACGCCGGCCAGTGCCACCAGCACCATGGCGCCCATGCCGGGCAGCCAGCCGGTGCCGGCGATGACCAGCATGACGGCGGTGGCCAGCATGCACACGGTGATGGTGCGTTCCAGCCGCGCCACGCGGCCGGCCAGAAAGCCGCCCACCACCATGCCGGCGGCGCCGCACAGCATGTAGCCGGTGACCACCATCGAGGTGATGGACAGCGGCAGGCCGTACATCTGCTGCAGCGTGGGGCTGGCGAAGCTTTGAATGACGCTGAGCGAGCAGGTCGTCCAGAAGAAGAACGAGAAGCACAGCCACACGGAAGGCAGCCTCAGGAACGCCATGGGGTGTTCGGCCACGGCGCCCGCTGCCGCCTTGGCCTGTGCCGTGGCGATGGCGCCGCGCCGGTCGTCCAGCGCGTCGCGGTTCCAGACCATGATGGCCAGCACCAAGGCCGCCAGCACGCCGCCGCAGAGGCATGCCGTGCGCCATGACCCCGTGGCGGCGGTGATGCCGGCCATGAAGACGGGTGCCGTCGCCCAGCCCAAGTTGCCCGAGATGCCGTGCACCGAAAAGCCGTGGCCCAGCCGCTGCGGCGACACGCGCTTGTTCAGGATGGTGAAGTCCACCGGGTGGAAGGGCGCGTTGCCCAGGCCCGCCAGGGCGGCGGCGGCCATCAGGCCCGCGTAGCCGGTCGCCAGGCTGGCCACCACGCCGGCGGCGGCAAAGCACGACAGCGCGAAGAACATCACCGGCCGGGCGCCCACGCGGTCCACGATGAAGCCCGACAGCGCCTGCCCTACGCCCGAGATGACGAAGAAGACCGACACCAGCAGCCCCAGCTGCGAGTAGTTGAAGCCGAACTCGGCAATCAGGAAAGGAAACAGCGGCGGCAGCAGCAGGTGAAAGAAGTGCGAGGAGCCATGCGCCAGGCCGATGAGGCCGATGGTGCGGGCGTCTTCGCGCAGTGTCGCGGTAGCGGCTGCTGCGGGTGCGTTGATGGAAGTCATGGCGCTGATCTTAGGCAGGCGGCATGCGTCCGAACTACGATAGTCGGCCAAATACTGTCGCGAACATGCCAAACACGACCGCCCCCTCCTCTTCAGCCCCGCCCGCCGCGCGGCCCCGGTTGCGCCCGGCGCGGACGCTGTCGTACGTCGATTCGCTGACCCCGCACCTGTTCGTGCCCAGCGCGGCGCGGCCGGTGCGCGCCAAGACCCGCCAGCTGAGCGCCGACACGCAGGTCATGCCGCACAGCCACCCCTGGGCGCAGGTGGCGATATCGACCGCGGGCGTGATCCGCCTGACCGTGGCGCAGGGCACGTACATCGTGCCGCCGTCCCGCGCGCTGTGGATTCCGCCCGGCGTGGAGCATGCGGTGACGATGGTGGAAGACGCCGACTTGCGCACGCTGTACTTCCACCAGCCGCGCGGGCGCTGCGGGCCGGGCGTGGCGCGCCCCGACGAGGCGCCCTGGGGCCAGTGCCGCGTGCTGGAGGTGTCTGACCTGCTGCGCGCCGTGGTCTGCGAAATGCCCACCGACGCCGACGACGCCCCGCCCCTGGCGCCCGATGCGCTGCGCCGCGAGCGCCACCTGAGCGCGCTGATCCTGGAAGAGCTGCGCCGCGCCAGTGCCGTGCGCCTGGGCGTCAACTTGCCGCGCGACAAGCGCCTGCGCCACCTGTGCGAGGCCGTGCTGGCCGACCCCACCCGCCACGACACCCTGGCCGACTGGGCCCGCGACACTGGCGCCAGCCCGCGGACCGTGGCGCGGCTCTTTCGGCAAGACCTGTCCACCACCTTCACCCAGTGGCGCCAGCAGGTGCTGCTGGCCCAGGCCGTGGCGCTGGCGGCCGGGCGCCGGCCCATCAACCAGATTGCGGCGGAGCTGGGCTACAACAGCCCGAGTGCGTTCAGCGCCATGGTGCGGCGCGCAGTGGGCATGCCGCCGGTGCGGTTTCTGGGCACGCAGCACGGGTGAGCTGGCCCGGCTGTGCAGACCGGCTGGCGTGCAAAATTCAAGTGTTTTTGGCCTCTAGCGCTTGATGTATAAGCGTTAGTAGCTATAAAAATAGTAGCATTTGCCGGCCTGCGCTGGCTGGCCGCAGCTGGGCCGCGTCAGGCGCCTTCCAGTCCCGCCACCACTTCGCGAATCAAGGCAATCGTCGCCTGCTGCGCCAGCGTCGCCGCCCGCCGCGCGGAGGTGACCAGATGCAGCTGCCCCACCACCCGGGGTGATTCGATGGGGTGCAGCAGATAGCGCTGCGGGTGGGCCGCGCTGCGCACCGCGTGGCCGGGCAGCACGGCGTAGCCCACGCCTTCGGACACCAGGTCGAGGATGGCCGGAACGCCGTCGATCTCCATGGCGATGCGTGGGCTGCAGCCGATGTCGGCCATGCGCCGCTCCAGCAGCATGCGCAGGGCGTTGGGGCGGCTGGGCACGATCAGCGGGTGGGTGGCCAGCGTGGCCAGTGGCAGGGGCGCCTCGGCGCCGCCGCCGCCCGTGCCGGGGCGGGTGTCGGGGCGTGGTGCGACGGCGAAGAGTTCTTCGTCCATCAGGTGCTCGGCCGTCAGCTCGGGCGATGTGGGCGGGTTGTAGAGCAGCGCCACGTCCAGCCGGCCGGTCTGCAGCCATTCCTGCATCTGCACCGACAGGCCTTCGCTGATGGACAGGGCTGCGTCGGGCAGGCGCTGGCGGAAGGCGCGCGAGATGGGCACCGTCAGCCGCCGTGCCAGGCTGGGCGGCAGACCGATGCTGACGCGGCCGGTGAGCGCGCCGCGCGCACGGCCCAGGTCTTCGCGCGCGCGCTCCACCTGGTGCAGGATGCCGCGGCCGTGCTCCAGCATCAACTGCCCGGCGTCGGTCAGCGTCACGCCGCGGCCGTTGCGCAGCAGCAGGTTCTGGCGCAGCTCCACTTCCAGCAGTCGAATCTGCCGGCTGAGCGCCGGTTGCGCCACCGACAGCGCCAGGGCGGCGCGCGTGAAGCTGCCCAGCTCGGCCACGCGCACGAAGTATTCGATCTGTTTGAGGTCCACGGTGACAAAGGGCTCCTGAGAGTGTGGCGGCCCTGCGCCGCGCGCCGGCCATGCTACGCCAGGATCTCTACTTCGCGACATAGCTGCTGAGCCGTTATGCCTGTTTGTTCTAACTGGTAGCGGCCGCGGGCAGTGGGCAGACGCAGCCGCGCTGCGCAAAATGGTGCCCATCCAACGCGTCGCCCCGCATCGAACGGCAGGCGTCGCCAGCACAAATAGAACGGAGACATCTTCCATGGCCCCTCCCCTGGTTCGCGGTATTTCGTCGATGGCGACGCGCACGTTGCTGGCCGAGTTGCTGGCGGACTGGCAGCGCCAATCAGGCATGCAGGCCGCCATCGAATCCGTCGGCGGCGTGGATGCCGCCCGGCGGGTGCGCGAGGGAGAGTCTTTCGACGTGGTGGTGCTGGCGTCCGACGCCATCGCCAAGCTGGAGGCCGCGGGCCGCATCGTGCCCGGCAGCACGGTGGACGTAGCGCGCTCGGGCGTGGCGGTAGCGGTGCGCGCCGGCGCCGCGCACCCGCCCATCGGCACCGAAGCGCAGTTGCGCGAGGCGGTGCTGGCGGCGCCCACCATCGGCTATTCCACCGGCCCCAGCGGCGTGGCGCTGCAGCAGTTGTTCGAGCGCTGGGGCATTGCCGATCTAGTGCAAAGCCGCACGGTGCAGGCACCTGCCGGCACACCCGTAGGCACCCTGGTGGCGCGCGGCGATGTCGCTCTGGGCTTTCAGCAGTTCAGCGAGTTGATGCATCTGCAAGGCATCGACGTGATCGGCCCGCTGCCCGATGCGGTGCAGATCACCACCGTCTTCAGCGCGGCCGTGGTGGCTGGCGCGGCCGAGGAAGGCGCAGCGCGCGAACTGCTGGCCTTTCTGGCGTCGCCCGCTGCGGCGGCCGCCAAGCAGCGCCAAGGCATGGAGCCGGCCTGAACGCGGCCGCACTCCACACACCCTGCACCCCACTTTTGTCTATTGCGTACCCCACGGAGCCTCTTCGCATGATCATCGACTGCCACGGCCACTACACCACGGCGCCCAAGGCGCTGGAAAACTGGCGCAACGCCCAGATCGCGGGCATCAAGGACCCCGCCGCCAAACCCCGCGTGGCCGATCTGAAGATCAGCGACGACGAGCTGCGCGAATCCATCGAGACCAACCAGCTGCGCCTGATGAAAGAGCGCGGCAGCGACCTGACGATCTTCAGTCCGCGCGCGAGCTTCATGGCGCACCACATCGGCGACTTCGAGGTGTCCAGCACCTGGGCGGCGATCTGCAATGAGCTGTGCTTTCGCGTGTCCGAGCTGTTCCCCGACCACTTCGTGCCGGCCGCCATGCTGCCGCAGTCGCCGGGCGTGGACCCGGCCACCAGCATTCCCGAACTGGTGAAGTGCGTGGAGCAGTACGGCAACGTGGGCATCAACCTGAATCCCGACCCGAGCGGCGGCCACTGGACGAGCCCGCCGCTGACCGATCGCCACTGGTACCCCATCTACGAGAAGATGGTGGAGTACGACATTCCGGCGATGGTGCACGTGAGCACCAGCTGCAACGCGTGCTTTCACACCACTGGCGCGCACTACCTGAACGCTGACACCACGGCGGTGATGCAGTGCATCCAGGGCGATCTGTTCAAGGACTTCCCCACACTGAAGTTCGTCATTCCGCACGGCGGCGGTGCGGTGCCCTACCACTGGGGGCGCTTTCGCGGCCTGGCGCAGGAGATGAAGAAGCCGCTGCTGGAAGACCACCTGCTGAACAACATCTTTTTCGACACCTGCGTCTATCACCAGCCAGGCATCGACCTGCTGACCAAGGTGATTCCGGTCAAGAACATCCTCTTTGCCAGCGAAATGATCGGCGCCGTGCGCGGCATCGATCCGCAGACCGGCCACTACTACGACGACACCAAGCGCTATGTGAACGCCACGGCGAACCTGAGCGACGACGAACGCTTTCAGGTCTTCGAAGGCAACGCGCGCCGCGTGTTCCCGCGCCTGGATGCGCGCCTGAAGGCCCAAGGGCTTTGATCTCGCGGGCGTTATGGATCACCCCCCACCCGTTCACGCTGAGCCTGTCGAAGCGCCGCGCAGCGCCCTGGCTTCAACAGGCTCAGCCCGAACGGATGGAGGCGGAACGAACGTGATGCGCTGAAGCCTTGATGCACCCAACCATTGGAGAGAGACAAACATGTACGAACTAGGCGTTGTCTACCGCAACATCAGCCGAGCCGACCGCGCAGCGGCCGACGGCCTGGCCGCGCTGGGCTCGGCCACGGTGCACGAGGCCATGGGCCGCGTGGGCCTGCTCAAGCCCCACATGCGGCCCATCTACTCCGGCGCGCAGGTGTCGGGCACTGCGGTCACCGTGCTGCTGCACCCGGGCGACAACTGGATGCTGCACGTGGCGGCCGAGCAGATCCAGCCCGGCGACATCGTGGTGGCCGCCATCACCGCCGAATGCACCGACGGCTATTTCGGCGACCTGCTGGCCACCAGCTTTCAGGCGCGCGGTGCGCGGGCGCTGGTCATCGATGCGGGCGTGCGCGACGTGAAGACGCTGCAGGAGATGGGCTTTCCGGTGTGGAGCAAGTGCATCAGCAGCAAGGGCTGCATCAAGGCCACCATCGGCTCGGTGAACATTCCGGTGGTGTGCGCCGGCATGCTGGTCACGCCCGGCGACGTGATCGTGGCGGACGACGACGGCGTGGTGTGCGTGCCCGCTGCGCGTGCCGCAGAAACGTTGGCCGCCGCCACCAGGCGCGAGAGCTTCGAGGGCGAAAAGCGCGCCAGGCTGGCCTCGGGCGTGCTGGGCCTGGACATGTACAAGATGCGCGAGCCACTGGCCGCCGCGGGCCTGAAGTACATCGACTGACCTCCTGTCCTGGCCTTCTTCCCATTCCATTCCTACAACGAGAGACAAAAGCCATGCGCCCACCAGCCCAACGTACCTCCCGCCGTACCTTGATCGCCACCCTGGCCAGCGCCGCCTGCGCGCTGGCTGCCGCCCTGCCCCTGGCCGCGCACGCCCAGGCGTACCCGACCAAGGCCGTGCGCATCATCACGCCCTTTCCAGTGGGTGGCGGGCCTGATGGCGTGGCGCGCCTGGTGGCCGACCGGCTGTCGCGCACCTGGGGCCAGCCCGTCACCGTGGACAACCGGCCCGGCGGCAACGGCTTCATCGCCATCGATGCCTTCAAGCGCGGCGCCAAGGACGGCACGGATCTGATCGTGCTGGACAACGTGCACCTGGCCGCCTATCCGAGCCTCTTCAAAAAGCTGCCTTATGACCCGGTCAAGGACTTCGACCCGCTGCTGCCGCTCTTCAAGGCGTACTTCTTCTTCACCGTGGGCAGCACCAGCCGCTATCAGAAGGTGTCTGACCTCATCGCCGATGCCAAGGCGAACCCGGGCAAGCTGAACTACGGCTCGTGGTCGGTGGGCAACCCGGTGCATCTGGGCTCCGAGCTGTTCGAGTCGATCACCGGCACGCAGATGGAGCATGTGGTCTACAAGGAGACCACGCAGCTCTACAGCGCCGTTTCTACCGGCGACCTGGCTTTTGCCCTGGGCACCGCCGCCACGGCCGGGCCACTGCAGCGGGCGGCCAAGCTGCGCTTTCTGGCCATCGCCGCACCGCAGCGGTCGGCCTCTTACCCCGACGTGCCCACGGTGGCCGAATCGGGCGGCCCGAAGGGCTTCGAGGTCACCGGCTGGAACGCGCTGGTGGTGCCGCCGGGCCTGCCCGCCGCCGTCGCCGACAAGATCCGCCGGGACGTGGAGGACGCGCTGAAGGCGCCCGAGTTGCTGGAGAAGTTCAAGAGCTTCGCGTATGAGCCCTTCCCCACCACGCGACCCGAGTTCGCGCAGTTCATCCAGACCGAGAGCCAGCGCTTCGGCGAAGTGATCCGCAAAGCCAACGTGTCGTTGGACTGAAGCCGGAAGGACCAATGTGCCCATCTGCCCTCATCTCCTTGCCCCGTCTTTGCTTCGCGCAGATCGCCGCCGCGCGCTGACCATGCTGTCGGCGGCGGGCGCAGCCATGGCGCTGCCGCTGCAGGCATGGGCCGATGCCGCGTACCCCGCCAGGCCAGTGCGCGTCATCGTCGGCTACTCGGCCGGCGGCGCGGTCGACGCGGTGGCCCGCAGCGTGAGCCAGGCGCTGTCGGCCAGCTTGGCCCAGCCGTTCGTGATCGAGAACAAGCCCGGCGCCGGAACCAACATTGCCGTCAAGGCGACCATCGACGCGCCCGCCGACGGCTACACGCTGATGGTGACGGCCAACGCGCTGGCGGCCAACATGGCGCTCTACCAACCCGCGCCCTTCGACGCCGAGCGCGACCTGGTGGCGGTGTCGCTCATCGGCCGCGTGCCGGTGGTGATCGCCGCCAACGCCAGCGCGCCCTACGCCAGCATCCGCCAGCTGATCGCCGACGCGAAGGCGCAGCCGCGCAGCATCGCGTTCGCCTCGCCGGGCAACGGCTCCACGCCGCACATGGCGGTGGAGTTCTTCGAGCGGGCGGCGGGCATCGAGCTGCGGCACATTCCGTACCGCGGCGGCGCACAGGCGCTGACCGACGTGATCGGCGGGCAGTTGCCGCTGATCGCCGTGAATGCGCTGGAGGTGCAGCCGCACGTGCAAAGCGGCAAGCTGAAAGTCCTGGCGGTGCTCAGCCCCCAGCGCAGCGCCGTCTTTCCCGACGTGCCCACCATCGCCGAGTCGGGCTTTCCCGGCTTCGAGGCCTCGGTCTGGTACGGCGTGGTGGCGCCTGCCGCCACGCCCCTGCCGGTGGTAGAGCGCCTGCATGCCGAAGTGCAGAAAGCGTTGCAGACGCAGGCCGTGCGCGAGCGCATGACCCAGGTGGGCGGCGAAGTGCTGCCGGGCAACCGCGAGCTGTTCGTGCAGCTGGTCCGTGCCGAACGGGTGCGCTACGAGAAGCTGGTGCGCGAAGCGCAGATCAAGCCGGACTGACCCGCCCGCAGCGCGGCCCCGACCCTGTTTCATGAATTCCGAGAAAGCGATTCACACCATGAGCAAGCCGACTTCCGGCCCTTTCGAGAAAACGCCCGGCTGGCTGGACTGGTACGCCGGCCCAAGCCGCCCGCGCTTCCAATTGCCGCCCGGCAGCGTGGACGCGCACTGCCACGTGTTCGGCCCGGGTGAAGAGTTTCCGTTCGCGCCCGAGCGCAAGTACACGCCGTGCGACGCCAGCAAGCAGCAGTTGTTCGCCCTGCGCGACCACCTGGGCTTTGCGCGCAACGTGATCGTGCAGGCCACCTGCCACGGGGCGGACAACCGCGCGATGGTGGACGCGTGCCAGGCCGCGGGCGGCAGGGCGCGCGGCATTGCCACGGTACGCCGCAGCATCGGCGACGCCGAACTGCAGGAGCTGCACGAGGCCGGCGTGCGCGGCGTGCGTTTCAACTTCGTCAAGCGGCTGGTGGACTTCACGCCCAAGGACGAGTTGCTGGAGATCGCCGGCCGCATCCAGAAGCTGGGCTGGCACGTGGTGATCTATTTCGAGGCTGTGGATCTGCCCGAGCTGTGGGACTTCTTCACGCAGCTGCCCACGACGGTGGTGGTCGACCACATGGGCCGGCCCGACGTGCGCCAGCCCATCGACGGGCCGGAGTTCTCGCTGTTTTTGAAGTTCATGCGCGAGCACCCGAACGTGTGGAGCAAGGTGAGCTGCCCCGAACGCCTGTCTGTCGCCGGCCCGCCGGCCCTGGATGGCGAACAGGACGCCTACCGAGACGTGGTGCCCTTCGCGCGCCGCGTGGTGGAAGAATTTCCCGATCGCGTGCTGTGGGGCACCGACTGGCCCCACCCCAACTTGAAAGACCACATGCCCGACGACGGGCTGCTGGTGGACTTCATCCCGCACATCGCGCCGACCGCTGAGCTGCAGAAAAAGCTGCTGGTCGACAACCCGATGCGCTTGTACTGGCCTGAAGAAGTCAAGTAAGAAGGAGCACGACATGGCTCTTGACAAACCCTACCTCGACGTGCCCGGCACGATCATTTTCGACGCCGATCAAAGCCGTAAGGGCTACTGGCTGAACCAGTTCTGCATGAGCCTGATGAAGCCCGAAAACCGCGTGCGCTTCAAGACGGACGAACGGGCCTATCTGGACACCTGGCCGATGAGCGAAGAACAAAAGCAGGCCGTGCTGACGCGCGACTTGAACTGGTGCATGCGTACCGGCGGCAACATCTACTTTCTGGCCAAGATCGGCGCCACCGATGGCCGCAGCTTCCAGCAGATGGCCGGCAGCATGACGGGCATGACCGAGCAGGAATACCGCGACATGATGATCGGCGGTGGCCGCAGCATCGAAGGCAACCGCTACACCGGCGAAGAAGGCTCCGCGCAGCCGCACCGCCAGCCGCAGGGCGCGTCGCACGCCACGGCCCCCGTCACGACGCAAAAGAAGGAAGGCTGACCATGGCCCGCATCACCGCATCCGTCTTCACATCGCACGTGCCCGCCGTGGGCGCCGCGATGGATCTGGGCAAGACGCAGGAGCCTTACTGGGCTCCCCTCTTCGCCGGCTACGAGTTCTCGCGCCAGTGGTTGAAGGACAACAAGCCCGACGTGATCATCCTCGTGTTCAACGACCATGCCACGGCCTTCAGCATGGACATGATTCCCACCTTCGCCATCGGCACCGCAGGCGAATACCTGTCGGCCGACGAAGGCTGGGGCCCGCGCCCCGTGCCCAAGGTGGTGGGCCACCCCGAACTGGCCGGCCACATCGCGCAGAGCGTGATCCAGCAGGACTTCGACCTCACCATCGTCAACAAGATGGACGTGGACCACGGCCTGACGGTGCCGCTGTCGCTGCTGTGCGGCGAACAGCACCCGCAGCACGGCGCCTGGCCCTGCCCGGTGATTCCTTTCGCCGTGAACGTGGTGCAGTACCCGGCGCCCAGCGGCCAGCGCTGCTTCAACCTGGGCCGAGCCATCCGCAATGCGGTCGAGTCGTTCGACGAAGACCTGAACGTGCAGATCTGGGGCACGGGCGGCATGAGCCACCAGCTGCAGGGCGCGCGCGCGGGCCTCATCAACGCCGACTGGGACAACCGCTTTCTCGACCGCCTGATCGCCGAGCCGGCCGAGCTGGCCAAGGTGCCGCACATCGAATACGTTCGCGAAGCCGGCAGCGAAGGCATCGAGCTGGTGATGTGGCTGATCGCACGCGGTGCCATGGCCGACGTGGCAGGCGGCCCGCCGCCGCGCGTGGCGCACCGCTTCTTCCACGTGCCGGCCTCCAACACCGCCGTGGGACACCTCATCCTCGAGGAAGCCAAGGCCTGATCTGCTCGGCCCCCTTCCGTTCGATACAAGAACATAGGAACTCGCAACATGACTATCAAAGTCGCACTGGCAGGCGCTGGCGCCTTCGGCATCAAGCACCTGGACGGCATCCAGAACATCGACGGCGTCGAGGTTGTCTCGCTGATCAGCCGCGACCTGGAAAAGACCCGCGAAGTGGCCACCAAATACGGCATCGGCCACGTCACCACCGATCTGAACGCTGCGCTGTCGCTGCCCGAGGTGGACGCCGTGATTTTGTGCACGCCCACACAGATGCACGCCGAGCAGACCATCGCCTGCCTGAAGGCCGGCAAACACGTGCAGGTCGAAATTCCACTGGCCGACAGCCTGAAAGGCGCCGAAGACGTCGTGGCGCTGCAAAAGCAGACCGGCCTCGTGGCCATGTGCGGCCACACGCGCCGCTTCAACCCCAGCCACCAGTACGTGCACCAGCAAGTGCAAAAGGGCGCGTTCAACATCCAGCAGATGGATGTGCAGACCTACTTCTTTCGGCGCACCAACACCAACGCGCTGGGCCAGGCCCGCAGCTGGACGGACCACCTGCTGTGGCACCACGCAGCGCACACGGTCGATCTGTTCGCCTACCAGGCGGGCAGCCCCATCGTGCAGGCCAATGCCATCCAGGGACCCATCCACCCCACGCTGGGCATCGCGATGGACATGAGCATCCAGTTGAAGGCCGAAAGCGGTGCGATCTGCACCCTCAGTTTGAGCTTCAACAACGACGGCCCGCTGGGCACGTACTTCCGCTACATCGGCGACACCGCCACCTACCTGGCGCGTTACGACGACCTGTACAACGGCAAGGACGAGCAGATCGACGTGAGCCAGGTCGACGTGTCGATGAACGGCATCGAACTGCAGGACCGCGAGTTCTTCGCCGCCATTCGCGAGGGCCGCGAGCCCAACGCCAGCGTGGGCCGGGTGTTGGGTTGCTACCAGGTGCTGCACCAGCTGGAGCAGCAGCTGAACGCGGGTTGATTTCAAGCAAAATCGTGCTCTAGCGCTTGTCAATAGGTCATATATTGCTATAATATTTATAGCAATCAATGGTCTGAAGTCTTTGGCGATGAGGGGTGTGCGCCGGCGCAGGCCGATGCGGGTATCGCATCGGCCGCCGGTCATTCGCCCGGGTTGTGTGCCCCAGCCTCGCGTGACGGCTGGGGACTACAGCTTCAACACCAGCAGCGGGCCTTTGCACCGCGACACGCATGGGTGCATGACCTGGCCCTTCTTTTTCTCGTTCTCGGTCAGCACGTAGTCGCGGTGGTCGATGTCGCCGGAGACCACCGGCACCATGCACACGCCGCATTCGCCGCGTTCGCAGTCGAACAGCACGTCGTAGCCGGCTTCGTTCAACACGTCCAGCAAGGTGCGGTCTGCGGGCACATGCAGCCTGCGGCCGCTGCCTGCCAATTCCACGTCGAAAGCCTTGTCCGCCGCCTCGCCCTGCGGAGCGGAAAACAGCTCGAAATGAACCCGCTCCGAACCCCAGCCCAACTGGGCCGTGTGGCGCAGCACGGCATCCAGCATCGGTTGCGGGCCGCACACATACACGTGATCTTGCAGCTGGCAGCCCGCCAGGATGTCGGCCACCCCGAGTGGCCCGCCCTGCTCGTCGTCCGCATGCACCCGCAGGTCGTCCCCCAGTAGGGTTTGCAACTCGGGCAGCCAGGCCATCGATGCGCGGCTGCGGCCTGCGTAGTGCAGCGTCAAGACCTGCCCGATGGCCCGCCCGTGCGCGGCCATGCTGGCCATGGGCGTGATGCCGATACCGCCGGCGATCAGCACCGAGCGAGCCTTGTGCGCAGCATGCGCAAAATCGTTGCGCGGCGGCTCGATGACCAGCGTGTCCCCGGTCTGCACTGCATGGTGCATGTGGTGCGAACCGCCGCGGCTGGCGGGATCCAGGCGCACCGCCAGCAGATAGTCGGCGGGCGAGTCGGTGGCGCAGGGCGTGGGATCGAGGTTGACCAGTGAATAGCGCCGCCAGTCGTCTCGGCCATCGTGCGTGCGCACCTGCACGTTGACATGGGCGCCTGCCGTGAAACCGGGCAAGGCGTCGTCGCTACGCAGGCGGAACACCCGCACATCGCCGGCCGTCAGCCAGGTCTCTTCAACCCGCACCTTGATCGTCGTGCCAACGGGAGCAGCCGCCGCGACCATCATTTCATCGTGCAGGAGGCCACGAAGGCGTCTGCCTGGTTTTCCAGCGTGGTGCCCAGCAGCCGGTTGGTGATGCGGCCCTGGCTGTCTTTCTCGACCACCCGCATGTAGATGTTCTGGATGGGGTATTGGTTGGTGTTGAACTTGAAGGCGCCTCTGACTGACTGGAAGTCGGCTGCCTTCAAGCCCTTGAGGAACAGTTCGCGATCTTCGATTTTGCCGCCGGCCGTCTTCACCGCGCCGTCGATCAGCAAGGCGGTGTCGTAGCCCTGCGAGGCGTACATGCTGGGCGCGCGGCCATAGGTTTTCTGGAAGTCCTCGACGAATTTCTTGTTGACCGGACCGGGCAGGTCGGGGGACCACTGCGAGCCGTTGTAAGTGCCCAGCAGCGCAGGGCCGACAGCCCTGAAGGTGTCTTCATCGGCTGAAAACCCCGGGGCCAGCAGCGCCATTTGCTTGCCCAGGCCGGCGGTACCGAATTGCTTGATGAAGTTGACGCCCGTGCCGCCCGGCAGGAAGAAGAAGACCGCATCAGGCTTGCCGGCACGCAAGGTGGCGAGTTCGGACGAAAAGTCGAGCTGGCCGACCTTGGAGTAGAGCTCCTGGGAAACTTCGCCCTTGAATAGTCGTTTGAAGCCGGTCAGGGATTCACGGCCGCCGGGGTAATTCGGCGCGATCAGTGCCACGCGGTTGAATTTCTTTTCGTTGGCAAATTTGCCCATGGCCACTGGAATATCTTCGTTCTGCCACGCGGTCGCGAAGAAGTTCTTGTGGCATTTCGCGCCCGCATAGTCCGCCGGGCCGGTATTGGGGCTCAGGTAGACCGTGCCGCTGTTGAGAATCATCGGCAGCACCGGCAGCAGCACGTTCGAGAATGCGATGCCCGTCACGATGTCCACCTTGTCGCTCTTGATCATGCGGTCCAGGGCCTGCCGGGCGATGTCCGGGCTCTGCTGGTCGTCCACCAGTTTCAGCGTGACCGGCAAACCGCCCAGCTTGTCCCCGCTGTGCTTGATGCCCAGGGCGAAACCGTCACGCAGCTCCTCGCCGATCACCGCGCCAGGCCCCGAGAGGGTGGTGACGAAGCCGATCTTCAGGGGCTCGCTGGCGTGGGCGGTGGCGGCCAGCGCAAGGGCAGAAATCGCAAGGCAGGCCAGTCGGGGTTTTTTCATGGGGCGGTCCAGGCAGTGGAAGGAAGGACGAGGTGGTGCATAAAGTCTGGTGGCCGCAGTGGGCGGACGCTATCCGCAAATCGCACCGGACTCGTCCGATTTCAGAGGCTCCCCCTTCGCTGCCGATACCGGACGAAGCTTTGCGGATGTTGGCTATTGCCGCTGCTCCAAGCTGCCCACACTGGGTGCACTAGATCACTCAGCAGAGGTTTGGACATGATCAGCAAGGAAGAAATAGACAGTCTTGTGCGGCCCGACAGCGTGCATAAACGCGTCTATACCGACCCCGAGATATTTGCCCTGGAGATGGAGCGTATCTACGGGCAGGCCTGGATCTACGTCGGCCATGAGAGCCAGGTGCCCCAGACCGGGGACTACCACACCACACGCCTGGGCGATCAGGACGTGGTGATGGTGCGGGCCGCCGACGGCGGTGTGAAAGTGCTCTACAACCGCTGCCCGCACAAAGGCGCCAAGCTGGTGGCGGAAGGCGACGGCTGTGCCGGCAAGTTCTTTCGCTGCCCCTACCACGCGTGGACTTTCAAGCTCGACGGCTCGCATTTTTCGGCGCCCCTGCGCACGGCCTTCGAGGGCACCGAGTACGACCCCGCCAATCCGCAGTTTTCGATGATGCCGCTGGCCCGCGTCGATAGCTATCGGGGTTTTGTCTTCGCCAGCCAAAGCCCTACCGGCATCGATCTCACAGCTTTCCTCGGTGGCGTGGCATCGTCCATCGACAACCTGTGCGATCGATCGCCCGTGGGCGAGGTCGAGGTGGCGGGCGGCGTGTTCCGCGTCGAGCAGCCGTCGAACTGGAAGGTGTTCTACGAAAACCTGCACGACACGATGCATGCGCGGGTGACGCACGAATCTTCCTTCGTGGCGGCGCGAGAAGAGGCCGAGGCCATCGGCGAGATGCCTTTCGAGCTGCTCATCCAGGACGGCAATGGCGAGCCCTATGCCTTCTGGGAAAAGCTCGAGCTGCGCGCCTACCGTTACGGGCACGGCTACATGGAGGGCATCTTCGACGCCCGCGCTGCCACCCGCGACCCGGTCGCACGTGCGCATTTCGCTTGCCTTGCAGAGGCGCGCGGCGAAGCGCAGGCGCAGGCGGTGCTGGGCATGAGCCGCCACAACACCGTGCTGTACGGCAGTGGTTCGCCGCACAACGTGTTTCAGCAGTTCCGGGTGATACGACCGCTGGCCGTGGACCGCACGCTGGTGGAGATCCAGCTGTTTCGCTGCAAGGGCGCGCCGCGCGAGGTGTGGGATCGCGCGCTGACTTACGCCAACGTGGTCAATTCGCCTTCGTCCAACGTGATGCCTGACGACGTGGAGGTCTACCGCCGCTGCCAGGAGGGCAACAACACCCGGGGTGGCGACTGGGTCAGCCTGCACCGCTACCTGGGCACTGACACCGTGCTGCCCGACGGCGCGGTGTCCACCAATGGCACCAGCGAGCTGCCCATGCGCAACCAGTTCGCCGCCTGGCGCGAGTACATGGTGGTGGAGGGGTCGCCGAAGGTGATACCGATCCACCGCGAAGGCGCTGCCTCGGCATCGTCGGAGTGTTCCCATGCTGCTTGACCATCGTATCGACCTGGCGCTGGCGCCCACCGAACCCTGCGACCTGGATCTGGCCGCCCTGCGCGGCGTGGAGCAGGCGCTGTTCCACGAAGCACGCTTGCTGGACGAGCGCCGCTTTCACGAATGGCTGGCCCTGTGGACCGACGAGGGCCGCTACTGGGTGCCGCGCCACCACGACCAGGTGGATCCCTTCGAGCAAATTTCATTGTTCTGGGAAGACCGCATGCTGCGCGAGACCCGTGTGAGACGGTTGCTGAACGCGCGCAACTGGTCGCAGCAACCTGTGACCCGCAGCAGCCGGCTGGTGGGCAACATCCAGGTCGAGGGTTTCGACGCCGCCGGCCATCTCATCGTGCGATCCAACCTGCAATACACCGAATACCGGCTGCAGCAGCGGCAACTGGCCGGCCAGGTGTTCCACAAGCTGGCGCCGGCAGGCGGCGGTGGCTGGAAGCTGCAGCTCAAAAGGGTGAACCTGGTGAGCTGCGACAGTGTGTTCGCCAGCCTGGAGGTATTTATTTGACGACCACCTCCGCCTCTTCCACCGCCTTGCTGGCCCTGCACTACCAGAACGACGTGGTGCACCCCGAGGGCCGCATCCGCGTCGGGCTGGGCGAGGACGACGCTGCCCGCGCGGCTGTCACCCAGGCGGCTGCGCGGCTGCTGGCCGGTGCCCGGCACCAGGGCTGGACCATCGTGCATGTGCGCATCGCCTTCCGGCCCGACTATGCCGACTGCCCGCGCAATACGCCCATCTTCCGCCAGGCCATCGCGCTGGGCGCAGCGCGTGATGGCGACTGGGGCAGCGAGTTCTTCGAGCTGCTGGCACCGCAGCCGGGCGCGGACGAATTCGTGGTTACGCACACACGCATCAGTGCCTTTGTCGGCACGCCTGTCGGGCAGTTGCTGCGCATGCGTGGCGTGCAGCACCTGGTGGTCGCGGGGGTCTCCACCCATTCCGTGGTCGAGAACACGGTGCGGGATGCGGCCGACCAGGGCTTTGATGTCCGCGTGGCGGCAGACGCCTGTGCGGCCGCCGCGCCTGGCGTGCACGCGGCGGCGCTGCGCAGCATGTCGTTGGTGGCCACCATCGGCGACGTGGCGGAGGCCCTGGCGTGAGCGCGGCGGCGCGCCTGCTCGGCAAGGTAGCCGTCGTCACCGGCGCGGCACAGGGTTTGGGGCGAGACATTGCCGCCCGGCTGGTGGCGGACGGGGCCGACGTGCTGCTGGTCGACCGCCAGCGGCAAGCCGGCGAGGCCGCCGCGCGGCACATGGGCGCGGCCGCCACGTATGTCGAAGCCGACATCACCGACGACGACCAGATCCAGGCCGCCATTGACACCGCCATGGCGCGCTTCGGCCGGCTCGATTTTCTGGTCAACAACGCGTGCGTGTACGCCGATCAGGGCCTGGCGTCTCCTCGCGAAATGTGGCTGCAGACGCTCAACGTCAATCTGGTGTCGGCGGCGATGTTCACGCACCTGGCGTCGGCGGTGATGGGGCACGGCTCGGTCATCGTCAATGTGGGCAGCACTGGCGGCAAGTTCGGTGCGGCAGGGCGGGCGCTGTACCCGGCGTCGAAGGCGGGGCTGCTGCAGATCACCCGCAACATCGCGGTCACTCTGGCACCCCGCGGCATTCGTTGCCTGAGCGTTTCGCCGGCCTGGACCTGGTCGCCCGCCATGGAGGCCATGACCGGCGGCGATCAGGCACGCGCCGATGCGGTGGGTGCCCGGTTGCACCCGCTGGGGCGTGTGGGGCGCGGCGAGGACGTGGCGGCGGTGGTGGCCTTCGCCTGCTCGCCCGATGCCGGCTGGATCACGGGTGTGGATCTGCCGGTGGACGGCGGCTTTTCAGCGCTGGGGCCGGATCAGGGGCGCTCGCCGCGCCAGTGGCTTGCCGACTCTGAATGACACTCAGCGGCGGGCGGTTGTCTCGCGCGGCAGCTCGCCAAAACGCTGCTGGTAATACGAAGAAAACCGTCCCAGGTGGCCGAAGCCGTGGTCCATCGCCACGTCGGTGATCCGGCAGTCGCGGCCGCTGCTGAGCTTTTGCCGTGCGGCGTCCAGCCGCATCTGGCGCAGCCACACCATGGGGCCTACGCCGAACCGACGCTTGCAGTACAGATGCAGCGTGCGTGAACTGACCCCCGCCGCCCGGGCCAGATCTTCCAGCGACAGCGGCGCGCACAGCCGAGCCATGGCGTAGCGCTCGGCGGCGGCCAGGGGTTCGGAATCGGCGCGCGGCGTGGTCAAGCCGTCGTCCGCAGGGGTGTCGCCCAGCCGGCGCTGCTGCGTCAGAAGAAACAGCGCAAGGCCGAATTCCACCTCTTCGAGCCAGGCTGGCACCTGGGCATCATCGCCAGGCAACCCCGACATCAAACCCTGCACCAAACCGGCCCAGCGCGAATAGTCCACGCCATCCATGCGGGAGGCCGGAGTCAGTGTTCCATCGACCGGCCCGTGGCGTGACCGCCAGCTTCCGCAGGCTTGGGCGGCCTCGTGCATCAGCTGGCGGGGCAGCCGCAGGATGAGTTGTTCGGAGTCGCGGCTCAAATTCAGCCGCAGCTCGCGCTGGGGCGCGACCACCACCGCCTGGCCGGCCTCGACCGTCATGCGATGCCCGTCGCTCAAGATGTCGACGCAGCCGCGCAGCGGCATCTGCACGAGAAAAAAGTCCTGGAAGCCGCCGCAGTGGACTTCCACCTCGGGGCCGTAGCGAAGAATCATCATCTTGGCCCGCCGCGAGTGGGCGCTGTGCAGGCTGTAGTCGATGTCGCCTGCGCCGCAGCGCAGCCGGTGTTCCGACAGCTCTGGCCCCAACTGACGGCAGGAGTCGGGGATGCTGGTGGTGCGGAACACCGGGTGGCTGTAGACGCGGGACAGATCCATGGCGTGGGGAAACGCGCTCATATGGGCCTCATCGGGGGCTATTCTTGTGGAACGTTCATGCAATTGCATGCCGTTGACCTGCCGCCGCTGGCGTTGTTGGCCGAATTCGGCAATTGCCATTTCTGGCTAGTCCAGCTGAGTGATCGGGTGTCTCATAGCAGCATCGCACTCCACCCCCCATGAAGGAACCCCATGCATTCCACATTGACAGTCGCCAGCCTGGATGGCACTGGTAATTTCTCCGCCCACATTGCCTACCCCGCATCGGGCCGGGGGCCTGGCGTGGTGATCTGCCAGGAGATTTTTGGCGTCAACGCCAACATGCGCGCGGTGGCCGCGCAATACGCGGCAGAAGGCTACGTGGCCATCGTGCCCGACCTGTTCTGGCGCGAAAAACCCGGCATCGAACTGGGGTTTGGCCCGGCCGATTTCGAGCAAGCCTTTGGCCATTTGCAGAAGTTCGACCTGGACAAGGGCATTGAAGACATCCAGGCCTGCCTGAACCTGCTGCGCACCCTGCCCGAAGTGGACAAGGCGGTCGGCCAGGGCCTGGTCGGTTTCTGCCTGGGCGGCCGGCTGGCCTACTTTGCAGCCTGCCGCACGGATGCGGCGGTGTGCGTGGGCTACTACGGCATGGGCATCGAACACGCGCTGCCCGAGGCCGCCCACATCACCGGCCGGCTGGTGCTGCATTTCGCCGAGCTCGACCATTACTGCACTGCCGATGCAAGAGCTGCCATCGCTGCGGCCATCGGTGGCAAAAAGGGTGTGGAGATCTACACCTATCCGGGCGTGGATCATGCATTTGCGCGTGCCGGTGGGGCGCACTTCGACAAGCTCGCATCGACCATGGCGCACCAGCGCACCATCGCCGCGCTCAAACGCGAGATCGGCCCCGAATTCGATTTGTCCGCCCTGTGGGACAAGCACTGCGAGTACGAGTTCGGCACCCGCAACGTGGACGACACCATGGCGACCATGGTGGCCGAGCCCTACGTCAACCACATCCCCACCATGACCGGCGGCGTGGGTTACCGCCAGCTCTACCGCTTCTACAAGCACCACTTCGTGCACGGCAATCCGCCCGACATGGTGCTCAAGCCCTTGTCCCGCACCATCGGCGCGAACCAGGTCGTGGACGAATTCATCCTGGAGTTCACCCACAGCACCGAGATCGACTGGCTGCTGCCGGGCCTGGCACCGACCGGCCGCAAGGTGACCGTTCCCATGCTGGGCGTCATCCGGTTCATCGGCGACAAGCTGTGCCACGAACACATCTACTGGGATCAGGCCAGCGTGCTGGTGCAGATCGGCGCGCTCGACCCCACCGGCCTGCCGGTGGCCGGTGCCGAGACGGCCGGCAAACTGGTGGACGAGACGCTGCCGTCCAATACCCTGATGGCGCGCTGGAGCAGCAGCGAAGCGCTCTGAGTCACCCGGCCGCCGGAGCGCAGCCGGCGGCCTTCTTTTCTTGCCTGCTCCGCGTGGGGGCCGGCGACGCCCACGCCAGCGTGGCGCGCATGCGGGCCTGCCACCAGGTGCTGCACCAGCCAGGGCAGCCGTTGAACAGAGCAGGATGTTTTGAGTCAAATGAGGCTCTGGCGCTTACTGGATAAGCGCTAGTCGCTACTTTTTCCATAGCAGTGCAGATGGTGAGCCAGCCAGGCTGGTGCGCTAGCCACGCGCTGCTTCTGCCCGTTTGGACGGCCTAGAATGCGCCCCTTTGCTCTCTGCCCTCTGTTTGCCGGTCTCTGCCGCCGTCAACGGCCTTGGCCCTGCACTCCCGACGCCCACTCATGCCCGCCACCGAAATCACTGTCACCCCCGCCGGCAAAGTGGCCGGCAAGGACATGCTCATCCCGACCGGGCAGGAGGGTGCGTACTTCCCGCATATCCAGGACTGGCTGACGGCCCAGCTTCAGGCCAAGAAGGCGGTGCGTGACGTGAGCACGCAGGTGCTGGTCAAGGGGATCAAGCAGTGGGCCGCGTATGAACAGAAGGCGGGCGGCAAGAAGGTGCTGACGGTCTTCAAGATCACCTGAGATCGCCGTCAGGTGCTGGGGGCCTGTGCCCCGCAGCGGCCAGCTAACCCGCGTATTGCTTGAGCACGACCGGCTCGGCAGCCGTTGCCGGCCAGAGCTGCAGGTGGTAGCGGTCGTCTCCCTCCAGGCCGCTGCCAGACACCGTGCCCAGCCCGGCGCACGCAAGGCGCACGCGGTACATGCCTGGTGCCACGGGAATGCGTGCTGCATCGGGCAGGTAATCGCTGCTGCCGGCAATCACCAGTTGGCCGCTGGACGCCACCAGAGTGCACTCGACCACGTGGTCCCAGGCGGTCAGGTCCAAGGCCGGTGCTTCGCCCAGCAGCTCCAGCGACACCGGCACGCTCATGTTGCGCGCCGTGCCTATGCCCACCACGCCGGGCCCCACGGTCAGCATGCGCGCCACGTCGTCATCGCTCCACTGCGCTGCGATATCGCGGCCCTCTGCGTGATCGTCTTGCAGATAGAACTGAAAGTAGTCGGCGAACAGGGTGACGTGGAGCATGTTGGTGTTTAGCGGGCAGCAGGACTCAAGGCGCCTGCAATGGCACGCGCTGCTCGATGAGCGCGTAGGTTTCGGGGGTGAGGATGGCCTTGGGCACCGGCAGGCACACGGCGTTGTCCACGAACAAAAACACCAGCGTTTCGCTCTCCTGCCGGCTATGAAAGCCTGCCCATTGCCAGAAGCAGTGCGTTGCGCGGGTGCGCTGCTCGATGCAGTCGCCCCGCACATCCACTGACTGGGGCGAAAGGCAGTAGCCGTCGTCCCGGAACATCGCTTGTTGAATCGCATGGGTGCCTGAGCTGAACAGCGCCCACACCCCGAACACACCCACCACCAGCCCGACGGCGCCTACGGCCAGATGGGTACCCACGCTGGGCAGCGATTCGATCCAGCGCATCAGGAACACCAGAACCACCACGGATGCGACCCACAGCAGAGCGGCCCGCCACCACGGCATGGATCGGCGGCCCGCACCGCTGCGCAACTGGGCCTTGGCATGGGCCAGCATGCGCTTTTGCAACTCGGCGTTGTCGCTGCGCGTCAGGGCGAAGGACGGAATGGGGTGGTTGGGTTCGGTGTGCACCACGCCACTATAGGACGGGCCATCACGCCCTTGGCCGCTGGCATGGCGGGTCGCCGTGGGGGGCTCGCTGCGCCTGTGCATGGCGTTAAGCTCGTGCCATGCAACAACGAAACCTCGGACCTTTCTCCGTCTCGGCCATCGGCCTGGGCTGCATGAACCTGTCGCACGCCTACGGCCCGCCGGCTGCGCCCGAGCAGGCCGAGCGCGTGCTGCTCGCCGCGCTGGATGCGGGCGTGACGCTGTTCGACACAGCGGCGCTCTACGGCTTCGGCGCCAACGAAACGCTGGTCGGCCGCGTGCTGAAAAGCCACCGCAGCCGCTTCACGCTGGCCAGCAAATGCGGCATGCAGGGTGTGGACGTGAAGGGCGACGGCAACCTGGTGCGCGTGATCGACGGCCGTCCGGCCACGCTGCGCAAGACCTGCGAAGACAGCCTGCGCCGCCTGCAGACCGACGTGATCGACCTGTATTACCTGCACCGTTGGGACAAGAGCGTGCCCATCGAAGAGAGCGTGGGCGGCCTGGCTGAGCTGGTGCGCGCGGGCAAGATCCGCAGCATCGGCCTGTCGGAGGTGTCGGCCACCACACTGCGGCGCGCGCATGCCGAGCACCCCATCGCCGCCGTGCAGACCGAGTATTCGCTGTGGACGCGCAACCCCGAGATCGCCGTGCTGGACGCCTGCCGCGAGCTGGGCACCGCCTTCGTCGCCTTCAGCCCGGTGGCGCGCGGTTTTCTCTGCGGGCCGCTCGATGTGGCCGCGCTGGACGCCAAGGACATTCGCCGCGCCATGCCGCGCTTCGCGCCCGACAACTACGCCGTCAACGCGCGCCTGCTGAAGCCTTTCACGGCCCTGGCGGGCGAAGCCGGCTGCACGCCGGCGCAGCTGGCGATTGCGTGGCTGCTGCACCGGGGCGAGCACATCATTCCGATTCCGGGCACCACCAGCGTGGCGCATCTGCAGGAAGACCTGGGCGCTGCGGATGTGCGCCTGTCGGCCGACGTGGTGGCGCGGGCCGAGGCGCTGATCAACCAGCAAACCGTGGCGGGCGGGCGCTACAACGCGCAGGGCACGGGCGAGGTGGATACCGAGTCGTTCTGACCCGTGCCCATTGGCTTGCTATTGACTTGATAGCTGCAAGCGCTTGATGGATAAGCGCTAGAGGCCAATAACACCTTAAAGCAAGGGCCGCAGCTCGCGCGCAGCGTCCTGCAGCATCGGCAGCAGGTCGCGCTGCAGGCGAGCGGGAGGCAGCCGCTGCGGCGACGTCACCACGTTGAGCGCGGCCACCGTGCGGCCCTGCAGATCGCGCAGCGGCACGGCCAGGGCCACCACGCCCAGCTCGTGCTCTTCGCTGGCGATGCAGCAGTCGGCCGTGCGGGCCGCGTCGATGGCGGCGCGCAGCGCGGGCGCCTCGGTCTGGGTGTAGGCCGTCAGGCGCGGCAGCGGGTGGCCGCGCAGCCAGTCGCGCACAGCGCTCTTGGGCAGGGCCGCCAGCAGCATGCGGCCGGTGGAGGTGGCGTGCGCGGGCAGGCGGCTGCCCAGGTGCAGGCCGTAGGCCAGCACGCGGTCGCCCGCGTCGCCGCTCCGTCCATTGCCCTGCTGGGCGGTGCTGCGCGCCACGATGACGACCTCGCGCCCTTCCAGCACCACGGCGGAAAACGGCAGCTGCGTCTGCGCGGCCAGCCGGTTGAGCGTGGGCTGCACCACGCGCGGCAGCCGTGCCGACGCCAGGTAGCTGCCCGCCAGCCGCAGCACCTTGGGCGCGAGCCAGAAGTACTGCCCGTCGGTTTCAAGATAGCCCAGGTGCGCCAGCGTGAGCAGATGGCGCCGCGCAGCCGCGCGCGTCAGGCCCGCGCGCTCGGCCGCCAGCGTGGCGTTGAGGCGCTGGCGCTCGGTGTCGAAGCTCTCCAGCACGGCCATGCCCTTGGCCATGCCGGCGATGAAGTCGGCATGGGCGATGCCGGCCGCGGATGTGGTGCGAGTTGCCATCGTTGCCTGATGTGGTGCGGTGGTGCGCTGGGCGGTCGAATAATAGTACTGCGCGATCATCGCATGGGCTGCGCGATGATCGCGCAGTCAATGGTCGATGGCACTGGTGCCTGACCGATGGCGCTTCTACGCTGTGGGCTGTTGATTGATTATTTAACGGACTCACATCGAAACACCAGCGCCCGCCCCAGGCAGGCGGCCAAAGACACGCCCATGACTTCCCTTGAAGCTGCACCTACTTCGTCCTCTGCTGCTGCGGCAGCCGTAGCCGTTCCATTCACCACCCAGGTCGCCATCATCGGCGCCGGCCCGTCCGGCTTGCTGCTGGGGCAATTGCTGCACCGTGCGGGCATCGACGCGGTGATCATCGAGCGCCAGCCGGCCGACTACGTGCTGGGCCGCATTCGCGCCGGCGTGCTGGAGCAGGTGACCATCGACTTGCTGCAGCAAGCCGGCGTGGGCGAGCGCATGCAGCAAGAGGGCCTGGTGCATGGCGGCTTCGATCTGCTGCTCCATGGTCAGCGCCACCGCATCGACCTGCAGGCGCTGACGGGCGGCCAGCACGTGATGGTCTACGGCCAGACCGAGGTGACGCGCGATTTGATGCAGGCGCGCGCTGCAGCAGGCTTGCCCACCGTGTATGAAGCCGCGAACGTGCAGGTGCATGACTTCGATTCGGCCCGCCCGCGCGTGACCTACGAGAAGGACGGCGTCACGCATACGCTGGCCTGCGATTTCATCGCGGGCTGCGACGGCTTTCACGGCGTGTGCCGCGCCAGCGTGCCGCCAAGCGCGCTGCAGACCTACGAAAAGGTCTACCCCTTCGGCTGGCTGGGCATGCTGTCGGACACGCCGCCGGTGCACCACGAATTGATCTACGCGAACACGCCGCGCGGCTTTGCGCTGTGTTCGCAGCGCAGCGCCACGCGCAGCCGTTACTACCTGCAGGTGCCACTGACCGACAAGATCGAGCAGTGGAGCGACGACGCCTTCTGGGCCGAGCTGCGCCTGCGCCTGGACCCGCAGGCGCGCGAGCACCTGGTGACCGGCCCCAGCCTGGAAAAGAGCATCGCCCCGCTGCGCAGCTTCGTCACCGAGCCGCTGCGCTTTGGCCGCCTGTTCCTGGCCGGCGACGCCGGGCACATCGTGCCGCCGACGGGCGCCAAGGGCCTGAACCTGGCAGCGACCGACGTGAAATACCTGTCCGGCGCGTTCATCGAGTTCTATGCCGAGCGCAGCGAGGCCGGCATCGACGGCTATTCGGCGCGGTGCTTGAAGCGCATCTGGCGCGCCGAGCGCTTTTCCTGGTGGTTCACGCAACTGATGCACAACTTTCCGGGCGACGACGCGGCGATGGCGGCAAAGTTTCAGGCGGCGGAGATTGACTACCTGCTGCATTCCGACGCGGGCGCGCGCACCATCGCAGAGAACTATGTGGGCCTGCCGCTCGACTTCGGCGACTAAGCCTGCCACCGCCACCGCCACCGCCTTGGCTTGCTCGGCCGGTGGTGGAGGCGGAGACATCAGCGCACCTGCCGTCGGGTCAGGGGTTTCAAGCCTTTTAGGCCTCCAGCGCCCGTTTATCAAGCGCTAATAGCTATAAAAATAATAGCAATTGCGGCACACGACCAATGCCGGTATCGTGGCAGCCACATGATCGATCCATCCCGCTCCATCACCGCCGACGCGCGCTTTCACAGCTACGAGCCCCGCCAGGGCCACGGCCTGCCGCACGACCCGTTCAACGCCATCGTCGGGCCGCGCCCCATCGGCTGGATCAGCACGCAAAGCGTCGCGGGCGTGCGCAACCTGGCGCCCTACAGCTTCTTCAACGCGTTCAACTACACGCCGCCCATCGTGGGCTTTGCCAGCATCGGCGCCAAGGACACGCTGGCCAACGTGCAGGCCACGGGCGAATTCGTCTGGAACCTGGCCACGCGCGAGCTGGCCGACGCCATGAACGCCAGCTGCGCGGCGGTGCCGCCCGAGGCGGATGAATTCACGCTGGCCGGGCTGAACGCCCTGCCCTCGCAGCGCGTCGCTGCGCCACGCGTCGCCGAGAGCCCCGTGACCTTCGAATGCCGCAGCACGCAGATCGTGCAACTGCAGGGCGCAGATGGCGTGCAGGTGCCGACCTGGCTGGTGCTGGGCGAGGTGGTAGCAGTGCACATCGACCGTGCGCTGCTGAAAGACGGCGTGTACGACACGGCGAATGCGGGGCACATCTTGCGCGCGGGCGGCCCGGCCGATTACTTCACCGTGGGGCCGGAGCAGCTGTTCAAGATGTTCCGCCCGCGTTGAGCGGCCAATCGAAGTGACAGGTCGTTTGCCATGATTCTGGAATCCGCACCCCTGCAGGTGCGCGCCGGCCACGAGGCGGACTTCGAAGACGCCTTCCGCCAGGCGCAGCGCATCATCGCGGCCATGCCGGGCTACCGCTCGCACCGGCTCGAGCGCTGCATCGAGCGCCCGTCCGAATACCTGCTGCTGGTGGAATGGGACACGCTGGACGCGCATGAAACCGGCTTTCGCACATCGCCCCAGTACCAGGACTGGAAGCGGCTGCTGCACCACTTCTACGAGCCGTTCCCCACCGTGCTGCACTATGCAGCGGTGCAAGGCGCCAGCGCCTCGCTTCGGCCGTAAGCATTCGTCGTTGTGGCATGCTGCCGGCGCCAGCAATTGCCTTGGCTTCACCCTGGCGCCGCGAGCGGCGCCGCATACACAGAGAGTCCGACGACATGAACCCCATTCGACTGGTTGCCATCGTGCTGATTGCGGCGGGGGCGCTGGGCCTGGCCTATGGCGGCTTCAGCTATACCAAAGAGACGACCGTGGTGAAGGTCGGCCCGCTGGAGATATCGGCCCAGGAAAAAGAGACCGTCAACATTCCGCTGTGGGCCGGCATCGGCGCCATCGTGGTGGGCGGGCTGCTGCTGGTGCTGGGCGGCAAGCGCTGAGCGCTGCCGGGCTAGGCTTAGGGCCTGCTGGCGGGTCTTTCTTCAAGACCCTCCAGGTAACTGGCGACGATGCGGCGGCTTTCGGCCAGTGCGTGCAGGTGGTGGTCGAGCCTTGCGAGTTCCTGCTGCAAAGTGGCGCGAATGGGGTCGCAGGCGTCGAATACGCCTGGGCCGTCGACCATGCAGGGCAGCAGGACTTGGATGGCGTCCAGCTTCAGCCCCGACGCGCTGAGCAGCCGTATGCGCAGCGCGGCCTGCAACTCGGCTTCACCGAAGTCCCGGTAGCCGGCCTCGGTGCGTGCCGGGCGCAGCAGGCCTTGCTGTTCGTAGTAGCGCAGCATTCTTTGGCTGACGCCGCTGCGGCGCGAGAGTTCTCCGATCTGCATGGCGATTCTTTCCGGGTGCGCTTGACTCTGACACCGCTGTCAAAGTTTAGCCTTGCTGCTCTATGAAACTGGAGCATGCCTATGGACAAAGCAAACGCCTTCGACGCCTCGAACGTATCGGACTCTCCTGACGCTGGAGGGGTCACGGCCCAGCGCAACGGTCACACGGCAACGGCGCGCGAACTGGCGGGCCTGGCCTTCGCCGGCTATGCCCATTTCACCGCCATGCAGGTGCGCGGTGGTGCGGTACGTGGCCTGGATCTGCATGAGCAGCGGCTGCGGAACGCATCGAACGCCCTGTTCGGGCAGGCTCTGCCGGACGATGCATTGCGCGGAATGCTACGCGCAGCGCTGCTTGCCTGCCCGGGCGGCAACGCCTCGCTGACGGCCACGGTGTATTCGCCGGCCGGCGAGTTCACCGATGCCGTCGGATCGATGCGGCCCGACGTGCTGGTGCGCACTGCGCCACCGGCGCAGGGGCCGGCAGGGCCGCTGGCGCTGGCGGCCCTGCCGCACGAACGCGTGCTGGCGCACATCAAGCACGTCGGCGAAGTGGCAAAGACCTGGTTGCTTCGGCAAGCCGTATCCCAAGGCTTCGACGATGCGGCTTTCGTGGATGGCCAGGGCCGTCTGAGCGAGGCGACCATCTGGAACCTGGTGTTCTGGGATGGCCGCACGGTGGTCTGGCCAGAGGCCGCGATGCTGACCGGCACCACCATGGGCGCGGTCGGCCGGCAATTGGAACGCCTGGGCATCGCGCAGCGGCGGCAACCCATCACCCTGGCGGACCTGCCCGGTCTGAGCGGCGCGGCGGTGATGAACTCGTGGACGCCCGGCGTCGCGGTGCATCGAATCGGGCCGGTGCAGATACCGCCGGCGCCTGAGTTTCTGGCGCTCCTGCACCGTGCCTACGCGCAAGAGCCGTGGATCGCTCCGTGAGTCCGCTGGGCTTTCTGTCAACCGCCCGAAGGCCCCTGGTGAAACACCAGGTCTTCCACGGGCCTGCCGCCCACCAGGTGCTGGTCGATGATGCGGTCCATGTTGGCGGGTGTTACGTCGTAGTACCAGGTGCCGTCGGGCTGCACGCACATCACCGGGCCGCCCTTGCAGGCGGCAAAGCAGCTGACGCGGCTGCGTTTGACGCGCAGCTCGCCGTCGTTCAAACCGGCGGCTTTGAACTTGTCGCCCAGGCTGTCGAACAGGGCCTGCGCCTGGCCGTCTTCGGCGCAGCGTGGGCCGGTGCAGATGAGGATGTGGCGGCGGTAAGCGCCGATCTTCGGCTTGATGGCGACGCGCACGCCTTCGGGCGCTGCGGTTGCGTTGGTGGTGGTGGTCGTCACGGTGGTGGGGTCTTGTTGGCTCATGCCTCTTCCTCGGTGGTGGCGACGGCCTCGGCGGCCAGAGGCTGGGCCAGGGTCTCGCGGATGTAGTCGGCCGGCAGGCGGTGGCGCCGGGCCAGGGCCTCGATGGTTTCGCCGGCCGCGTGGTCGAGCTGCAGATTCTCCAGCCAGCCGTTCAGCCCGGTGGACAGCGACCGGCCCGGCCGCTCGCCGGCCAGCGTGGTGCCGCCGCCTTCCACGTCGTATTTGTTGGCGTAGCCGCGTGGCGTGACCATCAGCCCGTGCCGCACGATGGTGTTGCTGTTGCCGATGAGCACGGTGCTGAGCATGCCGATGTCGGCATCGCACATGGTGGCCAGCGTGGCGAACTCGATGCGCTCGCGGCGGCGGTACGCGCTCTTGACGATGGCCACGGGCGTATCGGGGCTGCGGTGGCGCAGGAAGAGGCGCTGGGCCTCCTCGATCTGGCGCGTGCGGCGGCCGCTCTTGGGGTTGTACAGCGCGACCACGAAGTCGGCCAGCGCGGCGGCATCGAGCCGGCGGGCGATGGTGGGCCAGGGCGTGAGCAGATCGGACAGCGAGATGGCGCAGAAGTCGTGCGTGAGCGGCGCGCCCACGCGGGCCGCGCAGCTGTTGATGGCCGAGGCGCCGGGCACGATCTCGACCTCGATGCCGCCGGGCTCGACCACGCCGTTTTCATCGAAGGCGGGGGGCGTCCAGCCGGCCTGGAACAGCACCTCGAACGTGGGGCCGGCCATGCCGTAGACGCCCGCATCGCCCGACGAGATGAGCGCCACCTTCTTGCCCTCGCGTGCGCGGGCCAGCGACTCGATGGCGCGGTCCAGCTCCTCGGTCATGGACTTGCGGATGATCTCCTTGCCCTCGATGAGGTCGGCCACCAGCTTGATGTAGGTGACGTAGCCAATGATGGTGTCGGCCTCGGCGATGGCGGCGCGGGCGCGCGCCGTCATGTGGTCGGTGCTGCCGGGGCCGATGCCCACGAGCATGATTTTTCCTGCGGACATGGGTTGCTTTCAGGTGGCGGCGGAAGGTGCAACTGCGGCTACGCGGGGCAGCGCGCGCTCGTCCAGGCAGGCAGTGAGCCAGCGGCGCCCACGCACATGGCGTTGCAGGCGGGCAGCGCCCAGCAGCAGGCCGATGGTGAGCAGCGGCTCCAGCGCCACCAGGCTCAGGTACGACGCTGCGAACAGCGCCCAGTCGGCGACGGGTGCCGCATCGCTGCTGATGGACAGCCAGAAGCCCACCATCAGCGTGACGCCCGCGTAGTAGGCCGCGTCGAGCTTGAGCACGTTGGCCACGCTGATGCCCTGCATGCGGCGGCCCAGGGCGTGGTGGGTCGCGACCAGCGGCACCGCCAGGCTCAGGAAGTTGATGGCCAGGTGCGCCAGATCCTGCGGCTCGAAGACGAGCGCCTGCACCAGCAGCCCCAGGCCGAAGCCGAACAGCGTGGGAATGAAGCCGAACAGCAGGTAGATGGGCATGGCGCCCACGAGGTGCAGCTCCGACGGGCCCACGGGAAGGTGCCAGGCCTGCATCAGCAGGCTGAAGAAAAACGCGGCCAGCGCGGTGCGCAGCCAGGCCGTGGGGCTTTTGAGCAGGCCCATGGCGTGTGCGCCCAGCAGCGCCGACGCGGCGGCCGAGGCGTAAGCGATCTTGTCTTGCGAGAGGATGCCGATTTCGATGTGCATGGTGTGAGCCTTTCGGACGGGATAGGAAGAGAAAAACGGGGATGAGAAAGAAGGTGGACAGGGGTGGTCAGCCGGCGCCCGCCGCGATGCGTGCGATCGACACCGTGGCGTTGCGCCCGTCGCCGCCGCGCAGGCGGTGCTTTTCCACCAGCAGGGCCGACGCATCGTGCGCGGCACCCGCCGCCAGCAGCGCTGCGGCTTCGCTGACCGAGGGCGTGCCCATGTAGCGCAGCACGGTGTCCGACGGGTTGGGCACCGGCACGGCGGCCAGTTGCGCCGCGCTGTACCACCGCAGCGGCCAGCCGTGGCGCGCCGCCAGCGACAGGAAGGCGGCTTCGTCGGCCTTCGCTTCGATGCTGGCCGCGACCGCCACCTGCGCGATGTCGGCCCCGGCGTGGGCCAGTGCCGCGCGCAGGCAGGCCTCGACCGTGGCCTCGGGCGTGCCGCGATCGCAGCCCAGGCCCACAGCCAGGCGCAAGGTGCCGCTGCCGGGCGCCGTGGTCATGCGGCGGCGCTTTCCACCGGCGGGCGATAGACCACCAGGCGCTCGTGCAGGGCCTCCCACTGCGCGGGCGGCACGTCGGCGTGCGTGACCCACAGCACGGCCCGGTAGTGCGCCAGATCGACATCGCCCAGGCGGTCGAAACGCGCGATGTTCGCGGGCAGCGGCGTGGGCCGGTTCCACCAGTCGCGGCGGCCGGCCTCCTGCACCACGGCGATGGGCTCGCCGTTGACGACATGGGCCGACACGCGCGTGATGTTGATCTTGGGCGCCTCCACGCGCCAGCCCAGGTGGCGGCCGAGGATGTCCACCGGAATGGTCTTGCCCACGTCGGACGCGGTGGTCAGCACGGGCGTGGCGCCGATCAGCGAGGCGATGCGCTCGCTCCATTCGTTCGCGCCGCCGACATGGCCCGACAGCACCGGAATGACGAACTGGCCGGCGTCATCCACCACTGTCACGCCGGGGTCTTCGTCCTTCGACTTCAGCACCGGCGCGATCAGGCGCACCACGGCGCCCAGCGACACGAAGAACACCAGCTGATCGTAGCCCGCGAACAGCGGCGCGATCTCGTCGCGCAAGGCGCCTTCGTAAGCGCGCACGGTGTTGGGCAGGCCGTCGAACGCGCTGGCGAACTTGGCGGCCGTGCACACATGGGCCTGCGGCACATCGCGCGCCAGTTGCGCTGCCTGCGCGGCGCCGTGGCGCGTGATGGCCACGAGGCACACGCGCACCGACTCGGGGGCGATGGCCGGGGCGGAGAGCACCACGGGGTTGGGGTCTGGGTTCGGGGTGGGGGTCGAGGTCATTCGTCTGGCTCCGTTTCGGCAAGTGAGAGGCCCGCAGCGCCGGCCAGCGGCGCGGTGGGCGAGGTTTTCTTGAGGCAGCCCTTGATGCGCTCGCCCCGGATGCGATGCGGGTTCTTCACCACCATGAGCGAGAGGTAGCTGACCTTGGTGCCGCGCAGCGCGGGCAGGTCCACCCCGTTCACGCTGCGCTCGTCGGGCGCGCCCACGCGCTCGATGAACTGCGTGTGCGGCAGCAGTTCGCGCTGCATGAGCCAGTCGATCAGGTCGTCCATCAGCGGCTTGACCTTCATCAGCACCAGCGTGTCGAAGTCGGTCAGCAGGCGGTCCACGGCGCTCACGCCGTAGGCGGCGGGGACGATGGCGATGGTGTCGTCCTGCTCGGCCAGCGGCATGCCGCGCACGGCGCAGGCGGCAGCGAAGGCGTTGACGCCCGCGATCACCGGGGTGTCGATGCGCGCGTCGAGCGCCCGAACCGTGCGCGCCAGGTGGCCGAAGGTGGCGTAGGTGCTGGCATCGCCCTCCACCAGGAACAGCACGTCCTGCCCGGCCAGCAGCCAGGGCAGCACGGTGTCGGCCGCACGCATCCACGCGCGGGCCAGCTTGTCGCCGTCGTGCGTCATCGGAAAGAGCAGCGTCTGGTGCTGCGCGGGCGGCGCCAGGCCGGCGCGCTGCACGATGTCGAACGCATAGCTGGGCGTCTTGGTGCTGCGCGCGGGATAGGTCCACACGGTGCCGGTGCGCTGCAGCTGGGCCCACGCGGCGCGGGTGATGAGGCCCGGGTCGCCCGGCCCCAGGGACACGCCGATGAGGCGGCCCAATGGCGCGACCGCCAGCGTGTTGCCAGGCGTGGCGAGGCCGGTCATGCGCCCACCTCCGTCGGCGCGGCCGGCGCATCGCCAGGGCCTGCCGGCTGCGCGCAGACGATCCACACCGGGTTCTCGGCCGCCATGCGGTGCATGTGCAGGATGGGCTTGCTGCGCGCGGCCTGCAGTTGCAGCACGTCCCACGCGGCGCCGGCCTGCTGCAGCGCCTGCGTGGCGGCGGCCAGGTTTTCCAGCGTGACGAAGTTCATCACCAGCCAGCCGCCCGGGCGCAGGCGCGCCAGGCACAGCGCGATCAGCTCGGCCAGTTCGCCGCCCGAGCCGCCGATGAAGACGGCGTCGGGGTCGGGCCACGCGTCCATGCCTTCGGGCGCCTTGCCGTGCACCAGCGTGTGGTTGGACACGCCGAAGGCCTGCACGTTCTGCCGCGCAATGGCCACGTCGCCCTCGTTCTTTTCGATCGCCCAGACGTGGCCCTGCTGGCACAGGCGCGCGGCCTCCAGCCCGACCGAGCCGCTGCCGGCGCCGATCTCCCACACGCGGCTGTTGGCGCGCAGCTGCAGGCGCGCCAGCGACACCGCACGCACCTCCTGCTTGGTGATGAGGCCCCCTTCTCCACCACCCCTGGGCTGGCGCTGGTAGTAGGCCGCATCGGCCAGGCCGAAGCGCACGGGCTCGGGCCGCTGGCGCGTGCGCACCAGCAGCACCACGTTGGGGTCGGCAAAGGTCTGCGTGGCGGCATCGGCAGGTGCGAGGTCGGCGCACACGCGTTCGCAGGGCGTGCACAGGCGTTCGGCCACGCTGACCTGAAAGTCTTCGCCCAGGCCTTCGGCCAGCAGCAGGCGGGCGATGCGCGCGGGCGTGTTGTCGGGGCTGGTAAGCACGGCCAGGCGGTCGTGCGCGCGCACGGCCTGCGCCAGCGCATAGAGGCCGTGCGCTGGCGGCGCGCCCACCGTCCATTCGCCGGCATCCTTGGCATGCACGGAGACGATGCGCGCGTCCTGCCACGCCAGCCCCAGGCGCGCGCAGGCCAGCTGCAGCGTGGAGACGTTGGGCATCACTTCCAGCGCCTGAATGCACAGGCGCGAGGCCAGGTAGCTGGCGATGCCGTGGCAGAGCGGGTCGCCCGTGGCCAGCACCACGCAGGCCTGCTGGGCAGCGCGCGCTTCGGCGATCCAGCCGGGCACGGAGGGCAGGCAGCCGGTCAGGTCGCGCCGCGTGGCATGCGGGGCGATGTCGTCTTCCAGCAGCGCCAGCATGCGCGTGCCGCCGATCACCAGGTCGGCGCGGCGCAGCAGCGCGAGCGCGGTGGCGCCCAGGCTGGCGGCGCCGTCGTCCAGCACGCCGATCACGCGGCAAGGCTGGGGGTCTTTTTCAAGCAGGGTCGTCATCGTCATGCGCAGGCGGTGGGGCCAGAGGTGGCCTCGGTGATCTTGGTGCCGTCGAAATCGCAGACGAGCACGGTGAGGTGGAAGCGCTCGCCGTAGCGGTCGGGCGCGGTGAGGGTGCGCACCACGGCCTGCGCCAGTGCGGAGTGGAATGCAGGCCCCAGGCCCAGCGCCTGCATGCGCTCGGCGCCGAAGCGCGCGGTTTCTGCGGCGGCGATTTCGGCGCACACCTCGGGTGGCGCGCCCACGCCGGCGGCCAGGTCGGCCAGCAGCTGCGTGTCGACCTCGGCCCGGTTGGCGTGGGTGATGGTTTCGCCCTGCGCGATCTTCGTGAGCTTGCCCACCATGCCGCCGATGACGACCCGCTGCACGCCCTGCGCCACGGCCTCGTCGAGCGCGTAGCGCAGAAAGTCGCCCATCTGTACGAAGCAGGCTGCGGGCAACTCGGGCCGTTCCTTCATGGCGAACTGTTCGGTGCGCCCGCCGGTGGTGAGCACCACCACGCCATGGCCCAGCGTGGCGGCCACCTGCACGCCCTGCACCACGCTCGCGCGGTAGGCAGAGGTGGAATACGGCTTCACGATGCCGGTCGTGCCCAGGATGGAGATGCCGCCCAGGATGCCAAGGCGCGCATTGAGCGTTTTCTTGGCCATCTCCAGGCCCTGCGGCACGGAGATGGTGACTTCCAGCCCGGCGCGCGCCAGCAACGCATCACCCACGGCGCGCACGTTCTCTTCGATGTTCTTTCGTGGCACGGGGTTGATGGCCGGGCCGCCCACTTCCAGTCCCAGCCCGGCCATGGTGACGGTGCCCACGCCGAAGCCGCCCTGCAGCAGGAAGGCGCCTGACTGGCCTGGCAGTACGCGCACGTCGGCCGTCAAGTGGGCCTTGTCAGTGCAGTCAGGGTCGTCGCCCGCATCCTTGATGACCATGGCGTGGGCGGTCTGGCCGTCGCACTGCCCGTCCTGCACGGCAAAGCGCACCACGTCGCCGTTGGGCAGCAGGCAGTCCACCGCGTCGGGCACGCTGCCGTGCACCAGGCCCAGCACGGCGGCGCGCGCGGCGGCGGCCGAACACGCGCCGGTGGTGAAGCCGGTGCGCGTGCCGCGGCGCACGGTCTTTTCCATCATGGCGATGGCGTCCCTTGGGCTGTGGCTTTCTGGCGGGCTTCGGCCAGCGCCAGCAGCGCATGCAGCGTGGCCACCACCAGCGTGGAGCCGCCCTTGCGGCCGCGAATGACGATCCACGGCACGTCAGCCACCTGCGCCATCAGCGCCTTGGATTCGGCGGCCGAGACGAAGCCCACCGGCATGCCCACCACCAGCGCCGGGCGCACGCCCTCGTCCGTGATCAGCCGCACCAGCTCGATCAGCGCCGTGGGCGCGTTGCCGATGCCGACGACGGCACCGTGCAGCAGGCCCTGCCGGTGCGCCTTGCGCATGGCCTGCACGGCGCGCGTGGTGTCCTCCCTTTGCGCCTGGGCGATCACGTCGGCATCGCTGATGAACTGGTGCGTGCGCATGCCGAAGTGGCCCAGGCGCGGCTGCGACAGGCCCGAGCAGATCATCTCCACATCGGCCACCACGGGCGCGCCGCCGCGCAGCATGGCGGCGATGCCGGCCTCCACCGCTTGCGGGTGGAAGGCGGTCAGGCCGTTGAATTCGAAGTCGGCGTTGGCGTGGATCATGCGGCGCACGATGGGCCACTGCGCGGCCGTGTAGGGGTGCGGCCCGGCTTCGGCGTCGATGATGGCGAAGCTGTCGTGCTCGATGGCCTGGCCGGCGCGCGTGAGCTGCTCGGTGACGGTGTTGACGGTGCTCATGCGGGTGCACCTGCTGGCTGCGGCGCATGCGCATGCACCTGCACTTGCACGGGGGCGTGCGCATGGGTGTGCTCATGGCTGTGCCCATGGCCCAGGTCGTGCGCGATCTCGCGGTATTTGCAGCCGTCGCAAGGCAGCAGGCTGCCCGCCACGCCGTCCAGCAGGTCGTTCACACGGCTGTCCAGCAATTCGAAAATCTCGCGCTCCAGGCCAAAGTGCTGCGACTGGGCGAAGCGCACCTGCGGGTACTGCGCGCGCAGGTGTTCCACCTGCCGGGCTATGCGCTGCATCAGCGTGCCGGTGTAGAGGTAATACGGAAGTACCACGATCTGCCTCATGCCCAGCAGCACCTGGCGCTGCACCACGCGCTCCAGGCGTGGCCAGGTGATGCCGGTGAAGGCGATCTCGACCAGCTCGTGGTGGCCGCCTTCCTGCAGCCAGCGTGCCATCTTGGCGACGTCGCCGTTGGCCTGGCGGTCGGACGATCCCCGGCCCAGCAGCACCACGCCGGTGGTGGTGGGGTCGGGCACATCCAGCGCATTCATGCACTGGCGCAGCTGGCGCTGCAGGATTTGCAGGATGGGTTCGCACGCCGTGAGGTGCGGGCCGTACAGAAAATCGACGCCCGGGCAGTGCGCGCGCGCATGCTCGATGGCCTCGGGAATCTCCATCTTCACGTGGCCGGCGGCGTTCAGGATGAGCGGCAGCACCAGCACGCGCCGGCTGCCCTGCGCGGCCTGCAGCAGGCCGTCGTGCAGGCCGGGCGGCGCGAATTCGATGAAGCACACCTCGATGCGCCAGCCGGGCCGGCGTGCGCGCCATTGCGCCACGAAGGCGTGGATCTCGTCATTGCCCTCGGGCTCGCGCGAGCCGTGGCCGATCAGCAGGATGGTGGTGTGGTCGTTCATGGGGCGATGGGGTCTGAAGGGTCGGCGGCAGGGCCTGCCGCTGGCTGGCTGGCGCGGCGAAAGCGGTGGGTGAAACTCGCGTCGTAGAGCTTGGATTTCGCCAGCTCCTGCCATTGGCGCGCGCCCAGCGTGGGGCTGGCGATCACCATGGCCTGGCTCACGATGCCGGCGGCGCGGCAGCGCTCGCGGATGTCGGCCAGCGTGCCGCGCACGATGATTTCCTCGCCCGGCCAGCTGGCCTTGTGCACCACCAGCAGGGGCGCGCTGTCGGCCCAGCCGGCCTCGCGCAGGCCGGCCTGCACCTTGTGCAGCAGCGTGATCGACAGAAAGATGCACAGCGTGCAGTGGTGGCGGCCCAGCTCGGCCAGCGACTCGCCCGGCGGCATGGGCGTGCGGCCTTCCACGCGCGTGAAGATCACGCTCTGCGTGACCTCGGGCAGCGTGAAGCTTTCCACCGCCGCTGCGGCCGACGCCATCGCGGACGACACGCCCGGCACCACGCGCACCGGCACGCCGGCGGCGTCCAGCGGCTGCACCACCTCGATCAGCGCGCCGTACAGCGCCGGGTCGCCGGTCTGCAGGCGGATCACGGTGTCGTGCTTTTGCGCCTGCAGGATGAGCCAGGCAGCCATCTGCTCGAGCGTCATGTCCTTGCTGTCGGCAATGCTGCAGCCGGGTGGCGCCCAGCGGGTGGCGGCCTCGTTGACGAGCGAGCCCGCGAACAGAATGGCGCCGGCGCGCTCGATGAGGACGCGGCCCTTGACGGTGATGAGCTCGGGATCGCCCGGGCCGGCGCCGACGAACCAGACGGTGCCGGGCGTCATGGCGTGCACGGTGGGGGCGCAACGGCCCGCACGAAAATAACTGGCATGGGAAGAGACGACAGGAATGCAAATGCCCGGACCCCTGCCTCCCCGCAGGTTCCGTGAAATGAGCGGCGCCGCCTCAGGCCCTGAAGCCTTCGGCGACGCCGCCCCCTGTCGGCCGGTATCCGGGCTGGCGACGCTGCAGTGGGCCCTTCCCAAAAGGCGTTGAGCCTTTCAGTGGGCGTGTCTTCCACGCAGTTGATGAAGCCGGCGGTGTGCCGTCTTCGTCGCTTACCGTTGCGGGGGCAGCCCAGGTTGGGGAGCCATCCTTGGTGGACGCTCCCTCCCTGGTTCCCGTTTAACTGCTCGGCCGCAATGGCCTTGCGAGCACCAACGGGCGTGAGTATAGGGCGGTGCCGGCTTGTGTCCGGAGGTTACAAGTGTTTTTGGCCTCTAGCGCTTGATGGATAAGCGCTTGCAGCTATAAAAAGAGTAGCGTTTATGCTTGGCCGCCAACGAAAAACCCGGCCGAAGCCGGGTCTGTCGTCTGCAAGGAGCCGCTGCAGCGCGGCGGCCCCGTCGGCCGCTCAACGCGAGAGCGCGTCCTGCGTGGCCGTGTCCAGGCGCCCGGTGACCGGAATGCCCTTGTCCTTCTGGAAGTCGCGCAGCGCCTTGGTCGTGCGCGGGCCGGCCGCGCCGTCCGGCGTGCCCACGTTGTAGCCCAGCCCGCCCAGGCGTTCCTGGGCTTCGCGCATCGAGATCGAGGCACCCGCCTTGGTCTGCGAGGGCGCCGCCGCACCGTCCACGCCCAGCCGCCCGCCACCGCCCAAGCCCTGGCCCTGCACGCTTTGCGCCTTGTAGTTGCGCAGCGCCACGACCATCTGGTTGTACGCGTCCATGAAGGCGGCGGTCAGCACCTTGCCTTGCGCCGTGTTCTGGTAGCCGCCCACCGCACCCCCGGCCGAGCCGCCGAAGAGCCCGCCAAAGCCGGCGAAGTCGCTTTTGGACGCACTGCCCTCCGATGCCGAGACCTGCACGCCCGAGCGGTTGTCCACCAGGGTCAGCATGGCGCTGGCCTCGCGGGTCTTCAAACTGCCGCCGATGGCTGCGATGGCCGCACCGCGCCCGCCACCCAGCAGGCCGCCCAGGGCACCGCCGATGCCGCCGGCATCACTGTTGGAGAAGATGATTTCGGGCGACATGCCGTAGTCGGAGGCAACCATCTGGCCTTGGCCGAAGTTGCTGCCCCCGCGCATCTCGCCCGAGCCCATGAGTGCACGCTCGCGGTTCATGGCGTTCATGCCGGATGCGCTGCGCTCGACCACGATGAAGCAGTTCGATTGCTGGATCAGCAAACGCAGCAGGTTGGAGGTGGGAGGCAGCTTGTATTCGTTGCGCAGGATGGTGTACCAGCCGGCGTCCTGGTTCTCGACCAGGGAGACGGTGCCCAGGGGGCTGGAGCACTTTTGCAGCTGGGCGCTCTCGCCGGCTGCGGAGGCGCCGCCAGCGGCGCCGGTGGCGACGGTCTTGGCCTCGGGGCTGCCCATGCGCATGTTGGTGGTCTCGCAGCCGGCCAGCAGGGCCACTGCGGCGCAGGCCGTGGCCAGCAGGGTGAAGGTCTTGGTCTTCTGGGTCATGATTGGTCGGCGCCTCTCTCTTGGTGGAATAACGGTGCGTTGGAAGGACAACAAGCAGTCAGCAGAGCCCGCCACGCGGGCTGACGGCGGGGCATCATAGCGCTGCGCCTGGCAGTTCCCCGGTGGGCATGGAGACGCGGTAGAGCCACACGGGCTTGGCGCCCTCTGCGTGCAGACAGGCATCGGCCACGCGGCCTGGCACGGCGAATTCCAGGCTGGCCAGCCAGGCGCCGGGCGCCATCTCGGCATCGGCCTTGGCGGCGGCGCGTGCCATGCTCTCGGGCCGCTGGAACAGGTAGACGAGCGGGTAGGCGCCCCAGTCTGCGGCCCAGATGTCGCCCCGCCGCACGCGCGCCCAGGGGCAGCGCAGCGCGCACAGTGCCCGCAGCGGCCAGCTCCATTCCAGCCCGTGCAGCTGTGCGTCAGGGTAAGCCTGGCGTAGCGCGATGAGCCCGTCGCCCAGGCCGCAGCCAGCGTCCAGCACCCGCGCGCCGGCCGGCAGCGGCGCCAGCCCGGCCAGGCCCTGCAGCGCGCCGCGCGGTGTAGGAAAGAGCGGTGCGTCGCGCCACGCATTGAGCGGGTAGACCAGCAGCAGCAGCGCCAGCGGCACCAACCAGGCCCAGGCCGGCACACCGGTGGCCGTGCCCGTGAGCGCCAGCGACAGCGGAAAGCCCGCCGCGATCAGCCCGCGCCGCCACCAACTGCGCCCCAGCAGGCTGGCGGCCGTGCCCACGGCGCAGCCCAGCGCCAGCGCCGCGGCGGCGGGCAGCCAGCGCTGCAGTCCCACGAATGCCAGCCAGGCAGCGCCCCAAGCCAGCAGGGCGGGTAACGGCCAGGGCAGCCAGGCGAGCGTGCGGGTCATGGTGGTGCGCCCTCCGCTCCCAGGTTTGCGGCCGGGTCGTGCAGCAACTCGAGGAAATGTTCCAGTGCCGCAGAGGCCGGCCGGTCGCTGCGCACCACGCTGCCGTAGGCGGGCAGGCGGTTGCGCACCGTATAGGGCAGCACGCGCAGCAGGTCGTGGCGCTCGTAGCGCAGCGCGATGGAGGCGGGGATGACGGCCACCATCTCGCTGCGCGCGATGAGGTGGGTGGTGGTGAGGATGGAGGCGGTCTCGATCAGCCCGCCGGGCAGCGGCTGGTGGTGCAGCGCGAATTCCTGCTCCAGCACGTCGCGCATGGGGCTGCCGGCGGGTTGCAGGATCCAGGTGCAGGCCTGCAGATCGGCAAAGCGCAGGGACTTGCGCTTGGCCAGCGGATGGCCGGTGGCCACCACGACCGACAGCGCCTCTTCGTCCAGCGGCCGAAAGTGGCAGTCGCCGCCGCTGCTGCCCGGCATGCGGCCGATCACCACGTCCAGGCGGCCCTCGCGCAGCCGCTCCATCAGGCGGTTGCTGGTGTCCACCGTGATCTCCACCGTCAGCAGCGGGTAGGCGGCCTTCAGGCGCACCAGCGCGTCGCTGAGCACCTCGGGCGCGGCGGCCATGATGCAGCCGATGAAGAGCTTGCCGGCGCTGCCCAGATGCAGGGCGTCCAGCTCGCGGCGCATGGCCTCCAGGCCGCCGCGCATGCCGCGAAAGTACTGCGTCACGCAGGCGCCAGCCGCATTCACCTTCAGGCCGCGCCCTACCCTCCCGAAGAGCGGATGGCCGAGCGCGCTTTCCAGCTCGTGCAGCATTTTGGTGGCGGCGGGCTGCGTCATGCCCAGTTCGGCCGCCGCCGCGCGCAGCGTGCCGCGCGATTCGATGGCCAGCAGCAAAGCCACCTGGCGCATGCGCAGGCGGTTCAGCAAGGGGAAAGGGTCGTCTTCACGGGAGGCCGTCACTGATAACTCCAGGCGATCAATCCATCATTTCATTTCATTTTACGGAAAGCAAAGCGCGGCCTAGGATGCCCCCAATGCCATGGAAATCGGCATGTATACGAAACACATCCAGGAGACAAAGACATGTTGCAACGCCGCACCCCGCTGCTCGCCTTTTTATTGGCTGCCGCCCTCGTTCCGCTGGGCGCTGGCGCCCAGGAATGGCCCACCCGCTCGATGCGCATTCTGGTGGGTTCCGCCCCCGGCGGCGGCACCGACGCCATGGCCCGTGCGGTGGCCGACCGGCTGGGGCCGCTGCTCAAGCAGCCGGTGGTGGTGGAGAACCGCCCGGGCGTGTCGAACACGCTGGCCGCCGATGCCACGGCCAAGGCCACCGACGGGCACACGCTGCTGATGGGCGTGGTTACGGCGCATGCCATTGCGCCGCACCTGCTCAAGCTGGGCTACGACAACAACCGCGACCTGGTGCCGGTCGCTTTTGTAGGCGCCGTGCCCAACGTGCTGGTGGTCACCACCGCCCTGCCCGCGCAGTCGGTGGCCGAGTTGGTGGCGCTGGCCAAGAAGGAGCCCGGCAAGATCAACTTTGCCAGCAGCGGCGCGGGCAGCACGCAGCACATCGCGGCCGAGATGTTCAAGGACGCGGCGGGCGTTGACCTGACCCACGTGCCGTACAAGGGCAGCAGCGCAGCGCTGGTGGACCTGGTGAGCGGGCAGGTGCAGATGAGTTTTGACACCATGCCCTCGGTGCTGGGGCAGATCAAGAGCGGCAAGATGCGCGCGCTGGCCGTGACCACCGCCCTGCGCAATCCGCAGCTGCCCAACGTGCCGACCATGGCCGAATCCGCCCTGCCGCAGGTGGAGGTGAGCGCCTGGTACGGCATCTACATGCCCGCCGCCACGCCCAAGGCGGTGCAGCAGAAGGTGCATGACGCGGTGAACGAAGTGCTGGCCATGCCCGAGACGCAGACCCGCCTGGGCGCCGTCGGGGCCGAACTCAAGCCCATGTCGCAGGCCGACTTCATCGCCTTCCAGAACGCCGAATTCAAGCGCTACGGCGACCTGATCCGCAAGAACAACATCCGCATCGACTGACATCGACCGCGACTCGATTGCAAGCCAAAGAAGCTGCCCATGAACACGCAAGACCGGCCCGTGGTGGCCCTGACGCTCGGCGACCCCGCCGGCATCGGCCCCGAACTCATCGCCCGCCTGCTGGCCAAGCCTGACGCCGCGCAGCGCGCCAACATCGTGCTGGTGGGCGACCCTTGGCTGTGGGAAGACGGCCAGCGCATTGCCGGCGTGCAGGTGGCGACCGATGCCATTGGCGCACTGGCCGATGTGCGCGGCCGCGCAGACACCTCCCGCCCCGCCTTCCTGGCGGTGAACACGGTGGCCGCTGCCGACGTGCACCGCAGCCGCGCCGAGGCGGCCGGTGGCCGCTCGGTGCTGCAGGTGCTGGACCGCTGCATGGACGCCGCCCAGGCGGGCGAGATCGACGCCATCTGCTTTGCGCCGCTGAACAAGCAGGCCATGAAGATCGGCGGCATGCAGCACGAGGACGAGCTGCACCACTTTGCGCAGCACCTGGGCGTGACGGGCTACTTCTGCGAGTTCAACACGCTGGGCGACCTGTGGACCTCGCGCATCTCGTCGCACGTGCCGCTCAAGGACGTGGCGAGCTACCTGAGCGTGGAGCGCATCCAGCAGGCGGCCGAGCTGATCTACCACTCGCTGCTGGCCAGCGGCGTGGCGCAGCCGAAGGTGGCGATTGCCGCCTTCAACCCGCACGGCGGCGATGGCGGCGTGTGCGGGCGCGAAGAGATCGACATCATCGCGCCCGCCGTGGCCGCGCTGCAGGCGCGCGACTGGCCCACCGACAGCCCGTTTCACGGCCCCTTCCCGGCCGACACCATCTTTTTGAAGGCGCAGGCGGGCGAATACCAGGCCATCGTGACCATGTACCACGACCAGGGCCAGATCGCGATCAAGCTGCTGGGCTTCTCGCGCGGCGTGACGGTGCAGGGCGGCCTGCCGATCCCGATCACCACACCGGCGCACGGCACGGCCTACGACATCGCCGGCCAGGGCAAGGCAAGCGTGGAAGCGACCTGGCAGGCCTTTCAGATCGCTTGCCGCATGGGGGCGGCGCAGCGCAGCCAATTTTTAGCCTCTACAGCCCTCTGGCGCTTATCCAGCAAGCGTTAACAGCTATGTATTTGATAGCAAATCATTTTTCAGCGACACCATCATGAAAATCAAATCCGTCCGCGCCCGTGTGTTCCAGTGGAAAGGCAAGACCGTGCCGCCGCAGGGCAACTTCTGCTCCAACGCCATGGACCTGCTGTATTCGCCATCCGAGAGCATGAGCACCTTCCGCTTCCATTCGTGGACGGTGGTGGAGATCGAAACCGACGACGGCATCGTCGGCCTGGGCAACGTGGCGCTGGCGCCGAAGATCGCCAAGGCCATCATCGACGAGTACCTCGCGCCCCTGGTCATCGGGCAAGACCCGTGGGACTACGAATACCTGTGGCAGCGCATGTACCGCAGCACGCACGCCTGGGGCCGCAAGGGCGTGACCATGGCGGCGATCTCGGCGGTCGACCTGGCCATCTGGGACATCTTGGGCAAGAGCGTGAACAAGCCCGTCTTCAAGCTGCTGGGCGGGCGCACCAAGGAAAAGATCCCTTGCTACTACTCGAAGCTCTACCGCACCGACCTCAACGAGATGCAGGACGAGGCGCAGAAGTTTCTCGACCAGGGCTTCAAGGCGTTCAAGATGCGCTTCGGCTACGGCCCGGCGCACCTGCAGCACGGCGTGCAGGAGAACCTGAAATCCGTCGAGGCCATCCGTGAGGTCATCGGCTACGACACCGACCTGATGCTCGAGTGCTACATGGGCTGGAACCTCGAATACGCCAAGCGCATTTGCCCCAAGCTGGCCAAGTTCGAGCCGCGCTGGCTGGAAGAGCCGGTGATCGCCGATGACATCGACGGCTATGCCGAATTGAATGCGATGAACATCATCCCGATCTCGGGCGGCGAGCACGAGTTCAGCCTGTACGGCTTCAAGCAGCTGCTGGACAAGAAGGCCGTGAGCGTGGTGCAGTACGACACCAACCGCGTCGGCGGCATCACCGCCGCGCACAAGATCAACGCGCTGTGCGAGGCGTATTCCGTACCCGTCATTCCGCATGCCGGCCAGATGCACAACTACCACCTGACCATGAGCACGCTGGCATCGCCCATGGCCGAGTACTTTCCGATCTATGACGTGGAAGTGGGCAACGAGCTGTTTTGGTACATCTTCGACGGCGAGCCCATCGCCGAGAACGGCTTCTTGCAGCTCAAGGACGACGTGCCGGGCCTGGGCCTGTCGCTCAAGACCGAGTACCTCGACCAGTTCGACATCCTGGAGTGAGCAGCGCCATGCCCGGACTCTCCAACCCCCGCTACCGCGGCATCTTCCCCGTCGCGCCGACCACCTTCCACGAAGACGGCACGCTGGATCTGGCCAGCCAGAAGCGCTGCCTCGACTTCATGATCGACTCGGGCGTGGATGGCCTGTGCATCCTGGCCAACTTCTCCGAGCAGTTCCTGCTGTCGGACGAAGAACGCGAGGTGCTGACGCGCACCGCGCTGGAACACGTGGCCGGCCGCGTGCCGGTGATCGTCACCACCACGCACACCTCCACCCGCATCTGCGCTGAACGCAGCCGCCGCGCGCAGGACATGGGCGCGGCGATGGTGATGGTCATGCCGCCGTATCACGGCGCGACCTTCCGGTTCGGCGAGGCGCAGGTGCGCGCTTTCTATCAGGGTATCTCGGACGCCATCGACATTCCCATCATGGTGCAGGACGCGCCGGCGGCCGGCACGTCGCTCTCGCCCGCCTTTCTGGCGGACATGGCGAAGACCATCGAACAGCTGAGCTACTTCAAGATGGAAACGGCCGGCGCCGCGAACAAACTCCGCGAGCTGATCGCCCTGGGCGGCGAGGCCATCGAAGGCCCGTGGGACGGCGAGGAAGCCATCACCCTGCTGGCCGACCTGGAGGCCGGCGCCACCGGCGCGATGACCGGCGCAGGCTTTGCCGACGGCATTCGCCCCATCATCGAAGCGCACCGGCGCGGCGATGCCGACGCAGCGTTTGCCCAGTACCAGCGCTGGCTGCCGCTCATCAACCACGAGAACCGCCAGGCCGGCTTTCTGGCCGCCAAGGCGCTGATGAAGGAAGGCGGCGTGATCGCCTGCGAGGCCCCGCGCGCGCCCTGGCCGCCGATGCACCCGGAGGTGCGCCGCCAGCTGATCGACATCGCACGCAGGCTCGACCCGCTGGTGCTGCGCTGGGGGCGATAACGCCGGGGCGGCAAGCGCTTGCCCATCCGCGGCGGCTGCGGACAGCGACTAGGGCCAAGCAGGACGTGCGTGAATGGCGTGTGATGCCAGCAGATCGCTGACAAGCCCAGAGGCGACCGTCTGGCCCTGGAGCGGGTGCTGCGCTGCCCACAATGGCGGCAAAGCTTGTGCCACTTCACCCCACGCCCTCTGCCCGCTTCATGCCGATTGACCGCCTGCCACGCCTGAACCGCCTGCGCGTGGTTACCGCAACCGCACCTGGGCATCGGCACCGAAGCCGTTGTCTGCCTCGCGATCAGCGTGCGGGCTCCGGTGGCGGCCTGACGCCGTCGACACATGGCTGACTCGGCCGCGCCGGCACGCGGCCTGTGGCGCCTGCTGGGTGCGGCGCTGGTCAGCCTCGTGTCGGGCCTGGTCATCGGCTACCTGGGCGGCTGGGTCAACGTCCCGTCACGCTGGGACCCCATGGCCGCGCTGGACGTGACCGAAACGCCGAACTGGCTCACGCCTTTCAAGATGCGCCGGGCGCGCGCCGATCCCGACCAATGCCTCGCGGCCCTGCGCGGCGCAGGACTGCGCTTCGCCCCGGTGGCGGACCGCCCGCCCGTGCAGGGTTGCGGCTTCACGAACGCGGTGCGACTGGAGTCCGGGCACCGCGTGCAATTGAACCGGGCCACGGTGCTCAGCTGCCGCGCGGCACTGTCCTTCGCGCTGTGGGAGCGGCACGACCTGCAGGCTGCCGCCCATGCCGAGCTGGGCCAGGGCGTCAGCCGCGTCGAACACCTGGGCAGCTATGCCTGTCGTGACGTCAACACCGGCGACGGCCGCGACACCGGCCGGCGCAGCCGCCACGCCACGGCCGACGCGCTGGACGTGAGCGGTTTCACGCTGGCCGATGGCCGCCGCATCCAGCTGCTGCGCGACGCACCGCAGCCCTGGAACGACGTGCCAGCCCTGCATGCCGACCCGGTCGCGCGCTTTCTCCACGCTGCGCACAAGGGCGCCTGCCGCCGCTTTGATGGCACGCTGGGCCCGGGCTACAACCGTGCGCACCGCGATCATTTCCACCTGGAAGTCGGCGGCTGGCCGCTGTGCCGCTGAGTCGGGCCGCATCGCGCGTGCGCCCACGCCGCCCACCCCGCTCAGGCTGCTAGCCGCGCAGCTTCTCGATCAACCCGTTGAGCGCATCCAGCGAGCCGAACTGGATCGCCAGCTCGCCAGTTTCCTCGGTCTGGCCGTTGCGCTTGACGCGCTTCTTGATGCGCACTTCGACCTCGGCCATCAGCAGGTCGGAGAGTTCTTCTTCCACGCGCTTCAGGTCGCGCGACTTGGCGTCTTTCTTGTTCTTCTGCGGCGTCAGGCTGAATTCGGCGCTGAGCTTTTTCACCAGCGCTTCTGACTCGCGCACCGACAGCTTCTTGGCCGCGATCTGGTTGCCTGCCGTGATCTGCGTGGCGCGGTCCAGCGCCAGCAGCGCGCGGGCGTGGCCCATGTCGATGTCGCCGGCCATCAGCATGGTCTGCACGGGCTCTGCCAGGTTGAGCAGGCGCAGCAGGTTGCTGGCGGCGCTGCGCGAGCGGCCGACGGCCTGCGCGGCCTGTTCGTGCGTCAGGCCAAATTCCTTGACCAGCCGCGCCAGGCCCTGCGCTTCTTCCAGCGGGTTCAGGTCTTCGCGCTGGATGTTCTCGATCAGTGCCATGGCGGCGGCGGCCTCGTCGGGCACGTCGCGCACCAGCACCGGCACCTCGGCCAGGCCCGCCAGCCGCGAGGCACGGAAACGCCGCTCGCCCGCAATGATTTCGTACTGGCCGGCGTTGTCGCCCGTGGTCAGCCGCCGGACCAGAATGGGCTGCATGATGCCCTGGGCCTTGATGGACTCGGCCAGCTCGTAGAGCGCGCCTTCGTCCATGCGCGTGCGCGGCTGGTACATGCCGGGCACCAGGGCGCTCAAAGGCAGGACGCTGGGCGTGCCGGTGTTGGCGGCCGGAGTGTCGGGCGTGGAGCCGGCGGGCGGCGCGTCGGCGACCTTGGGGCCGAGCAGGGCTTCGAGTCCGCGGCCGAGGCCCTTGGGTTTCTTGGTGACCATGTCTTCGTCTCAGTTCGGAGTGGGGTTCGTCAGGGAGGCCAGCAGCGCCCGGCCCTCGGGCCAGTCGCCCAGGCCGGATTCGGCGTTCAGGTGGCCGCGCGCGCCGGCGTCGTGCAGGCGTGCGCCCCAGTCAGCGGCCAGCGCCTGGGCGCGGTCGAATGCGCAATACGGATCGTCGTGGCTGCCGACGAGCACGGCCGGGAACGGCAGCAGCTGTCGCGCAATGGGGCTCCAGCTGGGCAGCAGCGGGGCGATGTCGGGGTGTTCCACATCGCCGGGCGCCACCAGCAGCGCGCCTTGCACCCGATGGGTGTTGCGCGAATGCGCGGCCCACCAGGCCGTCAGGATGCAGCCCAGGCTGTGCGCCACCAGCACCACCGGGCCGCCAGCGTCGACCACGACCTCTTCCAGTCGCGCCGACCAGTCGCCGCGGAGCGGGCGCATCCAGTCGTGCTGCTCTACGCGCTGGTAGCCGTGCAGCGCCTCCCAGCGCGACTGCCAGTGGCCTTCGCCAGAGTTCTGCCAGCCGGGCAGGATCAGGACACGCGTCGGTTCCATGGATGGTTGATGCTCACTTATTAATAGCTGCTCGCGCTTATGCATCAAGCGCTAGAGGCCGATTTGGCACTTAAACCTTGCTGAACGCGCTGCACCATCTCGCGCGCGAATTCCAGAAAGGCCTGGCTGCCGCGCGCGTTCGGGTCGAACACCACGCCGGGCAGGCCGTAGCTGGGCGCTTCGGCCAGGCGCACGTTGCGCGGAATGACGGTGTTGAACACCTTGTCGCCGAAGTGGTCCTTGAGCTGCGCGCTGACCTGGGCCTGCAGCGTGATGCGCGGGTCGAACATCACGCGCAGAAGGCCGATGATCTGCAGGTCGCGGTTGAGGTTGGCGTGCACCTGCTTGATGGTGTTGACCAGGTCGGTCAGGCCTTCGAGCGCGAAGTATTCGCACTGCATGGGCACGATCACGCCGTGGGCGCTGCACAGGCCGTTGAGCGTCAGCATCGACAGGCTGGGCGGGCAGTCGATCAGGATGAAGTCGTAGTCGCCGGCGACTTCTGCCAGGGCGGTCTTCAGGCGGCGCTCGCGGTTGTCCAGTGCGACCAGTTCCACCTCGGCGCCGGCCAGTTCGCGGTTGGCGCCCAGCACGTCATAGCCGCATTGCTCGGCGGCCACGGCGGCCTCCTTGATGGAGGCCGATTCCAGCAGCACGTCGTACACCGTGAGTTCCAGCGCGCGCTTGTCCACACCCGAGCCCATGGTGGCGTTGCCCTGCGGGTCCAGGTCGACCAGCAACACGCGCTGGCCCACCTTGGCCAGGCCGGCGGCCAGGTTGACGGAGGTGGTCGTCTTGCCGACGCCGCCCTTCTGGTTGGCAATGCAAAAAATCTGGGCCATGGCTGCGGGTGCTTCTTTTTTGAACGGGGAACGCGAAGAGAATTATTTGGACAGCGCCAGCTTGAGGCCGAACCCGATGAGGAACACGCCGGCTGTCTTTTCCAACATGCGCGCCACCTTGGGGTTGGCCCGCATACGCGCGGCCAGGTGGTGCGTGAGCAGCACGACGATCAAGCCGTAGGCCAACGTCAGCGCCGCGATGGTGGCCGCCATCACGCCGAAGGTCAGAAGGCCTTGGTGGCGCACCGGGTCGACGAACAGCGGAAAGAACGCCATGTAGAAGACGATGGCCTTGGGGTTCAGCAACGTGATGACCGCCGCCTGACGAAAGTATTGGCGCGGGTGAATGGTGATGGCAGGCGCGTCGCCCGGCTTGGCGGTCAGCAGCTTCCAGCCCAGCCAGGCGAGATACGCGGCGCCCAGCCACTGCACGGCATGGAAGGCTGTTGGGTAAGTGGACAGCAGCGCGGCGACCCCCGCCACTGCCAGCCACATCAACACCTGGTCACCGGCGATCACGCCCAGGGTAGCAGCCACACCGCCATGCATGCCGCCTTTGCCGGTGGAGGTGATGAGCGCCAGATTGCCCGGGCCGGGGATGGCCAGAAACAGCACGATGGCGGCAACGAACGCGCCATAGTCAGCGACTCCAAACATCAGACACCCCCTTGCGCGAAACGGATGCCGAGTTTACGCGACCGATCTGCGTGTGACGGTTGCGCGGTGTAAGGCTGACGCAGCGACGGGTGGATTTTCACGCGGACGCGCGACGCATCCAGACGATGCAGCGCTCGGCGTCCAGCCCGGGAACGGTCAATGGTTCCACGTGAAACACAGACACGGTGGGCGGCAGCGTGGCGATTTCGTCGGCCGGATGCTTGCCCTTCATCGCAAGCCAGACGCCATCGGCCGCGAGCGCCGCGCCTGACCACGTGGTGAAGTCAGGCAACGAGGCAAAGGCACGGCAGCTGACCACATCGAACGGCTGCGCCAAGCTTTCTACCCGCGCATGCAGGCCGTGCAGGTTGGGAAGGCGCAGGGTAGCGGCCGTCTGCTGAATGAAGGCGGCCTTCTTGGCCACCGTGTCCACACAGCTCACATCCACTGCCGGGCAGCAGATGGCGAACACCACGCCCGGCAGACCGCCGCCGGAGCCGACATCGAGCAAACGCGCCCCGCCCTGCCCCGTGGGCCTTTGGGCCAGATGGCGCTGCAAGGGTGCTACGGCGGCCAGGCTGTCCAGCAGATGATGCGTCAGCATCTCCTGCGGGTCACGCACCGAGGTCAGGTTGTAGACCTTGTTCCACTTTTGCAGCAGCGCCAGGAATTCAAGCAGTTGCTGCTGCTGGTGCTCAGACAGTTCGAGCCCCAGGGTCTGTGCGCCCCGTTGCAGCGGCTCTTGAAGCGGGTGACCCTGGCTCATGCCGCAGCTTCCGTTTCCGCAGCATGCACCGCAAAACCCTTGAAGCCGCTTTTCTTCAAATGCACCAGCAGCAAGGAGATGGCTGCGGGCGTCACGCCCGAGATGCGCGATGCCTGGCCCAACGTCTCTGGCCGATGCTTTTGCAGTTTCTGGCGCACTTCGATGGACAGTGCGGGCACCTGCAGATAGTCCAGCGCATCAGGCAATCGCAGGGCTTCGAAATGGGCAGAGCGCTGCACCTCGTCCTTCTGGCGGTCTATGTAGCCGGAGTACTTGGCGGCAATTTCCACCTGTTCGACCACTGGAACGCTCAGATCACCCAGCGTTTCACGTGAAACATCGGTCGATTGGAATTTGCCGCCATCCAGGCTCATCAGGCTTTGGTAAGCCACATCGGGGCGGCGCAGCAGATCGAACAGGTTGTATTCGTGCTCGATGGCCTTGCCCAGTACGCGCTCTGATTCGCTTGCGGCCAGGTTGCGCGGGTTCACCCAGGTGCTCTTGAGGCGCTCTGTTTCACGTGAAACAGCATCACGCTTGCGGCTGAAGGCATCCCACCTTGCGTCGTCCACCAGACCCATGCGGCGCCCTGCTTCGGTCAGGCGCAGGTCGGCGTTGTCTTCGCGCAGCTGCAGGCGGAACTCGGCCCTGCTGGTAAACATGCGGTAGGGCTCGGTCACGCCCTTGGTAATGAGGTCGTCCACCATCACGCCCAGATAGGCCTCGTCGCGGCCCGGCATCCAAGGCGCTTCTCCTCGGCATTGCAGGGCGGCGTTGATGCCGGCGAACAGGCCCTGCGCGGCGGCCTCTTCGTAGCCCGTGGTGCCATTGATCTGTCCGGCGAAGTACAAGCCTTGGATTTGCCGCGTCTCGAAGCTGCTCTTGAGCGATCGCGGGTCGAAGTAGTCGTATTCGATGGCGTAGCCCGGGCGCAGGATATGGGCGTTCTCCAGCCCTTTCATGCTGCGCACCAGGTCGTACTGAACGTCGAACGGCAAGCTGGTGGAGATGCCGTTGGGGTAGAACTCGTGCGTGGTCAGCCCTTCGGGCTCCAGAAAGATCTGGTGGCTGTCCTTGTCGGCGAAGCGATTGATCTTGTCTTCCACACTAGGGCAATAGCGCGGACCCACGCCCTCGATCTTGCCGGTGAACATGGGGCTGCGGTCGAAGCCCGAGCGGATGATCTCGTGCGTGCGCTCGTTGGTGTGGGTGGTCCAGCAGGGCATCTGGCGCGGGTGCATGTCCGCGTGGCCCATGAAGCTGAAGACCGGCACGGTGCCTTCGTTCAGCCCGCCGGGCATGCCGTCGCCTGGTTGCTCTTCGCACTGAGAGAAGTCGATGCTGCGCCCGTCGATGCGCGGCGGCGTGCCTGTCTTCAGTCGTCCTTGCGGCAGCTGCAGCTCTTTCAATCGCGCTGACAGGCTCACGGCCGGCGGGTCGCCTGCGCGGCCGGCGGCATAGTTGTTCAGGCCCACGTGGATCTTGCCGTCCAGGAAGGTGCCGGCTGTCAACACCACGGCGCGCGCGCGAAAGGAAATGCCGACCTGCGTGACGGCGCCCACGACGCGGTCGCCAGAACCTGTGGATTCAACCATCAGATCGTCCACCGCCTGCTGGAACAGCCACAGATTGGGCTGATTTTCCAGCATGCGGCGGATGGCGGCCTTGTACAGCACGCGGTCGGCCTGCGCCCGGGTGGCGCGCACGGCCGGCCCTTTGGAGCCATTGAGGATGCGAAACTGGATGCCTCCCTCGTCCGTAGCAAGGGCCATCGCCCCACCCAGGGCATCTACTTCCTTGACCAAGTGGCCCTTGCCGATGCCGCCGATGCTGGGGTTGCAGCTCATCTGCCCCAGGGTTTCGATGTTGTGCGTGAGCAGCAGCGTTTTGCTGCCCATACGGGCGGCCGCCAGCGCAGCTTCAGTGCCGGCATGGCCGCCGCCGACGACGATGACATCAAATTCCTGTGGGTACAACATGGTGCTTCACTCCGGGCCGGCAGCTTGCGGCCCTCTTCAATCCAAGGGGTAACCGGGGATTTTCCCACGTTGCCTTATTTCTGTCCGCACCAGGGCTGCAGCCGCTGTTTCACGTGAAACAAAAGCGGTGCTGCGATTGCAGGATTCCTGTCGGCACTGCGTGCTTCAATGCCGAGCATCATGCAAAAACTACTCGTCTTCGCGGGCAGCACCCGCTCTCAGTCCTTCAACCGCCGGCTGGCGCATGCCGCCGCCGATCTGGCATGCGACCTGGGTGCGCAAGCTACCGTACTGGAGCTGTCGGACTACGACATCCCAATGTACAACGCCGACCTGGAAGCCCAAGGTACACCGCCCGACGTGGTGCGGCTCAAGGAGGCCCTGCACGCGCATGCCGGCTGGGTCATCTGCTCGCCGGAATACAACGGCAGCTACACCGCGTTGCTGAAGAACACGCTCGACTGGGCATCCAGCCCCGTGGCTGGTCATGCCAAGTGGAGCGATGGCACCCTGCCCTTCCGTGGCAAGGTCGTGGGCATGCTGAGTGCTTCCAACGGCGGCCTGGGTGGTTTGCGGTCTCAAGGCCATCTGGCGCCTCTGCTGCTGAATCTGGAATGCTGGGTGGCACCTCAGACGTTCGCGCTGTCCCAGGCAGCCACGGCGTTCGATGAGGCCGGTGCTTTGGTGCACGAATCTCACAGAATCCGGGTGACTGCCGTGTTGAAGCAGTTGATCTGGGCGGCCCAGCGGTTGCAGGTGGTTGCAAATGAGGCATAACCGTGCAATGAGGCGGTAGCGCCCGCACAGCGGTGCTTTGGTGCTATCAAAACAGAGATCGATGGCCGGTGTTAACGCTACCTGTGCAAATCCCGGCATCAGCGGGAAGATTGTGTCGCACGGGGCGGGGTGATTGCTGCGAACATGGGGACTCCTCTTTCGCACCTAACTCGCTGCACTTTGCCCATTACCGTCCCCTTCATGCCCCATCCTGTGCTCTCGCAGTTTCTCTACACCAGCCTTCTTTGCGCCGATGTGCCCGCGACGTGCGTTGCCGATATCGTGCGCCATGCTCGCCAGGCGAATGCGGTGCTGGGAATGACGGGCATTTTGGTGTTTGATGGCCAGGCGTTCTGCCAATATGTGGAAGGGCCAAAGGAATCGACCGATGCCCTGCTGCAGCGGTTACAGCGCGATTCGCGCCACACCCGCTTCACCTTGCAGCACCAAGGCAGCTCGGTGAGCGTGCGGCGCTTTGGCCAATGGTCGATGGGATACGCACTGGCGGCCGATCTGGAGCCGCTGGAGCGCCTGCACCCACTGCGGGGGCCGGCAGCGGTCGATGCGCTGCAGTCGATGATTCCCGATCTCGATCTGGGCCCTGTCCAATTCGCAGGCTGATCCCCTTGTGAGGGTGGGGTAGCCGCTGTCTGTCGCCACGCCAGGGCGCCGTCCTTCGCCCTTGGCCTGCACCAAGACGCGCTTCGCGCTAGCATGTTGGGCGTTGCCTTTCTTCCTTTCACAGACCGCTTTACCGGCCCTTTCGGGCTCGACACATGAAACTCTATTACAGCCCCGGCGCCTGCTCGCTTTCCGCCCATATCGCCCTGCATGAAGCCGGCCTGGCCTGCACGCCCGTGCTCGCTTCGACCAAAAGCCACAAGCTGCAGGACGGCACCGATTACTACGAAATCAACCCCCTGGGCTACGTGCCCCTGCTGGAGCTGGACGACGGCACCCGCCTGCGCGAAGGCCCGGCCATCGTGCAATACATCGCGGACCAAGCCCCGCACAAGAATCTGGCGCCGGCCAACGGCACGCTGGCGCGCTACCGCCTGCAGGAATGGCTGAACTTCATCGGCACCGAACTGCACAAGGGTTTCGGCCCCTTGTTCAACCCGGCCACGCCAGAAGAGTTCAAGACGGCCAGCCGCGAGAAGCTGTTGTCGCGCCTGAAGTGGGTCGACGGCCAACTGGAGGGCCGTGACTGGTTGATGGGCGAGCATTTCTCCGTCGCCGACGGCTATCTGTTCACGGTGGCTGGCTGGGGCAAGCACACCGGCGTGGACATCACCAGCTTCGCCAACCTGTCGGCCTATGTGGCCCGCGTGGGTGCCCGTCCAGGTGTGCAGGCGGCGCTCAAGGCCGAAGGCCTGCTGAAGTAATCAGTTGAGGAAGAACAGGGGCGCGGGGGTATCCATCACACCCCGCCCCTTCCAGGGCACGGCGCGGGCTTCTACCCAGCGCATGCCCAGATCGAATGTCCAGGCCACCAAGCCGATGACCAGAATGCTGGCCACCACCAGGTCGGTGCGCAGGAAGTTGGAGGCATTGAGCACCATCTGCCCAATGCCGACCGTCGCTGCCACCATTTCGGCGGCCACCAGCGTGGTCCAGCCAAAGCCGATGGCGATGCGCAAGCCCACCAAAATTTCCGGCAACGCGGCCGGCACGATTACGTGCTGCACCAGTTGCCAGCGGCTTGCGCCCAGCGACAGCACAGCGTTGATCTGTTCCACGCTCCCGCTGCGCACGCCGGCCCTTGCCGCCAGGGCGATGGGCGCGAAGCGGGCCAGGTAGATCAGCAGGATCTTGGCGGTCTCGTCAATGCCGAACCAGATCACCATCAGTGGCAGATAGGCCAGCGGCGGCAGCGGCCGGCAGAACTCGATCGGCGGGTCGAACACGCCACGTGCCACCCGGCTCACGCCCATCGCGATGCCGACCGGCATGGCGCTCCACTGCAGGTGGCGCCACAGCGGCTGTCCACCTTGAATGCGGCCATCCCAGGCGTCGCGCAGCGCCCCAGCACCGCACCGGGTACGGCAAAAACAAAGGCTTGACCCACTGCAACTGGGTGGCCAGCCACCACAGCAGCACCAGCGCGGCGATGCAGCCGGCGCTCAACGCCCGGCTGGGCCCCTGGCCGGGCTGCCGGAAGGCCGCGACGGTGCGCAAGGGGGGCGTTGGCTCCGTGGGGCGCGATGGTGCAGGCGTATACACCCCGGCCCCGATCATCAGAGCGCCTTCAGACATGGGCTGGCTCCGTCACTTCGCGCTCCCCACTGGCTGTAACGGCGCCACCTCGTCCAGCACCCGCTCACCCCACGCGCTGAAATCGGCGCGCGACTTCACCGCCCGCGCCGGCTGCCCGCCCCAGAAGTCGTGGTTGAACGCCAGCGCATGCTGCCAGGCAATGCGCCCGGGGCGCGGCGTCATCACCACCAGGCGCGACGCGAGAAACAGCGCCTCTTCCACGTCGTGGGGGATGAAGAAAATCGTCTTGCCTGTGCCCTGCCACAGCCGCAGCACCAGCTCTTGCAATGACTCACGCGAGATGGCGTCCAGCGCGCTGAAGGGCTCGACCATCAGCAACACCTGCGGGTCACTGTCCAGCGCCCGTGCGATGCCCACGCACTGCGGCATGCCGTCCGACAGCTGCCGCACGGGCGACTGTACAAAGCTGTCCAGCTCCACCTGCGCCAGCTGCTCGACCGCGAACCGCTGCGGTGTTTCACGTGAAACGCCGCGCAGTCGCAGCCCCAGAGCCACGTTGCCGATCACGTTCAGCCAGGGCATGAGCGCGTGCTGTTGGAACACTACGCCGCACTGGGCCCCGGCCCGGTCACTGGCTGGCCGTCGGGCGCGATGTTGCCGGCCGATGCGTCGGTGAAGCCGGCCATGCAGTTGAGCAGCGTCGTCTTGCCGCAGCCCGAGGCGCCCAGCGCCACCACCAGTTCGCCGCTGGCAATGTCCAGATCCACGTCCTGCAGCGCCGGCTCTGTGCCACCGGCGTACTGCACGCTCAGGCCACGAATGGCGATGGCGCCGGCACTTCCATGTGCACCGGCGGCTCCTCGATCAGCGGGCACGCTGCACCCAGGTGGGGTTCACGCCGACAGCGCAGCCGCAAAGGGCGACGAGCCGGCCTCGCCGATGTGGATGGCTCCGGATGCCGGCGCTCGCGCGATCTCAGCCCCGCTGCCCAGTTCACGGTAGCTCACCTGGTAGCCGGTGCGGCGCTCCACCTCCTTCGTTTCCTGCGCGTAGCGCCAGGGCACCACTATGTCCTGATAGCCGATGACGACTTTCTTCTTGGCCTGGGCCAGCGCGGGGCCGCCCGACAACAGGGCGCCGGCCAGCAGCAGTGCCGCCTGCAAGGTGGTGCGGCGGCGAGCGGTGGAATGCAGTGGTGCGGATGGCATGAGCGGACTCCCTCTGATGGCTTGAATAGCTGGTTTTGGGTGTCTCGGCGAGTGCCCCGACGGGTAGCCGACGGAGCGATGCCGGAAATTCGAGAAATGTGCAGCCCGTTCGCCCAAGCGCCGCTTGCAAGCATGCTTACGCGCGCAGCAGATAAGCAAAATAGCCGTCCAGCGCTTATCCCGTGGGCGCAGGATGCTGCAAATTTCCTAGCACGCATCGCATAACCTGTGGCGGCGCCGTCCCACTGCAGACATTGCGCATTGGGGTTAACGTGAGTGCCTCGACAGCGATGGCGCGCGCGCCACGCTGCAACCCTCAACCCCTCCATCACCACAGGAAGAAGTTCGATGTCCGACACGCTTTTCGATCCCGTCCAGGCCGGCGACCTACAGCTGGCCAACCGCGTTGCCATGGCGCCGCTCACGCGCAACCGCTCGCCCAATGCCGTGCCGCGCGACATCACCGCCACCTACTACGCCCAGCGCGCCAGCGCCGGCCTGTTGATCACCGAGGCCACCGCCATCAGCCACCAGGGCCAGGGCTATGCCGACGTGCCGGGCCTCTACGGCACCGACCAGCTCGACGGCTGGAAGAAGGTGACCGCGGCCGTGCACGAGCGCGGCGGCAAGATCGTCACGCAGCTGTGGCACGTGGGCCGCATCTCGCACGTCGATCTGCAACCGGACGGCGGCCAGCCCGTGGCGCCCTCGGCCATCACGGCCAAGGCCAAGACCTATCTGGTGGACCGCGCATCGGGCAAGGGCCAGTTCGTGCCCACGTCGGAGCCCCGCGCGCTGGACGCGTCCGAGCTGCCCGGCATCGTGCATGACTTCGCCGCCGCCGCGCGCAATGCGGTGGAAACGGCCGGCTTCGATGGCGTGGAACTGCACGGCGCCAACGGCTACCTGCTGGACCAGTTCCTGAAGACGGGCGCCAACCAGCGCACCGACGACTACGGCGGCAGCATCGAAAACCGTGCCCGCCTGCTGCTGGAAGCCACCCGTGCAGTGGTGGACGCGGTGGGCGGCGGCAAGGTCGGCATTCGCCTGTCGCCCGTCACGCCCGCCAACGACATCGAAGACGCCGACCCGCAGCCGCTGTTCGACTATGTGATCCGCCAGCTGGCACCGTTGGGCTTGGCTTATGTGCACGTCATTGAAGGCGCCACGGGCGGGCCGCGCGACGTCGAGGGTCGCCCCTTCGACTACGCCGCGCTCAAAGCCGCGTACCGCGAAGCCGGCGGCAAGGGCGCCTGGGTGGTCAATAACGCCTACGACCGCGCGCTGGCGCTGGAGGCGGTGCAAAGCGGCCGCGCCGACATCGTGGCCTTCGGCAAGGCCTACATCTCCAACCCCGATCTGGTCGAGCGCCTGCGTCAAGACGCACCGTTGAATGCCTGGGACCAAGCCACCTTCTACGGCGGCGGCGAAAAGGGTTACACCGACTACCCAACGCTTCAGGGTTGATGGTGGTGGATGCGGGCCGCTGTACTGGCAACGCCAGGATCGGCTCGCAAAAATTCAAGCAAAATCGGTCTCTAGCGCTTATTGCATAAGCGCTAGTAGCTATAAAAAATATAGCAAACAGACCAAGGCCAAGAGTAATGGCACCAACAAAAAAGCAGACCCTGAGGTCTGCTTTTTTGATGTCCAAAGCGCCGGGCGCGGCGGGACTTCAGGCCGCTGCCAGCAGCGTCTGCCCGCGTCCTCCCCCGCCCAGGCGGGCCGAGGGGGCGGACGACGCTGCGGACAGCGTGCCCATGTGCGGAGCGGCGTCGTCGCCCAGATGGAACTGCTGCACGATCTGCGACAGCCGCGCGGCCTGCTCGCGCAGGGACTCGGCAGCGGCGGCGGACTCTTCCACCAGCGCCGCGTTCTGCTGCGTCATGCGGTCGATCTCGCCCACCGAGCCGTTCACCTGGCCGATGCCGCCGGCTTGCTCGGTGGCGGCGGAATTGATCTCGCCAATGATGTCGGAGACACGCTGCACGCTGTCCACGATCTCCGTCATGGCCTTGCCCGCGTCTTCCACGTGGCGCACGCCGCCGTTCACGGCCGTCACGCTGGAGCTGATCAGCCCCTTGATCTCCTTGGCCGCTTCGGCACTGCGCTGCGCCAGGCTGCGCACTTCGCCGGCCACCACCGCAAAGCCCCGGCCCTGCTCGCCCGCGCGGGCCGCTTCCACGGCGGCGTTCAGCGCCAGGATGTTGGTCTGGAAGGCAATGCCGTCGATCACGCCGATGATGTCGCCGATCTTGCGGCTGGAGGTCGAGATCTCGTGCATGCTGGAAATCGCCTGCTGCACCACCGAGCCGCTGCGCGTGGCAATGCCCGACGCCGAGCTGACCAGCTGGTTGGCCACCTGCGACGACGACGCCGTCTGCTGCACCGTGGCGGTCAGCTGCGACAGCGAGCCCACGGCTTCCTGCGCGTTGCTGGCCGTCTGCTCGGTGCGGGCCGACAGGTCCTGGTTGCCTGTGGCGATCTCGGCGCTGGCCGTGGCGATGTTGCCGCTTGCGTCGCGCACCTGCGCCACCAGGGCACTCAGGCGGCTTTGCATGTCCACCAGCGAACGCTGCAGGTCGGCCACCTCGTCGCTGCCATCGACCTGCAGGCGCTGCGACAGATCACCGCCGGCAATCGACTGCGCCAGGCTGCGCGCGGCCACCATGGGGCGCACGATGGACACCATGTTCAAGAGCGTCAGCGGCACCACCACCAGCACGGTGATCAGCACTGCCAGCAAAAAGAGCCACTTGGTCTGGCTGGAGATGCTGTTTTGCTGCTCGATCACGCCCTGCACTTCGGCGCGCAGGCGCGTGTCCAGCGCGGCCAGCTGCTTGTCGGCCTCGGCAAACTCGGCGATGGCCTTGCCGCTCATGCGGTTGGCGATGGTGGCGGTGTCGTAGCCGCCGGCTTCCAGCTGGCGCGCCACATGCGCGAACTGGTCGCGGTAGCTGTCCAGACGCTTGCCGATGTTGGCGGCCGTGTCGCCCTCGGCGCCCGCCGACGTCTGCTGCAGGTCGGCCGTGACCTTCTTGGCACGATCGAGCGCGGCCAGCCATTGCGTGCGCGAAGCCTTCACACCTTCGGGCTTCTCGTACTGGATGATCATGTCTTTCTCGTTCCCGCGGATGGCGCCCATCTCGCCGCGCAGCTGCGCCAGGTGGCCGATCGCCGTGTGTTCGTTGGCGATGAATTCCTCACTCATGTCGTGAATGCGGAACATGCCCAGCATGCCCGCGCCACCCAGCAGCCCGAGAAGCACCAGCACCACGCCGATGGCGCCGATCATCCGGAACCGGATGGTGAAACGCCGCATGAGGCCGAAGATATTCATGTTTGTCGTCCTTGAATTTGTTGTGGAAGGTCGGCACGCAAACCTCCTGGCCTGCCTGCCATGTCGCGCGAATTACGTCACAGCGCAACAATTGGTTGCAGTTTGCCAGACAAGCGAGTGGAAAGGCGAATGTAAGTTTCAAAGACGCCAGCGCTTCAATAGCAATGCGTTGGCCATCACACTCACAGAACTCGCTGCCATGGCCGCGCCCGCCATCACCGGGCTCAAATAGCCCAGCGCGGCCAGCGGAATGCCGGCCACGTTGTAGACAAAGGCCCAGAACAGGTTCTGGCGGATCTTCGCCACCGTGCGGGCTGAAATGTCCAGCGCCGCGGCCACCAGGCGCGGGTCACCCCGCATCAGCGTGATGCCGGCGGCATGCATGGCGACGTCGGTGCCGTTGCCCATCGCCAGGCCCACGTCGGCGGCGGCCAGCGCCGGCGCGTCGTTCACCCCGTCGCCCACCATCGCGACGATGCTGGGGCCTTGGCCCTTTCCTGGGTGCTTCGCTTCGCGCAACAGCGCGATCTGCGCTGCCTTGCCTTCGGGCAGCACCTCGGCCAGCACCTCGCCCGCTGCCGGGTCCAGCCCCAGGCGGCGGGCCATCGCGTCGGCGGCGCCCCGGTTGTCGCCCGAAATCATCACCGTGCGCAGGCCCCGTGCGCGCAGGGTGGCCAGCGCCTCGCGTGCGCCGGGCTTGGGCTCGTCGCCAAAGGCCAGTACGGCGCGCAGGCCCCAGCTGCCGTCCGGCGCGGCTTCTGCCACGGCCGATACCGTGGCGCCCTCGGCCTGCAGGGCGGCAGCGCGGTGGGCCAGCGGGCCCAGCGGCGCGGCCAGTTCCTGCATCCACCGCAGGCTGCCGACCACCCAGCGGCGCCCGTCCACCGTGCCCTCGGTGCCCCGGCCGGGCACGGCGCGCACGGCGGTGGCGGCGGGCGCTGCCACGCCCTGCGCGCGCGCGGCCTCCATCACGGCGCGGGCCAGCGGGTGTTCGCTGCCGGCCTGCACGCCGGCTACGGCGGCCAGCACGGCAGCTTCATCCTGGCCGGGCGACACCGCTAGCGCCGTCAGCCGGGGGCGGCCCACGGTCAGCGTCCCCGTCTTGTCGAAGGCGACGGTGTCTACGCGGTGGGCGCGCTCCAGCGCCTCGGCGTCCTTGATCAGAATGCCTTCGCGCGCCGCCGCGCCCGTGCCGGCCATGATGGCGGCGGGCGTGGCCAGCCCCAGCGCGCAGGGGCAGGCGATCACCAGCACCGCCACGGCATGCACCAGCGCCGCCTCAAAGCCTGCGCCTGCCGCCAGCCAGCCCAGCAGCGTGGCCAGCGCAATCACCAGCACCACGGGCACAAAGACCGCCGCAACGCGGTCCACCAGCCGCTGGATGGGCGCCTTGGCGGCCTGCGCGTCTTCTACCAGGCGGATGATGCGCGCCAGCACCGTTTCGGCGCCCACGGCGGTCACCCGCAACAGCACCCGCCCGTCGCCGTTGACCGAGCCGCCCGTCAGCGCATCGCCGGCCGCGCGCGCCACGGGCAGCGGCTCGCCGGTCAGCATCGATTCGTCCACCTGCGTGTCGCCCTCTTCCACCGTGCCGTCGACCGGCACGCGCTCGCCCGGCCGCACCACGATGCGGTCGCCCGCCATCACCTCGGCCACGGGCACGTCCACCTCGCCGTCCCGTCCCATCAGGTGCACCACCTCGGGCCGCAACGCGTGCAGCGCGCGAATGGCGGCCGTCGTTTGCCGCTTGGCCCGCGCCTCCAGCCACTTTCCCAGCAGCACCAGGGTGATGACCACGGCCGAGGCCTCGAAATAGAGATGCGGTGCGTGGCCCGGCGCTGCCGTGAGCCACAGCCATAACGACAGCCCGAAGCCCGCGCTGGTGCCCAGCGCCACCAGCAGATCCATGTTGCCCGACAGCGCCCGCGCCGCATGCCAGCCCGCGCGGTAAAAGCGCGCGCCCAGAATGAACTGCACCGGCGCGGCCAGCGCGAACTGCAGCCAGGCCGGCAGCATGCCGTGCGGCCCGAAGACAGCGGCCGCCGCCCCGGGGAACACGCCCAGCAGCATGGGCAGCACCAACGGCGCCGACAACGCCAGGCCTGCTGCCACCGGCCCGAAGCCGGCCCAGGGCGATGCGTCTTCCTTCGCTGCATCGGCCGCCTGGTCTTCGAGAGAGCGCGGCTCGTAGCCCGCATTGCGCACGGCGCGGCGCAGCAGCGCGTCCATGCTGGCGTCACTTGCTGTGGGCGCGTACGTGACCTGCGCGCGCTCGGTCGCCAGGTTCACCGTGGCGCCCTGCACGCCGGGCACCTTGCGCAGGGCGCGCTCCACGCGGCCGACGCAGCTCGCGCAGGTCATGCCGGCAATGCCCAAGTCGAGCGTGGCGGGGGCGGTCTGGGGGGCGGGTGTGGTCACAGCGTTCATGGCCGCATCTTGAACCTTGACGCCATGGCAAGGTCAAGGCCGTGTCCGGCACACGGCGGGGCTTGACTCTGCCACGATGGCAAGGTTGAACATCTGGTTTCATTCCGTCCGATCGAACAAAGGAGTACCCCCATGCAACACACCCTTCAAGTCCAGGGCATGACCTGTGGCCACTGCGAACGCGCCGTCGTGCACGCCGTGCGCCAGGTCGACACCGAAGCCACCGTGCAGGTCGACCTGCCCACCGGCCGCGTGGTGGTGGAAAGCGACCACGCCCGCGAGGCGCTGGCCGCTGCCATCACCGAAGAGGGCTACACGGTCGCCGCATGAGCCGCGCGCTGCCCTTGCGTTCTGCCAGCCGCACCGCCGTGGCGACGGCGCCCGCCTTCGGCTGGCCCGTGCCCATCAGCACGGCGGCCGAGCGCGCCGGCGTGTCGCCACGCATGCTGCGCCACTACGAATCGCTGGGCCTGCTGACCAGCGTGGCCCGCACTGACAGCGGCTATCGGCAGTACACCGAGGCGGACGTGCACACCCTGCGCTTCATCCGCCGCGCGCGCGATTTGGGCTTTTCCATCCAGGAAATCGCCACCCTGCTGGGCCTGTGGCAAGACCAGCAACGCGCCAGCAGTCAGGTCAAGCAGATCGCCCAGGCCCACATCGACGACCTGGGCCAGCGCATCGCGGCCATGCAGGGGATGCAGCGGTCGCTGCAGGCGCTGGTGGGCTGCTGCCAGGGGGATGGGCGGCCGGACTGCCCGATCCTGGATGACTTGGCGGGGCCGGTGGCGCATTGATTTACTATGTTTTTGATAGCTGCTTGCGTTTGATGGATGAGCGCTAGAGGCCTAAAGCGCTAAAAAATCCGTAATTCCCGTGGCCGTGGCAGACTCGCCGCTTTGCTTTTGCTTGCGCGCGCCTCCTATGCTTACCGGTGAACTAAGAAACAAGGTCGATCAGGTCTGGAACGCGTTCTGGTCCGGCGGCATCGCCAACCCTATCGAAGTCATTGAGCAGATCACCTACCTGCTCTTTTTGCGCGCACTCGACAGCGACCAAACCCGCGAAGACAACAAGGCCCTGCGCCTCAAAACCCAGCCCGTGCGCCTCATTCCCGCCGGGCTTGATGCACAAGGCCGCCCGCACGACGACATGCGCTGGTCCCGCTTCAAGAACATGGCACCCGCCGACATGTTTGACGTGCTCAGCAACCAGGTCTTCCCCTTCCTGCGCGGCCTGCAAACGTCCGGCGGCCCCGCAGCCGAAACCGCCTTTGCCCGCCACATGCAGGGCGCCCGCTTCACCATCCCCACGCCCGGCCTGCTGGCCAAGGTGGTGGACCTGCTCGACACCATTCCGCTCGACGACCGCGACACCAAGGGCGACCTGTACGAATACATGCTCGGCAAAATCGCCTCTGCCGGGCAAAACGGCCAGTTCCGCACCCCGCGCCACATCATCGATTTGATGGTGGCGCTCACCGCCCCCACGCCCCAAGACACCATCTGCGACCCAGCATCGGGCACATGCGGATTTTTAGTGGCCGCAGGCGAATACCTGCGCCGCACTTACCCCGACATGCTGCGCGTGCCCGCGCAAAACGCGCACTTCCACAGCGGCATGTTCCACGGGTATGACTTTGACAACACCATGCTGCGCATCGGCAGCATGAACATGGTGCTGCACGGCGTGGAACACCCCGCCATTGAGTACCGCGATTCGCTTTCGGAAGGCGCCGCAGGCGACGCCGGTGCCTACAGCCTCATCCTGGCCAACCCGCCATTTGCCGGCAGCCTGGACCACGAGAGCACGGCCAAAGACCTGCAAAGCATCGTCAAAACCAAAAAGACCGAGCTGCTCTTTCTGGCTCTCTTCCTGCGACTGCTCAAAACCGGCGGCCGCGCCGCGGTGATCGTGCCCGACGGCGTGCTGTTCGGCAGCAGCAAGGCCCATAAGGAGCTGCGCCGCAAGCTGGTGGAAGAGCAAAAGCTCGACGCCGTCATCAGCCTGCCTGGCGGCGTGTTCAAGCCGTATGCGGGCGTCAGCACCGCCATCCTGCTCTTCACCAAAACCATGAGCGGCGGCACCGACCACGTGTGGTTCTACGACATGAAGGCCGACGGCTGGAGCCTGGACGACAAGCGCCAGCCGCTGCTGGAGTCAAGCCTTTTAGGCCTCCAGCGCTTTGTGGACAAGCGCAACCAGCTATCAGAAGCAGAGCACGCCAAAAACAACCTGCCCGACGTGCTGGAGCGCTGGCGCTCTCTCCAAACCGTTCGGGCTGAGCCTGTCGAAGCCGGGGCGCAACCCCACCGCTCCCCCGAACTCACCCGCCCCCGCACCGCGCAGAGCTTTTGCGTGCCCAAGGCCGACATTGAGGCCAACGGCTATGACCTGAGCATCAACCGGTACAAGGAAGTGGTGCATGAGCAGGTGAAGCACCGGACGCCGGGGGAAGTCTTGGCGGAGTTGAGGGCGCTGGAAGACGAGATTGCGCGGGGGATGGGGGTGTTGGAGGGGATGTTGAAGTGAGCGCTCCTACCGCCCGCCTTGGTGACTTCGTAGACATCCTTTCTGGATTCGCTTTCGACGCTGCCAATTTTTTCGATGAAGGTGACATTGCGCTCATCAGAATTCGCGATGTAGTTCGCGGCCGATCAAGCACTTTCTATCGAGGCGACTACGAATCTAAATACCTGATTCAACGCGGCGAAATCCTGATTGGGATGGATGGAGAGTTCAATCGTGCGCGCTGGCAGTCTGCGCCCGCGCTCTTAAATCAGCGGGTTTGCAAGATTAAATCAAGCAGCCCAAAGCTCTCCGACGAATACCTTTTTCATTTTTTGCCTTCTGCGTTGAAGGCAATTGAAGACACGACTTCGTTTGTCACCGTCAAACATCTCTCCGCAAAGCAGATCAAGGACATTTCGATACCGCTACCACTGGTCGAAGAACAACGCCGCATCGCCGCCATCCTCGACCAAGCCGAAACCCTCCGAACCCAACGTCGCACTGCCCTGGCCCTGCTCGACAGCCTCACCCAGTCCCTCTTTCTCGATATGTTTGGGGACCCGGTGGCGAATCCGAAGGGATGGCCCACGCCGAAGTTTGGGGAAGTTGGCAAACTTGATCGCGGCATCTCGAAGCATCGCCCACGCAACGCGCCTGAGCTTCTCGGTGGCAAACACCCACTAATACAGACCGGAGAAGTTGCTAACTGCGATGGCTACATACGCAGTTACACGAGTACCTATTCGGACTTGGGACTACGGCAAAGCAAGATGTGGCCAGCAGGCACGCTTTGCATCACGATTGCAGCCAACATCGCGAAAACTGGAATCTTGACTTTTGACGCCTGCTTCCCCGATAGCGTGGTCGGCTTTCAAGCAGATGACCCTGCTACGGTCGAATACGTCCGAGTGTGGCTTTCTTTTCTACAGAAGGCCCTCGAAGAATCCGCACCTGAGTCAGCACAGAAGAACATCAATCTCGCGATATTGCGCGGACTGAGCATCCCGTTGCCTCCCCTCCCCCTCCGACAAACCTTCGCCACCCGCATCGCCTCCATCGAAGCCCTCAAAGCCACCCACCGCCGCGCCCTGGCCGCGCTGGATGCGCTGTTTGCCTCGCTACAGCAGCGAGCCTTCAGTGGTGAGTTGACTCCGGCTGCTAGACGCGCTTCAGCCCAAAGCCTTGCGCAATTGCAGCAACTGGAAGCGTCCATCGGCCAGGAGGCATTAATCTTTATTGCCAAGCGCATGCCCGATGGCGATCTCTACAACTCCCTCAAGGCGATCTACTTTGCGGACAGGCACCATCTGGAGCACCACGGGCGCCAGATTTACAACGAGACCTACAGCGCACTACGCCATGGCCCGGTGCCACAGGCAGCGTACGACGCCACGCAGGTGCTCATTGGGAAGCTGATGTTCAGCAACTTTGATGACGCCGCTGTGCACGCTGCACTGCGCCGCAAAGGCGATACGCTCACCGCGCTGCGCGACTCAGATTTCAGCAAGCTCAGCCGGGCAGTCATGGAGAGCCTGGAATGGGGCATCCGCTACTGCCGCGACATGAAGTTCGGGCAGACCAAGACGGCATCCCACGACAGCGCCTACGAGCGCACTCCCAAGAACGAGGCGATCCCGCTGCAATACATCATCGATACGTTGCCCCCCGAAGCCCGCCAGCGCCACTGGGGTCTTTAGGCACCACCGTCCAGGCTCACACCAGTGCCCACTTCCGTCGCCCAGCTCCACCAATGGCTGCTTGAACCCGAAGGCCAGCGCCTGGAGTTCAAGGAGGCCAAGCAGCGCTACGACTTTGAAAAGCTGCTCAAGTACTGCGTGGCCCTGGCCAATGAGGGCGGTGGCTCCATGGTGTTGGGTGTGACGGACATGCGGCCCCGGCGCATTGTGGGCACCCAGGCTTTCGAGGAGCCGGGCCGCACCGAGGCAGGCTTGCACACACGGCTGGGGCACCGCATTCCGGTGGAAGAGCTGTTGCTGCCCGAAGGGCGCGTGGTGATCATTCACGTTCCGCCACGCCTGCCGGGCACAGCATGGGAGATCGATGGCCGTTACTTCAAGCGCGCAGGTGACGACCTGGCAGCCCTCGGCGGTCAGGAACTGAGAGCTATGTTTGCCGAAACAGGCCCCGACTTTTCAGCCCAGCCTTGCCCCGGTGCCACGCTGGTCGACCTGGAGCCCGAATCCATCGCCCTGTTCCGCGAACGCTGGGCCAAAAGGAGCGGTGACCCGCGAAGGCGCGAGTTAGGCGACCTGCAAACGTTGCGCGATGCTGAACTGCTGGTGGAGGGCGACCAGGTGAGCTATGCGGCGCTCATCTTGTTTGGCACGCGCGCGGGCCTCACGCGGTGGCTGGCGCAGGCCGAACTGGTGTTCGAATACCGCTCGTCCGAAGCCGCTGGCCCGGCGGCCGACCGCGAGGAATACCGCGCAGGCTTCTTCGCCTGGCAAGACGCGCTGTGGAAAAAGATCAACCTGCGCAATGACCGGCAGAGCTACCAGGACGATTTCTTTCGCATGGACCTGCCCACGTTTGACGAGGTGCCCGTGCGCGAGGCCTTACTGAACGCGGTGGCCCACCGTGACTACCGCCTGGGCGGCTCCATCTTTGTGCGCCAATTTGCCAAGCGGCTGGAGGTGGTGAGCCCCGGCGGCCTGCCGCCCGGTATCACGCCCGAGAACATCATTGACCAGCAATACCCCCGCAACCGCCGCTTGGCCGAGGCATTGGGGCGCTGCGGGCTGATCGAGCGATCCGGCCAAGGCCTGAACCTGATGATGGAAAGCGCCGTGCGCCAGGGCAAGCCCCTGCCCAGCTTTGCGGGCACGGCTGCGCATGAGGTGCGGTTGACGTTGGAGGGCGGTGTGCGCAACCCGGCGTTTGTGCGGTTTATGGAGCGGCTGGGGGAAGAGACGCTGCGCAGTTTTTCGACGCTGGACTACCTGGCGTTGGAATGCCTGGAGCAGGGGAAACCGCTCAGCCCCACATTGAAAGAGCGCTTGCCCGGTTTGATGGCCGCTGGCGCTGTCGAGTCCATGGGAAGAGGCCGAGGCACCCGCTACATCCTCTCAGAAGCGCTGTACGCATCCTTGGGAGCCAAAGGAACCTACACCCGCCAACGGGGCCTGGACCGCGACACGAACAAGGCCCTGCTGCTGAAGCATCTGATGAAGCAAGGCGAACAAGGCGCCCCCGTGTCAGAACTTCAGCAGGTGCTACCCACACACTCTGCGAGTGCGTTGCGGGATCTTCTGCTGGAATTGCGGGCGGAAAACAAACTGGCGCTAAAAGGCGAGCGTCGCTGGGCTCGCTGGTATGCAATAACGCATAAAAGTCTTTAGCAGTGCTTTAGAGAACAAAAAATATTGTTCAAAAACAATGACTTATATAAGCTATTTAAAGCAATTTTTCCCATGCAAGGCTTTAGATAGCGGTTTAAACCCATTACAACAACGGGTTGGATACCAGTGACTGGATGACAAAGAGGGAGTCCCCGTGAGCAGCGCCCTATCGAATTTCGCCTTCCTGCAACCCGACTGGCCCGATCTGCTGATGGAGGCCCGCCGCGCCGAGGCCGCCGCCCACGCCGACCCGCGCACCGCCTGCTTCTACGCCCGCCGCACGCTGGAGCTGGCGGTGGCCTGGCTGTACCAGGCGGAAGGCGGCCGGGGTGGCAGCCTTCGCATGCCTTACAAAGCCGATCTGTCAGCCTTTTTATTCGAGCCCAGTTTTCAGCAACTGGTAGGCCCTGCGGTGCACGCCAAGATGGATGTGATTCGCCGCCTGGGCAACCAGGCAGTGCACCACGCCCGGCCGGTGCCGCCGCAAGACGCGCTGGCCGCGCTGCGCGAGCTGTTCCATGTGGCCTTCTGGCTGGCGCAGCACTACGCGCGCCGGGTGTCTGACCGGCCCGCTGTGGCGCTGCAGTTCCGCGCCGATCTGCTGCCCCGGCCTGCCGCTATCGACACTGCCCATGAGCAGGCCGCCAGCCGGGCAGCGCAGGCCGCTGCACAAGAGGCACTGGCTAAGCAGGCCCAAGCCCTGGCCGAGCGTGATGCCGCACTGCGTGAAGCGGCCACCCGCAATGCCGAGCTGGACGCAGAGCTGGCCCGCTACCGCGCCGAGATAGCCGCGGCCAAGGCCGCCAACGCCGCACAGCCCGCACAAGCCCACGACTACAACGAGGCCGCCACGCGCGACCTGTTCATCGACCTGCTGCTCAAAGAAGCCGGCTGGGCACTGAACCAGTCACGCGACCGCGAGTTTGAAGTCCAGGGCATGCCGAACGGCGAAGGCAAAGGCTTTGTCGACTATGTGCTTTGGAGCGGCGAACAACCGTTGGCCATCGTGGAAGCCAAGCGCACCCGCCGCAGTGCCAAAGAGGGCGAACAGCAGGCCCGCCTGTACGCCGATTGTCTGGAAAAGCGCACCGGCCACCGCCCCGTGATCTACGGCACCAATGGCTACGAGCACTGGATGTGGGACGACACCACCAGCCCGCCGCGCCCAGTACAAGGCTTTCACACACGCGATGAACTGGAGCTGATGGCCCAGCGCCGCACCATGCGCAAGCCGCTGGCCGGCCTGCCCATTGCGGCGGGCATTGTGGAGCGCCACTACCAGCAGCGCGCCATCCGCCGCATTGCCGAAACGTTTGAGCGCGACCAGCACCGAAAGGCGCTGGTGGTGATGGCGACCGGTGCGGGCAAAACCCGCACGGTGATTGCGTTGGTGGATTTGCTGATGCGCGCCAACTGGGCCAAGCGCGTGCTGTTTCTGGCCGACCGCGTCGCGCTGGTGAACCAGGCGGTCAACGCCTTCAAGGCCCACCTGCCCGACGCTGCGCCGGTGAACCTGGTGACAGACCGCGCCACTGAGGGACGGGTCTACGTGTCCACTTACCCCACGATGATGGGACTCATCAACGAGGGCGCGGGGAGTAAGCAACGCCGCTTTGGCATAGGCCACTTCGACCTGATCGTGGTGGACGAGGCGCATCGCTCCATCTACCAAAAGTACCGCGCCATCTTCAGCTACTTCGACGCCCTGCTGGTGGGCCTGACGGCTACGCCCAAGGACGAGATCGACCGCAACACCTACAGCCTGTTCGATCTGGAAAGCGGCGTGCCCACCGATGCCTATGGGCTGGATGACGCGATTGCCGAGGGCTACCTGGCCCCACCACGAGCCATCTCGGTACCGTTGAAATTCCAGCGCGAAGGTATTCGCTACAACGACCTGAGCGACGACGAAAAAGAACAGTGGGACGCACTGGAGTGGGACGAAGAAAGCGGTGAAGCACCTGATGAGGTGAGTGCAGAGGCCGTGAACCAATGGTTGTTCAACACCGACACGGTGGACAAGATGCTGGCCCTGTTGAGGGAGCGCGGCCACAAGGTGGCGGGGGGCGACCGCCTAGGCAAGACCATCATCTTCGCCAAGAACCAGAAGCACGCCGAGTTCATCCAGCAACGCTTTGATGCGAACTACCCGGAGTATCGGGGCGAGTTTGCGCGCACCATCACCTTCAAGACCGAATACGCGCAGTCGGTAATCGACGACTTTGCGCAGAAAGACCGCGCGCCCCACATCGCCATCTCGGTGGACATGCTGGACACTGGCATCGATGTGCCCGAGGTGGTGAATCTGGTGTTCTTCAAGATCGTGCGCTCCAAGGCCAAGTTCTGGCAGATGGTGGGGCGCGGCACACGGCTGTGCAAAGAGCTGTATGGGCCGGGGCAGGACAAGAAGGATTTCTTCATCTTCGACTTCTGCCAAAACCTGGAGTTTTTCAGCCAGGAACTGGAAGGCAGCGAAGGCGCGCTGGCGCAGCCGCTGTCGCAACGGCTGTTCAATGCCCGGCTGGAGCTGATTGGCCTGCTGGACCAGCGCCAAACAACCTACGGCGTGGCCGAAGAAGCGCTTCAGTCGCCTGTGCTGACCGAAGCTGCCATTCGCAGTGACACCGCTGCGCTGCTGCAAAGCATGGTGGCGGGCATGTCACTAGCCAACTTTGTGGTCCGCCCGCAGCGCCGGTGGGTAGAGGCATGGGCACAGCCTGAAGCCTGGAGGCGACCTACACCGGAACAACTGTCCGACGTGGCTACGCACCTGTCAGGCCTGCCCACAGCGGTGCGGGATGACGACGAGGACGCCAAGCGCTTTGACGCGCTGCTGCTGAGCACGCAGCTGACCCTGCTGCGCAGCGAACCCGGTCTGGACCGCCTGCAAACCAAGGTGCAACAACTGGCGAGCAGCCTGCTGGAGCTGGCCAATGTGCCCAGCGTGCGCGAACACCTGCTGCTGATCGACGCCGTGGCAGGTGACGAATGGTGGCAGGACGTGACGCTGCCCCTGCTGGAGCAGGTGCGGCGCAAGCTGCGCAGCCTCATCAAGCTCATCGAGAAAAGCAGCCGCAAAGTGGTCTACACGAACTTTGCAGATGCCATCGGTGAGACAACTGAAGTGAATTTGCCTCTGGTCGCCAGTGCGGTAGATTTCGAGCGTTTTCGCGCCAAGGCCAAGGTCTTCCTGCGCGCCCATGAAGACCGACTGGCACTGCACAAGCTGCGCCGCAACCAGCCCCTGACCGCTGCGGACCTGCAAGAGCTGGAAGGCCTGCTGCACGAGGCAGGTGGCACGCACGGTGACATCCAGCGCGCCGTTGTGCTGCACAACAGCCTGCCGGTGTTTGTGCGCTCTTTGGTAGGCCTGGACAGAGACGCAGCCATGGCCGCATTTGCCAATCTGATTGCGGCAGGTACTGCCAGCGCCAGTCAACTGCAGTTCGTGGAAGAAATCGTGCAACACCTGACGGAGCACGGCGCCATGCCCGCAGCGCGGTTGTACGAGTCACCGTTTACCGATATCCACGTCCAGGGGCCTGACGGTCTTTTTGACGTACAGAATGTGGAGCAGCTTTTCTTCGCCTTGGAACAATTCGAGTTGCCGAAAGCGGCTTAGAAAGAAACGCCATATGCAACCTACCAGCATCGCCCCTTTGCAGTTTGATCGCACCGGCGCCATCGCCACCCTGCGGTTCAACCGCCCCGACGCACTCAACGCCGTCGACGTGCCCATGGCCTGCGCCTTGCGCGACGCCGCCCGCAGCATCGCCGCCGACCCCAGCGTGCGCGCCGTGGTGCTGTGCGGCGCGGGCAAGGGCTTCATGGCGGGGGGTGATCTGGGCACGTTGCGCGCGGACCCGGCGCAGGGCGCAGCCGACCTGCTGGGCCCGCTGAACGAAGCCGTCACGCTGCTGTCTTCCATCGACACGCCGGTGATCGCCCAGGTGCATGGCGTGGCGGCAGGCGCGGGCATGAGCCTGATGCTCCTGGCCGATTTCATCCTGATGGCCGAAGGCACGCGGCTGAACCTGGCATACATCAACCTGGGCACCAGTTGCGACGTGGGCGCGTCGTGGACGCTGCCGCGCCAGGTCGGGTTGCGCCACGCGCTGGAGATCGCGCTGCTGGGCGACACGCTCACCGCCGATGACGCGCTGCGTCTGGGCCTGGTCAACCGCGTGTTGCCTGCAGCCGAGCTGGAAGGCGCTGTGCAGCAACTGGCCGAGCGCCTGGCGGCCGGCCCGACCGTGGCGCTGGGCCACATGCGCCGGCTGATGCGCACGAGCTTCGACCGCGACCTGACCGAGCAGTTGGCGGCCGAGACCCGTGCCTTCCAGGCCTGCGCCCGCACGGCCGACCTGCCTGCCGGCATCGAGGCATTCTTCGCCAAGGCCAAGCCGCAATTCCAGGGTCGCTGAAGCGCACCGCGCGGGCGGCCCTGACACGCAGGCGCCAGGCGGGCGGCGCCCGCTGGCCTACCATCACAGGCTGCGCCTCAAAGCCCGCCGGCCGCCGGCAGGCCCTCTGTTTCTCACCCCCTTCGGAGCCCTTCGCCATGACCCACCGCGACGTCTTCATCGCCAGCATCGCCCGCACCGCCATCGGCACTTTCGGCGGCGCGCTCAAGGACATTCCCAACACCCAACTGGCCACCACCGCTGTGCGCGCCGCCATCGAACGCAGCGGCCTGCCGGCCGACGCCATCGGCCACGTGGTGATGGGCAACGTCATTCCCACCGACACGAAAGACGCGTACCTTGCGCGCGTGGCCGCCATCGACGCCGGCTGCCCGGTGGAAACGCCCGCCTTCAACGTCAACCGCCTGTGCGGATCGGGGTTGCAGGCCATCGTGTCGGCGGCGCAGGCCATCGCTTTAGGCGACTGCGACGTGGCCATCGGCGGCGGCAGCGAATCGATGAGCCGGGGCCCCTACTTCGACACCGCCGCGCGCTGGGGCGCCCGCATGGGCGACGCGAAGAGCATCGACTACATGCTGGGCATCCTGCACGACCCGTGGCAGAAGATGCACATGGGCATCACCGCCGAAAACGTGGCCGAGCGCTACCGCATCAGCCGCGAGCAGCAAGACCAGCTGGCCGCCGAAAGCCAGCGCCGCGCGGCTGCCGCCATCGAGGCGGGCTACTTCAAGGAACAGATCGTTCCGGTCGACATCCCCGGCCGCAAGGGCGCGGTGACGCTGTTCGACACCGACGAGCACGTGCGCGCCGCCACCACGGCCGAGGCGCTGGCCGGCATGAAGCCGGCGTTCAAGAAAGACGGCGGCACCGTGACGGCGGGCAACGCCTCGGGCATCAACGACGGCGCCGCGGCCGTGGTGCTGGTGGCGGGCGACCGCGTCGCCGCGCTGAACGCCCGGCCGCTGGCGCGCCTGGTTGGTTACGCGCATGCCGGCGTGGACCCGGCCTACATGGGAATCGGCCCGGTACCCGCCACGCGCGCGGTGCTGCAGCGCACGGGCCTGAAGATTCAGGACATGGACGTGATCGAAGCCAACGAGGCCTTCGCCGCCCAGGCCTGCGCGGTGATCCAGGAACTGGGGCTGGACCCTGCCAAGGTCAACCCGAACGGCTCGGGCATCTCGCTGGGCCACCCCGTGGGTGCCACGGGTGCCATCATCACCACCAAGGCGATTGCCGAGCTGCACCGCACAGGTGGGCGTTACGCCCTGGTGACGATGTGCATCGGCGGCGGGCAGGGCATTGCGGCGGTGTTCGAGCGGGTGTGAGGCGGCAGCCAGGCATCGATACGAAAGTTCAAGCCTTTTTGGCCTGTAGCGCTTGATGGATAAGCGCTAGCAGCTATCAAAATGATAGCGATCAAGATGAAAAGCCTGCAGCGCCACCACGGCATCGCGTGGCGTTGCAGGCAGGCGCTGCTTACTTGTAGAACGCTTCCACCGTGCCCTTGAGCGTGATCATCAGCGGCCTGCCCTTGCGGTCCACCGTCTTGCCAGCGGGCACTTTCACCCAGCCTTCGCTGACGCAGTATTCCTCGACGTCGGAGCGTTCCTTGCCATTCAGGCGGATACCGATGTCGTGCTCGAACACGGCGGGAATGTGGAACTTGCTGCGCGGATCGACGGACAGGTGGTCGGGCAGTTCGGGGCGTTGCGTAGCGTCGGTCACAGCGGTCTTTTCTCTCTACTAGGGGTACGAAAAACGGGGCGGGGCCAGGTCCGCCGATTGTGGGGCCACGGGTGTTGATCTCAAAAACTACTGTTTTGATAGCAATGAATTGAAGTCTACCAAGCGGTAGGCAGCAAAAACACGCATGTTCATGACTTTGCGCCGATACTGCCCCCGGCAGTTTCGAGGTGTAGGCGGCTTTGCGGTGGTGCGCATGGCCGACCATCCCGAGGCCTGCGATCTGGCTCAGGAATAGATCGTGAATGCGTTGCTTGAAGGGACATGTCCATGCGCACCATCGTCTTCGCCTTGTCGTTCGTGATAGCCGTTGTGCTGGTGATGTCGGGGCAGCAGTGGACCCGGGGTACTCCGGGCGCGAGCACATTCGCTGCTCTTTCTCTCTTCAAGGTGCTGGGCTGGCTCGCCTGCATGGTGGCACTGCTGGCCTTGCTGGGGTACCGCCCCGCGCGGGGCGCCCGTGCGCCTGGACTGCACTGGATCACCGAAGGCCTGCGTGACAGGGCGCCTTTGCTGGCCATGGTCGGGTGTGCCGCAATCATCCTGCACATGCTCATCGGCAGCGTGAGCAGCGGCTCCATCGCCTCCCTGATGAGATACCCCGTGAAATGGAACACTCACCCAACGGCGTTCACCATCCATTTCATCCTGTGGGCGTCTTTGGGCGGGCTGTTGGGCTGGCGCCTGCCCCGCAAGATGCTGCGCAAGTATCAGCAGACCGAAAAGGATGAGTGGGCGGATTGACGCGGCTGCGGCCGGCGCGGCCTGCGGGTGTCCGCGTCGATGGACGATCTTCGACAGAACGCGGTCACCGCGTTCCTGCCGCAGCCCGCCTCAGTCCTTGAAGTGCCACCAGCCGGCGATGAGGCTGATCACGAACCCCACCGCTCCAACCGGCAGCGCCGGGGACAGGATTTCGCCCCAGGTACCGCGCATTCCCGAACCGATGGCCCCCACCACCATCAGTCCGATGCCGGCCACAAAAAGACAGAGAAGTCCCAAGCCCTTCATGCCGTCCGAGCCGTCGCTGTCGCTGACGCGGAACCAGCGGACCAGCACCATGGGGATGGCGGCGACTGCGAACATCCAGCTGGGAACAGAGTTTCCAGGACGCGCGTCCCAAGACAACAGGACCGCTGCCACGGCGACGAAAAACAAGACGGCCAGAACGCTTTTCATGGGTTGGATGATCTTGAGACTGGGCGCGGACTCAAGGCCATGGATGGCGACCCACGCTGGTCGCGTCCCATGGCTGTCGGCGCCGCAAACGCATCACAAATTCGGCGCCAGCAGCCGCGCCAGCACGGCCTCGTCCATGCCCCGCCGCGCGGCCATGTCGTGCAGCTGGTCTTCGCCGATCTTGCCGACGTTGAAGTACACGCTGTCGGGGTGGCCCAGGTAGAAGCCGCTCACGCTGGCGGCCGGCATCATGGCCAGGCTTTCCGTCAGGGTCATGCCGACCTCGCCGCACTGCAGCACGTTGAACAGCTCGCTCTTGGCGCTGTGGTCGGGGCAGGCCGGGTAGCCGGGCGCGGGACGGATGCCCGCGTACTTTTCGGCAATCATGTCGTCGTTGCTCAATGCTTCGCCGGCAGCGTAGCCCCACAGGTCGGTGCGCACGCGGTGGTGCAAGGCTTCGGCAAAGGCTTCGGCCAAGCGGTCGGCCAGGCTCTTGAATAGGATGGCGGAGTAGTCGTCCAGCGCGTCGATGAACGCCTTTTCCTTCTTCTCGATCCCTAAGCCCGCCGTCACGGCGAACATGCCGGCATAGTCGGCGATGCCGCTGGCCTTGGGCGCGACGAAGTCGGCCAGGCAGCGGCTGGGCCGGGTCACGCCGTCGATGGTGTGCTTTTCGGCTTGCTGGCGCATGCCGTACCAGGTCATTGCGACCTCGGTGCGCGTCTCGTCGGTGTAGAACTCGATGTCGTCGTCGTTCACGCTGTTGGCGGGGTACAGGCCCATCACGCCGCTGGCGGTGAGCCAGCGGCCTTCGATGATCTTTTTCAGCATGGCCTGCGCGTCGGCGAACACGCGCATGGCCTCTACGCCCACGACCTCGTCGGTCAGGATGGCGGGGTACGGCCCGGCCAGGTCCCAGGTCTGGAAGAACGGGCCCCAGTCGATGTAGCGGGCCAGCTCGGCCAGGTCGAAGTTCTTGAACACGCGCCGGCCCAGCGCGCGCGGCACGGTGGGCTTGAACGCAGCCCAGTCCACCGGGGTCTTGTTGGCGCGGATCTTGGCCAGCGACCACAGCGGGGTCTGCTTCTTGTTGGCGTGCTGCGTGCGCACCTTGTCGTAGTCGGCGTTGAGTTCGTCGACATAGTTCTGCACGCCGTCGCCCAGCAGGCTCTGCGCCACGCTCACGCTGCGCGATGCGTCGGGCACGTAGACCACAGGGCCTTCGTAGTGGGGCGCGATCTTCACCGCCGTGTGAACGCGGCTGGTAGTGGCGCCGCCGATGAGCAGCGGGATCTTCTTGATGCGGAAGTGGTCGTCCTTTTGCATCTCACCGGCCACGTACTGCATTTCTTCCAGGCTCGGCGTGATCAGGCCCGACAGGCCCACGATGTCCGCCCCTTCGACCTTGGCGCGCGCCAAAATTTCGTGGCAGGGCACCATCACGCCCATGTTCACCACCTCGAAGTTGTTGCATTGCAAGACGACGGTGACGATGTTCTTGCCGATGTCGTGCACATCGCCTTTGACGGTGGCGATGATGATCTTGCCCTTGCTGCGCACGTCGCGCCCGGCCAGCTCGTCCTGGCGCTTTTCTTCCTCGATGTAGGGGATCAGGTGGGCCACGGCGGACTTCATCACGCGCGCGCTCTTCACCACCTGGGGCAAGAACATCTTGCCGGCGCCGAACAGGTCGCCCACGATGTTCATGCCGTCCATCAGTGGGCCTTCGATCACGTGCAGCGGGCGCCCGCCCTTGGCCAGCACGATCTGGTAAGCCTCTTCGGTGTCTTCGACGATGAAGTCGGTGATGCCATGCACCAGCGCATGCGACAGGCGCTCACCCACGGTCTTGGGGGCCTCGGGCGTGCCGCGCCATTCCAGGCGCTTGCTCTCGTCCTTGGCACCGCTCTTGGCGGTCTCGGCCACCTCGACCAGGCGCTCGCCCGCATCGGGGCGGCGGTTGAGCACCACGTCCTCCACGCGCTCGCGCAGCGTGGGCTCCAGGTCGTCGTACACGCCGACCATACCGGCGTTGACGATGCCCATGTCCATGCCCGCCTTGATGGCGTGGTACAGGAACACGGTGTGAATGGCCTCGCGCACCGGGTCGTTGCCGCGAAAGCTGAAGCTCACGTTGGAGACGCCGCCCGAGACCTTGGCGCCGGGCAGGCTCTGCTTGATCCAGCGCACGGCCTCGATGAAGTCGACCGCGTAGTTGTTGTGCTCCTCGATGCCGGTGGCCACCGCGAAGATGTTGGGGTCGAAGATGATGTCCTCGGGCGGAAAGCCCACCTCGTCGACCAGCACACGGTAGGCGCGCTCGCAGATCTCGATCTTGCGCTCGTAGGTGTCGGCCTGGCCCTTCTCGTCGAAGGCCATGACCACGGCAGCGGCGCCATAGCGGCGCACCAGGCGTGCCTCGTGCTTGAACTTGTCGATGCCCTCCTTCATGGAGATGGAGTTGACGATGCCCTTGCCCTGCACGCAGCGCAGGCCGGCCTCGATCACCTCCCACTTGGAGCTGTCGACCATGATGGGTACGCGCGCGATGTCGGGCTCGGAGGCAATGAGCTGCAGAAAGCGCACCATGGCCGCCTTGCTGTCGAGCATGGCCTCGTCCATGTTGATGTCGATGACCTGGGCGCCGTTCTCCACCTGCTGGCGGGCGACGGCCAGGGCTTCTTCGTACTGCCCGTTCAGGATCATGCGGGCGAAGGCCTTGGAGCCGGTGACGTTGGTGCGCTCGCCGATGTTGACGAACAGCGTGCCCTCGCCAATGGAGACGGGCTCCAGGCCGGACAGCTTCATGGGAGGGACGGAAACAGCGGACATCAGGCTCACCTGTGCAATCGGTTCGGGGATGAAACAGGTGAGCGTCGTTGGGTGCAAGGCCACTGCCAGCCCGAGCCTGACGCCGCCATGTCCTTGATCGGGAATTGGGCGGGCGCTGCAACGCTCCTCGGGGGCGGCGAATTTTAAGCGCCGCCGCACCCCGCGCGGTTTTTCAGCGCACCGGCAGGAACTGCAGAAAGGTGCCGCCCATCAGCCCCTGCACGTAGCTGATGGCCGCGCGCCGGTACTTCTCGGCCACCACGCCGGCCAGCAGGTCCAGCCGGGCGATGACCTTGCCGAACTCGCGCTCGAAGCTCAGGTTGCGTGCATCGGCGGTGATTTCGTCGGCCAGCAGCAAAGGCCTGCCCGCCGCGTCGCGCCGCTGCGCGATCAGCCACACGGCGCTTTCCACGTTGCGCGCGGCGTTGTAGAGGTGCTGCGCGTCCAGGCTGTCGATCAGGAAGAACTCGGTCTTGCCGCCATGCGCGGTGACGATCATGTCGGCCGTGGCGTAGATGACCGCTGCCACGCGGTCGCCGGTGAATTCAGGGCTGAGCGCCAGGGCCAGCGCGGCAATGTCCTGGCGGCCCTGCAGCGGCGGCCAGGCCTCGCGCTGCTCGATGGCGGTGCGCACGCGCTGGCCCGCCAGGATGCGGCCCGGCAACTGGCCGGGAGCCTGGCCCTTGCGCCATTCGGCCGGGTTGCGGCGGTAGAGCTTGTCCATCAGCAGATAGAGGCTGTCCAGGTTGGCGCGCATGCCCAGCGTGGCCATGCGGTTCACGTCGGACTGCGCCAGCTCGGTGGGCGCCACGGCAGCGGCCTGCACTTCGCCGCGCGCGGTGGGCGCGGGCGTGCCGCAGCCGGCCAGCGCGGTTGCGGCGAGCGCGCAGCCCTGCCCCAGCAGGCATCGGCGGGAAGGAAAAGGCATCAGCATGTGCGCCGCATTATCGACACGCCCGGCCCGCGCACTGCCTTCTGCATAGCCGGCTAAGAATCGTTGAAAAACTTATCAGCGCGCAGGAACTGCACCACCGCCAGCAGGCGGGCGAGCCCCTGGTGCCGCTGGACGGCAGCAAGGCCGCGAAGCATCGCAAGATGGCCCTGCCCGGCGCCGAGTCGGTACCTGGACGCCGCGCGCCGCTACCTGGCGTGGGAAACCGGGCTGATCCGGACTCCTTGCCATGCGCACCTCTTTTGCTTCCCGTCGCTCTTGCGCTGCCCACCGCGGCGGCCTTCCTTCTTTTGCTGGCGGGAATCGCGCATACCGACGCCACGCTCGACAAGATTGCCAACGGAGTCACCGGCCGGGCTGCTTTTCCATCAAGGTCTTGCATGCCGTGACGGCCATTGGACCGTTTCTGTTGCTACATTTTCTGACGCTTCCGCTTGCTATGGCGTCACGCTTGCCCACTATGCTTGCCTGCTTCTGCGGGGCAGGCTGTCCCCGGGGTCCCTGGCATTTCTGACAAAGGAAGAGCAAAGGCATGCGTCGTTTCGAGCTGATCGAGGGCAATTCCAGCAAGTTCTGGGAAATTGAGCAGGCAGGCAGTGAACTGAACATCCGATGGGGCCGTATCGGCACCGCGGGCCAGAGTCAGACCAAATCCTTCGACGATGGCCCCAAGGCCGCCACCGCGCTGAACAAGCTGGTGAGCGAGAAGACCAGCAAGGGCTACAAGGAGGCTGGCGTGGCGGCCGAGGCCAGCATCGGCAAGACCGAGGCCCCGCCCCAGGTGAAGTCACCCGCGCCTGCGGCGCAGGCCGACAAGCGGGCCCAGACCAGTGTGCCAACGGCGAGCCGCGCGGCTTCTACCCCTGCGGCGGCGGAGCCGGTCCCGCCCGCCGAAAGCCTCGATGCGCAGTGCGAGCGTGCCTACGAAGCCGCGCGCCTGCAGATCGCCGACGGCACGCTCAAGGTGGGCGAGAAGCTCTCGGCTGCCGGGCTCAAGCGGCAGTACGGAGTGAGCGAGCAGGGCGCGGCCATGGCCTTCGACCGGCTCAAGTCCAGCGGCGTGATCTATGGCTGGGGCGCCACGGCCGAGGTGCGTGAGGACTCGGCCGAGTACGCCCGCAAGATGGGTGACTGGGCCGCGGCGATGGCGGCCCATGCGGCCGCGGCGGGCTCCGGCGCCTCGGGGCCGGCCTGCGACGATCCGGTGCCCGAAGGCATGCCGCCCTGGCTGGCGCAGGGCGAGCCGCTGCGGATCACGCCTGAGATGCAGGTCGCGGCCTTTGCCTCGCGCCGTTTCCCCAAGGCCGTGAGGTCCACCAGCCCGGCGGCGGCCTGGCTGCTGGTCAAGCAGAAGACGCAGGCCACCCTGGACATCAGCGCCAGCGACGCCGCCTTGCGTGCTGCCGCGCAGCGCGTGCTGGACCGTCTGCAACTCATCGAGCCGCCCGAAGATGCCGAGGCCGACGCGCTGCTGCTGAGCTTGGCGCTGCACACCACCGGTTACTACGGCGACAGCGAGCCCGGTGAGGCGGTGGTCGACTATCTGGTCGCGCGCTACGGCCTGCCGCGGGCGGTGGACATCTGGCTTGCCGCGCAGCGCGTGCAGGTCAAGACCGATTACGACCACAAGACCAAGACGCGCAGCAGCAGCCTCGCGTCTACCGTGACCCATGCGGTGAGCAATGGCTGGCGCGGCCCGCTGGGCCAGGCCGAATCGGCCCTGCGCAGTCACCTGGCCGCGGCCGGCGAGGCCGACTGGACCACCTGCGCCGACCGCATCGAAGCCGCCTTGCCGCAACTGCTGCCCGCTCGCCAGCCCGTGCTGGCGCTGCTGCTGCCGGACCGGCCCGAGCTGTCGAACGCCCTGGCGCTTCGCCTGGGTGCCGAGAAGGACACGCCGGAGACGCTGCACTGGCTGCTGCTGACCGCCACCGACCCGGCGGCCATAGCGCAGGCGGCGAAGGTGCGCACCAGCTATTCCACCAGCTTCTGGGGCCACACGCAGATGGTGGCCACCGCCGTGCTGGAGCGTGGCGTGGAGGCCATCGCCGTGCTGGAAAAGGGCGCCGCCACCGACGAAGCCGGGGACGCGCTCGCCGCCATCGGCATGCCCGAGGCGGTCACGGCGCTGGCCAAGGTGGCCAGCAGTTCCAAGAGCGCGCTCGCGCGCCTGTCGCTGGCGGTGGACCGCTGGCCCCAGGCGGCTTTGGTCGCGCTGTCGCGTCTGGTCGCCGCCGGCGGCAAGGACGCCGGGCTGCTCACGCCCAGTCTCACTCGCCTGCTGCGCGCGCACGCCGGCCTGGTGGACGGCCTGCGGCCTTGGCTGGACGCGGGCGCGCGGGCCGCCATCGAGCGGCAGCTGGCGCTGCTGGAAGGCCCGGCGGACGTGGCGGATGCCGCAGAGCTGCCCGGCGTGCTGGCGGCACCGCCCTGGCTGGCCAAGGTGCAGAAGAAGGCCGCGGGTGTCTTCACGCTGGAGCCGCTGGCGCTGGAGCCGGTCGAACAATGGGCGCCCGGTGCGCGCGACGCCGTGCGGCAATCTGTCACCTCGTGGCAGGCCCAGCGCTACGCCACCGCGCGCGCCGACGTGCAGGTGCTGCTCAAGGAACTGGGCTTCGAGGCCAAGGCCAAGAAGATGGCGGAGGAAGAGCAGCTCAAGCTGCTGCAGGCGGCCTACGAAACACAGGACGATGTCGATGACGCGCTGATCCAGGGCATCGTGCAGCGCAGCGAGAGCCGCGAGAAGGAACTGCTCGCCACCACCCAGGACCCGATCCTCGACGCGGCGCGTGAAGGCATCCGCAGCGGCAACGCCGCCCAGCTCATCGCTGCCTGGCGCGCCATGCTGGCGGGGCGCAAACAGCAGCGCTATTACTTCTTCTGGTTCGCGGGCGACTTCGTCACGCAGCTGCCGGAGCCCTTGGGCGTGCCCTTCTGGAACGCGGTGGCCGGCGAGGCCGAGACGCAGGGCGTTGAATTCGTCATGGCCCATTTCGGCCTGCCGGCGCTGGCGGGCCTGCAGGCAGTGGTGCGCACCAAGCCGGGCGAGAACCTGGCCGTGGCGCTGAACTACGGTGCCGTACCGTTGGCCGCGCCAGCGGCGCGCGCCTTCGCCAAGCTCAAGTCCACCCGGGAGGCCGGCCGCGCCTGGCTGCTCAAATACCCCGAACACGCGGCCTGCGGCCTGATCGCGCCGGCGCTGGGCAAGGTCGGCGAGGCGCGCGACTGCGCGGGCTCGGCCCTGCGCCTGCTGCAGGCCCAGGGCCATGCCGACTTGCTGCTGGACGTGGCGGCACGCTACGGAGATGCTGCAGTGGTGGATGCGCTGCGCGCCGTGCTGGCTGAAAGCCCGCTGGACCGCTTCCCGACCAAGCGGGTCAAGCTGCCTCCGTGGTGGCAGCCCAGCGGCTGGCGCCGGCCTGTGCTCGCCAACGGCAAGGCCCTGCCCGACGAGGCTGTGGCGCACCTGGGCCAGATGCTCACGTTTCCCACCAACGAAGAGGTCTATGGCGGCATCGCCGTGGTGAAGGAGGCATGCCAGAGCGATTCGCTGGCCGACTTCGGCTGGGACGTCTTCAGCGCCTGGCTCGAAGCCAGCGCGCCCGGCAAGGAGAACTGGGCGCTCACCGCTCTGGGCCTCTTCGGCAACGACGACGTGGCGCGCAAGCTCACGCCCTTCATCCGCACCTGGCCCGGCGAGGCCGCGCACGCGCGCGCCGTCACGGGACTGGACGTGCTGGCCGCCATCGGCACCGACGTCGCGCTGATGCTGCTCAACGGCATCGCGCAGAAGGTCAAGTTCAAGGGCCTGCAGGACAAGGCGCGCGAGAAGATCCATGCCATCGCCGAGGCGCGCGGCCTGAGCACCGAAGAGCTCGAAGACCGCCTGGCGCCGGACCTGGATCTGGACGAGCAGGGCACGCTGCGGCTGGATTTCGGTGCGCGCGCCTTCAAGGTCGGCTTCGACGAAACGCTCAAGCCCTATGTTCGAGAGCTGGACGCGCACGGTACGCCCGGTGCCCGCCTGCCCGACTTGCCCAAGCCCAAGAAGACCGACGACGCGGCCATGGCGAAAGAGGCGACCGAGCGCTTCAAGCTGCTCAAGAAGGACGCGCGCACCATCGCCAGCCAGCAGCTGCTGCGCCTGGAAGTGGCCATGTGCACGCGCCGGCGCTGGACGCCGCAGGTTTTCCGTGCGTTCCTGGTCGAGCATCCGCTGGTGCGCCATCTGGTGCAGCGCCTGATCTGGGGCGTGTACGACGTGCAGGACGGTGGCAGCTACGGCGGCGGGCTGAAGGCCTGTTTTCGCGTGGCCGAAGACGGCAGTTTCACCACGGCTGACGACGACGCCTTCGACCTGCCCGAAGGCGACAACATCCGCATCGGCGTGCCGCATGCGCTGGAACTGCCCGCTGCCGACGCCGCGGCCTTCGGCCAGGTCTTTGCCGACTACGAACTGCTGCAGCCCTTCGCGCAGATCGGCCGCGACACCTACACGCTGAGTGACGCCGAGCGCGAGGCCGACAAGCTCGAACGCTGGAAGGGCGCCAAGGTGCCCACGGGCCGCGTGCTGGGTCTGGTCAACAAGGGCTGGCGCCGCGGCACCGCACAGGACGGCGGCGGCATCTGGTACTTCCTCAAGCCGGTGGGCGCGAGCAAGGTGATCGAGCTGTACCTGGACCCCGGCATCATCGTCGGCATGGTCGACGAGTACCCCGAGCAGGAACTGGGCGAGATCAAGGTCGGGCCGTCCGGCAGCTGGGGCGAGATCCAGAAGCCCGAAGCCTTCAGCGCGCTCGATCCGATTTCGGCCAGCGAGTTGATCCGCGACCTGGAGGCCCTGCGGGCATGAGCGCGGGGCCGCCTCCCTCCGTGTCGGGCGCATTCGCGCTGCCGCCAGAGTTGCGCGCCGCGTTGCCGCCCGGCGACCCCGAAGCCAGGGCGCTGCCCAAGGCCAGCCAGATCACAGCCCTGCGCAAGCGCGTGCTCGACAAGGGCGCGGCCTTCTTCCTGCACGCCGAGCTGCCCGCGCCGCTGAGGGTGCAGCCTGCAGATATGCGCGCCTGGCTGGAACAACAGCTGGAGGCGGCCGATGCGCGCCTGATGGGTCTGGCGGTGCAGTGCTTTCGCCAGCAGGCCGGCAGTGGCAGCGACGATCCCGCAGAGAGCCTCGTCCATTGGCTGGTGCTGCAGCACGGCTTGGCGCTGGCCTTCCAGACCCTGCTGCAGGCCGCGCTCTGGCGCTGCGAACCCGGCCAGTTGCTGTTGCGGCAACACGGGCCTTTGCCGCAGTGGCGCCATGCCTTGAGCGGCGGCCCTCCGGGCTCGCTGTGGCAGATGCGGGGCCATTGGCTGCAGGCCGAGTCGTCCGTGCGCGCCGACTGCCTTGCGCAGTTGAAGGCCGGCTGGCTGCAGTTGCCGCTGCATGCGCGAGCCCATTTCGCCATGGCGCTGCCGGGCCTGCAGCCGATGGCCCAGGGCCTCATCGACGACGCCTCGGCCGAGCAGCGCGAACGCACCGGCGCTTGGTTGCACTGGGCCGCCGGCCATGCGCTGACCGAGATCGCCGGCAATGGCGTGCCATTGCTGGGCCAGTCGAGCCTGCTGGCGCTGCTGGTGCGCGAGCACGGCCCGGCCCTGCTGCCGACGCTGATCGCCGTGAGCGCAGCGCAGCGCGACGAGGCCCTGGGCTGGGCGCTGGCCGCGTACGACGACGTGCCGGCCTGCGCCGCGCTGGCACGTCTGGCGGCCCGCGACGCGCGCAGCGCCAAGGCCCTGCGCTGGGCCTGCGAGCAATGGCCGGAAACGGCCTTGCATGCGCTGCTGCAGGTGCTGGACGACGGCACGTTGCCAAAGGGCGGCGCGGCGCGCCTCACGCCCTTGCTGCGCACCCTGGCCGGCCTGCTGGGGGAGCGCCTGCCCGCGCTGATGCAGGCGCTGGCAGCGCCCGCGCGGCGCCTGCTCGCGCCCATGGTCGATGCCGCAGGTTCGATGGGAGAAGCTGCGCCCCGCGAGCAGTGGCCGGCCGTGCTGGCCGATCCACCCTGGACGCGCCCCGCCGCGCCCGTGCCAGCGCCGCTGCCCGGGCTGCCTGTGCCCGAACTGCCTCCCGTGCAGGACTGGGGCCGCGAGTCGCGCGAGGCCTGGATCGAACGCGACCGGCCGTACGTCTACACCCAGCCCGGTGAGGCGGAAAAGGCGCTGGCCGAATGGCTCGCGGGCTGGACGCCGCAGGCCGTGGCCCAGGCCGACAGCGAGCCCGCGCTGGCACAGCGCCTGATCGATGAGTGGCGGCGCCAATCGGAAGACGCAGACCCTGCGCGCCGCTCGCATGGCCAGTTCGTGGCCGTCCACGCGGCCCCTAGCTTGCCGCCCCGCCTGGCGGTGGCTTTTTGGAATGGCGTGGTCAGCGAGCTGAGCCAGCCGCGCGCCGGTGGCATCGTCGCGCGGCATGGCGTGGCCGCATTGCCGGGCCTGCTGAACGCCATGCGCAACGGCGAAGACGAACACTGTGCCGCCCAGTACCTTGGCGCGGTGGAACTGGCGCCGCTGATGGCGCAGGCCCTGGCCCGCCGGCCGGCCCGACGTGCCATGGTGCGCGACTGGCTGCGGCGTTTTCCTGCCCATGCCGCCGCCGGGCTGCTGCCGGCCGCTTTGGGCGAGGCCGGCGAGCCGCGCGAGCAGGCCCGTGCAGCGCTGCGCACACTGGCTGCCATGGGGCAGGCCGATGCGGTGCGCAACGCTGCACGGCGCTACGACCGGGCCGACGTACTGACCGCAGCCGAAGCCCTGCTGTCGCAAGACCCGCTGCAGGACTTTCCTGCGCGCATCCACGCGCGCAGCAAGCTACCCGCGTTCTGGCAGCCGGCCGGTTGGCGCCGTCCGCGCCTGCGCGAAGGGGGAGCCGCGTTGCCCGAAGAGGTCCTGCATCCCCTGGGCCTGATGCTGAGTTTCGCGGCCGACCTGCCGCAGCGCTACGCGGGCCTGGAACAGGTGTTGGCCGCCTGCGAGCCGCAGAGCGTGGCCGATTTCGCCTGGGACGCCTGCGCGGCCTGGGAAGCAGCCGGCATGCCCGCGCCGGGCAGCTGGGCCGTGCGCGCACTGGGTGTGGTGGGCACCGAGGACACGGCACGCCAACTGGGCGCGCTGGCGCGTCGCTGGAGCGCCCCGGGCGCGGGCGGCACGGCCACGCGCATCGGCTGGGTGCTGGAGGCGCTGGCCCGCCTGGGCAGCGACGCGGCGCTGCTGCAGCTGGACGCGCAGGCCCGCCGCAACCGCATCGTGGCCGTGCGCGAGCAGGCCGCGCTGCGCCTGGCCGAAGCCGCCGAAGCGCGCGGCCTGAGCCCCGAGCACCTGCAGGACCGTGTGGTGCCCGACCTGGGCCTGGACGCGCGGGGCAGCCTGCGGCTGGACTTCGGCCCGCGCCAGTTCGTGGTTGGCTTCGACGAAGCCCTGGTACCCCATGTGCATGATTGGGTGGATGGCCGCGCCGGCCCTCGCCTGGCCAGCGCGCCACGACCGCGTGCGAGCGACGACCCGGCGCTGGCGGCCGACGCCGTGGCCCGCTTCAAGGCCCTGAAGCAGGATGCCGAGACGGTGGCGAGCCAGCAGCCCGCGCGACTGGAGCGTGCGATGTGCGAAGGCCGGCGCTGGTCGCCCGAGGCCTTTCGCCCGTTCCTGGCCGGCCATCCGCTGATGCGGCACCTCGTCGAGCGGCTGGTGTGGGGCGTGGTGTTTGACGAAAAGCTGCCGCCCGGCCAGCTGCCCGTGCTGCAGGGCGCCTTTCGCGTGAACGCCGAAGGCGGGTGGGTGGATGCGAAGGACGACGCTTTCGTGCCGCCCGCCGAAGGCCCGGGCGCCAGCAATGCCGACCGACGTCCCTGGTTTGTGGTGCTGGCCCATCCGTTGCAGCTCGATGCGCCGCAGATCGCGGGCTTCACGCAGCAGCTGAGCGACTACGAGCTGATCCAGCCCTTCGAGCAACTACAGCGCGCCGTGCATCGCCCCACCGAGGCCGAACAGAACCAGCGGGCGCTCACGCGGTGGGCCGGCAAGCAGGCCTGGCCCGGCCCGCTGTGGGGCCTGGAGGCGCGCGGCTGGCTGCGCGGCCATGGTGATGGCGGCATCTACACGCATGCCGTTCGCCGGCTGCCGGGCGGCGGCGCGCTCACGCTGCACTTCGGGCCGGGCCTGGACCGCCAACAGCGCAGCGACCGCGACCAGGCGCAGACCTTGGGCGAGCTGCACCATGGCGGACCGCTGTCGGGCCTGTCGCCCCTGGCCTTCAGCGAAGCGGTGCGGGACCTGGAATCCATCGCGCGCTGACCCCCTTTCTTTTCAAGACCTTCACCTGCAACCCGCCATGGCCACCTCCCGCAAGTCTTCCGCCGCCCACGCCGAGCCATCGTCGCTGCAGCGCCCGCCGGCCGAGATCCAGCACGCCGCACAGCTGGCCCGACTGCTGGCGCAGGACGGCGCGAACCCGCGCCCGCCCGGCTGGCAGCTGAGCCTGAAGGCCGCGCGCAGCTTCATCCTGGGCGATGCGGCGCTGGGCATCGAGCCCAAGATCGTCGCGCCCGTCGCCAGCATCGAGCGCATGCTGGTCACGCTGGCCACCGGCCGTGGCCTGATGCTGGTGGGCGAGCCCGGCACGGCCAAGTCGATGCTGTCGGAATTGCTGGCGGCGGCCATCAGCGGCACGTCCACGCTCACCATCCAGGGTGGTGCGTCGATCACCGAAGACCAGATCAAATACGGCTGGAACTACGCGCTGCTGATCAACGAAGGCCCGAGCCCGCGCGCGCTGGTGCCGGCGCCGCTGTACCAGGGCATGCAGGCCGGGCAGGTGGTGCGCTTCGAGGAAATCACGCGCGCCCCGCTGGAGGTGCAGGACTGCCTGCTGGGCATGCTGTCGGACCGCGTGATGGCCGTGCCGGAACTCGCGGGCGAGCACGGCATGCTCTACGCGCGCGAGGGCTTCAACATCATCGCCACGGCCAACACGCGCGACCGCGGCGTGAACGAGATGAGCGCCGCGCTCAAGCGCCGCTTCGACTTCGAGACTGTCTTCCCCATCCTCGACTTTGATCGCGAGCTGACGCTGGTGCAGGAATCGTCCGCGCGCCTGCTGGCGCAAAGCGGCATTCCGAAGACGGTGCCACAGCCCGTGCTGGAATTGCTGGTCAGCACCTTCCGCGACCTGCGCGGCGCGGTCGACGGCAAGGGCGCAGCAACGGGCGGCGATGGCGCCATGGACCGACTGACCGCCGTGATGTCCACGGCCGAGGCTGTCAACGTGGCCCATGCCGTGGGCGTGCGCGCCTGGTTCCTCGAGCAGCGCGAAGGCTCGCCGCAGGACCTGGTCGACTGCATCGCCGGCACGGTGGTCAAGGACAACGCCGACGACCGCGCCAAGCTGCGCCGCTACTTCGAGCAGAAGGCGGCCAAGCGCGAGGGCGCACATTGGCGGGCTTACTACGAGGCACGGCATCGCCTGCCCTGACGCGGCGCCCAGCGCCGGATTCGCTCTCCATCCCGACGAGATTGCATGACGCCCCTGCCCCGCTTCCGCTACCACCCCGACCCGCTTGCCACCGGCTGCGTGAGAGCAGCCGACACAGTGTGCGAATGCTGCGGGCAGGCGCGCGGCTTCATCTATACCGGCCCCGCGTACTCGGAAGACGAGTACCAGGACTGCATCTGTCCCTGGTGCATCGCCGACGGCTCGGCCCACGCGCGGCTGGACGTGAGCTTCACCGACAGCGAGGGCATCGGTGGCTACGGCGGCTGGGACGCCGTCGTAGCCGCGGTGATCGACGAGGTGAGCTGCCGCACGCCCGGCTTCTACGGCTGGCAGCAGGAACAGTGGTGGACGCACTGCGGCGACGCCGCGCAGTTCATGGGCCGCGCGGGCCAGGCCGAACTGCTGCAGGCCGGCGCGCAGGCGATGGACGCGATCCAGGCGAACACCGGGCTGCAGGGCGAGCCCTGGGAGCGCTTCTTCCGCGCGCTGGACAAGGACGGATCGCCCACGGCCTACCTGTTTCGCTGCCGGCATTGCGGACAGTGGGGCGGCTACCAGGACTGCGACTGAGCCTTGGACCGCGTGCCGCCCCTGATCCTCGGCGTTCGCCACCACAGCCCCGCCTGCGCGCGGCTGGTGGCGCAGCGCATCCGCGCGCTGAAGCCGGCCCATGTGCTCATCGAAGGCCCGGCGGATTTCAACGCCCGGCTGGACGAGCTCGCACTGCCGCATCGGCTGCCCATCGCCATCTACAGCTACTTCTCGCATGACGAGGCGCACCGCGGGTCGTGGTCGCCGCTGGCCGAGCATTCGCCCGAATGGCAGGCGCTGCAGGAGGGGCGGCGCGTGGGCGCGCAAGTGCGCTTCATCGACCTGCCGGCCTGGCACGACGCCTTTTCGCGTATGGAGAACCGCTATGCCGATGTGGCCGACGCCGAGCATGAAGCGCGCGCCGAGGCCTACGAAGATGCGCTGACCGACGCGCTGTCGGTGCAGGGCCGCGACGCGCTGTGGGACCACCTGTTCGAGGACGGGAGTGACGGCGATGAACTCGCGCAGCGTCTGGCCACCTATTTCGACCATCTGCGGCCCGACGGCGACCCGGGCTCGCTGGGCAACCAGGCACGCGAGCAGATGATGGCGCGCTGGATCGCCTGGGCCATGGCGCAGCGCGACGGGCTGGTGCTGGTGGTGTGCGGCGGCTACCACGCACCGGCGCTGGCGCGGCTGTGGACGGGCTGTTCGGGCGAGATGCCCGAGACGCCCGCGCCGTCCGGTCTGGCGCACGAGGGCATCGCGGCGGCGCCTGCCACCGCGCCGCGCTTCGGCTCCTACCTCGTGCCCTACACCTTCAAGCGCCTCGATGCCTTTGCCGGCTATGCCTCGGGCATGCCCTCTCCGGCCTACTACCAGTGGGTGTGGGAGCACGGCATCGAAGGCGCCGCGGCCCGCGCGCTGGAGCGCGTGGTGCGCCGCCTGCGCGAGAAGAAGCTGCCCGCGTCCACCGCCGACCTCATGGCCGTGCACCTGCGCGCGCTGGGCCTGGCAAGGCTGCGCGGCCATGCGCAGCCGCTGCGCAGCGACTGGCTTGATGCGCTGGCCGGCGCGCTGGTCAAGACCGCGCTCGACGCACCACTGCCCTGGACCTACCGCGGGCCGATGCGCACCGGCACCGACCCTGCGCTGGTCGAGGCGATGGATGTGCTGGCCGGCGACGGCGTGGGGCAGCTGGCGCCCGGCACACCGCAGCCGCCGCTGGTGGACGCCGTGCGCACCGAACTCGCCGCGCTGGGCATTGCGCTGCGCGGCACGCTGCAGCTCGATCTGCTCAGCAACACCGAGCGCGCGAAGAGCCGCACGCTGCACCGCCTGCGCATCCTGGGCCTGCCTGGCGTCGTGCGCAGCCGCGGACCCCAGCAGGCGCTGTCGGGTGAGCGCACCGAGGTCTGGCAATTGACCGAGCCCTTCGAGCAGCAGGCCGCGCTGATCGAGGCCGGCGCCTGGGGCGCCACGCTGGTCGACGCGGCGCGCGCCAGGCTCGAAGACGAGCTGCGCCGTGCGCAAGGCCGCATCGTGCCGCTGGCCGAAGGTTTGAACCAAGCCGCCTGGGCCGGCCTGGCCGCGCTCAGCGACCGGCTGCTGCGCGAGCTGCAGGCATCCATTGCAAGCGAGCCCCGCTTCGAGGCCCTGGCACCTGCGCTGGGGCTGCTGCAGACGCTGCTGCGCCATGGCCAGATGCTGGGCATGGCCGACGCGCCAGTGCTGCGCGTGGTCATCACCGCCGGCTTCGACCGCGCGCTGTGGCTGCTGGAGCCCCCGGCCGCCATTGCGCCGGCCGACCTGGACGACCACCTGCAGGGCCATATCGCGCTGCGCCGCATCGTGGCGGACGAAGTGGCTGACGCCGAAGCCGCCGTCGGGTCGGGCCGGCCGGACCACGCCGCGCTCGGCATCGAACCCGCCCGTGCCGTCGCGGTGTGGCAGCGCAAGGCCGCCGACGCGGCGGCCGCGCCCGTCAGCCGCGGCGCGGCGCTGGGCGCGTCCTTGAGTCTGGCCGCGCGTGGCGTGGACAGCGGCGCCAACGTGGCGGATGCGATGGCCCTGCTGGGCGCCATGCCCGCACCGGTGCTCGGCGACGCACTCACGGGCCTGCTCGCCCTCGCCCGAGAAACCCTGTCGTCCGAGCCCGCCTTCGCCGCCGGCATGGACCGTCGGGTGCAGGCGCTGGACAACGCCGACTTCGTGCAGGCCCTGCCCAGCCTGCGCGCCGCCTTCGCCTGGCTGCCGCCGCAGGAGCGCGGTGCCCTCGCCGATCAGGTGCTGGGGCTGCACGGCGCCCAGGGCGTGTCGCGGCGGGCCTTGACGCAGCCTTTCGCGGCCGGAAACTCGTCGCAAGCTTGGGCGGCAGCGCACGCGGCCGAGGCATCTGCCCTCGCGGCCTTGCAGGCGTGGGGTATCGCATCCGCCGAAGTCCTGGCGATGGCACCGGGCGATGAGCCCAGCGGCACGCGCCCGAAGAACGCAAACTGAAGAACTCATGGCCCTGGAAATTCCTTCCGCCCTCCAACGCTGGCGCCTGCTGCTCGGCGATCCAGCCGAGTCGGCCTGCGGTTCGCTGAGTGCCGACTGCCAAGCTGCCGACGCGGCCCTGGAGTGGCTGTACGGCCGCGATGGCGAGCGTGCCTCGCGCGGCGAGCGCAGTGCGGGCCTGGGTCCGTCGGCGCTCAGCGTGCCGGACTGGATCAACACCATCCACGCGCTCTTTCCCAAGGAGGTGATCGAACGCCTGGAGCGGGACGCGGTGGAACGCTTCGGCATCGACGAGGTGGTGACCAACCTCGACGTGCTCGAGCGCATCGAGCCGTCCGAATCGCTGCTGCGCGCGGTGCTGCACACCAAGCACCTGATGAACCCCGAGGTGCTGGCTGCGGCGCGCAAGCTGGTGGCCGAGGTGGTGCGCCGCATCATGGAGAAGATGGCCACCGAGGTACGCCAGGCCTTCAGCGGCACGCGCGACCGGCGCCGCCGCTCGCGCATGAAGATCGCACGCAACTTCGACTTCAAGCGCACCATCGCCAGCAACCTGCACCGATACGATCCGGCGCGAAAGCGGCTGTACCTGGAAACGCCCCTCTTCAACAGCCGCACGCGCCGCCACGTGGAGCCGTGGGACGTCATCCTGCTGATCGACCAGAGCGGCTCGATGGTCGATTCGGTGATCCACAGCGCCGTGATGGCCGCGTGCCTGTGGCAGCTGCCGGGCATGCGCACGCGGCTGGTGGCCTTCGACACGGCGGTGGTCGATCTGACGGCTGACGTGTCCGACCCGGTGGAGCTGCTGATGAAGGTGCAGTTGGGCGGCGGCACCGACATTGCCCAGGCCGTGGCCTATGCGCAGTCGTTGATCGCCAACCCGGGCAAGAGCATCGTGGTGCTGGTCAGCGACTTCTATGAAGGCGGCAATGAGAGCGAACTGGTGCGGCGCGTGAAGGCGCTGGTCGAATCGGGCGCCAAGGTGCTGGGCCTGGCCGCGCTCGATTCCAAGGCCGAGCCGGCTTTCGACCGCGAGATGGCAGCGCGGCTGGTGCGCGAGGGTGCGCAGGTGGGCGCGATGACACCGGGTCAACTGGCGGGCTGGCTGGCCGAAAAAGTGCAGGGCTGAGATGCAGATTCCCGCCAGCATTCCCGCAGCGCCCGGTCCGCTGCGCGCCGACCTCCTCGAACTCACGCCCGAGGCGCTGACGGCGCTGGCCAATGCAGGCTTCGTCAAGCGCGCGCAAAAGGATGTGGCCGCCGGGCTGCTGCCGCGGCTGGAGGTGGATGCCGACGGCACCGTCGCCGCGCACTTCGACGATGGCGTGCTCACCCGCCTGCCGCCGGGGCGCACGCTGCGCGACGCGGCCTGCACCTGCCCAGCCAGCAGCATGTGCCGGCATCGCGTGATGCTGGTGCTGGCCTACCAGGCGCAGGCGGGCGGCGCGGCCTTGGCGGCATCGTCGGCGGCGCAGGCTGCGGGCGAGGCCGAGGCTGCCGCGGATGCCACGAGTGCTGCGGCCGAGGTCCAGGCGGGCGCCCTGCCCTCAGGGGCGGCCCGGCCCGCGAACGCTTCGCCCGACGCTGCCTTCAGTGGCTGGAGCCCGGCCCATTTCGACGACGCCGCTCTGGCTGCGAGCTTCGCCCCCGCGGTGCTGGAGCAGGCGGCCAGGCTCGCGGCTGCGCGCCCGGTGATCGCGGTGCAGCCCGGCCACGGCGCGCACGCGGCGCCGGTGGCGCGCCTGCCGCTGTGCAGCGTGCGCTTCTTCTCGCGCAGCTCGCTCGTGCATGCACGGTGCGACTGCCAGCAAGGCAGCGGCTGTGCCCATGTGGTGCTGGCGGTGTGGGCCTTCCGTGAGGCCGGCGAGTGGCGGCCGGGCGAAGCCGAGCGCATGGTCGCGCTGTCGCCGCGCCGTGCCGAGGGCTCGGCGGCGGAGGGCGTCGTCGCCACGCGCTGGCTGGACGGCGAGGCGGCGCAGGCCGCGCGCGCGCAGCTCGACGCCCTGCTGCTCGCGCTGTGGCTCGAAGGCTCGGGGCAGCCTCTGATGGCGCTGTCGGCACGCGTCGAGGCCCTGCGCGCGCAGCTGCAATCGCTGGGCTGGCGCTGGGTCGAGGACGGCCTCGACGAGCTCTGGATGCTGCTGCAGGCACAGCAGGCGCGCAGCAGCCGGTTCGACGCCCAGCGCCTGCTGGACGTGGCGGCCGAGTTGTGGGCGCGGCCCCGTGCGGCCGCACACGTACAGGCGCCAACGATGCCGGGCGCTGCACCACCGCCGCTGCATGCCAGCCAGATCCTGGGCCTGGGCGTGAAGGGCGAAGTGGCACTGAGCCACCTGCGGCTGGTGTCCCTGGGCGCCGTGCTCTGGTCCGACGATGAAGGCGAGGGCGCCGACGTGCTGCTGGCCGACCCCGACACGCAGAGCGTCACGGTGCTGGAGCGGCAATGGCCGCGCACCGCCGATGCAGTGGCCGGCGGCACGCCCGCGCCACTCACGGGCCGGCGCGTGGCGGGTTTTCCGCTGCGCCAGCTCGCGGCCGGCCAGATCATCACCAAGACCGCCTTGCGCCGCGCCAACGGCCGCATCGACATCACCGCCGGCGCGCGCCAGACCGGGGTGATGCCGCTGTCGCCCACTTCCTGGGACGCGCTTCGCGCGCCGCTGCGCCAGGGCTCGGTGCGCGATCTGATGGCACAGCTGAAGAACAGCCTGCCCGAGTTCGTGCTGCCGCGCCAGGCGGCCAGCGGCGCCGCAGCGGGCTCGGCGGGTGCCTTGCACGTGCTGGCCTGCGAAGGCCTGCGGGTGCAAGGCAGCCACTGGGATGCCGCCGCGCAGGTGCTGCACGTGCAACTGCGGGCCTGCGGCGGTGAGGCGACTGCGGCCGATGCGCATGCCGATGTGCCGGCCGATCCGTCTGCCGATGAAGTGCTGCATTTGGCCCTGCCGCACCGCGCCGCCGCGCCGGGCGCCGTCGATGCGCTGGCGCGCGCCGTGGCGGGTGAGTGGGGCGCCCTGCGCGCCGTGGCCGGCACGGTGCGGCTGGAGGGCGGTCTGGCGCGGATGCAGCCACTGGCGCTGCTCACGGCGCAGCGGGCGGTGGTGCTGCAGGTGGAGGCGCCCGCGACGCAAGCGCTGGCGCTGCAGGCTCGCCCCACGCCGTGCTCGGCGCGCAGCGCGCTGGTGCACGACACGCGGGCCCTGCTGGCGCAATGGCTGCGCCAGGGCCTGCGGCACCAGGGCGGCGGCCTGGCAGCGCGCGTCGAGGCGCAAGTCACGGCCCTTCAGCAGGCGGGCCTGGGTCGTTGCGCCACGCAGCTGCAGGCCGTGCCTACGACGTTGCGCAGTGCCAACCGCGCAGCCTTGCTGCCGCAACTGTGCACGCTGAGCCTGCTGCTGCAAGCTGTGGCGCAGGCCGGCTAGGCATCTGTGGGGCAGAAGGGGGGCGCCAAGATCGACGCAGTCCAGGTCGGTTGCATGCTGACGCGGCGCCAGGCCTGCTGGGCAACCTGTCGTGTGCTGCAAAGATCCAAGGCATGCCGTGCTGCGCCCCGGCATGGGCGCTCCCATCCCGTGGTGCGCGCCAGCACCGTGCGCTTTGAAGACAGCGCCCGCGGACATCGACCTGCGGGCGAAGAGCCGGTCCCACAGGCTGATCTGCGTTGAATCTTCCAGCTTGCTGCTCTACGAGCTGCAGAACCAGCCCGCGCTGCTGGCAGGGCCGGGCTGCGCCGCTCGCAGGTGAGAAGGCATCACAGCGGGTGGTGACGGACGGCAGGCCCATGCCCATCATTTGCTATTAAAATAATAGCTACTTGCGCTTGATGTATAAGCGCTGGAGCCCTATTTCATGCTTGAATCAGCCGCCACCCGAGTGTGCGCGAACGATGTCCTGTGTCACGCGCAGAAAGGCGTCCACGTCGTCAGCCGTATGGCAGTGCAGCGGCGACACGCGCACCGCGCCCTGCAACCCGAACGATTCGAGCATGCGGCGTGAATACAGGCTGGCCACGCTGCGCTCGTAGACCGTCACGCCGCGCAGGCCGTATTCGTGCACGGCCTGCGTGCATTCCACGCCGTCGATGCCAATGGCGATGATCAGGTCGCGCAGCGTCAGGTCGTCATGGTCGAGGAACACCTGCACGCCGGGTTGCGTGCGCAAACCCGGAGGCGCATCGCCATCGCCGCCCTCAAGCAGCCGCGCCAGCAAAGCCCGTTCATGCAGCGCGATGCGCTCGATGCCGGCGGCGAACAGCGCGCGGCGGTTGGGCGCACCGGCATCGGCGCCCGCCGTGCCGGGCAGTTCGTGCAAGGCCTGTTCACCCAGCCAGCACACGTAATCGGCGATCTCTGTGACCACGGCGAACTGCCCGGGCGACGAGCTGCCCAGGTCCCAGAAGCCTTCCGGCTTGGCCGACAGCTTGTGGTGCGGCAGTGCGGCCGCGCGGTCCGACAGCCAGGCGAGGCCCGAGCCACGGCAGCCGAAGAACTTGTAGGGCGCCAGGTTGATGCCGTCCACCGGCGTCTTGCGCAGGTCGATCAGGCCGTGAGGCGCGTGCTGCACGGCATCCACCAGGATGTAGAGGTCGGGCTTGATGGCGCGGGCTTGGGCCACGATGCGTTCCAGATCGAGCTTGGCGCCCGAGATGTTCGACGCGTAGATCACGTTCAGCAGCGTGGTGCCTTCGTCCACCAGGCGGGTGATGGCCTCCACGTCCACGCCGCCCGTGGCCGGGTTGCTGGGCGCCACGCGCAACTCGCGCCCGGTCTCTTGCGCATAGCGCTCCATCGCGTCGTAGGAGGACGGGTGTTCCAGCACCGTGGTGACCAGGTTGGTACCCGGCACGTTCAGCGCGATGGCGCGCACCATCTCGAACATGGCGCCCGATGCGGTGAGCGCGGCGTGCACGCTGCCGCCTTGCACGTTCAACATCATGCGCAGGTCGTCGGTGCCGGTGGACTGAATGGCCTGCAGCTCGCGCGCCACGGGGTGGATGCGCTCGGTGTTGTCGGGCACGGCGTCCACCAGCGCCAAGCGCTCCACCGCCGCCTTCAGTCGGAACGAGCCGCCCGCGTTGTCGAAGTACATGCGCGGGCGGCCCGCATGGTCGGCATCGACCTGCAAAAAGCGCGCGCGTACCTCGCGCATCAGCGTTGGTGGAAACAAGTTGCCCTGTGGGTAATGGGCCGGAGAGGAGTCGCCCAAAGCGTCGCTCACCGCCATCACACGCCCTTCTTGCTCGGGTTGCGGTAGGCCTCGCGCACGGCCTCCGTCATGGGGAAGTTCAGGTTCACGTTGGCAGGCGGAATGGGCTGGGTGAACCAGCGCGTGTACAGGCGTTCCATCTCGCCGCTCTTCATGAGTTCGGTCACAGTCTCGTCCACCAGCGCCTCGAACTGCGGGTCGTTCTTGCGGAACATGATCCCGTACGGCTCCTGGCGCAGCACCACGTCGCGCAGCATGCGGTAGTCGCCCGGGTTGGGCGACGTGGCGATCAGGCCGGCCAGCTGCACGTCGTCTAGTACGTAAGCGTCTGCGCGGCCGTTGGCCATCAGCAAAAAGGCGTCTGCCGTGTCCTTGCCGGTGACTTCACGCACGTCCACCGCCTCGGTGCGCTTGTAGGTGCGCAGCAACTGCACGGACGTGCTGCCCGCCACGGTGGCCACCGTCTTGCCCGTCAGATCGGCCAGCGAGTTGATGCCCGAATCCTTCTTCACCGCCACGGTGATGCCGGCCACGAAATGGCTGGGCGCGAACGCCACCTGCTGTTGGCGCACCACCGAATTGGTGGTGGTGGCGCAGTCCATGTCCACGGTGCCGTTCTGCATCAGCGGAATGCGGTTGAGCGAGTTGAGCAGCGTGTACTGCACGCGCAGCGCCGGCAGGCCCAGCTTGGCCTTCACCGCGTCCACGATCTTCAGGCAGATGTCGTTGGAAAACCCCACCGGATCGCCATTGCCCCGCGGCGTGTACGAGAACGGAATGGAGCTGTCGCGGCTGCCGATGTGGATCACGCCGGTCTGCTTGATGCGGGCCAGAGTGTCGATGTCCTGCGCATGGGCGGCGCCGGGGCCGAGCAGGCAGGCGCCCAGCAGGGCGGCCAGGGCGTTGAGGGGCAGGCGGCGTGAGGAGGTCATGGCGGGCGTTCCTTTCAAGGGATAAGGCCGTGTGTCGGAGCGATGACACGGAGGGTGCAGGCCATTGTGAAAGTCGGGTTACTTTTCAAAAAGCGATTTTTTGTGCTGGAATCAAGTGAGCAAAAGTGATGAGTGGCGAAAAGTGATGATGACCTTCAAGCAACTGGAAGCGCTGTACTGGATTGGCCAACTGGGCGGCTTTGCGCCGGCCGCGCGCAAGCTGCACACCTCGCAGTCGGCCGTGTCCAAGCGCGTGCACGAGCTGGAGCAGCTCTTCGACACGCCCCTGTTCGACCGCACGCAGCGCACCGCTCGCCTGACCGAAAAGGGCGAGGAGATGTTCATGCTGGCGCGCAAGCTGCTGCGCGACCGCGACGCCGCCGTGGAGCAGTTCGGCAAGCCCGAGGTGATCGAGCGGCGCCTGCGCATCGGCGTGACCGAACTCACCGCCATGACCTGGCTGCCGCGCCTGGTGGCCCTGGTGCGCCAGCACTACCCCAAGGTGACGCTGGAGCCTGACGTGGATGGCAGCCTGCCCCTGCGCGACAAGCTGCTGGCCGACGGGCTCGACCTCATCATCGTGCCGGACGCATTCGCCGACACGCGCCTGCCCGCCACGTTGGTGGGCCAGGTCGACAGTGCCTGGATGTGCCGCCCCGGCACCGTGCCTGCCGGCATCGTGCGCCTGCACGAACTGGCCGGCCATCGCCTGCTGGTGCAGGGCAACGCATCCGGCACCGGGCGCCTGTACGACGCCTGGCTGCGCGAGCGCGGCGTGGAGCCGGCCGATTCGCTGGTGGTGAGCAACCTGGTGGCGCTCATCGGCCTGACCATCTCCGGCCTGGGCGTGAGCTACCTGCCCCGCCAGTGCCTTGCGCCCCTGGTGGCCGCGGGCCAGTTGGCCGAGATCGACGTGCAGCCCCCACTGCCGCCCGTGCCCTACGTGGCGATGGTGCAGGGCAGCCACCGCAGTGCGCTGGTGGCCTCGGTCATCATGCTGGCGCAGTCGTGCTGCGATTTCACGCGGGCGTTCCAGGCAGTGCAGGCCGCAGCGGGTGGGGTGGACGCAGCGGACCTGGCGCACGCGCGGCCGGTTGCGGCAGCGCCCGGCTGACGCCGGCGATCCGCCGTCGCCGTGCTGCGGCGCACGGACCGCAGGGCCGTCAAGGCCCGCTCAACCGCCCGCCAGCCGCATCGCCGCGCCGGCCGCACCCGCCAGCGCCAGCACCGGCATCACGCCCCAGCGCAGCCGGAACAGCGCCAGCGCCGCCAGCACGCCGATGCCGGCGGAGGCGGCATCGAAGCGCCCGCCCAGGCCTTGCGGCCACAGCACGTGGTAGGCGAAGAACACCGCCAGGTTCAGGATCACGCCCACCACCGCGGCGGTGATGCCCCGCAGCGGCGCGGTGAACTTCAGCTGGCCATGGGTCGATTCGATGAACGGCCCGCCCAGCAGGATGAACACGAACGAGGGCAGGAAGGTGAAGAACGTCACCACCGTGGCCGCCACCGCGCCGGCGAGAAAGAGCGACTCGGGCCCGAAGATTGCCCGCGTCCACCCGCCCACGAAAGCCACGAAAGACACCACCATGATGAGCGGCCCGGGCGTTGTCTCGCCCAGGGCCAGCCCGTCGATCATCTGGGCTGCCGTCAGCCACTGGAAATGGTCCACCGCGCCCTGGTACACGTACGGCAGCACGGCATAGGCACCGCCGAAGGTCATCAGCGCTGCTTTGGTGAAGAACCAGCCCATCTGCACCAGCACCGAATCCACGCCGTACGCGGCACACAGCCCGCCCATGGCCGCCAGCCACAGCGCCACGCCCAGGCCCAGCACGTTGCGAAAGCGCGGCCAGGCGAACACGGCATGCGCGGGCACCGGCGTGTCGTCGTCGATCAGCGCGGGCGCCCGCCGCGCGCCTGTCGCCCCGTGGGCCGGGCCCGCGGAAAAGGCCGCAGGCGACACCTTGCCGCCCACGTGGCCCACTGCCGCCGCCAGCAGCACGATCACGGGAAACGGCACCTGCAGCGCAAAGATGGCGATGAACGCGGCCACGGCGATGCTCCAGAGCCACGCGTTCTTCAGCGTGCGCGAGCCCACGCGCCAGGCCGCCTGCGCCACCAGGGCCGTCACCGCCGGCTTGATGCCGTAGAACACCCCGGCGACCAACGGCACGTCGCCATGCGCGAGGTACAGCCAGGAAACCCCCACCAGAATGAAGAGCGAAGGCAGCACGAAGAGCGCGCCCGCGACGATGCCGCCCCAGGTGCGGTGCAGCAGCCAGCCAATGTACGTCGCCAGCTGCTGGGCTTCGGGGCCGGGCAGCAGCATGCAGTAGTTGAGCGCGTGCAGAAAACGCCTCTCCGAGATCCAGCGCCGCCGGTCCACCAGCTCTGCGTGCATCAGCGCGATCTGCCCTGCCGGCCCGCCAAAGCTGATGAAGCCGAGCTTGAGCCAGAAGCGCCAGGCCTCGGCCAGACCCAGGGGGGCAGGGCGCGCTGGCTCGGCGGTGTCATCAGTGTCGACGGTGTCGGCGGGGGGCGTCACGACCACGGGCATGCGGCTCTCCTGAATGCGGGTTGGATGGAATGCGCGGGCGCTGGCCGCCGCACCGGAGCGAGTGGCCCGGGTGGATGGGCCGGTGGTGACAGCCCGGAAGGGCGTCCGCACGCGTGCACCACGGTCAGCGGGTGGAGGGGTGTGCACGAACGAAATCCGCGAAGGCCCGCAGCGGGGCCGGAACCAGCCGGTGCCCCGGGTAATACAGAAACGGCCCGGAAAAAGGCGGCCACCAGTCGCGCAGCACCGGCTGCAGGGCGCCGCTGTCCAGGTGCGGCTGCAGCCAGTCCTGGAACAGGTAGACCAGGCCCATGCCGGCCACGGCCGCGTCCACGGCCAGGTCGGCGGCCGAGCCGGCTTGCACGACGAGGGCCGGCGCCGGGTCCACCTCCAGCCTGTCGCTGCCGCGCTCGAATGTCCACCCGGGCATGGACCCGCTGTGGAAGCGCACCCGCAGGCAGGCGTGGTCCAGCAGGTCGCGCGGGTGCTGTGGCGTGCCGCGCCGCGCCAGGTAGTCGGGCGAGGCGGCGCAGGCTAAGTGCTGCACGCGGGGGCCGATGGGCACGGCGATCATGTCCTGCTCCAGCCGCTCGCCATACCGGATGCCCGCATCGCAGCCGGCCGCCAGCACGTCGACGAAGCTGTCCTCGGCCACCACTTCCAGCAGGATGTCGGGGTACGCAGCGCGGAAGTCCGCAACGATGCCTGGCAACACCAGCTTCAGCGCCGCGACCGGCACGTTTAGCCGCAGCGTGCCGGCAGGCTGCTGCCGGAAATCGTTCACCACCTCCAGCGCGGCTTCCACTTCGCGCAGCGCGGGCGAGAGGCGCTCCAGCAGCCGCTGGCCGGCTTCGGTCGGCGCGACGCTGCGCGTGGTGCGGTGCAGCAGGCGCACGCCCAGCTGTGTTTCCAGCCGCCGCACGGCGTCGCTGACGGCGGAGGCCGACACCCCGCTCTGACGCGCGCCGCCGCGAAACCCCTGCGCCTTCACCACGGCGACAAAGGCGTTCAGATCACTCAGGTTGGCTTTCATTGTCCGGAATTCTGCACGGGGCGTGCGGCGCGGGCGGGCTTATCGCCGGCCGCAGGCCTTCCTAGACTGGCTCCACACATGAAAGGCACTTCCGTGCAACGCATCGACACCACCGACACCTTCACCCTGGGCGACCGCACCGTTCGCCGCCTGGGCTACGGCGCCATGCAACTGGCCGGCCCCGGCGTCTTCGGTCCGCCGAAGGACCGCGCAGGCGCACTGGCCGTGCTGCGCGCCGCCGTGGACAGCGGCGTGAACCACATCGACACCAGCGACTTCTACGGGCCGCACGTCACCAACCAGCTGATCCGCGAAGCACTCAGCCCGTACGGCGACGACCTCACCATCGCCACCAAGGTCGGCGCCCGGCGCGACGCGCAAGGCGCCTGGCTCTCCGCCGCCACGCCCGAGGCGCTGACCCAGGCCGTGCACGACAACCTGCGCCACCTGGGGCTGCACGTGCTGCAGGTGGTCAACTTTCGCGCCATGTTCGACACCTTCGGCCCGGCGGAAGGCTCGATCGAAGCGCCTCTGGCCGTGCTGGCCGGGCTGCAACAGCGAGGCCTCATACGCCATATCGGCCTGAGCAACGTGACCCCCACGCAAGTGGACGAGGCCCGCCGCCTCTGCCCCATCGTGTGCGTGCAGAACCAGTACAACCTGACGCACCGTGGCGACGATGCGCTGATCGACCGGCTGGCGCGGGACGGCATCGCTTACGTGCCGTTCTTCCCCATGGGCGGATTCAGCCCGTTGCAATCGGCCGCGCTGTCTGATGTTGCGCGGCACGTCGGCGCCACACCGCTGCAGGTCGCCCTGGCGTGGCTGTTGCAACGGTCGCCCAACCTTCTGCTGATTCCGGGAACCTCGTCCGTGGACCATCTCCGGCAAAACCTGGCCGCAGCCGCCGTGGTGCTGCCGTCAGACGCCATTGCCCGGCTGAACCAAGCTGTCGCCCCCGCAGGCCCGCAGCATTGAGGGCTGCGCGCCGGCGAAAAGCCCTTGCCGCCCTTGCCGCCCTCGCCACCCGTGGCGGCGGGGCCATTGCAAGGATGAACGCTCAACCCGGCGTTGGCAGCAGCCGGATGCCGGTCGCACCTTCGCGCTCCAGCTGCGCCACCAGGCCCAGCTCCCAGTCCAGGTACTGCTGGAATCCTGCATCGCGCAACGCCAGGTCGCTGTGCGCATAGGGGCTGTACCAATGGTCGTTGTCGCCGGTGAGCACGCCCTCGTCGCCCGCGGCCACCGGCAGGCCGGCGGCCGCCCAGGCGGCGGTGCCGCCGGCAATGGCCCGCGCGTCGCGACCGGTGCGCGCTGCCAGCTCGGCCGCCACGGTGCGCGCCAGCAGGCCGTCAGGTGACGTGATGAGCACCGTGTGGCCCTCGGGCAGGTCGGCCACGAAGTGCGCCAGGCGGTCGGGCACGGCGAAGCGGGCGCCAGGAATGTGGCGCTTTTCAAAGGCAGCGCGGCGGTCTACGTCGAACACGGTGGCATGGCCGGCCTGCACCAGCGCGTCGGCCTGCTGGGGCGACGCCAGCGGGGTGGGTGCGTGCAGGGCCAGCACGCGCACGCGCACGGGCTCGGGGCCGGCGACCTGGGTGGCGCGCTCGGGCGGCGTGTAGACCGCCACCTCCCAGCCGCCCAGCTGCGCCAGCCAGGCGGCGGTGGTCAGGGCTCGCACGCCGTCCCAGTCGGCCAGCACGATGCGCGCACCGCGCGCGGCGGCGTATTCGTCGGTGGCCTGCACCAGCTGGTCGCCGGGCGCCCAGCGCCAGCCTTCCAGGTGGCCGGCTTCGTATTCGCCCTGCGTGCGCACGTCGAAGCGGTACAGCGTGCGCTCCTCCCTTTCGGATTCGAAGCGCTGCAGCGTGGCGGTGTCGATGCGCAGCACGCCGGCGCGTGCGGCCACGGCAGCGGCGCGTTCGCGGGCGGCGGCCAGGGTGGCGGGTGCGGGTGGCCGCGCCTCGCCGACCTGGCCGGCAACCTGCAGGCCGAGCGGCCGCGCTACGCCCAGGCCATCAAGACAGCCGGGCTGTCGCTGCGTTGACGCGCCAGCCTCTTTTAATGGTCAAAAGTGCCCGCAGCGCTTATTTGATAAGCGCAAGCAGCTATTAAATCAATAGCAAAATAAAAAGGAGTGCTGGAAGAAGGCATGCGAGCACAGCGACGGCACCGGCCTGCAAGTTGTCGTACAACTGCCTAGAATGCACCGTTTTGGGGCGATTGGCGCTCCGAGCGAAAGTGCTGCCTTGTCCTCTTCCCCCTCTGGCGCGCCTGCCGCGGCCGCGCCGCGCCACGTTTTTACCCAACGCAGCACCGTGTTTTTGCTGGCGCTGCTGTGTTGCCTGCTGTGGGGCAGTTCGTTCCCGGCCATCAAGTCGGGCTACGCGCTGCTGGGCATTGCGGGTGACGACATTCCGTCCAAGCTGGTGTTTGCCGGCTGGCGATTCGCGGCGGCCGGCCTGCTGCTGATCGCCTGGGCTGCCGCCACCGGCCGCCGTCTGGGTGGCTGGCCACCGCGCGTGTGGGGCCAGCTGGCGGTGCTGGGGCTGGTGCAGACCAGCCTGCAGTACGTGTTTTTCTACATCGGCCTGGCGCACACGACGGGCGTCAAGAGCTCGATCATGAACGCCACTGGCACTTTTTTCAGCGTGTTGCTGGCCCACTGGATCTATCACAACGACCGCCTGACCTGGCGCAAGGCGTTGGGCTGCGGCGTAGGATTCGTCGGCGTCATGGTGGTCAACCTGGGCGGTGGTTTGGCCGGCGCGGTGCCGGGCATCGAATTCACCTTGCTGGGCGAAGGCTTCGTGGTCATCGCCGCGCTGGTGCTGGCCGTGGGCGGCATCTATGGCAAGCGCATTTCGCAGCACACCGACCCCATCGTGATGACCGGCATCCAACTGGCCGTGGGCGGCCTTGTGCTGCTGGTGGCCGGCTACGCCATGGGTGGCACGCTGGGCCACGTCACGCCGGCTTCCACCGCGCTGCTGGCCTACCTGACGGTGCTGTCTGCGCTGGCCATATCGATCTGGAGCGTGCTGCTCAAGCACAACCGGGTCAGCCTGATCACCGCGTTCAACTTCATGATTCCGGTGTTCGGCACGCTGCTGTCGGCGCTGTTCTTGAACGAGAGCATTCTGGAGTGGCGCAACGCCGTCGCGCTGGTGCTGGTGTGCTGGGGCATCTGGCTGGTCACGCAGGCGCCGGCGGATGCTGCCCCGGCAGGCGTATCAGAACGATCCGTCCGCAAGGAGTAGATATCCGTGAAACTGCTGCGATACGGCCCGATGGGCCAGGAAAGGCCCGGTCTGCTCGACGCCCAGGGCGTCATCCGCGATCTGTCGGCCCACGTGCCCGACATCGGCCCCGCGAGCCTGGGCGCTGCCGTGCTGCAGCGCCTGCGCGCGCTCGACCCGGCCAGCCTGCCTGCCGTGTCCGGCAACCCGCGCCTGGGTGCCTGCGTGGGCGGCATCGGCAAGTTCGTCTGCATCGGCCTGAACTACGCCGACCATGCCGCCGAATCCAACATGCCGATTCCGGCCGAGCCCATCGTCTTCAACAAGTGGACCTCCGCCGTGGTGGGGCCCAACGACGACGTGAAGATCCCGCGCGGCTCCGACAAGACCGACTGGGAGGTCGAGCTGGGCGTGGTGATCGGCACGGCGGCCAGCTACGTGGACGAAGCCGATGCGATGGCGCACGTCGCAGGCTATTGCGTGGTCAACGACGTGTCCGAGCGCAGCTACCAGCTCGAGCGCGGCGGCACCTGGGACAAGGGCAAGGGCTGCGACACCTTCGGCCCCACCGGCCCGTGGCTGGTGACGGCCGACGAGGTGCCCGACCCCCATGCGCTGGATCTGTGGCTGGAGGTCGACGGCCATCGCTACCAGCAGGGCAATACCCGCACGATGATCTTCAACGTGCCGCGTCTGGTGGCCTACCTGAGCCGCTTCATGACGCTGCAGCCCGGCGACGTCATCTCCACCGGCACGCCACCCGGCGCGGGCATGGGCGTGAAGCCCACACCGGTCTACCTGCGGCCCGGCCAGACCATGCGCCTGGGCATCACCGGCCTGGGCGAGCAGCGCCAGCGCACCGTCGCGGCCTGACCGCACGCCCGCAGCACCGGGTGCCGGACAATCCGGGAATGAACGACTCCCCCACCCACACGGCCATTGAGGCCGCACCCGACATGGCCGACGCGCCCATCCAGGAGGCGCGCCTGTGGCGCGACGAGCGCTGGACGGCTGAAGTCATCAAGAACGAAGACGATGACGGCTGGGCCGTGGCCATGACGCTGCACGGCGAATCCGAGCCGGCCCTGGTCGGCCCCTGGACCATGGGCCGCGACAAGAAGAACCCTAAGCCGCTGGACGCCCCGGCCTTCCACACGCTCGTCAAGACCGCCTCGGAAGTGCTGCGCCGCCACGAGCAACAACTGCATGCGCAGCTCAACAAGGAAGTGACTGTCGGCGCGGGCGCAGAGCTCGTGCGGGTGACCCTGCGCATCGTGCCGGACGAGGAATATCCGTATGCCGTGCTGACGGCGCAGGACGAATCCGGCCAGCTGCTGGGCGAGGCGCGCGTGGAGGCGAGCTTCAAGCTGGGCCAGGCCAGCGCCCAGGCGTGGATCGAGAGCGGCTATTCGGCGAGCAGATGGTAGGTCGCGTTGCCGCTGGTCAGTGGCTGATCATCCAGGGCCGCTTCGTCGGAAACGCCTTCGCCCCGTTCGCTGCCGTCACCGTGGCACCTCGCTTGGCCCCTGTGCTGCAGCACCCGCAGCCTGCCGGGTGCTTCATCCGGCCATAACTGCCCTGCTCGCTGTTGCGTGACGAGCGCGGCGCATGCTGCGCCCGCTCGTTGGTGTCGAACGCGCGGCGCTGCTCCGGGCTTACGCAGGCCAGGTGCGGGGCGCTGGTGAAGACGCGCGGCGATGCGGCGCTGCAGACCGGGCAGGCGGCGGGCTCGTTGCGCTGCGCCAGGCTGCGCAGCGCATCGAAGCCGCCGCACCCGGCGCATTGGTAGTCGTAGGTGGGCATGGCGCTCCTTGCCTTGTCTTAGATGATGTCGTGCGACAGCGGCATGTCGACGCTGCCGTCGATGAACTTCGTCGGGCCGCTCGCGTTCGGGTTGATGTCGAAGTCGAAGATGCCGGTCGGCAGCCACAGCGTGGCGCAAGAATTGGGCACGTCGACCACGCCGCTGATGTGGCCCTGCACCGGCGCAGTGCCCAGGATCGAATAGGCCTGCGCGCCTGAATAGCCGAACTTCTTCAGATACTCGATCGCGTTCAGGCAGGCCTGGCGGTAGGCCACGTTCACGTCCAGGTAGTACTGCTTGCCGGCCTCGTCCACCGAGATGCCTTCGAAGATCAGGTAGTCGTTGTACTGGGGCTTGATCACGCTGGGCTTGAAGATCGGGTTCTTGATGCCGTACTTGGCCATGCCGCCCTTGATCAGCGTCACCTTCATGTGCACCCAGCCGGCCATTTCGATGGCGCCGCAGAAGGTGATCTCGCCATCGCCCTGGCTGAAGTGCAGATCGCCCACCGACAGGCCCGCGCCGTCCACGTAGACCGGGAAGAACACCTTGGAGCCGCGCGACAGGTCCTTGATGTCGCAGTTGCCGCCGTGTTCGCGCGGCGGCACGGTGCGGGCGCCTTCTGCTGCCGCCTTGTCGCGCGCCTCGCCGGTCATGCGGCCCATGTGGGCGGTGCCGGCCGAGGGCGGATTGGCCAGGCCGGGCACGCGCGTCGGGTCGGTGTCGATGAGCTTTTGCTCGCGCTCGTTCCACAGGTCGAGCATCTTCTTGTCGGGCAGGCAGCCGATCAGGCCGGGGTGGATCAGGCCGGCGAAGTTCACGCCCGGAATGTGGCGCGAGCTGGTGAACATGCCCTTGAAGTCCCAGATCGACTTCTGCGCCTCGGGGAAATGCTCGGTCAGGAAGCCGCCGCCGTTCTTCTTGGAGAAGAACCCGTTGAAGCCCCACAGGCTGTCCTGCTTGGCGCCTATGTCGAGCAGGTCCACCACCAGCAGGTCGCCCGGTTCGGCGCCCTTCACGCCCACGGGGCCCGAGAGGTAGTGCACGGTGGTCAGGTCGATGTCGCGCACGTCGTCGGCGCTGTCGTTGTTCTTGATGAAGCCGCCGGTCCAGTCGAAGGTTTCCAGAATGAAATCGTCGCCGGGGTTGACCCAACAGGCCATCGGAATGTCCGGGTGCCAGCGGTTGTGGATGTTCTCGTTCTCGGTGGGCGACTTCGTCAGGTCGACTTTGATGAGGGTGTCGGTCACGGCAGGCTCCTTTTGGGGGTGAGAAAACGGATGCGGATGGGGCGACGGGTGCGCCCGTCAGACGGAGAGATACGACTTGATGCGCTGCTGGTCGGTGTTGGCGCGGGTGGTCTCGTGCACCAGGCGGCCGCCCTCGATGACGAACAGCCGGTCGGCCACGTCCATCGCAAAACTCAAGACCTGTTCCGAGACGATGATGGTGATCTTTCGCATCTTGCGAATCTCGTTCAAGGCTTTGGCGATGTCCTTGATGATCGAAGGCTGGATGCCTTCGGTGGGCTCGTCCAGCAGCAGCACCTTGGGGTCGGTGACGAGCGCGCGGGCAATGGCCAGCTGCTGCTGCTGGCCGCCCGAGAGGTTGCCGCCCTTTCTGCGCCGCATGTCCCACAGCACGGGGAACAGCGCGAAGATCTCTTCGGGGATGACCTTGTGCTTGGCGTTCTCCAGGCCGGTCTGGATGTTCTCTTCCACCGTCAAGGTAGGGAAGATCATCCGGCCCTGCGGCACGTAGGCAATGCCTTTGGCAACGCGGCGAAAGCTCTCGTCCTTCGACACGTCGTGGCCCGCCACTTCGATGCGCCCGCTCTGGGTGGGCAGCACGCCCATCAGGCTCTTGAACAGCGTGGTCTTGCCCATGCCGTTGCGGCCCATGATGGCGACGGTCTCGTTGGCGTTGCCTTCAAACGAAATGCCGTGCAGCGCCTCGCTCTGGCCGTAGGCGACGTGCAGGTCGGTGACTTTCAGCATGGGTCAAGCTCCAAAAAATCAGGGCGTCGGCAAAGGACTGCGGCACCCGCACAGCGCCTCAGGGGGGTTTGCCGCATGTCAGTGGCCGAGGTAGACGTCGATGACTTTCGGATCGGCCTGCACCCTGTCCATGGGCCCTTCGGCCAGGATCTTTCCCTGGTGCATGACGGTGACCTTGTGCGCGATGCGCTTCACAAACTCCATGTCGTGCTCGATCACGATCACCGCGCGGTTTTTGCAGATGCGCTGCAGCAGCTCCGCCGTGAGCTCGCGCTCGCGCGCGCTCATGCCGGCGATGGGCTCGTCGAGCATCAGCAGCTCGGGCTCCTGCATCAGCAGCATGCCGATCTCCAGCCACTGCTTCTGGCCGTGCGACAGCAAGCCGGCCTCGGTGTCGAGCTTGGCGCCCAGGCCGATGTCGTCGGCCACGGCCTGCACCCGCTCCTTCACCGCATCGGTGCAGCGAAAGGCCAGCGCGCCGAACACCGTGCGGCCTGCGGGAAACGACACCTCCAGGTTCTGGAAGACCGACAGGTTCTCGTAGATGGAGGGCGTCTGGAACTTGCGGCCTATCCCTAAGCGCACACGCTTGTGCTCGGCCATGCGGGTCAGTTCCTCGTTCTTGAACTTGATGCTGCCGCCGGTGGCGCGCGTCTTGCCGCAGATGAGGTCCAGCAGCGTGGTCTTGCCCGCGCCGTTGGGGCCGATGATCACGCGCAGCTCGTTCTTGTCGACATACAGCGTCAGGTTGTCGATGGCCTTGAAGCCGTCGAAAGACACCGTGAGGTCTTCCACGGCCAGGGCGAAGTCTGTGTTGCTCATGGGGGGCTCCTGTGCGGTCGGGCGGTACGCTCAAACGCCCTGGTGGTGCGGTGCGGGGGGCAGCGGTGCAGCGGGGCCGGCAGCGGGTGCGGGCTCTGCCGCGCTGGTGGCGGGCCACGCAGCGGGTGGTGGCACGGCGGCACGGCGCAGCGCCTCGCGGCGGCCCTTCCACCAGGGCACGACGCGCTCTTCCCACACACCGGCCAGTCCCATCGGGAAGGCCATGGTCACGCCGATGAAAAGGCCGGCCATGAGGAACAGCCACAGGTCCGGAAAGCTCTCGGAAAAGTACGTCTTTCCCGCGTTCACCAGCAGCGCGCCGTACACCGCGCCCACCAGGCTCATGCGCCCGCCGACCGCGGCGTAGATGACCATCTCGATGGACGGCACGATGCCCACGAAGCTGGGCGACATGAAGCCCACCTGCAGCGTGAACAGCGCCCCGCCGATGCCCGACAGCGCGGCGGCCAGGCAGAAGGTGAAGACCTTGAAGTTGGCCACGTCGTAGCCCGAGAAGCGCACGCGGTCTTCCTTGTCGCGCATGGCCAGCAGCAGCGTGCCGAGCTTGCTGGTCTGGATGAAGCGGCACAGCACGATGGACAGCACCAGCAGCACCACGCACACGTAGTACAGGATGTATTTGGCGCTGTCGGTGCGAGTGTCCCAGCCCCAGATCGTCTTCAGGTCGGTCATGCCGTTGACGCCGCCCGTGTAGCCCTGCTGGCCGATGATGAGCACCGTGCAGATCAGCGCCACCGCCTGCGTGATGATGGCGAAGTACACACCGCCCACGCGGCGCTTGAACATGGCGAAGCTCACGATCCAGGCCAGCAGCGTGGGCACCACGATCACGGCGGCCAGTGCGAACGGCAGGCTCTTGAACGGCACCCAGAACGCGGGCAGCTCGGTGATCTGGTTCCAGTCCATGAAGTCGGGAATGCCGGGTGTGGACTGGATCTTGGTGGTGATGGGGTCCGAGGCTTCGAGCTTCAGGAACATGGCCATGGCATAGCCCCCCAGCCCGAAGAACACGCCCTGCCCCAGGCTGAGCACGCCGCCGTAGCCCCACACCATCACCAGGCCGATGGCCACGAAGGCGTAGGTGAGGTACTTGCCCACCAGGTTCAGGCGAAAGATGTCGAGCGCCAGCGGCAGCACCACCGCCAGCAGCACGGTGAGCAGCACCAGGCTGGCAAGCTGGTAGCGCTGGATCCAGGATTTGACGAGGTTCATGGGGTTTCTCCGGCGTGTCCGAGCGGGGTCAGCGGCGTACTTTGGAAGCGAACAGGCCTTGCGGGCGAATCATCAAAATCAGCACGATGAGCGACAGCGTGATCACCTTGGCCATGGAGCCGGCCAGGAAAAACTCGGTGATCGACTGCGTCTGCGCGATGCCGAAGGCCGACACCACCGTGCCCAGCAGGCTGGCTGCGCCGCCGAAGGTGACGACCAGGAAGGCATCGACGATGTAGAGCGAGCCCGAGGTTGGCCCCGTCGAGCCGATGGTGGTGAAGGCAGCGCCTGCCACGCCGGCAATGCCGCAGCCGATGGCGAAGGTCAGGCGGTCGGTGCGTTGGGTGTCGATGCCGGTGGCGTTGGCCATGACGCGGTTGCTGACCGTGGCGCGCACCCTGAGGCCCCAGCGGCTCTTGTGCAGGGCAATCAGCACGCCGCAGGTCACGAAGGCGGTCAGTGCCAGCACGAACAGGCCGTTGATGGGAATGTCCAACCCCTCCGAAGGTGCCCACGAGCCCAGCAGCCAGTCGGGCAGCGTGGGGCTGACTTCCTTGGGGCCGATGAAGGTGCGAAAGCACTGCTGCAGCGCCAGGCTGATGCCCCAGGTGGCCAGCAGCGTGTCCAGCGGTCGCTTGTACAGATGGCGAATGAGCCCCCATTCCACCAGCCAGCCCGCCACGAAGGCGAAGCCGAAGGCGGCGGCGATGGCCAGCGGAAAGTAAAAGGGCATGAACCCGGGCGCGTACTGCGCCGTCAGCGTGGAGCCCAGGTAGATGGTGTAGGCGCCGATGGTCATGAACTCGCCATGCGCCATGTTGATCACGCCCATCTGGCCGAAGATGATCGCCAGCCCCAGGCCCATCAGCAGCAGCACTGCGAACAGGCTCAGGCCTGCGAAGCCTTGCATCAGGCCGATGTTCATCAGGTCGGAAAAGCTCATGGCGCAACTCCTGCGTGCAAGGCGGTCGGAACGGAAACGAAGAGAGAGGAATGCATGGCCTGCGCCCATGCAGCGGCCTGGCCTGCAGGGCGCAGGCCGCCATCGGTCATGCCGTCAAGGGCTTACTGGTAACCCTTGGGGAACGGATCGGGTTTGATGAGCTCGGGTGATTCGGAAACCACCTTGAACGTGGCGTCTGGCTGGCCCTGCGCGATGCGCGACTTGCTCCAGAGGTGGTGGTTCGCATCGATCTTCACATAGCCTTCGGGCGCGGTTTTCAGCTCGATGCCGGGCGATGCGGCCACCACTTTGTCCACGTCGAAGCTCTTGGCCTTTTCCACGGCGGCCTTCCACAGCCACGGGCCCAGGTAGCCGGCCTGCGTCACATCGCCGATGACCGAACTGGGGCCGTACTTGACCTTGAACGCGGCCACGAACTTCTTGTTGTTCTCGTTGTCCAGCGACTGGAAGTACTTCATCGACGAATAGAACCCCGCGAAGTTCTCGCCGCCCACGCCGGTCATCTCGTCCTCGGTGACCGACAGCGTGACCAGCAGCTGCTTGTCGCCCGTGATGCCCGCTGCCTTGAGCGCCTTGTAGAAAGCCACGTTCGAGCCACCCACCACCGCCACGAAGATGCAGTCGGGCTTTTGCAGCTTGATCTTGTTCATCAGCGAGCCGAAGTTGGTGCTGCCCAGCGGGTAGTACTCCTCGCCGACGACCTTGCCCTTCTGGAAATTTTCGATGTGCTTGCGCGCGATCTTCATCGAGGTGCGCGGCCAGATGTAGTCAGAGCCGATCAGGAAGAAGGTCTTGGCCTTCTTCTCGGTCTTGGCCCATTCCAGGCTGTACAGGATCTGTTGCGTGGCTTCTTGCCCGGTGTAGATCACGTTCTTGGACTGCTCCAGGCCTTCGTAGAACGTGGGGTAGTACAGCAGGCCATTCTCTTTCTCGAAGATCGGCAGCACGGCCTTGCGCGAGGCGCTGGTCCAGCAGCCGAACACGGCGGCGCAGTGGTCGTTGATGAGCAGCTTCTTGGACTTCTCGGCAAACGTCGGCCAGTCGGAGGCGCCGTCTTCCTTGATCACCTTGATCTTGCGGCCCAGCACCCCGCCCATGGCGTTGATCTGGTCGATGGCGAGCTGCTCGGCCTGGATGGAGCCGGTCTCGGAGATGGCCATGGTGCCGGTGGCCGAGTGCAGCTGTCCCACGGTGACCTCGGTGTCCGTCACCGCCAGCTTGGTGGTGTTGACCTGCGCCGTCGGCTGGGCAAAACCCCAGGTGGGCAGGCCGGCCACCGAGGCAGCGCCCATGGCCTGCAGCAGGCGGCGGCGGCCCGCATCGGCGGTGGCCAGGGTGGAAACGGTCCGGGGGTCTAGAGGGTGTTTCATGAAGGCGCTCCTTGCGTCTGGCAGGGGTGAAAGGCGACGGAGGTGTCGTCCGGGCGGCGGGGTGTGCCGCGCTGGAATGAAGGTTAGGGAGAACCCTGCGGCGCGCCCATACGTCAATTAACGTAGACGCCGTGGCGCGCAGTGCCAGCGACCCGGGCACGGCTTGGGGCAAGAACGGTTCTTGCATGCGGCGTGGCCATGTCCGCCCCTTCCGACGCTCCCGCTGCGACGCAGACGATCTTTCGCTTTCGCCGCGAATACAACGCCTGGGTGGCCGACGAAACGATGGAGGACTACGCGCTGCGCTACACGCCCAAGTCCTTTCGCCGCTGGAGCGAATGGCGCGTGGCCAACACGGCGTTCGGCTCGCTGTCGTTCCTGGCGCTCGAAGCCATCGGCGGTGCCATCGCACTGAACTACGGCTTCGCCAATGCGATGTGGGCCATCCTGGCGGTGGGGGTGCTGATCTTCCTCACCGGGCTGCCCATTGCCTATTGCGCAGCGCGCTACGGACTGGACATGGACCTGCTCACGCGCGGGGCGGGCTTCGGCTATCTGGGCTCCACCATCACCTCGCTGATCTACGCAGTGTTCACCTTCATCTTCTTCGCGCTGGAGGCGGCCATCATGGCGCTGGCGCTGCAGATGGTGGTCGACTGGCCGCTGCAGTGGTGCTATGTGCTGTCGTCGCTGGTGATCCTGCCCATGGCGATGCGCGGCATCACGCTCATCTCCAAGCTGCAGGCCTGGACGCAGCCGCTCTGGCTCTTTTTGCTGCTGCTGCCCTTCGTGTGGATCGCGCTCTCGCAGCCGCAGCTGTACCGCGATTTCTCCAGCCTGTCGGGCATACGCAGCGGCAGCAGCCAGTTCGACCCGCTGATGTTCGGCGCGGCCTGCGCGGTCATCTTCTCGCTGGTGGTGCAGATCGGCGAGCAGGTGGACTTTCTGCGCTTCCTGCCCGAGCGCAACGCCGCCAACCGCTGGCGCTGGTGGGGCGCGGTGCTGGTGGCCGGGCCGGGCTGGATCGTGATGGGCATGCTGAAGATGGCGGGCGGTGCCTTCCTCGCCTTCGCCGCGCTGCAGTTCGAGGTGGGCACGCACCGCGCGGCCGAGCCCACGCAGATGTTCCTGGCGGGTTTTCAGCAGGTCATGCAGGCGCTGGGGCTGCCGGGGCTGGCGGTGGCGGTCACCGTGGTGTTCGTGGTCGTCTCGCAGATCAAGATCAACGTCACCAACGCCTATGCGGGCTCGCTCGCCTGGTCCAACTTCTTCGCCCGCGTCACGCGCAGCCACCCGGGGCGCGTGGTGTGGCTGGTGTTCAACGTGGGCATTGCCACGCTCTTGATGACACTGGGCGTGTTCGGCGCGCTGGAAAAAGTGCTGGCCATCTACAGCAACGTGGCCATTGCCTGGGTGGGCGCGCTGGTGGCAGACCTGGTCATCAACAAGCCGCTGGGCCTGTCGCCCAAGGGCATCGAGTTCCGGCGCGCGCACCTGTACGACTTCAACCCCGTGGGGCTGGGCGCCATGGTGCTGGCGGCGGCCGTGGCCAGCTGCGCCTACGCGGGGTTGCTGGGCGATGCGGCGGCGGCGTTCTCGCCCTTCATCGCGCTGGCCATGTCCATGGCGCTGGCTCCGCTGCTGGCCTGGGCCACCGGCGGGCGTTACTACCTGGCCCGGCCCGCCGACACGCAGTGGCAGCCGGGCGAGATGGTGCGCTGCGCCGTCTGCGAGAACCGGTTCGAGTCGGAAGACATGGCTCGCTGCCCAGCCTATGGCGCGGCCATCTGTTCGCTGTGCTGCTCGCTCGAATCGCGCTGCCACGACCGCTGCAAGACCGGCTCACGCGCGGGCGAGCAATTGCGCGCGCTGGCCGCCGTGCTGCTGCCGCGTGCCTGGGCGCTGCGCGTGAACGTGCGGCTGGGGCAGTACCTGATGGTGTGGGTGTCGCTGTGCGCGGTGATCGCCTTTTTGGTGGGCATGGTCTATGTGCAGGAGGCGCTGGACACGCCCGCGCAGTTCCTGCGCACGCCGTTCATGAAGGTCTGCGCGCTGCTGGCGCTGCTGGCCGCCGTGTGCGCCTGGTGGGTGGTGCTGAGCACCGACAGCCGCCGCATGGCGCAGGACGAATCAGAGCGGCAGACCCAGTTGCTGCTGCAGGAGATCGAAGCGCACAAGCGCACCGATGCCGAGCTGCAGGCCGCGCGCGACCGCGCCGAATCGGCCAACATGGCCAAGACGCGGTACGTGGCCGGCATGACGCACGAGCTGCGCTCGCCGCTCAACAGCATCCTGGGCTACACGCAGATCTTGCTGAAGAACCCGCCCGGGGCCGATGCGCTGCGCGATGCGTTGTCCACCATGGAGCACAGCGGTCGCCACATGAACGCGCTGATCGACGACTCGCTGGAGCTGGCGCGCATCGAGGCCGGGCGCTTGCGGCAAGACCTGGCTCCGCTGCCGCTGGCCGAGCTGGTGCGTTATGTCGAGGCCATGCTGCGCCCCCAGGCCGAGGCCAAGGGCCTGGCGTTTTCCGTGGAAGTGCTGGGCAACATGCCCGAGTGGATCCGGGCCGACGCCAAGCGCCTGCGCCAGCTCCTCATCAACCTGCTCTCGAACGCCGTGCGCTTCACGCGGCAAGGCGAAGTGCGGCTACGGCTGGACTTTCGCGCGCATGTCTCGCGCATCGAGGTGGTGGACACCGGCATCGGCATCGAGCCGCAGGACCTGGAACGCATCTTCCTGCCGTTCGAGCGCGGCAGCGCCGGCCGGCGCGCCAGCGAGATCGGCACCGGCCTGGGCCTGACCATCACGCACCTGCTCACCGAGCTGATGGGCGGCCAGCTCAGCGTGCGCAGCACGGTGGGCCAGGGCAGCACCTTCACCGTGCGCCTGTACCTGCCGGGCATCGCGCCCGACCCGGCGTGGCGGCCCGCACAGGCGGTGGCGCTGCGGCCGGTGGTGGGCTTCAAGCCACCGCACCGCACGCTGCTGGTGGTGGACGACCAGCCCCTGCAACGCCAGTTGCTGGCCGGCCTGCTGGTGCCGCTGGGCTTCACGGTGCAGGAGGCCGCCAGCGGGCGCGAGTGCCTGGAGATCGTGCGCCAGTCGCGGCCCGACCTGGTGCTGCTGGACATCAGCATGGACGACCTCGACGGCTGGCAGACCGCTGCCCTGCTGCGCGATCAGTGGGCGGCGGGCGATCTGCCCATCGTGTTCGTCTCGGCCAACCAGTTCGACAACGAGCCGGCACGCGTGGCCGCGGTCGGCTGCCAAGGCTTTTTGGGCAAGCCCGTCGTCGAATCGGAACTGCTGCAGTCGCTGCAATCGGCTCTGGGGCTGGAATGGCTGCACGACCCGGCCCCTGGCCCTGCCCCTGTGCCCGCACCGATGCGGCTGGCGCAGCCGGGCGTCACCAGTGCCTCGCCCGATCACGTTCTCAACTCATCCGAACCACTGCCCGAGCCACTGCCCGAATCTCTGCGCGAGGCGCTGTATGCACTGGCGCGTTCCGGCCAGGCCACGGCCCTGCGCGAGCGGCTGCGTGAAGCGCAGACCGCCTGGCCCGAGCACACCGCCGCGCTCACGCGCCTGCAGGCCAGCGCCGACCGGCTCGACTTCGAAGCGCTGGCCCTCTTGCTGCGCGAACCTGAAACCGACCTCGATGAACCCGCCTGATCCTTCCTTCATTCCCGCGGCGCGGCGCGTCATCCTCGTGGTGGACGATGACCTCGCCACGCTGCGCATGCTGGGCGATGCGCTCACCGCAGAAGGCTACGCCGTGCTGGCCGCGCGCGACGCCGACGAGGCGCTGCGCCGGCTCGACCTGGCCGTGCCCGACGGCATGCTGCTGGACGCGGTGATGCCCGGCATCGACGGCTTCACGCTGTGCGCCCGCATCAAGGCCACGCCGCCGTGGTCGCACCTTCCCATCGTGTTCATGACGGGCCTGTCGGACACCGAACAGATCGTGCGCGGCTTTGCGGCCGGCGGGGTGGACTACGTCGTCAAGCCACTGCGGCTGCCCGAAGTGCTGGCGCGCCTGGCCACGCACATTGCCAACGCCCGCGCCGCACGTCTGGCGCGCGAGGCTGTGGACGTGGCCGGCATGGGCGTGGTGGTGCTCGACGGGCAGGACCGCATCGCCTGGCGCTCGCCCCAGGCCACGCGCTGGCTGGAGGCGGCCTTCGGCACCGAGCCCGTGCCCGCCCGCGCCATGGCCCGCTGGCTGGCGCTGGCGCAACGCCAGGGCGACGGCGCCACGCCGCTACCTGAAGGCCAGCGCCTGGCGGCCCGCCCGCTGGGTGCCAGCGGCCTGGGTGAAACGATGCTGCTGCTGTCCGTGGAAACGCCAGGCGCCGCACCGGTCGTGCGCCCGCCCCCCACACCGCTCACGCCGCGCGAGACCGAGGTGCTGTCCTGGATTGCCAAGGGCAAGACCAACCGCGACATCGCCGAGATCTTGGGCATGAGCCCGCGCACGGTGAACAAGCACCTGGAGCACATTTTTGAAAAGCTGGGTGTGGAAACGCGCACTGCGGCGGCGGCGCTGGCGGGGCAGCTGCTGCAAGATTAAGAGCGGGGCATGGTGTGCGAACGACGTGTGAGTACCAGTGAGCCCGCCAGAAGATCATTGATCTGGCGGCATTCAATTTTTCAAGCGATTGAATGCGCCGGATCTGCCGTGGGTTCGGCGTTTGCATTCTTCAAGTTAAAGCTTTTTTGGCCTCAAGCGCTTACCCAGCAAGCGCTGTAAGCTATCATTTTGGAAGCATCACTTGCTTGGCGCAGGCGGATGGTGGACGTCCAACTCAGGAAATCTAGCGATCGCTCCGCGCCTGTCACAAGGCAATCTCGACGTGATCGATCTTCCAGCCGTTCTCGTTGAGCAGGCGCACCTTCTGAAACTCAGGGCCAGCAGCCCTGTTTCCGCAAATGTCCTCCTGCCGGTAAGTGAGTGTGGCCAAGGTGCCTGAAACTTCTTCGCGATCCACCGTGATTTTTTTGCACTGGGCAACCGCCTTGGACATTGCCAGGTGAAGGGCAACAACATCTTCACGCGACTTACCCATGCTCTGCATCATTGCCGGGATTTTCTGTTCGACATCGGCCCGCTTCCTGGCTGAGTAGAACTGCGCGTCTTCCTCGAACGCCGAAATGCCGGCCGCGGTTTTCTTGTAGTAGGCCTCGTACGTCGCACTCGGGCCATCGTTGCTTTGCAGCCCGCAAAAAGGATGGCGCTGACGATCGCGGGAATCAACGGTTTCAACATCTTGCAGCCATGGGTCAAATCACATGCTTGCGGCCTCTGGTTGCCCGCTGATTCATCGTGGGGTGGTGTAACGCCAGAGCCTGCCATCGCGAATGGTCGAAGCGATTGTCAGTCTCTATGTTCCAGCTTCACGGGACCCATCTGCGTCTTGTAGCTTGAACCACACCTTGAGCAGACATACCGCGAGGGAATGGCACCCTTGAACTTGGTATGCCCGCCGCACTGTGCACACCGCGCTCTCAACGCAAGCCGGAACACCAGGTGCGCAGCAAGCGGTATTCCGAGGAACATCAGAATGGGCAACGGATCACCAGGCCCGGCTATGCCGAGAAAGCTGCGAGCAGGCGCGTAAGCAAGCACAAAGATAACCACGAGTGCAGGCACGATGGTGGTCATGAGCCCAAGCAGTAGCGAGTGAAGCCATATGGGAAGCATGGGTCGTATTTTCGGACGTCATCCGCCAGGATGACAACCAGAACGCCGTGTCGACGCCCAAACGTTATTGGAGAGACGATCCCGTACTTTCAGCTTTTCCGGAGGAGCCGATGCTGACCGCCGGCCAGCAGATGCCCAAGCCGTAGGTGCGAGTGAGCGAGGTCACATGCACAATGAAGGGCCTTGACCTCTCGCCCTGCCCCGATGCATCAAGAACCCGACTTCCTCCATAACCTGCACCAAGAGCTGAGAGATGGTAGGCGGTGGCTGGATCGGAGCATTGTGTTGGCTTACGCAATCGCAGCGGGTCTGTGTGTCGTGGCCTTCACGCTGATGGCCGACGCGGCATTTCAAGGGTTCGAGCGCATCTACCAATGGCAAGGCGGCTGGGCCGTGTTGCTCTGGATGCCCGCTGTGACGGCCATGACTGTCTGGCTCACCAGACGGTGGGCGCCGGGGGCTGCGGGCTCCGGAATTCCGCAGGTGATGGCGGCGCTGGACCCGGCCCTGGACAGTTCGTTGCGCAAGCGATTCGTATCCTTGTCGCTGTCGTTATCCAAAATGTTTCTGGCAACGGCCGGCTTCGCAGCAGGGCTGTCCATCGGCCGAGAGGGCCCGTCAGTGCAGGTCGCAGCTGGCGTCATGCACCATGCACGGCGTTGGCTCGGTCCGCGGTCGGGGATCAGCGACCACGCGCTGCTGGTGGCTGGGGGAGCGGCGGGCATCGCGGCGGCCTTCAACGCGCCCCTGGCGGGCGTGGTCTTCGCGATTGAAGAGCTGTCACGCAAGCTGGAGTCGCGCTCCAGTGGCTTGATCATCGCGGCCATCGTGCTTGCGGGGTTGATGGGCGTGTCCGTGTTCGGCAATCTCAGCTACTTCGGGCGCATTCAAGTTCCTCGGCTTTCCTGGGACGCCCTGCTTCCGGGCCTTTGCGTCACACTGACTTGTGGAGTCCTGGGCGGCCTTTTCGCCAAGCTGCTGGCGGCGTCGTTGACCAACGCGCCTGAGCGGATGAACCGGTTGCGCGCCCGCTTCCCCATCCGGTTTGCCGCCGCTGGCGCTTTGGCCATCGCCGTCATCGGTCTCGTGACCGGTGGAGCGACATTTGGTGCGGGGTCGGAGGCTGTCAAGCACATGCTCGCCGGCGAGGCAGACGCGCCCGCTTTCTATGTCACGCTCAAGTTGATCGCCACCTGGCTGTCTGCATGGGTCGGGGTGCCGGGCGGCATCTTTGCACCGTCTCTGTCCATCGGCGCAGGGGTGGGGCACAACGTGGCCGCACTGATGGGCGGGGACATCGCACCGGCATTGATCGCCATGGGCATGGCGGCGTTCCTTGCCGCAGTGACGCAGGCTCCGCTCACGGCCTTCATCATCGTCATGGAGATGGTGGACGGGCATGCCATGGTCCTGAGCCTGATGGCTTCAGCCATGCTGGCCAGCCTGGTTTCCCGGATGCTGGCCCGGCCGCTTTACGAGACACTGGCGCAGTACATGCTGACGGCCTTGCCAGTGCCAGTGTCAGAAGGCCCGAAAGCATCCTCAGTACGGTCATAGCCCTCGTTCGCGGCGAATGGCCCCGTCGCAGACGGGCAATTCGGGAGTGTTCCGTACAATGAAGGTCGGGTGGCTTGTCATGTGGACAGGTCAGGTACAGCGAAGGTCGGGCCGCCTCGCTGCTTGACTGTTTCCTCCCGATGAATGACACCCCCATGCAGTGGGTTGCTGCTGCCTTGTTCGCGCTGGCGCTTACCCACACCTTTGCTGCCAAGCAATTTGAACGCCTCTCCCACCGTTTTCCGCGCCACGCAGGCCTGTTTCATATGCTCGGCGAGGTCGAAGTCGTATTTGGCTTCTGGGCCATCGTGCTCGTTCTGTCCATGGCTTTTCTGGTGGACGGGGCCACGGCATTGGAGTACGCAGAGTCCCGCAACTTTACAGAGCCGCTGTTCGTCTTTGTGGTCATGGTGATCGCGGCCTCACGTCCTGTGCTCTGGGCGATCACCTCCATAGCGCGCAGGCTCGCGCACCTGGCGCCGACCCGAACCCCTGTAGCCATGGCCTGGCTAGGGCTGGCCGCAGTCCCTTTGCTGGGCTCTGCCGTGACCGAGCCAGCGGCGATGACCATCGCTGCATTGATGCTCGCACCTCTGGCTTTCCGGCCGCACATTCCTGCGATACCAAAGTATCTGGCTTTGGGAGTGCTGTTCGTGAACATCTCTATCGGTGGCACGCTCACATCGTTTGCAGCACCCCCTGTCTTGATGGTTGCGGCTACCTGGCAATGGGACAGCGCCTTCATGCTCCAGAATTTCGGCTGGAAGGCTGCGCTGGCGGTGGTCGCCAATGCAAGCTTGGCCACGCTGGCACTGCGTCCGCACCTCACCCAAGAAATGAGCAAACCGAATGCCGGAGGGGAAGCACCCGTTCCATGGACCGTCGTAGCCGTCCATGTTTCGCTGCTGGCTGGAGTGGTGCTGTTTGCCCACCACCCCGTAGTGTTCCTCGGACTGTTTCTGATGTTCATGGGCTATACCCAGGCATATCACCAACATCAAGGGCCACTGATTTTGAAGGAAGCGCTGCTGGTGGCTTTCTTCTTGGCGGGTCTGGTGGTGCTCGGGGGTATGCAGCAGTGGTGGCTCCAACCTATCGTGTCCGGGCTGGAACCGTTGGCGCTGTTTGTCGGCGCGCTGGGCCTGACGGCTATAACGGATAACGCAGCCTTGACCTACCTGGGTTCACTGATCGAAGGCATCTCGGATGAATCGAAGTACATGCTGGTAGCCGGCGCCGTCGCGGGCGGAGGCCTGACGGTGATCGCGAATGCACCGAATCCTGCCGGAGTCGCACTGCTCAAGCGTGGGTTCACCGATGAGACCGTGAGCGCCGGCGGACTGCTACTGGGCGCATTGATTCCTACGGCGATAGCAGCACTGGCGTTGCTGCTCTTGTGATGGGTACTTGTCGATGACTGCTTTCTGTGCAAACTTCGCCAGTTCATGAGCGACAGCTTCTGGCTGACCGCGCCCTATAGAAGTAGTGGCGCCTGATACGTTATCCGTGCCCAGTCCGCCAAAGTTCGTTCGACACCACTGCTCCGATTCAGTGGTGTGAGTTGCCGGCGATTTTGGGGGGGGGGGGGGGGGGGGGGGGGG
>NZ_JAVTJJ010000004.1:0-275564 GCF_031843945.1 Acidovorax sp. WCS2018Noco2-16
GGTGAAGGAGTCGGGCTATGGGCGCGAGGGATCGACCCATGGGCTGGCGGATTACCTGCACACCCAGTATTTGTGCCAAGGTGGGTTGGACTGAACAACGAAGGAGAAACACCGAATGCCCGCAAACAACCCTTTCAAACAGGCCATCGCTGCATGCCAACCCCAAGTGGGCCTATGGCTTTCAATGGCTGACCCTTACCTGGCAGAGGTGTCGGCGACCGCCGGATTCGACTGGGTGCTCGTCGATGGAGAGCATGCGCCCAACGATCTTCGGACCACGCTGGCCACCCTGCAAACGGTAGCCGCGCATGCTGCACACCCCGTGGTACGTGTCGTGCACGGCGATACCGCTCTCATCAAGCAAATGCTTGACATCGGCGTCAAACCTTGCTGGTGCCGATGGTGGAACGCCCGAGCAGGCTAGGCACATCGTGGCAGCAACGCGGTGTGCCCCGCTGGGCATTCGCGGCGTCGGTAGCGCGGTAGGCAGAGCTTCACGCTGGAGCGCCCGGCAGGACTATCTGGATATCGCTGACGAAGAGGTTTGCGTACTGGTCCAGGCAGAGACTGTGGAGGCGTTAAGCCATCTGCCCGAGATATGCCAAGTGGATGGTGTGCATGGCGTGTTCATCGGCCCGGAGGACTTGGCCGCATCGATGGGTCACCGAGGGCGCCCGGGTCATCCTGCCGTACAGGCCGCCATCGAACAGGCGATGAAGACCATCATCGCCAGCGGCAAGGCCGCGCGGGAGCACTGACCTCGGACCCCGTGCTGGCTCAACGCTATCTGGACCTGGGATGTACCTTTGTCGCGGTAGGGGTGGATGTGCCGCTCTTCGCACATGCCGCGCGACGCCTGCGTTCGCAGTTTCCGGGGGCCAGTGCAGTGGAAGTGTCTGGCAAAGCCGCAGGCGCTGCGTATTGAGCGCCGGGAGATCTACATGCCATTCCGCTGGCGCGAATTCCACGGCCCATAGCCGGCGTCTAAACGGCCAAGGGTTTCAACGCGCTCAGCGAGTGGTTTGTGCACCTACAGGTTGGGCCAGAACCGCCATATCACCACCCGACGTTGCGGTATCGATGCCCGCCAATCCCGCTGGCTGCACCATCTGCTGTATCCACGCCGGTGCATTGCCAAACAAAGTGGTTCGAACATCCTGACCGTTCAACTTGAATGCCACTACCGCGACGACCGCCAGTACCGCGACCGCCGCCGCGATCCAAAATACCCGGACATCGCCCATCCCTTCACCATCGCCGCTGGCGCCGACGCCGGCGGAATAATCTGAACTCAAAGCTGCAGCGATATGTTGCATGGTGGCCTCCTGATACATCTGTGTCTTGATGTGGAGTAAGTTACCCGGCACATCTTCCGGAGCCTGTCAGACACCGCCCCATCACTTCGACACCGCGATACGGGTTTAGCGCCAGCCTCTGGCGAAATGAGGGGGAAATGACGGGGTATTGCGCAGTTGTCCTACGCCGCCGTCACATTTGAGACCTAGAAACTTCATCTCGTCGATACCCCTCGACACCTCCCTCTCTTGCGAATCAGCAAGTTGACCCGTCCTCCGCGACGGGTTTCTTTTTTTGTGGTTCGCAGGGTCGCGGCGCCTCTGAAAAAGCGCGTTAGAGGCGTGGAAACGGGTGGAAGGGGTTCGGCACGCCCACCGTCCCTCCGTTGCCCCACTAGCAGAAAGGCCTCCCATGCGTCCACCCGTCGCCGTCCGTTTGTATTGCGCTGCCGCAGTTCTGATGCTGGTGGGCTGTGGCGACAGAAATACGACCAGTGCAGTGCAAGCGCCGGGCAAAGCACCCAGTCCGGGCACCCAGGTTCTGGAGGCTGGAGCGGCAGCTCTGCAAGGCAAGCCGCCGATAGACGCCATCAACGCCTACCTGGACGGATTTCACTTCTACAGCGGCCGTCCGGACGCGCAGATGGAAGCGCATCACTACTGCACGATCCTCAACGAGGAGGTCATCCAATGCGTGATCTACGACGGCAACTTGAAGGACGCGAAGTTGATGGGGGTCGAATACATCATCAGCGGCGCGCTGTTCGAGACCCTGCCGGAATCAGAAAAGGCGCTGTGGCACAGCCATGTGCATGAAGTGAAATCAGGCCAGTTGGTCGCCCCGGGCATTCCCGAGATAGCGGAACATGCTCTGATGAAAAAATTGGTTGGGACGTACGGAAAGACTTGGCACACATGGCACACCGACCAGAACAAACCGCTGCCGCTGGGCGTGCCGCAGTTGATGATGGGGTTCACGGCTGAGGGCCAGAGCCGAGCTGACATGGTGGCACAGCGGGATCAACGAATGGGCATCGATAGCGCAGCCAAACGCCGCAGCCGCGAAGACATTCCTGCCCCACCCATTGCGCGAGGAGCCGATGCCTGGCAACACGGCCCCGCCTACCAGATTGCGGACCCTACGGAAGCGCATGCAGACCACGGTGCCAGCAAGCGACAAGAGTGAACTCCACATTGGAAACATCGCACCCCACTCAACCGCCGCACTCAGGCGTTCATCCTCGCAAAGCCATTGCTGTTTCCGCTCGCAACTGCGCCTGGATCAACATTGCGAAGGCGATATGGCCTCCTTCATTGGCCCACGTGGAAAAGCGGCGGGAAGCGCTTTTCAGCACCTCCTACACCGCTGCACAGCGATCACAAGCGTGAGGGGCCACGCCGCCCACGGGAGCGGTACCGACCTATCGACCCAGCCTGCTCCTATCGGCTACCCGCTCCGCCCGCGCCGGAGCTCCCGGAACCGCTGCTACCACCATTGCCGGTGTTGCTTCCGTTCGTGTTGCTGCCGGTGCCGCCGCCGCTGCTGCTGGTCCCGCTTCCGCTGCTGCCTGCACCGCTCGACTGTGGGCGCTTGCCACCGTGGGATCCACTGGCTTTATCACGGTTGGAGCCGCTCCCGGTGGACGAGCTTGGCGCTGTCCCCATCGACCCGCCTTGCGACGAGCCCGAGCCGGAAGCGTCGCTAGCACCACTGGAAGTGCCAGAGCCGCTCGTTCCAGAACTGCCTCCCTGGCCCGACATTGAGTCACCGGTTCGGGTCGATGAGCCGCCCGAGCCGGTCATCCCGCCCGAACTGCCTCCTGATCCGCTACCTGAACTGCCGCCGGTGGCACTGCTGCCCGACCCGCCGGCAGCGCCTGTACCTCCGCCGGTCTGCCCGATGGCTGGAACACACAACAAAGCGCTAGACGCGCACAACGCTACTACCAAACGACGATCGATCATGTGAAATCTCCTTGGGTTGAGAACTCAATAGTTATGACCCTCGACGGCCTGCTTATGTGGGTCCGCCTGTCCGGGATGTGTAGGAATGCTCCTGTCGAGCACACCCCTGATCGAAGCGGGAGGCCGGGCGCATGAACAACGCGTGCCCCATTTGGTCGTGCAACTTACAGGCGTTAGTTTGCCCGGTCACCTGGGGCAGGAGGCACTGGAATGGCGGGCGCCTGTGCACCGGTCGCCGCGCGGCTCTCTGGCACATATGGGTCCTCATCCGCCGTGAACACACCCATCACCCCTCCCATCAAGACGGCTGCGGCGACAACGGCAACGATGATCCATGCGGCTCTGCGACGATCCTGGCCTGGCGGTGCACGGCGCGTATAGGCCGGCATGTCAGGACGGCCTGTTTCTCGATCTTTGGTGGTATCCACAGCGCATCTCCTTGAAAGTTGGGTCAGACAAACCTCCAGCCCGGCATTCCATGCCGGCGTAAGACAGCGGGGGCTTCCACTGCAGGCCAAATACCGATTGATTCGCCGCCTATCACCGCAGGAGCGGCACTGGCGTCTCTGCTGGGGTTTGTGACGGCGCGGTCTCGATCGTTTGCGCGGGGGTCTGCGCTTCGAGCAGCGAACGGGTCTGTGCGGGCGTTTGCGATGCACCAGCCGGCCGGGTTTGTGCCGGGGTCTGCGCGCTCAGGGTCCGCGTCTGCGCAGGCGTCGCGGCAGAAGGGCCTGGCGCTGTCTGAGATGGGCTGAGCGCTGGCGCTGGCGTGGGGGTTTGGGCAGGTGTCTTCACGGCAGCAGACTCGCCGGGCCCATCGGCAGAGCTTGGCCACACCGCTGGTTGCGAAGGACGAAGGCCCTGCACCTGCGCCGGCGTGTTGACACCTTGCGCCAGGGCGGGTGCAGCGGTCACGACCACCACCCAAGCCACCGCACTCATCACGATTTTGGACTCCATGCCCTGCTCCTTAAAAAAAACGTCAAGTATGGGACACGTCCGGAACCCGCGAAGTCGGGCACTGCCGCAACGCCGGGTCAGCACCTTGCAGCGCACAAGACTGCATCACCGGGGGTGTAGGAATCGCCTCTCACACCTCTGGAGATCAGTCTCACAGCGGCACTGAGACTCGGGACCGACGCTGCAGTTTTCACTTTGGAGAATCTCATGAAGACATCCCACTTCATCGCAGCGGCATTGATAGGTCTAGCCGTCGTAGCGCATGCCGACGTTTCCAAGAAAGACCAGGAATTCGTCACCAAGGCGGCGGCTGGCGGCATGTATGAGGTCGAGGCCGGCAAGCTTGCACAGTCCAAAGGCACTTCCGAAGCCATCAAGTCGTACGGAGAGATGCTGGTGAAAGACCACAGCGCCGCAAACGAGGAACTGAAGGCCATCGCCACCCGCAAGGGCGCAACCCTGCCTACCGGGCTGCCTGCCGACAAGCAAAAGAAATTAGAGAAGGTTTCAACCGCCAAGGATTTCGACAAGAACTTCATCGATCAAGTGGGCCAGGACGACCACAAAGCCGATATCGCGCTTTTCGAGAAGGCCAGCAAGAACGCGGATGACGCCGAACTGAAAGCATTCGCCGCCAAGACGCTTCCCACACTCAAGGCCCACAAGGAACACGCAGATGGCCTGAAAAAATCCCAGAAGCAGCAGCGTTGAGAAAGGACGCCGGCTATGACCGGCGAACGGCCGGGCAACAACCGAACGGTAATGCGCTGCCGGCGTCACTGTTCCGACACTTTGAAAGACTACGATGATCGACCAAAAATCCAGTCCTACCCATGGCCCCGCTGGAGTCGCTATGCCCGATACCGCAACAGAATCGGCCAACCCAACTGCGTGGCCAGACGGACCGAACGTGGGCCCCAGCCCACAAGAGCACTTGGCAGCGATAGGCAAAATCACTTCACCAGATCGCTCGACGCCGCAGCATGCAAGCACGGAGGACAAAGTGACCGTTCAGAAGCGGTGAGACGTAGGCACAGCAGGCGCGCTCAAGTGCCCGGACATTGCATGCATAGGAAGCGTAGTTGCGAGAACACGCGGTCTGCAAATTCGCATCTTGCAGAAGCCCCAACGAGAAAGCCGCTCTGCAAGAGCGGCTTTGTCTGAAAAAAAGAACTTCTAAGTTCCCCAAGATTTCCCGTAAAACTCTGAAGCCTGGTTGACTTCAGAAGGAAACTTGGTAGGCGCGATTGGACTCGAACCAACGACCCCCACCATGTCAAGGTGGTGCTCTAACCAGCTGAGCTACGCGCCTGTGTTTATTCGAGACCGCAATTGTAGCAGTAAAAAACTGCCCTGCTGTCAAACCACATCATGGCAAATCTGAGCAGAAGTGCCTCATCGCCGACGGGCCGCTCGCACGCCCTGCACCATGGCGACGATGCCCAGTACCTTGCTCAGCCGACCCGAATCCGACACCTCCACGGTGAACGTCATCCAGGCCGTGCCCTTGACCGACTGGGTCTGCACGCCAATCACATTGGTTTTCTCGCGTGCAAAAACTTCCGAGATGTCACGTAACAGGCCCTGGCGATCAGACGCCTCCACCGCGACGTCCACGGGGTATACCGCCGCTGTGGCCGCAGTCGCGGCCGACTTCGGGGCACCCCACTCGACCTCGATCACGCGCTCTGCAGTGCGTGCAGCCAGTTCGCGAAAGTTGCTGCAGTCGGCCCGGTGCACGCTGACGCCTTTGCCACGGGTCACAAAGCCTCGAATGGCGTCAGGCGGCGCAGGTTTGCAGCATTTAGCCAGTTGGGTCATCAGCGAGTCGATACCCACGACCAGCACACCGCCCTTGCCACTGGCATCTGGCGCTCTAGCCTTCCTGATCGGCAAATGATCGTCGGGTTGTGCCACGGGCGCCGGCGGGCGCAACAGGATTTCGATGGTGCGCAGCGAAAACTCGTCCTTGCCCACCACTTCGAACAACGCATCAGCCGTCTTGAAACCCAGTTGCACGGCCAGGTCGTCCAGCTTCATGGCCGTGCGGCCTTCGCGCTGCAGCAGCTTTTCGACCGCTTCCCGCCCACGCGCCACCGTTTCATGGGTGGCCTGTGCGTTGAACCACGCACGCACTTTCGCCTTCGCGCGATGGCTGGTGAGATAGCCCAGCTCTGAATTCAGCCAGTCGCGCGAGGGGCGCCCCTCTTTGACGGTCGTGATCTCCACCGTTTGGCCATTCTGCAGCGGCGTGTTCAACGGCACCATGGCACCGTCCACGCGAGCACCCCGGCACCTGTGGCCCACGCTCGTATGCACCGTGTAGGCGAAGTCGACGGGCGTGGCCCCTTGCGGCAACTCGACCACGGCTGCGTCGGGCGTGAGCACATAAATGCGGTCTTCGAACAGCCCGCTGTGCCGGGCCGAGCCCGCCAGATCGCGCTCCCACGCCAGCAGCTGCCGCAGCACGGCGATCTTGGCGTCGTATTCGCCGCTGGCTGACACCCCCACGTAGCCCTTCGTCCCTGCTTCCTTGTAGGCCCAGTGGGCTGCCACGCCGTGCTCAGCATGGTCGTGCATCGCCTGGGTGCGGATTTGAATCTCGATCGGCTTGCCGGCGTCGTCGCGTACCACCGTGTGGAGCGACTGGTAGCCATTGGGCTTGGGGCGCGCGATGTAGTCGTCGAATTCAGCCTCAATGGGCCGGAACTGCTGGTGCACCCATGACAAGGCGGCGTAGCAGTCCTTTACCGACGGCACCACCACGCGCAACGCACGAATGTCGAATACATGATCAAAGTCGAGCGCCTTGCCACGCATCTTCTTGACGATGCTGTAGATGTGCTTGGGGCGCCCCTGCACGCTGGCGCTGATGCTGCGCGCGCGCAGTTCGGACTCGACCCGGCCTCGCAACTGCTCCATATACAGCTCGCGTTCGGCCCGCTTTTCGTCCAGCAGCTTCGCGACCTGCTTGTAGGTTTCGGGCTCCAGAAATCGGAACGAGAGGTCTTCCAGTTCCCACTTCATCTGCCAGATGCCCAGCCGGTTGGCGAGCGGCGCGAACACCTGCAGCGCTTCGCGCGCGATCCCGGGCGACACCGGCCGCTTCGATGCAGCGTAGAAACGCAAGGTCTGCAGGCGCGACGCCAGCCTCAGCATCACCACGCGCAGATCGCGTGAGAACGCGAGCAGCATCTTGCGCACGTTCTCGGTCTGCGTGGCGGGGTCGTCCACCTGCACGCCCGACAGCTGCGCCTCGCGGGCATGTTGCTGCACGCGCATGAGCTTAGTGGTCTCCACTGCCAAAGCAGCGAAATGTTCGCCGAACGCTTTGCTGATGACTTCTTCCGGCTTGTTCAGATGCGATGAGGCGTGCACCAGATAGCTTGCCGCCTGCATGGCCTCCGAGCCCCCGATGCCTTTCAAGATGGCGGCTACGGCATCCGCGTGTGCCAGGGTGTTCTCGCCGGTTTCCAGCGTTTCGCCCGTCAGCAGCGGCTCGGCAAAAATGCGCGCACGGGCGAGCGCGTCCGCTTGTTCGGGTAACGCCTGCGCGGTCGCGGCGATCAGTTGCGGCATCCCTTCCGCCCGATAGCCTGCGTGCAACGTGCCCGGCAGTGCCTGCCCCACGGCGCTGCTCTTCATTCGCGCGCTCCGTGCGTTGGCAAGCCCAGGAATCGCGCGACGGCGTCCACCTGATGTTCGGCCACCAGCGTCGGCGCATGGCCCACGCCAGCAAATTCGACCAGCTCAGAGCGCGGGCCGCGCTGGGCCATGGCGGCGGCCGTAGCGCGCGACAACAAATCGGACTCGGCGCCCCGCAAAAGCAGGACCTGCGCGGTGATCTGGTCATAAAGCTGCCATAGCTGCGCCTGTCCTGCGTGCGCGCCCTCCTCGGTCACCGCCCGAAACGGCAATGCGATCGCCGGGTCATAGTGCAGGGTGAAACCGCCCTGTCCGGCGGGCCGCAGCATGGCGCGCGTCAGCGCCAGCCACTGCTGGGGCGTGTGGGGGCCAAAGCTGCTCGAAATCGACCAGAGCGCGTCCGCCGCTTGCTGTTCCGAATCGAAGCGCACCGGCTGGCCGAGGTAGGCACCGATACGGCGAAGGGCATCCCACTCGATCACCGGTCCGACGTCGTTGAGCACGAGGCGTCGAACGGCGGCGGGCAGCGGCAACCCGGGTTGCCCACACACGGCCATGCCGATGAGTCCGCCCATGCTGGTGCCTACCCAATCCAGCGTGCTGATGGGGCCCTGGGCATGGACATGCGCCAGCAGCGCCAGCATGTCACTCGCGTACACGGGCACCTGGTAGCCGGCGGGGTCGGCCAGCCAGTCACTGTGGCCGCGGCCCACCACATCGGGACAGACCACTCGGGCGTGTTGACTCAACCGTTGGGCCAGCACATCGAAATCACGCCCCTGCCTGGACAGGCCATGCACGCAGACCACCACATGCGGATGCTGCGCATCTCCCGTGCCGTTCCACTCCCAGTACGCCATCCGGTGACCTGCGTTCGGGACAGTGGGCTGGGAGTCGGCAACCACGGCAGACAACCCGGGGCAATGGACGTGGTTCAGCGAAGGTTCGGTCATGAAAACAGCGGAGGTCGCAGGTGCTTGATATGCTGGCGGCCATCGTAATTCATCCGAAAGAGACGCACATGCTCCAAGGCAAGACCGCCCTTGTTACCGGCTCCACCAGCGGCATCGGGCTGGGTGTCGCCAAAGCTCTGGCGCGGCAAGGCGCCAACGTGGTGCTGAACGGATTTGGCGATGTGGACGGGCCTCGCGCCGAGGTGCTGGCTGCCGCAGAGGCCGCAGGCGCGCGCGTGGCCTACCACGGTGCCGACATGGGCCGGGCCGCAGACATCGAGGACATGATGAAGTACAGCGCGAGCCAGTTCGGCCGCGTCGACATCCTGGTGAACAACGCCGGCATCCAGCATGTCGCCAGCGTGCAGGACTTCCCAGTGGACAAATGGGACGCCATCATCGCCATCAACCTGACAAGCGCTTTCCACACATCGCGGCTGGCCCTGCCGGCGATGCGCGCCGCTCAGTGGGGCCGGATCATCAACGTTGCATCGGTACACGGCCTGGTGGGCTCGGCGCAGAAGTCGGCGTATGTGGCGGCCAAGCACGGGCTGGTGGGACTGACGAAAGTGACGGCCCTGGAAAACGCCACCACGGGCGTGACCTGCAATGCGATCTGCCCGGGCTGGGTGCTGACGCCGCTGGTTCAAAAGCAGGTCGACGCCAAAGCGGCCGAACATGGCATATCGAACGAGGAGGCGAAAAAGCTTCTTCTGGGCGAGAAAGAGCCCTCGATGCAGTTCACCACGCCGGACGAGTTGGGAGAACTTGCCGTGTTCTTTTGCTCACCTGCAGCGGGCAACGTACGCGGCGTGGCCTGGAACATGGACGGGGGCTGGGCTGCACAGTAAAGCGCCGCAAGTGTCGGCGGTTTTGCTTCTATTTCGATAGCGCATCACGCTTATCCATCAAGCGCTAGAGCCCAAAAACACCTCGAATCCGCATATTCGATGGCCAGGGGCCGCAGCCCCGGCTTGCTCCATCAGCGTAGTTGCACGGACCCCGATACGTTCACCACCACTTGCGCCTTGCCGGCTTCCACCGGCACGGGCGCATCGGCGCTCATCGACGCGGCCTTGGCTTCCATTGCCATCATGCGCGGACGAGGCCCGGGCATCATTTCATTGCTGTTCACAGCGACTTCCCGCAGGGTGTAGCCGCTGAAACCGAAGCCTCGCGCCAGCTCGGTCGCGCGATTCTTGAACTCGTCGATCGCGCGGGTTTGCGCCTCGCCTTCCACCTTGGCACGCGCCTCGCGCGACAGGTCGAAGGCCACCTGCGTGATGGCCAGCGTCTGAATACGCCCGGCCGTGGTGGTGATACGCGTGAAATCACGCCCTTCCAGCACCAGCTCCGCACGGCCCTGCCACGCCGTGATCTTGCCGTCCTTGCCATAGCGGGGAAACAGGCCAAAGCTACCGGTGCGCACATCCAGCTGCTGGGGCTGAGCGTTGCGCTTGGCTTCTGTCAATGCCGAATCAATAGCCTGCTTGAGCTGTGTCTGCACGGTGGCCGCGTCCGCGCCCTCCTTGGTGGTGCCCAAAGTCACGACCAGCACATCCTGCTGCACCTCTACGGTGCCTGTGGCCGACAGCTGCAGCACATTCTGTGGCACCGGTCCCGCGTTTTGCGCAAACGCGACGCCAGCACAAGCCAGCAAAGCGCTGGCAGCTATCCATTTGGGAGTATTTCTCATGGCTCTTCTTTCGCTTTCTTGAAGTTTCCTGGGCTCCACCCGAACCCGTGCAGAACACCTTAACGGTGTTTGCACCTCACCTCCGTGAACGTTCTGCGGTGCCGATGCACGATAGGGCAAGACTTGTAACAGTTGGTCAAACCGTGGGCAAAAAGCCGAACTTACGGCCGCAACGTGGTCAGAATCGGCTCTGTTACAAATAGGACGTGGGAAAGAAATGGCCTCAACAACCAACCGTACCGACAAAGTTCTCGTGGTGGACGACGATGCCCGCATCCGCGACCTGCTGCGACGCTACCTGACGCAGGAGGGCTTCGAGGTAATGGTGGCCGAAGACGGCAAGGCGCTGAACCGCATCTTGCTGCGTGAAACGGTAGACCTGATCGTGCTCGACTTGATGATGCCGGGCGAAGATGGCTTGTCCATTTGCCGCCGCCTGCGTGCCGCAAACGACCGCACGCCCATCATCATGCTGACCGCCAAGGGCGAAGACGTCGACCGCATCGTCGGCCTCGAAGTGGGTGCCGACGACTACCTGGGCAAGCCGTTCAACCCCCGCGAATTGCTGGCGCGCATCCACGCCGTGCTGCGCCGCCGGCCACCGCAAGAAGCGCCAGGCGCCCCGTCGGGCGAAAACGAGATGGTCACCTTCGGGCCCTTCACGTTCGACTTGGGCACGCGGGCGCTGCAACGCAACGGCGAAGAGCTGCCGCTGACCACGGGCGAATTCGCCATGCTCAAAGCACTGGTGCGCCACCCACGGCAGCCGCTGTCGCGTGAAAAGCTGGCCCTGCTGGCGCGTGGCCGTGAGTTCGAGCCGTTCGACCGCAGCCTGGATGTCCAGGTGTCCCGCCTTCGCAAGCTGGTGGAAGTCGATGCAGCGGCGCCACGCTATATCCAGACCGTGTGGGGCGTGGGATACGTGTTCGTGCCGGACGGAACCAACTAAAAACCAAGGTGTGCGAAGCGCGCATGTGCTCACCGCTGGCCATGACAGCGGAGCGCGCAGCACCCGCCCCTTCATCTGCATGACATGAGCGCCCCCTACGAAGCATCTCCCGATGCCACCAGCCCCGCACCGCTGGAGAGTCCCTCCATCCAGCGGGCGCCCCGCGGTCGCGTGGGCTTGAATCTTTTCTGGCGCACCTTCTTTCTGCTTGCGTTGCTGTTGGTCGGCAGCATCCTGGCGTGGTTGCAGACATTGCGCGCGCTCGAATTCGAGCCGCGTACCCTGCAGACGGCCCAGCAGATTGCATCGCTCGTCAACCTGAGCCGTGCCGCGCTGGTGCATGCGGACGCCATTGCCCGCGTCTCGCTCATCAAGACCATGGCCGACCAGGAAGGCGTGCGAATCCTCCCTCGCGAGCCTGGAGACAAATTCGAACTGCTGGACCCGACCGCCTTGGGCGCGCGCCTGACCGAAGAGCTGACGCTGCGCTTGGGGCCCGGCACCATCGTGGCCAGCAACGTGAATGGCGAAAGCGGTCTGTGGGTGGGCTTCACCATCAACGGCGACCCCAACTGGCTGCTGATGGATCGATCGCGCCTGAGCGCAGCCGGCGGCAAGACCTGGCTGATCTGGCTCATCACCGCAGGCGCCTTGTCGCTGGCGGGCGCCGCGGCCATTGCACGGCTGATCAACCGGCCGCTCAAGCAGCTGTCGTATGCCGCCAACCGCGTGCGCGACGGCGACTTCGCGGCCAGCCAGCTCGATGAGGAAGTGGTCACCAGCGAGATCCGCGAGGTGAACATCGGCTTCAACCGGATGGCGCAAAAGCTCGCCAAGCTCGAGCAAGACCGCGCTGTGATGCTGGCCGGCATTTCGCACGACCTGCGCACGCCGCTGGCCCGGCTCCGGCTGGAAACCGAGATGAGCGTGAACGACGACGTGGCGCGCGAACACATGGTGGCCGACATCGTTCAGCTCGACGCCACCATCGACAAATTCCTCGATTACGCCCGCCCCGAGCATGTGACCCTGACGCCCGTGAACCTGCACGGCGTGGTGTCGTCCTGCGTGTATGCCGTGCAAGACCATCGCGAGCTGCAGATCACCATGAACGTGCCGGAAGACTTGAACGTGTTGGCAGACGAGGTGGAGCTGGCCCGCGTGATCTCCAACCTGCTGGAAAACGCTCGGCGCTACGGCAAGGCGGCAGACACGGGCACCACCACGGTGGACATCGCGGCCAAGGGCCGCGACAAGTGGGTGCTGATCAAGATGCGCGACCATGGCAGCGGCGTGCCGCCCGAACAGCTGGCCAGCCTGACCAAGCCGTTCTTCCGAGGCGACACCGCGCGCACAGCGGCAGCGGGCGCCGGGCTGGGCCTGTCCATCGTCGACAAGACGGTGCAGCGCATGGGCGGCATCTTCGCGTTGGCCAATTCCGCTTCGGGCGGGCTGGTCGCACACATCCAGCTGCAAAAAGCCGAGGTGCCTGACGGCAAGGACCCCAAGCAACGCTTGCAGCGCCCGCAGATCAAGCGCCACCTGCCACCGCGCGATACCGAGCCAGGTAAGCTGACCTGAAGGCGCAGAGAGCCCGCCTGGGTTCTCTCAGCCTGCAGGCCGGCGCGACAGCAGCGTGGCAGCCCGCGCTTCGATGGCCAGCCCCTGCCCCACCGGGCCCAGCCGCTCGGCCGTCTTGGCCTTCACGTTCACCTGGTCTTCTTCCAGCCCCAGCGCGGCGCTGATGCGCGCGCGCATGCTCGGAATGTGCGGCGCCAGCCGCGGCGCCTGGGCGATCACGGTGCTGTCGATGTTGCCGATCTCGTAGCCACGCGCGCGCACGCGACGGGCGGCCTCCACCAGCAGCGCCACCGAATCGGCTCCCTTGAATTCGGGGTCAGTATCCGGAAAGTGGCTGCCGATGTCGCCCAGCGCCGCAGCGCCCAGCAACGCGTCGGTGATGGCGTGCAGCAGCACGTCGGCGTCGGAATGGCCCAGCAGGCCCATGGTGTGCGGAATCTCCACGCCGCCAATGATGAGCTTGCGCCCGGGCACCAGCGCGTGCACGTCCCAACCTTCTCCAATTCGCAGATTCATGTGCTCTCTAGTCCTGTGTGTGGTCGACGGGATGGTGCGGCCCCAAGCGAGGCCTTGCGCCCGATGCCAATTAGAAAATGGTGCGCGCCGGCGTGGCCGATACCTCGCCGCGATGGCCGCCGAAGCGCTCCAGCGTCGCGCCATGCATGCGCTGGGCCAGCACGGCGGCGGCCAGCGCGAAGTCATCCGGATAGGTCACCTTGAAATTCTGCGCACTGCCGGGCACCAGGCGCGGGTGCAGGCCCATGGCCTCCATGGCGCTGGCTTCGTCGGTGGCCTGCGCGCCCACGTGTTCCAGCGCCTGCAGCAAAGGGCCCAGCCGGAACATCTGCGGCGTCTGCGCCAGCCATTTGTCGCTGCGGTCCACCGTGGAGGCCACGCGCACGCCGCCCAGCCCCTCGGTGGCGGTCTTCAGCGTGTCGGCCAGCTTGTGCGCCAGCAGCCCGCCCACCGCGTCGCCCGCACAGGCGTCGATCAAGGTGTCGATCTGCGCCGTGGTGACCAGGCAGCGGGCGGCGTCGTGCACCAGCACCCAGTCGTCATCACCTGCGCCCCGTTCGCGCAAGGCATGCAGTCCGCCACGCACCGTGTCGGCCCGCGTCGCGCCGCCGCAGGGCAGTACAAAGAAAGTGGACAGCGCTTGGGCATGGCTGTCGAAGAATGTATCGCCCGGCGCCACCGCCACCAGCGTGCCCAAAAGCCGGCTTACGCCAGCGAAGGCCGCCAGGGTGTGCATGACCATCGGGTGACCCGCGACCGGCTGGTATTGCTTGGGAACCGGCCCGCCCGCGGCCTGCAAGGCGGTGGCAATCGCCCGCGCGCCGACCCCTGCACAAGGCACGATCGCCCAAAAGCGCCCCGTAGCGCCCAGAGGAGCGGGTGAAGTCGGGGTGAGCAAGGTGTCGATGGTCATGGGTGGCGGATTTTAAGAGCCGCCGCGCCATTGCAGACCGGTCACATCGCACACATATGCTCCTTCATCTCTGGCCCCCTAGAATCTTGCGATGACCGGCGCCGCCCGCACGCGCACTCTCGCGCTCCGGCGTGGCCCGGCGTCGAGACCCCCGCCCCGCATGGACCTGCCCAAACTCTCCCCCGGAAAAAGATTCACGCTGCCCCGCCCCGTGGGCAGCGCCGACGCCCTGCTGCTGGCCCGACTGGGCGAGCGCGAAAAGGCGCAGCGCCGCACGGTGGCCATCGTCACCGCCGACGCTACCGATGCGCAGCGTCTCATCGACGAGATGGCGTTCTTCGCGCCCGGCCTGCGCTGCGCCGTGTTTCCCGACTGGGAAACCCTGCCCTACGACACCTTCTCGCCGCACCAGGACCTGATCAGCGAACGCCTGGCCACGCTCTGGCGCATCAGCCAGAAAGACAAGGACACCGGTGCCGACGTGGTGCTGGTGCCGGCCACCACCGCGCTCTACCGGCTGGCGCCGCCCTCCTTTCTGGCGGGCTATACCTTCCACTTCAAGGTCAAGCAAAAACTCGACGAGGGCAAGTTCCGCGCGCAGCTCACGCTGGCGGGCTACAGCCATGTGTCGCAGGTCGTCAGCCCTGGCGAATATGCCGTGCGGGGCGGGTTGATCGACCTCTTTCCCATGGGCTCGCCCGTGCCGTACCGGGTGGACCTGTTCGACGACGAGATCGATTCCATCCGCACGTTCGATCCGGACACGCAGCGCAGCCTGTACCCGGTGCCCGAAGTGCGCCTGCTGCCGGGCCGCGAATTTCCCATGGACGACGCCGCTCGTGCCAAATTCCGCAGCCGCTGGCGCGAGTTGCTGGAGGGCGACCCGACCAAGAGCCGCATCTACAAGGACATGGGCAACGGCGTGGCCACCGCCGGCATCGAGTACTACCTGCCGCTTTTCTTCGAAGAAACCGCCACGGTGTTCGACTATCTGGGCGCGGAAGCCACGGTGGTGATGCATGGCGACCTCGAACCCGCCTTCCAGCGGTTCTGGCAAGACACGAAGGATCGCTTTCGGTTGGTGCAGGGCGACCCGGACCGCCCGGCGTTGCCGCCCGAAGCGCTGTTCCTGAGCACTGAACAGTTCTATACCCGCGCCAACGCACACGCCCAGCTGTCGCTGCGCCCGGGCGTGGAAGACATCGCCGACAACCCGCACTTTCAGAAGCTGGGCGAATTGGCCGTCGTGCGCGGCGCCGAGGACCCGCTGGCCAAGCTGCACGCGCACATCCGAAACACCCAGCACCGGGTGCTGCTGCTGGCCGAAAGCGCCGGACGGCGTGAGAGCCTGCTCGATTTTCTGCGCGCCTCGCAGCTGAGCCCACCGGCCTTCGATTCGCTGGCCGAGTTCCAGAGCCAGAGCGAAGAGAAGGTGGGCATTGCCACCGCCGCGCTGCACACGGGTTTTGCGTGGATCGAAGAAGGCATCGACTTCGTCACCGAGACCGAACTCTTCGCGGCCGGCACCACCACGCGACGGCGCAAGAAGCAGGAACAGGTCAGCGACGTCGAAGCGCTGATCAAGGACCTGTCCGAGCTGAACGTGGGCGACCCCGTGGTGCACAGCGCGCACGGCATCGGCCGCTACCGGGGCCTGATCCACATGGACGTGGGCCAAAAAGACGCCGACGGCACGCCTGCGATGCAGGAATTCCTGCACCTGGAATACGCCGACAAGGCCGTGCTGTACGTGCCCGTCAGCCAGCTGCAGCTGATCAGCCGCTACACCGGCGTTTCTGCCGACGAGGCGCCGCTGCACAAGCTGGGCAGCGGCCAGTGGGAGAAGGCCAAGCGCAAGGCCGCCGAGCAGGTGCGCGACTCTGCCGCAGAGCTGCTGAACATCTACGCCCGCCGTGCCGCACGCGAAGGCCATGCCTTCCGCTACAGCCCGCAGGACTACGAGACCTTCGCCAACGACTTCGGTTTTGAAGAAACGGCCGACCAGAACGCCGCCATTCACGCCGTCATCCAGGACATGATCTCGCCCCGCCCCATGGACCGCCTGGTCTGCGGCGACGTGGGCTTCGGCAAGACCGAAGTCGCCCTGCGCGCGGCTTTCGTGGCTGTCACGGGCGGCAAGCAGGTGGCGTTTCTGGCACCCACCACGCTGCTGGCCGAGCAGCACTTTCAAACGCTGGTCGACCGCTTCGGCAAGTGGCCGGTCAAGGTGGCCGAGGTGTCGCGCTTTCGCTCGGGCAAGGAGATCACCTCGGCCATCAAAGGCATCGGCGACGGCACGGTGGATATCGTGGTCGGCACGCACAAGCTGCTCAGCGAATCGACCAAGTTCCACAACCTGGGGCTCCTCATCATCGACGAAGAGCACCGCTTTGGCGTGCGCCACAAGGAGCAGATGAAGGCCCTGCGCGCCGAGGTGGACGTGCTCACGCTCACCGCCACGCCCATCCCGCGCACGCTGGGCATGGCGCTGGAAGGCCTGCGCGACCTCAGCGTGATTGCCACCGCACCCCAACGCCGCCTGGCGATCAAGACCTTTGTGCGTAACGAAGGCACGGGTGTGATCCGCGAGGCCGTGCTGCGTGAATTGAAGCGCGGTGGGCAGTGCTACTTCCTGCACAACGAAGTGGAGACCATTGAGAACCGGCGCCAGAAGCTGGAAGAGATCCTGCCCGAAGCCCGCATCGCCGTGGCCCACGGCCAGATGCCCGAGCGCGAGTTGGAGCGCGTGATGCGCGACTTCGTGGCGCAGCGCTACAACATCCTCTTGTGCTCGACCATCATCGAGACCGGCATCGACGTGCCCACGGCCAACACCATCCTGATGAGCCGCGCCGACAAGTTCGGCCTGGCGCAGCTGCACCAGTTGCGCGGGCGCGTGGGCCGCAGCCACCACCAGGCGTATGCCTATCTGATGGTGCCGGACGTCGATGGCCTGACCAAGCACGCGGCGCAGCGGCTTGATGCCATCCAGCAGATGGAAGAGCTGGGCAGCGGTTTCTACCTGGCCATGCATGACCTGGAGATCCGCGGCGCGGGCGAAGTGCTGGGCGAGAACCAGAGCGGCAACATGCTGGAAGTGGGCTTTCAGCTCTACAACGAGATGCTGTCGGAAGCCGTGCGATCGCTCAAAGCTGGCAAGGAGCCCGATCTGCTCAGCCCCCTGTCGGTCACCACCGATATCAACCTGCACGCCCCCGCCCTGCTGCCCAACGACTATTGCGGTGACGTGCACCTGCGCCTGTCGTTCTACAAGAAGCTGGCCACCGCGAAGCACACCGACCAGATCGACGCGCTGCTCGAAGAGATCGTGGATCGATTCGGCAAGCTGCCGCCCCAGGCGCAGACGCTCATCGACGTGCACCGCCTGCGTGTCTTGAGCCAGCCCTATGGTGTGGTGAAGGTGGACGCGGCACCGGGCGTCATCACCATCACCTTCAAGCCCCAGCCGCCGGTGGACCCGATGGCCATCATCCAACTCATCCAGAAGAACAAGCACATCAAGCTGGCCGGCAACGAGAAACTGCGCATCGAACGCGAGCTGCCCGAAGCGAAAGACCGCGCGCAGCTGGTGCGCGATGTGCTGCGCAGCCTGGGCCAACCGCTGGCGCAGGGCGTGCCGGCCTAGTCGGCCGGATTTCAAGCCAAATCGGGCTCTAGCGCTTGATGGTCAAGCGTGAAGTGCTATTTAATCAATAGCACTTGCTGGGACAGGTGCGAGAATTGCTTTGACGTTGTGATCCGCCTGCGGGCGATTCAAGGAGCCTCCCATGCCTGTTCTGCGCACCCTTTGCGCCTTCACCTGTTGCCTGGGCAGCCTGCTGGGCGCCAACCTGGCGCAGGCCCAGGCCCCCACGTACCCCGACCGGCCCGTGAAAGTGATCGTGGCGCTGCCCGCCGGCGGCAGCGCCGACATGATTGCCCGCCTGGTCAGCACCAAGATGGCCGCCGAGCTGGGCCAGCCCTTCGTGGTGGACAACAAGGCGGGCGCGTCTGGGCAGATCGGCACGCCGCTGGTCGCGCGCGCAGCGCCTGACGGCTACACGCTGATGGTGTCGCCAGCATCGTTCCTCACCACCAACAAAAGCATCTTCAAGACCCTGCCCTACGACCCGCAAGCGGACTTCGTGCCCATCACCAAGCTGGTGAACCAACCCATGGTGCTGGTCGTCAAGGATGGGCAGAAGTTCCCCGACGTCGCTGCCGTGCTGGCCGCAGCCAGGACGGCACCGGGGCAGCTTACGTACGCCTCGTCCGGCGACGGCAGCCCGCAGCATCTGGCGGCGTTGATGTTCGGCACGCGCACCCAATCGACCATGCTGCACGTGCCCTACAAAGGCGGCGCGCCCGCCATCAACGACACGCTGGCCGGCAACGTCGACATGATGTTCGCCGTGCTGCCCGAGGCCCTGCCGCACATCCAGGCGGGCAAGCTGCGCGCACTGGCGTTGATGAGTCCGCAGCGCTCTCCCGTGCTGCCACAGGTGCCCACCATGGCCGAGAGCGGCTTGCAGTCACTGGAGCTGTCGGCCTGGGTCGGCCTGCTGGCCCCCGCCAAGACCCCGCAGCCCGTCATCGACCGGCTGCAGCGCGCCGCCCATGCGGCCCTGGCCGGCGATACGCTGGCCAAGCTGCAGGCGAGCGGCATGGAAGCAGCGCCCGGCACGTCCCAGCAGCTCAGGGACAGCATTGCGCAGGAAATGAAACTGCATGCCGACCTGGTGAAGGCAGCCGGGCTGGTGCCGCAGTAGCGGGGACCGCGGGACCGCGCGTCCCCGGGCGGCGGCAGGGATAATCGGCGGCGTGCCCTCGCCTTACCGCGCAGCGGCTGGAACGCCGATTCTTCCCACCACTTTTCACGCCCCTTTTCCATCATGAGCGCCGCCACCGAATTCGCCCCAGGTCTTCTCGTACAGGGCATCACCGCCCCGCAGCAGCTGTCGCACTACAAGCTCATCGCCTTCGACATGGACTCCACGCTGATCAACATCGAATGCGTGGACGAGATCGCCGACGCCGCAGGCCGCAAGGCCGAAGTGGCAGCCATCACCGAAGCGGCCATGCAGGGCCTGATCACCGACTACAAGGAGAGCCTGCGCCAGCGCGTGGCGCTGCTCAAGGGCGTGACGGTGCAGCACATGGAACAGGTGTTCACCGAGCGCCTGCGCTTCAACCCCGGCGCCAATGAACTGGTCGCCGCCGCCAAGGCTGCGGGCCTGACCACGCTGCTGGTGTCGGGCGGCTTCACCTTTTTCGCCGATCGCGTGCAGGCGGGCCTGGGGATCGACCTGGCCCGATCCAACCAGTTGGAGGTGGAGAACGGCCTGCTCACCGGGCGCATGGTGGACCAGCCGTGGGGCGACATCTGCGACGGCGCCGAAAAGCGCCGCACTCTGCTGGAAGTGACGTCGCTGATGGGCATAGACCCGTCGCAGGCCATTGCCGTGGGCGATGGCGCCAACGACCTGCCCATGATGGGTGCGGCGGGCCTGTCGGTGGCCTTCCACGCCAAGCCGGCCGTGCGTGCGCAAGCCAACGTGGCCATCAACGACGGCGGGCTGGACCGCCTGCTGGAAGTGCTGCGCTGAACACAGCACCAGCCCTGCGGCCGCGCCCGTATGGTGCGCAGAGCTGACAGCTATTAAATTTATAGCTGTCAGCGCTTGTTGTACAAGCGCTGGAGCCCGATTTCACCACCAATCCGAAAGCAGGCGCGGGCCACATAACGACCACACTTTTTATATCGTTATGAAGCTAAAGGAGAGCAGGCACCGTTTTGGGGATTTACACTCACGACCGCTCCGGCACGGCCAACGGCAGGTTCGATCCTCCACCGCCCATGCCGCCCTCCGTCTTCGTGTTCCGCCTCAGAAAGTGATCCGCATGCTCAAGAAAGCGCTCTCCGTCCTCGCAATCGCCACTCTGGCTCTCGGCGCGCACGCCGCCGACGCCGTGCTGAAGGTTGCCGCGTCGGCCGTTCCCCACGCCGAGATCCTGAACTTCGTCAAACCGCAGCTCAAGGCCCAGGGCGTGGATCTGCAAGTGCGCGAATTCAGCGACTACATCCAGCCCAATGCCGCTGTCGAAGACAAGCAGCTCGACGCCAACTTCTTCCAGCACCAGCCGTACCTCGACAGCTACAACAAGGACCGCAAGAGCAGTCTCGTCGCGGTGCCGAACGGCAAGGTGCATGTGGAGCCGTTCGGCGCCTATTCCAGGAAGGTGAAGGCCGTGGCCGAACTGAAGGACGGCGCGGTGATCGCCATTCCGAACGACCCGTCCAACGCCGGCCGCGCGCTGATCCTGCTGCAAAAACAAGGGCTGATCGCGCTGAAAAACCCGGCGAGCATCACGGCCACGCCGCTCGACATCGTCAAGAACCCGAAGAAGCTCAAGTTCCGTGAACTGGAAGCGGCCTTGCTGCCCCGCGCGCTGCAGGACGTCGACCTGGCCCTGATCAACACCAACTACGCCATCGAGGCCAAGCTCAATCCGACGAAGGACGCCCTGTTCATCGAAGGTGCCGACTCGCCGTACGCGAACCTGATCGCCGCCCGTGCGGATCGGGCCAATGACCCGAGCATCCAGAAGCTAATGAAGGCCCTGCACGCGCCCGAAGTGAAGAAGTTCATCCAGGACAAGTACCAGGGCGCCATCGTTCCGGCGTTCTGAAGGCCGCGGCCGGCGCGGGCCGGCCACCTAGACCGTCGGCACCGTCCCGCCGTCGATCACATGCTCGGAGCCCGAGATGGCGCCAGCCCGTGGTGACGCCAGGAACACGATCAGATCGGCCACCTCTTGCGGCGTGGCAGGGCGGCCCAGCGGAATGCCGCCCAGTTGCTGCATGACGATTTGCCGGCCGCCGGCCGGGTCCGTGCCGGCCTGCGCCGCGATTCTTTCGATCAGCGCCTTCGCCGCATCGGTCTACACCCAGCCGGGCGCCACGCTCACCACGCGAATGCCCTGCGGCGTCACCTCCTTCGACAGCGCCTTGCTGTAGGTGGACAACGCCGCCTTGGCCGCCGCGTAGGCGGCGGTGGCTGCGGCAGTGGCAGCCGCCGCTGGATCGAACTGACGTGCACCGCCACGCCCGCTCCCGCAGCCAGCATGGCTGGCAGGAGCGCACGGTCCAGCCGCACCGCCGGCATGAGGTTCAGGTTCAGTTCGTTGAACCAGTGCGCATCGTCCAGCGCGGCGAAGCCTCCGCCGGGTGCGCTGGATCCACCCAGCACGTTGAGCAGAATGTCCACCGGGCCCCACCGGGACGCCACCGAGCCGGCCACCTGCGCTGCGCCCTCGGGCGTCGTCAGGTCGGCCGTCAGGTACACCACCCCGTCGGCCGGGTGCTCGGGCAGCGACCGAGCGGCGGCCATCGCCTCGACCCCCCGCCTGCTGCAGCGCCTGCACCACCGCCGCCCCGACGCCCTGGGTGCCGCCCGTGACCAGCGCACGCCGGCCCGCCAACTGAAGATCGAACGTCATGCGGTGATCTCCAGCGAAGCGATCAGCGCGCCGTCCAGGCAAAAGCGGTAGCGCAGATCGACGGGGCTGCCGGGAAAGTCGCCCGCCACGTGGCTCTCGACGATCTGGCATCCGCTGTCTTCGTGCAGCGCGAAGGGCTCCGTGCGGTAGGTATATCGGGCAACGGCGCCGGCCTTCCAGGCTTCGATGGCCGCGCAACCGGTGTGAGTGCGGCCTTCGACCGTCACGCTGCCATCGGGTGCGAATCAGCAGGCGGCCGCTGCGGGATGGGCCGAATCGGCGGCGAAGTAGGCCGCGATGGGAGGCGGCAGGCTCAATGCAGTCATGGTGACAACTTCAGAAAAAAGGCCCGTCGCCCGCGCTGACCGCTGTCATCGACAGCCTGCTGGATCGCCACCCGAATGCGGAAGGCTCCGCAGCAGCGCCCCTGGCGGGCTGAGACGAAGCGCTGCGGGCCCCTTGAGATGACGGCGGAGTCCGCATGCCTGCGCGCCGGGTTCCGGCCGGGCCATCAATCCACGGCCAGGCCGCGCGCCACCCACCAGGCCAGGGCGAACATCGTGGCGCCCGTCACCGTGTCCAGCACCCGCCAGGCGAGCGGATGGGCGAACACGTTCTGCAACCGCCGTCCCGCAAAGGCCAGCAGCAGGAACCACAGCAGGCTGGCGCAGGCGGCCCCCACCACGAAGACCCACTTCAGGCCGCCGTCCTGCCGGGCACCAATGGAGCCAATCAGCACTACGGTATCCAGGTAGACGTGCGGGTTCAGCAGCGTGATGACCGCCAGTGCCCCGAGCACGCCCAGCACGCCGCGTTCGGCCCGCCCCGTCACGGCCAGTCCGCCCTGCGGCGCAAAGAAAGCCCGGTGCCACGCCAGGCTGCCATAGCCGACGAGGAAGACTACGCCGCCCAGCGTCAGGTAATACGCCAGCGCTGGTGAGCGGCCCAGCAGCTGCGCCATGCCCGCCACACCCACCGCCACCAGCAGAGCGTCGCTCGCCACGCACCAGGCAACACAGGCGCGCACATGGCGGCCCTGAACTGCCTGGCGCAGCACGTAGAGGTTCTGAGCGCCGATGGAGACGATCAGCGTGAGGCACACCGTGAAACCGGCAAGCCACGAAGCCGATGCCGATGCGGCCGAAAAAGGAAATTGGTCAACAGTCCACATGGCGCCATTGTCCAAACGGCGGCGGTTTAAGTAAACTTAAACTCCCTAACCTGTGTGAAGCAAAACTAATGCTGGACTATGCTGGACTGGAGGCCTTGGCCGCCGTGGTGCGCGAAGGCAGTTTCGAGCGCGCTGCTCACAAGCTACACGTCACGCCCTCTGCTATCTCGCAGCGCGTCAAGCAGCTGGAAGAGCGCGTGGGCCAGGTGCTGGTACTGCGCGGCACACCCTGCACCGGCACCGACGCGGGCCGGCGCCTGTGCCTGCATGTGGAACAGGTGGCGCTGCTGGAAAACGAATTGCGCCGCGCCAACCCCGCCCTGATGCCCGACACGCAGGCGCCGGCACCGGCCGTGAAGCTGGCTGTGAACGCCGACTCGCTCTCGACCTGGTTCATGGACGCCATGACCGCCTTCACCGCTGGCGGCAACGAAGTGCTCGACATCCGCATCGACGATCAGGAGCACACCGCGCAACGGCTGCGCGAAGGCGAGGTGCTGGCCGCCGTCACCGCTACTGGCACGCCCATCGCCGGCTGCAACACCTGGCCGCTGGGCACCATGCGCTACGTGGCCGCCGCCAGCCCCGGTTTTGTCGCACGCCATTTCTCGGGCGGCCTTGCGCCTCAGGCCTTGGCCCAGGCGCTGTCGAACGCACCCCTGATGGCCTTCGACCGCAAAGACCGGCTGCAGGACCAATGGATGCAGATGCACGGCCTGACCACATCGCGAAGGCACCCGCCGCGCCACTTCCTGCCGAGCAATTTCGCCTACGTGCGCGCCTGCGAAAACGGCATGGGCTGGGGCATGCACCCCACCGTGCTGATCGAAACGCAACTGGCCCACGGCGTTCTGGTGGATTTCGCTCCCGGTATGACGATGGACGTGCCCATGTACTGGGCACACCCTCGCAGTGCGCAGGCGGGTCTGGAACGGCTCACTGGCTGCGTCGTGGCTGCGGCGCGCCGCTGGCTGCAGGGCGACACCTGACGCCGCCCTTTGCTATCTCTTATATAGCTGCCATCGCTTATCCAACAAGCGCTAGAGGCCATTTTCATCATGAACTGGCGGCATCTGGCAGACCGGGATGCCATCGCACGGGCTGCTCAGCGCCGCCTGCAGTGCGCACTGCGACCGGCGCCACCAGGTCAGCCAGCGTCACCGCGTCCAGCGCGGCAAGGTAGCGCTGCGTCGCCTCGGCCAACACGCCCTGCAGGCGGCAATGGCGCGTCAGGCGGCACTGGTTCACGGCAGGGTCGAAGCACTCCACCATGTCGAAATCGGTTTCCGTGGCGCGCACCACGGCGCCCAGATAGATGTCGCTGGCCGGCTTCATCAGGCGCATGCCGCCACCGCGCCCGCGTGTGGTCTCCAGCAGGCCGCTGGCAGCTAGCTCCTGCACGATCTTGGTCAGGTGGCTGCGCGAGATGCCGTGCTGCTCGGCTACTTCGCTGATGGTTACCGGCAAGGCCCGGCCTTGCGTGGCAGCGCAATACATCAGCACGCGCAGGGTGTAGTCGGTCCACTGGGTCAGGCGCATGGTTTGTCTTGGATCAAAGGAACGGTTGCCCGCGTTTAAAGATTCATTCTTAGTGAATCTTAAAGAATAGACTGCTCACGTCACCACAGAATCTTTCAGGAGCCATGCCATGAACGCTCGCTTGCCCGCTGCCGCCAACTCCACCCTCCTTGCCATCGACGCAGAGCAGCAAATTGGCCAGATCGCCGTTCAACTGCCCGGCTCCACCGCCGTCTTTCGCCGCCTGAAGCTGGACTTTTGCTGTGGCGGTCAGATCAGCCTGCGCCAAGCCACTGCCGACAAGGGGCTGGATCTGCAGGCGGTGCTGGACGAACTGGCCGCGCTGCAACGCCCATCGACGCTGCCGGACGCCGGCACGCCCACCGAGTTGATCGACCACATCCTCACCCGCTATCACGACGTGCATCGCGCGCAGTTGCCCGAGCTGATCCGCATGGCGCGCCGCGTGGAGGCCGTGCACCGCGACCACCCCGACGTGCCCGCAGGGCTGGCCGATGCGCTGGACGCGATGCACGCAGAACTGCTATCACACATGCGCAAGGAAGAGTTGATGCTGTTTCCACTGCTCAAGGCCGGGGGCCACCCCCTGGCGGGCCAGCCCATCGGCGTGATGCGCGAAGAGCACACCGACCACGGCGAAGCCCTGGACCGCCTGGCCGCACTGACCCACGACGCCACGCCTCCGCAGGGCGCCTGCAACACCTGGCGCGCGCTGTATGCCGGCATTGCCCAGCTGAGCGACGACCTTATCAACCACATCCACCTGGAAAACAACGTGCTGTTCCCACAGTTCGAGACGGCGGCAGACGCCGCCCAGGGTTGCGGCTCTAGCGGCTGCGCCTGCGGTTGACGCGCCGGCGTTCTCAGCGGCGCTTCGCAGCGCCCGCCGAGGGCTGCGTGCGGCCCGCGCTGTGCGCCGCGCGCAGCGGCACCAGCAGATCCGACAGCCCGTTGTGGTCGATCTCTTGCATCAGCGCCAGCAGGCGGCCGATGTCGCCGGGCGGAAAGCCCTCGCGCGCAAACCAGTTCAGGTAGTTGCCCGGCAGGTCGGCAATCGCCGTGCCCTTGTGCTTGCCGAACGGCATGACGACGGTGACCAGGCGTTCGAGCTGTTCCGTGTTCATCAGCGGGCCACCTGCCGTCAGCCGCCCGACCGCTTGACCGTGTGGCCCAGCGACTTCAGCGACTGCATTACGCGCTCCACATGGTCGCCCTGCACCTCGATCACGCCGTCCTTGACGGTGCCGCCCGTGCCGCAAGCGGCCTTCAGCTGCTTGCCCAGCTGAGCCAGTTCTGCCGCCGGCAGCGCCGCGCCCTTGACCAGCGTCACCGCCTTGCCGCCCCGGCCCTTGGTTTCACGCGACACCCGCACGATGCCGTCGCCGGCCAGCAGCGCCGCCGCCGCGCGGTCTGCGGCGCAGCTGCACTGGGCAGCCGGCTTGCGGCAGTCGGGGCACATGCGCCCGGCGTCGGTGGAATAGACCAGCCTGCCCAGATCGCTCAAAGGCATGGCGGGCTCCGGTGGAAGATGGCGGCAAGGGTCTGCATGGGGCGCGGTGACGGGGTTGCGGGAATGGCTCGATTATCCCGGCGCCCGGTGCGTGCCGCACAATCGCGCCTTTGCTTTTGCCACCGCGCCGCGCGCGCCAACCGCTTTCCGCCATGCCCTTTGCCGCCCTCGGCCTCTCGCCCGCCCTCGTTCACGCCGCCAACGCCCTGGGCTTCACCACGCCCACGCCGATCCAGACCGCGGCCATTCCAGCCGTGCTGGAGGGCCGCGACTTGCTGGGTTGCGCGCAGACGGGCTCCGGCAAGACGGCGGCCTTCGGCCTGCCGCTGCTGCAGCAGATCCTGCCCCACGCGCAGGTGGCCGGCCCCGGCGATGGCCCCCGCCGCGCTCGCGCCCTGGTGCTGGTGCCCACGCGCGAATTGGCCGTGCAGGTGGGTGAGGTGCTGCGCGACCTGGCCCGCCATCTGCAGGCCGAACGGCTGAAAGTGGCCGTCGCCTTCGGCGGTGTATCGATCAACCCGCAGATGATGGCGCTGCGTGGCGGTGCCGACGTCATCGTCGCCACGCCCGGGCGGCTGCTGGATCTGGTGGACCACAACGCACTCTCGCTGGCGCAGGTGCAGACGCTGGTGCTGGACGAAGCCGACCGGCTGCTGGACCTAGGCTTCGCGGAAGAACTGGCCCGCGTGCTGGCCCTGCTGCCTACCAAACGCCAGAACCTGCTTTTCTCCGCCACCTTCCCCCAGGAGGTGGAGCACCTGGCCGAAGGCCTGCTGCAAGACCCACTGCGCGTCGAAGTGCCGCACGAGGCCGGCACCACGCCCGACATCGCCCAGCGCGCCATTGCGGTCGAAGACAAGCGCCGCACGCAGTTGCTCAAGCATCTGGTGAAAGAAGCCGGCTGGAGCCGGGTGCTGGTGTTCGTGGCCACGCAGTACGCAGCCGAACATGTGGCCGAAAAGCTCTACAAGGCCGGCGTTTTCGCTTCGCCCTTCCACGGCGGCCTGAGCCAGGGCGCGCGCCGCCAGGTGCTGCAGGAGTTCAAGGACGAGCGCTGGCAAGTGGTGGTGACCACCGATCTGGCCTCGCGCGGTATCGACATCGCCGACTTGCCTGCCGTGGTGAACTACGACCTGCCCCGCGCCGCAGCCGACTACGTGCACCGCATCGGCCGCACCGGCCGGGCCGGCGCCAGCGGGGCGGCGGTGACCTTCATCACGCCCGAGGCGCACGCGCACTGGCAACTGATCGCGCGGCGGCAAGGCTTGTCGTTGCCCATCGAGCAGATCGCCGGTTTTGAAACCGTGCTGCCTGCATTGCAGGCGGCTGCTCCGGTTGCGTCGGCTGATGGAGAAACCCCACCGGACACCGCAGCCGTGGTGCCGCAGCGGCCTGGCAAGAACCCACCTGGCACTGGCGGCATCAAGGGATCGCGGCCGAGCAAGAAGGACAAGCTGCGGGCGGCTGCTGCCGCGGCGCAGGCGCGAGCCGAAGACGGCCCGGCTGATGGATCAGGAAGCTGACAGCTGACGGCGGAGAGCGCAGCTCAGTCGCCGTCGCCACTGTCGCCACCCTCACCCCCCGCGGCTCCGTCACCATCGCTGTCGTCTTCTTCGTGTTGCGCGCCGCCTGAAGACGCGCGCTTGCGGGGCTCGCCTTCACCCGGTTTGGCGACGATCTCGACATAGAACTGCGCAGCGCCCGATTCAGCAACGCCGTCGATCAAGCCCTTGATGTCTTCTTCGTACACGCTGGTGGCGTCGTCTTGCGTGGTGCCGAAGCGGCAGTCGAAGTCCCAGAAACGGGCGCCTTCGGGCAGGCTGCGGCGGCGTTCGCGGCGCAGGTAGCGGTGGATGTCATGGCGTGCCGCGTCCAGAAGCCGGTCGCGGTTCTTGCCTTCGATGTGGAGCTGAAAAGTCTTTCGCATGCCGGATCGTAACCCGGCACGCACCACTCGATACTATTATTTTTATAGCATTTAGCGCTTGATCAGCGGGCGCTGGAGGGCATTTTCATGCCCAAAACCGGTCTGACCGCTGCCCCACGCACCGCTACACGCGTGCCGGCGCCGGGTAGGCCGGGTCGGTGTAGCCCGGGGTGGACGGGTGGCCGGGCGCCACCAGCGAATCCACCAGTGCCTCGTCTTCCGGCGTGACGGTGTAGCCCAGCGCGGGGGCGTAGTCCTGCCACTGCTGCAGCGTGCGCGGGCCGGCGATGACCGAGCTGACCGCACGGTGCGCCAGCACCCAGGCGGTGGCGAATTGCGCCAGCGTCACGCCGCGTGCTTCGGCATGCTGCTTGAGCTGCTGGGCCAGCACCAGTGATTCATTGCGGAATTCCGTTTCCGCCATGCGCTTGTCGCCGCGTCCGGCGCGCGTGCCTTCCTGCGGCGCCTGGCCCGGCAGGTACTTGCCGGTGAGCACGCCGCGCGCAACGGGGCTGTATGGCGTCACGCCAATGCCGTAGTGCTGGCAGGCGGGGAGGATCTCGACCTCGGGCATGCGGTTGAGCAGGTTGTAGTACGGCTGGCACACCACCGGGCCGGGCATGCCCAGCTGGCGTGCGCCGTGCACCAGCTCGGCGATGCGCCAGGCGCGAAAGTTGGACACGCCCCAGTAGCGGATCTTGCCGGCGCGTAGCAGCGCCTCGAGCGCGAACAGCGCCTCCTGCAGGTCCATGCCGGGGTAGTCCCGGTGCAGATACAGCACGTCGACATGATCTGTGCGCAGGCGCTCCAGGCTGCAGTCCACCTCGCGCAGCATCCAGCTGCGCGAGTAATGGCCTTCATTCACCGCGTCGGACATGCGGTTGCCCAACTTGGTGGCCAGCACCCATTCGTGGCGCTGGCCCTGCAGCAGCTGGCCCACCATGGTCTCCGACGCGCCCTTGGTGTACACGTCGGCCGTGTCGATGTAGTTGATGCCCCGGTGCCGCGCGTCGGACACGATGGCTGTGGCATCTGCACGGCTGGTCTGGTCACCGAACATCATGGTGCCCAAGCACAGGGCCGACACCTTCAAGTTGCTTTTGCCCAAATGGCGGTACTGCATGGAATCCAAGCCTTTCAACGCGCGCTGAAGCGCCAAGTTCAGTTCAGTTCAGTTCAGTAGTGCGGGGGCAACTCGTCGCGCAGGTTGCGCGCGTCAGCGCCGCCGCCCGCTTCGGGCATCTGCTGGCGCAGCAGCGCCACGGTGCGCGCCAGCGCATCGATCTCCTGCTGCTGGCGGTAGATGGTGAGATTGAGTTGGTCGAGCAGATCTTCGGTGTAGCTGGCCTTGATCTCCAGATCATCCAGGCGCTGCTCGGTGGGGTGAGGTGCGGACATGGGCGTATTGGAACGCATCCGGGCGCCCCTGCTCCAGGGCGGGAGGAAAGCAAAAGCAAAAGGGCGCCCGTGGCGCCCTTGAATTGCTCACCCCAACGGGTGGGGGGCCGTCAGCCCACGACTGCCTGGCCCAGCCGCGCCACGCCGTCGCGGATTTTCTGCACGTCGGCCGTGGCAAACGACAGGCGCAGCGTGGCGTGGTCGGGCTGCGCGCAGAAGAACGGTGTGCCGGGCACGAAGGCCACGCCCTTGTCGATGGCTCGCTTTGCCAGCACGTTGCCGTCGGCAACCTTGCCGCCGGCACCCGTCAGCCGCGCCCAGAAGAACAGGCCGCCGCGTGGCTGCACGAAGGTGATGGCGTCGCCCAGTTCGGTGCGCAGCGCATCGCCCATAGCCTGCGCGCGCTCGGCATACACACCGCGCACCTGTTCCAGCGTGGCCGGCATGCGGCCGGCCTTCAGGTACTGCGCGGCGGTGGCCTGCGCAAAGGTGCTGGTGTGCGCGTCGCTGAACTGCTTGCACATGGTGGCCTTGGCCAGCAGTTCGGGCGGCGCAATCATCCAGCCCACCCGCAGGCCGGGCGACAGCACCTTGCTCAAAGACCCGCAGTGCACCAACAGGTCGCGGCTGCCCGGCACGCTGGCCGACAGGTTCAGCAGGCTGGCAGGCGGCGCTTCGCCAAAGTACAGGTCGCCGTACGGGTCGTCTTCCACCACCAGCGTCTGGTGGCGCACGGCCATCTCCAGCACCTGGCGGCGGCGCTCCAGGCTCAGCGTGGCACCGCTGGGGTTGCCGAAGGTGGGAATGAGGTAGACGAACTTCGGCTGGTGCTCGGCAATCAGCCGCTCCAGCTCGTCCGTCTTCACGCCATCGGCATCGATGGGCGCGCTGATGAGCTCGGCGCCGTACAGGCGAAAGCACTGGATGGTGGCGAGGAAGGTGGGCCCTTCCACGATCACCTTGTCGCCGGGGCTGATGAGCGTCTTGCCCAGCAGATCCAGCGCCTGCTGGCTGCCGGTGGTGACGATGAGGTTTTCGGGCGCCACATCCGTCGCGCCCTTGGCGGCCATCAGCGCGGCCAGTTGTTCGCGCAGCGGGTTGTAGCCTTCGGTGGCGCCGTACTGCAGGGCCGCTCCAGGCTCCTCGTCCAACGCCTTGGCGCTGGCGGCGCGCAGGCCTTCCACGTCGAACATGGCGCTGTCTGGAAAGCCGCCCGCAAAGCTGATGATGCCGGGCTTGCCCAGCAGCTTGAAGAGTTCGCGGATGGCGGAGGTTTCTACGTTGTTGAGGCGGTCGGCGAATTGCATGACAAGGAACGCGCAGCGGTCAGTGGAAAGCGCCATTGTCGCGCCATCCGGGAGCATTGCCGTCCGAGCACCGGGCGCTCAAAACCTGCGGGGCGCCGACTGCGTAACGGCGCAGGAAGTCCATCAAGTGGCCGTTGAACTCGTCGGCCTTCTCGAAATACGCGGAATGGCCGGCCTGGTCGATCACGCGCACCTCGCTGTGCGCAATGTGCCGGGCGAATTCATGCACCACGTCCACGGGCACCAGCGGGTCCTCGCTGCCGACGATCAGCAGCGTGGGGCAGGCCACGTCGCGCAGCCGGTCCATGGGCAGCAGGTTGTGCGGTGCCATCAGGCCTGACACGGCAGCGCCCCAGCCCTCGCTGGTGAAGGCGTAGGCACTGGGGTTGAAGTGGTTGATCTGCGCGTAGAGCGCCGCGCGTTCGGGGTGGTTCTGCAGAAACCAGCGGCCCAGCGACCGCTCCTCCACCGTCAGCGCCTGCGCGGCTACCGCACGCCGTGCCATCGCGTCGATCAGCGCGGGATGGTCCACCGCCAGCGACGTGTCGCAGGCCACGAAGGTCGACACGCGCCCGGGGTGCTGCAGCGCCATGCGCAGGCCGATCATGCCGCCCAGCGACTGCCCCACCAGCGCCACGCGGTCGATGCGTTCGGCGTCCAGAACGGCCAGTACATCGTCCACGAACAGCGCCAGGTCGAACTCTTCCAGCGGTGCGACGGATCGCCCGAAGCAGCGCGTGTCGATGGTGATGCAGGTGAATTCGCGGGAGACGGTTGGCAGCTGCTGCCACCAGGTCGCTGCATTGGAGCCGGCGCCATGGCAGAACAGCACGGCCGGGCCCTGTCCGTGGCGTTCGTAGTAGATGTCGCGGCCGTGCGATGGAGCGAAGGGCATGACTTGTTCAGAAAAAAGTGGGGAAGAAGAAAGAACCTTCAGTTCGCCTTCAGCTTGAGGCTGCGGGTGAGCTGGCCCCACCGGTCCACGTCCTGGCGCACCAGATCGCTGAACTGCACCGGTGTCATGGTCATCGGCGTCATGCCGTCGGATTCGAGCCGATTGCGCAGCGCGGCGTTCGACAGGCTGGTGCTCAAGGCGGCATTGAGCTTTTGCACGATGGCGTCGGGTGTGCCCCGCGGAGCCGACAGGCCCACCCACGAGCTGACGGTCATTTGCGGGTAGCCCAGCTCCTCGAACGTGGGCACGTCGGGGTAGCTGGCGTTGCGGCTGCGGGTAGAGATGGCCAGCAGCTTCAGCTTGCCGGCCTTCACATGCGGAATGGCCGTGTTGGGCGGCACCACGATGACCGAGACCACGCCGCTCAGCACGTCCTGCAGCGCGGGTGCGCCGCCCTTGTACGGCACGTGGGTCAGGGTGATGTTGGCGCTGCGCTGCAAAAGCTCGACCAGCAGGTGCCCGGTGCTGCCGGCGCCCGAGCTGGCGTAATCGATGCGGCCGGGCTCGCGCCGGGCCTTGGCGATGAGGTCGGGCACGGACGCGATACCCGAATCGCTGCGCACCACCAGCCACTGCGCGGCCGCGCCGATGGTGCCGATGTGGGCGAAGTCCGTGGCGATGTCGACGGGAACGTTGTCGAACAGGCCGGCCGAAATGGTGTTGACCATGCCGGTCATCGTGAGCGTGTAGCCATCCGGCGCGGCCTTGGCGCCCGCCTGCGCGCCGACGATGTTGCCGGCGCTGGGCTTGTTCTCGATCACCACGGGCTGCTTGAGCACCAGGGACAGCTCCTGCGCCAGCGGGCGCATCGTCGCGTCATAGGCGCCGCCCGGTGGCGCGGGCACGATCACGCGGATGGGCCTGTCGGGCCAGTCCGCAGGCTGCGCAGCCACAGGCCCGGCCATGGCGGCCCATGCGGCCAGCGCCGTGCAGGCAATCGCCCGGCTGGCCGTGCGTCGGTCAAGGAATGTCATGGCTTGTCTCCGTTCAGATTTTTATGGTGCCGCTGCGTTGGGCAAGCGGTCGGCGCCCAGGGGTCAGCCGGTGCGCTGAGTGCATCTTCGTTGCTGCACCGGCAGGTCAGGAAATTACATTTGAGGGCACGTCATTAGAAGGACTAATAGCATGACCCTCACCGCCACTACGCTGCTCAATCGCCTGCTGGCCCGGGGCAAGTTCCGGCACCTGCAGATCCTGCTGCGGCTGGCCGAAGTGGGCAGCGTGCAGCGCACGGCCGACGCCATCGGCGTGACGCAGTCATCCGTCACCCAGACGCTGGCCTATCTGGAGGCACTGCTGGAAACGCCGCTGTTCCATCGCCATGCCAAGGGCGTGCACCCCACCGATGCCTGCCGCGACCTGCTGCCGCTGGCGCGGCAGGTGCTGCTGGGCATTCAGGACACGGCCCAGGCTGTGGAGGCGCGCCATCGCCAGGGCGAAGGCCAGGTGCGGCTGCTGGCGTCAATCTCTGCCACCCACGGGCTGCTGATCGACCACCTGGCGGAGTTTCATCAGCGCTGGCCCGGCATTCAGGTGCACTTGCGCGAAGCCGAGGGTGACGAGCAGCTGCTGGCGCTGGCGCGTGGCGAGGTCGATCTGATCGCCTGCCGGCAACCGGCGGTGACACCCGAGCGATGGACTTTCCACCCGCTGCTGGCCGATCGCTTTGCCATCGTCTGCCGTCGGCAGCACCCGCTGGCGCCCGCCGGCAGTGCCAACGCCGCAGACCTGCAGGGCGCGCAATGGATGGCGTTGCCCACGGGGTCCGCGGCCCGCGAGCGGCTGGACGACATCGCCGCGCGATGCACCGCACCGCTGAAGCTGCACCCGCTCATCACCCGCACGCCCACCATGATGTGGTGGCTGCTGCTGGAACACGACCTGCTGGCCGTGCTGCCGCTGACCCTGGTGTCGCCGTTGATGAAGACGGGGCAGGTGGTGGAGCTGCGCGTGGCGGGCGAATACCCCATGCAGCCGCTGGGCCTGCTGCAGCCCGCATCGCACGCGGCGCCTGCGGCCCAGCAGCTCAGCGACTTCCTGCGCGGGCAGTTCGCACCGCTGGCTTGAGCGCCTTCGCCAGCGTGCGGGACAATGCCGCACCCGGGCCCCACGACACCCGCCGTTGACTGCAGCCGAATCACTTTTCCCCGATGAAAACCGCGCACATCGAACCCTTTTTCGCCGCCCTGAAGGCCGCCAACCCGATGCCCAACACCGAGCTGGAATACACCACCGTGTTCGAGCTGCTGGCCGCCGTGCTGCTGTCGGCCCAGGCCACCGACGTGGGCGTGAACAAGGCCACGCGGCGGCTGTTTCCGGTGGCGAACACGCCGCAGGCGATCCTGGACTTGGGGCTGGAAGGGTTGGAGGGCTACATCAAGACGATTGGCCTCTTTCGCAGCAAGGCGCGCCATCTGATGGAAGCCTGCCGCCTGCTGGTGGAGCACCACGGCGGCGTGGTGCCGCGCACGCGTGAAGAACTGGAGGCGCTACCCGGCGTGGGCCGCAAGACGGCCAACGTGGTGCTGAACGTGGCCTTCGGGCAGCCCACCATGGCGGTGGACACGCACATCTTTCGCGTCAGCAACCGCACGGGCCTGGCGCCCGGCAAGACGCCGTTGGCGGTTGAATTGCAATTGCTCAAACGCGTGCCGGCTGCCTATGCAGTGGACTCGCACCACTGGCTGATCTTGCTGGGCCGCTACGTCTGCCAGGCGCGCAAGCCGCGCTGCTGGGAATGCGTGGTGGCGCCCTGGTGCGACTACCGGCCCAAGACGCCTGCGCCCTGACAGCGCTGTGCAGGGCCGGCCTGCAAGGTGAACTTCAAGCCTTTTAGGCCTCTAGCGCTTGATGGATAAGCGCAAGCAGCTATTAAAATAATAGCAACTAGCGCAATGACTGCCTCAGGCCCGCAGCTCGCGCATCAGCTTGCCCAGATCCAGGCCCTTGGCCTTGTCCTGGATCTGCGGCGCATAGCGTTGCTGCAGGCCCTTGGCTTCGTCCACCGTGCGCGAGAACGACGACTTCAGCGCATCGCCGCTCAGCGTACGCCCGCCCGCGTAGTACCGCTGCGCCACCTTACCCAGCGCATACGTGCTGGCGAACGAAAACGCCGAGCCCGTGGCAGCGCTGCCCACCGCACGGCCCATGCCACCCATCACCTTGCCCAGCAGCCCGCCGACGAGCTTGCGGCCGAACTGCTCGACGTACTGCGACGTCAGGCCCACGCCGACCGTGGCCAGAAAGTCGGTGATGTGGCGCTTGTCTAGCTCGTAGCCGTAGACCTTGCCGACGCGGTAGACCAGCCGCGTCTGCAGCGGAATGATGGCCATGGAGGCCAGCGATTGCGGCAGCAGCTCCAGCGCCCCGTTGAGGATGGACGCGTTGAGGATCATCGAATCGATCTCGGCGTCGCTGACCGATGCGGCGTTGATGGTCGGCGCGCCCGCGGCAGCTGGGGCGGCGGCGACCGCTGTCACTGCGGCCGCGGCCCCAGCGGCGGCTGCGGCAGGCGCCCTGCCCCACGCCTCGGCCTCGACCGGCTCGGCGCGCAGCGGCGCACTGGCCAGCGCATCGGCCTGGCTGACCACCTCGCGCGCCTGGTCGGCAGGCACCTGCAAGGCCGTTGCCAGCTTCTGCAAGAACGCCTTTTCCGTGTCGTTACACACGCCGTCGGCATCGCACACGCCCACGGCCATCTCGTAGGCCAGCTGACGCAGCTCGGCGGTGTCCAGCGCGGCGGTGGCGTCCTCCAGGCGCACGCGCTTGAGCAGCACGTCCTGGTAGAGCTTCATCAGATCCAGGCCGCTGCCGGCGCTGAGCGACTCGGCCATCTCGCGCAGGTGGTCGCGCTCGCGCTCGTCCTTGTGTTCGTCGGCAAAGGCGGCCATCAGGCTGATGGCCATGACGGCGCGGGTATGTTCTGGCTGCATGTGCAAAGGCTCTCGTAGTAGGAAGGGAGGCCGCAGGACGCGAATGCGCCCACGGCAGAACCCTGCGCTTTAAGCGTTGTTATGCAGGGGCGACGAACCCGGCCGACCGCGCTGGAGCCACAGGTAATGGACGCGCGCGGCAGCCGTGAAGGCTTGCAGATGAGCGCTGGTCGCGGTTTTTCAACCGGCTGCGCGCTGGCCGGACGATTTCAAGAGATACGACAACCGGCAGCCCGAATGCGGGCCGCTTGCGAATCAGGCCTTGGGCGGGGCAAGCGTCGGTGCGGCGGGCGACACGGGTGGCAATTCGTCAGGCAGCAGGCAGGCCTCGGCCACCTGCAGATTGTTGTCCCGCGCAAAGTTGATGACGAAGTCCCAGGCCATGGGTTCGTGGCCCTGCAGGTCGCGGTGCACGACCACGCACTTGACGCCGTCGAGGGTGGTGGGCACGCACCAGGGCGAATAGCTGAGGTGGCTGCCAGGCCGCGCGCCGCCGGGGCGGAACTGGCTCATGACCCCTGCCAGACGCTCCGCCCAATCGCTGGGACGAAAGGTCTTCCCGTCTTGGGTGACGCCTTGTATGAAGACTTCTTTGGAGGAGGGAGAAACCATCGGGGTCGGAGTCGTTGGGGGCTCACGGCATAGGGTTGCCGACAATCCGGCATTCTAACTCTTATATAAGAGCTAACCCTTAAAAGCCCCTCATCGTTCACGCTTGGCACGCGGCCAGCGCGCATGGCAGTGATGCGCAATCGTCAACATCCTGCCATGTGTCACACCCTAGAATCGTGATTCGTTTTTTGCATTTGTCTGGAGATTTCCGCATGACCGCTCTTGTCCCGGCCGCCTCGCCCCACGTGATGAACACTTATGGCCGCCTGCCCATTGCCCTGGAGCGCGGCGACGGCGTGCGTGTGTGGGACGTGAACGGCAAGCAGTACATCGACGCGCTGGGCGGCATCGCGGTAAACACGGTAGGCCACAACCACCCCAAGCTGGTGCCTGCACTGCAAGACCAGATCGCCAAGCTGATCCACAGCTCCAATTACTACCACGTGCCGCTGCAGGAAGAGCTGGCGTCGATGCTGGTCGAGCGCTCGGGCCTGACCAACGTGTTCTTCTGCAATTCGGGCCTGGAAGCCAACGAAGCCGCATTGAAGCTGGCGCGCAAGTTCGGCCACGACAAGGGCATCGACATGCCAGTGGTGGTGGTCTATGAGAAGGCCTTCCACGGCCGCTCGATCGCCACGCTGTCGGCCACGGGCAACCCCAAGGTGCAGGCCGGGTTCGGCCCGCTGGTCGAAGGCTTCATCCGCGTGCCGATGAACGACATCGAGGCCATCAAGCAGGCCACTGAAGGCAACCCCAATGTGGTGGCGGTGTTCTTCGAGACCATCCAGGGCGAAGGCGGCGTGAACCCGATGCGCATCGATTACCTGCAGCAGCTGCGCAAGCTGTGCGACGAGCGCGACTGGCTGATGATGATCGACGAAGTGCAGTGCGGCATGGGCCGCACCGGCAAGTGGTTTGCGCACCAGTGGGCGGGCATCCTGCCGGACGTGATGCCGCTGGCCAAGGGCCTGGCCTCGGGCGTACCCGTCGGCGCGGTGGTGGCCGGCCCCAAGGCCGCGCACATCTTTGGCCCCGGCAACCACGGCACCACCTTCGGCGGCAACCCGCTGGCCATGCGGGCCGGCGTGGAAACCATCCGCATCATGGAAGAAGACGGCCTGCTGCAGAACGCGGCCGACGTGGGCGCCTACCTGAAGGCCGCGCTGGAGCGCGAACTCGGCGGCCTGCCCGGCGTGAAAGAGATTCGCGGCCAGGGCCTGATGATCGGCGTGGAGCTGACCCAACCTTGCGGCGCGCTGGTGGGCCAGGCGGCCGAAGCGGGCCTGCTGCTCAGCGTGACGGCAGACACCGTCATCCGCATGGTGCCCTCGCTCATCCTCACGCGGGCAGAGGCCGACGAAATCGTGAGCCTGCTGGCCCCCCTGGTCAAGACGCTGCTGGCCGAATGAACCTTTCGGAATGAACCCTCCGTTATGAAGCACTACCTGCAATTCAACGATCTTTCCGCTGACGAATACGCCTACCTGTTCGGCCGTGCCGCGCTCATCAAGGGCAAGTTCAAGAGCTACGAAAAGTACCACCCGCTGGCCGACCGCACGATGGCCATGATCTTTGAAAAAGCCAGCACCCGCACCCGCGTGAGCTTCGAGGCCGGCATGTACCAACTGGGCGGCAGCGTGGTGCACCTGACCACGGGCGACAGCCAGTTGGGCCGCGCCGAGCCCATCGAAGACAGCGCCCGCGTCATCAGCCGCATGACCGACCTGGTGATGATCCGCACCTACGAGCAGGCAAAAATCGCCCGCTTTGCCGAGCACTCGCGCGTGCCGGTCATCAACGGGCTGACGAACGAATTCCACCCGTGCCAGATCCTGGCGGACATCTTCACCTTCATCGAACACCGGGGCTCCATTCAGGGCAAGGTGGTGGCCTGGGTGGGCGATGGCAACAACATGGCCAACACCTGGCTGCAGGCGGCCGACCTGCTGGGCTTCACCGTGCACGTCAGCACGCCCGGCGGCTACGAGATCGACGAGAAGCTCGCCTTTGGCGACCGCACGCCGCGCACCGGCTGCTACAAAGTCTTCAAGGACCCGATGGATGCCTGCCGCGGCGCCGACCTGGTCACCACCGACGTGTGGACCAGCATGGGCTACGAGGCCGAGAACGAAGCGCGCAAGCAGGCGTTTGCCGACTGGTGCGTGGACACCGAGATGATGGGCGTCGCCCAGCCGAACGCCCTCTTCATGCACTGCCTGCCAGCCCACCGGGGCGAAGAGGTGGAAGCCGACGTGATCGACGGCCCGCAGTCGGTGGTGTGGGATGAGGCGGAAAACAGAATGCACGCGCAAAAGGCACTCATGGAGTACTTGTTGCTTGGTCGCATCGACTGAACTTACTGCTGGTCGTTCCCTTGCCCCTGATTGACCAGCATCTACCAACGCATGACTTCGCCGAGCGGCACACGCTGCGGGTGCGGGCACGGCCAGGTGCGTTGCTGGACTGCGCGGCAGACCCGGCGATAGGCGACGACCCCTTCATCGAACGCTGCATTGCGCTGCGCGAGGCGCCGGCCCGCCTGCTGGCACGCCTGGGCCGCCCCACGGCGCTGCCGGCGCGGGTGTTTGGATTGGCGGACTTCACGCCGCTGGGGCGCGATGGCGACCGTGAACTGGCTTTCGGCCTGGCGGGCCGCTTCTGGCAAGCGGACTACGGCCTGGTGCCCTGGCATGCGCCCGCATCGGCAGATGCGCCCGGGTTCGCCCGGCTGGTGATGAACGTCACCGCCACCCCGCTGCCCGATGGCGCCACGCTGCTGGCCACGGAAACACGGGTGCACTGCCCCGATGCGCTGAGCCGGCGGCGCTTTGCGCCCTACTGGTGGTTGATTCGGCCCGTGGGCGGGCTGATCCGCAGGCGGCTGCTGCAACGCATCGCCAAGGCAGCCAGCACGGCAGCGGTGGCGCCGGCCACCTGAAATTCAAGCCAAAACAGCCTCTAGCGCTTGATACACAAGCGCGAGCAGCTATATTTTTAATAGCGATCAGACATCAATCGCCAGCGCCGTGCCGGTGCGAAGGCGGCATCGCCACCGGCTTTTCCACAGGCGCCTTGGCTCCCTGATCGCCTGCCGCAGCGCCCGCGCTGCCGCACGACCCGCAAGTGGCGCAGCCTCCGCCGTCGCTGCTGCTGCCGCAGCCCGGCGCCTGGCCCAGGCTGGAATGCACCCGCCCCAGCCGGCCGCGCCAGCGCTGGGGCATGTAGCGCCACAGCACATACAGCGCAGCCAACGCCACGATCAGTCCAACGACCAGGTTCTGCGCCATGCTGCTCATCACCCGGCTCCCATCGCCACGGCGATGCGGTAGGTGATGAAGCTGGCGATGTAGGCCAGCGCGAACAGGTAGCCCGCCATCACCAGCGGCCAGCGCCAGCTGTTGGTTTCGCGGCGCACGGCGGCGATGGTGGAGATGCATTGCGGCGCGAAGATGAACCACACCAGCAGCGACAGCGCGGTGGCCAGCGACCAGCTCTGCGCGATCAGCGGCCCCAGTTGCGCAGCGGTTTCGTCGCCGGTGGCGGACAGCGCATACACGGTGCCCAGCGCGCCCACCGCCACCTCGCGCGCGGCCATGCCGGGCACCAGGGCGATGGAGATCTGCCAGTTGAAGCCGATGGGCGCGAAGATCACCTCCAGCATGCTGCCGATGCGCCCGGCGAAGCTGTATTCGATGGCCGGGCCGGTGGCGCCCGCGGGCGCGCCCGGGAACGACGACAGGAACCACAGCAGCACGGTGACGGCCAGGATGATGCCGCCCACGCGGCGCAGGAAGATCAGCGCCCGTTCCCACAGGCCGATGGCCAGCCCGCGCAGGCTGGGCCAGCGGTAGGTGGGCAGCTCCATCAGCAGCGGGGTGGCTGCGGCGCCGCTGCGCAGCAGCTTGGCGACCCAGGCCACGGCCATGGCGCTGACGATGCCGCCCACGTACAGCGCGAACAGCACCAGGCCCTGCAGGTTGAAGAGCCCGGCCACGGTGCGCTCCGGAATGAACGCGGCGATCAGCAGCGCATACACCGGCAGGCGGGCCGAGCAGGTCATCAGCGGCGCGATCATGATGGTGACCAGCCGGTCGCGCCAGTGCGGAATCGAGCGCGTGGCCATGATGCCGGGAATGGCGCAGGCAAAGCTCGACAGCAGCGGAATGAACGAGCGGCCCGACAGCCCCACCGTGCCCATGACGCGGTCGAGCAGGAAGGCTGCGCGCGGCAGGTAGCCGGAATCTTCCAGCACCAGGATGAAGAAGAACAGGATCAGGATCTGCGGCAGAAACACGATGACGCCGCCCGCGCCCGCAATGATGCCGTCGGTCAGCAGGCTGCGCAGCGCGCCCTCGCCCATGTGCGCATTCACCCCGGCGCCTGCGGCGGCCGTGGTGGCCTCGATCCAGCCCATGGGCGCTTCGGCCCAGCTGAAGACGGCCTGGAACATCAGAAACAGCGTGGCCGCCAGCAGCAGCAGGCCCCACACGGGGTGCAGCACCACGGCGTCGATGCGGTCGTCGCGGCGCAGGCTCACCAGCGGCTCGCGCACGGCCACCTCCATCACGCGGCGCACTTCCTGGTGCAGTTGCAGCACCTGCTGCTGCGGGTCAGCCATGGCCGCCGGCGCAGCAGCGGCATGGGCCGCCAGGGCGCCCAGCGCCGCCGGCTGCACTGCGTCGAGCCAGCGCACCAGGTCCTGCGCGCCGCCGCTGCGCACGCCCACGGTGGCGATCACCGGCATGCCCAGCTCGCGCTCAAGCGCCTCACGGTCAATCACGATGCCCTGGCGCTCGGCCATGTCGCTCATGTTCAGCACCAGCACCATGGGCAGGCCCAGAGCGCGCGCCTCCAGCACCAGGCGCAGGTTCAGCCGCAGATGGGTGGCGTCGGTCACGCACACCAACACGTCGGGCGCAGGCTCGCCCGCGCGCTTGCCCGTCACGATGTCGCGCGTGACGGCTTCGTCCATGCTCTGCGCATGCAGGCTGTAGGCGCCGGGCAAGTCCAGCACGCGCACGCGCCGGCCACTGGCGGTGACCAGCGAGCCTTCCTTGCGCTCGACGGTCACGCCGGCGTAGTTGGCGACCTTCTGGCGCGCGCCGGTCAGCAGGTTGAAGAGCGCGGTCTTGCCGCAGTTGGGGTTGCCCAGCAGGGCGATGCGCAGCGGCTGGCCGGCCGTCGACGGGATGGATGCCGTGGTGGTGGTGCTCATGCGGCGGCACCTTCGGTGTGGACCTGTACCTGCACCAGAGCGGCTTCATGGCGGCGCAGCGCGAAGGTGGCTTGCCCCACGCGCACGGCGATGGGGTCTCCGCCCGGCAGTCCGCTGGCCACCACGCGCACAGGTTCGCCCGGCAGAAAGCCGATTTCCATCAGCCGCAGCACCACGTCGCGCTGTGCGGCGTCGCTGGCGGGCAGCAGGCCGGTGACGGTGGCGGGAACATGGCGCGCCAGCGTGTCGAGTCCGACGGACGGCGCGCATGCGGCAGCTGGCGCCAGGGGGGCCGTGGAGCCGTCCTGGAAGGATTTCATGGGAACCTGTTTGAAATGATATTAATTCTCATTTTACGAGCCGGCAGTAGTGCAGCGTTGACGTGGGTCATAACCACCCGGCCGCTGGCTTATGCTGCACGCCCCCAATGACCGTCGCCTGCCACCGTGCGCGCAGGCGGTTTCAGCTGCCGCCGCTGGAAGACGGCGCGGCCTGAACCCAGGCCGGCTGCCATGGGGTCAGGCCACCGGCAAACCGCCCACCTGGCCCTTGAATTCCTGCAGCGAAAAATAGGTATGCGCATGCCGCACGCCCGGCAGGCGGTGCAGCTTGCTTTGCAGCAGATCGGAATACGCATCCAGGTCGCGCGCCACCACCACCAGCAAAAAGTCTGCGGGGCCGGAGATGCCGTGGAACATCACCACCTCCGGAATGGCGCAGACCGCTTCTTCGAATGCGCGTGAGGCGATCTCGTTCTGGTGGTCGATGCCCACCATGACGAACGCCATCACGCCCCAGCCCAGCGCGCGGCGGTTCAGTGCGGCGTGGTAACCGCTGATGACGCCGTCGTCTTCCAGCTTTTTCACGCGCCGCCAGCAGGGCGACTGCGACAGGTGAGCCATCTGGGCGAGCTCGCCCGATGTGAGGCGGGCGTTGGCCTGCAGTGCGCCGAGCAGCTGAAGGTCGATGCGATCGATCTGGTTTTGCATAAACATTCCGGAGCAGCGACTTAGAAGGTTGAATTATCCAATTTTTAACAGCAAACCAAATAGACCAGTGACTTTTACCCTCTTGTGCGACTAGCATTACCCGAAACGCACCGGCAACCACCCATGCCGGTTGGTGAGACCCGCTCGCCCTGAGCCTGTCGAAGGGCTTTCGCGTATGCGACCTGGCTTCGACAGGCTCAGCCCGAACGGATTTTTCTTCACTGATTGGCAGTGCCCATGACCACCGCTTTTTCAACACCCGCCATGCCCACACCTTTGCGACTCTGGGACATCTCAGCCCCTGTGCATGCCGCCAGCCCGGTCTTTCCCGGCGACACGGCCTATACGCAGCAGTGGTGCGCCACCATCGGCCCGGGCTGCCCGGTGAACGTCAGCGCCATCACCCTGTCGCCGCACGTGGGCACGCACGCCGACGCGCCGCTGCATTACGACGCGGCGGGCGACAGCATCGGCCACGTCGCGCTCGATGCGTTCATCGGCCCGTGCCGCGTGATCCACGCCATCGGCTGCGGCCCGCTCATCACCTGGGATCACATCGCCCATGCGGTGGGCACGCAGAGCGGGACGGATGCCGCCCTGCCCGCCCGCGTGCTGGTGCGCACCTACCAACGCATGCCGGTGGACTGCTGGGATGGGCAGCTGACCGCCTATGCGCCGGACACCATCGAGCGCCTGGCCGACCGCGGCGTGGTGCTGGTGGGTATCGACACCGCCAGCATCGACCCGGCCGACAGCAAGGCGCTGGACAGCCACCAGGTGATCCGCCGACGTGGCCTGCGCGTGCTGGAGAACCTGGTGCTCGACGAAGTACCGGAAGGCGACTACGAACTCATCGCCCTGCCCTTGAAGCTGACCACCGCCGACGCGTCGCCGGTGCGCGCCGTACTGCGCGCGCTGGGCTGACGGAACTGCCCATCGCCCGAATCTTCAAGCCTTTTTGGCCTGCGACGCTTGATACATAAGCGCTACCAGCTACAAAAATAATAGCTAACTGCATCATGACCCCCACCACCACCCTGCAAGACTGCCTGGCGCGCGACGCCGCCGACCCGCTGAAACCGCTGCGCGAGCACTTCGCGCTGCCGCCCGGCGTCATCTACCTGGACGGCAATTCGCTGGGCGTGGCGCCGCGCGCCACGGCCGCGCGCGTGGCCGACGTGGTGGCGCGCGAATGGGGCACCGACCTCATCAAGTCTTGGAACAGCGCCGGCTGGTTCGACCTGCCGCAGCGCCTGGGCGACCAGCTGGCACCGCTGATCGGCGCCGCCGCCGGCGAAGTGGTGTGTACCGACAGCACGTCCATCAACCTCTACAAGGTGCTGAGCGCGGCGCTGAACATCGCCCGTGAAGACAGCCCGGCGCGCCGCCGCATCGTCAGCGAGCGCAGCAACTTCCCCACCGACCTCTACATCGCCGAAGGCCTGTGCCGTGAACGCGGGCTCGAACTGGTGCTGGTGGAGCCCGGCGACATCGCGGCCGCGCTGACGCCCGACGTCGCCGTGCTGATGCTCACCCACGTCAACTACCGCACCGGCGCCATGCACGACATGGCGGGCATCACCGCCGCAGCGCATGCCGCGGGCATCCTCACCGTGTGGGACCTGGCGCACAGCGCGGGCGCGGTGCCGGTCGATCTGAACGGAGCGGGCGCCGACTTTTCGGTGGGCTGCGGCTACAAATACCTCAACGGCGGCCCCGGCGCGCCGGCCTTCGTCTGGGTGCACCCGCGCCATGCCGATCGCTTCTGGCAACCGCTGTCGGGCTGGTGGAGCCACGCCGCGCCATTCCAGTTCACGCCCGGCTACCAGCCGGCCGCCGGCATCACCCGCTACCTGTGCGGCACGCAGCCCATCATCAGCCTGTCGGCCCTGCAATGCGGGCTGGACGTGTTCACGGCAGCAGATGCGCTGGGCGGCATGGCGGCGCTGCGTGCCAAGTCGCTCGCGCTGACCGATCTGTTCATCGCGCTGGTGGAAGAGCGCTGCGCCGGCCACGGCCTGGAGCTGGCCACGCCGCGCGAGCACGCACGCCGTGGATCGCAGGTGTGCCTGGCCAAGGACACGGGCGCCTACGCCATCGTGCAGGCGCTCATCGCGCGCAACGTGATTGGAGACTTCCGAAAAGGGGATGGCGGTGAAGGTCCGCACAAGGACATCCTGCGCTTCGGCTTCACGCCGCTCTACATCGGCTTCGAGGACGTTTGGAACGCGGTGGAGCACCTGCGCCAGGTGCTGGAGACGGCCGAATGGCAGCGCCCCGAATTCAATCGCCAGCACGCGGTGACCTGAGCATGTGCCCCCACGCTTCCACCCCTGATGAGCACGCCGCGGCCGGCTCACCCGAATCCGTCGTGCACCAAGAGCGCGCGCAACTCGACTTCAGCCGCAGCATGAGCTATGGCGACTATCTGCAGCTCGACGCCATCCTTACCGCGCAAAAACCGTTGTCACCCGCGCATGACGAGATGCTGTTCATCGTGCAGCACCAGACCAGCGAGCTGTGGATGAAGCTGATGCTGCACGAGCTGCGCGCGGCCATTGCCCACGTGGCCAGCGACGAGCTGCAGCCCGCGTTCAAGATGCTGGCGCGCGTATCGAAAATCATGGAGCAACTGGTGCATGCCTGGGACGTGCTGGCCACCATGACGCCGCCCGAATACAGCGCCATGCGGCCGTACCTGGGCCAGTCGAGCGGCTTTCAAAGCTACCAGTACCGCAGCATCGAATTCGCGCTGGGCAACAAGAACCGCGCGATGCTCAAACCGCACGAACACCGCGCCGAACTGCTGGCGCAGGTGCAAGCGGCGTATGAAGCCCCGTCGCTGTACGACGAGGCCCTGCGCCTGCTGGCGCGCCGCGGCATCGCCGTGCCCGCCAGCCACACCGAGCGCGACTGGACCCAGCCCTACCCCGAAAGCGATGCGGTCGAACAGGCTTGGCTGACGGTGTACCGAGACCCGAAAACGCACTGGGACCTGTACCAGCTGGGCGAAGAACTGACCGATCTGGAAGACGCCTTCCGGCTCTGGCGCTTTCGCCATGTGACCACGGTGGAGCGCGTGATCGGCTTCAAGCGCGGCACGGGCGGAACGGGCGGCGTGAGCTACCTGCGCAAGATGCTGGACGTGGTGCTGTTCCCTGAGATCTGGCGGCTGCGCACGTCGCTGTAAGCCTTCTTCCGCCCCCCAAAAAGAAGCGCCCTGCATCCGTTCGATGCAGGGCGTTGTTACTTCAAGCGTCGTCTCAAGGAGCCTGGACGTTCAGCGTCTCGCTGATGCTCACCGTGCGGTAGTCGGCATTGCCGGTGATCTCCGACTCGGCGAACGGCACGCGCAGCCACTGCTTGGCGCCATATGCGCGGGTGTAGTCACCATAGTGTGCCGAGGCCGGGTCGTCAGACAGCGAGAACGTCAGGAAGGTGTGCGCCTGCACGCCGCCGGCGGGGAAGCTCACCACCTGCATGTAGCTGTTGCCGTGCGGCTGGCCGTCCATGGTGCAACCGCCGCGCTCGATGGGGTTTTCCGAGCAGGTGATGGTGAAGTAGCCCACGTCGCCGCAGCCGCCATACAGCGCAATGCGCTGGCCGCCGCGCGTGGCGAACAGCAATTCGCCGCGCGCGGCATTCATGGCGAAGCCGCTCTGCGCCACCTGGGTGACGGCGGCGGCGAAGGCGGTGCGCAACGCGGGCGCGGCGGAGGCCGACAGATCGCGCGGGGTGTTGACCGGGTCGGCCGCATCGAAGGGCACGGCATACAGCTGCGCGGCGGGCACGATGGCCTGTGCGCGGCGCCAGAAGGCGTCCCATACATGCGAGCCGCGCGCGTCGGCATTGCCGGTGTTGTCCCAGGCGCGCAGCGCGGCGCAGGCCGCTGCCGCGTCGGCGGTGGCGGTGGTGGCACACACCACATCCAGCGCCTGGTCCTTCAAGCGCTCGGCGCTGTAGACGCGGCTGCCCAGCACCATCTGCCGCACGATGGCGCTGGAGGCCTGCGTGCCCGCGTAGCCGTCGGTGCCCGCCAGCCGCTGCAGCGCCATGGTGTGGCCCAGTCGCGTGCGCAGGCTCTGCGGCGTGCCGGTGGTGCCGAAGATGGCCGGGAAGCCGGTGAGCGGAGCGCGCGGGTTGGCCAGCCAGTAGCTGTCGTTCATGTTGCCCACGTAGTCCGCGCGCAGCAGGCTGGGCATGCGCGCCGGGCCCACGGCGCCCTTTTGCGCTGAATCGGTGTCGCTCTGCCAGTCGCATTCGCTGCGTGAGCCGTCGAGGAACGGCACGTTTTTGGGCAGCGCAGCGGCCACGGCGCGGCCGAAAGCGGTGGTGCAAGACGCCACCTGCGCGGGCGGCACATTGGGCACGGCGCCGATGTCGGCATACCAGGCGCGGCTGTCGCCACGGCCCACCGCCACGGTGTTGACCCACGGAATGGCCGACTCTTCCCGCTGGATGGCCATGAATTCGTCCAGCGACTTCGCCTGGTTCCAGCGCATCCAGTTGCGGAAGGTGCGCAGGTTCTCGCCGTTGATGTCGCGGATGGCGAAGGCGGTGGTCTGGTTCCAGCCCAGCGCCGGGTTCAGCGTCGCCAGGTTGACCATCGGGCCGTATTCCGAGCGGTAGAGCGTGCGCGTCACATCGGCCGTGCCGCCTGCCGCGGTGCGGCTGGGCACGGTGATGGTGGTGGCGGTCATCTTCACCGCGCGTCCGTCGCGCAGGTAGCTGGTGGCATTGCCGGCGGCCAGCGTCAGCTGGTAGAAGCCGAAGCGGCGCGCGGTGGAGACGGTGTGGCTCCACGCCACGTTGTCGTTGAAGCCGATCAGCATGACCGGAATGCCGAGGCAGGACACGCCGCTCACGTTCAGCTCGCCGGGGATGGTCAGCTGCGCCTGGTAGAACCGGTCGGGCCCCTTCCAGTACCAGTGCGGGTTGCCGAACAGCACCGGGCTGCCCTCGCCGGTGACCGCCGAGCCGAAGCCGTACATGTTGCTGCCGATGCCCAGCGTGCCGCCCACCTGCAGGTCGGGCGTGCGCGTGCTGGCGGGGTCGATGGCAGCGAGCTGGTGCGGCTACGCGCCGGTGTCCTTGGCTGCAGCCGCTTGCGGTGCGGCGGTGCTGGCAGCCGGCGGCGTCGCATTGGCAATGGCTGCCGCAAAGTTGCTGTAGCCGCCGGCCAGGTTGGCCGCGATCATGCGGCGCCAGAGGTCCTGCTCGGTCACCGTGGCCACCCAGGCTTCGCTGCGGCACGCCGCGTGGCCGCTGGCGCCGCCCTTCACGTCGCGCACATAGCGGTTGTAGCCGGCCGTGAAGCCCCGCACACCATCTGGCGCAGTTTGTCGGGTTGCGCGGCGATCATGCGGTCCACCACGTCGTTGGAAATGACGTGGCGGTGGAAGAAGTCGGAATCGATATTGCGCCCCGCATGTTTGTCCTGGCTGCGACAAGGCCGCGGGACGCTTCAGGACTGGTGCAGGCACCTGCCCGGGTTCCGCCCCTGCGCCGACACGGGGTCGCCCCTGCCGTATTCTTGGCAAGCTGCCCACCTCCCCATCTACCTGCACCGCCTCTTGCCAACTACCCGCACTTCATCCCCTCCCCCCCTGCCCACCAAGGAGCAGATCGCACTGCTGCCGCTGTTCGAAGGCCTGGACATCGGCCGCATCTGGCTGATCGACAACGATGCCGATGCGGCCACCGCGCTGCAGGCGCTGATTGACTTGCCCGTCGTCGGCTTCGACACCGAATCGAAACCCACCTTCGTGCGCGGCGACGTATCGACCGGCCCGCACCTGGTGCAGTTCGCCACGCTGGAGCGCGGCTGGCTGTTCCAGCTGACCTCGCCCGGCTGCCGCCGCGCAGTGCAGGCCTTGCTGGCGTCGCGCAGCCTGGTCAAGGCAGGCTTTGGCCTGGACAACGACCGCAGCCAATTGGCGCGGTCGCTGGGCGGGCCAGTACACGCGCTGCTCGACCTGGACTCCGTAGTGCGCGGCCTCGGCTACCCCAAGTCGGTGGGGGTGAAAACCGCTGTCGCCCTGCTGTTCGGCCAGCGCTTCGTCAAGTCCAAGAAAATCGGCACGTCGAATTGGGCGCAGCCCCAGCTGACGGAATCGCAGCAGCGCTACGCCGCCAACGATGCCTATGCCGCGCTGCGGGTGTACGAAGCGCTGCAAGCGGCCAACCCGCCTCGGCCGCTGCTGGGCACCCGCGAAGATCTCCTTGACGCTGAAGAGCCCACACCTGCCGCCCCGCCTCGCCGGCCTCGGCCCGAACCCGCTGCGGCTGCCCCGTCCAACGACGCGCTTCGGGTGCACCAGACCATGCCGCTGCTGCGCATCGAGGGAGTCGACCGTGCCCTGCGCTTCTACGCAGGGCTGCTGGGCTTTGCGGTGGATTGGGAGCAGCGTGTCGACGGTGATGCGCCCCGCTCTCTGCAGGTGTCACGCGCCGGCTGCGTGCTGATGCTGTCGGAGCACGAGGCGGACGGCACGGCCGGCGCGACGGTATTTTTGAATTGCACCGGGCTGGTGGCTTTCCATGCAGAACTCATCGCGCGCGGCTATGCGGTCATGCGGCCGGGTGTGGAGAAAGCACCTTGGGGCGGCGACCAGATGACGGTCACCGACCCGTTCGGCAACCGGCTGCGGTTCGTGCAGGACTGAGAGCGGGTCACACAACGCTTCTGTGACCCGCTCTGAAAGCACGACGACGCCCAAGGACGCGCCGAGGCAGGCCATAGCCCACAGCCTCAAACGCTATTAATTTTATAGCTAGAAGCGCTTGATAGATAAGCGCTATAGCCCAATTTGGCTATAAAAATCAACCCTGGTGTTCGGCAAACCGCTCAAAGCACGCCTTCAGCTGATGCTGCCAGGCGTGCTTGTCGGGCTGCGGCACGAAGCTGGCTTCGAAGCTGTTGAACGCCAGGTGATAGGCGTCCTTGGCGGTCAGTGCCGGCACGGCGTCAAAGAGCTGTACGAAGTTGTCGTTGATGTAGCCGCCAAAGTAGGCCGGGTCGTCCGAGTTCACCGTCACCGCCAGGCCGGCGTCCAGCATCTGTTTGAGGTTGTGGTCGGCCAGGTCGGGGAACACGCGCAGCTTCTGGTTCGACAGCGGGCACACGGTGAGTGCAATGCGCTCGTCGGCCAGGCGCTGCATCAGCGCAGCGTCGTGCACCGCCTGCACGCCGTGGTCGATGCGCTCGACCTTCAGCACGTCCAGCGCGCTCCAGATATAGGCGGGCGGGCCCTCTTCGCCCGCATGGGCCACCAGGCGCAGGCCCAGTTCGCGGCTGCGGGCGAACACGCGCGCAAACTTTTCCGGCGGGTGGCCTACTTCGCTGCTGTCCAGCCCAACGCCGACCAGCTTGTCACGCAGCGGCAGGGCCGACTCCAGCGTCTGCAGCGCGTCTTCTTCGCTCAGGTGGCGCAAGAAGCACAAGATGAGCGCGCTGGAGATGCCCAGCTCGGCCCGCGCGTCGGTGCAGGCGCGGTGCAGGCCGGCCACCACCACGTCGATGGGCACGCCGCGTGCCGTGTGCGTCTGCGGGTCGAAGAAGATTTCGGCATGCACCACGTTGTCGGCGGCGGCGCGGGCCAGGTAGGCGCGCGTCATGTCATAGAAGTCCTGCTCGTGCAGCAGCACGCTGGCGCCGGCGTAGTAGATGTCCAGAAAGCTCTGCAGGTCGCTGAACGCATAGGCGCCGCGCAGCGCCTCGACGTCGGCATAGGGCAGCTGCACGCCGTTGCGCTCGGCCAGCGCGAAGATCAGCTCGGGCTCGAGCGAGCCTTCGATGTGGATGTGCAGCTCGGCCTTGGGCATGGCGCGCAGCAGTTCGGGCAGGCGCTGGTGGGCAATGACGGGAACCTTCATCGTGGAACTCCTTGGGGTGCAGCGGTGGATGGAATGATGCCTTCTTCCTCCGCGCACGAAACGAAAAATGAAAAAGGGCCGCACAAGGCGGCCCTGGTGGCTGAAGGCGAGTCGGCGCAGGCTTACTTCTTGTCGCCGCCGGGCACGCTGCCTTCCACGCCCTTGACGTAGAAGTTCAGGCCGCCCAGGAACTTGTCGTCGGCCACCGCACCTTGCGCCAGCACTTCCTTGCCGTCCTGGCCGGCGATGGGGCCCTTCCAGATGACGAAGCTGCCGTCGGCCAGGCCCTTCTTGACCTCATCGACCTTGGCGCGGGTTGCGGCCGGCACGTCTTCGGCGATGGAGACGATGTCGATCGCGCCTTCCTTCACGCCCCACCAGCTCTGGCCGGTGGTCCACTTGCCGTCCAGCGCATCGCGCGTTGCCTTGATGTAGTACGGGCCCCAGTTGATCACGGCCGATGCCAGGTGGGCCTTGGGGCCGTAGGCGGTCATGTCGCTGTCCCAGCCGAAGGCGCGCTTGCCTTTTTCCTGCGCCGTCTTCAGCACGGCGGGCGAGTCGGTGTTCTGGAACAGCACGTCGGCACCGCCGTTGATCAGCGACGTGGCGGCTTCGGTTTCCTTGGGCGGGCTGAACCATTCGTTGACCCACACCACCTTGGTCTTGATGTTCGGGTTGACCGACTGCGCACCCAGCGTGAAGCTGTTGATGTTGCGGATCACCTCGGGAATCGGCACCGAGCCCACCACGCCCAGCGTGTTGGTCTTGGTCATGGCGCCGGCGATCACGCCAGCCATGTAAGCGCCTTCATAGGTGCGGCTGTCGTAGGTGCGCACGTTATCGGCCGTCTTGTAGCCGGTGGCGTGTTCAAACTTCACGTCCTTGAAGTCAGGGGCGATCTTCTGGATCGACTCCATGTAGCCGAACGTGGTGCCGAAGATCAGCTTGTTGCCCTGGCCCGCCATGTCGCGCAGCACGCGCTCGGCGTCGGCCGATTCGGGCACGCTCTCGACGAAGCTGGTGACGACCTTGTCGCCGAATTCCTTCTCGATGGCCTTGCGGCCGTTGTCGTGCGCAAAAGACCAGCCGCCGTCACCCACCGGGCCGACGTAAGCGAACGCGATCTTCAGCGGCGTGTTGGCGGCTGCGGGGGCCGCGGCAGGCGCCGGCGTGGCGGCGGGCGCAGCGGCCGGCTCTTCCTTCTTGCCACAGCCAGCCAGGGCGGCGGCGGCCACGGCGGACAGGGCGGCGGTGTGCAGGAAAGAGCGTTTGGTCAGGTCGGTCATGGCTTCTCTTTTCTAGGAAGTACGTGAGAGGAAAAACAGCGGAATCGAAAGCAGAAAGCAGAAAGCAAAAAAACGGTCGGCGGAATTTAGGAACTGGCCTGGAACGGCTTGCCCAGCGACGCGGGCATGTTCACGCGGATCCAGGCCGGGTTGCGCGAGATCAGCGCCAGCACCACGATGGTGGCCACATACGGCAGCATGCTGAGCAACTGGCTTGCCATCTGTACGCCAGAGGCTTGCAGGTGGAATTGCAGCATCGTCACGCCGCCGAACAGGTAGGCACCAAGCAACACCCGTGCCGGGCGCCAGGTGGCGAAGGTGGTGAGCGCCAGCGCGATCCAGCCGCGCCCGGCCACCATGCCTTCGACCCAGAGCGGCGTGTAGACGGTGGAGATGTACGCCCCCGACAGGCCGCACAGCGCGCCACCGGCCACCACCGCCATCAGGCGAATGCGGCGAACGGGATAGCCCAGCGCGTGGGCCGATTCGGGCGATTCGCCCACCGAACGCAATACCAGCCCGGCGCGCGTGCGGTACAGGAACCAGATCAGCCCGGCCACCAGCAGCATGGTCAGGTAGACCAGCGGGTGCTGGCGAAAGAACGCCGGCCCCGCCAGCGGAATGTCGCCCAGCACCGGAATGGCATAGCGCGGCAGCTCGGGCAGCTTGGCCTGCACATAGCTGATGCCCACGAACGCCGAAAAGCCGACGCCGAACAGGCTCAGCGCCAGGCCGGTCGCGTACTGGTTGGTGTTCAGCCAGATCACCAGCACGCCGAAGATGGCCGCCAGCAGCGCCCCCGCCGCCATGCCGGCCGCAAAACCCAGCCAGGTGTTGCCCGTGTGAACCACGGTGGCAAAGCCGGCAATCGCGGCGCAGAGCATCAAGCCCTCGGCCCCGAGGTTGACGATGCCGGCCTTTTCGTTGATGAGCAGGCCCAGGGCGGCAATCGCCAGCACCGTTCCGGCGCTGAGCGTGGAGCCCAGCAGCAATGCGTAAGACTCCATCAGCGGGCTCCTGCGGAAGACGAGACGGGACGGGCACCCACCCAGCGCACGCGGTAGGCGATCAGGGTGTCGCAGGCCAGCAGCGTGAACAGCAGCAGCCCCTGGAATACGCCGGTCAGCGATTTGGGCAGCCCCAGGCGCGACTGCGCAAGCTCACCGCCGATGTAGAACATGCTCATCAGCACGGCCGAGAACACCATGCCCACCGGGTGCAGCCGCCCCACGAAGGCCACGATGATGGCCGCGAAGCCGTAGCCGGCGGGCACGTACGGCGTCAGCTGGCCCAGCGGCCCGGCCACTTCCAGCGCACCGGCCAGGCCGGCCGCGCCGCCAGAGATCAACAGCGCCGTCCATAGCGCCCGGCGCGAAGAAAACCCTGCATAGCGCGCCGCTGCCGGCGCCAGCCCGCCCACCTGCTGGGCAAAGCCCGCGCGGGTGCGGAACAGAAACACCCACAGCGCAGCCGCCGCCGCCAGCGCGATCGGCAGGCCGATGGTCATGCGCGAGCCCTGCATGAGCTTGGGGATCTGCGTCACGCGCTCGAAGGTTTTGGTCTGCGGAAAGTTGTAGCCCATCGGGTCTTTCCACGGCCCGTAGACCAGGTAGCCCAGCAGCAGCGTGGCGACATACACCAGCATCAGGCTGACCAGGATTTCATTGGCATTGAAGCGGTCGCGCAGCAGCGCGGTGATGCCTGCCCAGCACATGCCGCCCAGCACCCCGGCCAGCAAGATGACGGGCACGATCCACGGGCCGGTGGTCTTGTCGGCCAGCAGCGCCATGCCGCCCGCCGCCACCGCACCGATGACGAACTGCCCTTCCGCCCCGATGTTCCACACGTTGGAGCGAAAGCACACCGCCAGCCCCAGCGCGATCAGCAACAGCGGCGTGGCCTTGACCATCAGCTCGCCGATGGCGTACTGCGATTTGACCGGCTCCCAGAAGAACACCTGCAGGCCGCGCACCGGGTCTTTGCCCAGGGCGGCAAAGAGCGCCACACCGATCAGCACCGTGAAGGCCAGCGCCAGCAGCGGTGAGCCATAGGTCCACCAGCGCGAGGCCTGGGGACGGGGTTCCAACTTAAACATGCGCGGTCTCTCCTGCTTCGGCCCGGCCCAGGCGCGATTGCACATCGGTATGCCACAGGCCGCTCATCCATTCGCCGATGCGCTCCACGGTGGCCTCCTGCCGGTCCACCGAGGGCGACAGATGGCCCTTGGCCACCACGTGCAGGCGGTCGCTGATTTCAAACAATTCGTCCAGCTCCTCGCTCAGCACCAGCACCGCACAACCCGCGTCGCGCAGCGCCAGAATTTCGCCGCGGATCTGCGCGGCCGCGCCCACGTCCACGCCCCAGGTGGGCTGCGAGACGATCAACAGCTTGGGGCGTGCGTCGATCTCGCGGCCCACGATGAACTTCTGCAGGTTGCCGCCCGACAGCGACTTCGCCGCCGCCTGCGGCCCGCCCGCCTTGACGTGAAAGCGGTCGATGATGGAACGCGCATGGGCGGCCAGCGCCCCGGTGCGGATCCAGCCACCGGCGCCCACCGAATCACTGCGCGTGAGCAGCAGGTTGTGCGCCAGGCCCATGCTGGGCACGGCGCCCCGGCCCAGGCGCTCTTCGGGCACGAAGTGCAGGCCCAGGGCGCGGCGCTGGCGCGGGTTCAGGCGACCTGCCGGGCGCCCGCCCACCTGCACCATGGCCGGCTGGGCGCGCTGGTCTTCGCCAGACAGCGCATACAGCAGCTCCTTCTGGCCGTTGCCCGACACACCGGCAATGCCCACCACCTCGCCCGCTCGCACTTCGAAGTCCAGATCGACCAGGTCGACGCCGAACGGGTCGGTGCGCGGCAGGCTGAGCGCCTGGACCCGCAGCACCGTATCGCCCCGCTGCGCCGGCCGGTGATTCAGCGCCGGCGGCTCCGCGCCGATCATCAGGCGCGACAGCGACGCGTTCGACTCTTCGGACGGATTGCACACGCCCGTCACCTTGCCGCCGCGCAGCACCGTGCAGGCCGTGCACAGCGCGCGAATCTCGTGCAGCTTGTGGCTGATGTAGAGAATGCTGCAGCCTTCGCTGGCCAGCTGGCGCAGCACCACGAAGAGCTTGTCGACGGCCTGCGGCGTGAGCACCGAGGTGGGTTCGTCCAAGATCAGCAATTGAGGCTGCGTGAGCAGCGCGCGGATGATTTCCACGCGCTGCATCTCCCCCACGCTCAGCGTGTGCACGGGGCGCAGGGGGTCGATGTCCAGCCCGTATTCGGCCGCCGTGGCGGTGATGCGCGCCGTTACGTCGGCCAGCTTCAGGTGCTTGTCCAGGCCCAGCCACACGTTCTCGGCCACCGTCAGCGTGTCGAACAGGCTGAAGTGCTGGAACACCATGGCGATGCCGAGCGCACGCGCCTCCTGCGGGTTGCGCACCGCCACCGGCTGGCCGTTGAATTCGATGGCGCCTTCGTCCGGCTTGGCGGCGCCGTAGATGATCTTCATCAGCGTCGACTTGCCAGCGCCGTTCTCGCCCAGCACCGCGTGCACCTCGCCGGGCTGCACGGTCAGCGACACACCGTCATTCGCCACCACCGCCGGATAGCGCTTGGTGATGCCCGCAAGCCGCAGCCGCGGGGGAGCGGCGCCGGATGCGGCAGTGGAAGGGGAAGGATTCATCCGGTCGATTGTGTATCAGGTTGCAGGGGTCGGCCGGCCCGCGCGGCGGGTCTTCGCGGGCTTTTCGGGCTGATTCCCCACGCCAGCGGCTGCCCTGGCGGGTATCTTGCTGTGCATGCGCCAGCGCGCACATCAGGCGCGGGACCGGATACGCTTGGAACCTCGACGAAAAGAATATCCCCCACCCATGACTATCTCCAATCGCCCTCTCCGCTTCTTCCGCCGTGGCCAGCCCCAGGTGCTGCACGGCGTGCCACCCGACCGCACCTTGCTGGAAGTGCTGCGCGAAGACCTGGGCGCCACGGGCACCAAGGAAGGCTGCGGCGAGGGCGATTGCGGCGCCTGCACCGTGGTGCTGGGCGAAGCGCGTGGCGGCCGCGTGCATTACCACGCCATCAACAGCTGCATTCGGCTGGCGCATTCCATCGACGGCATGGCGCTGTGGACGGTGGAGGACCTGGCGGCCGACCCGCTGATCCAGCCCACCGCGTCGCCGGGCGGTGCAACGGCCATCGGCGACGCATCGCTGGAACCCGGCCCGGCGGCGCAGCAACCCGACGGCACGCTGCACCCCGCCCAGGAAGCCATGGTGCAGTGCCACGGCTCTCAATGCGGCTTCTGCACGCCCGGCTTCGTGATGAGCCTGTTCGGCATGTACCAGAACCATGTCTGCCAGGGCCGCACCATCACCCGCACTTTGGCGGCCGAGGAGCTGTCGGGCAACCTGTGCCGCTGCACCGGCTACCGCCCCATTCTGGATGCCGCACAACAGATGCACACCCTGCCGCCCGTGCAGGTGGACGAACCTCTTTTGCTACAAGAATTAGAGCTACTAGCGCTTGATGGACAAGCGCTGGAGGCCGATTTGGCTTATATATCGCCCACCACGCTGGACGCCCTGCTGGCCGCCCGCGCCGCCCACCCGGGCGCACAGGTGGTGGCCGGGGCTACCGACGTGGGCCTGTGGGTCACCAAGCAGCACCGCCGCTTTGCCCAGGTGCTGGACGTGACGCGCGCCGCGCCGCTGCGCCGCATTGACGGCCCGGACGGCTGGTTGCGCATCGGCGCGGCCGTGTCCCTGGCCGACGCCTTCGCCGCACTGTGCGAGCCCTGGCCGCAGCTGCACAGCTTCGCCGCGCGCTTCGCCGGCTTGCCGGTGCGCAATTCGGGCACGCTGGGCGGCAACGTCGCCAATGGCTCGCCGATTGGTGATTCGATGCCGCTGTTGATCGCGCTGGGCGCCCAGGTGGTGCTGGCCAGCGTGCGCGGCGAACGCGCCCTGCCGCTGGAAGACCTGTACACCGGCTACCGGCAGAACGTGATGGCGGCCGACGAGCTGCTGGTGCGCATCGACGTTCCCCTGCCCGCGCCGGGCGAGCGGCTGGCGGCGTACAAGGTGTCCAAGCGGTTCGACGACGATATTTCTGCGGTGTGCCTGGTGGTCAACCTGCGCATCGAGGGCGCTACCGTGCAGGCCGCCCGCATCGGCGCAGGCGGCGTGGCCGCCACGCCGGCCCGGGCACGCCAGACCGAGGCGGCGCTTGCCGGCCAGCCCTGGAACACCGCCACCGTGCGGCAGGCCGCCGCCGCGCTGCAGGCCGAGTTCAACCCCATCTCCGACATGCGCGCCAGCGGCGACTATCGCCGCGAGGTGCTGGGCGCGCTGATGCAGCGCTATTGGCTGGAAAGCCAGGGTGACGGCACGCAGGCTGTGTCGCTGCAGCAGTTGCAGGCCACCCAGCCGAGCGAGGTGACGGCATGACCGCCCACCACGGCACCTCCATCAGCCGCGACGCCGTGGACGACCCCGTCGTCGCCCAGGCCGACGCCACCGGTGCAGCCGGCCCCATGGCGGCGGAACCGGCCCCGCCCGCCAGCGCGCCGGCGCACCAAAGCGCCATGGGCCGATCGCACCCGCATGAAAGCGCCCGCGCGCAGGTGGCAGGTACGGCCCACTACATCGACGACCTGCCGGAACTCAAGGGCACGCTTTATGCCGCGCCCATTCTCTCGACCGTAGCGCACGGCCGCCTGAACGCGGTGCGCGCAGATGCCGCCCTGGCGCTGCCCGGCGTGCGCGGCGTGGTGCTGGCCGCCGACGTGCCGGGTGACAAGCTGCTGGCCGCCTTTGCGCACGACGAGCCCGTCTTCGCCTTCGACACGGTGCAGCACGTGGGCCAGGTGGTGGGCCTGGTGGTGGCCGATTCGGTGATGGCGGCGCGCCGCGCGGCCCGGCTGGTCACGCTGGACATCACGCCCCTGCCGGCGGTGCTGACCGTGCAGGCCGCCTTGGCTGCAGAAAGCTTCGTGCTGCCGCCCGTCTTCGTGCGGCGCGGCGACGCCGAAGCGGCGCTGTCGCACGCCGCGCATCGCCTGCAGGGCGCGTTCGAGGTCGGCGGGCAGGAGCACTTCTATCTGGAAGGCCAGATCGCCTACGCCCTGCCGCTGGAGCAGCGCCAGTGGTGTATCTACTCCAGCACCCAGCACCCCGGCGAGGTGCAGCACTGGGTGGCCCACGCGCTGGGGCTGGAGAACCACGCCGTGCGGGTGGAATGCCGCCGCATGGGCGGGGGCTTCGGCGGCAAGGAGACGCAGGCCGGCCACCTGGCCGTGTGGGCCGCCGTGGCCGCGAACAAGCTGGGCCGCCCGGTCAAGCTGCGACTGGACCGCGACGACGACTTCATGGTCACCGGAAAGCGCCACCCCTTCGCGTACGAGTACGACGTGGGCTATGACGACGCGGGCTGCATCACCGGGCTGAAGCTGCAGATGGCGGCCAACTGCGGCTTCTCGGCGGACCTGTCCGGCCCCGTGGCCGACCGCGCGGTCTTTCACAGCGACAACGCTTACTTCCTCGAAGACGTGGAAATCGCCTCGTACCGCTGCAAGACGAACACGCAGAGCCACACCGCCTTTCGCGGCTTCGGCGGGCCGCAGGGCGTGATCGCCATCGAGGCGATTCTGGGCGACATCGCCCGCGCCCTGGGCCGCGACGCGCTGGACGTGCGCTTGGCCAACCTGTACGGCACCACTGAACGAAACGTCACCCACTACCAGATGCCGGTGGAAGACAACATCCTGCATGACTTGCTACCAAAACTGGAGCAGTCAGCGCAATACAGGCAAAGGCAAGCAGCTATTTTCTCTTGGAATGCGCAAAACCCGGTGCTCAAGCGCGGCCTGGCAATCACCCCGGTGAAGTTCGGCATCAGCTTCACGGCCACGCTGTTCAACCAGGCGGGTGCGCTGGTGCATGTGTACACCGACGGCAGCGTGCAGGTGAACCACGGCGGCACCGAAATGGGCCAGGGCTTGCACACCAAGGTGGCGCAGATCGTGGCCGACGAATTGGGTGTGCCGTTGGCGCGCGTGCTGGTCACCGCCAGCGATACGAGCAAGGTGCCCAACGCCAGCGCCACGGCCGCCTCCAGCGGCACCGACCTGAATGGCCGCGCCGCGCAGTTCGCCGCCCGGCATGTGCGCGACAACCTGGCCGCGTTCGTGTGCGGGCTGGACGGCTGCGGCGCCGGCTCCATCCGCTTCGAAGGCGGGCGGGTGATATCGCCCAAGGCCGAGCGGCCATGGGACGAGGTGGTGCATGCCGCCTACGCCAACCGCATCCAGCTGTGGAGCGACGGTTTTTACCGCACGCCCAAGATCCACTACGACAAGGCCACGCTCACCGGCCGGCCGTTCTACTACTTCGCCTATGGGGCCGCCTGCAGCGAGGTCGCCATCGACACGCTGACGGGCGAGTCGCGCGTGCTGGCGGTGGACATCCTCCACGACGTGGGCCGCAGCATCAACCCGGCCATCGACATCGGGCAGATCGAGGGCGGCTTCGTGCAGGGCATGGGCTGGCTCACCACCGAGCAACTGGTGTGGAACGACCAGGGATTGCTGACCACCCACGCACCCAGCACCTACAAGATTCCCGCCACGGGCGACGTGCCGGAGCACTTCAAGGTGGACCTGTGGCCCGAGGCCAACCGCGAAGACAACGTGGGCGGCAGCAAGGCCGTGGGCGAGCCGCCTTTCATGCTGGCGATCAGCGTGTACGAGGCGCTGCGCAACGCGGTCGCGGCTGCCCGCAGCGAAGGCAACGTTGCAGCGCCCGTCCGGCTGGAAGCACCGGCCACCGCCGAGAACGTGCTGCGGGCGCTGGGCCGGCTGGGCGGCCGCTAGGCCTCCGTAGCGCCGCTGCCCGGCCGCCTTGATGGGGCGCTGATGGCCGCGAACAGCGCACCGCCCAGTGCGCTGCCCAGCGCCATCGCCAGCAGGCCGCCCCAGTTGCGCGTGGCGTAGATCAGCACGGGCATGGGCGCCACCGCATCCACCACACGCACGGCCACCACCAGCCCCACACCCGCCGCCAGCGCATACAGGCCCGTGCGCCACGCCGGCTGGCGCCGCGCCAGCCAGGCGGCGACCGCAAAGGCCGGCAGCCACGCCGCCAGCACGATGCCGGCATGGACCGGCCCGAAACCCGCCAGGTCCTGCAGCGACGTGAGCGCGCGCGCCTGCAACGGGATGGCCAGCCCCAGCTCCGCCAAAGCCGCCAGATTGAACTGCGTTTGCACCAGCGTACCCCACACCGCCGCGAACATCAGGGCGATGCCAAAAGCCGCAAGGCGCCGCCGCCAAAGAGCGGCCGTGGAGAGGGATCCGGCAGAGAAAAGGGGCATGGGGACAACGCCAGTCAGTGAAAAAACACCCGTTCGGGCTGAGCCCGTCGAAGCCGGGGCACGTTTGACCCAAAGCCCTTCGACAGGCTCAGGGCGAACGGGGTGGAGTGACTGGCATTGGACATGGAAATGGGGATTTCCTGGTCGATACTGCCGCCATGATGCACATTCCGCGACCCGCCATGGAACGCCCCCGGCAGCGCAGGGCCACTGCCTGGTGCCTGGGCTTGTGTCTGGCGCTGGCCGGCCTGGCCGCCTTGCCCGTGCACGCTGCCGGCTACCGCACCGAAACCGTGGCCAGCGGCCTGGAATTTCCGTGGTCCGCCGCTTTTCTGCCCGATGGCCGCATGCTGGTGACCGAGCGCGCCGGCCGCCTGCGGGTGATCCAGCGCGACGCGAGCGGCAGGCAGGCGCTGCTCCCGCAGCCGGTGCAAGGCCTGCCGCCCATGCTCGTCGCGGGCCAGGCGGGCCTTTTCGATGTGTTGCCCGACCCGGATTTCGCCCGCAACGGCTGGATCTACCTGTCGTTCGCGCATGGCAGCCGCGAAGCGAACCACCTGCGCGTGGTGCGCGCCCGGCTCGACGGCGCGCGGCTGCATGACGTGCAGCCGATCTTCACGTCGCAGCCCGCAAAGCGGCACGATCAGCACTTCGGTGCCCGCATGGCGCTGCTGGGCGACGGCACGCTGGCCATTGCCATGGGCGACGGCAACGTGGAGCGCACCGACGCGCAGCGCCTGACCACGCACCTGGGCAAGATCATGCGCATCGGCCGCGACGGCAGCGTGCCAGCAGGCAACCCCTTCGTCGGCCGTGCCGGCGCGCTGCCAGAGATCTACAGCCTGGGCCACCGCAACCCGCAGGGACTCGTCTTCGTGGCGGCGACGGGCGCGCTGTACGAGCACGAACACGGCTCCAAAGGCGGCGACGAACTCAACCGCATCGAACCCGGCGCCAACTACGGCTGGCCGATGACCACTGGCGGCGTCGACTACACCGGCGCGCGTATCACGCCCTACCGCACGCTGGCGGGCGTGCAGCCGCCGTTGCTGGAATGGACGCCCTCCATCGCCCCGGCGGGCATGACGTACTACGAAGGCGCGCTGTTTCCGGCTTGGCGCGGCAGCCTGTTCGTGGCGGCGCTGAAGGAAAAGTCGGTGCGCCGCGTGCCCATGGCAGCAGGCGTGCCAGGCCCGCAGGAGACGCTGTTTCAGGAACTGGGCGAGCGCCTGCGAGACGTGCGCGCCGCACCGGACGGAGCGCTCTACCTGCTGACCGATAGCGCGCAGGGCCGCGTGGTGCGGGTCGTGCCGCAATAGCAGGGGCTAACCAAACGCTTTCTGTGCCGGCCGGCCAGATCTATCAGGGCGCCAGCGGCAAGGCGTAGACCTGGTTGCGGCCGCGCCGCTTGGCCTCGTAGCAGGCCATGTCGGCCGCGCGCAGCAGCTGGGTGACATGGTCTTCATCGGCAGCGCCGCCCTCCAGCGCCACCAGTCCCACGCTGGCGCTGACCAGAAAGCTGCGCCCGCCGTAAGCCGGCTCCCACGCGGCGATGGCGATGCGGATCAGCTCGGCGATCTCGTGCCCGCGCGAGCGTGAACACGCCGGCAGCACCACCGCAAATTCATCGCCGCCCAGCCGGGCCGCCCAGCCGACATGGCGCACCTGCTCTTCGATGAGCCGCGCCACGTGCCGCAGCACGTCGTCGCCCGCGTCGTGCCCGGCCACGTCGTTGACCACGGTGAAATGGTCCAGGTCCATGAACAGCACCACCAGCGTGTCCAGCTCTGCCCCAGACAGGGGCGCAGACACCGTCGCGGCGCCCTGCGCGCGCACGCACATCAGCTCGCCCAGGCGCTCGATGAAGGCGCCCCGGTTGAGCAGCCGCGTGAGCGGATCGTGCCCCGCCACCCAGCCGCGCAACTGGCGCGAGCCGCGCTCGGCCGTGATGTCCTCCAGCAGCCAGACGGTGCCGGCCGCCTCTGCCGCCGCGGTGCGGGCGCCCGCGCGGTGCGCCAGCACGCGGGCCCACACGGGGCTGCCGTCCTTGCGCTGAAAACGCACATCGCCGTCGAAGCCGCCATGCGCCGCGAAAGCCTGCCGCACGCGGTTGCGCCACTGGTCGTAGTCGGCCTGGGTGGCGTGCATGGCCCGGGCCGGCAGGCCGCGCAGCTCGGAGGGCGAATAGCCCAGCATGCGCGCCGCCTGCACGCCCGCCACTTCCATCACGTCGCCCCGCGTGATGACGATGCCGACCGGCGCATGCGCCAGCAGGGAGTCGAGCCGCGCTGCCGTGATGCCCGCCTCGCGCTGCTCTCGTGTGCGCTGCGACGCCAGATGGGTGCACACGCGCACCAGCGTGTCCACCTCGCCGCGCGAGCGGGGCCAACCCGTGGCTGCGCCGGCGTCAGAGACGTGCGCCCACAACATGCGTTTGGCACGCAGCGTCAACTGCGCCAGCGGCCTGGCCAGCCACAGCATGGCCACGCAGGCCAGCGCGGCAATGGCCAGCACACCGCCACCGGCCAGCCCCCAGGCCGCGCGATGCGCGCCTTCGGACGGCGCCATCAGCGCCTGCGAATCGCTGACCCGTGCAACCATCCAGCGCGGCAGCGGCACGCCCGCCACGCTGACCACATGACCCGCAACGCGTTCGGTGGCGCCCTGGCCCATCAGCGGCTTGTCTTGCTGCTGCCAGCGGGCGTAGACCTGCGCCAGGCCGGGCTCATCGCGCACGTGGCCCAGCACGCGCTCGCGCTGCGGGTGCGACAGGATCACGCCCTCGCGGGTGAAGACGATCAGGCGCGACTCGTCGCGCGCCGGCATGGCCATCGATTGGGGCAGCAGCCCCTGCGACTGCAGCCGCAGCACGCCGGCCACGGCGCCGGTCACCGGGCCGTCGCTGCGCCGCAGCGGCATGGTGAACATCACCCGCGCATCGCCCGGCGCGGCGCCGATCAGATCGGACACCAGGGGCTTGCCGTCCACGATGGTGCGCAGCAGATAGTCACGCTCGATCGGGTCCAGCGTGGCGGCCTGCTGCAGCTTGCCGTACTGCAGGTTGACGCTCAGCTGGCCGTCCTTGCGCGCCACCTGCATGGCGTCGAAGAACCGCACGGCGGGCAGGCCCTGCTGCACCAGCCATTCCAGCGACGAAGGATATTCGAGCATGCCCGGCGCGATGCCTTCGGCCACGGTGCTCAGTACCCGCTGGCTCTGCTCGATCTTGCTGGCCAGCAGGCGCGCAACCATTTCCACTTCGTCGTTCTGCTGGCTGACCAGCCGGCGCATGGCTGCCTGCGTGGAGGCATAGGACACCAGCCATGCGGACGCACTGCCCGCCAGCAGCACTGCAGCCAAGGCCACGGCGACCAGCTTGACCACCATTGCACCGGGTAACAGCCAGCCGGGCGCGTCGTCTGGCGCCGAGTCAAAAACCGAATCGAAGGAAGAGTCGGGAAAGGAGAGCGCCGGGTCGTGCGGGCTCGGTGACGTGGCCGCTGGCGGCGTCATGCCGGCCTCGCGTAGGAGGCACCTCGGACAAACGGCTGAGACGAAGCGCAATGCATGGATGGCGTACGGCGGACAGTGGTCGTGCACCAATATAAGCAGCGCATTCAGCGCGCCGGGTTCGGGGCAACCCTCGATGCGCGGCAGGAAAACCCTGCCTTGCGCCCCCAACGGCGCGCGGCCTTCAACCGCCCGCCACCACCTGCAAGGCGCGGGGTTGCGGCAGGCTCAGCACATTGCCGGTGCCGGCGATCAGCCCGTGCTCGCGCAGGTGCCGCAGCACGCGCGACAGGGTTTCCGGGGCGATGCCGAGCTGCGCGGCAATCAGCCGCTTGCGCTGGTTTAGCGTGACGCGCATGGCGCCGTCATCGCCCTGCTGCGCATGCTGAAGCAGCCACTGCGCGCATCGGGATTCGGCGTCTTGCGCCAGGCGGCTCACGGCCAACTCGGTCTGCCGGCAGTAGCCGCTGGCCAGACTGCGCACCAGTCCCTGAACCGAAGGCGGCAGCGCTTCCACGCCCTGCTTGAAATTTTCGATGGGCATGCGCCGCAGGTGCACCGGGGTGTCGGCCACCATGTCGACAACGCAGGGCTGCCCCAGCAACGCGGAGGCGGCGTCCAGCCAGAAAGGGCCTTCCACCACACCCAGTTGGTGGCGCATCTGGCCGTCTTCGCGCACGCCCAGCAGCACGCGGCCGCTGTCCAGGTGCAGCACCGACGCGGACTGCTGATGGCGTTGGCGCAGCACCTCACCGGCGGCGGCGACCTCGGTTTCGGCAAGCGGATCAAAGGAGGGGTTCGGGAACATGGCTGCACTGTGCAGGCCGCACCAGTCTGGCGTGTTGAGCAAAGTCAAAAAGGGATGCAGCAGAGCATCTGGCCCGTAGCCCGACGCCGGAGATATGCCGCCTGCTGCCTGGCAAGGGGCACGGTCTTTGCTTTATGGATTGCAGTTGGATACGTTTGCCGCGTGTCCCGCATCTTCATGCCGAGAACTTCGGCATTTATTCCACTCACCCCCTGCAGGAAGACCATGAAAAAAACCCTGATCGCCCTTGGAGCCGCCATGCTGTGCGGCGCTTCGGCCCACGCACAGAGCTCCGTCACGCTCACCGGCCTGACCGACGCGTTCGTCGGCTCCATGAAGATGGCGGGCGACGCCAATCGCCGCTCAGTGGTGGACAGCGGCGGCATGACCACGTCGTGGTTCGGATTCAAGGGCACCGAAGACCTGGGCGGCGGCTTGAAAGCCAACTTCCAGCTGACGTCGTTCATCAAGGTCGACACCGGCACGCAGGGCCGCTTCGCCAACGATTCGTTCTTCTCGCGCGATGCCAACGTCAGCCTGTCGGGCGACTTCGGCTCCGTGATGCTGGGCCGCTGGATGGCGCCCAACTTCCTGCCGTCCGTGGTGGGCAACCCTTTCGGCGATTCGTTCGTCTTGTCGCCGCTGATGCTGCACAAGGATGTGCCGCTGTTCAACGGCAGCGGCTGGCGCGCGATGACGCCGTCCGACACCGGCTGGTCTAACCAGGTGGTCTACAGCACCCCTAAGTTCGGCGGCCTGTCGGCCAACATCCAGTACCAATTTGGCGAACAGCCTGGCCAAGGAGGCAAGAACAACGTCGGTGCCAACTTCTTTTACTTCGGCGGCCCACTGACGCTGACCGGCTTCTACGAAAACGCCGACATCGCCAACCCGGTCAACGCGCTGCTGCCCAACAACCATAAGTACTGGATGCTGCTGGGCGCGTATGACTTCGGCATGGTCAAGCCCTTCCTGAGCTATGGCGAGAAGAAGATCAGCGACGCGGCCGACACCAAGGGCAAGACGATGCAGGTGGGCGCGTCGGCTCCCATCGGCAACGGCAAGCTGCTGGCCGAATGGGTCAAGACGGAATGGTCCACGCCCGACGTGAACCGCAAGACCTTCTCCATCGGCTATGACTACTTCCTGTCCAAGCGCACCGACGTCTATGCCGTGTTGATGAACGACAAGATCACCAACCAGCGCAGCGGCAACAGCGCGGGTGTGGGCGTGCGCCACCGCTTCTGAACCCATTGACAATCGCCGCGCGCTCAGGTGGCGCGGCGGCACCCATCGAGGCACGGCGGAGCAATCTGCCGTGCCTTTTTTGCTGCGCGCAGAAAAATATGATTCAAATTGGCCTCTAGCGCTTATCCATCAAGCGCAAGCAGCTATAAAAACAATAGCAAACCTTGTTGCCACAGCGACAACGGCACTCCGGGTACCAGCGCACCGTCACGGAAACGTCACCCGGCGGCCGTATGGTCTGCCCAATCCGTTTCATTTTGTAAGCCATGGAGTCCACCCTCGACCCAACGCAGCACGCCGCCATCGACCTGTTGTCGCCCGCCGCCCGTCATGGCACCGGGCCGTTGGCCAGGCTGATGCGGGAAGGCGGCCTGTATTGCGTCTTTCAGCCGCTGGCCGATCTGCGTGAGGGCGGCATCTATGCGCATGAGGCACTGATTCGCGGCCCGGTGGATTCGCCTCTGCACCGGCCCGATGCGCTGCTGGAGATGGCCCGGCGCGAGCGCATCCTGCAGGACTTCGAGTTGCTGTGCGTGGTGATCGCGCTGCGCCAGTGGGGCGAAGAGGGCCGCGCCGGCCGCATCTTCGTGAACATCAGCGCGGACGCGCTGGTGTGCGGCGTGGCCATGTGCGGTGCGGGCCTGCTGGGCAGCACCGTGCGCGAGCTGGGCGTGTCCGCCCGCATGGTGGTGCTGGAGATCACCGAGCATGAACGCGTGTCGGACATGGCGTCGCTGCGCAGCGCGCTGCGCGAAGTGCATGCCTGCGGCGCCCGGTTGGCACTGGACGATTTCGGCGATGGCCATTCCAGCCTGCGGCTGTGGTCCGAGGTCAAGCCCGACTTCGTGAAGATCGACAAGTACTTCATCCGCGACATTGCCGACCACCCCGAGAAGCTGCAGATGCTGCAGGCCATCAAGGGCATTGCCGAAGTGTTCGGCACCACGCTGGTGGCCGAGGGCATCGAGACGCGCGAAGAGCTGCGTGCGCTGCGGGACATGGACATCCCCTACGGCCAGGGCTACCTGCTGGGCCGCCCCGATATCGAACCGCGCGAGGTGATCGACGCGCCCGCGCTGGAAGCCTTGCTCGACCGCCGCGTGGCCGTGCTGCCGCACCAGGGCCAGAACGTGCGCCCCGGCATCCTGCGCAACCTGCTGGTGGTGCAGGCGCCCACCGTGTCGCCCGACACGCACAACGACGAAGTGGCCCGCCTGTTCAAAACGCATGCCGAGCTGCATGCGCTGGCCGTGCTGGAGGCCGCGCGGCCAGTGGCGCTGATCAACCGCCAGCAGTTCATGAACCACTACGCCACGCTCTACTTTCGCGAAGTGCACGGCCGCAAGCCCTGCAGCGGCTTTGCCAACCATGCGCCGCGCGTGGTCGAGCTGGACTGCGACGTGGACCAGCTGGTGGGCATCCTCACCTCGCAGGACCAGCGCTACCTGAACGACGGCTTCATCGTGACCGACAACGGCCGCTACGTGGGCCTGGGCACGGGCGACCAGCTGGTGCGCGGCGTGACCGAGGCGCGCATCGAGGCCGCGCGCCATGCCAACCCGCTCACCTTCTTGCCCGGCAACATTCCGATCAGCCTGCACATGCAGCGCCTGCTGGACAGCGGCACCGAGTTCGTCGCCTGCTATGCCGACCTGAACCACTTCAAGCCGTTCAACGACTACTACGGCTACTGGCGCGGCGACCAGATGATTCGGCTGCTGGCGCGCCTGTCGGTGTCGCACTGCGACGCACAGCGCGACTTTGTCGGCCACGTGGGCGGCGACGACTTCATGCTGCTGTTTCAAAGCGGCAACTGGCTGCAGCGCTGCCGGGACCTGGTGGCCGACTTTGCCACCGAGGCACGCAACCTGTTCGACGACGAGGCGCGCCGCGCGGGCGGCATCTGGGCGGAGGATCGGCATGGCGTCAAACGCTTCTTCAACTGCACCACGTTGTCCATTGGCGCCGTGCGCATCGCGCCGGGCCGCATCCAGCGCGCGGAAGACGTCGCCAACCTGGCGGCACTGGCCAAGCACGATGCCAAGCTGTCGGCCAGCGGCATCGCCTGCCTGGCGGCGGCGCTGCCCGCCGCGCACACCTCGGCGGCCGCTCCGGCATGTGCACCGCAGACGCACGCCGTCAGCGGGCCGGTTGCCGCGTAGTGGCCCGCCTAAAATCCCCCGTGTGAATGCCCCCCTTCCAACGCCCCGCCGCCCCATCCGTGACCTACCCGACGAGCTGATCAGCCAGATCGCCGCCGGCGAAGTGGTCGAACGCCCCGCCTCGGCGGTGCGCGAACTCGTCGACAACGCGCTGGACTCCGGCGCCACGCAGGTCACCGTGCGGCTGCTGTCCGGGGGTGTGCGCCTGATTGCGGTGGAAGACGATGGCAGCGGCATTCCGCAGGAAGAGCTGCCCATCGCGCTGCGCCGCCACGCCACCAGCAAGATCACCAACCTGCACGACCTGGAGTCGGTCGCCACCATGGGCTTTCGCGGCGAGGCGCTGGCCGCCATTGCGTCGGTGTCTGAAATGGCGCTGCTGTCGCGCCCCGCGCACCAGGCCAGCGCTTTTCTGTTGGACGCGCGCAGTGGCGAGCTGCGTCCTGCGGCGCGCAGCTCGGGCACCACCGTGGAAGTGAAAGAGCTGTTCTTTTCCACGCCGGCTCGGCGCAAGTTCCTCAAGACCGACGCCACCGAGCTGGCGCACTGCGTGGAAGCCGTGCGCCGCCACGCGCTGGCGCGGCCCGACGTGGGCTTTGCCATCTGGCACGAGGGCAAGCTGGTCGAGCAGTGGCGCGCCACGCTGTCGCCGCAAGAAGCCTCGCACGATGAAGACACGCTGCAGCAAGCGCTGGCACGCCGCCTGGCCGACGTGCTGGGCGAAGACTTCCTCGCCGAATCGGTCGCGGTGCGGCACCGCTCAGGCGCGGTCACCGTCACCGGCCGCGCCGGGCTGCCCGATGCGGCCCGCTCGCGCGCCGACCAGCAGTTTTGCTACGTCAACGGCCGCTTCGTGCGCGACAAGGTGCTGACCCACGCGGCGCGCAGCGCGTATGAAGACGTGCTGCACGGCCACAAGCAGCCGGTGTATGCGCTGTATGTGGAGATCGACCCGCTGCGGGTGGACGTGAACGTGCACCCGACCAAGATCGAGGTGCGCTTTCGCGACAGCCGCGAGGTGCACCAGGCCGTGCGCCATGCGGTGGAAAACGCGCTGGCTGCACCGCGTGCGCAGGCGCTGGCCCAAGCAGCCGCCGCACAGTTGCAAGAACAGCCGCCCGTGGGCGATGGCGAATACCGCGCCGCAGCGCAGGCCATCGCAACGAATTTTGGGTCAAATCGGCCTCTAGCGCCCTATACACAAGCGCAAGCTGCTATCAAATTTGATGAACGCGTGGGGCACAAGGTGTCTGACCTGCAGGCGCTGTGGGGCACACCCGACAACGCGCAGGCAACGGCGGCGCCAGCTGACGGCACGCCATTGCAGTGGGCGGCCAGCTCGCCGGTAGCGTCACTTGAGCCGTCGTGGAACCCCGCCCCATCCCCCACGCAACCTGCCGCCGAGCCCGGCACCTGGCCGCTGGGGCGCGCCGTGGCGCAGATCCACGGCGTGTACATCCTGGCCGAAAGCGCGCTGGGCCTGATCGTGGTGGACATGCATGCCGCGCACGAACGCATCGTGTACGAACGGCTCAAGGCCCAGGTGGATGGCGCGGCGCGCATCGCCAGCCAGCCGCTGCTGATTCCGGCCACCTTCGCCGCCACGCCCGAAGAAGTGGCCACGGCCGAGGCGCAGGCGGACACGCTGGAGATGCTGGGGCTGGAAGTGGCCCCGTTCTCGCCCCGCACGCTGGCCGTGCGCGCCGTGCCCACCACGCTGGCGCATGGCAACCCGGTCGAGCTGGCCCGCAGCGTGCTGGCCGAGCTGGCCGCGCACGACGCCAGCACCGTGGTGCAGCGCGCGCGCAATGAGATCCTGGGCACCATGGCCTGCCACGGCGCCGTGCGCGCCAACCGCAAGCTCACCATCGACGAGATGAACGCGCTGTTGCGGCAGATGGAAACGACCGACCGGTCCGACCAGTGCAACCACGGCCGGCCCACCTGGCGGCAGCTGTCGATGAAAGAGCTGGACGCGCTGTTTCTGCGCGGCCGCTGATTCGCATTGCGGCCCCCGTGCCGCCATTCCACCCAACTTGCGCGCCCGCCACACGATGAAAACCTTTTCCCTGCGCCCCATCGCGTCTTCCTTGCGAGCCAAAGCACGTTCGTTGACGGCGGCGTGCCCGCCGTCGCGCCCACTGCGGCCCGCCATTGCGCGCTGGAATGCCGCCACCGCCACGGCCTTTGCCGCTGCGTCGGTGGTGCTGCTGCCGCCTGCGGCCCATGCCGGCGGACGGCCGCTGACGGTGGACGATGCAGGCATCAACGCGCCAGGCGAGGGCGAGGTGGAAGCATGGTGGGAAGGCACACGGCGCAGCCGTGGCATGTTCGTTATCGCACCTTCCTACACCGCAGCGGCGCTGCCGGGCCTGGAGCTGGATGCGGCGCTAGCACGCGATCGCGACGGCCGCTCCACGATGCAGGGTGCATCGGTCAAATGGCTGTGGACGCTGCAGCCCGAAGGCGAAGGCTGCAATGCCGCCAGCAGCGCCGGTGTGACGCGGCTGCGCCACGACGGGAGCGCCCGCACCGGCGTGCTGAACCTTATCGGCACCTGCATGGCCAGCTGGGGGGCTGCGCACGGCAATCTGGGCATGGCTCGGGCGCCGCATGACAAGTGGCAACCCACCTGGGGCCTGGCCCTGGAAGGTGCGGCGGGCTTGCTGGGCGAAAGCCAGGTGACACCGATGATCGAGACGTTCGGCATGCGGCATGGGCCCACCACGGTCCAGACAGGCCTGCGGTGGGCCTGGTCTGCTCACTGGCACGTGGATGGCACCATCGGCCGGCGCCGGGGCGACACCGTGCTGAGCGTGGGCCTGCGCCGAGGGTTTTGAGGCGCAGTGCTGGCGGGGCACCGGCGGGCGCCGGAGCGGCCGGCAGGGCCTGTTCTGTGCGAACAAGGCCCGCCGCATCCTGCAGGTCAGTCGTCGCGAGCGGCCTTGGCCTGGTCAGGAAAGTCCGAGAACACCCCGTCCACGCCCAGGCGGAAGAAGCGGCGGTACTCTTCCTTGGCGTCGCCCTTGTAGTCGGACGTAAGCCGCTTGGCTTCGCTGCGGAACGTGTACGGGTGCACGAAAAGGCCGGCGTCGTGCGCGTTGGCCAGCACGCGGGTCGGCTCCATCAGCACACGGTCGCGTTCGTCGATCAGGCCGTCGCCGTTCAGGTCGTCGGGCTTGCCGTCGCGGTTGTCGTCCAGCTGGCGTGACGGGATCAGGTACGGCTTCCAGGGGCCGATGCCGTCCGCATAGGTCTTCACTTCCTTCAGGCCATCTGCCGTGAGCAGACTGGCAAAGGTGCGCCGGTCGCCCGCCACCGCGAAGTCGTAGGGCTTGTCGTAGGGCGCGGTCAGGTCGATGCTGCCATCGGCGTTGACGTCGTTCGCATCCACCAGTTGCACCAGCCGCACCTGGCTCTTGGTGCGCAGGTACTTCAGATTGGCGACCTCGAACGACTGCACGATGACCGGCGAGGTCTTGGCTGTGTAGCCGTACTGCGAGAGCGTGGTGAGCAGGCGGTCTTCCAGCGGCAGACCGAGGTTTACGTGGTAAGTAGGGTGCTTGGTTTCGATGTACACGCCCACGCTGCGGTTCAGGCGCTGGCCTTCGGTGCGGGCCAGATCAAGCACCTCGACCAGGGTAGGAATCTGAAAGCGGCCGTTGAACGACTGATCGCGCTCGGGCAGTGGCTGGATGGCGCGCAGCGTCTTGATTTCGGCCAGCGTGAAGTCCGATGCGAACCAGCCTTCCTCGGTGACGCCGTCGACCACCTTCTTGGTCTTGCGGCTAGCGAATTCTGGTCGGGTGGACACATCGGTGGTGCCGGTGATGTTCGGCTCGTGGCGGGCGACGAGCACGCCGTCTTTGGTGGCCACCAAATCGGGCTCGATGAAGTCCACACCCATCTCGATGGCGCGGCGGTAGCCTTCCAGCGTGTGGTCGGGCAAGTAGCCGGCGGCGCCGCGGTGGCCGATCACCAGGGCCTTGCTGCCGTCGAGCGTGGGAGGGTTGTCGTCGCCGCCACAGGCGACCAGCAGCGATCCCGCCATCACCGCTGCCAGGCTGGTCTTTACCATCGTTGGAAACCGCATTGAGTCACCTCTTTCTCTATCAGGAAGGAATGTTGTGTGTGTTGTAGCCCTGTGCACTGTGCTGCGGTTTGATGACAGGCACAAGTCTGGGAAGCACCAAATCAGCGCTAGCAACGCACCAAGAAAGGCCCATCCACTGCGTTTTGATGCAGGAGAAAATCCCTCAATTGGTGCATAACATCATGCCGCTTGCTCATAATGTTGCGGCCAGCGCAGAGCGCCCGCTGCACCAAAAAAGTGCCTCATCCTCTTCCATCCTTTTCTCCAGACAGAAAGCGCTCTCCATGTCACATGAGTCCGTCGGCCAGTTTCTCGAACAGGTTGCGCAACGCAATCCCGGCCAGCCCGAATTCCTGCAGGCCGTCACCGAGGTCATGGAGAGCCTTTGGCCTTTCATCGCGCAGCACCCACGCTATGCGGAACACGGCCTGCTGGAGCGGCTGGTGGAGCCGGAGCGCACGGTGCTCTTTCGCGTCTGCTGGACGGACGACCATGGCCGGGTGCAGGTCAACCGCGGCTATCGCATCCAGCACAGCATGGCGATCGGCCCGTACAAGGGCGGGCTGCGCTTTCACCCGTCGGTGAACCTGTCGGTGCTGAAATTCCTGGCGTTCGAGCAGACCTTCAAGAACGCGTTGACCACGCTGCCCATGGGCGGTGGCAAGGGCGGCGCCGATTTCGACCCCAAGGGCAAGAGCCAGGGCGAGGTGATGCGCTTTTGCCAGGCCTTCGCGTCGGAGCTGTACCGCCACGTGGGCGCGGACACCGATGTGCCCGCGGGCGACATGGGCGTGGGCGGCCGCGAGGTGGGCTTCATCGCGGGCATGGTCAAGAAGCTGACCAACCGTGCCGACTGCGTGTTCACCGGCAAGGGCCTGTCGTTCGGCGGCTCGCTGGTGCGGCCGGAAGCGACCGGCTATGGCACGGTGTATTTCGCCGAGGAAATGCTGAAGACGCGCGGGCGCTCCATCGACGGACTGCGCGTGTCGGTTTCTGGCTCGGGCAACGTGGCGCAGTACGCGGTCGAGAAGGCCATGCAGCTGGGCGCCAAGGTGGTCACGGTGTCGGACTCCAGCGGCACGGTGATCGACGAAGACGGCTTCACTCCTGAAAAATTGGCCATCTTGATGGACGTGAAGAACCACCGCTATGGACGCGTCAACGACTACGCCCAGCAGACCGGCGCGCGCTTCGAAGCCGGCGTGAGCCCCTGGCATGTGCCGGTGGACGTCGCCCTGCCCTGCGCCACGCAGAACGAGCTGGCTTTGGAAGACGCCCGCACGCTCATCCAGAACGGCGTGGTCTGCGTGGCCGAAGGCGCCAACATGCCATCGACCATCGAGGCCGCCAAGGCCTTTGAGTCGGCAGGCGTGCTGTACGCGCCGGGCAAGGCCAGCAATGCGGGCGGCGTGGCCACATCGGGCCTGGAGATGAGCCAGAACGCGGCCCGCCTGTCGTGGCCCCGTGAAGAAGTGGACGCGCGCCTGCTGCAGATCATGCAGGGCATTCACGCGGCCTGCCTGCAGTACGGCAAGCAAGCCGACGGCAGCGTGAGCTATGTGGATGGCGCCAACATTGCGGGCTTTGTGAAGGTGGCGGACGCCATGCTGGCGCAAGGCGTAATTTAAGTAAAATCGGCCTCTAGCGCTTATCCATTAAGCGCTAGTAGCTACAAAAATAGGAGCATCTTTTATATTGAAGGGATCTCCGTCCCCTGCGACGTTTGCAGAGCCGGCAAGCCAGCAGCCGCCCAACAATCAGGTACTTTGACCATGCAATGCCCCTGGTGCTCCAGAAAAATCGGTTACCTGCAACTGGGGCGATACAGCTTCAAGTGCCCTTACTGTCACGGCAGGGCCTCTTATGCATTTGAGTTTGGCAAGGTGCTGCCCGGCTGGGTGATCGGCAGTGTGGCGACATGGCTGGCTCCAACACCCAGCGGGCCCATCGTGCTGGCCCTCGGGTTCGCCATACCGCTGTATATCGGCATGTATTTGAAGAAGTCGCACTGAATTGAACGGCGAACGTTGAACGGCGAACGGTTTGCCCGCGCCTGCGCGTGGCCTGCCGCTGATGTGCCTGTCAGTCCGGCAGCACCCACGTGTCGCGCCAGGGCACACCCGGCAATGGCTCGTAATGCGCCACGACGAACGCACGGCGCGGCTGCATCGCCTGGTGCGCCAGCGCTTGCTGCAGGTAGAGGATGGACGGTTTGTCCAGGCCCGCGATGGGCTCGTCGAACAGGGTCAGCTCGGCCCCGCTCGCCAGTCCTGCCGCCAGCAGCACCTTGCGCTGCGTGCCGGTGGACAGCTGGAACATGGGCTTGTGCAGATGGGGCGTCAAACCGAAGCCCTGCACCTGCTGCTGCAGTGCGTCTGCATCCCATTGCGGATAGCGCTGCAGCAACTGCTCAAACCACTGCGCCGGGCTGAGCGCATCCAGGCCGGCAGAGCGCGGCTCCATCCAATACACGCGGGAAGAGCGGGCCGCATCCGACGCCTGCAATGGCTGGCCCATCAGCAGCGCCGAGCCCGACTGGGCCGGCAACGCGCCGGCCAACAGGCGCAGCAGCGTGGTCTTACCCGCGCCATCACCACCGAGCACCAAAGACATGCCCGGCTTGATGCGCGCGCTCCAGCCCTGCAGCAGCGGGCGCCCCGGGTAGGCAAAGGTCCAGCCATCCACCTGCAAGATGGTGGGTTCGGTCTGCTTCATCAGTCTCTCCGGTCGGTTCATTCACAAGCTCCAGGCCATGGCAGTGCCGCAGAATGGCGGCATCGTGTCACATCACTGTCTTACCACTGCCTCATGCCTGCCCTGCACTACCTCGAATTTGACTACAGCGAAGACGCGGAAGGCACCGGCACGTGGGATGCCATTGCCAGCGTGACCGCTGCGCGCCTGCCGCCTTTGCAGGACGAGATCTTGCAGGTGCTGGCATGGGCCACGGCAGAGTTTCCCGAACAGCGCGGGCCCATCGAAGACGGTGGCACCTGGGACTACGACCTGCATAGCGAACCCGATAACGCGCCATTGCAGACGCTGCACTATGACGCTGCGATGCGCCAGTTGCTGCCCGCTGTGACGGCCCGAGAAGGCTCTCGCCACACGCTCACGCTGTCGCTCAGCGGGACTGCAGAGTTTGGCGAGGCGCTGAGCGTCGCGTTCGGCCTGGAATGAACGTGGCGCGCGAAAACACCAGCTCAGCACCGGCGCGAGGCGCGCCACGCTCCTTGATGGGGCTGCTCCCGTTTCTCAAGCCCTACACGGGACGCATCGCTTTGGCCGGCTTCTTCCTGGTGATGGCGGCGCTGGCCACTCTGGCCTTTCCGTGGGCGCTGCGCGAGTTGATCGATGGCGGCCTGATCGGCGCAGACAAGGCCACGCAGGCCATGGCGTTGCGTGGGCACTTCGGCGTGCTATTTGCCGTGGCGACCGCGCTGGGCATTTTTTCCGCAGCGCGCTTTTACATGGTCAGCTGGCTGGGCGAACGCGTGACGGCGGACTTGCGCAATGCGGTGTATGCCCACGTGCTGCAGCAAAGCCCTGAATTCTTCGAGACCACCCAAACGGGCGAGGTGCTTTCGCGGCTGACGGTGGACACCACGCTGGTGCAGACCGTCGTCGGCTCGTCGCTGTCGATGGGCTTGCGCAACGCGGTGCTGGGGCTGGGCGCACTCGGCATGCTCGTGTGGACCAATCCCTATGTGATGGTGCTGGTTTTTGTGGCCATTGCCGTCGTGGTGCTGCCAACGCTCTGGATCGGCCGCAAGGTGCGCAGGCTCTCACGCGCCAGCCAGGACCGGGTCGCAGATGCCAGCGCCATCGCTGCCGAGGTGCTAAACGCCATTCCGGTGGTGCAGAGCTTCACCGCCGAGCCGCGCGAGGCAAGGCGGTTCGAGGCTGCCACCGAAACGGCGTTTCGGGCCGCGGCCCGGCGCAGCAGCGCACGTGCTGCGCTGGTCGCATTCATCATCATTGCCAACGCGGCACTGCTGCTATGGGGCTTGCACCAAGGCACGCAGGCGGTCATCGCGGGCACCATGTCCGCCGGCCACCTGGGCCAGACAGTCGTCTACGTGATGTTTCTGGCCGGAGCTGTGGCGGTGCTGGGCGAGGTGTACGGCGATCTGCTGCGTGCCGCGGGCGCCACCGAGCGGCTGATGGAACTGCTTGCCACCACCTCGTCGATCACGTCTCCGCAGGTCGAGGCGCATGGTGCCGCCATGCCGGGCGGATGGGCAACGGGCGCGGGCCCGGGCCCGGGCCCGGGCTCGGGCTCGAACGCTGGCTCGCAGGATGAGGTGGCGCTGGCGTTCGAGAACGTCCACTTCTCGTACCCGTCCCGGCCGGGCGTGGCAGCGCTGCAGTCGTTCAGTCTGTCGCTGAAGGTTGGCGAGACGGTCGCGCTGGTGGGAGCGAGCGGGGCCGGCAAAAGCACCGTATTCCATCTGTTGCAACGCTTCTTCGATGTAGGCGGCAGCACGGGCGATAACGGGCGCGTCACGCTGCGCGGGGTGGATGTGCGCAAATTGCCGCTGGACACCTTACGCACCCACATCGGCATCGTTCCGCAGGACGCTGTCATCTTCTCCAACTCGGCGCGCGAGAACATCCGCTATGGCCGGCCGCAAGCCAGCGATGCCGAAGTGGAGGACGCCGCCCGCGCAGCCTTCGCCCACGGGTTTATCGAAGCTTTGCCCGAAGGCTATGACACTTTTCTGGGCGAGCGTGGGGTGCGCCTTTCCGGCGGTCAGCGGCAACGCATGGCGATTGCCCGCGCACTGTTGAAAGACGCGCCGGTGTTGCTGCTGGACGAAGCCACCAGCGCGCTGGACGCCGAGAGCGAGCGCGTGGTGCAAGCCGCGCTGGACGCAGCCATGCACCGGCATGCCGGGCGTCGCACCACACTGGTCATCGCGCATCGATTGGCGACGGTGCAGAACGTGGATCGCATCGTCGTGCTCGACCATGGCCGTATCGTCGAGGAGGGCCGGCACGAGGAGTTGGTTCGCCACGGCGGTGTTTACGCGCGGCTGGCTGCACTGCAGTTTGCAGGCGACTGGACGAAGACCGATTGACGCGCGCCAGAGCACGGGTCTGTTGAATTACTGCAGGGTTTCTTTGGCCGCGACCGGCAGGGCCAATGGGATGACTGGAACGCCCTCTTCCAGCAATTGCAACGCTTCTTCCCGTGTGGCTTTGTCACGTATCGGGCGCTCGGCAGTCTCGCCGTGGTGCATCCGCAGGGCTTCGTCAGCAAAACGCGCACCCACGTCTTCGGTGCGTGCAACGATCTCGCGCGACATCTGCAGCCAAGCGGCCTGCATGGCATGGGGAATTACGGGAGCGCGAGACGTTGACGGGCTTTGAGCAGGTGCCAACGCAGCGGCATCCGAACGCGTGGACGTATCAGCTGCTGGTTGCGCGCCGAGATTGAGCCGTGGCGCGCTCAAGCCCTTGCGCACCTGGCTGCTGCCGCAAAGCGGGCACTGCACCAAGCCGCGCTGCAGCTGGGATTGGTAGTCGTCCTCCGACCCGAACCAGCCCTCAAAACCATGCTCGTGTTCGCAGAAAAGATCGAGAACCTTCATGGCCGGCCGCTGAGCTCAAGACTGTGCATCGATTTCGAGGACCAGGAGCCGCGGCAGCGCCGACAACTCAGCCACGCCGCCGCAGCAGATAGCGATAGACAAAGCCAGGGAATGCCAGGGTCACGAAAAGCGTGGCCGTGATGGCGTAGAACTCCCAGCCCTGTGGCGCGATCTGGCCTGCCCGCCGCTCCAGCAGCAGAGCCAGCCCCCCCACCACGAAGTACAGGACCGCCATTTCAGCCAGCCTGCCACCCAGCGGCTTGCCAGCTGAAGAACGCGGTCCTACGACTAACCACCGTTGGCTCAAGAACGGCAGGTTAGCGGCAACCAACGCTGCGACGATCACCAACCAGACAGCACCTGTTTGAGACATGAGACCTGCTTTAGCGGGCAGCGAGGATGGGCTGCGCCTGCTTCGGGACTCAGGTCGCCAAGGCGCGCACGACGGCGTCTGCACACAGCGCCATCAGGCCGCCAGGCAGCAGGCCCAGCACGACGATGAGCGCACCATTGAGCGTCAACACCACACGTACATCCAGCGGTGCCGACACACGCGTCACCGTCAAAGGCGCATCGAAGTACATCACCTTGACTACACGCAGGTAGTAGAAGGCGCCGATCAACGACATCATCACGGCGAACACCGCCAGCGCGATGTAGAGCGTCTGGCCGGAAGCCACCAGCGCCTGAAGCACGGCGAGCTTGGCGTAGAAACCCACCAATGGAGGCAGGCCAGCGAAGGAAAACAGGCAGACGGCCATGATGCCGGCATAGAGCGGGCTGCGCTGGTTCAAACCCGACAGATCGGACACTTCTTCACTCTCGAAGCCTTCACGTGCCAGCAGCAAAATCACGCCAAATGCCGCCAACGTGGTCAGCACATAGGTCACCACGTAGAACATGGCAGAGCTGTAGGCGTTCTCGACGGCCGTTGCATCCACATTGCCGTTGATCACGCCGGACAACAAGCCCAGCAACACGAAGCCCATCTGCGAAATGGTCGAGTAAGCCAGCATGCGCTTGAGGTTGGTCTGCATGATGGCAGCGAGGTTACCGACCAGCAGCGATCCAATGGCCAGCACCGCGAGCATCTGCTGCCAGTCGATGGCCAGGGGCAGCAAACCGTCCACCAGCAGGCGGATGGTGATGGCGAAGGCAGCCAGCTTAGGCGCGCCGCCGATCATCAGCGTCACGGCAGTAGGTGCACCTTGATAAACGTCTGGCACCCACATGTGGAACGGAACGGCTCCGAGCTTGAACCCCAGGCCCGCGACGATGAACACCAGGCCAAACACCAGCACCTGGTGACGGATCTGCCCCGAGTTCACAGCTTTGAACACCTGGCCGATATCGAGCGAACCGGTCGCGCCGTAGAGCATCGACATACCGTAGAGCAGGAAACCGCTGGCCATCGCGCCCAGCACGAAGTACTTCATCGCGGCTTCGGTCGCGGTGGTGTGATCACGGCGCAGCGCCACCAGCGCATAGCTGGACAGCGTGAGCAACTCGAGCCCCAGGTAGATCACCAGGAAGTTGTTGCCCGAGATCATGACGAAGATGCCCAGCAGCATGAACATCGACAGCGTGAACAGTTCGCCGCCGCGCAGCATGTCGCGGTCGGCGGCATAGGGGCGCCCGTACACCAGGGTGATCATCATGGCGATGGTGGCGAAGCACTTCAGCCAGTTGCCCATGGCGTCGCTGACCACCATGTTGCCGAAGCCGTAGAACGTATTGCCACCTGTGGCATACAGCGCTTGCAGCGCAGCAACTACCGCCAGGGTAAGCAAGGTGAGCACATAAGTACCCGTGCGGCGCGCACTGGAGACGCTCAGGTCGACCAGCGCGATCACGCAGGCCATGACCAGAAGCACGATCTCAGGGTAGATCGCCAGCCAGCTGATGTTGTCAATCATCTCGTCTCTCTCGGTTCAGTCTGGTGGTTCAGTTGAGCTTGGACAGGGCCACGTGCTTGAGCAGCTGCGCCACGGAAACGTCCATTACGTCGGTGAAGGGTCGGGGATAGATCCCCATGTAGAGCACCGCAATTGCCAGCACCGCCATCACCAGGAATTCGCGGGCGTCAATGTCCTTGAGGTCACGCACGTGATCGTTGGCGACCGGGCCCAGATACACGCGCTTGTACATCCACAGCGTGTAGGCCGCCCCGAAGATCAGTGCCGTGGCCGATGCCAAACCCACCCAGAAGTTGAACTTGACCGCGCCCAGGATCACCATCCACTCGCCCACGAAACCGGCGGTGCCCGGCAGGCCGCAGTTGGCCATGGCGAACAACAGCGCAAAGGCAGCGAACTTGGGCATGGTGTTGACCACGCCACCGTAGGCCGCGATCTCACGCGAGTGCACCCGGTCGTACAGCACGCCGATGGACAGGAACATCGCGCCCGACACAAAACCGTGGGCAATCATCTGCACGATGCCGCCGGACACGCCGAGGTCGTTGAAGATGAAGAAACCCAGCGTGACGAAACCCATGTGCGCGACCGACGAATAGGCCACCAGCTTCTTCATGTCCTTTTGCACCATGGCCACCAAGCCGACGTAGATCACGGCAATCAGCGACAGCGCGATCATGAGCCAGGCCCACTCGCGCGCAGCGTCGGGAGCGATCGGCATGGAAAAACGCAGGAAGCCATAGGCACCCAGCTTCAGCATGATGGCGGCCAGCACGGCGGAACCACCAGTGGGCGCTTCAACGTGAACGTCGGGCAGCCAGGTGTGCACTGGCCACATCGGAACCTTGACGGCAAACGCTGCGAAGAAGGCAAAGAACAGGAAGGTTTGCGCCGTGCGCGTCAACGGCAGCTGGTGCCACGCGGCGATGTCGAAACTGCCACCCGATTGGTTGTACAGGTAGATCAGCGCGATCAGCATCAACAGCGAGCCGAGCAGCGTGTAGAGGAAGAACTTGAACGCTGCATAGATCTTGTTCGGGCCACCCCAGATACCGATGATCAGATACATCGGAATGAGCGTGGCCTCGAAGAACACGTAGAACAGCATGCCGTCCAGCGCGCTGAACACACCGATCATCAGGCCCGACAGAATCAGGAACGCGCCCATGTACTGGTTCACGCGCTCGGTGATGGACTCCCACGACGCGATGATGACGATCACGGTGATGAACGCCGTCAGCGGCACGAACCAGAATGAAATGCCGTCCACGCCCAAGTGGTACTGCACATTGAAGCGCTCGATCCACATGGCCTTTTCGACGAACTGTGCAGCAGCACTGGCGTTGTCGAAGCCGCCATACAGCGGCACGGTGACCGCGAGGCCGATCAGCGAGCCAATGAGGGCCAGCCAGCGCACAGCGCGCGCCTGTTCGTCACGCCCGAAGGCCAGCAGGAGGATACCGAAGGCAATCGGTGTCCAGATCGCAAGACTCAACCAACCCATTTGTTGTTTTCCTTATTTGATGAGCTGCAGGAACGCATCGCCCCAGACGAACCAGGTCATGAGCGCGAAGACGCCCAGGATCATCACAAGCGCGTAATGGAAGATGAAACCTGACTGGAACCAGCGAACCACCGAAGCAATACGACCCACGGCTTTCCACGATCCATTGACCAGCAAGCCATCGATAACGGCCTGGTCGCCGCCCTTCCACAGCCCCGTGCCCAGCGCACGCGCGCCACGGGCGATGACGTTCTCGTTGAACCAGTCCAGGTAGTACTTGTTTTCGAAAAGTACGTAGATAGGCATGAAGATGCGCTTGATCGCAGTCGGCAGCGCAGGGTTGACCATATACATGTAGTACGACGCAGCCACGCCCGCAACAGCCAGCCAGAACGGAGCAGTCTGCAGGCCATGCAGTGCCATGGCCACCGGGCCGTGGAAGATCTCTGCCACTTCAGCCATGGCAGGATGCTTGGCCGCATCTACAAAGATCACGCCCTTGAAGAATTCGCCAAACAGCATGGGCTGGATAGTCAGGAACCCGATGACCACGGAAGGAATGGCCAGCAACACCAGGGGCACCGTCACCACCCAGGGCGACTCGTGCGGCTTGGCATCGTGGTGACCGTGACCGTGGTGATCGTCATGCGCATGGTGGTCATCGTGGTGCGCATCCGGATTCTGGTCGTAGCGTTCCTTGCCATGAAAGACAAGGAAGTACATGCGGAACGAGTAGAACGCCGTGACGAATACACCCGCCAGCACGGCGAAGTGCGCAAAACCGGCCGCTGGCAAGGTGCTGGCGTGCACGGCTTCGATGATGCTGTCCTTGGAGTAGAAACCCGAGAACAGCGGCGTGCCGATCAGCGCGAGCGAGCCCAGCAGCGAGGTGATCCAGGTGATGGGCATGTACTTGCGCACCGCGCCCATCCAGCGGATGTCCTGGTTGTGGTGCATACCCATGATCACAGAGCCGGCACCAAGGAACAGCAGCGCCTTGAAGAATGCGTGCGTCATCAGGTGGAACACGGCCACTGAGTAGGCCGACGCGCCAAGCGCCACGGTCATGTAGCCTAGCTGGGACAGCGTGGAATACGCTACCACGCGCTTGATGTCGTTCTGGATGATGCCGAGGAACCCCATGAACAGCGCCGTGATGGCACCGATGATCAGGATGAAGTTCAAGGCCGTATCGGACAGCTCGAACAAGGGCGACATGCGCGACACCATGAAGATGCCAGCCGTCACCATGGTGGCGGCGTGGATCAGCGCGGAAATGGGCGTCGGGCCTTCCATCGAATCAGGCAGCCAGACGTGCAGAGGAAACTGCGCGGACTTGCCCATGGCGCCGATGAACAGGCAGATGCAGATGACCGTGATCAGCATCCAGTCGGTGCCGGGGAAAGACAGGCCGCCGAGCTCACCCGACTTGGCGAAGATCTCGCCGTAATTGAGCGTGCCGCTGTACGCGGCAATGAGCCCAATGCCCAGAATGAAGCCGAAGTCGCCCACGCGGTTCACCAGGAAGGCCTTCATGTTGGCGAAGATGGCCGTTGGCTTGTTGTACCAGAAGCCGATCAGCAGATACGACACCAGACCCACGGCTTCCCAACCGAAGAACAGCTGCAGCAGGTTGTTGCTCATCACCAGCATGAGCATGGAGAACGTGAACAGCGAGATGTACGAGAAGAAGCGGTTGTAGCCCTCATCTTCTTCCATGTAGCCCATGGTGTAGATGTGCACCATCAGCGACACGAAGGTCACCACTACCATCATCATGGCGGTGAGGCTATCCACCAGGAAGCCGACTTCCATCTTCAGGCCGCCCACCACCATCCAGGTGTAGAGCGTTTCATTGAACCGCGCACCGTCCAGAGCGACGCTCTTGAGCGTCATCGCCGAGAGAATGAACGCAACGAGCACGCCCACGATGGTGAGGGTGTGCGAGAGGCGGCGGCCCATGCGGTTACCGCCGAACGCTGTGCCCAGAATACCGGCCAGCGCGGAGCCCACCAGCGGGGCCATGGGCACCGCCAACAGGGTCGAAGCAGAAAGGGTTTGACTCATTCTTGAGAACCTTGCAATGTCCGGCGACCGTCAACCCTTGAGGGTGTTCAGGTCTTCCGCGTTGATGCTGGACTTGTTGCGGAACAGCAGCACCAGGATGGCCAGCCCAATGGCGGACTCAGCGGCGGCCACGGTCAGGATGAAAAACACAAACACCTGTCCGTGCATGTCGCCCAGGTAATGCGAGAAAGCGACGAAATTCATGTTGACCGCCAACAGCATCAGTTCGATGGCCATCAGCAGCACGATGAGGTTGCGGCGATTCAGGAAGATGCCGATCACAGCCAGCGCAAACAGCATGGCTCCGAGCGTCAGGAAATGACCCAGGGTCAACGTCATGGCTTCTTCTCCTCGACAACAGGCGCCACGGGCGCCGGCTCTGCCGCCTTCTGCGTGGCGGCCACCTTCACCATGGACACGCGGTCACTGGCGCGCACTCGGATCTGCTCAGACGCGCTGATGGCCTTGTTGTCCTTGCGTTGACGCAGCGTGAGCGCGATGGCGGCAATCATGGCCACCAACAAAATCACGGCAGCGATCTCGACCGGATACAGGTATTCGGTGTAAAGCAGTTTGCCCAGGGCTCTGGTGTTTGAATAAGGGATCACCTGTCCGGCAGCGTCCACCATGGCCGCGACAGCCTTGGGTTCATCCATACCCCGGAAACCGGTCATCAACACGGCCGCCATCTCCAGTGCGATCAATGCGCCAACGAAGGCGGCGAGCGGGAAGTTACGCCAGAAGCCTCGTCGTACCGTGTCGATATGGATATCCAGCATCATCACGACGAACAGAAACAGCACCATCACCGCACCCAGGTAGACGAGTACCAGGGCAATGGCGAGAAACTCGGCCTTGAGCAACAGCCAGATAGCCGCAGCTTGTGAAAAGGCGAGGATCAGGTGCAGCACAGCGTGCACAGGATTGCGCGCTGTGATGACTCGGAAGGCTGCATACAGCAGCACGACCGAGAACAGATAGAAGAAACCAGTCTTGGCGTCCATGAATCAGGTCTTTGGTAAAGGTCAGGCGAGAGCAGTGCCGCTCAGCGGTACTTGGCGTCCGCGGCCTTCGCTGCGGCAATCTCGGGCTCGTAACGGTCGCCCACGGCCAGCAGCATTTCCTTTGTGAAATACAGATCGCCTCGCTTTTCACCGTGATATTCAAGAATCTGGGTTTCCACGATGGAATCGACCGGGCAGCTTTCTTCGCAGAAGCCGCAGAAGATGCACTTGGTCAGGTCGATGTCATAGCGTGTGGTGCGTCTGGAACCATCGGCACGCACGTCGGACTCGATGGTGATAGCCAGGGCAGGACACACAGCCTCGCACAGCTTGCAGGCAATGCAGCGCTCTTCGCCGTTTTCATAGCGGCGCAGCGCATGCAGCCCGCGAAAGCGCGGCGACAAGGGCGTCTTTTCTTCAGGGAACTGCACTGTCACCTTGCGGCGAAAAGCGTAGCGTCCGGTCAGTGCCATGCCCTTGACCAGCTCCACGAGCATGAAGCTCTTGAAGAAATCCTTGACCGAAAAAGGTGATGCAGAAGCAACAGCAGTCATAGTTGTCCCCGCTTAGTTCCAGATGTTCCAAGGCGAATGCAACCATGCGCCCACGATAAGCAGCCACACGAGAGTGACCGGGATGAAGATCTTCCAGCCCAGACGCATGATCTGGTCATAACGGAATCGCGGGAAGGTGGCGCGGATCCAGATGAACATGGAAACCACCACAAACGTCTTGATGCCCAGCCAGATCCAGCCCGGGATGAAGCTCAGCGCTTCAATCGGTGGCAGCCACCCACCCAGGAACATCAGCACGCCCAGAATGGAGACCAGCCACATGCTGGCGTATTCGGCAAGGAAAAAGACTGCGAAACCCATGCCCGAGTACTCGACCATGTGGCCTGCAACGATTTCCGCTTCGCCTTCCACGACGTCGAACGGATGGCGGTTGGTTTCAGCCACGCCAGAGATCAGGTAGACGATGAAGATGGGCAGCAGCGGCAGCCAGTTCCACGACAGGAACGTCAGGCCCATGCCTGCCATCATGCCTTCGCCCTGCCCTGCCACCACATCGATCAGATTCATGCTGCCCGACACCATGATGACGACCAGGAAACAGAATCCCATGGCAATTTCGTAGCTCACCATCTGAGCGGAAGCCCGCAGTGCACCCAGAAATGCGTACTTCGAGTTCGATGCCCAGCCAGCGATGATCACGCCGTACACCTCGATGGAAGTGATGGCCATGATGAGCAGCAGGCCGGCATTCACGTTGGCCAGCACCACGTCGGGACCAAACGGAATGGCCACCCATGCGGCCAGGGCCGGCATGATCGCCATCAATGGGCCCAACACGAACAGACCCTTGCTGGCAGCCGTGGGCTGAATGATTTCCTTCGTCAGCAACTTCAGACCGTCGGCCAATGGTTGCAGCAAGCCGAATGGCCCCACGCGGTTGGGGCCGTGACGCACCTGCATGAAGCCGAGCAGCTTGCGCTCCCACAGCGTCAGATAGGCGACGGCTCCCATCAATGGGGCGACGATGGCCACGATCTTGAGCAAAATCCACAACACGGGCCAGGCAGCCCCGGTCCACCAGGCGTAAGGCAGCAGGTGAAGCCCGCCGTTGTACAGCGCGTCGATCATGCTGCGACTCCTTCAGCGGCGCGGCGCGCATCGGCCGTCAGTTGCAGGGAAGTCGCACGGCGCACCAGCCCATCCAGTTGATAGATGCTGGCCACCACCGGCTCGGCAACATCGCTGGATGCAGCAGCCACGGGTGCGTTCGTACTGTTGTTCAAACTTTGCGCTGGCAGCGATTCGAGCGCGGTAGCACCCGGCGCGACGCCAGTTGCCTGCGCCAATACCTGTTGAGAGGTTTCGTAGTCGAGCCCTTGCACGCCCAGCAGATTGCCCAGTACGCGAAGCACCTTCCATGCAGGACGTGCGTCGCCTTGGGGCTTGACCACCGCATGGAAGCTCTGCAGACGACCCTCTGCGTTGACGAAGGTGCCAGACGTTTCGGAAAACGGTGCGATCGGCAATAGCACGTCGCTGAATTCCATGTTGGCCTTGAAAGGGCTCAGCGTCACGACCATTTCTGCCTGCGCCAGCGCCCTTGCAGCATCCACGCCCCAAGCAGAATCGTGCTCAGGTTCGGTGTTCAGCAACAGGGCCGCCTTCAATCCACCGGAAAGCATCTGTCCTGCATTCAAACCGTTGCCTTGCGGCTGTGCGCCAACGAATTGCGCACCCACCGTGTTGGCCGCTTCGGTCAGATAACCGACGGTGGCATCGGTGTGCGAACCAATCCATTGCGCCAGTGCCAGCAGACTGGAAGCCTGTGCGTGATGCGCGGCAGCGTTGCCCAGCAAGATGGCGCGACGCTCGCCAGACAGCAGCGTCCGGGCAACGCCTTGGGCCAGGTCACTCACCTGGTCTACCACCTGCGGAGGAGCCACGTTCTTTTCTTGGGCCACGGCAGCAGCCACTTCTGCCAGCGTGTTCAACCAGGCCGAAGCCGGCGCCACCAAGGTCTGCGCGACAGGCATGGTCCAGTCGTAGGCAGCGGCGTTGATCGCCGTCACTGCACAACCGCGGCGAGCCGCTTGGCGAATGCGCTGCGCGAACAATGGATGGTCCTTGCGCAGGTTGGAGCCGACGACCAACACAGATTGCAATGACGACAGCGAAGCAATCGACGTTCCCAGCCAGCGCACACCTTCGGCAGCGCCGAACTCGGCGTGACGCAGGCGGTGGTCGATGTTGTCGCTACCGAGGCCGCGCACCAGTACACCGGCCAGATACAGCTCTTCCAGCGTACTGTGCGGGCTTACCAAAGCGCCGATACGGCTCGCTCCATGGTCATTACGCACGCTCTGCAGCCCGTTGGCCACATACTCCAGCGCAGTCTGCCAGTCCACTTCCTGCCACTGGCCACCCTGCTTGAGCATGGGGCGCGTCAGCCGGTCTTCGCTGTTGAGCGACTCATACGAGAAGCGATCACGGTCGGCGATCCAGCATTCGTTGACGTCTTCGTTCTCGAGCGGCACCACGCGCATGACGCGGTGATTCTTGACTTGCACGATGAGGTTGGCGCCCGTGGAATCATGCGGACTGACGGACTTGCGACGCGAAAGCTCCCAGGTGCGGGCGCTGTAGCGGAAGGGCTTGCTGGTCAACGCACCGACCGGGCAGATGTCGATCATGTTGCCCGACAGCTCGGAGTCAATGGTGTCGCCCACCACCGTGGTGATCTCGGAGTGTTCGCCCCGATGGATCATTCCGAGCTCCATCACGCCGGCCACTTCCTGGCCGAAACGAACGCAGCGGGTGCAATGGATGCAGCGGCTCATCTCCTCCATCGAGATCAGCGGGCCGACGTCCTTGTGGAACACCACGCGCTTCTCTTCTTCGTAGCGCGAGGAAGAGCCGCCGTAGCCGACTGCCAGATCCTGCAATTGGCATTCACCGCCCTGATCGCAGATGGGGCAATCCAGCGGGTGATTGATGAGCAGAAACTCCATTACCGACTGCTGGGCCTTGATGGCCTTGTCGCTCTTGGTGCGCACGATCATGCCTTGCGTCACCGGCGTGGCGCAGGCAGGCATGGGCTTGGGCGCCTTCTCCACGTCAACCAGGCACATGCGGCAATTGGCGGCAATGGAAAGCTTCTTGTGATAGCAAAAATGGGGAATGTAGGTGCCCGCCTTCTCGGCTGCATGCATCACCATGCAGCCTTCGGCGACTTCTACTTTCTGCCCGTCCAGTTCGATTTCAACCATATGCGTTCTCGAGGTCAGGCAGAGGCTGGCGCCTGGGGAGTCTGTTGCCGGATCAGCGCTTCGAATTCAGGACGGAAGTGCTTGATCATGGCGCGCACCGGCATAGCCGCTGCGTCGCCGAGAGCGCAGATCGTGCGCCCCTGAATGTTGTCCGCCACCGAATTCAGCAGGTCCAGATCGCCAGCGCGGCCTTGGTTGTGCTGAATACGGTCGATCACGCGCCACATCCAGCCCGTACCTTCACGGCAAGGCGTGCACTGGCCGCAGGATTCATGCGAATAGAAATAAGACAGGCGCAACAGGCTTTCCACCATGCTGCGGGAGTCGTCCATCACGATCACGGCGCCCGAGCCCAGCATGGAACCGGCTTTGGCGATGGAGTCGTAGTCCATCGTGCATTCCATGATGACCGAAGCCGGCAAAACCGGTGACGACGATCCACCAGGGATCACCGCCTTCAGCTGGCGCCCTTTGCGCACGCCACCGGCAAGCTCCAGCAGCTTGGCAAACGGCGTTCCCATCGGCACTTCGTAGTTTCCGGGCTTTTCCACGTCGCCGGACACCGAGAAGATCTTGGTGCCACCATTGTTGGGCTTGCCGCAGGCCAGGTAAGCCGCTCCGCCGTTGCGGATGATCCATGGGACAGCCGCGAAGGTCTCGGTGTTGTTAATCGTGGTCGGCTTGCCATAGAGACCGAAGCTCGCGGGAAATGGTGGCTTGAAGCGCGGCTGGCCCTTCTTGCCTTCGAGCGATTCCAGCAATGCGGTTTCTTCGCCGCAAATGTAGGCACCGAAACCGTGAGCGGCGTGAAGCTGGAAGCTGAATTTGCTGTCCAGAATGCTGTCGCCCAGATAACCGGCGGCACGGGCTTCTTCCAGCGCTTCTTCAAACCGATCGTAGGTCTGGAAGATCTCGCCGTGGATATAGTTGTAGCCCACGGAAATGCCCATCGCATAGGCCGCGATAATCATGCCTTCAATGACGATGTGCGGATTGAACTGCAGGATGTCCCGGTCCTTGCAGGTTCCCGGCTCTCCCTCGTCCGAATTGCAGACTAAATACTTTTGCCCAGGAAACGAGCGGGGCATGAAGCTCCACTTCAGACCGGTAGGAAAGCCTGCACCGCCGCGGCCACGCAGACCAGATTCCTTCACCGTCGCGATGACCTGATCCTGCGTAAGGCCTGCGCCTTCGCCTTGAGCCAGGATCTTGCGCAGCGCTTCGTAGCCGCCACGCGCTTCATAGTCCTTGAGACGCCAGTTCGTACCGTCCAGACCGTCGCAGATCTGAGGCTCGATATGCCGGCCATGAAAACAGGTTTGCACGCCGGTAGCGCCGAACTGCGACAGGATTTGTGCCGGGGTCGTCATGCTTGCCCTTCCGCGCGCACAGCCGTGGCGCCTTCAGCCTGGCGAAGACCATCGACCAATTGGTCGAGCTTATCGTTGTCCATGAAGCTGCACATGGTGCGGTCATTGACGAGCATCACCGGTGCGTCGGCGCAAGCACCCAGGCACTCGCACTGCTGCAGCGTGAACAGGCCATCCGCCGTGGTTTCGCCCATGATGACGCCGAGTTTCTTTTCAAGGTGGTGCAAGGCTTTCTGGCCGTCACGCAGCTGGCAAGGAAGATTGGTACAGACATTGAGCTTGTATTTGCCCGTTGGCTGCTGGTTGTACATGTTGTAGAAGGTCGTGACTTCATGCACGGCGATCTGTGGCATGCCCAGGTATTCGGCGATGACGGCTTCGCTGTCAACGCTGACCCAGCCTTGCTCCTGCTGGACGATGGACAAACACGCCATCACAGCAGACTGCTTCTGCTCGGGCGGATACTTCGCCACTTCGCGCGCAAAGCGCGCCTTGGTCGATTCGGTAATCATCGATCAATCTCCCCGAACACGATATCCATGGTGCCGATGATGGCGACCGCATCGGCAATCATGTGACCACGCGCCATCTCATCGAGCGTTGCCAGATGGGCAAATCCCGGGGCGCGGATCTTCAGACGATATGGCTTGTTTGCACCATCACTCACGAGATAGATGCCGAACTCACCCTTCGGATGCTCCACAGCAGCATAGGCCTCGCCCTCGGGCACGCGGAAGCCTTCGGTGAAGAGCTTGAAATGGTGGATGAGCTCTTCCATGTTTGACTTCATGGATTCCCGCGAAGGAGGCGCCACCTTGTGGTTGTCGGTGATCACCGGACCCGGGTTGACGCGCAGCCAATCCACGCACTGCTTGATGATGCGATTGGATTCGCGCATTTCGCGCATGCGCACCAGATAGCGGTCGTAGCAATCGCCGGTCTTACCGACCGGAACGTCGAAGTCCATGCGGTCGTAGGCGTCATAAGGCTGCTTCTTGCGCAGGTCCCACGCAACGCCTGAGCCTCGGAGCATGGGCCCCGTCATGCCCAGATTCAAGGCACGCTCAGGCGTCACCACACCGATACCCACCGTGCGCTGCTTCCAGATGCGGTTATCGGTCAACAGGGTTTCGTACTCATCCACGCACTTGGGAAAGCGCTGCGTGAAATCGTCGATGAAGTCGAGCATCGAACCCTGGCGGTTCTGGTTCAGGGCGTCGATGGCCTTCGCATTGCGGATCTTGTTGACCTTGTATTGCGGCATCGAATCCGGCAGGTCGCGGTAAACGCCACCCGGCCGGAAATAAGCCGCGTGCATGCGGGCCCCCGACACTGCTTCGTAGATGTCGAACAGGTCTTCCCGTTCGCGGAACGTGTAGATCAAGATCGTGGAGCTGCCGCAATCGTTACCGTGCGAGCCCAGCCACATCAGATGGTTAAGCAGACGCGTGATTTCCGAAAACATCACGCGGATGTACTGCGCGCGCAGGGGCACGTCCAGGCCCATCAGCTTCTCGATGGCGAGGCAATAGGCGTGCTCATTGCACATCATCGACACGTAGTCCAGCCGATCCATGTAAGGAAGCGACTGGATAAAGGTCTTGTGCTCGGCCAGCTTTTCGGTGGCGCGATGCAGCAAACCAATGTGCGGGTCGGCACGCTGCACGACTTCGCCGTCCAGCTCAAGCACCAAGCGCAGCACGCCGTGCGCGGCCGGATGCTGCGGCCCAAAATTGAGGGAATAGTTCTTGATTTCAGCCATGTTGGATCACCGGACGCCGAAGCGACTCAATGCAGGCCTCCGTAATTTTCTTCGCGAATGATGCGCGGCGTTACCTCACGCGGCTCGATGGTCACCGGCTCGTACACCACGCGGCGCTGTTCTGCGTCGTAGCGCATCTCGACGTGGCCCGAGAGAGGAAAGTCCTTGCGGAAGGGGTGTCCGATGAATCCGTAGTCGGTCAGGATGCGGCGCAGGTCGTTGTGACCATCGAACACGATGCCGAACAGGTCGAACGCTTCGCGCTCATACCAGTTGGCGGAGTTCCACAGATCGGCCACGGAAGCCACCACAGGCAGATCGTCGTCAGGACAGAACACCTTGACGCGCACCCGCTGGTTCAGACTGACCGACAGCAGATGCGACACAACGCAGTAGCGCGCACCTTCGACACCGACTTCGCGGTAAGCCGAGTAGTCCACGCCGCACAGGTCGACCAGCTGCTCGAACTGGCAACCTGGCGCGTCGCGCAGGATTTGCATGGAAGCCAGGTAGTCGGCCGACGACACCGCGACAGTCACCTCCTCCAGTTCCAGCGTGATCGAACGCAGCTTGTCACCCAGCGCAGAAGCAATCACATCCCGCAGCACGTCGGGGCGAATGGCAATAGCAGTCATCATCAACCCTTCAGACGCGCGCGATGGTGTTGGTGCGGCGGATTTTCTGCTGCAGCTGGATGATTCCGTAGATCAGCGCTTCAGCGGTGGGCGGACAGCCCGGCACGTAGACGTCGACCGGCACGATGCGGTCACAGCCCCGCACCACCGAATAGCTGTAGTGGTAGTAGCCGCCGCCATTGGCGCACGACCCCATCGACAGCACCCAGCGCGGCTCGGACATCTGGTCGTAGACCTTGCGTAAAGCGGGAGCCATCTTGTTGCAGAGCGTGCCGGCCACGATCATCAGATCGGACTGACGCGGACTGGCCCGAAACACCTCTGCGCCGAAGCGGCCGATGTCATAACGCGCAGCCGCAGCATGCATCATCTCGACCGCGCAGCACGCCAGACCAAAGGTCATGGGCCACAGCGAACCGGTCTTGGCCCAGTTCACCACGGAGTCGTAACTCGTGGTGATGAAGCCTTCTTTCATCACGCCTTCAATCATCGTGTCATCCTCTTTTCTGCCCGTTCATTCCCAATCCAGCGCACCCTTTTTCCACTCGTAGGCAAAACCCACGACAAGGATGGCCAGAAAGATCACCACGGCAATGAATCCCGTCAAACCCACATCGTGCAGCGCTACCGCCCACGGGAAGAGGAATGCGATTTCCAGATCAAAAAGAATGAAAAGAATGGCGACGAGGTAGTACCGCACGTCGAACTTCATGCGTGCATCTTCGAAAGCTTCGAAGCCGCACTCGTAGGGAGAATTCTTTGCAGCGTCGGGACGATTGGGGCCAAGCACGTAGCCCAACACCAACGGGACCACGCCGACGCCGATGCCGACCAAAATGAACAGAAGAACGGGGAGGTACTGATCGAGGTTCATCTGGAGGATTTGCTCACCGCTAAGGCCGACCTACCCACGCTCCGTTGCAGAGCATGTGAAGGGGCCTTTTTTGTATTGGTGCCGTCGGCGAGACTCGAACTCGCACAGCTTTCGCCACTACCCCCTCAAGATAGCGTGTCTACCAATTTCACCACGACGGCTGATTTATGTACCCGGATGGCATGAGGAACCTTGCGGTTTTGGCTTTCCAGGCAATCCGCAATTCTACTCCGGAATTACGGCTACCCCACTAACATGGGGTAACAGGATCACATTATTTGGTCGGGATCTGACCTGCGCCGGATGCCGGCACTATTGGTGCAGTCGGCACAGCGGCTGGAGCGGAAGCCGCCGGGTTTGCACCCACCGGTACCGTTGCCGCAGGACCGCCTTCCAGCACGCTGCCGGTGGTGGTTGGACGGGCATTGCTGAAGTACGCCAAAGCCAGCGTAGCGACAAAAAAGACGGCCGCGAGCACAGAAGTTGTGCGAGACAGGAAGTTTGCGCTGCCGCTGGCACCAAACAGACTGCCCGAGCCCCCGCTGCCAAAGGCTGCACCCATGTCGGCACCCTTGCCGTGCTGGATCAGGATCAGGCCGATCATGCCCAGTGCGGTCAGCATCTGGATGGCGAGGATTACGTTGACCATTACGTTCATTCTTGAATACTCCTGATTTGATAGCTACAAGCGCTTGTATTTAAAGCGCTGCAGCAATGATTTGTAGAAAATCGTTGGCCTTGAGCGATGCGCCGCCCACCAGTCCACCGTCGATGTCGGTTTCAGCCAGCAGCTGCGACGCGTTCGCCGCGTTCATGCTGCCGCCATACAGCAGTGGAATGCGATCAGCTTTCTCCGTCGCCGCAGCCAGTTGCGCCCGTAGCACGGCATGTACCTCTTGCGCCTGCGCAGGGGTGGCGGTGCGGCCGGTGCCGATGGCCCAGACCGGCTCGTAGGCCACGACGATCTCGCTGATGCAGTGGCCATTCACGTGGATCACCGCAGCCAGCTGGCGCCTGACGACCGCCTCGGTCTGCCCCGCCTCGCGCTCAGCCAGCGTTTCGCCCACACAGACGATGGGCGTGATGCCCGCCGCCAAAGCACGCTGCGCCTTCTCCGCTACCGCCGCATCGGTCTCGCCGTGGTACTGGCGCCGCTCCGAATGGCCGACCAGCACGTACCGCACGCCGAAGTCGTGCAGCATCGGTGCCGAGATTTCGCCAGTGAAGGCACCCGATTCGTGCTGCGACACATCCTGCGCCGCCAACGAAATGGCAGAACCCGCCAGCAGACCTTGCACCTGTGCCAGATAAGCGGCCGGAACCGCCACTGCCACGTCGCACGCGGTCTGCGCCTTCAGGCCACCCAGCAGCGCCGTTAGCAATGCCTCGTTCGCAGCAAGCCCGCCATTCATCTTCCAATTACCGGCAATCAGTTTCTTTTTCATGCGTTCCACGTCAAAACAATCTTGCCGATGTGTTGATTCGATTCCATCAAGGCATGGGCCTGCGCAGCATCGGCAGCGTCCAAGGTGCTATGGATCACCGGACGCACGGCGCCGGATTCCAGCAACGGCCAGACTTCCTTGCGCAGCGCACGGGCAATCGCACCCTTGAACTCCACCGAACGGGGGCGCAGGGTCGAGCCGGTCAAGGTGAGCCGCTTGCGCAGCACCAGGCCGGCATTGAACTCTGCCTTCACACCACCCTGCACCGCAATGATGACCAAGCGCCCGTCCTCGGCAAGACAGTCCACCTCGCGCGCGACGTACTCGCCAGCCACCATGTCCAGAATCACGTCGACGCCCCGCCCTTGCGTGATGCGTTGCACTTCGGCCACGAAATCGTGCGTCTTGTAGTTGATGGCATGGTGCGCACCCAGCGACAGGCAGGCGGCGCATTTCTCGTCGCTGCCCGCTGTCACCACCACGGTAGCGCCACGTGCGCGTGCCAGCTGGATCGCCGTCACGCCGATGCCGCTGCTACCACCCTGAATCAGCAGCACTTCACCCGACTGCAGGCGGCCGCGATCAAACACATTGCTCCACACCGTGAAGAACGTCTCAGGTAGCGAAGCCGCTTCGATGTCGCTCAGGTTGGCAGGCGCCGGCAGGCATTGCACGACCGGTGCGACGCACCACTGCGCATAACCGCCACCCGCCACCAAGGCGCAGACACGGTCGCCGATGCGAAAGCCCGCCTGGGCCAGCACCTCGGCGTTGCCGGCTTCGATCACGCCTGCAACTTCCAGACCGGGAAGGTCGGAGCTGCCAGGCGGTGGAGCGTAGTGGCCTTTGCGTTGCAGAACGTCCGGGCGGTTGATGCCGCTGGCCGCCACGCGGATGAGCAGTTCATCTGCGCCCGGCGTGGGCACGGGCCGCTCACCCAGCTGCAAACCCTCGGGAGGCCCGAAGGCCGCGATTTCCACGGCACGCATGACTTGGTTCATCGTGATGACCTTGGATTCCATTGAAAAATGGCTCTAGCGCCCGTACTACAAGCGCTAGACGCTACTACTTCAATAGCAATCAGCCGTTGAACTGGCCCGAATCGTTACCGGGCGCGGCAGGCTGTTGCTGCTGCGACTCAAAACGACCGCCATCACGGCGTTCGCCACGCTCTGGACGCTCGCCGCGTTCTGGGCGGCCACCTTGGTCGCCGGCAGGACGATCCAGCAGCGCCTTCATGGACAGCTTGACTCGGCCCTTTTCGTCCGTCTCCAGAACCTTGACCTTGACGATCTGGCCTTCGGTCAGGTAGTCAGTGACCTTTTCCACGCGCTCGTGGGCGATCTGGCTGATGTGCAGCAGGCCGTCCTTGCCGGGCAGCAGGTTGATCAGTGCGCCGAAGTCCAGGATCTTGACGATCGGGCCTTCGTAGATCTTGCCGATTTCGACTTCGGCCGTGATCTGCTCGATGCGCTTCTTGGCTTCGTCAGCCTTGGCGTTGTCGGTCGCGGCGATGGTGATGGTGCCGTCTTCCTCGATGTTGATCTGGCAGCCGGTCTCTTCGGTCAGCGCACGGATCACGGAACCGCCCTTGCCGATCACGTCACGGATCTTCTCGGGATTGATCTTCATTGTGTACAGCTTGGGCGCGAAGTTGGACACCTCGGTCTTGGCTTCGCCCATGGCGTTCTGCATTTCACCCAGGATGTGCATGCGCGCTTCCTTGGCCTGGGCCAGGGCGACCTGCATGATTTCCTTGGTGATGCCCTGGATCTTGATGTCCATCTGCAGCGCGGTGATGCCGTTGGTCGTGCCGGCCACCTTGAAGTCCATGTCACCCAGGTGATCTTCATCGCCCAGGATGTCGGTCAGCACGGCGAAGCGGTTGTCTTCCTTGATCAGACCCATCGCGATGCCGGCCACGTGAGCCTTCATCGGCACGCCGGCGTCCATCATCGCCAGGCAGCCGCCGCAAACGGAAGCCATCGACGAGGAGCCGTTGGATTCGGTGATTTCCGACACGACACGGATGGTGTACGGGAATTCTTCCTTGGTGGGCAGCACAGCGACGAGCGCGCGCTTGGCCAGGCGGCCGTGGCCGATTTCGCGGCGCTTGGTGGAACCCATGCGGCCCACTTCGCCGGTGGCAAAGGGAGGCATGTTGTAGTGGAACATGAAGCGGTCTTCGAACTCGCCAGCCAGCGCATCGATGCGCTGCGCGTCGCGTTCGGTGCCCAGCGTGGAGATCACCAGCGCCTGCGTTTCGCCACGCGTGAACAGCGCGGAGCCGTGCGTGCGGGGCAATACGGAATTGCGGATCTCGATGGGGCGCACGGTGCGCGTGTCACGGCCGTCGATGCGGGGCTCGCCGGCCAGGATCTGGCCGCGCACGATCTTCGATTCGATAGCGAACAGCAGATCGCTGACCTTGCCGGAATCGAAGGGCTCGCCGCTTTCCTTCAGCGATGCCAGCACGCTGGCGTTGGCTTCACGCAGGGCTTGCGTGCGGGCTTGCTTGCTGCGGATCTGGTAGACGGCGCGCAGCTTCTCTTCTGCCAGGCCCTTGACCTTGGCGACGAAAGCTTCGTCTTCTGCGGGTGCTTGCCAATCCCACACGGGCTTGCCGGCGTCGCGCACCAGTTCATGGATCGCATTGATGGCGATGTTGGCTTGCTCATGACCGAACACCACGCCACCCAGCATGATTTCTTCGCTGAGTTGCTGGGCTTCGGACTCGACCATCAGCACGGCAGCTTGCGTGCCGGCGACGACCAGGTCCATCTGCGAATCCTTGCGGGCGGTCTGGCCTGGATTGAGCACGTACTGGCCGTTGATGTAGCCCACGCGCGCGGCACCGATGGGGCCGCTGAATGGAATGCCGGAGATCGACAGGGCAGCGCTCACGCCGATCATGGCGGCGATGTCGGCGTCGACTTCAGGGTTGAGCGACACGGTGTGGATGACCACGTGCACTTCGTTCAGGAAGCCTTCTGGGAACAGCGGGCGGATCGGGCGGTCGATCAGGCGGCTGGTCAGCGTTTCGTGTTCGCTGGGCTTGGCTTCGCGCTTGAAGAAGCTGCCGGGGATCTTGCCGGCGGCGTAGGTCTTCTCGATGTAGTCGACGGTGAGCGGGAAGAAGTCCTGGCCGGGCTTGGCCGACTTGGAGGCCACCACGGTCGCGAGGATGACGGTGCCGTCGATCTCGACCAGCACGGCGCCGTTGGCTTGGCGGGCGATTTCACCGGTTTCCATGACGACGGTCTTGTCGCCCCATTGGAAGGACTTGGTGACTTTGTTGAAGATGGTCATGATGACTCCTTTTGCTTCGGTTTTGATAGCTGGCTACGCTGAGCCAGCAAGGGCCGGAGGCAATTCAGAACACGATGCCATTCCAGCGATGCTGCAGCCTGGACGGCGGCTTCAACATCGGTGGAATGACACAGCTTCGCTCTGTTTTTGCACCCCGAAAAGGATTCGCGAAGTAAAAAACGCCTGAGCTAGCGTGCTAACCCAGGCGTTTTTGCATGCGAATGCGCTTACTTGCGCAGACCCAGCTTGGCGATCAGCGCGGTGTAACGCTCGGCGTCCTTGGCCTTCAGGTAGTCCAGCAGCTTGCGGCGGCGGCTCACCATGCGCAGCAGGCCGCGGCGACCGTGATGGTCTTTGGCGTGTTGCTTGAAGTGGGGCGTCAGCTCGTTGATACGGGCCGTGAGCAGGGCGACTTGGACTTCTGGGCTACCGGTGTCGTTGGCAGCGCGGGCATTGGCCTTGACGACCTCGGCCTTGATGGAAGATGCGATCATTGGATTTCCTTGTATGGGAGCGGGCGGGCCGGATCGCCTTGAAGGCAATCGTGGCGGGCTCATACCCCCGGTTTACTTGCGCCGGTAGCTGGAATGGCCACTGGCGTGCGTCTTGCACCATGCAAAACCGGGCGATTATAACCCGAGCCATTCTTTCAGACGCACTACCCCTTCCACCAGCCGGCCCGTGTCTTGCGACGCGAAGCACCAGCGCAGCCAGCCTTCCGCCTCATCGCCGAACGCCACCCCGGGCGCCAGCCCCAGTCCGGCCTCGGCAACCAGCCGCTGGGCCAGTGCCAGCGAATCGGGCTGGCCTTGCAGGCGAAAGAACGCATATATGCCGCCCTTGGCCGGGGCGACGGTAACGCCGGGCAGCGCTTGCAGCAACGGCACCAGCGTGTCGCGACAGGTGCGCAGGTGGCCGGCCACGCGCGGCGTGATCTCGGCCTCGTGCTGAAGCGCGGCCAGGCCGGCCCCCTGGGTGAACACGCTGACGCAGGAGGTGTTGAACTCCACCAGCTTGCCCATGTGGTGCGTGAGCGACGGCGGCATCACCAGCCAGCCCAGTCGCCAGCCGGTCATCAGAAAGCTCTTGGAAAAGCTCTGCACCACCACCAGCCGGTCCTGCGGCTCGGCGATGTCGAGAAAGCTGGGCGCGCAGCCGTGCGGCGTGGGCTCGTAATAGAGCCGCTCGTAGACCTCATCGGCCAGGATCCAGGTGCCCGTGGTGCGACAGTGCGCCAGATGCGCCGCTGCTCCTCGGCCGACAGCGTCCAGCCGGTCGGGTTGTTGGGCGCGTTGACCACCAGCATGCGTGTGCCCCGGGGTGATCGCCTCCAGCAACGCATCCATATCCAGCGCCCAGGCGCCGTCCGGCTGCGGGCGCAGCGGCACGCAGCGCAGGCGCGCTCCCAGCACCAGGGGCTGAGCCGTGAGGTGGGGCCACACCGGCGTGACCGCCACGACCTCGTCGCCGGCATCCAGCAACGCCTGCATGGCCAGCATCAGCGCGTTCACGCCGCCGGAGGTGATGGCGATGCGATCCACCGCCACCGTGCCGCGCAGCCGGCTCGCGTACGCCGCCACTTGCTCTCGCAGCTCTGGCAGCTCTGGCAGCTCTGGCAGGCCCAGGTTGTGGGAATAAAAGGTTTCACCGCGCTGAAGCGAGGTGATCGCCGCGTCGCGTATGGACTGTGGCGTGGGCTCGTCGCTTTCGCCGAACCAGAACGGCAGCACGTCGCTGCGGCCCATGGCTGCATTGGCGACTTCCCGGATGCGGGATTCCTGCAGGGCGGCGAGAGTGGCGCGCATGGCTTGAATGAATGAGGAGTGAATGAAGCGAAGCAGCAGAGGGACTGTGCCGGAACGTCGAGACGCGCCAGCAGTCCATGCCGAAGCATGTGGCTTGGCCTATATTGCAGTCACGGAGGGACGATCATGATTGAAAACGCCAAAGCGAGCGCTTCGATGTCAACGAAGCGGCGCATCGGAAACGCTGCGACGCTGGCCACGCCTTGGGCGCTGGCAGTGCTGTTGGTGATGGCACCCACAGCGCAGGCGCGCACTGCAACGCAGGAGCGCACGGCTGAAGCACCGAAGGCTGCCAAGAAAGGCAGCGTGCGCATCAAGAATCAGCAGAACAATTCGCAGGAAACACCGGCCCAGCGCGACCGGCGCCTGCTGCGCGAATGCAAGGGACTGCCCAATGCAGGCGCGTGCCGGGGCTTCACCGGGCGGTAGGCGTCACACCTTCGACACCGCGCCCTGGCCAGAGAAATGTCCTTCGATATTGGCCAGGAATCGATCCACGCTGGACTGCACCGCCTCAGGCGACCAGCCGCCGACATGCGGGGTAAGCAGTACGTTGTCCAGCGCAATCAGCGATTCAGGCGGAGCCGGCTCGCTCTCGTACACGTCCAGGCCAGCACCTGCGATGCGGTACTCGCGCAGCGCGGCGGCCAGCGCTTCGGTGTCCACCACGCTGCCGCGCGAGATGTTGACCAGGTAGCCCTGCGGCCCAAGCGCCTGCAGCACCTGCGCGTTCACCCGGTGGTGGGTGGCGGCACCGCCCGGCGTGGCGCAGACCAGCACGTCACACCAGGTGGCCAGCGCCTCCAGGCTGTCGAAATACGAGTGATCGACGCCGGGGCGCGGCTGTCGGTTGTGATAGCCCACCGGCATGTCGAAGGCCGCGGCACGCCGCGCTATCTTCTGCCCGATGGCGCCCAGCCCGAAGATGCCCAGCCGCTTACCCGACACGTTCGTGGGCAGCCCGATGGCTGTGCGCCAGACGCCTTCGCGGCACAGCCGGTCCAGCGGACGCAGGCCGCGCACGATGCCAATCAACAGCCCGAAAGCATGGTCGGCCACGCAATCGTCGTTGGTGCCGGCGCCCGTCGCGACCACGATGCCGCGCGCCCGGGCAGCGTCCACCGCGATGTTTTCATAGCCGGCGCCCAAAGCGCAGATCAGCTCCAGCGACGGCATGGCATCGATCTCCTGCGCCGACAGTCCGGTCGCCCCCACCGTAAGGACGGCGCGAAAGCGTTCGCCCTGGGTGGCGATGGCCGACGTGCGCTCTGACGCGGTAGGCGCGTAGTGCAGGTCGTACTGCGCGCCGATCTGGGCCTGATGTCCCGGGGTCAGCGTGTGGATGACGAGCAGAGGAATCTTGGAAACGGTCACGGCAGCACTCCAGAAGTTTTGCTTCGTTTTTGATAGCTATGAGCGCTTGCTGTTCAAGCGCTACAAGCCGAAAAGATCTAAATTTTCAGACCAGGAGCGGTACAACTCCCATTGCCGCAGATGGTAACCACGCACGAAACTTGCTCGGGCCTCGTAGTTACCGGCGGGATACCGCCGCGCTGTCATCCAGACAAGCCCGCAGACCGTTACCAGAACTTTCCACCACTTTCGCCACTCAGCTCCTTCCATGAAACGCTGGCTTGCCTTTTCCTCCGTCGTCCTGGCCATGGCTGTCACCGCTGGCTGTGCCACGCTCGACGCCAAGCAGCGTGAATGGATCTTCCAGCCCAGCGACCGCGCCTGGGGCGGCATGCAGATGACCGATGGCATGCAGGACGTGTGGATCGACTTCCGGTCCGCTGCCACATCGCGCACTGAAAAGCTGCACGGCCTGTGGATGCCATCAGGCCAGGCCGACGCTCCCGTGCTGCTGTACCTGCATGGCGCCCGCTGGAACGTCACCGGCTCCGCTCCGCGCATCCGCCGCATGAACGAGATGGGTTTTTCGGTGCTGGCCGTGGACTACCGGGGCTTTGGCCGCAGCAGCGCGGGCCTGCCTTCCGAAGCCACGGCGCTGGAAGACGCGCATGCCGCCTGGAAGTGGCTGGCCGCGCAGCACCCCAAAAGCGAGCGTTACATCTTCGGCCATTCGCTGGGCGGCGCCATCGCCATCGACCTGGCCGCGCAGGTGCCAGACGAGCGCGGCACCATCGTCGAGGGCACCTTCACCAACATCGCTGAAGTAGTCAGCACCTTCAAGTGGGGCTGGCTGCCCATCTCGGGTTTGATCACCCAACGCTTTGAGTCGGTGCAGAAGGTGGCGCACATCGGCTCACCGCTGCTGGTGGTGCACGGCAGCGAAGACCGGCTCATCCTGCCCTCGCTGGGCCGCAAGCTGTATGAGGCCGCGCAGGAGCCCAAGCGCTTCGTGATGGTGGAAGGCGGAACGCACCACAACACCAATGATCTGGGGCAGGACCAATACCGCGAAGCATTGAACGAGCTGTTCCAGCTGCCGCTGCCCGGCGGCGCGCAGCAGGCGGCCGCGGCCGCAGCTTCGCAACGCAGCTGATCGTCAACCCAGCGGGCTTTTTCGCGTTGGCGGACGGCCCACGGCGTCGACCCGTGGCGCGCAATGACTCTGTTACGCTCGCCCGCACATGTCCGTCCCGCCTGCCTTGCCTGCCGCCTCCAGGCCGGAGCTGTTGCCCAGCACCGCGTTGCCCCCTGGCCTTGCCATCGTCATGTTGGCCCTGCTGCTGAGCATTCAGCCCGTCACCACCGACCTTTACCTTCCCGCCCTGCCCGCGCTCACCCGCAGCCTGGGTGCCAGCGTGGCGTCTGCACACCTCACGCTGAGCGCTCTGCTGCTGGCCTTCGGCCTGTCGCAACTGGTGTGGGGGCCGCTGTCCGACCGATTCGGCCGCCGTCCCATCCTGCTGACGGGTTTGGGTGTGTACACCGCCGCATCGGTGGGCAGCGTGCTGGCGCCGTCGATGGATCAACTGATTGCGTGGCGAGTGGCCCAGGGCGTTGCGATGGGCGCGGTGGTGATGTGCGCCCGCGCCATCGTGCGCGACCTCTACACACCATTGACCGGTGCGCGCGCCATGTCGAAGGCGCTGACCGGGCTGGGCATCGTCGCCTGCATCTGCGCGCCACTGGGCGGGCTGCTGACCGAATGGCTGGGCTGGCGCGCGGCGCTGCTGGCACTGACGGTGTACGCCGCCGGCACGCTCACCCTGGTCGCGCTGCGCCTTCCTGAAACCCTGCTGCAGCGCAACCCGCGCGCGCTGCAGCCCGCCACCCTGGTGCGCACCTGGGCACTGGTGCTGCGCACCCCCACGTTCTGGGCGTTTTCGCTACTGACCACGGCAAGCTATGGCGGCCTCTTCACCTTTCTAGCCGCCTCGCCGTTCGTCTTCATCGACGTGCTGGGCCTGTCGCGCACGGCCTATGGCCTGGCGATGCTGTCCGCCAGCCTGGCATACCTGTTGGGCACCTTCCTGTGCCGGTGGCTGCTGGCGCGCACGGGCGTGGTGCGCACCGTGGCGCTGGCGGGCGGCCTCAGTGCGGCCGCAGGCGCCAGCATGCTGCTGGCGGCGCTGGGCGGTTGGCACACGCCGTGGGCGCTGCTGCTGCCGTTCTATCTGTTCGCGCTGGGGCATGGCATGCACCAGCCCTGCGGGCAGAGCGGCGCAGTGGGCCCGTTTCCGCAGGCCGCAGGCGTGGCCTCTGCATTGAACGGTTTCATGATGATGCTGGCCGCCTTCGCCACCGGCGCCTGGCTGAGCACACAAGCCGGCGGCACCGTCTGGCCTCTGGTACACGGCCTCGCCTTCTGGTCGGTGCTGCTGGCCACCATCGCCTGGACGCTGGTGCGTCGCTTCGGAGAACCCCTGCATGCCGCCCGCTGACCGGCCATCACGGCCCGCCTACATTGCCCTGGCCGGCCCCACCGCATCGGGCAAGACCGCTGGCGCGCTGGCCATTGCCGAGGCGCTGTCGCCGCACCTGCCGGTAGAGATCATCAGCGTCGATTCGGCCCTGGTCTACCGCGGCATGAACATCGGCACCGCCAAGCCCACGGCCGAAGAGCAGGCCCGCGCGCCGCACCACCTCATCGATATCCGCGACCCGCTGCAGGCTTACAGCGCGGCCGAATTCGTGGCCGACGCCCAGCGCCTCATCACCGAGATCAACGCCCGCGGCGCGCTGCCGCTGCTGGTGGGTGGCACCATGCTGTACTTCAAGGCGCTCATCGACGGCATCGACGACATGCCCGCCGCCGACCCTGCCGTGCGTGCGGAGCTGGAAGCGCGCGCCGCCGCCATCGGCTGGCCCGCCATGCATGCCGAGCTGGCGCGCATCGACCCCGCCACCGCCGCGCGCCTGGCGCCGGCAGACAGCCAGCGCATCCAGCGCGCGCTGGAGGTGTGGCACGTGTCCGGCCAGCCCCTGTCGCACTTTCACACTATTAAAAAGATAGCTGCCAGCGCTTATCCATCAAGCGCTGGAGCCCTTTTTTCTTTAGAACCGGCTGATCGGTCCTGGTTGCACGCCCGCATCGCCCAGCGCTTTGACGCCATGCTGCAGGCCGGTTTCATCGACGAGGTGCAAGCCTTGAGAGCACGCGGCGACCTGCACCCCGATCTGCCCTCAATGCGCTGCGTCGGTTACCGCCAGGCTTGGGAGGCGCTGGACACGCAAGCCGCCACCGGCTCCTTCCCGACACACCATCTGCGCGAGCGCGGCATCGTCGCCACGCGGCAACTCGCCAAGCGCCAGATCACCTGGCTGCGCAGCATGCCGCAGCGCCAAACCATCGTGTGCGACGCGCAGGACGCCATCGCCACCTTGGTGCTTTCCGTGCAAAGCCTGCTGGCCGAAAGCACATCCGCATGACCGGCATTACCGACACGGCCGCCGCCCCCGTGCTGCGCGTGACCGGCCTGGCCAAGCACTATGGCGACGCCGCCATCTTCAGCCACGTAGATCTGACCGTGCAGCGCGGCGAATTCGTCGCCATCGTCGGTGATTCGGGCGTGGGCAAATCGACTCTGCTCAATTGCCTGGCCGCGCTGGACACCTGGGACGCCGGCCGCATCGAGCATGACGGCGCAAGCGGCGCGACCGACCTGGGCGCGCTGGACGACACGCAGCGCGCCCTGTGGCGGCGCGAGCACGTGGGCTTCGTCTTCCAGGCCTTCCACGTGCTGCCGCATCTGGACGTGGCTCAGAACGTCGCCCTGCCCCTGATGCTGCTGGGCCGCAGCGACCCGGCGCGCGTCGAACGCATGCTGGACGCCGTGGGCCTGCAGGGCCTGGGCGCGCGGCTGCCGCAGCAGTTGAGCGGCGGGCAGTTGCAGCGCGTGGCCATCGCCCGCGCGCTGGTGCACCGCCCCGCACTGCTGCTGGCCGACGAGCCCACCGGCAACCTCGACCCCACCACCGCCGCGCGGGTGATGGACCTGCTGCTGGCGCAGACGCGCGAGCACGGTGCGTCGCTGGTGCTGGTCACCCACTCGGCTGCAGCTGCGGCGCGGGCCGACCGGGTGCTGCACCTCACGGCGCAGGGCATCGCCGGCGCAAATCAGCCGATGGCGGGATAGTCGCCCAACCCATCGGGCCAGGGCGTCAGCACGTCGAAGCCGGTGGCCGTCACGGCCACCATGTGCTCCCACTGGGCGGATCGCGACTTGTCGCGCGTCACCACCGTCCAGCCGTCGGCTAGCTCTTTTGTTTCGGCCTTGCCAGCGTTGATCATCGGCTCGATGGTGAACACCATGCCTTCTTCCAGCCGCAGGCCGGTGCCGCGCCGGCCCCATTGCAGCACCTGCGGATCGTCGTGGTAGATCTGGCCGATGCCGAGGCCGCAGTATTCGCGCACCACGCTGAAGCACTCGCGGTGCGCCACGGTTTGAATGGCATGGCCCACGTCGCCCAGCGTGGCGCCGGGGCGCACTGCGCGAATGCCGGCGCATAACGCCTCGTACGTGGTGCGCACCAGCCGGCGCGCCAGCGGTGCGGGTTCGCCCACGAAGTACGTTCAGCTGGTGTCGCCGAACCAGCCATCTTTCAGCACAGCCACGTCGATGTTGATGATGTCGCCCGCCTTCAGCACCTCATCGGGCCGGGGAATGCCGTGGCAGATCACGTGGTTGACCGAGGTACACACCGTCTTGGTGTAGCCGCTGTAACCCACGTTGGCGGGAATGGCGCCCTGCACATGCACGATGTGGTCGTGGCACAGGCGGTCGAGCTGCTCGGTGGTGACACCCGGCTGCACGTGCGGGGCAATCATGCGCAGCACGTCGGCCGCCAGCGCCGCTGCGGCGAGGAACATGGCGATGTCGGCGGGCGATCGGATCAGGTCGGGCCGGCTCATCAAGCCGCAGCCTTGCGGGCACGAACCACAGCGGTGACACCCAGCGTTCCCCGTTCCCACGTCGCCGCCACGCCCGCCTGCGCATCGTGCAGCAGCAGCTGGCAGATGTCGCTGTAGGTCAGCGCGGGATACAGCTCGGACAGCATGCCGATGCGCATCCAGTGCTCGGCCTGCGCATTGATCGAGCGGCTCAACGCATCGCTGGCGGTGCGCAGGTTGTCGTGCATCGTGTCGGAAATTCTGACGATGCCCATGATCAGTTGGTTTTTATACGTTTCATATACGAATCGTTTATCAATCTGAAGAGTCGTGGCCAGAACTGGCTTTGCCCAAAACCGACGCAGTCCCGGCAGCGCCGGGCCGCACAATCGACCCATGATCGCGCTGCTCCGCTCCTTTTCCTGGCAGGAACTGCGCCACCACCCGTGGCGCAGCGCCGCCGCCGTCGTTGCGGTGATGCTGGGCGTGGCGCTGGGCTTTGCGGTGCATGTGATCAATGCGTCGGCGCTGGACGAGTTCTCGCAGGCCGTGCGCTCCGTCAACGGCCAGCCCGACCTGGAACTGCGGCCTGCTCAAGGGACGCTGCCCGATGCCTTGTACGGCCAGGTCGCCGCACTGCCGCAGGTGGCGCTGGCCAGCCCGCTGCTGGAACTGACGGCGCAGGCGCGCGGCGCGGATGGCGTGGCACCGACCGCCCTCCGCATTATTGGCGTGGACGCGCTGGTGCTGCCCGCCATCGCCCCGGCCCTGATGCCGCTCGCCTTTGAAGGCAGCGAGCGGCTGGCCCTGTTCGCGCCTGCCACCGTGTTCCTGAACGCCGCCGCGCTCGAAGCGCTGCGCGTGCCGGCTGACCGCACGGCGCCGTCTTCGATCACGCTGCAGGCCGGGCTGCAGAGCCACACCGTGCGCATCTCCGGCACGGTGGCGGCGGGCGGTCCGCCGCTGGCGGTGATGGACATCGGCGCTGCGCAAGACCTGTTCGGCCGCGCCGGCCAGCTCAGCCGCATCGACCTGCAGTTGCGCCCCGGTGCCGATCGCGCCGCGCTGGAGCATGCACTGCAGGCCCTGCCCGGCGCATCGGCCGGCGTGCGCGTGGCCGAGCCGGGCGACGCCGCCCAGCGTGTCAGCAACCTCTCACGCGCCTATCGCGTCAACCTGACCGTGCTGGCGCTGGTCGCCTTGTTCACCGGCGCGTTCCTCGTCTTCTCGGTGCTGGCACTCAGCGTGGCGCAGCGCGCGCCGCAGTTCGCGCTGCTGGCCGTGCTGGGCGCCACGCCGCGCCAGCGCCTGGCATTGGTGCTGATCGAATCGGCCGCCTTGGGCGTACTGGGCAGCGTGGCCGGCATTGCGCTGGGCACGGCGCTGGCCACTCTGGCGCTGCGCGTGCTGGGCGGCGACCTGGGCGGCGGCTACTTTGCCGGCGTGCAGCCCGCGCTGCAATGGAGCGCCCCGGCCGCAGCCTTGTACGGCGCGCTGGGCGTGGCGGCCGCGCTGGCGGGCGGCTGGTGGCCGGCGCGTCAGGCCGAGCGGCTGCCGCCCGCGCAAACCTTGAAAGGCCTGGGCGCCACGGGCGGCGCAGTGCGCGGCGGCGCTGTGGGCCTGGCGCTGATGGCAGCGGGCGGCGCGCTGGCGATGGCGCCGCCGGTGTTCGGCATTCCGCTGGCCGCCTATGTGGCGGTGGGCCTGCTGCTGGTCGGCGGCATCGCCCTGCTGCCGTGGGCCGTGCAATGGCTGCTGCGCTGGCTGCAACCACTGGCCGCGCAGCGCCTGCTGCCGCTGCTGGCGCTGGAGCGCGCGCGCCGCATGCGCGGCACCGCCGCCGTGGCGGTGGGCGGCGTGGTCGCATCGCTGAGCCTGGCCGTGGCGCTGACGGTGATGGTGGCGAGCTTTCGCGGCTCGGTCATCCAGTGGCTGGATGCTGTGCTGCCCGCGCCGCTCTACGTGCGTGTGGCCGGCAGCGGCGCGGGCGACGAGGCGGCGGCATTCCCTGCCAGCCTGGTCGATGCAGTGGCGCGGCTGCCCGGTATCGACCGTGTGCAGACGTTGCGCACCAGCAGCCTGCTGCTGGATTCGGCCCGCCCTGCCCTGGCGCTGCTGGCCCGCCCGCTGGGGAAGGACGCCGCGCAGACGCTGCCCCTGGTCGGCCCCGCCGTGCCGGTACCCGCAGGCCGCGTGGGCGTGTATGTGAGCGAGGCGGTGGTGCAGCTCTATGGTGTGCGCGTGGGCGACGACTGGCCAGTACTTTCAGAGTCTTTTAGGCCTCTAGCGCTTGATGGACAAGCGCAATCAGCTACATTTTTCATAGCAGGCGTATGGCGCGACTATGTACGCCAGTTTGGTGCTGTCACCATGGACAGCGCCGACTTCGTGCGCCTGACTGGCGACACGCGCGTGAGCGACCTGGCGCTGTGGCCCCGCGAAGGCGCCGACGAAAACGACCTGCGGCAACGCATCACCGCTCTGGCCTCCGCTGCCGCAGGTGGCGCCGGCAGCAGAGCCGCCGACACCCTGGAATTCAGCGCCTCCGCCGCCATCCGCGAACGTTCCCTGGGCATCTTCGACCGCAGCTTCGCCGTCACCTACTGGCTGCAGGCCGTCGCCATCGGCATCGGCCTGTTCGGCGTGGCGGCGAGCTTCAGCGCGCAGGTGCTGGCGCGGCGCAAGGAGTTCGGGCTGCTGGCCCACCTGGGCCTCACGCGCCGGCAGGTGCTGGCTGTGGTGGCGGGCGAAGGCGCGGCGTGGACTGCGATTGGCGCGGTGGCGGGCACGCTGCTGGGGCTGGCGGTGTCAGCCGTGCTGGTACATGTGGTGAATCCGCAGAGCTTTCATTGGACGATGGAGTTGCGGGTGCCAGTGGGGCGGTTGGTGGCGCTGGGAGCGGCTGTGGTGGTTGCGGGGACGGTGACAGCGTGGCTGGCTGGGCGGGCTGCGGCGGGGAGGGATGCGGTGATGGCGGTAAAGGAGGATTGGTAGGCATTGCGCAAAAGAGTGGCGCAATCGAGTATTGGCTAATACAAAATCTAAAATTCCTCCCTTTTCAACAATCGACAACAATGCAAATACGCCCACGGATTTTACAAAAAAGAAAAATACCCAGAAAATCAAAACCTCATTAGAGTCACCACTCATTTATAGATTCACGTATATGTCGTAAATTATCCCACCCAACAAATCCCTAAAATGCAGAATTATATCCCACCTCAATTTTCCAAAATAATTCATCATCAGAACAAAAATTCCATTTCACCAATCACCCTAAAAACCCAAGAATAGACATCCAATCAAATTCAAAATGAACATGTCATTTAATCCAATTACACTAGTCGCAACGCTCATAGGCGGACTAATACTAGCAGGGTTACTAGGCTGGATTCGACGCCCTAGACTTATCGTTTTAGTATCCAAGCAGTTTTCATACTCACAGATTTCCGACCGCGGTCATCTGCTTGAGCTATCCTTTTTAAACAGAGGATTCAAAACCGAAGAAAATGTCGAGGCAACTCTAAATCACGCACTTCGGTATGAGCTACTAGGCGCCAACAGTCAAGACGTAGCCGTAAAAAATAACAAAATCGCAATACCCCGCATTGGATCATCGGATGAAATTACCGTATTAATCCTTGTTGAAGGAGGCTCCTTCAACAAGGATGATATTGTTCAATGCTTATCCAAAGAAAGTAAAGGCCAAATAATTACCAAGCTTGAAGAGGTGCCAGCAACAGGCCCTCAGAGGGTAGCCCTTGTAGGCTTAGCGGTATTGATACCCGCCATTTTATACAGCATTACGATCGGCATTGACTATTTCTTCAAGGCCTTAAATTCGACGCCTGCAGCGGAGAAGATTGCGGAAGACAGTGACTCTATTAAGGTTCGTGAATGGGTAGTTCCCAGTTATTACAGGACAACCAACCCGAAAATGTTGGACTCCTTCTCTTCCGGCAAGCTATTGGCGACAGTAGGAAAGTCGACCCGCAAGGGTGATTTCGTCAGCATTCCGGTAGTTCTAACAAACAACACAGATCAAGTCTTGGAGGTCAACATAAGTATGAACAGCGCATATTCAAAGCAAAAATTAAAGTCCTACGATTTAGTGGCTAATGGAATAATAGTTACACCGGGAAAAACATCTGAAAATAGTGTTCGACTTATTATTCCAGAAAATGGAACAGCTGCCGAACGCACGGCCTACATAAATATCAGAGTAGAATCAATGACAGGAGGTAGTCTAAGCTTCAAAACACAAAGCGAAATACAATAATTCTCAATTAATCTAGTCACACTAATACTCCTGCTTAATAGCAGAAAATGGTGGAATAAACGAATCTACACCGCAAAGCATTGCCCACATGACGCCGCCCATCCCTTGGCTCCACGAAGCCATCGCCCGCATCGAAGCCGACTACCACCGCAGCGCCGACACCCACCTGATCTCGCTGCCCCTACCCGCCTTCGCCGCCCAAGGCATCGACCTGTACCTCAAGGACGAATCGACTCATCCCACAGGCAGCCTCAAGCACCGGCTGGCGCGGTCGCTGTTTCTCTATGCGCTGTGCAATGGCTGGGTCAAAGAGGGCTCCACCATCGTGGAAGCCTCCAGCGGTTCCACGGCGGTGAGCGAGGCCTACTTCGCGCGACTGCTGGGCCTGCCGTTCGTGGCGGTGATGCCGCGCAGCACTTCGGCCGAGAAAGTCGCGCTGATCGAATTCCAGGGCGGGCGTTGCCATTTCGTCGAGAGCGCGGGCGAGGTGTACGAGGCCGCGCGCACGGTGGCGGCCGAAACGGGCGGGCATTACATGGACCAGTTCACGTATGCCGAGCGCGCCACCGACTGGCGGGGCAACAACAACATTGCCGAGAGCATGTTCACGCAGATGGCGCGAGAGCGTCACCCTGTCCCGCGCTGGATCGTGGTGGGCGCGGGCACGGGCGGCACCAGCGCGACCATCGGGCGCTACGTGCGGTACCAGCGGTACGCAACGCAGCTGTGCGTGGCCGACCCGGCGGGCTCGGTGTTCAGCGCCTATCACCGCACCGGCGTGGCGACGCTGACCGCACCCGGTTCGCGCATCGAGGGCATCGGCCGCCCGCGCGTGGAGCCCAGCTTCGTGCGCACGCTGGTCGACCGCATGGAGGAAGTTGCCGACGCCGAGTCCATCGCGGCCATGCAGGCGCTGTCGCAGTTGCTGGGGCGGCGTGTGGGGCCGTCGACGGGCACCAACTTCGTGGCGATGCTGCGGCTGGCCAGCCAGATGCGCGCGGCGGGCGAGCATGGCGCCATCCTGTCGCTGCTGTGCGATGCGGGCGAGCGCTACCTGCCCACCTATTACAACGACGAATGGGTGCAGGGTTGTGTGGGCGATTGCAGCGCGCAACGCGCGCACATCGACGCATTGCTGCAGGCGTAAACACCGCCCCGATCCAACGCAATGCATCTCCCCAACCGCCGCCACCTGCTGTGGGCGCTGGGCGCACTGGCGCTGCCGCCCGGCGTGCGCGCACAGGCGCCGCCCACGCCGCGCGCACTGCAGTTTCCGCAGGACCACGGCAGCCATCCGGACTTGCGCACGGAGTGGTGGTACATCACCGGCCATGCTCTGGCGGCCGGGCGGCGCTGGGGTTTTCAGGTCACGTTTTTCCGGTCGCGGGTGGATGCCACGCAGCAGATGCAGTCGGCTTTTGCCGCGCGGCAGCTGGTGTTTGCCCATGCCGCGCTGACCGACGTGGCGGGCCGCAAGCTGCACCACGACCAGCGCATCGCGCGGGCCGGCTTCGGCATTGCCGAGGCGGCCGAGGGCGACACCGATGTGCGGCTGCGCGACTGGTCGCTGGTGCGCGCTGGCGGTGCGGCACCGGGCAGCAGCCGGTACACGGCGCGCGTGCAGGGCGCACGATTTGCGCTGGAACTGCGCTTCGACACAACGCAGCCCCTGCTGTTGCAAGGCGATGCGGGGCTCTCACGCAAGGGGCCCGACCCATCGCAGGCCAGCCATTACTACAGCCAGCCGCAGCTGGCTGTGTCTGGCCACATCACGCTGGACGGCCAGCGCATGGCGGTGGATGAAGGCAGCGCGCCGCAAGACCGCCGCGCCTGGCTGGACCACGAATGGAGCGAAGCGCTGATGCACCCCGACGCGGTGGGCTGGGACTGGGTCGGCATGAACCTGGCGGACGGCTCCGCACTCACCGCCTTCCGGCTGCGGCGAGCCGACGGCAGCGCGCTGTGGGCCGGGGGATCCTGGCGCGCGGCGGGTGCCGATGCAGCGCGGGTGTTCGACGCCAACGAGGTCACGTTCACGCCGCTGCGGCAGTGGCAAAGCGGCGCGACCGCTGCGCGCTACCCGGTCGAATGGCGGGTGGCCACGCCACAGGGCAGCTTTATCGTGCAGGCACTGCTGGACGACCAGGAACTGGACAGCCGGGGCTCGACCGGCGCTGTCTATTGGGAGGGCCTGAGCGTGCTGCGCGACGCAGCTGGCAATGCGGTGGGCCAGGGGTATCTGGAGATGACGGGGTATGCGCAGCGGCTGCGGCTGGGCTGAGGCAGTTGGCGGGGCGACCAAGCCAGTCGGGGCGAACCCCATGGGATTGCTATATTTATTATAGCTGCTTGCGCTTATTGCATAAGCGCTAGAGGCCTATTCCTCCTCAAAATTCACTCATACTGATCAGATCCATGCGTGCCAGGTCCCAGGCCGCAGCAGGCGCTGAGATGGGCAAGTGCGCGCGCCACCAGGCAGAAAGTTGGAAATCTAACTCTCGGGCCCTGCTGCATTTGATAACAATTGGTAAGCAAGCAGTGTGCGAACGCGCAGCCCGATGGGCAGGCATGAAGCACGTGACTCGCGCGAATCGCAACTCATCCGGCGCCCAGCTGATCAGCATGGCGTTTAGGCACCCGAAACCACCATGCGTCGTGAAAACACGCATCACCCACCCCAGGGTTCCGCCATGAAATCCATCGGCAAACATTTGCTCGCGGCCTGCGCGTGCGCTTTCTTGCTTTGCGAGCCAGCCGTCGCGCAGTGGGTCTTTCCGCCGGGCTCGTCGCTTGATGTTCCCGCAGGAGGCCAGACGGATCTGGGTTGCTCCGCGCTGGACATGCAAGGCACCCTGAACCTCAACGGCGGCACGGTGAATGTGGACACCGACGCCACCTTCGGGTCGGGCTCCAACGTCACTGGCAGCAATGGCGTCATCTCGGTGGGCGGCAACCTCATCTCCGGCGGCAGCATCAATACCGGCGGCAGCATCAATACCGGCGGCAACACCGTGGTGCTGCGCGATGGCTGCGACCCTGGCAACACCAGTCAGATCAGCGGCAACTTCGTGTTCCAGAACCTGACGCTTTCCAGCACCACCGGCCGCACCTTCGTGCTGCCCGCTGGCACCAACATCACCGTGCTGGGCACGCTCACCCTGCAGGGCGCGCCAGGGCAGAACGTGCGGCTCGTGTCGTCCGGCGGCACGACCGCCGTGGTCAACCTGGGGCCCAACGCCACCGTGGTGCGCAACTTCGCCACCGTGACGGGCACCGTCCAGATCGGCGGCGCGACGGCTGTGGCCGCCATTCCCACGCTGAGCGAGTACGGCCTGATGCTGCTGTCGCTGCTGATCGGCACAGCCATGTACTGGAAGCGCCGCGAATTCGCGGCGCATTCCCGCCAGGTGGGCTGACCGTCGCTGACGGCCCCTCCGACCACTGGAAAAGACATTCAACACACTGCTAGACAAGAGAAGGTTTTCCCATGTCCAAGAATCGCCTGAATCGCTACTGGGTCGTTCCCGCACTGAGCTCCGTACTGGCTCTGCACGCCGCCGGAGTGATGGCTGCCGATATCACCGTGACGCCGCCCGCAGGCGGTGGCTTCGTAGTCAAAGGCCAGGGCGGCCAGGAGCGCCTGCGCGTGCAAGGCGCGGGCGAGGTTTATGTGCCCGGCCTGCCCACCTCGCCTACCAACAGCAATCTGACTTGCTATGACGCCGGTACGGGCCAGTTGACGCAGTGCGCTGCGGGCGTGGGGAATGGTGCGACGGGAGCCACGGGAGTCACCGGTGCCGCAGGCCCCACTGGCGCAACGGGCCCGACCGGAGTTACAGGAGCCACGGGAGCCACTGGGGCGGGTGCGACAGGCGCCACGGGCACAACGGGGGTGACTGGGGCCACGGGTGCCACCGGGGTGACCGGCGTGACGGGCGCAACCGGAGTTACCGGGGCGACGGGCGTAACCGGCGCCACGGGCATGACCGGAGGCACGGGCCCCCAAGGTATCCAGGGGATTCAGGGCGTGACGGGCAACACCGGCGTCACTGGCGCCACGGGGACCACTGGCGCCACGGGTCCAACCGGCGCGACGGGGGCCACCGGTGCAACAGGGGCAACGGGTAGCGTGGGGACGCTGACACTCACTTCCAATACGGCAATGTGTGGGGTCAACAGCCTCGGCACCGTCACTGCAACCTGCAGTGCCGGCAACGTCGTTTCAGGCGGCTGTGCGACAGATACCCCACTGACTAATTTCCTGGCCGGCACTCGACGCTCCGCCACCAACGCCTGGACGTGCACTTACTCTTGCGCCGACTCAAATCAGATGACGGCGGAAGCCTACTGCCAGTGATCGGGGTGAATGAGCGGATAGTGCCGCCATTTCGTGATCCCAGTGCTATCGGCACTCGTTCCAAGGTGAGTGGCTCGGGCATCTGCCTGAGCATGATCGTGAAGAACGAGGCACCGGTGATCACGCGGTGCCTGTCTTCTGTGTTGCCGTTCATCGACCACTGGGTCATCGTGGACACGGGCTCCACGGACAGCACGCAGGACATCGTTCGCCGTTTCATGCAGGACATTCCCGGCACCCTGCACGAGCGGCCGTGGAAGAACTTCGCGCACAACCGCAACGAGGCCCTGGAGCTGGCCCGGCCGCACGCCGACTACCTGCTGTTCATCGACGCCGATGAGCAACTGCGCATGCCGGCGCAATACCGGTGGCCGGCACTGGATGCCGACGGCTACCTCTTCCAATGCCAGATGAACGGCTGGGAATACCAGCGCAACAGCATGGTGGCCACGCGCGTGGACTGGCGCTGGGAGGGTGTGCTGCACGAATACCTCACGGCCCCCTCGCACGGCCCATGGCAGACGCTGGCGGGCCCCGTCATTGAGGTGGCCCACGACGGCGCGCGCGGGCGCGATCCCGACACCTACCTGCGCGACATCGCGGTGCTGGAGCAGGACCTGCGCGAAGACCCGGACAACACCCGCAACGTGTTCTATCTGGCGCAAAGCTACCGCGATGCAAACCGCCTGCAGGACAGCCTGGAGTGGTACCGCCGCCGCGCCGGCATGGGCGGCTGGGAAGAGGAATCGTGGTACGCGCTGTTCCAGGTGGCGGTGCTGACCGAGCGCCTGCAGATGCCCGACAACGCGGTGCGTGACGCCTACCTCGCCGCCTACGCGCAGCGGCCTCAGCGCGCCGAACCCCTGTGCGAGCTGGCGCGCTATCACCGCCTGCGGTCGGAGTTCGCGCTGGCACACCTGTATGCCCAGCAGGCGGCACGCATCCCGAAGCCGGCGGACATCCTGTTCGTGGACGGCGCGGTGTACGCCTGGCGCGCGTTGGATGAGTTGGCCGTCAGCTCCTTCTATGCCCCCGGTGCGCAGGATCAGGGCCGGGACGCCTTGCGGCAACTGCTGCGGGAGCAGCGCTTTCCGGCATCGGAGGCCGCGCGCATGCAAGCCAATCGGACTTTCTACGGGCTGTAACGCCGGGCCGAACGCGTGTACCGGCTTGGCGGCGACGAGCCAGCAACCATGCACCGCGTAGCCTAACCGCGCGGCACCGTTCGCTATATTTTTTATAGCTACCAGCGCTTATCACATAAGCGCTAGAGCCTCATTTGATTCAAAATCCGCCGACACCGACTAGATCAGTGCGTGCCGGACCCTGATCGTGGTGCCCGCGCTGCACGCCGCCGTTCCACCCACGCGATCAGCTCACCCATGATGCCGCGGCGGAACGCCAGCACGCACACCACGAAGATCAGGCCGGTGACGATGGTGACCGATTCGCCCAGCGTGCGAAACCATTCCACTCCGCTGACGGCCGCCAGCAGGTTGCCCAGCTCGCCGATCTTGTTTTCCAGCAGCACCACCACGGCCGAGCCCACCAGCGGGCCGCTGAGCGTGCCCAGCCCGCCCACCAGCGTCATCAGCACGACGTGGCCCGACGATGACCAGTGCACGTCCGACAGCGTGGCAAAGCCCAGCACCAACGTCTTGAGCGCACCGGCCAGGCCGGCGATGGCGGCGGAGATGACGAAGGCCAGCAGCTTGAAGCGGTTGGTGTCGTAGCCCAGCGAGATGGCGCGTGGCTCGTTTTCCTTGATGCCCTTGAGCACCTGGCCGAAGGGTGAGTGGATGGTGCGCACGATGACCAGGAAAGCCACCACCACAACCACCAGCGCCACGTAATACATGGTCAGGTCGCTGGCCAGGTCGATCACACCGAAGAGCTTGCCGCGCGGCACGCCCTGCAGGCCGTCTTCACCGCCCGTGAAGGGTGCCTGCAGGCAGGCGAAGAACAGCATCTGCGCCAGCGCCAGGGTGATCATGGTTGAGTAGATGCCCTGGCGGCGGATGGCGAAAAAGCCCATTACCAAACCCAGCAGCGCGCCGGAGAGCAAACCGGCCAGCAGGCCCAGCTCGGGCGTGGCGCCCCAGGCCTTGACCACATGGCCGGTGACGTAGGCCGAGCCGCCCAGAAAGGCGGCGTGCCCGAACGACAGCATGCCCGTGTAGCCCAGCAACAGGTTGAATGCGGAAGCAAACAGCGCGAAGCACATCAGCTTCATCACGAAGACGGGATAGGCGCCCAGGAACGGCGCGGCGACCAAGCCGACGAGCAGCAGGCTGTAGCCGATGAGGGTGAGGTTCTTTTGGTTCATGCGATGGCCTCTTTTTATTTCTCTTTGCCGAAGAGGCCGGCGGGACGGATGAGCAAAACGATGACCATGATGACGAACACCACGGTGGATGAGCCTTCCGGATAGAACACCCTGGTGAACCCTTCGATCACACCCAGGCCCAGCCCCGTGAGGATGGAGCCCATGATGGAGCCCATGCCGCCGATCACCACCACCGCGAACACCACGATGATGAGGTTCTGCCCCATCAGCGGCGTGACCTGGTAGACCGGCGCGGCCAGCACGCCGGCGAAGGCCGCCAGCGCCGCACCGAATGCGTAGGTCAGCGTGATCATCACCGGCACGTTGATGCCGAAGGCTTCGACCAGGCGCGGGTTTTCAGTGCCGGCGCGCAGATAGGCGCCCAGCTTGGTCTTCTCGATGACGTACCAGGTGGCCAGGCAGACGACGATGGATGCCACCACCACCCAGGCGCGGTAGTTGGGCATGATCATGAAGCCCAGATTGGTCGCGCCTTCCAGCAGCTCTGGCGTGTCGTAACCCAGCCCCGACACGCCGTAGATGGAACGGAATACGCCCTCGATCAGCAGCGTGAGCCCGAGCGTCAGCAGCAGGCCGTACAGATGATCGAGCTTGTAGATCCAGCGCAGCAGCAGCCGCTCGATCACCACACCCAGCAACCCCACCACCAACGGCGCAACCACCAGCATCACCCAATAGTTCACGCCCAGATAGGTCAACCCCATCCAGGTGAGCAGCGCTCCCAGCATGAAGAGGGCTCCGTGCGCGAAGTTGATGACGTTCAGCAGCCCGAAGATCACCGCCAACCCCAGGCTGAGGATGGCGTAGAACGAGCCGTTGACCAGCCCCAGCAGGAGCTGGCTCAGCAAGGCCGGCAGGGAGACACCGAAGATTTCCATGGGATGGCGCGGGTGATGAAGGAAAGGGTCAGGTCAGATGAGCGGGTGCGAACAAGGCTGCAGCGGCGCGGCGTCCTACTTCCACAGCGCGCACTTGCTTTCGGCCTTGGTGGTGAACACCGTCTCGCCCGGCAACTTCTTGACGAGCTTGTAGTAGTCCCAAGTGCCGCTTGACTCCGATGGAGCCTTCACCTGCATCAGGTACATGTCGTGCACGTAGCGGCCATCGCCACGGATCGATCCCGAGCCGAAGAAGTCGTTCATCTTGGTGCCGCGCCAGGTTTCCATCACCTTGTCGGCATCGACCGTCTTGGCCGCTTCAACGGCTTTCAGGTAATTCATGGTGGCCGAATAGTCAGCAGCCTGTACTTCGGTCGGGCGACGCTTGGTCTTTTCCATGAACTTGTCGGCGAACTTTCGCGTCTCGTCGTTCAAGTCCCAGTACCAGCTGGTAGTGAACTGCAAACCCTCGGTGTTGCGCAGGCCCAGGCTGTGGATGTCGCTATAGAAGATCAGCAGGCCGGCCAGCTTCATGCTCTTGCCGATGCCGAATTCTTTCGCTGCCTTGATCGAGTTGACCGTGTCGCCACCCGCATTGGCCAGGCCCAGCACCTGGGCCTTGGAGTTCTGCGCCTGTAGCAGGAACGAGGAGAAGTCCGACGCATTGAGCGGATGGCGCACCGAGCCCACCACCGTGCCGCCCTTGGCCTTGACCACGTTGCTGGTGTCGGCTTCCAGTGCGTGGCCGAAGGCGTAGTCGGCCGTCAAGAAGAACCAGCTCTTGCCTCCGCTGTCGACCACGGCCGCGCCGGTGCCCTTGGCCAGCGCCACGGTGTCGAACGCGTAGTGCACGGTGTAGGGACTGCACTGCTCATTGGTCAGGGCCGAGGTAGCCGCGCCGTTATTGATGAACACGCGTTTCTTTTCCTGCGCCACCTTGGCCATGGCCAGCGCCGTACCCGAATTGGTGCCGCCAAAGACCATGGTCAGGCCCTGCGTGTCGATCCATTCGCGCGCCTTCGACGCCGCGATGTCGGCCTTGTTCTGGTGGTCGGCGGTCAGCAGCTCAATGGGCATGCCGAGCACCTTGCCACCGAAGTCGTCGATGGCCATCTGAATGGCGACCGCACCGTTCTTGCCTTCCACGTCGGCATACAGGCTCGACATGTCGGTGATGAAGCCGATCTTGACCTTGTCCTGCGCCTGGGCGGCGGACGCTGCGGCCAAGCCCATGGCGGCTACCAGCGCCAATCGTGTGAATTTCTGGTTCATGTCTTGTCTCCTGCTTGTGGTTTTATCGAGCCCGGCCGCGCTTTACTTCCAGAGCGCACACTTGCTGTCGGCCTTGGTGGTCCACACCTGATCGGCGGGCAGCTTGGCGACGACCTTGTAGTAGTCCCATGGCTCCTTGGATTCAGCGGGTGCCTTCACCTGCATCAGGTACATGTCGTGCGCAAAGCGCCCATCGGGGCGGATGGTGCCCTTGGCGTAGAAGTCGTCGATGGGCGTGGACTTGAGCTTTTCCATCACCTTGTCGGCATCCACGGTCTTGGCGGCATCGACGGCCTTGAGGTAGTTGATGGTGGCCGAATAGTCTGCCGCCTGGATGTCGGTGGGCATGCGCTTGGTCTTGGCGAAGAACTTGCGGCCGAACTCGCGCGCCTTGTCGTTCAGGTTCCAGTCCCAGCTGGTGGTCAACAACAGGCCTTCGGTGTTCTTCAGGCCCAGGCTGTGGATGTCGGTCAGAAAGACCAGCAAGCCCGCCATCTTCATCGTCTTGTTGATGCCGAACTCACGTGCGGCCTTCAGCGCATTGATGGTGTCGCCACCCGCATTCGCCAGGCCCAGGATCTGTGCCTTCGAGTTCTGCGCCTGCAGCAGGAACGAGGAGAAGTCCGACGCGTTGATCGGGTGCTTCACGGTGCCCACCACACGGCCGCCCTTTTCCTTGACCACCTTGGCGGTATCGGCCTCCAGGGCCGCACCGAAGGCGTAGTCGGCCGTCAGGAAGAACCAGTCTTTGCCGCCCTGCTGCACGACAGCGCCGCCGGTGCCTTTGGCCAGGGCCACGGTGTCGTAGGCGTAGTGCACGGTGTAGGGGCTGCACTGCTCGTTGGTCAAGGCCGATGTGCCAGCGCCGTTGACGATAAAGACGCGCCTTTTCTCCTGCGCCACCTTGGCCATGGCCAGACCGGTGCCGGAATTGGTACCGCCGAACAGCATGGTCAGGTTCTGCGTGTCGATCCACTCGCGGGCCTTGGACGCAGCGATGTCGGCCTTGTTCTGGTGGTCTGCAGTGACCAGTTCAATCGGCAGGCCCATCACCTTGCCGCCGAAGTCGTCGATGGCCATCTGGATGGCGACCGCGCCGTTCTTGCCTTCCACGTCGGCGTACAGGCTCGACATGTCGGTGATGAAGCCGATCTTCACCTTGTCCTGCGCGTGCACGGCCGAAGCGGCCAGGCCCAGCGCGCCCAGCACCATCACCAGCCGGGTGAGTTGGTTCTTTTGCATGTTGTTGTCTCCTTGAGGTGTGGATGGGTGGAATAGGGTGATCGATGGGTGCAGGAAATCACACGCCCAACAGTTCGTTGAGCACGGGCATGCGCGCTTCAAGCTCGGCAGCGCCGAACTGCAGCGCGATGCGGCCATGCTCCATCACGTAGAAGCGGTCGGCCAGCGGCGCGGCGAAGCGGAAGTTCTGCTCCACCATCACCACCGTGTAGCCCTTCTGACGCAGCGTGACGATCATGCGGGCCAGCGCCTGCACAATCACCGGCGCCAGGCCTTCGGAAATCTCGTCGAGCAGCAGCAGCTTGGCGCCGGTGCGCAGAATGCGCGCCACGGCCAGCATCTGCTGCTCGCCGCCCGAAAGACGCGTGCCCTGGCTATGGCGGCGCTCTGCCAGGTTGGGGAACATGGCATAGATCTCATCGACCGACATAGCCTGCGTGCCGGTCTTGAGCACCGGCGGCAGCAACAGGTTTTCTTCGCACGACAGGCTGGAGAAAATGCCGCGCTCTTCGGGGCAGTACCCCACGCCCAGGTGCGCGATGCGGTGGGTTGCCATGCCGATGGTTTCGACGCCATCGATCTTCACCGAGCCCTTGCGGGCGCCGGTCAGGCCCATCACGGCGCGCATGGTCGACGTGCGGCCGGCGCCGTTGCGGCCCAGCAGCGTGACCACCTCGCCGGGCTGCACCACGATGTCCACGCCGTGCAGCACGTGCGACTCGCCATACCAGGCTTCGAGATTGCGGATTTCGAGCGCGGGCTGGCCGCTGGTTGCTTGCGGGGCGGCCATCAGTGCGCTCCCTGCAATTGGCCGTCGGTGGTGCCCATGTAGGCCTCCATCACCAGCGGGTTGTTGGAGACCTCTTCGTACGGCCCTTCGGCCAGCACGGCGCCGCGTTGGAGCACGGTGATGCGGTCGGCGATGGTGGCGATGACCTTCATGTTGTGCTCCACCATCAAAATGGTGCGGCCCGCCGAGACCTTCTTGATGAGCTGGGTGACGCGGTCCACGTCTTCGTGGCCCATACCCTGCGTGGGCTCGTCGAGCAGCATCAACTCGGGTTCCATGGCCAGCGTGGTGGCGATCTCCAGGGCGCGCTTGCGGCCGTAGGGTAGGTTCACCGTCATCTCATCGGCCAGATCTTCCAGACCGACTTCACCCAGCAGTTGCATGGCGCGGTCGTCGAGCTGCCGCAGGCTGCTGGCGCTGCGCCAGAAATGAAACGACGTACCCAACTGGCGCTGCAGGCCGAGCCGCACGTTTTCCAGCAGGGTGAGATGCGGAAACACCGCAGAGATCTGGAAAGACCGGATGATGCCGCGCCGCGCGATCTGCGCCGGGTGTTCGCGGGTGATATCTTCGCCATTGAAGTGGATGGTGCCGGAGGTGGGCTCCAGGAACTTGGTCAGCAGGTTGAAGCAGGTGGTCTTGCCCGCGCCGTTGGGGCCGATCAGCGCGTGGATCGAACCCCGCCGCACGGCAAGGTTGACATCGCTGACCGCCGTGAAGCCCTTGAACTCTTTGGTCAGGCTGTGGGTTTCGAGAATGACGTCGCTCATGCGCTTGGGGCGGCTCCGTGGTGGGCGTTGACGGCGACCGGCCAATGAGCCGAAACGCTGTCCCCGCGGGGATGTTGCAGCGCATCGTAAGTCCGGCGCCCAAGGCCGGGACATGGGGCAAATGCCTATGTAGAAACGCTATGCTCGCCAACCCTGCCGGGGCTCAAATTCAGCGTGAGGCCCGGTGTCACGGCCAGCACAAAAGCGGATTCGTCTACGCTGAGTATCACCCGTGCGCGGGTGCGCAAGCCGCTGCCGGCAACAGCAAACCCCACCATCTGCACACCCGCATCCAGTTGCGCGGACACCTCGTCGCCTGCTTTGCCGCGCGACACGCGGGTGACGCGCCCAACCCATTCGTTCGGGCCGGGTTGCGCCCCGCCGCCCGCCGCCGCAGCCACCCGCACCGCGGTGGCCTTGCACAGCGCCTGCACCGGCAAACCCGGCGCCAGCCCCAGCAGTTCGGCGCTTTCACGGGTGATGCGCGAGCGCACGTCCAATGCCTGCGCCGCTACACCGTCGCCCCGCAGCTGCACCAGTACGATGGGCCCATGCATTTCCAGCGAAACCACCACGCACGGCCACTGGTTGCGCATGCTGGTGCGCACGGCCAGGCGGGCGACGGCCTGCGTGCCGCCCGCCTGGCCGGCGTCGATCTGCGCCAGGGCCTTGCGGCGGGCCTGCTCTACCGCATCGGCCGCCGTAAGCAGCTGGCGCCCCGCGTCAGTCAACCGCGCACCGCCGCCGCCTGAGCCGCCCACCAGCCGCTCCACCAGCGCCATGCCCGCCAGGTTGGTCAGCGTGTCGATGGCCTGCCATGCCGCCTTGTAACTCACGCCGACGGCGCGGGCGGCTTGGGAAATAGAACCGTCCTCACCGATGCGGCGCAGGATGTCGATGCGCCGGTCCGCCATGCCATGGCCCAGCGCGTCGGAGAACGCGACTCGTTTTTCTTGCATGCGCCCATCATGCCGCCACGGCCGACGCTCATGCGCGGGTGGGTCGGCGGATGGCTCGTTCAGCGGGGCGCTCCGGGGTTTCGGGACTGAAGCGGTGCATCCGCCCCACCACCGGGCTGACAGCACACCAGTTTGGTGCGCCGCACCAGTACGGTGGCGGCTGCCCCGCCCTGCCCCAGCCTCTGCTACGGGAAGATCGGCCGGGCACGAATCCTGCTGAAGCTACCGCGAAGCCCGTGGCAGTGCCGCCGCTGGCCTCGCAGCCTCCGCCAACGACGGCGGAACCCGAGCCAGCGCGGCTACCAGCCGCTTTGGCGATCGGCCGTTCCCAACCGACTTCATCCGCGTTCCGCGGGGGCCCCTGTCGCACGCCACTCCCTTCCAGCGGAGTCCAGCGCTGCGAACTGCAAGCCCTCGCGGTGCCAGGAAATGCAGGAATCCCACATGAAAATCATCGTAGTAGGCCACGGCATGGTCGGCCACAAGCTCCTGGAAGAGCTCGAGCAACTGAAGGTCAACGCCGAGGTGACCGTGCTGTGCGAGGAGCCGCGCCCCGCCTACGACCGTGTGCATCTGTCCGAATTTTTTGCCGGCAAGACGGCCGACGAGCTGTCTGTCGTGGAGCCCGGCTTTTTCGAGCGCAGCGGCTTCAAGCTGCGCCTAGCCGCACGTGCCGCATCCATCGAGCGCCGCAACAACACCGTGACGACGATGGACGGTGAGGTGCTGGAATACGACAAGCTGGTGCTGGCCACCGGCTCGGTGCCCTTCGTGCCGCAGGTGCCGGGGCGTGATCGGCCCCACACCTTCGTCTATCGCACCATCGAAGACCTGGAGGGCATGCGGGCAAGCGGCGCCCATTCCAAGACCGGCGTGGTCGTGGGTGGCGGCCTGCTGGGCCTGGAATGCGCCAAGGCGCTGCGCGACCTGGGCCTGGAAACGCATGTCGTCGAATTTGCCCCGCGCCTGATGACCGTGCAGGTGGACGACGGCGGCGGCCGCGTGCTGCGCACCAAGATCGAAGAGCTGGGCGTGCACGTACACACCGGCCGCAACACGCTGGAGATCACCGACGGCGCCATGGCGCGCCACCGCATGGTGTTTGCCGACGGCACGCACCTGGAAACGGACATGATCGTGTTCTCCGCCGGCATCCGCCCGCGCGACGAACTGGCGCGCCAGTGCGTGCTGGCACTGGGCCCGCGCGGAGGCGTGGCGGTGGACGACCACTGCCGCAGCAGCGACCGTGACATCTACGCCATCGGCGAATGCGCGTCGTGGAACGAACAGCTCTTCGGCCTGGTGGCGCCCGGTTATGACATGGCCCGCGTGGTGGCACGCCACATCGCCGGCCAGACGGACGCCGCCTTTGCCGGCGCCGACATGAGCACCAAGCTCAAGCTGATGGGCGTGGACGTGGCCAGCATCGGCGACGCGCAGGGCAAGACGCCGCACAGCCGCAACTACCAGTACATCGACGAGCGCAAGCAGATCTACAAGAAGATCGTGGTCAGCGAAGACGGCAAACAGCTGCTGGGCGCCGTGCTGGTGGGCAACGCCGACGAATATGGCACGCTGCTGCAGATGGCGCTCAACGGCATTGAGCTGCCCGACGAGCCTGAATTTCTGATCCTGCCCTCCAGCGACGGCAAGGCCAAGCCGGGCCTGGGCGTGGAGGCCCTTCCCGACACGGCCCAGATCTGCTCGTGCAACAACGTCACCAAGGGCGACATCTGCGCCGCCGTGGGCGATGGCACCTGCACCATCGGCGAGATGAAGGCCTGCACCAAGGCAGGGGCGACCTGCGGCGGCTGCGTGCCGCTCGTCACCCAGGTGATGAAGTTCGAGATGGCGCGGCGGGGCATGGCGGTGAACAACCACATCTGCGAACACTTTCCGCACTCGCGCCAGGAGATCTATCACCTGGTGCGCGTGGGCAACATCAAGAGCTTTGAAGACCTGTTGGCCCAGCACGGCAAGGGCCTGGGCTGCGATATCTGCAAACCCGTGGCAGCCAGCGTGCTGGCCTCGTGCTGGAACGATTTCGTGCTGAAAAAGGAACTGGCCGGCCTGCAGGACAGCAACGACTACTACCTGGGCAATATCCAGAAGGATGGCAGCTACTCCGTGGTGCCCCGCATGCCCGGAGGCGAGGTCACCCCCGACGGCCTGATCGCCGTGGGCCAGGTGGCCAAGAAGTATGGCCTGTACACCAAAGTCACGGGTGGTGCCCGCGTGGACATGTTCGGCGCACGCGTAGAGCAGCTGCCCGCCATCTGGGAAGAGCTGATCGCCGCGGGCTTCGAGTCGGGCCACGCGTATGGAAAATCGTTGCGCACCGTGAAAAGCTGCGTGGGCTCGACCTGGTGCCGCTACGGCGTGGACGACAGCATCGGCCTGGCCGTAGAGCTGGAAAACCGCTACAAGGGTCTGCGCGCGCCGCACAAGATCAAGTTCGGCGTATCGGGCTGCACCCGCGAGTGCGCCGAGGCGCAGGGCAAGGACATCGGCATCATCGCCACCGAAAAAGGCTGGAACCTCTACATCTGCGGCAACGGCGGCATGAAGCCGCGCCACGCCGAGCTGTTTGCCACCGACCTTTCCAAGGACGCGCTCATCCGCATGATCGACCGGGTGCTGATGTTCTACGTGCGCACCGCAGACCGGCTGCAGCGCACCAGCACGTGGCGCGAGAACCTCGAGGGCGGCCTGGACTACCTCAAGGATGTGCTTATCAAGGACAGCCTGGGCCTGGGTGCAGAACTCGAGAGCCAGATGCAGCACGTCGTGAACACCTACCAGTGCGAATGGAAGACCGCCGTGGCCGACCCGGCCGTGCGCCAGCGGTTCCGCTCGTTCGTCAACAGCGACAAGAAGGACGAGCACATCGTGTTCGTGGAAGAGCGCGGCCAGATCCGCCCCGCCCGCGCCGACGAGCGCAGCGATGCCGCCCTGGAAGAAGACGCCACCGCATGACACATGCCGGGCGCGTGCCTGACGCGCCCGCAGCCCCACAGGAAACCGCATCTATGACCACAGAAACCCTGCAGCTCACCGACGTCTGCGCCGCCGCCGACATCGTGCCCAACACCGGCGTCTGCGCGCTGGTGGAAGGCCGCCACATCGCCATCTTCCGCATCGGGCAAGACCAGTTCCATGCCATCGACAACGTGGACCCGCAGTCGGGCGCCAGCGTGCTCTCGCGCGGGCTCATCGGCAGCCTGGGCGAGCGCGTCGTCGTGGCGTCGCCGCTTTACAAGAACCATTTCGACCTGCGCACCGGCGAATGCGTGGAAGCTCCGCAGAACTCGGTGCGCGCGCACACGGTACGTATCGACGACGGACGCGTGCTCGTCGCGCTGTCTCAATGACCTGCCCTTCAATGCGCTCCCCTTCACCTATTTTTGATTGACCACACCATGGCCTATCTCGCTCCTTCCGAGTTCGTCGCCAAAATGGTGGACGCAGGCGAATCCAAGCTGCTGATGTCCACCCGCGACACACTCATCCGTTCCTACATGGCGGGCGCCATCCTGGCCCTGGCCGCCGCCTTCGCCGTGACGGTGACGGTGAACACGGGCAACGCCCTCGTCGGCGCGATGCTCTTTCCCGTCGGCTTCATCATGCTGTACCTGCTCGGGTTCGACCTGCTGACCGGCGTGTTCACGCTGGTGCCGCTGGCCGTGTTCGACAAGCGCCCGGGCGCCACCTGGGGCGGCGTGATGCGCAACTGGAGCCTGGTGTTCTGCGGCAACTTCGCCGGCGCCTCACCGTGGCGGTGTTCATGGCGATCATCTTCACCTTCGGCTTTTCAGAGGCGCCCAACCTGGTCGGCCAGAAGATCGGTCACATCGGCGAAGGCCGCACCGTGGGCTATGCCGCGCACGGAGCGGCGGGCATGCTGACGCTCTTCATCCGGGGCGTGCTGTGCAACTGGATGGTGTCCACCGGCGTGGTGGCGGCCATGATGTCCACCACCGTGTCGGGCAAGGCCATCGGCATGTGGATGCCGGTGATGGTGTTTTTCTACATGGGGTTCGAGCACTCCATCGTGAACATGTTCCTGTTCCCCATCGGACTGATGCTGGGCGGCAACTTCACGCTGATGGACTACCTGATCTGGAACGAGATCCCGACCGTGCTGGGCAACCTGGTGGGCGGCCTGACCTTCGTCGGCGCCACGCTGTACTCCACGCACTACAAAACCGCGCCCAAGCGCCGGTTGAACTAAGCCCACTTCTCCACGATGGCTCACGGCCTGCGTGTCACGCTCGGCCAGCACTCGCTGGCCGGTCCGCATGGCGCCAACCAGGACTTTCACGGCGCGCTGCTGCCCACCGGGCTCCTGCTCGCCAGCAAGGGCATCGCACTGGCGCTGGCCGACGGCATCAGCTCCAGCGATGTGAGCCAGGTGGCGGCACAGGCAGCGGTGCGAACTTTTCTCGACGATTACTACGCCACGTCTGAAGCCTGGTCGGTGCGACGCGCGGCTCAGCGTGTGCTAGGCGCCACCAATTCGTGGTTGCACGCCCAGACGCAGCGCGGCGAGGGCCGGTTCGAGAAAGACAGAGGCTACGTCTGCACCTTCACGGCGCTGATTCTCAAAGGGCGGCAGGCCCACCTGCTGCACGTGGGCGATGCGCGCGCATTTCGCCTGCACCGCCAGGCGCTGGAGCAACTGACCGACGACCACCGCGTGCGCATGTCATCGGTGGAGTCGTACCTGGGCCGTGCGCTCGGCATCGGCGCGCACGTCGAGATCGACTACCGCAGCTGGCCCGTCGATGTGGGCGATTTCTACGTGCTGGCCACCGACGGCGCCTATCAAGGCCTGGAGGCCGCCGACGTGCACACCGCGCTGGCCCTGCACCCGCACGACCTGGATGCGGCTGCCGCGTGGCTGACCGCACAGGCGCGCCAACGCGGCAGTGCGGACGACGCGACGCTGCAGCTGCTGCGCGTGGACGGCCTGCCCGCAGCCGATGCGCCCCTGCCGCACGCGGCGCGCGAAGGCCTGTCGCTGCCGCCTGCGCTGGCGCCGCGTGCCGTGTTCGAGGGCTTCACCATCGTTCGCGAGCTGCAGGTCAGCGCGCGCAGCCACGTGCATCTGGCGGTGGACGGAGCAAGCGGCCATGCGGTCGTGCTCAAGACCCCGTCGGTGGACCTGCGCGATCAGCCCGCCCATCTGGATGCCTTCGTGCTGGAGGAATGGGTGGCGCGCCGCATCGACAGCCCGCATGTGGTCAAGGCCTGGGCCGGCGAGCGGCCACGCAGCCACCTGTTCGTGGCGCTGGAATACATCGAGGGCCAGACGCTGGCGCAATGGATGATCGACCACCCCCGGCCCACGCTGGCCAGCGTGCGCGCGCTGGTCGAGCAGATGGCGCTGGGCCTGCATGCGCTGCACAGCCGCGAAATGCTGCACCAGGACTTGCGGCCCGAAAATGTGATGATCGACGCGCATGGCACCGCGCGGCTCATCGACCTGGCGGCGGCGCACGTCGCCGGGCTGGCGGAAAGCAGCACGGGCCAGCGCGCAGCCCCGGCGCCAGGCACGCTGCAGTACATGGCGCCCGAATACCTGCTGGACCGTGGCGGCAGCCCGCGCGCCGACCTGTTCTCGCTCGCGGCCATCGCCTACCAGATGCTGACAGGGCAGCTGCCCTACGGCCTGAACACATCGCGCGTGCGCTCGCCGCAGGATCTGCGCCGTCTGCGCTACATCCCTGTGCGCCACTTGCGGCCCGACCTGCCGGAATGGGTGGATGGCGTGCTCGCCAAGTCGCTGCACCCCGACCCGGCAAAGCGGCAGGAGGCAGCTTCTGAGCTGGCGCATGACCTGCGGGCACCAGCGCAGGCCTTCATGGGCCGGCGCAGCACGCCGCTCATCGAACGCAACCCGGTTTTGTTCTGGCAGGGCCTGAGCTTGTTGCTGGCACTGGGCTTGCTGGCGATGGCAGGCTGGCGTGTGCTGGCCGGCTGATTCGCAGCGGCGGGCAGGCCCACTGCGCGCACCCTGCTCTTTAAGCCGTATCGCGGGGCTATCGCAGCGTGCCGCCACACCCTCCTATGATTTGCCGCAATACAGAACAAGCTCCGAGAGGAAATCCACACATGCCAGCCAGCCTGCCGCTCACCCTTCCGGCCTCTTTCGCCGTCCCTTTTCCGCAGTGGCAGGAAGCGGGGGCTTACTGGGTTTTCGCCTCGTTGGTCGTGGTGATGTGCCAGCGCCTTGTGGAACATGCCGCCTCGGCGGTGGACTGGTCCAGCCGGCATATCAATGGCGCGCGCGCCGGCATGGCAATCGGCTGCATCGTGTGGGCGATGGACGTCGCGGGTTTCTTCATGTACGAAAGCGTGACTCCGCGCGGCCTGGACCTGGGCGCTGCGCTCGCATCGCTTTTGGTGATGGTGGCGAGCTGCAGGCTCACGGTGCCCGCGCTGAGCAGCAGCTCCAGCAAGCTGCACACGGCCGGCGCAGGCATCGGTCTGGCAGTGGGCGCCACGCTGGCTCACTGCGTGTTGGCCTACCCTTACGTCGAAGACTTCACGGCGCTGAACCCGCTGGCGGCTACGCTGTCCCTGGCACTGGCTGGGGCCATTTCTGTCTGCACGGCGCTGCGGCACCGGTCGGCGAAATTGAACGGCCTGACAGCCACCGGCGCCGCAGCCCGCGCCGCCGACTGGGTGCTGTGCGGCGGCGCCATCCTGGTGCTGCACTGGTTGCTGTGCAACATGTTTGCCATCCAGCTGGAACCGCTGGGCGTTGCCACGGAGACAGACCCGCTGCTGCTGGGCTGCGTGGTGCTGTTTGCTGCGATGCTGGCGCTGGACCAGCTGGTGACCATCCGCCACGACAAAGGCCGCCAGCAATTGCTGCGACAGGGCCTGCGCATGATGCGGGCGTCAAACACGCCGCTTACGCCGGAGCGCGATGCGCAGCTGTCACTCATTGCCGACCACCTGCGTGAACTACTGGTGCCGCGCCAGCTGGCCCTGCATTTCCAGCCCATCGTCAACCTGCGTGAAGAAACGCTGCACCTGGAGGCGCTGCTGCGCCTGCAACACCCGCGCCTGGGCGCCGTGAACCCCGAGCTGTTCTTTCTGGTGTGCGAACTGCATGGCGTGACCGCACAGGTCGACCGGCTCATTTTGCGCAACGCGCTGGACCACGCACGCGACTGGCAGCAGCGCAGCGGCCAGCAAGCCGTCATCAGCGTGAACGTGGCGCCGGTCACCTTGCTGGCGCCCGATTTCTCTGCGTGGCTGGCCAGGGAGATGGCCCAGCGCGGCCTGCCAGAACACTTGCTCAAGCTGGAGCTGACCGAGCACGCCATCATCGCCAGCGGCCCGGGCATGTCGCATGCCATAGGCCAGCTCAGCTCTGCCGGGGTGCACGTGGTAATGGACGACTTCGGCGCCGGCTATTCGTCGCTGGGCGTGCTGGCCGACCTGCCCATTGCCGGCATCAAGTGCGACCGGCTCTTCCTGCGCAAGATCCCGCAGGATCTGCGCCGCCAGGCGCTGCTGCGCCACGTGGCGGCCATGGCCCGCGAGCTGGGCCTGCCGGTGATTGTCGAAGGCGTGGAAACGGTCGAAGAACTGCGCATCGTGCTGGCCAGCGGCATCGACAGCATGCAGGGCTACCTGTTCGCCCGGCCGATACCGGCCGCTGATATTCCCCACTGGCTGGACCACACCGCGCCGGCCCGGATGGAAGCGATGGCAGAGCTGATCCACAACAAACCCGCGCTGAGCCAAGCCCCGCAAGAGACCCGCGTGCCCAGCGCCCTGGGCGTCGCCGGCAGCCTTTCGGCCGGCTGGTGAACGGAGCGGCCCCAGCGCACCGCATCGCATCGGCCGAGGCGGCGCAGAGCGGAAGACTTCAGACAGATCGGCTTTGCAGCGCGGCGACGACGCCGCGCCAGGCCGGCCTCAAGCCGCGCAGAATGCTCATCGTTTACCCTAATAGCTATAATATTGATAGCGTCAAACATAGACCGGATCAAGGGATTACACCGTCACACTCCCGTCAGACTCGCAATAGAGTGCTCCGTAGAATCTTGCGCTTGTAAAAGTTTGTCCGGCCCTCGCGGCGACCCCGCTGAACGACCGGCGTTATCTGTCCGAGCCTTTTTATTGGAGACACCATGCAGGCTTTACTACGCGTATCGCGAGGGATTGACTGGCTCAACACCTTCGTTGGCAAGTACGTCATCTGGCTCATCCTCGCTTCGACGGCCATCAGCGCCGTCAATGCAGTGGTTCGCAAGATGTTCAACATGAGTTCTAACGCGTTCCTGGAAGTGCAGTGGTATCTGTTCGCCGCGTCATTTCTGCTGTCGGCCGGCTACACCCTGCTGCAAGGCGAGCACGTCAAAGTGGACGTGGTCTCGAGCAGGCTCACCAAGCGCAAGCAGATCTGGATCGACATCTTCGGTTTCGTGGTGTTTTTGACACCCATGTGCCTGGCAGTGCTGTGGTTCAGCATTCCGTTCTTCATTAGCGCACTGAATTCTGGTGAGATGTCCAGCAACGCGGGTGGCCTCATCCGTTGGCCGGTGTACCTGATGCTTCCGCTGGGATTCACCTTGCTCTTGCTGCAAGGCTGGTCCGAGCTCATCAAGCGCATCGCATTCCTGAAGGGCTTGATCGAGGACCCCACCATCAAGGCGGGTGAAAAAAGCGCAGAAGAGGAATTGGCCGAATCCATTCGCAACCTGGCGGCAGCCGCCAAGGGCGCTGGAAAAGGCCAGGGCGCCAGCGTCCAATAAAGCGGCGGAGACACAACACCATGGAATTCCTGACCCATAACCTGGCCCCGATCATGTTCGCGGGCTTGATCTGCTTTTTACTGATCGGCTTTCCCGTGGCGTTCAGCCTGGGTGCCTGCGGACTGTTCTTTGCGTTCATCGGTGTCGAACTGGGCGTGCTGCCCGAGGCACTGCTGCAGGCCATGCCACTGCGCATCTTCGGCATCATGCAGAACGACACCTTGCTCGCCATTCCGTTCTTCACCCTCATGGGGCTGATCCTGGAACGCAGCGGTATGGCCGAAGACCTGCTCGACACGATTGGCCAGCTCTTCGGCCCGATCCGCGGCGGGTTGGCCCTGGCGGTGATCTTCGTGGGGGCTCTCCTCGCAGCCACGACCGGCGTGGTCGCCGCGTCGGTGATCTCGATGGGCCTGATTTCGCTGCCCATCATGTTGCGCTATGGCTACGACCGGCGCCTGGCCGCAGGCGTCATCGCTGCATCGGGCACGCTGGCACAGATCATCCCCCCATCGCTCGTGCTGATCATCATTGCCGACCAACTGGGCCGCAGCGTGGGCGACATGTACAAGGGCGCTTTCGTGCCGGGGCTGATGCTGACGGGCTTCTATGCTCTGTATGTCATCTTGCTGGCCTTCATCAAGCCCCAGTGGGTACCAGCGCTGCCTCCCGAGGCGCGCACCATGCGCCAGGACAACGGCAACAGCGGCGTGCCTTCCCTGCTGGTGCTGACCACTATCTGCGTAGTCGCATCGATCTACGTCGGCAAGCACATGCCTGAACTGCACACATGGTGGACAGGCGAGGCGGTGGACCGCGTTGCCCTCGACGAAACCATCGTAGTTGCCATGTGCTTCGGCGTGGGCCTGGCGTTCGTCGCCGCCATGATCAACAAGGTCACCCGCCTGGGCCTGCTGTCGCGCATGGCCGAACGGGTGACGTTCGTGCTGATCCCGCCGCTGCTGCTCATCTTCCTCGTACTCGGCACCATCTTCCTGGGCGTTGCCACGCCCACAGAAGGTGGCGCCATGGGAGCGATGGGGGCCTTCATCATGGCGCTGATACGCCGCCGGCTGACCTTCAAGCTGCTGCAACAGGCGATGTACACCACCACCAAGCTGTCGTGCTTCGTCGTGTTCATCTTGATCGGCGCCACGATCTTCGGTTTGACGTTCCAGGGCGTGGACGGCCCGCTGTGGGTGGAGCACCTGCTGACCGGGCTACCCGGAGGCCAGCTCGGGTTCCTGATCGTGGTGAACATCATGGTGTTCTTCCTCGCGTTCTTCCTCGACTTCTTCGAACTGTCGTTCATCATCGTGCCGCTGCTGGCACCGGTGGCGGACAAGCTCGGGATCGACCTGATCTGGTTCGGCGTGCTGCTGGCGATCAACATGCAGACCTCGTTCATGCATCCGCCTTTCGGCTTCGCACTGTTCTATCTGCGCAGCGTGGCGCCAGCAAAAGCCTACATGGACAAGATCACCAAAAAGATGATCGAGCCTGTGACCACCATGCAGATCTACTGGGGTGCCGTGCCATTCCTGTTCATTCAGATTCTGATGGTGGCACTCGTCATCGCGTTCCCGACCATCGTGTCGAGCGGGCTGGACGAAAAGGTCGTCTATGACCTGGACAAAGTGCGCCTGGAAATGGAAGCCGCCATGCCAGACCCGGTCTTCAACGATGACCCGACCAGCAACATGGATGGCGCCGCTCCCCCCGCGTCCGAGCCTGGCGCGGACGCCGACGACCCCATGAAGGCGATGGAAGAAGCGCTGTCGAACTCCGAGAAGAAGTGATCGCCACCGCCCTGATCTGAGCGCGCCGCCTCGGTTGTGCGCTCTGCAATTAAAGCCCCCGCCAGCTCCTAGCTCGCGGGGGCTTTTTGCATGCGCTGGCAAGACATTCATGCATTCGGTCCAGATCGGCCACTGCTGGGTGCACGGGTCACTGCACCCGTCACTGGCGTGGGCGGTTAGCGGCGCTTTGCCCTCCTGCGCACGCCATGCCGCGCCTGGACTGCAACCCTCGGCCCTGCGCAGCTCCTCCACCACTCCACCGTACAGAGACCCTCGAGCACAGGCACTACTTACTTTCGGCCGGCAAAAAAACAGGGCATGCCGCTGACGCGACATGCCCTGAAGAGATTGGGACGGTTCGCCCGGGCAGCCAGCCCGGGGCTCCAACACCCTGGCGGCTTACAGCTTTTGGGCCGACATGAAATTATCAAACCGCGCTTCGGCGAAGCGGAACCACAGGATCTGGTCACGCTGGAAGTTGCGGTAGTCGCCGTAGATCTTTTTCCAGTGCGGATTCTTCTCGGCGAGTTCGGCGTACACCTCCATCGATGTCTTGAACGAAGCTTCCAGCACGCTCTGCGGGAACGGTAAAACCTTGGATTTCGCTGCCACGAGTTGCTTGAGCGCGCCAGGGTTGCGCGCGTCGTAGCGGGCCTGCGTCGTCACATGGGCCTCATGGGCAGCCGCTTGAACAATGGCCTTGTTCTCTGCCGACAGCCCATCCAGCGCCTTCTGGTTGATGTAGAAATCCAGATTCAGGCTGCCTTCCCACCAACCGGGGTAGTAGTAGAACGGCGCAACCTTGTTCAGCCCCAGCTTCAAGTCATCGTAAGGACCGATCCACTCGGCCGCGTCGATCGTGCCTTTTTCCAGTGCCTGGTAAATCTCACCCCCGGCGATGTTCTGTGGCACGCCCCCCATGCGCTCGATCACACGTCCAGCGAAGCCGCCCACGCGGAACTTCAGACCCTTGATGTCCGCAGGCGTCTTCACCTCCTTCCGGAACCATCCACCCATCTGCGCGCCAGTGTTGCCACCCACAAAGTTGACGATGTTGTACTGCGCGTAGAACTCGCGCATCAGCTTGGTGCCGTTGCCGTCGATCATCCATGCGGTGAGCTGCCGCGAGTTCATGCCGAAGGGAATGGCCCCACCAATGGCAAACGCCTCGTTCTTGCCGAAGAAATAGTACGGCGCAGTGTGGGCCATTTCCACGGTTCCGTTCTGCACACCGTCGACCACGCCGAAGGCGGGCATCAGCTCGCCAGCCGCATGGACCGAGATTTCAAACTTGCCGCCCGACATCTCCTTCACGGCTTTGGAAAACACGTCTGCCGATCCATAAATGGTGTCGAGCGATTTCGGGAAGCTGGAGGCCAAGCGCCACCGCACTGCAGCTTGCGCATGCACGGCAGGTGCGACGCCAGCGGCCAACACACCGGCAATGCCGGCATTCTTGATAAGGGAACGACGATCCATGAGAACCTCCTGGGACTAAGAAAATAAAACGAGTGCCGGTCACGCGCTGTGGCGTATGGCGGAGCACTGACAAACAGGTAACGACATCCGTTGACGCAATGGAAGGCCTGCGCGCCATCACGGCGACACAACGAAATCCCGCCCGATTGAAACCTCGACACGTTGCGCGGGCGACCCCATGATGTATTCAGGCGGCGCCTCAGCGCTCAAGTGAACCAGCGCAGATCTTGATGCCGCAGGTCCTGAGTAAGCGCCATGGCTTACAGCTTCACGCCGGTCATGTAGTTGTCGAAGCGCAGTTCCGAATAGCGCGCCCACAGCAGCTGGTCGCGCTGGAAGGCCCGCATGTCCTGGTGGATCTTCTTGAACTCCGGCGACTTGGCTTCGTGTTCGGCGAACACTTCCATCGAGGCTTTGAAACCCGCGTCCATGACGTCCTTGGAAAAGGCTTTCAGCTGAGTCTTGGCGGCCACCAGTCGCTTGAGCGCAATGGGGTTGAACGCGTCGTACTTGGCCGTCATGTCGCGGGCGGCAACGGCCGTGGCAGCATCGACAATGGCCTGGAACTCGGGCGAAAGCGCCGCGTAGGCCTTGGAATTGATGAAGAACTCCAGCTCGGCGCTGCCTTCCCACCAGCCGGGGTAATAGTAGTAAGGGGCCACCTTGTTGAAGCCGAGCTTCTCATCATCGTAGGGCCCGACGAATTCGGTGGCGTCGAGCGTGCCCTTTTCCAGCGCCTGGTACACGTCCCCCGCCGGCATGTTCTGCGCGACAACGCCCAGCTTCTGCATTGCTTCGCCGAACAAGCCGCCGCCCATCCGCATCTTCAGACCCTTGAGGTCGGCAACTGTCTTGATTTCCTTGCGATACCAGCCGCCCATCTGCGTGCCGGTGTTGCCTGCGCTGCGGCTCTTGATGTTGTAGTTGGCATAGAACGCATCCATCAGCTTGCGGCCGTTGCCGTGCTCCATCCAGGCATCCATTTGCCGGGCGGTCAGCCCGAAGGGAACAGCACAGCCGAAGGCGAAGATGGAATCCTTGCCAGTGAAGTAATAAGGAGCGGTTTGCGCCATCTCGATGGTGCCGTTCTGGATCGCATCCACCACGCCGAAGGGAGGCATCAGCTCACCCGCGGCATGCACGGACACCTCAAATTTTCCGCCCGACAGCGCCTTGACGGTCTTGGCGAACATTTCCGCACTGCCAAAAATCGTGTCCAACGATTTGGGGAAGCTCGAGGCAAGGCGCCAGCGCACTGCGGTCTGGGCGTGCACTGCAGGTGCAGCGCCAGCAGCGAGCACGCCTGCGATACCAGCACTCTTGATGATGGAACGACGATCCATGGGGGTTATCTCCGGAAAAAAATGGCGTCCGCTCTGTCGCGCCATTGCGCGTGCCCAGAGGGTATGAGTGCTCTTGATGAGAAACCCATTGTAAAAACGGGCTCAGCCACAGCCGTTGCGGGTTTTCCCGCGAAAGGTGCCGGGAGCCTGACATGGCTCAGCTTTCTGCAAGCAATTGCGGCCCTCAGCACTGCGGCTGGCCTGCTGCAGCCACCGGCCGATGCATCGGCCGACGATGGCCGCGCATAAAAAAAAACCGGCGATGGCGCCGGTTCTGTCGAGGGATGCCGCAAAGGCGCAGGCGCTCAGAGAGAGCGCTTCGCCACCTCGCCGCCCCCCGCGAAGCGGGCGGTGATGGAGCGCTCGATGCCTGCCGCATCCAACCCCTGCAGCGCCAGCAGTTTGGACGGCTCGCCGTGCTCGATGAACGTATCGGGCAGTCCGAGTTGGAGTACCGGGCGCAGCACGCCCGCTGCGTGAAGCGCCTCGGTCACCGCGCTGCCTGCTCCACCCGTGATGGCGCCCTCTTCCACCGTCACCAGCGCTTCGTGGCTCTCGGCAATCTGCAGCAGCAATGCCACATCGAGCGGCTTGGCCCAGCGCATATTGACCACCGTGGCGTCCAACGCCTCGGCCGCCTGCAACGCGGGATACAACAACGTGCCAAACGCCAGGATTGCGATGCGCTGCCCCTCGCGGCGCACCTCGCCCTTGGCAAAGGGCAGGCCCTCCAGGCCTGCCAACGGCGCCACGCCTGCACCGCTGCCACGCGGATAGCGCACGGCCACGGGATGATCCTGCTCGAAAGCGGTGGTCAGCAGCTGGCGGCACTCTCGCTCATCGGCCGGGCATGCCATGCTCATGTGGGGAATGCAGCGTACGAACGGGATGTCGTAGGCGCCCGCGTGCGTGGCCCCGTCCGCGCCCACCAGGCCCGCGCGGTCGAGCGCGAAGACCACCGGCAAATTCTGCAGGGCCACGTCGTGAATCAGCTGGTCGTAGCCGCGCTGCAGGAAGGTGGAATAGATTGCCACCACGGGCTTGACGCCCTCGCAGGCCATGCCGGCCGCGAAGGTGACGGCGTGCTGTTCGGCAATGCCAACGTCGAAGTAGCGGGCGGGGAAGCGCCGCTCGAACTCGACCATGCCTGAGCCCTCGCGCATGGCGGGCGTGATGCCGACCAGGCGCTCGTCTTTCTCGGCCATGTCGCAGAGCCATTGGCCGAACACCTGCGTGAAGGTGGGCTTCGAAGCCGTGGCAGGTTTGACGATGCCCACGCTGGGGTCAAACTTTCCTGGGCCGTGATAGGCCACCGGGTCGGCCTCGGCCAGCTTGTAGCCCTGGCCCTTCTTGGTCACCACGTGCAGGAACTGCGGGCCCTTCAGACCCTTGATATTTTCCAGCGTGGGAATGAGCGAATCGAGGTCGTGTCCGTCGATGGGGCCGATGTAGTTGAAGCCGAACTTCTCGAACAGCGTGGCCGGCACGACCATGCCCTTGGCCTGCTGCTCCAGCCGCTTGGCCAGCTCCAAGAGCGGCGGCGCGTTCTTCAGCACGCTCTTGCCGACGTCGCGCGCCTTGGCATAGAACTGCCCGCTCATCAGCTGCGCGAGGTAGCGGTTGAGCGCGCCCACCGGCGGGCTGATGCTCATGTCGTTGTCGTTCAATATGACGAGCAGGTTGGCGTCGGCCACGCCGGCGTTGTTCAGCGCCTCGAAAGCCATGCCGGCCGTCATCGCGCCGTCGCCGATGATGGCGATGGCATGGCGGTCTTCGCCACGGTGGCGCGCCCCCAGCGCCATGCCCAGCGCGGCGGAAATGCTGGTACTGGAGTGCGCGGTACCAAACGTGTCGTACTCGCTTTCGGCGCGCTGCGGAAAGCCCGACAGCCCGCCCATCTGGCGCAGCGAGCCCATGCGGTCGCGCCGCCCGGTCAATATCTTGTGCGGATAGGTCTGGTGGCCCACGTCCCACACCAGCCGGTCGCGCGGCGTATCGAACACCGCATGCAGCGCCACCGTAAGTTCCACCGTGCCCAGGTTGGAGCTGAGGTGCCCGCCCGTCTGCGACACGCTGTGCAGCACGAAGGCACGCAGCTCGGCGGCCAGCTCCTTGAGCTCAGCACGCGACAGCCGGCGCAGGTCCGCGGGGTCATTCACCGTCTGCAGCAGAGGAAAGGAAGTCGTGGACATATGCTACTTTTTTTATAGCTGCCAGCGCTTATTGGATAAGCGCTAGAGGCCAATTTGATTCAAAATTCACACCAGAACAGTGGCGGTCGCCGTGCGCCGTCCAAGACAGGTCGCGCAGGGCCGGCCCCTTCGTCGCACGCTGTATTCACATCTTCTCAATGCGACCGGTTGACCACCATGTCAGCCAACGCCGCCATCGCACGCGTGTCGGGCAGGCCGCTATCTTGCAGCGCAGTGCGCGCTTCGGCCAGCAGCTCGTCGGCATGTGCGCGGGCGCGGTCCAGGCCTAGCAGCGACACGTAGGTGGGTTTGTCGCTGGCCGCATCCTTGCCGGCGGTCTTGCCCAGCGTGGCGGAATCGGCGATCACATCGAGGATGTCGTCCACCACCTGAAACGCCAGTCCCAGCGCGGCACCGTAGCGCATCAGCGACTCGAGCGCCGGCGCAGCGGCTTGGCCGCAGGCCGCGCCCATCACCACGCTGGCCTGCAGCAGCGCGCCGGTCTTCAGCCGGTGCATGTGGCGCAGCTGCGCTTCATCCAGGCCCACGCCGACGCTGGCCAAGTCGATGGCCTGGCCGCCGGCCATGCCTCCTCTGCCGGCCGCCCGCGCCAGCAGGCGGCACAGGTGTGCCTGCATCGCCGGGGGCACGCCGTCTTCGGGCGCCAGCAATTCAAACGCCAGCGCCTGCAGCGCGTCGCCAGCCAGCAACGCCTGGGCTTCGCCGAACTGCACATGCACAGTGGGTTTGCCCCGGCGCAGCACGTCGTTGTCCATGCACGGCATGTCGTCGTGCACCAGCGAATAGGCGTGAATCAGCTCCACCGCGCAGGCAGCGCGCAGCGCCGCTTCGGGCAGGCCGCCGACCGCGTCGCTGGCGGCCATCACCAGCAGCGGGCGCAGGCGCTTGCCGCCGTCCAGAACGGCATAGCGCATGGCCTGGCCCAATCCGGCAGGGGCTTCGCCGCACACCCAGCGGGACAAGGCAGCTTCCACGCGCTGCAGTTGCTGTGTGCTCCAGGTGTTCAGGTCGAAATCGGTCTTCGTCATCGCGCTCGCGCTCATTCCTGCGTCCACGGCTGCAGTGCGCCTTCGTCAAGCACCTTGATCTGGTCCTGCACGGCTTCCAGGCGGTTCCGGCAGAACGTCAGCAAGGCGGCGCCCCGCTGGTAGCCCGCCAGCATCTGGTCCAGCGGCAACTGGCCCGACTCGATGCGGCCCACGAGCTGCTCCAGCTCCTCCAAAGCAGCTTCGTAGCTGACCGGATCAGGACTGGGGGCGGGCTTGGGCGATGTGGCAGGAGCCTTGGGCATGGAGGGTGGAGGCGGCGGGGCGGCGCACTGTCAAAAAACGTTCGATTCTAGGCGCTGCACTCGGGGCGGAGCACCTGAGCGCGCGCTCTGGCGACACGACGCCCCAGCAGCGCCGCGCGCTGCCTGTGCAATACACATACCCTTCGGGCGGAAATAACCCCACCGGCTACAATCCCATTTCTTTCCATCGAACCGGCTGCGGGTGTTTTGCTCGGCCGGTTTCGCTTTTTTCACGTGCGCACCCGCACCTCCCTGTGGGGAGTCTTTAGGTCAGGTCTCGATGTCTGATTTAAGTCTTCAACTGCAGCAGGCCGCAAGCCAACTACCAGTTTCAAGCTACTTCGACGAAGCGCTTTTCCAGCGTGAGCTGGAAACCGTCTTCCAGCGCGGGCCCCGCTATGTGGGGCACGAGCTTTCCGTGCCCCATGCGGGCGACTACTATGCCCTGCCGCAGGAAAAGGAAGGCCGCGTGCTCGTGCGCAACGCCCAGGGCGGTGTCGAGCTGCTCTCCAACGTGTGCCGCCACCGCCAAGCCGTCATGCTCAAGGGCCGCGGCACGCTGCACGGCCAGGGCAAGGGCCACGCCGGGGGCAACATCGTCTGCCCGCTGCACCGCTGGACTTACGCGCCCAGCGGCGAATTGCTGGGTGCGCCGCACTTCTCGCACGACCCTTGTCTGAACCTGAACAATTACGGGCTGCGTGAGTGGAACGGCCTGCTGTTCGAAGACAACGGCCGCGGCATTCACGCCGACCTGGGCGAAATGGGCCCGCGCGCGCAACTCTCGTTCGAGGGCTTTTCGCTCGACCGCGTGGAACTGCACGAGTGCAACTACAACTGGAAGACCTTCATCGAGGTCTATCTGGAGGATTACCACGTCGGCCCCTTCCACCCCGGCTTGGGCAACTTCGTCACCTGCGACGACCTCAGCTGGGAGTTTGGCAAGCACTACTCGGTGCAGACAGTGGGCGTGGCCTCGACCTTCGCCAAGCCGGGCTCCGACGTGTACAAGACCTGGCACGACGTGCTGCTGAAGTACCGTGAAGGCAAACTGCCCGAGCGCGGCGCGATCTGGCTGACCTACTACCCGCACATCATGGTGGAGTGGTATCCGCACGTGCTGACCGTATCTACGCTGCACCCCGTCAGCCCCACGAAGACGCTGAACATGGTGGAGTTCTACTACCCGGAAGAAATCACCGCCTTCGAGCGCGAGTTCGTCGAAGCCCAGCAGGCCGCCTACATGGAAACCTGCATCGAGGACGACGAGATCGCAGAGCGCATGGACGCCGGCCGGCGCGCCCTATATGAGCGCGGCGACAACGAGGTGGGTCCCTACCAGAGCCCTATGGAAGACGGCATGCAGCACTTTCACGAGTGGTACCGGGCGCAGATGGGCGACGCCGTGCCCCAGCGGTGATCCTTCAAACCGTATCAAAACAATAGCTGCCAGCGCTTGCCAGACAAGCGCTGGCAGCTATTTTCATTACTAGATTCGAGTCAAGCACATGCAAGCCCTCTGGATGGTCCTGGCCGCGTTCCTTTTTGCGACCATGGGTGTGTGCGTCAAGTTCGCGTCGGCGCATTTCAACTCTGCCGAACTGGTCTGCTACCGCGGCCTGATCGGCATGGCCTTGCTCTGGGCGCTGGCTCGCTCGCAGGGCGTGACGATGGGCACACGCTACCCCGGCATGCACGCCTGGCGCAGCCTGATCGGCGTGACCTCGCTGGGCTCTTGGTTCTACGCCATCGCCCACCTGCCGCTGGCCACCGCGATGACGCTGAACTACATGAGCAGCGTGTGGATCGCTGCCTTCCTGGTGGGCGGCGCGCTGCTGACCTGGCGCCCCAGCGGCGCGCAGCCGCGCCCTCCCCTGCAGGCCACCCTGGTGCTGACCGTGATGGCGGGCTTTGCCGGTGTGCTGATGATGCTGCGACCCAGCATTGGCGACAACCAGGGCTTTGCCGGGCTGGTCGGCCTGCTGTCGGGCCTGACTGCCGCCTTCGCCTACATGCAGGTGATGGCCCTGTCGCGCCTGGGCGAGCCGGAAACCCGCACCGTCTTCTACTTTGCCGTCGGCTCGGCCGTGGCGGGCGGCGCCGGCATGCTGCTGACCGGCACGTCGGACTGGCCCGGCTGGCCCGCGCTCTGGCTGCTGCCCATCGGCGCGCTGGCGGCTGGCGGCCAGCTGTGCATGACGCGGGCCTACGCCCGCGCCCTTACGCCGCGCGGCACGCTGGTAGTGGCCAACCTGCAGTATTCCGGCATCGTCTTTGCCGCTTTCTTCAGCGTGGCGCTGTTCGGCGACGTGATCCCGCCCATCGGCTGGATCGGCATGGCACTGATCGTGGCCAGCGGTATTGTCGCCACCGTGCTGCGGGCGCGGGCCGCGCCGGGCGCTCCTGCGGAAGAGCACTAACCAATCGGCTGCCACCGGGCTGGCACCGGGCTCGGCCTGCGCACCGCACGTCCACGTCGCCAGACCGAACAGAACACCGGTGGCGGCACCGGTGCACTGTCTGGCGAACGCCCCGCCAAGGTGAACGACGGACAACCCGACGTCCGCAGGGCGCCGTCTGGCATGGGCCGCACCTGGGCGGTGCCACAATGGTCTGGTCATCGACTCAGCCGTTCCACCATGACCTCCGCCCACACCACGCTGATCTCCGTTTCCGAACTGCAAGCCCTGATCGACAGCGGCCGCCCGCGCATGGTGTTCGACTGCAGCTTCGATTTGATGCATCCCTCGGCCGGGGGTGCGCAATACCTTGAATCGCACATTCCCGGTGCCTTGCACGCGGACCTGGACCGCGACCTGAGCGCCAAGCACGGCGCGCCCGGTGCGGGCGGCGTCATCGTCGCGGCGGAAGGCGACGAACCCGCATCCGGCGGGCGCCACCCCCTGCCCAACCGCGAACGGCTGGCCACCTGGCTGTCGGGTATCGGCTTCACCAACGACATGCAGGCGGTGGTCTACGACCGCAATGGAGCCAACTACTGCGGCCGACTCTGGTGGATGCTCAAGTGGGCCGGCCATGACGCCGTGGCCGTGCTGGACGGTGGGCTGCAGGCCTGGGAGGCGGCGGGCAAGCCGGTGGCCAGCGGCGAAGAGCCGGCGCATTTCCAGTCCAACTTCCGGCTGGGACCGCCACTGCGCAGGCTGGTGACCGCCGATGAAGTGCAGAGCCAACTGGGCCAGGCGAGCCAGACCATCGTGGACGCGCGCGCCGCGCCACGTTATCGGGGCGAGGTGGAGCCGCTTGATCCGGTGGCGGGCCACATTCCGGGCGCACTCAACCGCCCCTTTGGCCAGAACCTGGGGGCTGACGGCCTGTTCAAGCCGGCGGACCAACTGCGTGCCGAGTTTGACGCCCTGCTGCAGGGCCGCCCCGCCGCCAGCGTGGTGCACCAGTGCGGCAGCGGCGTGAGCGCCGTGCCGAACCTGCTGGCCATGGAAGTCGCCGGCCTGGGGCCGACCGCGCTGTTTGCAGGCAGCTGGAGCGAGTGGTGCAGCGACCCGGCCCGGCCGGTAGAGCGCGGCTGATCCGCCTGGTCGCCCACGCAGCCATTTCCTTGCCACTTCGCCCCGCCCATCCATGCGCGCCGTCTGCTACTTCGGCCCCGCCCGTCGCAACGGCAATCTGGCTGTACCGCCTGAAAGCCTGTTGGCCGCCTGTGCGGAATACGCCCACCGCAGCGGCCTGACCGGGCTGCTGGCGGTGGCCGAGGGCTACTTTCTGCATTTTCTGGAGGGCGACGATGCCGCCGTGCGCGGGTTGCTGGCGCGCACCACCGCGTACTGGAACCATGAGGCGCCCACGGTGCTGTTCACCCAGCGGATCAACGAGCGCACCTATGACCAGTGGAGCGTCGCGCTGGTGCAGTCGTCGTCGGCCGCTGCAAGCGACACCAGCGAGCGCCTGGCCACCATTCGCGGCTTTCTGACCAGCCAGCGGCTGGCGGCGGTGACCGACGCGTTCCGCTACTTCCTGACGCCCAATCGCGCGCCTCGGCCAGCCGCCGCGCAGGCCGGCCACAGCGGTACAGGCGGCTCAGGCGGCTCAGGGGCGGTCAAGCAAGTGGCTGTTTTCAGCAATTCCGTGTTGTGGTTTCACCCCATCTTCAGCCATCTGGCAGACCGTTTCGGCACGCAGGCCTGCTCGCTGAAAATTTCCGACACCGGCCGCAATGCCGATACCTTTCCGCTCGACTACGCCGACGTGGCCAGCGACGCGACCGGTGCCGTGCGGCTGGTGGGCATCAGCGAAAGCCTGCTGGGCTCTACGCTCGCGTCGCCACTGCTGCGCAACGTCGACCTGGTCGTCTTTCTCATGCGCCGCAGCGGGCATGGCAGCGACACCGAATTCGTCACGCGGGCGCTGGCCCACCCCATGGTCCGCCAGGCGCATCCCGAGGTGTTGTTCATCACGCCACCAGGGCGTACTGAGTTGTCTGCAGCGCTGCGCGAACTGGCCCAAGCCGTTGGTTTCGCGTCCACCGAAACCGCCGGGTCGGTGCTGGCGGGCGGGCCGATCTGGGCGGCCATGCAAGCACGGCTGTCGGTGATGCAGCCCCGCCCCGTGGTGCGCCGCGGAGTGGCGCTGGACATCGACCTCTCGGAGCCCTGGCCGCCCGTCACTGCACGCTGAATCCGGAGGTGGGGTCTGGATGTTTTTAGCGCCGCAGTTCAGCGCTGCTGGCGCATCGGCATGCGGTCGACCTCGTCGAACACCGCCTGCAGGTCGACATCGGCGCCTTGCTTCATCTTGACGCCCCCATCCTTGCCCACCAGCAGGAAGGTGGCAGGCCCGCGCGCATCGACTTGAAGGGCTTTGAGCAGCGCCTCGGTCTGTTGGGGCGTCAGGGCCCGGTCGTTGCGGGTGCCCTTGCCCGACACCACCGTGTACAGCGCCATGTCGCGCTCACGAAAGGCCTCGCGGGCAGCCGTTTCCTTCAAGGCCGATCGCACCTTCGCAAGCAATGGGTCGCCCTCTTGAGGAACCACTACCACCACGGGCCGCGTCTTCCAGCGCTCGGCGATCAGCGGGTTGCTGTCGGCCAAGGCGGCGCTGGCGGGCAAGGCCAGGCCCAGGGCAATGGCTGCGTGTTGCATCAATTTCACGGGTTGGCGCTTCATGCGGCCAGTCTGGACGGGCTCGGCTGCACAGTGCGTCGGACATCTTCGCAACGCGCACGCCGCGGGTGTTCGCCGGTGCGGTTTTTTACAGCTCGCCACTGGAGGCTCTGCCAACATGCGCCTCTCTCGTTACATCAGGAGACTGGCTATGAAATACGTCGATGGATTCGTGGTCGCAGTACCGGCTGCCAACAAGCAGCGCTATCTGGAGCTGGCTACCCGCGCTGCCGAAGTCTTCAAGCACTATGGCGCCACACGCGTGGTGGAGTGCTGGGGCGACGATGTACCGGACGGCAAGCTGACCGACTTTCGCGGCGCGGTGAAGGCCGAAGAAGGCGAGATCGTGGTGTTCTCCTGGATCGAATATCCGTCGCGCGAAGTGCGTGACCGGGTCAACCAAGAGGCCATGAAAGACCCGCGCATGAGCGGCATGGAAACGGACATGCCGTTCGACGGCCAACGCATGATCTTCGGCGGCTTCGTTCCGGTGCTGGATGCCTAGAACATCGAGGCGCGCGTCGCTGAGCGCGTGAGGCGAACCGCCTTCCCGTACAAAGCGCCGAAAGCGTTTTTTCCATCGCTTTCCGAATGCGAACCATTCGCAAGCTCTAGAATGCAGCGGCCCGCGCCTGCCGCGCGGAGCCAGCCATGCGCGAGCTGACCAGTCACGGCGCCCCGCACCAGTCAACGGGCGGCGCGGCAACGTGAACACACGCGGGCCAGCTAATCCATTTCCATGCCAAAAATGCCTGTAGCGCTTGATAGATAAGCGCAGATAGCTATTTTTTTCATAGCGCACTGCAGGCCAGCGTTTTCGTTTTTTCAACCCTTCGGAGCCTTCTTCATCATGAACCGACGCATCACCCCGCTGATCCCTGCACTGCTGCTTGCCACGCTTGCCGGCGGCGCCCAGGCCCACCAGGTGTGGATTGAGGCCAGCGGCAACCAAGCGCGCCTGCATTTCGGTGAATACGCCGACAACCTGCGCGAGACCTCGCCCGGCCTGCTCGACAAGTTCGACGGCGTGCCGGTGCTGGAACAGCGCGCAGGCGGCCAGACGCAGCGCGTGCAAGGCCAGCGCACGGCCAGCGCGTTCACCTATGCCCTGCCCGCCGCGGCCGACACGCTGGTGACCGAGGCACCCTACCCGCTCATCGACCGCAGCAAGAACAACAACCAGGCCGCCCTGCTGTGGCGCCCGGCCGCACGCTGGGTGGCCAGCCTGAACCAGGCCGTGGCCCCCACCGCCGCGCTGGACGTGGTGCCCACCGGCAAGCCCGGCGAGCTGCGCGTGACCTACAACGGCGCGCCGCTGCCCAAGACCAAGGTCACGCTGGTGTCTCCATCGGGCTGGTCGCGTGAAGCCGCCACCGGAGCGGACGGCGCGGTGCAGTTCGCACTGCCCTGGAAGGGCCAGTACGTCGCCGAAGTGCACCACAAGGACGCCACGCCGGGCGAGCGCGCAGGCCAGAAGTACGGCGAATCCAGCTTCGTGACCACGCTGTCGTTCGTGCAGGCCACTGGCGTGGAATCGCCCGCACTGCCGGCCGCCCCTGCCAAGTGATCGCCTCTGTGGGGCTGTGGCGCCCCGCTGGGCAAGATCTGAATGAAATAGGCCTCTAGCGCTTATTCAGCAAGCGCTAGCAGCTATTTTTTCAATAGCAAACTAGCGCCCAAAGATCATTCGCAGCCCCAGGCCCACGAACACCGCACCCGCCACCCGGTCCAGCCACAGGCCGGCGCGGGGGCGGCGGTTCAGCCAGGCGCCGATGGTGCCGGCAAAGTAGCCCAGCAACCCGAACAGCATGGCCGCCTGCGCCGTGAACAACAGCCCCAGCAAGCCCAGCTGCAGGCCCACGTCGCCCTGCGCCGGCACCACGAACTGCGGCAGGAACGACAGAAAGAACAGCACCACTTTCGGGTTGATGGCATTGGCCAGCATTCCCTTGAAGAACAGCGCCCGCAGCGATTGCACCGGCGCACCGGAGGCATCGACCCGCGCGTTACCCGTGCCACCCGTACTGCGGAGTGCCTGCACACCCAGCCACACCAGATACGCCCCGCCCGCCCACTTGAGCGCGGTGAAGGCCCAGGGCGATGCCGCGATCAGCGCGCTGACGCCCACCACCGCCAGCACCGTGTGGCTCAGGCACCCCAGAGCGCAACCCAGCCCGAACACGATGCCGCGCAAGCGCCCGCGCGACATGCCCATGCCGAGCACCATCAGGTTGTCAGGGCCGGGCGTGGCGGTGATCAGCACGGCGGCGAGCAGGAAGGCGAGGGTCTGGGCAAGTGTCAGCATTGGGCAATCATAGTTTCATGCCCCCTTCCACACCTCAATGACAACGGCCCGCAACCGGCGCCAAGCGGGCGCTGATTGCGGGCCGTTGCAGGCTGGCGGACCGTCTGGTCCGCCGCGGATCACACGTTGGTGATCGACACCGCGCGGGTGTTCAAGTGCGCCTCGATGGCCTCCGGGCCGCCTTCCGATCCGTAGCCCGAATCCTTCAGGCCGCCGAAGGGCAGCTCGGCCGACGGCGTGGCCGGCTGGTTGATCCACAGCATGCCCACTTCCAGGCGCTGCGACAGCAGATGCGCGTGCTTGAGCGAGCTGGTGAACGCGTAGCCGGCCAGGCCGTAAGGCAGGCGGTTGGCTTCGGCGATGGCGTCTTCGATCTTCTCGAAGCCGCGCACGGCAGCCACCGGGCCGAAGGGCTCTTCGTTGAAGATGCGGGCCGTCAGCGGCACGTCGTTCAGCACGGTGGGCTGAAAGTAGTTGCCTTCGCTGCCGATGCGCTCGCCACCGGTGGTGACCTCGGCACCCGTCTGCACGGCATCGGCCAGCAATTCAGCCATGGCCGTCACGCGGCGCGGGTTGGCCAGCGGGCCCATCTGCGTGCCGTCGGCCAGGCCGTCGCCCACCTTCAGGCCTTGCGCGTGACGCGTGAGCGCCGCGACGAAATCCTTGCGGATGCTTTCATGCACCAGAAAGCGCGTGGGCGAAATGCAGACCTGGCCCGCATTGCGGAACTTGGCGCCGCCCGCGGCCTTCACAGCCAGTTCCACGTCGGCGTCGTCCGCCACGATCACCGGCGCGTGGCCGCCCAGCTCCATCGTCACGCGCTTCATGTGCTTGCCGGCCAGCGCCGCCAGCTGCTTGCCCACCGGCGTCGAGCCCGTGAACGTGACCTTGCGGATGATGGGGTGCGGGATGAGGTAGTTCGAGATTTCGGCCGGGTCGCCATACACCAGGCCCACCGTGCCCACCGGCACGCCCGCATCGGCGAATGCGCGGATCAGCTCGGCCGGGCTGGCCGGGGTTTCTTCCGGCGCCTTCACCAGAATCGAACAACCCGCGCCCAGCGCGGCGCCCAGCTTGCGCACCACCTGGTTGATCGGAAAGTTCCAGGGCGTGAACGCAGCTACCGGGCCCACGGGGTCTTTCAACACCAGCTGGCGCACGTTCAGGTTGCCGCGCGAGGGCACGATGCGGCCATAGATGCGCATGCCTTCGTCGGCAAACCACTCGATGATGTCGGCGGCCGCCATGGCTTCGCCCTTGGCTTCGGCCAGCGGCTTGCCCTGCTCTTGCGTGAGGATGCGGCCGATGGTCTCGGCGCGCTCGCGCATCAGGCCGGCGGCGCGGCGCATGATCTTGGCGCGCTCCACGGCGGGCAGGTCACGCCAGGCTTCGAAACCCTTTTGCGCCGCCTCCAGCGCCCGGTCCAGGTCGGCCTTGCCGGCATGGGCCACGCGGCCGATTTCCTGGCCGTTGGATGGGTTGTGCACGGCGATGGTCTTGCCGTCGGCCGCGTCCTGCCATTGGCCGGCGATGAAGAGTTGCGTGTTGGGATAGGTCATTCAACTAGCTCCTGATGGGGTTTTGAAGGGGGAGAAGACGAGGCGGGTGCCGGGCGGTTCGGGAGCCCCAGGACCGCGCCTGTCTGCGGCGAGCCATGCATCGCGGCAAGCGCGATGGCAACCGATGACTATAGGCCGGTTGCCGCCCCTGCGCAGGCGTTCGCGCGACAACCCTTTGTAAGCAACCGCCGCGAAAGAACGGCGCGGCGAATGACGGCAGCACGCAACGCCGGCCCTCTGAGACCGTATTCTTTAATGCGAAAAGTTCTCAACCGCAATTAGAATTCCGGATTGGCCTGCGTCGGCATGTCCCTGTGCGAGCCATCTCTCATTTCTGACCTAGCCACCCGCTGCCGCTTGGACTTTCGGGAAGCCAACTCTTCCACGCCGTGTCGTTGCCGGCAACGACGGAAAGCCATGCATGCGCTTGTTCCCCTTGAATGCCCTCACCACGGCCGCTCTACTTGCGGCCGCAGCAGCCGCTGCCACCGCGCACGCCCAGACGGCTGCGCCCACCGCGCCCGGCGCAGTCCTGCCCGAGGTCAAGGTCACCGATGCGCCCCAGGGCGAAGCCACCGAAGGCTCGGGCCAGTACATCACCCGCGAGATCAGCGTGGGCAAGCTGGTGCAGTCGCCGCGCGAGACGCCGCAGTCGGTCAGCGTGATCACGCGCCAGCGCCTGGATGACCTGAACCTGACCAAGCTGGAAGACGCCGTCAAACAGACCACCGGCGTGAACGTGACGCGCCTGGACGGCGCGGGCAACTACAACAGCATCCAGTCGCGCGGATTCGACATCGGTGCGGTGCTGCTCGATGGCGTGCCCATTCCGCAGGGCGCCAACTTCGCCACCGCCATGGACACCGCCATCTACGACCGCATCGAGGTGCTGCGCGGCCCGTCCGGCCTGCTGCAGGGCGCAAGCGAGCCCGGCGGCACCATCAACCTGGTGCGCAAGCGCGCGCAGTCGGCGCTGGGGCTGAACGCCAACGTATCCGCCGGTTCGTGGGGCATGCGCCGCGCCGACGTGGACCTGACCGGTGCGCTCAACGCCGCCGGCACGCTGCGCGCCCGCGTGGTCGCCGTGAAGGACGACCGCGACAGCTACGTGGACACGCTCAAGAACGACAAGACGTTGGGCTACGGCACGCTGGAGCTGGACATCACCGCAGACACGACGCTGTCGGTGGGCCACACGCGCCAGAAAATCCGCGCCACGGTGGACCAGGGCCTGCCGGCCTATGCCGACGGGCGCCTGCCCGACGTGCCGCGCTCCACCTTCGCAGGCCTGGTCGCCAACCGGCAGGACCTGGACAGTACCGATACCTTCGCCGAGCTGGAGCACCGCTTGGCGGGCGGCGGCATGGTCAAGTTCGCAGCGCGCGACGTGCACCGTGAATCGCTCTACCAGTCGGCACGCGCCAACTCGGTGCTGGCGGCCAATGGCAACTACCAGCTGCAGAAGGTCAACTTTCAGCAGGACGTGCAAGACCGCAACTACGATCTGTACGTGACCTCGCCGCTGTCGCTGCTGGGCCGCACGCACCGCTTTCTGCTGGGCATGAGCCACACGGAAAACGAAAGCCTGGACGGCAATTCGGTCTTCGGCCAACCCAGCACCGCCAACCTGTTCAACCCGCAGTACGACCTGCCTTACCCGTCCATCACGCTGCCGGGCTACCAGACGGCCACGAAACGCACCGAAAACGCGCTGTACGGCCAAGCCCAGATCAGCGCGACGGATCGCCTGAAGGTGCTGGCCGGCGCGCGCCTGTCGTGGGCCAAGGCCGAAACACGCACGCTGAGCACGGGCCAGAACACGGCCACGGCCGACCCGGGGCGGCAGTTCATTCCGTTCGTGGCGGCCATCTACGAACTCAACGAGAACCTGTCGGCCTACACCAGCTATGCCGAAACCTTCGTGGTGCAGTCCAACCTGGACCGCGCCGGGCAGTTGCTGACGCCGCGCTCGGGCTCGCAGATCGAGGCGGGCGTGAAGGGCGAATTTTTGAACAAGCGCCTGCAGGCGCATTTCGCCGTCTTCCGCATCCTGGACAAGGACCGCGCCGTGGCCGACCCGGACGTGACAACGGCATCGGTCGCGGGCGGCAAGGTGCGTGCGCAAGGCTTCGAGACCGAGGTGAGCGGCCAGGTCGCGCCCGGCTGGGACATGCTGGCCGGCTACGCCTTCACCGCCACCAAGTACCTGCAGGCGCCGGTCGCGCAGCAGGGCCAGGTGTTCAGCCCCATCACGCCGCGCCACAGCGTGAACCTGTCCACCCGCTACGCCTTTCGCAACGCCACGCTGCAGGGCCTGAGCGTGGGCGGCGGCTTGAACTACCGCAGCGAATTCTTCGCGCAAAGCGGCGCGCTGCGCATCACCTCGGGTGACTACACGCTGTTCAACGCCCAGGTGGCCTACCAGATCAACGACAAGCTGGCGGTGAGCCTGAACGTGGACAACCTGTTCGACAAGAACTACTACGAGAAGGTGGGCAGCCTGGGCCGCCAGAGCTTCTACGGCGAGCCGCGCCGCGTGACGGTGGCGCTGAAGGCGCGCTACTGATCGGTTGGGTGCGCGCGGCGAGGCGGTTCATGGCGGTTGATTGTTGCGGGTTAACGACCTGCCAACGCACGCCGTCGGGCGAGGGCTGCCGTCAGAGCGAGCCACCGCCCGGCATCCATGGCATTGATTTTTAATAAAAACAGGCTGTAGCGCTTATTCCATAAGCGTATACAGCTATCAATTACACAGCAAACGGCATGCTCCGGCGTTCAGCACCTGGGGTGTACCGCAGCCATCCCTCGGCCATCCGTTGCCCCACGCCATCGGTCGTTCAACCCTTTGCATCCCTCACACCATGTCCTCTGCACACACTCGTCCTCTTCAGTGCCCGCGTGCCCGGCGCTTGCCGCTGGCCCGCATGGTGCCCACGTCGATCGCGCTGTTGTGCGCGATCGCCGCATCGCCCGCCCGCGCCCAGGCCACGAATGAACCCGTGGCGGAATCCACGCTCGCGCCGGTGACCGTCAAGGCCGGCGCCGAGCAGGAAAACCCCACCGCGCCGGTCAGCGGCTTCGTCGCCAAGCGCGCGCTGTCGGCCACCAAGACCGACACGCCACTCATCGAAACGCCGCAGGCCATCAGCGTGATCACCCGCGACCAGATGGAAGCCCAAGGCGCGCTGACCCTGCGTCAGACCACGGCCTACACCGCCGGCATGGTGTCCAACTATTTCGACAGTCGGCAAGACACCTTCAAGGCGCGCGGCGGCGACGTGACGCAGTACCTGGACGGCATGGTGCGCTTCATCGGCTACTGGAACGACACGCGGCCTGACCCCTACACACTGGAACGCGTGGAGTTTTTGCGCGGCCCATCGTCGGTGCTGTACGGCCAGGGCAGCGTGGGCGGCGTGCTCAACCTGACCAGCAAGCGCCCGCAGGCCGAGCCGCTGCGCGAGGTGCAGGTGCAAGTCGGCAGCCATGCGCGCAAGCAGATCGCCGCCGACATGACCGGCAAGCTCACCGAAGACGGCCAGTGGCTCTACCGCCTGGTGGCCGTGGGCCGCGACAGCGATACGCAGGTGAACCATGTGCGCGACGACCGCCTGGTGATCGCCCCCTCCGTGACCTGGAAGCCCAGCGCAGCCACCTCGCTCACGCTGCAGTTCACGCACCAAAAGGACAAGAGCGGATCGCTGATCGGCTTCTTCCCATGGCAAGGCACGCAACTGCCGAGCCGCTACGGGCAGATTCCCACCTCCACCTTCATCAGCGAGCCGGGCTGGGACCGCTACAACTCCGAAAGCACCACCTGGGGCTATCTGTTCAGCCACCAGATCGACAGCACGTGGACGATGCGCCAGAACCTGCGCCGCAGCGTGGGCGAGGTGGACTACCGCACGCTGTACACCAGCTTTGCCGCCAACGCCGCACTGGGCCGGCCCGCTCGCCCGGTGTTCAACGCCGACGAGCGCACCGTGCTGCGCGACGCCTCGTGGACGCTGGGCAGCTCGCGCATGCTGCTGGTCGATACGCAGGTCGAAGGCAGGCTGAGAGTGGGTGACACCGAGCACGTGTTGCTGGGCGGCATCGACGTGCAGCGCAACAATTGGGGCCAGCAGACCTGGCGCGCGCTGGCGCCCTCCATCGACGTGTATGCGCCGGTGTACGGCAACTTCACCACGCCGTCGGCGTCGGCCCTGACGCGCGTGCCCAGCGTGGAGCAGCGCCAGCTGGGCTTCTACGCGCAAGACCAGATCAAATGGGGTGCATTCACGACCACACTGGGCCTGCGACACGACCGCGCCCAGAGCGACACCGAAGGCCGCCCCGCAGCGGCTGGCGACGACAAGGCCTGGACCAAGCGCCTGGGCGTGACCTACCAGATGGCCGGCGGCTGGGCGCCTTATGTGGGCTATTCAGAATCTTTCCAACCACTGGGCGGGGCTGACTTCTACGGCACCGCGTTCAAACCCCAGCGCGGTGAACAGTGGGAAGCCGGCGTGAAGTGGCAACCCGAAGGCCGGGGCCTGTCGGCCTTCGCTGCCATCTACCAGCTTCAGGAAAAGAACCGCAAGACCAACGACCCCACCAACCCGCTCAACAGCCTGCAGATCGGCGAAGTGAAAACCAAGGGCTTCGAGACCGAGATGACCGCCAGCCTGGCCCGCAACTGGGACTGGACCGTGGGGTATGCCTACACCGACGCCGTCATCTCGCGCAGCAATGCCGGCGACCAGGGCCTGCCCGTGGCCAGCGTGCCCAAGCACACGGCGTCGAGTTGGCTGATGCACCGCTTCGCCGCCGAAGGGCGCGGCGGCTGGACCGTGGGCGCCGGCCTGCGCTACACCGGCTCGCAGTGGAGCGGCACCAGCGCCATCACCACGCCATCGGCGCTCATCACCGACGCCCTGGCCGCCTACGACGCCGGCAGCTGGCGCCTGGCCTTGAACGTGACCAACCTGACCGACAAGGTGCAGATCACCCAGTGCCTGGCACGGGGCGACTGCTTCTACGGCCAGCGTCGCACGGTCACGATGACGGGTACGTATAGGTTCTGACAGCGAGCATGCCCCCCGCTGGAGCTGATGCCTGCGCGCCCTGCACGCACTAACTGCACGCAAGCGCTGCAGGCTGTGAATCAAACCGCAGCAAAAACCAGCGCTAGCGCTTGACCGAGAAACCTCAAAAGCTATCGAAACGAGAGCAAAAGCCAAGGGCCCCTGCCGCGTTGCGGACAGGGGCCCTTTTCATTGCGTAACGGTGCAAAGGCGCACCGGGGGTGAAATCAACCGCGCTGCCACCCAAAACTGCGGCCCATTCGCTGGGTGCGCCATGCATTCAGCCCAGCCGCAGCCGCCACCAACAGAGACAACAGCAGCACGCCCCATTGCGACAGCGTGGGGATGCCGACCGCGCCGCCACCGCCGACGGCCAGCGCCAGTGCCACACCGCCTGGGTCAGAAATGGTGCCGTTGATCACCAGATCATCATCACCCGAACCGCCATCGGTGAACGCCAAGCTCACTGTGTTGCCGTTGATGGTTGCGCCAGCGAGGACATGCCAGTGGGGCGCGTTCTGGCTCGGCGTGGGGCCGTACTTCATGTACACACCGCCCGCTGGAAACGGTTGCGGGTAGGTGAGCGTGACCGTTACCGCCGCCCCGTTCGGGCAGCCGTCCACCACCACATCGAACAAGCCTTGGTTGAAGGTGTAACCCGAAATGCTACCGGGCGGAGGCGAGGCAGCCGATCCCGTGAGCGCAATGAAATCCGCACGGTCAAAACCGCAGCCCGCGGGGCCTGCCAGACTGGCTGTGACAAGGCCTCCTCCGGCTGGGCTGTTTCCCGTTGCTGTCGTCGGACGCGACCGCGTCACGGTCACCGTATAGGTTTTGGTGGTGACCGCATCGGGTGCAGTGACGACCACCGTGATAGCCGTATCACCAAAGCCCAGCGCAATCGGAGCCGACGCAGCGCCGCTGGCAGTGGGCACGCCATTCACAGTGGCGGTGCCGCCCACAGCCGTGGGGGTGATCGCCACTGACGCAGCGCCAGAAGGGACTGTGGCCGTGTAGTTGATGGTGGCGCTGGCGAATGCAGGACTCAACGTGCCGCTGGACAAACTCAACGCAGACAAATCAGCATTCGACGACACGGCGCGGGTGACGGTGACGGTGTAGCTGCGCGGCGAGCCGTCCTGTGCCGTCACGACGACGATGATGAGATTGGCGCCCACGTTCAATGGGATCGCACCCGAGGCCGCGCCGCTTGCGACAGTGACGCCGTTGACGGTAACGGAGGCGCTGCTGTCAGCCACGGTGGGAGTGAAGGTGATCGCGGTGGTCGTGTTGGGCACGGTGGCGGTGTAGGTTTGCTGGGCCGCGCTGAACACGGGGTTCAGGGTGCCGCTCGACAGCGCCAGCAAGGCCAGGTCGTTGTTGGTCGAGATCGCGCGCGTCACGGTGACCGTGTAGGTCTTGGTCGTGCTGTTCTGCGCGGTGACGACGACCGTTACCGTGTTTGAACCGGTGTTCATGGCGATGGCGCCGGAGGGGTTGCCGCTGGCCACGGTCGCGCCGTTGACCGTGACGGTGGCGTTCGGCTGGTTGGCCGTCGGCGTGACCGTGATGCTCGCGGTCGCGGCCGCGATCGACGCGGTGTAAGAGGTGGTACCGGATGCGAACGCGGGGCTTAGGGTGCCGCTGGACAAGGTCAGAGCCGACAGGTTGGCGTCGCCCGAGCCGGCGCGGGTCACGGTCACGGTGTAGGTCTTGGTCGTGCTGCCGTCTTGGGCCGTAACGATGGTGGTGACGATGTTGGCGCCGACCGCCAGCGCGATGGCGCCCGAGGCGTTGCCGCTGGTGGTGGCCACGCCGTTGACGGTGACCGAGGCGGTGGGGTCTGCCACGGTCGGGGTGACGGTGAGCGAGGTGGTGGCGTTGCCCACGCTGGCCGTGTAGCTGGTGGTGCCGGCGGCGAAGGCCGGGCTCAGGGTGCCGCTCGAGAGCGACAGCGTGGACAGGTCGGCGTCGTTCGATGGCAGGGCGCGGATGATGTTCAGGGTGTAGCTTTTGGTGGCGCCGTTCTGGGCGGTAACGACAACGGTCACCGTGTTACTGCCCGGATTCATCGGGATGGCGCCCGAGGCGGTCCCGCTGGCGACGGCTACCCCGTTGACAGTGATGCTGGAGGTGTTGGCGGCCGCGGTGGGGGTGATGGTGATGCTGGAGAAGCCGGCCGCGAGGGAGGCGACATAGCTGGTCGTGCCCGACGCGAACACCGGGCTCAGGGTGCCGCTGGAGAGATTCAGCGCGGACAGGTCGTTGTTGGACGAGGCGGCGCGGGTCACGGTCACGGTGTAGGTCTTGGTGGTGGTGCCGTCCGCCGCCGTCACGACGGTGGTGATGGTGTTACTACCCACTGCCAGTGCAATGGCGCCCGACGCATTGCCGCTGGTGGTGGCCACGCCGTTCACGGTGACACTGGCGCCCGCGTCGGCAACCGTGGGGGTGACGGTGAGCGAGGTGGTGGCATTGCTGACGCTGGCCGTGTAGCTGGTGGTGGCCGCCGCAAAAACGGGCGCCAGGGTCCCGCTGGACAACGACAGTGCAGACAAGTTGACGTTGGCAGAGGCGGCCCGCGTCACGGTGATGGTGTAGCTGAGCGGCGTGCCGTTCTGCGCAGTCGCCGTGACCGTGATGGTGTTGGCACCCACTGCCAGCGCAATGGCGCCCGATGCGTTGCCGCTGGCGGTGGACACGCCGTTGACCGTGACACTGGCGGTGGCGTCGGCCACGGTGGGCGTGACGGTGATCGACGTGGTGACATTGCTGACGCCGGCCGTGTAGCTGGTGGTGCCAGACGCAAACACGGGGGCCAGGGTGCCGCTGGACAGGCTCAGCGCGCCGAGCTGCGCGTTGCCCGACGTCGCAGCGCGGGTGACCGTGGTGGTGTAGGTCTTGGTGGTGCCGTCCTGGGCGGTCACGACGGTGGTGATGGTGTTGTTGCCCACTGCCAGAGCAATTGCCCCCGACGCATTGCCACTGGTGGTGGTCACACCATTGACAGTGACGCGCGCTGTGGCGTCAGCCACGGTAGGCGTCACGGTGAGCGATGTCGTGTTGAACGGCACTCCGGCAGTGTAGGAAGTGGTACCCGAAGCGAACACAGGGCTCAGTGTGCCGGCCGACAGCGCCAGGCTGGAGAGGTTTGCATTGCTGGATGGCGGAGCAGCGCGTGTGATGGTGATGGTGTAAGTCTTTGTGGTTGTGCCGTCCGTTGCCGTGGCGACGGTGGTGATGGTGTTACTGCCCACATTCAGGGCGATGCTGCCCGAGGCGGCACCGGTGCTGACAGTCACACCGTTGACAGTCACGGTGGCGCCCGGGGTATCGACGGTGGGCGTGATGGTGGTGCTGGTGGTGGCATTGCCTACGGCCATCGTGTAGCTGGTGGTAGCCGCATCAAAACCAGAGTTAAAGCTCCCTGCCGACGCTGAGAGCGCGGTCAGATCTGCATTGCCGGTCGGGTTCACAAAAACGAAAGTATTGAAGCCTTCCCGAAACAGCGTATTGGGCGTACCAATGCCGCCATCGCTCGTAATGCGGATCTCATCGATATTGCGGAATCCTGCTATTGGCAAGTTGATGACGGACGAGAGACCGCTGGGGTCAGCTGTGAATTGCGAGGTAGCGCCTGGTGCTCCGTTGCGGTAGGCAGTCGCGGTATATATGGAGCCAGCGCCTTGAGCGTCCTGCATGCGAAAGCTGGACACACCAAACAGACGGTTCAACTGACTTTTGATAATGAGCGCTCCAACGGTCGTCCCCGTATCAAAAATCAGCATCGAGCCGCCGGGGCCGCCCAGGTTGAAATTTGTGACATTGCCGGTGGGAGTGTTGCCCGCGTTGGCAAAGTAAATCTCATATTCGATATTTGGAAAAGAGAACTGGGAATTGGGGTTGCTGTCCAAGAACTTTGTCACGGTGAAGCTGTTGTTGTCCAGGTTCGCCGCGATCGAAAAGGTGCCGGCCACCGTCGCCAACACATGGCGGTAAGCCGGAAAGTCCAGCGGAGTGCTGCGCAGCGGGCCTGTGAGACTTTCCAATAACCAGTCGCCGTCCAAAAGGGCATTACCCGTCAGGTTGGCGGACGCGGCCACATGCGCCCCTGTCGCCTCGCCCAGCATGTTGATGAACCGCTGCCCCTCGCTGCCCTGCGCCACTTCGCAGCCGTACAACAGCAAGTCCGCATCAGGTCGCAGCGATGAGCGAATACGCGCCAGGTCGCCGCTGCGCTCCATCAAGGTGTCCCGATCCAGCGTCAATGAGCCCAGATCCAGCGCGCCGCTGGCACCGTGTGAAATGAGATGCACCGCAGCTAGCTGCTGTCGGTCTTTGAGCGCATCGGCCATCTCACGCAGACCATCAGCCTTGGCATCGAGTACGACAACCTCCAGCGAGGCACTCGCGCTGTCCCTCAATTGCTGGTAGTCCGGCACATTGTTCACAATAAACAAGATGCTGGAGGGCTCACTGACTGGTGCCTTGTGCGCCGCAGCCTGGGCAGACGTGACGTTACTAAGCAGCCATCCAAACAACGCGATGAAACAAAACGCCCGCCAGTAGGCGAAATTCCGGGTGATTTTTTTCATGGGGCCTGCATTGCAACAATCAGTAAGTGCGCGCAGTAAATCACGATATACCGGAAACAACCACATTTTAATTTCGCAACGGCCACGGCACTTTCTATGGTGCAGCGCCGTCAAGGCATCGCTCGCGCCATTCAGCTGAAAACCAGACCCATGACTCTTGTACTGGCCTTTCACACACTACCGTCCCGGCTCACCACCAGCGCTGATGTCATCCCTGATCGAAAATTACGCATCGGCGAAGACACCGATCAGTTCTGCGGGGCTGGCGGGGGTTTCTTCCGGTGCATTGACCGGGGTGGAGCGGCGGACAGCGTGCGCCCCCTCGTTGATGCGGCAGCTTCATAGCGTGAACACTGTCAAGGCCCGCGGGGGCTGAGCCTGGTTGCGCAGCGTGCGGCGCTTCGGCAGACTCAGCGTGAATGGTGGGTATCTATCCAACGACTACCGCGAAGCTGCGGCCAACTTGGCCGGCGAGTCATCGCCCCAGCCCCCGCCCAACGCGCGAATCAACCCCACCGTCGCCGTCTGCTGCGCCGTGCGTACCTGCAGCGCCTGGCGGCGGTTGCGTAGCTCGCTGCGGCGCGCGTCCAGCAGTTCCAGCTGGCTGACCAGGCCGTTGCGGTAGCGCGAGTCGGACAGTTGCGTGGCGCGCAGGGCCGACTGCACAGCGCGCTCTTGCGCCTCGGACTGGCCGGCCAGCAGGCGCAGGGCGCCCAGCTGGTCTTCGACTTCGCGGAACGCGGTGAGCACCTGGCCCTTGTGCGCCGCCATGGCGCCTTCCAGGCGGGCGCGCGCGCCCTCTTCCTGCGAGGCGCGCTGGCCGCCGTCGAAGATCGGCAGCGACAGCAGCGCACCAATGCCCCATGACCGGGCCGACCACTTGAAGAGGTCGCCCAGTTCGGGCGACGCGAAGCCGCCGTTGCCCGTGAGCGTCACCGCCGGAAACCACGCCGCATGCGCCACGCCCAACCGCGCCTGCGCAGCGAGCACCGATGCCTGCGCGGCGGACACGTCGGGCCGGCGCGCCAGCACGGTGCCCGGCACGCCTGCCGGAATCACAGGCAGCGTGGCCTCGCGCGCCACAGACGGCACGGTGAAGCCGGTGGCGACTTCGCCCAACAGCACGGCGAGCGCGTTGCGCAGCAGCACCTGCTGGCGTTCCAGCGCCAGCGCTTCGGATTCGGTGGATGCCACTTCCGTCTGCACACGCGCCAGGTCCAGCTCGGCCACATCGCCGGCCTGATAGCGGCGCTGCGTGAGCCGCAGCGTGCCCTGGTAGGCGTCCAGGCTTTCCTGCACCAGTGCGCGTTCGGCCTGCAAGGCACGCAGTTGCAGATAGGTCTGCGCCACGTCGGCCTGCACCATCAGGCGCGTGCTTTGCAGCAGGGCATCGCGCGCCTGGGCATCGAGCCGCGCGGCATCGCTGGCCTGGGACAGACGCCCGAACAGGTCGAGCTCGTACGACACGTTCAGGCCGGCCGTGGCCACCGTTGCGGGCGTCGGCCCGTTGGTGGTGTTGGCACCGGCCTGCCGCGCCACACCGGTGGACGCACCCAGCTGCGGCGCGCGGTTGGCATCGGCCGAGCGCAGCAGCGCGCGGGCTTCGGCCAGCCGGGCGGCCGCCTCCTGCACGCTGGTGTTGCCGTCAGCGGCACGGCCGACCAGGTCGTTCAGCACCGGATCCTGAAAACCCAGCCACCAGGCGCCGCGCGGCTGCGCCTCCGCCGGGTCGGCAGTGGTCCAGTGGTGGGCCGTGTCGGCCACGCTGAAGCGGGTGGGCACGGCCACGCCGGCATGCTCGGGCTGCGGGGTGACGGGCGTGCCCATGCAGCCGGCCAGCACCAGGGCCGCCACCAGCGGCACCAGCCGCACCGCCCGGCGCGCAGTGACGGCCGAGGTATCGAAAGAAGACAACATCAGATGGGCATTCATTGCAAAGACTCTCTTGCTCATTCGTCATGGCCGCGCGGCGCTGCCAGCACGGGGTGGGCCGTGGCGCCAGGGCCGCCGGCGGAAGGCTCGGTCAATGGCGCCACGTGGCTGCCGTGCTGCTGCAGCGGCCGGTTGCCCGCCATGCGGCGCAGCACCACGTAGAACACGGGCGTGAGGAACAGGCCGAAAGCCGTCACGCCGATCATTCCGGCGAACACCGCCACGCCCATGGCGCTGCGCATCTCGGCGCCGGCGCCGGTGGACAGCACCAGCGGCAGCACGCCCATGACGAACGCCAGCGACGTCATCAGGATGGGGCGCAGCCGCAGGCGGCTGGCCTCGATGGCGGCCTGCACCGGCGTGCGGCCGGCGAACTCCAGCTCGCGGGCGAACTCCACGATCAGGATCGCGTTCTTGGCCGATAGCCCCACCAGCACGATGAGCCCGATCTGCGTGAACACGTTGTTGTCGCCCCCGGAGAGCCACACGCCCGTCATGGCGGCCAACAGGCCCATGGGCACGATCAGGATGATGGCGATCGGCAGCGTCAGGCTTTCGTACTGCGCGGCCAGCACCAGGAACACCAGCAGGATGGCAATGGGGAACACCAGCACGGCGGAGTTGCCGGCCAGGATCTCCTGGTAGGTGAGTTCGGTCCACTCGAAGCCGATGCCCTGCGGCAGCGTCTCGGCGGCGATGCGCTCGATGGCGGCCTGCGCCTGGCCCGACGAGAAGCCGGGCGCGGGCCCGCCGTTCACGTCGGCAGCCAGAAAGCCGTTGTAGCGCATGGCGCGCTCAGGGCCGAAGCTGGGCTCGACCTTCATCAACGCCGACAGCGGCACCATCTCGCCGGTCGTGGAGCGCACCTTCAACATGCCCACGTCTTCCGCACGCGCCCGGTAGGCCGCATCGGCCTGCACGCGCACGCTGTAGGTGCGACCGAACTGGTTGAAGTCGTTGGCGTACAGGCTGCCCAGGTAAATCTGCAGCGTCTCGAAGATGTCGGTCACCGGCACGCCGAGCTGGCGTGCCTTGGTGCGGTCGATGTTGGCGTACAGCTGCGGCACGTTGACCTGCCAGCTGGTGAACAGCCCCGCCAGCTCCGGCGTCTGGTAAGCCTTGGCCATGAAGGCCTTCACGGCCGCGTCCATGGCGTCATAGCCCAGCGATGCGCGGTCTTCGATCTGCAGCTTGAAGCCGCCCGTGGTGCCCAGGCCCGCCACCGGTGGCGGCGGGAACATGGCGATGAACGCCTCCTGGATGCTGCCGAAGGCCTGGTTCAGCTGGCCCGCGACGGCGCCGCCGCTCTGGTCGGCACGCGTGCGCTCGGCAAACGGCTTGAGCGTGACGAACACGATGCCCGAGTTGGAGCTGTTGGTGAAGCCGTTGATCGACAGGCCCGGGAAGGCGATGGCGTCTTCCACGTTGGGATTGGTCTTGACGATCTCGCCCATGCGGCGGATCACGTCCTCGGTGCGGTCCAGCGTGGCGCCGTCGGGCAGCTGCGCAAAGCCCACCAGGTACTGCTTGTCCTGCGCGGGCACGAAGCCGCCCGGCACGACCTTGAACAGGCCCCAGGTGGCGGCCACCAGAACGGCGTAGATCACCAGCATCAGCGCCTTGCGGCCAATGACGCGCTTGACGCCGCCGCTGTAGGCCTCGGAGCCCCGATGAAACACGCTGTTGAAGCGGCGGAAAAACCCGCCCAGCACCTTGTCCATGCCGCGCGTGAGCGCGTCCTTGGGCTCATGGTGGCCCTTCAGCAAGAGCGCGCTCAGGGCGGGCGACAGCGTGAGCGAGTTGATCGCCGAGATCACCGTGGAGATGGCGATCGTCACCGCGAACTGGCGGTAGAACTGCCCCGTGAGGCCGCTGATGAACGCCAGCGGCACGAACACCGCCACCAGCACCAGCGCGATGGCGATGATGGGGCCAGACACCTCGCGCATCGCGCGGTAGGTGGCCTCGCGCGGGGTCAGGCCCGCCTCGATGTTGCGCTCCACGTTCTCCACCACCACGATGGCGTCGTCCACCACGATGCCGATGGCCAGCACCAGGCCGAAAAGGCTCAATGCGTTGATCGAAAAACCCAGCAGGTGCAGCACGGCGAACGTGCCCACCACCGACACCGGCACGGCCAGCAGCGGAATGATGGAGGCGCGCCAGGTCTGCAGGAACAAAATCACCACGACCACCACCAGCGCCACGGCCTCCAGCAGTGTCTGGATGACGGACTTGATCGATGCCCGCACGAACTGTGTCGGGTCATAGGCGATGCGGAACTCCACGCCCTCGGGCATGTTCTTTTGCAGCTCGGCCATGTTGGAGCGCACGTTGGACGAGATGTCCAGCGCGTTGGAGCCCGGGGCCTGGAATACGCCCATGCCTACGGCCGGGTCGTTGTTGAGCAGCGAACGCAGCGAGTAGTCGGCCGCGCCCAGCTCCAGGCGGGCCACGTCGCGCAGGCGCGTCACGGCGCCGTCGCTGCCGGTCTTGACGATGATGTCGCCGAACTCTTCTTCGGTCGTCAGGCGCCCCTGCGCGTTGATCGACAGCTGCATGTCCACGCCCTTGAGGCCGGGCGACTGCCCCACCACGCCGGCGGCGGCCTGCACGTTCTGGCCACGGATGGCGGCCACCACGTCGCCGGCCGACAGCCCGCGCTGCGCGACCTTCTGCGGGTCGAGCCAGGCACGCATCGAATAGTCGCCGCCGCCAAAGATCTGCACCTGGCCCACGCCCTGGATGCGGGCCAGCCGGTCCTTCACGTTGAGCACGGCGTAGTTGCGCAGGTAGTCGATGTCGTAGCGCCCGTTGGGCGAGACCATGTGCACGACCATGGTCAGGTCGGGCGCGCTCTTGACGGTGGTGATGCCTAGGCGGCGCACTTCCTCGGGCAGGCGCGGTTCGGCCTGCGAGACGCGGTTTTGCACCAGCTGCTGCGCCTTGTCCGGGTCGGTGCCCAGCGCGAAGGTCACGGTCAGCGTCATCACGCCGTCGGTCGTGGCCTGGCTGCCCATGTAGAGCATGCCTTCCACGCCGTTGATGGATTCCTCCAGCGGCGTGGCAACGGTCTCGGCGATCACCTTGGGATTGGCGCCGGGATAGGTGGCGCGCACCACCACGGAGGGCGGCGCGACCTCGGGGTATTCGGAGATCGGCAGGGCGCGCAGGGCGATCAGCCCCGACAGGAAGATGAGCACCGACAGCACCCCGGCGAAGATGGGGCGGTCGATGAAAAATCGAGAGAGATTCATGGTGTTCTTGTCTTGATTCAAGTCCGCGATTACGCGATCAGGCGGCAGGCTGCTTGGCCACCGTGCGCGCCTGCTTGCCCTCGCCCGCCAGCTCGGCCTTGGTGGCCATGGGTACGTCCTGCGGTGCAAGGGCGGCGCCGGGGCGCACGCGCTGCAGGCCGTTGACGACGATGCGCTCACCGGCCTTCAGGCCCGAGGTGACCATGCGCAGGCCATCGACCGGCGCGCCCAGCTGCACTTCGCGGTACTCGGCCTTGTTGCCCTCGCCCACCACCATCACGAACTTCTTGCTCTGGTCGGTTCCCACGGCGCGCTCGTTGATCAGCACGGCCTGCGTGCTCTTGACCTGGCCCATGCGGATGCGCGCGAACTGCCCCGGCATGAGGGCGCCGTCCGCGTTGTCGAACACGGCGCGCACGCGCACCGTGCCGCTGCGCGCATCAACCTGGTTGTCAATCAGCTGCAGGTGGCCGGTGTGCGGCGTGCTGCCGGCCGTGCCGGTGCCCATCTGCACGGGAATGCTTTCGATCAGCGTGCGTGCGCTCTTGCCAGTGCGCAGGCCGTCCAGCGCGCGGGCGACGATCTGCTCGTCGGTGTCGAAGCTGGCGTAGATCGGGCTGACCGAGACCAGCGTGGTGAGCACCGGCGCGCCTGCACCCGAAGCCACCAGGTTGCCCACGGTGACTTCGATGCGGCCCACACGGCCGGCGACCGGCGCGCGCACCTGGGTGTAGCCCAGGTTCAGGCGCGCGGTCTGCAGCGCGGCCTGCGCGGCGCGCAGGTTGGCGTCGGCCTCGCGCTGCGCGTTCTGGCGCTCGTCATGCTCGCGCTGGGCAATGGCGCGCTCGTCCCACAGGCGGGTGGCGCGCTCCATTTCGCTGCGGGTGTACGACACGCGCGCCTGGGCCGCAGCCACCTGCGCATCGGCGCGATCGACGTCGGCCGCGAAGGGCGCTGGGTCCACGGTGAAGAGCAGGTCGCCCTGCTTGACCAGCGCGCCTTCGCGAAAGTGCACGGCCTGCACGGCGCCGGCCACGCGCGGGCGAACGTCCACACGCTGCACGGCTTCAAGCCGGCCGGAAAACTCATCCCACAAAGAGACATGCTGCTGCACCACGGTGGCCACAGACACCGGCATGGCGGGCGGCGCAGCACCGGCACCGGGCGATTCGGCGTGCGATGCACTCAGGCCGAACAGCGCACCCCCGGTGGCGGCAATGGCTGCGGCGGCGCCGGCAGCGGTCCACCAGCGGCGGGCGGGCGAGAAAAGGGGCGATGGCTTCTTCATGGTGATTCCTCCGTGTCTTTCAAATTTCAAATCAGCAAAATCAAAAAAATGCGGGCAAGGCTTTCCCCTCCGGCACACGGGGGCCGGAAAACGGTCGATTCAGGGAAGCAGTGCGATCGGCAGGCGTGCGGAGTGTCAGACCTAAAGCAAGGTTGAGGTCAAGCAGCAGGCATTGCCGGCGATGGTGGTGTAGGGCTATGTCACTTCGGTGCCGAACATCGTGTGGCCTCGAAGAACTGGCGAAACTGTTCTTGCACCTCAGGCGCGCACGCGCACCTGCGTGGGTCGGGTTGCAGCAGGGCCTCGGGCCACTGCGCTGCCTTGTTGAAGACATGGCGCGTGACCTGCTGGCCTGCGGCTTGCAGCCGTGCGGCATAGGCAAAGGCTTCGTCGCGCATGGGGTCGTCGCTGCCCACTAGCACCAGCGTGGGGGGCAGCCCGGCCAGGCGCTGAGCTGCGCCGGGCACGGCATAGGGGTGCTCGGCATCGCGCGCGCAGCCCAGAAACTTCAGCCAGCCCTCAGACCACTTGCAGGCCGTGGCGTCGCCGGTGGCAGCGCGTACCGATGGCGTGCCCACGCAAGGGTCGAGCATGGGCGACAGCAGAATCTGCCCGGCCAGCGGCGGGTGCGACTGGTCGCGCGCCATCAGCCCCACGCCCGCTGCCAGGTTGCCGCCGGCCTCTTCGCCCGCCAGGTACACCAGCGCGCCCTGCCCGGCCAGCCGCGTGCGGTGCTTGAAGGCCCACTTGAGCACGGCATAGCCGGTTTCCAGCGGCTGCGGAAAGGGCGTGAGCGGGTAGGCCACCGACACCACCAGCGCGCCTGCGGCCTCCAGCAGCCCGGCCACGGTGCCGCCGTTGTCGAGATCGCCCGAGACGAAGGCACCGCCATGAAAGTGCACCACCAGCGGCAGCGTGGTGCGCGCCTTCTTGCGGCCGTAGATGCGCACGTCCACCTCCTGCCCCGGAGCCACCGCAATGGTGGAATCGGCGCAAACGGATGGCAGTGGCAATAGCGATGAAGAAGGCGATGGTTTGGAGGACATGGTGGGTACCGAGCAAGGGCCGGGTGATAGGAAATGTAGCGACGCCTGCACAACCGATAAACGAGCCAAACACCATTGCTCTGTTTCCAATAACGGAACAATGGGCACCGTATCGGCGTGTGAGAATTCTTCTGCCCCCAAAGGGGCAGAGAAGGGAAAAGGCAAGCCATGGACCAGATACAGGCCATGCGCATATTCGCGCGGGTGGTGGAAGCGGGCACGTTCACGCGTGCGGCGGATTCGTTGCAGTTGCCCAAGGCCACCGTCACCAAGCACGTGCAGGCGCTGGAGGCGCGGCTGCGCGTGAAGCTGCTCAACCGCACCACGCGCCGTGTCACGGTCACCGCCGACGGCGCCGCGTATTACGACCGCACCGTGCGATTGCTGGCCGACTTCGACGACATCGAGGCCAGCATGAGCCAGGCCCGCGCCAACCCGCGCGGTCGCCTGCGCGTGGACGTGGGCACGTCGGTGGCCCGGCTGCTCATCATTCCGCGCCTGCACGAGTTTCAAGACCGCTACCCCGACATCCAGATCGACCTGGGCGTGAGCGACCGCACGGTGGACCTGATCGGCGACAACGTGGACTGCGTGATCCGCGGCGGCGAACTGGCGGACCAGTCGCTGGTGGCGCGGCGCATCGGCAACCTGGAATTCATCACCGTGGCCTCGCCCGGCTATGTGGCGCAGCACGGCACGCCCCAGCACCCGCTCGAGCTGGAAAAGGAAGACGGGCACCGCACCGTGATCTATTTCTCGCCCGTGTCCACGCGCCGCTACCCGCTGGAATTCCACAAGGATGGCGAGGTGCTGGAGATTGCCGGCTCATCGCAGCTGGCGGTGAACGAGAGCAATGCCTATGTGTCGTGCCTGGTGGCTGGACGCGGCATTGGGCAGATCACCACCTTCCAGGCGCAGCACCCATTCGCGCAGGGCGAGCTGGTTCGCCTGCTGGCCGACTGGTCCCATCCGTTGATGCCGGTGTACGTGGTGTACCCACCCAACCGGCACCTCAGCGCCAAGGTGCGCGCTTTCGTGGACTGGGCAGCCGAGCTGTTCGCCAGCGACCCGCATACGCAGGCCCGGTGACGGCCGGCACTGCTGCCGCCGCAGCTCTTTTGCTATTATTTATATAGCACAAAGCGCTTGATGAATAAGCGCTAGAGGCCAATTTCATTACATATTTTGGTGGCATCACCCAAAGGCGTATGCTCGCCCGCCATGACCGATACACCCACCCCTGCACCCGCACCCGAGCCACCACCCCCATCGCCACCTGCTCGCGCCAAAGACCCGCTGCACGGCGTGACTCTGGAGTCCATGGTGGTCGCGCTGCACCAGCACTTCGGCTGGGAAGGCCTGGCCGATCAGATCCCCGTGCGCTGTTTTCAAAGCGACCCCAGCGTGTCGTCCAGCCTGAAGTTCTTGCGCAAGACCCCGTGGGCGCGCGAGAAGGTGGAGAGCCTGTATCTCTTCATGCTGCGGGAACAGCGCCGCATGGCGCAGCGCTGAAAGCCTGCGCATTGGCGACGGCCATCGGCATCTGGTGGGCCTGCTTCGTCCACTTGTCGCAAGCCGCTGGAATGGCAGCGGTGACGCCCGCACAGTGACATCACGGACGGCAATGTGCCGCCCGCCATGTCCAACGGGAGAGCCACCATGAGTCATTTGTTCCAACAGAATTCCGCGCGCCTGAATGGCCGCCGCCCTGCCCTGCGATCGGTACTTGCCGGTGCGTCGTTGATGCTGCTGGCGTCTTTGGGCGCCACGGGCGCGATGGCGCGGCAGCCGTCGTCGCCAGCACCATCGCCGGCATCACAGTCATCGCAGGAAGGGGCTGGATCATCGCCCGCCACCGCCCCCCTCACCCGGGCACAGGTGATTGCCGAGCTGGAGTGCGCGCGCGCCTCGGGCGAGCTGGAAGCCGCGATGTTGAATTCGTACGGCCTGCCCACCCACCAGCCAGCGACCACGCGCGCAGCCAGCAGCGCTTCGTGCGGCGCGGCAGCAGCAGCGACCGCCGCCGCCCCACGCTGATCAGTTCGGCACAGGCACCAGGAAGTCGCGGCTGATACCCGCACCCAGCTCGTTCACACGGTCCAGGAACTGCGTCAGATAGGCGTGCAGGCCGGTCGCCAGAATCTCGTCGATACGCCCGTAGCGCAGGTCGGCCAGCAGGCGGCCTGCCTTGCGCTGTGTTTCGCGCGACTGGTCGTTCGACACCACGGCCAGGTTCTCGGCCACTTCGTGCAGGCTGGCGTGCAGCGAGCGCGGCATGTCGCGGCGCAGGATCAACAGGTCGGCCACACGCTCGGGCGTGATCACGTCGCGGTACGCCTTGCGGTACACCTCGAAGGCCGACACGCTGCGCAGGATGGCGCTCCAGTGATAGAAGTCGAACTCCGGCGTAGCGCGGCGCGGGTTCTGCACCGAGCCGTGGAAGTCACTCTGCACCGCGTGGAACTTCACGTCCAGCAGCCTGGCCGTGTTGTCGGCCCGCTCCAGGAAGGTGCCCATGCGCAGGAAGTGGAATGCCTCGTCCTGCAGCATGGTGCCCAGCGTGACGCCGCGCGACAGGTGCGAGCGGTACTTCACCCACTCGAAGAACTGCGCCGGGTCGCGCTCGAACACGCCGCCGTCCAGCTGGCGGCTCAGCTCCAGCCAGGTCTGGTTCTGCGTTTCCCACACCTCGGTGGTGAGCGCGCCGCGCACCGCGCGGGCGTTTTCGCGGGCCGCGCGAATGCACGACACGATGGACGACGGGTTGTTGCCGTCATGCACCATGAAGTTCAGCACGCCGGCCGGAGTGACCTCGCCATGCTTGGCGGTGTAGGCAGGCATCAGCTCGCTGATCGACAGCAGGCCTTGCCAGCCCTCTTCCGATACGGCGGCGGATTGCGGCAGCAGCGACGTCTCGTAGTTGACGTTCAACATCCGGGCCGTGTTCTCTGCCCGCTCTGTGTAGCGAGACATCCAGAACAAATGGTCGGCAGTGCGACTCAGCATGCAGCCTCCTCGGGCAGAGAACCCGGCACGCGCTGCGCGCGCCCGCAGTGTTGTGGTGAAAGCCCGCCTGCGGCAGGCTTTTCTGCCCGCTCTGTGTAGCGAGACATCCAGAACAAATGGTCGGCAGTACGACTCAGCATGCAGCCTCCTCGGGCAGAGAACCCGGCACGCGCTGCGCGCGCCCGCAGTGTTGTGGTGAAAGCCCGCCTGCGGCAGGCTTTTCTGCCCGCTCTGTGTAGCGAGACATCCAGAACAGATGGTCAGCAGTGCGACTCAGCATCTCAAACTCCTCCCAGCGATTGCGTCATGCCGCCCATGGTCTGGGTCTGGGTCATGCCGCCGATGGTCTGCGCGGGCGCAGGAAACGGCACGGGGGGGGCGGCGCTGTCTTCGCCCAACACCCAGGTGTCCTTGGTGCCGCCGCCTTGAGAAGAGTTGACGACCAGGGAGCCTTCCTTCAGCGCAACGCGCGTCAGGCCGCCGGCAGCCATCTGTACCTTCTGGCCCGACAGCACGAAGGGCCGCAGGTCGATGTGGCGCGGCGCAATGCCGGATTCGACATACGTCGGGCAGCTGGACAGCGACAGCGTCGGCTGCGCGATGTAGCCGGCCGGGTTGGCGACCAGCGCGGCGCGGAATTCCTCGATCTCGGCCTTGGTGGCAGCAGGCCCGATGAGCATGCCGTAGCCCCCTGCGCCATGTACTTCCTTCACCACCAGTTCGTGCAGATGGTCGAGCACGTACTTCAGGTCGTCGGGCTTGCGGCACATCCAGGTCGGCACATTGGCCAGGATGGGTTCTTCGCCCAGATAGAAGCGGATCATCTCCGGCACGTACGGGTACACCGACTTGTCGTCGGCAATGCCGGTGCCCACTGCGTTGCAGATGGCCACATTGCCTGCGCGATACGCGTTCATCAGCCCGGCGCAGCCCAGCGTGGAGCTGGACCGGAACACCTGCGGATCGAGGAAGTCGTCGTCCACGCGGCGGTAGATCACGTCGACCCGCTGCAGGCCGCGCGTGGTGCGCATGTAGACGAAGTTGTCCTTGACCACCAGGTCTTGCCCTTCGACCAGTTCCACGCCCATTTGCTGGGCCAGGAAGGCGTGTTCGAAATAGGCGCTGTTGTACATGCCGGGCGTCAGCACCGCCACCGTGGGCTCGGCCGCGCCGGCGGGGGCGCTGGCGCGCAGCGTGTCGAGCAGCAGGTCGGGGTAATGCGCCACAGGCGCCACCTTGTGCAGCGAGAACAGCTCAGGAAAAAGCCGCATCATCATCTTGCGGTTTTCCAGCATGTACGACACGCCGGAAGGCACGCGCAGGTTGTCTTCCAGCACGTAGTACACGCCGTCGCCGTTGGCGTCTGCCGCACGCACGATGTCGATGCCGGCGATGTGCGCGTACAAATCGCGCGGCACATTGACGTCCACCATTTCAGGCCGGAACTGGGCGTTGCCGAGGATGAGATCGGAGGGCACGATGCCGGCGCGGATGATGTCCTGGCCGTGGTAGACGTCGTGGATGAAGCGGTTGAGCGCAGTCACGCGCTGCACCAGCCCCTGCTGCATGCGCGACCACTCGTGCGACGGAATGATGCGCGGAATCAGGTCGAACGGAATCAACCGTTCGGTACCAGCGCCTCCCTCGTCCTTGGCGCCATACACCGCAAAGGTGATGCCGACGCGGCGGAAGATCATCTCCGCCTCAGCGCGGCGCGCCTGCATCGCTTCTTCTGCCTGTTTGCCCAGCCATTGGCCGTAGCGTGTGTAGTGTTCTCGCACGTCGCTGCCTTGAAACGGCAGCGAGGCGTACATCTCGTCGAACTTCTGCATAAAAGCGGTGCCTCCTGCAGCCAGCATAGCAAGTTGTGCGCCCGCATTCCGCCAGACGGATGACAGAAGTTTGTCCATGGCGCTGTAGGAGGCCCGGCCGCCGGCCGCCGGCTGGCGGCGAACGATCATCGAACGCGGTGCGACTGCATTGCCCGATCAGCCATCCTCCGCATCCGGCTGAACGCCATCCATCGCGTGGTGCCAGTAACGGCGCATCTGCACCCGTTCGCAACGGACCTGCGCCGGCGTGACCGACGACCAGCCGATGGCGCCGCAGCGGTCGGTGCGTACCAGATCGATGCCACGCTCGGTATAGCGGGCCGCCACGTCGGGCGCCGGGTGGCCGAAACGGTTGCGGTAGCCGGCCTGCACCAGCGCGGTGCGCGGCGCCACGGCCTGCAGGAACGCAGCGGTCGACGAGGTGCGGCTGCCGTGGTGCGGCACCAGCAGCACATCCGCACGCAGGCGCGGCGCTTCGCTGGCGACAAGCGCGGCTTCTTGCGCGCGCTCGATGTCGCCGGCCAGCAGCACCGAGGCACCCGGGCCTGTGGCCGACACCGCAGCGGCCTCGATGCGCAGCACGCAGCTGTGCGTATTGGGCTTTCCCACGCTCAGGTCGTCGCCTGCCGGCGGAAACAGCAACTCGAAGCGCACACCATCCCATTCCCAACGGTCGCCAGCACGGCATGGCGCCACGGCGCGCACGTGCTGCAGCGGGTGGCTCGCTTCGATGGAGCCCAGCACGTCGGCCTGCGGCTGCTGGCCCAGCACGGCCGCCGCGCCACCGGTATGGTCGATGTCGCGGTGGCTCAGCACCAGGCGGTCCAGCCGCTCGCCCGTGGCGCGCAGCAGCGGCACCAGCACACGCTCGCCCGCGTCGCTGTCCTGGTGATAGCGCGGGCCGGCGTCGTACAGCAGCGCATGACCGGCAGTGCGCAGGATGACCGCCTGGCCCTGGCCCACGTCGGCGGCCAGCAATTCGAACTGGCCCGGCGCCGGGCGCGGCGGCTGCCACCACAGCGCGGGCAACAGCAACGGCAGGCCCAGCAGCCGCACGGCCCAAGGCAGCCGCAACGCCAGCAACGTGCCCCCGGCGACGGCTGCCGCGCCCGCCCAGAGCGGCGCAATCGCCATCGACAGCTGCGCCCAAGGCCACGCTGCCAGCCACTGCAGCCCCGCCGACATCGGCCGCACGGCCCATGCGGCAGCGTCCCACAGCGGCGCCCACAGCACACCGCCCAGCGCCAGCGGCGTGACCACCAGCGTGGTCCACGGAATGGCCACCAGATTGGCCAGCAGCCCGACGACGGACACCTGCCCGAACAGCAGCAGGCTGAGCGGCGTGAGCGCCAGCGTCACCACCCACTGCTCGCGCAACATCGAGCCAAATCGGCCTGCAGCGCTTGACCCATAAGCGCTTCTAGCTCCTGAATTGCTAGCAAACAGCACCGCCACCGCCACGAAGCTCAGCCAGAACCCCGCCTGCAGCAGCGCCCAGGGGTCCAGCAGCAACACCGCCGCGCAGGCCAGTAGCCACACTTGCGGCCACGGCCAGCGCCGGCCCGACAGCCGCAAGAGCGCCACCACCGCCAGCATGCACACCGTGCGCTGCGCCGGCACACCCCAGCCGCTGAAAAGCGCATAGCCCGCCGCCAGCAGCACGCCGCACACCAGCGCCGCGACAGGCGCCGGCACGGCCAGGCACAGCCGGCGCGAGCGCCGCCAGCCCGCGTCCACGAGGCGTGAGGCCAACCACGCAAATAAGGTGATGTGCAGGCCCGAAATGCTCATCAGATGCGCCACACCGGTCGCGCGAAAGATGTCCCAGTCGGCGCGGTCGATGGCGCGCTGGTCGCCGGTGACCAGCGCGGCCACCACGCCGGCAGCGCGCTGGCCGGCGGTGTCTGTTGAAGCGCCGGCACCGTGGGTGAGCTGCTGAAGGATGGCGTCGCGCACCTGCTGGCGCGCTTGCTCGACGGGGTGGCGCGCCGTGGCGGCCAGCAACCGGGGCGGTGCGTCGCGCGGGCCGGCGCGCACGTAGCCGGTGGCCTGCACTCCCTGCTCCCACAGGTACAGCTCGTAGTCGAAGCCGTGCGGGTTGCGCGCGCCGTGCGGTGCTTTCAGGCGCACCGTCATGTCCCAGCGCTCACCCGCGCGCACGCTGGGCGGAGGCGGCTTTTGCAGCTCCACGATCGCGCCCAGCGTGGAGCCCGCCCCCGCGTCGCGCATGAAGGGGCCGGAGTACCACGACACGTCGATCAACCCCGGCAGCCGCACCGGTGCGCCATCCAGTTGCGCCGATTCCACCTCCAGCCGCATGCGCAGTGCCCCATCCAGCGGCTGCGGCATGGCCGCCACCACCGCCGTGATGCGCACGTCGCGCCCTTCCAGAGTGGGATTGAGCGCGTGCGACAGGAACACGCCGGCACGCAGGCCGCACACGCTGAAAAGCAGCCCGGCGCTAGCACACAGCGCCACGGCGGATCGTAGCCATGGGCGACGCAGCCACAGCGGCAACACGCCCGCCACCAGTGATGCCGCAGCCCACAGCACGTAGACACCCGCCTGCCAAAGTGCCGGCTGCTGCAGTTGCAATGCCGTGCCGGTGATGGCGCCCAGCAGCACGGTGGGCACCAGCCAGATTCGCCCAGCAGTGAGCGCCACACGGGTCAGGCGGGGCGCGCAGGCAGGGACTTCAGACGGCATGCGGGCATGCTAAGGCACCGCCAGCTTGGCCCAGGTGCAAAGCATGCTGTGTAACACTCGCGGCTGGTCTGCCGGCGGGCGCATCGAACGGTTCGCCCGCCCGGCATCTCCGCTTTTTCTCTCCTCCATTTCCAACGACTTTCAAGGATTGCCATGAGCGTTTACGACAAGCTGAAAGAACTGCAGATCACCCTGCCCCCGGTGTCCGTGCCTGCCGCCGCCTACGTGCCCTACGTGCAAACGGGCAACCTGGTATTCCTCTCGGGCCACATCGCCCGCAAGGACGGCAAGCCGTGGGTTGCGCAGTTCGGCCGTGACATCACCACCGAAGAAGGCAAAGCCGCAGCGCGCGCCGTCGCCATCGACCTGCTGGGCACGCTGCATGCGGCCACCGGCGGCGACCTGAACCGCATCGTGCGCATCGTCAAGGTGATGAGCCTGGTCAATTCGACCGGCGACTTCACCGAGCAGCATCTGGTCACCAACGGCGCGAGCGAGCTGTTCGGCGAAGTGTTCGCCGACAAGGGCAAGCATGCGCGCAGCGCGTTCGGCGTGGCGCAGATCCCGATGGGCGCCTGCGTGGAGATCGAGCTGATCGCCGAGCTGGCCTGACGCGCTGACCTGACGCGCTGACCTGCGAGTCTGCCCGGCAGACCACGCCTGTGAGTCCAGAAAAGTCCGTTCGGGCTGAGCCTGTCGAAGCCAGGGCACATGGTTGCAAGGCGCCAGGCAGGCTCAGCACAAACGGGCTCGACAGACCGGCGCTGTGCCCGTCGGTGGCTTTCGGCCCGCTGACGCAGGCTCGCTTTTTTTCACCCCATTCCGGCACCCAAGCCCATGACCGCGCCCTCCCCCGAAGCTCCCCTGGTCTTGTCCATCCAGTCGCACGTCGCCTACGGGCATGTGGGCAACGACGCGGCCATGCTGCCGCTGCAATTGTTGGGCATTCAGCCGGTGGCGGTGCACACGGTGCAGTTCTCCAACCACACGGGCTACGGTGAATTCAAGGGCCAGGTGTTCACACCCGCGCACATTGCCGACGTGCTGGACGGCCTGCGAGCACGCGGCGTGCTGGCGCGCTGCACGGCGGTGCTGTCGGGCTACCTGGGCGATGCGGGCGTGGGCGAAGCCATCCTCGCGGCCGTGCAAGAGATTCGCGCGGCACGGCCTGCGCTGCACTACCTGTGCGACCCGGTGATGGGCGACGTGGGCCGGGGCGTGTTCGTGCGCCCGGGCATTCCTGAATTCTTGCGGCGCCGCGCGCTGGCGCAGGCCAGCATCATCACGCCCAACCATTACGAATTCGAGCTGCTGCACGGCGCGCCGCTGGCATCGGTCGACGAGACGATCGCCGCCGCGCGCGCGCTGCTAGGCAGCACGCCGGGCACGGGGCCGTCGCTGATCGTGGTGACCAGCCTGCGCACGCCCGACCTGCCCGCCGAACAGCTGGCCACTCTGGCCGTCACGGCCGATGCCGCCTGGCTGGTACAGACGCCGTTCATCGACCTGCAGCCCCTGCCCAATGGCATGGGCGACGTGTTTTCGGCCGTGCTGCTGGGCCACCTGCTGCGCGGCGCGACCACGCCGGAGGCCGTGTCCGGCGCCGTCAGCAGCCTCTACGCGCTGGTGGCGCGAACGGTGCCCGGCCAGCGCGATCTGCCGCTGGTGGCCTGCCGCGATCAGATCACCGCGCCGGCGGAGCGCTTTGCGCCAAAGCTGTGGAATGGCGCGCTCTGACGCCCGATCACGCAGTCAACACGCTTTTGCTCTGCTATTGATAGCTGCTAGCGCTTATCTTCAGGGCATTTGACATTGAAAAGTATTCAAGAGCCTTGAATATCAAGCGCAAGCAGCTATTGAATCAATAGCAAAAGCCTAGCCAGCCAGCTGACTGGCTGGGCACAACGTGTTCAAAAACTTTCCCAGTCGTTTTCTGCCGCGCCATTCGATGAAGAGGCCAGCGCGGGCTTGCGTGCCAACTCGGCGGCAGGCCTGGCTGCCGATGCGGTGGGCGCACGCGACGCGATGCGCGGCGCGCCGGCCGCAGGTGCCTTGCCAGCGGCGGATGGGGTGGCTACGCGCCGCGATGCAGTCGGTGAAGAGGCAGAGGCCGCAGCGGACCGCTTCGCTGCTGCGATCACGCCCGTGGTGGCCGGCGCGGCCGCAGCCGCCACGTTCGTCACGCTGGCCGGTACCTTGAACACCGACACCGTACGCGCCAGCTGCTCGGCTTGCTCGCGCAGGCTCTGCGCGGCGGCCGCGCTTTCTTCTACCAGCGCGGCGTTCTGCTGCGTCATCTGGTCCAGCTGGCCCACCGACTGGTTCACCTGGCCCACGCCCGAGCTTTGTTCCGACGCAGCCGCGGTGATCTCTCCGATCATGTCGTTCACCCGCTGCACCGATCGCACGATGTCGCCCATGGTCGTGCCGGCATCGGCCACCAGCAGGCTGCCGGCTTCCACCTTCTGCACCGACGTGCCGATCAACTGCTTGATCTCCTTGGCCGCCTCGGCGCTGCGCTGGGCCAGGCTGCGCACCTCGCTGGCCACCACCGCAAAGCCCCGGCCCTGCTCGCCGGCACGGGCGGCTTCCACGGCGGCGTTGAGCGCCAGGATGTTGGTCTGAAAGGCAATGCCGTCGATCACGCCGATGATGTCGGCGATCTTGCGGCTGCTTTGCTGGATGTCTTCCATGGTGGACACCACCTGCGTCACCACGTCGCCGCCGCGCTGGGCCACGCCGGCGGCGTTGGCCGCCAGACCGCTGGCCTGCTGCGCGCTGCTGGCGCTTTGCTGCAACGTGGCCGTGAACTGCTCCATGGCGGCTGCGGTCTCCTGCAGGTTGCTGGAGGCCTGCTCGGTGCGCACCGACAAATCGTGGTTGCCGGTAGCGATCTCCGCGCTGGCGATGGCGATGCTGTCCGTGCTCTGGCGCACCTGCTGCACCACGCGCGCCAGCGATCCGCTCATGGCGTACTGCGACCGCAGCAGGTCGCCGAACTCATCGCCGCGCGTGACGTTGTCCTGCAGGCTCAAATCGCCCCCGGCGATGCGCGATGCCAGGTCGTTGGCCTGCGCCAGCGGGCGGCGGATGCTGCCGATCAGAAAATGCGCGCCCAGCACGATGGCCAGCAGCAACACGCCCAGCGCCACGGCGGTCACCTGCAGCGTGGTGGCGCGGTTTGCCGCCATGGCCGCCTGGGCCTGCTGGGCGCTGCGCTCCTGCAGGGCCACGAAGTCGCGCAGCGTCTGCAGGTAGCCGGCCACCGCCGGGTTGTAGCGCTGCGTCACCAGCGTCACCGCCTCGTCCTGGCGGCCCGCGGCCTTGGTCTGGCGCGCCTGCGTGCGCAGGTCGGTCATGGTCTTGCGGGCTTCGGCGATGCGCGCCAGCTGCGCGCGATCGGCATCGGACAGCGCCATGCCTTCCAGCGATTTCTGCACCGCGCTGATCTGCGCGCTGGTGGCAGGAATCAGCTCCTTGAACTCGGCCTCGACGGCCGGGTCGCTGCTGACGATGAGCGCCTGCGTGCGCGCGGCGTTGGTTTCGGTCAGCCCCGACCAGCGCACTGCCGCCACCACGCGCGCCTGCATTTCATCGTCCACCGTGTCCGCCTGCGCCTGAACCTGCACCAGCCGGTAGCCGGCCACGCCGGTCACGCCGGCCAGCAGCACCACAATGAGAAAGACGGCCAGCCAGAGCTTTTGGGCCAGACGGATACGTTGCAGCATGTGGACACCCCGTTGTTTTCACCCATTCTCAGGCTTGTATCGGCATGCAGCCTGCCTTTTTGATGGGGACGAACCCGCGGTGCCATGACGCCTTCGCAGGCGTCGCTGGCGCTATTCCACGCGGCTGACCGACGCAGGCTTGAACCCCAAATCAGCCGCCTTGCCCTTGCGCCCGCGCGGGAAGCGAGCGTTGTTCAGGCTGCGGATCTCCAGCGTTTCCTCGCGCTCTTTGCCGCCACGGCCCACGCCGGCAATGCGCACGCTGCGCGTGTACGCGGCCGCGCCGGCCAGCGTGTCCTTGTCTTCCAGGTCGATCAGCATCAGGCCCCGGCCGCCGTTGGCCATCTGCTTGAGCTCGGTGATCTCGAAGGTCAGGACCCGTCCGCCCGTGGAGGCACAGCACACGTGCGTGGCCGGCGCCAGCGGCTGGCCGCCGTTGGTGATGGCCGCATGCGAAGGTTTGCACAGCTGCTCGCCTTCGGCCAGCGTGATGAAGGCCTTGCCGCCGCGGTTGCGCGCGGTCATGTGTTCGACGGCGGCGATGAAGCCATAGCCGCCCGAGCTGGCCAGCAGCAGCGCCGCGCCCGCCGGCCCGGCGAAGAAATGCAGTGGCTGCGTGCCGCTTTCCAGCTCGATCAACGTGGTGATGGGCTGGCCGTCGCTGCGCGCGCCCGGCAATTGCGCCACGGCCACCGAATACACGCGCCCGTTGCTGCCGAAGGTGATGAGGGTGTCGACCGTGCGGCATTCGAAGGTGCCATAGAGCCCGTCGCCCGCCTTGAACGCGAAGCTGGCCGCGTCGTGCCCGTGGCCCTGGCGCGCGCGCACCCAGCCTTTTTGCGACACCACCACGGTGACGGGCTCGTCCACCACCTTCACTTCGGCCACGGCCTTTTTCTCGGCCTGGATGAGGGTGCGGCGCGGGTCGGCGAACTGCTTGGCGTCCTGCTCAATCTCCTTGGCCATCAAGCGCCGCAGCGATGCGGGATTGCCCAAAATGTCTTCGAGCTTGCCCTGCTCTTCGCGCAGCTCTTTCAGTTCCTGCTCGATCTTGATAGCTTCGAGCCGCGCGAGCTGCCGCAGGCGAATTTCAAGGATGTCTTCGGCCTGCCTGTCCGATAGGCCAAAGCGTGCGATCAGCGCCGCCTTGGGCTCGTCCGCCGCGCGGATGATGGCGATCACCTCGTCGATGTTGAGCAGCACGACCTGCCGCCCTTCGAGGATGTGTACGCGGTCCAGCACCTTGGCCAGCCGGTGCTGGCTGCGCCGCGTGATGGTCTGCTGGCGGAAGTCGACCCACTCCTGCAGCATGCGGCGCAGCGACTTCTGCGTGGGTCTGCCGTCCAGGCCCACCATCGTCAGGTTGATGGGCGACGACGTTTCCAGGCTGGTGTGCGCCAGCAGCGAGGTGATGAGCTCCTGCTGCGGCACGCGGCCGGTCTTGGGCTCGAACACCAGGCGCACGGGCGCGTCCTTGCTCGACTCGTCGCGCACCACGTCCAGCACGCCCAGCACCGTGGCCTTGAGCTGCACCTGCTCAGCACTCAAGGCCTTCTTGCCAGCTTTGACCTTGGGGTTGGTCAGCTCCTCGATCTCTTCCAGCACCTTCTGCGTGGACACGCCCGGCGGCAGCTCGGTGACCACCAGCTGCCACTGGCCGCGCGCCAGGTCTTCGATCTTCCAGCGCGCGCGCACCTTCAGGCTGCCCCGCCCCGTTCGGTAGGCGTCCTGAATGTCGCCGGTGCTGCTGATGATCTGGCCGCCGCCCGGATAGTCCGGGCCGGGGATGAACGCGAACAGCTCGTCGTCGCTGAGCTTGGGGTTCTTGACCAACGCCACGCAGGCGTCCGCCACTTCGCGCAGGTTGTGGCTGGGGATTTCCGTCGCCAGGCCCACGGCGATGCCGCTGGCGCCGTTGAGCACAGCAAACGGCAGGCGCGCGGGCAACTGGCGCGGCTCTTCGGTCGAGCCGTCGTAGTTGGGCACGAAGTCCACGGTGCCCTGGTCGATCTCGTCGAGCAGCAGGCCGGCGATGCGCGTCAGCCGCGCCTCGGTGTAGCGCATGGCCGCCGCGCCGTCGCCGTCGCGGCTGCCGAAGTTGCCCTGGCCGTCGATCAGCGGGTACCGCTGGTTGAAGTCCTGCGCCAGGCGCACCAGCGCGTCGTAGGCCGACTGGTCGCCGTGCGGGTGAAAGCGGCCCAGCACGTCGCCCACCACGCGGGCGCTCTTGACAGGCTTGGCGGCTACGTTGCGCGTGGGGCCGCTGTAGGCCAGGCCCATGCGCTCCATCGCAAACAGAATGCGCCGCTGCACCGGCTTCATGCCGTCGCACACATCGGGCAGCGCACGGCCCTTGACCACCGAGAGCGCGTATTCCAGATACGCACGTTGGGCGTAACTGGCCAGGCTCGGGTTGTCGTCGGACTCGGGCTGAGAGAGATCGAGAGTGGGTTGGTCGTTGTCGCTCATGCGTCGGGGAAATGAGGGAAAGGAAAGAAAACGGCCTTCAGTGCGCCGCGATGTCGTTCACGAACAATCAGCGCGGATCGGGCAGGGCTGCGGGGCCGGCCAGTTCCATGCGCACGCGGCCGCCGGCGGCGCGCGCGGCCGGCTGGGCCAGCGGCGGCTTCAGCAGGGCATAGAGCCCCAGCACGCTCTTGACGTAATTCTGCGTTTCGCGATAGGCCGGAATGCGGTCGCCCGCGCGCCGCACGGCGCCTTCGCCGGCGTTGTAGGCGGCCAGGGCCAGGTCGAGCCGGCCTTCGAACAGATCGATCAAATGCCGCAGGTAGCGCGCGCCGGCGGCCACGTTGGTGGCCGGGTCGGCGAGCTGCTGCTCGATGGTGCGGCGCGGCGCGCGCGCAACGCCGAAGCGTTCGGCCGTGGCCGGCATCACCTGCATCAGGCCCACGGCACCGCGCGGCGACACGGCCAGCGCGTCGAAGCCTGATTCGGTCGCGATTACTGCCTGCAGCAACTCGTAATCGAGCCCCTGCTGCGTGGCCGAGGCGCGCAGATGGTGCTTGACGCGCTTGACCTCCGGGGCGATGTCGAAATACGCCAGCCGCCGCACGCCCGCCGCCGTGGCCGAGGGCGCCGAGTCAGGCAGCACGATGCCGGTGCCGGCCGAGCGTCCATCGATGGCGGAATCGAACACGTCGCCACGGAAGTACAGCGTGTAGCGCTCGTCGACGCGCTCGGCCGCGAAGTGCGTCACGCCGCGTTCATCGACGTGAGCCCACAGGTCGGCATGGGCCGATTGCTGCAAAAACCATAGCAACAACCCCAGGCACATCAAGCGCGAGAGGCCAAAAACACCCCAAACACGCTCCGCCCACGCCGCACCGCCGCGCAGCGCACACCGCACCAAGCTGGGCTGGCCGCGCTGCGCAGCCATGTCAGATGTCCACATCCACGGCGTCGCCGTGCAGTTCCATCAGCTCGCGCCGGGCGGCGGCCTCGCCCTTGCCCATCAGCTTGGTGATGAGGCCTGCCGTGGCGGCAAAGTCCATCGCGCCCAGTTGCACGGGCAGCAGGCGGCGGGTGTCGGGGTTGAGCGTGGTTTCCCACAGCTGCTCGGCATTCATCTCGCCCAGGCCCTTGAAGCGGCTGATCTGGCACTTCTCGCGCGCCACGCCGTCCTTGACGCTCTTGTCGAGAATGGCTTCCAGCTCACCCTCGTCCAGCGCATACACCTTCGACGCCGGCTTCTTGCCGCGCGCGGGCACGTCCACCCGAAAGAGCGGTGGGCGCGCCACGTAGATGTGGCCCGTCTCGATGAGCTTGGGAAAGTGGCGAAAGAACAAGGTGAGCAGCAGCACCTGGATGTGCGAGCCGTCCACGTCGGCATCGCTCAGGATGCAGACCTTGCCGTAGCGCAGGCCCGACAGGTCGGGCGTGTCTTCGGGCCCGTGCGGGTCCACCCCCAGCGCCACCGAGATGTCGTGGATTTCATTGTTGGCAAAGAGCCGGTCGCGGTCGACCTCCCAGGTGTTGAGCACCTTGCCGCGCAGCGGCAGCACGGCCTGGCATTCCTTGTCGCGGCCCATCTTGGCGCTGCCGCCGGCAGAGTCGCCCTCCACCAGAAACACTTCGTTGTGCGACAGGTCGCGGCTTTCGCAGTCGGTCAGCTTGCCGGGCAGCACGGCCACGCCGGAGCCCTTGCGCTTTTCGACCTTCTGGCCGGCCTTCTGGCGCGTCTGCGCGGCCTTGATGGCGAGTTCTGCCAGCTTCTTGCCGTACTCGACGTGCTGGTGCAGCCAGAGTTCGAGCGACGGACGCACGAAGCTCGACACCAGCCGCACGGCGTCGCGCGAATTGAGCTTTTCCTTCACCTGGCCCTGAAACTGCGGGTCCAGCACCTTGGCCGACAGCACGTACGAAGCGCGTGCAAACACGTCCTCGGGCAGCAGTTTCACGCCCTTGGGCAACAGCGAATGCAGTTCGATGAAGCTCTTGACCGCGTTGAAGAGGCCGTCGCGCAGGCCTGCGTCGTGCGTGCCGCCTGCGCTGGTTGGAATCAGGTTGACGTAGCTCTCGCGCACCGGCGCGCCTTCGTCGGTGAAGCCCACGCACCAGGAGGCGCCCTCGCCTTCGGCAAAGCTTTCGTGGTTCCGGTCGGCAAAGCCTTCGCCCTCGAAGAGCGGAATCACCGGGTCGGCATGCAGCGTTTGCGCCAGGTAGTCGCGAAGACCGCCCTTGTACTGCCAGGTCTGCACGTCCTTGGTTTTCTCGTTGACCAGCGTCACCGTCACGCCGGGCATCAGTACCGCCTTGCTGCGCAGCAGATGAGTCAACTCCGCCATCGGCAGAACCGGGGTCTCGAAGTACTTCGGATCGGGCCACACGCGCACGGTAGTGCCCTGCTTGCGCTCGCCCGCAGCCAGCGGGCGTGACGTCAGCGGCTCGGTGACGTCGCCGCCCTGGAAGACGAGTTGCGCCATCTGGCCTTCGCGGTGCGTGCTGGCTTCCAGCCGCAGCGACAGCGCATTGGTGACCGACACGCCCACGCCATGCAGGCCGCCCGAAAAGCTGTAGGCACCGCCCTTGCCCTTGTCGAACTTGCCGCCGGCATGCAGCCGCGTGAACACCAGTTCGATGACGGGCGCCTTTTCTTCCGGATGCAGGCCGAAGGGAATGCCCCGGCCGTCGTCTTCGATGCCCACCGAGCCGTCGGCATGCAGCGTGACCTTGATCTTTTTGCCGTGGCCGGCCAGCGCCTCGTCAGCGGCGTTGTCCAGCACTTCCTGAATGATGTGCAGCGGGTTGTCGGTGCGGGTGTACATGCCCGGACGCTGCTTGACGGGCTCCAGGCCCTTGAGAACGCGGATCGAGCCTTCTGAATATTCGCTGGTGGAAGCGGATGCGGATGCGGGTTTGACTGCCATGGCGGCGGATTGTAGTAGCTGGATATAACCACAGCCCCGCCACACCTTTCTTTCAATGCCAGCAGACGAGCGAGCGCAGCCACACCGTTTTGGCTAAAGTCGCCGGATGCATAAAGAAACACAAAAACTGCCCGTGGTGCAGGTGCTGCTGTGCGGTGCCGCCATCGTCACGCTGTCGATGGGCATCCGCCACGGCTTTGGCCTGTGGCTGCAGCCGATCACGCAGGAGATGGGCTGGACGCGCCAGACCTTCGCGCTGGCGATCGCGGTGCAGAACATCGCCTGGGGCGTGTTCGGCATCTTTGCGGGCATGGCGGCCGACCGGTTCGGCGCGTTTCGTGTGCTGATGGGCGGCGCGCTGCTCTACGCGCTGGGCCTGGCCGGCATGGCGCTGTCGCCCACACCAGTGACCTTTGCGTTGACAGCGGGCGTGCTCATCGGCGCGGCGCAGGCCGGCACGACCTACGCCGTCATTTACGGCGTGCTGGGCAGGCAGATCGCGCCGGAGCGGCGCTCTTGGGCCATGGGCGTGACGGCGGCGGCGGGCTCGTTTGGGCAGTTTCTGATGGTGCCGGTCGAAGGCCAGCTCATCGCGCAGTTCGGCTGGCAAGAAGCGCTGCTGGCGCTGTCCATGCTGGTGCTGCTGATCGTGCCGCTGGCCTTCGGCCTGCGCGAACCCGGCTTTGGCAACGCGCCCGGCGGCGCGGCCAGCCCGCGCAAACAGTCCATCGGCCAGGCGGTGGGCGAGGCGCTGCGCTATCCCAGCTTCCTGCTGCTGACGGCGGGTTACTTCGTCTGCGGCTTTCAGGTGGTGTTCATCGGCGTGCACATGCCCAGTTACTTGAAGGACCACGGCCTGTCGCCGCAGGTGGCCAGCTATGCGCTGGCGCTGATAGGGCTGTTCAACATCTTCGGCACCTACTTGGCCGGCACGCTGGGCCAGCGAATTCAGAAGCGCTACATCCTGTCGTTCATCTACTTTGGCCGTGTGGTGGCGATCAGCGTCTTCCTGATGGTGCCGCTGACGCCCATGTCGGTCTATGTGTTCTCGGCCGTGATGGGTGCGCTGTGGCTGTCCACCGTGCCGCCAACCAACGCCACCGTGGCGCAGATCTTCGGCGTGCAGCATCTGTCGATGCTGAGCGGCTTCGTGTTCTTCAGCCACCAGATCGGCAGCTTTCTGGGCGTGTGGCTGGGCGGCTATCTATATGACCGTACTGGCAGCTACGATGTGGTCTGGTATCTGTCGATTGCACTGGGCGTCTTCGCCGGGCTCGTGAACCTGCCGGTGCGTGAAGCGCCCATCGCGCGCCAGCCGCAACCCGCCTGAACTGAAAAAACATGTCATCCGCTCTGCACCACTCCACCGCCGCGCCCTCGCGCCGCCAGCGCTTCGGCCGCTGGGCGGGATGGACCCTGGGTGCCGCGGTGCTGGTGGTGGTGTTCATGCTGTACGCGGAGCCGGATTTCGTCGTCATGATGGCCGATCAGGTTTGGGCGTGCTTCTGACACGCCATCTGTATCAAAACGGCCTCCAGCGCTTGATCCATAAGCGCAAGCAGCTATAAAAACAATAGCATGAAGAGTCACGGCGACGGAGCCCCTTCCGAATGGATCACGCGCTGGGCGCACCTGATGCCCGAGCGCGGCAGCGTGCTCGACGTGGCCTGCGGCGCCGGCCGGCATGTGCGCTGGCTGCACGCGCTGGGGCATGCGGTCACCGGCGTCGACCGGTCGCAAGAAGCATTGGCACCACTCGCCACGCTGCAGCCGCCCGTCGAAACTGTGTGCGTCGACATCGAATCAGGCCCGTGGCCGCTGGCCGGGCGCCAGTTCGGCGCGGTCATCGTCACCAACTACCTATGGAGGCCGCTGCTGCCCACGCTGATCGCCAGCGTGGCGCCTGGCGGCGTGCTGCTGTACGAGACCTTCGCGGCAGGCAATGAAACCGTCGGCCGGCCGGCGCGGCCCGAATTTCTTCTAGCGCCCGGGGAACTGCTGGGCGCCTGCGAGGGTCTGCGTACCGTGGCATTTGAAGATGGCTGGCTTGCATCGCCCGAGCGATTCGTGCAACGCATCGCCGCCGTCCGCGAGCAGCACGGCGCCGCCGCAAGCCGTCACCCGCTGGTCCCGCAAGGGGCTGCTGCACGGCAGGCTCCCTAGTTAGAATGCTCTTTTACCGTTTCACCACGCGGACATGACCCTTCCCAGCGCTCCTCTCACCGGCAGCATCGTCGCCCTCGTCACTCCCATGCACGAGGACGGCAGCGTGGACTACCCCACACTGCGCCAACTGATCGACTGGCATGTCGCCGAAGGCACCGACTGCATCGGCGTCGTGGGCACGACGGGCGAATCGCCCACCGTCAATGTCGAAGAGCATTGCGAGATCATTCGCGTCTCTGTCGAACAGGCTGCGGGGCGCGTGCCCATCATGGCCGGCTGCGGTGCCAACTCCACGGCAGAGGCCATCGAGCTGGCTCGCTTCGCCAAAAAGGTGGGCGCCGACACGCAACTGCAGGTGGTGCCCTACTACAACAAGCCCACGCAAGAGGGCCAGTACCAGCACTTCAAGGCGATTGCCGAAGCCGTGGGCGACCTGCCCATCGTGCTCTACAACGTGCCCGGCCGCACCGTGGCCGATATGCTGCACGACACGGTGCTGCGCCTGGCCAAGGTACCCGGCATCATCGGAATCAAGGAAGCCACCGGCAACATCGAGCGTGCGCAGTGGCTGATCCGCGAAGTGCCCAAGGGCTTCGCGGTGTATTCCGGCGACGACCCGACCGCCGTGGCACTGATGCTGTGTGGCGGCCAGGGCAACATCAGCGTGACGGCCAACGTGGCGCCGCGCCTGATGCACCAGCTCTGCGTTGCGGCCTTGGCGGGCGACGTGCGCCGCGCTATGGAAATCCAGTTCAGCCTGCTGCCTGTGCACAAGCACCTGTTCGTCGAGGCCAACCCCATCCCCGTGAAGTGGGCGCTGCAACGCATGGGCCGCTGCGGCGGAACGCTGCGTTTGCCCATGACGCCGCTCGCTGAATCCAACGAGTCCATCGTCGAGGGCGCCCTGCGCGCCGCCGGTCTGCTTTAATCCGCCACCTTTGCAGCACGTACCTGCCCGCTTCGGCACTCTCAGATCACAAGAGGATTTTCGCGTGAACGCTACTACTCGCCTGGGCCTGCTTGGCCTTGCCATGGCCCTGTCTGCCTGCTCCGTTCTGGAAAACGACAAGATCGACTACAAGAGCGCCACCAAGGGCTCCACGCTGGAGGTGCCGCCCGACCTGCGTCAGATCTCCACCGATTCCCGCTACGTCGTGCCTGGCGGCCCCGTGTCTGCCGCGGCCTTCGAAGCCGGCCAGGCGCAACGCCCTGTCGGCAAGGCCAACGCAGCGCCGCAGACCATCGGCGACGTGCGCATCGAGCGCGACGGCAACCAGCGCTGGCTGGTCGTCAACCGCCCGGCCGATCAGCTGTGGGAGCCCGTGCGCGACTTCTGGCTGGAAAACGGCTTCGTCTACACCACCGAACAGGCCAATCTGGGCCTGCTGGAAACCGACTGGGCCGAGAACCGCGCCAAGCTGCCACAGGACATCATCCGATCCACCATCGGCAAGATCTTCGACTCCGTCTATTCCACGGGCGAGCGCGACAAGTTCCGCACCCGCCTGGAGCGCAGCGGCAACGGCGGCACCGAAATCTTCGTGAGCCACCGCGGCATGGTCGAGGTTTATTCCAACACCCAGAAGGACAGCACCGTGTGGCAACCCCGCCCGGCCGACCCCGAGCTGGAAACCGAGTTCCTGCGCCGCCTGATGGTCAAGCTCGGCGTGAGCGAAGAGCAGTCCCGTGCGATTGCTGCAGCACCCGCCCAGGCCGTGCCTACCGCCCGCATCGCAGCAGTGGCCGGCGCTCCGGTGGTGCAGATCGACGAACCGTTCGACCGCGCATGGCGCCGCGTCGGCCTGTCGCTCGACCGTACCGGCTTCACCGTGGAAGACCGTGACCGCAGCCAAGGCGTTTACTTCGTGCGATACGTGGCGCCTACCGACAAGAAGGAACAAGGCTTCTTCGGCAAGATCTTCAACCGTTCGCCGGACGCCGTGCCACCGCTGAAGTACCGCATCGTGGTGCGCAGCGAAGGCAACCAAAGCACGGTGTCTGTACTCAACGCTGCGGGCGCGCCCGAATCGTCCGACAACGCACAGCGCATCGTGCGCGTGCTGGCGGACGACCTGAAGTAACTCGACCACGGTGCTGCGGTTTCGGAACCTGGCGAGCGGCAGCACCGGCAATGCCACGCTGATCGAAGGCAGCACTGGCGGACAGTCCCGCCGTCTGTTGGTCGATTGCGGTCTGGGCATTCGCACACTGGAAGGGCGGTTGGGCGCGGCGGGCATCGCGCTCGCCCAGCTCAACGCCGTGTTCATCACCCATGAACACTCTGACCACATCGGCTGCGTTCAGAAACTCGCCCTGCGCCACCGCGTGCCGGTGTGGATGAGCCACGGCACCTATGAAGCCATCGGCGCGCCTGATTTCGATGGACTGCTGCGCATTGCCCGCGATGGCGAGCCCATCGACCTGGGTGCGTTTGAAGCGCGTCCTTTCACCGTGCCGCACGATGCGCGCGAACCCCTGCACTTGCGTTGCAGCGACGGTGCGACGCATGTGGGCTTGCTGACCGACCTGGGCCACGCGTCAGACCATGTGCTGGAGCAACTGCGTGGCTGCCATGCGCTGCTCCTGGAATCGAACCACGACACGGACATGCTGCAAGCGTCCGCATATCCGGCCTTTTTGAAGCGCCGCATCAGCGGCCGTTTTGGCCATCTGCCCAATCACGTATCGGCCGACATCCTGCGCGCGGTGCGCCATGCGGGCCTGCGCCGCGTGGTCGCAGCCCACTTGAGCGCGCAGAACAACCATCCCGATCTGGCACGCGCAGCACTGGCCGAAGCCCTGGGTTGGCCCGCGGAGGCGGTGGATGTGGCACACCCGCGCGAAGGTACGGGCTGGATCGAAGCCGGCTAGCTCCGCCTCCTTGCGTTAATCGCCCGAGAGAGATGAAAGACAGAAACCTATAGGCAAAAAAAAGCCCCGACGTAAAGTACGGGGCTTGGAGTCCAACCCCGGGCTTGCACCCGCGGCGGAGTCTGTCCAATTTACTTGGCGGCGGAAGCGCCGGTAGCGGCAGCAGCAGCAGCGTCTGCAGCGGCCTTGGCAGCGTCGGAAGAAGGAGCGGCAGGCGCCATGGCAGCCGATGCGGGAGCAACGGGCGCGGAAGCAGCGGGCGTCACAACGGGTGCGGGCACTTCCACAGCGGCAGGAGCCGGTGCAGGAGCGGGTTCTTCCTTCTTGCCACAGGCGGCCAGGGCAGCAGCAGCGATCAAAGCGGCCAGAACGACGGAATTCTTCATTTCAGGTTTCCTCTTGGACAAACGGGATTCTTTGATTGGCCACACGTCCACCTCTTGCAGCGGTCCGGTTGGCCGGGCACGCCCAGTGGCGTGTGTGGTTGTAAATGCCAACAGGAAATTATAGGGAGTTTCGTCAATACTGACTAACACTGACGGGGCATTGCTGCAACCTCCGCGTCAGAGACCGAGCGTAGTGGCGGGAAAACCCGGCCCGCTCTTGCGCAAAAGCCACTCATCGAGCGACTCGCGCAACAGCACGCGTCTGTCGGGCTCTGTGCCAGACACGCCCACGCAACGCTCTGCATCCAGCCGGTGCAGGCCCCATCCCGGAGCCCACAGCGCGCTGGGCACCTCTATCGGTCGGGTACATGACGCCTTGCGGCAGTGAATAAGGTGGCCCCACCTGGTGCGCCACTGCACGAAGCGGGCATGCTGGCGCAGCACCGCGCCAAAGTCTGCAGCCAGCAACGTGCACGTGCGTCCGGCGCGAGCCCAAGCCTGCAGCGATTCGGCGACTGCCCGTTCGCCCAGCGGCCAGTCGTGAAAGTCCGGATCGCTGAGCACGATCTCTGTCCAGCCTTCGCGTGCGGCGCAAGCCAGCGCATCGCGCACCAGCTGGCGAAAATCCTCCCGTCCCACGAATCGGCCTTCGGGGAGCACGGGGGCTGCCGGAGGTTCGGGAATCATGGAATCGCTCATGGCGGCTGTGTTTCGGTCAGGCCTGAGACGCCTGAGCATGTGCCCAGCCGCTGTCGCACCATGAAGACAGCAACTCGAGCGCATCGTCGCTCGCCTTGGCCAGATCGCGCGCGCTCAGGGTGCGCTCGTCGGCCAGACGGCGCATCAACGTGGCGTCGCGACCCGCAGCGCGGTAGCTTTCGCCGTTGATGAACACATGGCGCTGGTCGTACATCATGCGGGTGCGCCGGTCCAGGGTGACACCTTCCAGCAAACCGCTGGGCGGCGCCGGTTCGAACCAGACGTTGGACTTGGGCTCGGTCAGCGACTCGCCCAACGCACGCTCCACCGAATGCAGGTCGGCCAACGCACGACGCACCGCATCGCGAGCGAAGGTCTGCAAAGCTTCGGGAATGGCCCCGGGTTGGCCCACAGCCTCCTGGCGCGGGTCGCGATAGATGGGCGTACCTTCGTCGTCGGTGGCTTCGTCGGCCAGGCGCAGCAGAATGTTCTGCGCCACGTCAGCCCGATTGGGCGATCGAAACCCAATGGAATAGGTCATGCACTCGCCTTCGGCAACACCGTCGTGTGCCCAACGGGGCGGCAAGTACAGCATGTCACCGGGCTCCAGCACGAACTCCTGTTCCGGCTCGAAATGTTCGAGCACCTTGAGAGGAATGCCTTCGCGCAGGGTGAAGTCCTTCTGCCGTCCGATGCGCCAGCGGCGCCGCCCATGGGCCTGCAGCAGGAACACGTCGTAGCTGTCGAAATGCGGTCCGACACCTCCGCCGTCGCTGGCATAGCTGATCATCAGATCATCGAGCCGCGCCTCGGGCACGAACCGGAACTGCTGCATCAACGCGTGCGTAGCATCGTCGTGCAGGTCAACGCCCTGCACCAGCAGCGTCCAGTCGGGCGTCTGCAACGCGGGCAGAGATCGACGCGCAAAAGGCCCGTGGCGCAGCAGCCATTGGCCCTTGCGCAACTGCACCAGACGCGATTCAACGCCTTCCGTGCCGGCCAGCGCGAACAAGTCGGCACGGCGTACCGGCGGCTGGAAACCGGCAATCGCCTGCCTCACCAGCAGTGGCTTCTTGTGCCAGTAGGTGCGCATGAATTGCGCTGGCGTGAGGCCTCCAAGCAGAGGCAAAGGCGATTGGACATCCATGGGATCGGTGCGGCCGCATTCGCGGCGGTGGTCAAACTGCGACAATTCTCCTATGGAAATCAAACAACAATGTGTGGTCGCTTTGACCTGGGTCTTGAAAGACACGCTGGGCGAAGAACTGGATGTGCTCGACGATCCGGTCGAATTTTTTGTCGGAGGCGACGATCTGCTGGAGCGGGTGCAAGAGGCCTTGCAGGGCCATGTGGCCGGCGCCCAGCTCGATCTGCACCTGGAGCCTGAAGAAGCGTTCGGCGAGTACCAGGAACAGTTGCTGTTTCTGGAGCCACGCTCGCTGTTCCCCAAGGAAATCGAAGAAGGTATGACCTTTGAAGGCGCCGCGTTGCCAGAGGGCAGCAACCCGCAAGCTCCACGCGATGCGCTCTACACAGTGTCACAGCTGTACCCGGACCACGTGGTGCTGGACGGCAATCACCCGCTTGCGGGCATTGCGCTTCGGCTGCACCTGGTGGTGCAATCTGTGCGGGAAGCGACGGACGAAGAGATAGCACGCGGAACGGCCGGCACAGGCTTTTTTCGCATACAGCCTGCAGAGTCCGACGGTAGTCATCTGCACTGAAATGACAACGGGCCCCACAAGGCCCGTTGTTTATCCCCAGGCAACCCGGGGACGATGGAAGGATCCGGTCGTTTACTGGCGCGAGATCTGACCGCCATTCAGACGAACTCGGTCGCCGGTACGCAGGTCACCAGGCGACGCGACCTCGTAGACGCGTTGTCCGCCCTGGTCCAGGTTGATGACAAGGCGATAGCCCTCAACACCACCGCTGCCGCCACGTCCTTCAATGGCATTGCCAGCCACACCACCGCCGACGGCGCCAATCACAGTGGCTGCCGCACGACCGCTGCCGCCGCCGATTTGATTACCCAGCACGCCGCCTACCACGGCGCCAAGTACTGCACCAGCGCCGCTGGTGCGGGGCTTGCTCTGCAGCGTCTCGATGTTGGACACGGTGCCGAACTCGGTGCCATATTGATTGTTGGCCACGGGCGCGTTGTTATAGACCTGAGTCGGCTGTTGCGACTGATATTCAGGATAACGAGGCTGCTGAGCGCAAGCAGCCAACGAGCCTGCTACGACCACGGAAGCAGCCAGAGTGGCGAGGCGGGATGAGGTACGCATGTGTGAACTCCTTTATCAGTGCAATGGCCGACGAGGCCTAAGCGTTGACCGATTGAACCATTGCACACACTTGCGTAGGTGCCGGCCGGCACGCGTCCATCTCGTAGTCCATGGCCTTACAGCGAGTACTGCCAACCGCGTCAGCATCGCGACTGTGCGTCGCGCGCCTGGGCTATGACTTAATGCTTGCCCGTAGAGCCGTAGCCCCCCTGGCCCCGCTCCGATGGAGCAGCGAACTCCGCTACCACGTTGAACTGCGCCTGAACCACCGGAACGATGACCAGCTGGGCCAGCCGCTCCATCGGCTGCAACGTGAATGCGGTATCGCTGCGATTCCAGGCGCTCACCATCAACTGACCTTGGTAGTCGCTGTCGATCAAACCCACGAGGTTGCCCAGCACGATGCCGTGCTTGTGGCCCAGTCCGGAGCGCGGCAGGATCAGCGCTGCGTAGCCTGGGTCTTGCAGGTGGATGGCGATGCCGGTGGGCACCAGCTGCCAGGCATTGGCCTCCAGCGTGAGCGGCGCATCGAGGCAGGCGCGCAAGTCCAGCCCGGCACTACCGGGAGTGGCGTAGGCCGGCAATTGCTCTGCCATGCGGGGGTCGAGAATCTTGACGTCGATCTTCACAAAAACCACTTTACTTTCTGGACTGGGATGCTTGGGACGCCTGCTCCAACGCATGCCACACGCGTTGCCAGAGGGATCTTGGCGCGGCCGATGCCGCAACGCGTCGGGCAGATTGCTTCGCGCTGCCACGCTGCGGCGTGGCGCCTGGTGTGGGGCCGTGGGCCTGGCTGGTCAGACGTTCGACATAGCTCGCGAAGTCGCCATCTGCAGGCGTGTCCGCATCGGGACGCATGGGAGAAAGTGACATGCAAGCTTTCGAGTGGAAAACAACGAGTGGAGAGGCACACGATCAGTCAGCGTGCAGCCGTTAGGCGACGAGCGATGTCAGCCACCAGTTTGCCCGCCAGTTCGCGCTTGGAGGCGCGTGGCAGCGCGCGATGGCCGTGCTCGTCGATCAATATCAGTGCATTGTCGTCTTGACCGAACGTGGCCGGCCCGATGTTGCCAACCAGCAGCGGCACGCCTTTGCGGATGCGCTTGGCACTGGCGTGTTCCAGCAGGTTCTGGCTCTCCGCAGCAAAACCGACACAGAACAGCGCGCCGGAACGCGCGCGCTCAGACCTCGCCACCGTGGCCAGGATGTCGGTGTTCTCCACAAACGTCATCGGGGGCACAGCACCCGTGCCGTCTTTCTTGATCTTCTGGTCGGCAGCGTGGGCCGGACGCCAGTCCGCCACGGCGGCAGTGGCGATGAAAACAGTCGCATCTGATGTGTGCGCCACAACGGCATCGAGCATTTCCTGTGCGGATTGCACCGATATGCGGCGCACGCCGCGCGGCACAGGCAAATGCACCGGCCCGGCCACCAGTGTCACCTGCGCCCCAGCCTCCCGCGCGGCGCGTGCAATCGCAAAACCCATCTTGCCGCTTGACCGATTGGTGATGCCTCGAACCGGGTCCATGGCCTCGAAGGTCGGACCCGCCGTGACCAGCACGTGCTGACCTGCCAGCAGTTTGGGGGCGAAAGCAGCTGACAGCTCTTCCATGATCTCGGCCGGCTCCAGCATGCGCCCGTCGCCTGTTTCGCCACAAGCCTGCTCGCCCGAGCCCACCCCCAGTACCGTGGCGCCATCGGCTGCCACCTGCGCCAGGTTGCGCTGAGTGGCAGGGTGCGCCCACATCTCACGGTTCATGGCTGGCGCCAGCAGCAGTGGAACACGATCGGTAGGCCGCGCCAGGCACAGCAGGCTCAGCAATTCGTCGGCCCGGCCCTGCACCAGGCGCGCGATGAAATCGGCGCTGCACGGCGCGATGAGGATCGCGTCGGCCTCGCGGCTCAGGTTGATGTGCGGCATGTTGTTGGGCTCGCGCGCATCCCACTGCGAGCAGTAGACCGGCCGACCGGTCAGCGCCTGCATCGTCACGGGCGTGATGAACTGGCCGGCGGCTTCGGTCATCACTACCTGGACAGTCGCACCGGCCTTGATCAGCAGCCGGCTCAGTTCAGCCGCCTTGTAACAGGCCACGCCCCCACTCAGGCCGAGGACGATGTGTTTGCCAGCAAGCTCATTCATAAGAGAGGAATTTAGCAGACGGGTGCAGTGCACGCAGGCTGCGGGGCCGGCAGGCCCGGCCGGGGTGCCCTCTATAATCCCGATTTCCCACCACCAAAAAAGACATGACCAAATTTGTCTTCGTCACCGGCGGTGTGGTGTCTTCCCTGGGCAAGGGAATCGCCTCAGCCTCCCTTGCCGCGATCCTCGAATCGCGGGGCCTCAAAGTCACTCTCATCAAGCTCGACCCGTACATCAACGTGGATCCGGGCACCATGTCCCCGTTCCAGCACGGTGAGGTGTTCGTCACCGACGACGGCGCCGAAACCGACCTTGATCTTGGCCACTATGAGCGTTTCATCGAAACGCGCATGAAAAAGACCAACAACTTCACCACGGGCCGCATCTACCAATCCGTGCTGGAGAAGGAACGCCGTGGCGACTACCTCGGCAAGACCGTGCAGGTGATCCCGCACGTCACCAACGAGATCCAGGAATACGTCAAGCGCGGCGCCGGCATCGGTACCACCGACGCGGTGGACGTCGCCATCGTCGAAATCGGCGGCACCGTAGGCGACATCGAATCGCTGCCCTTTCTGGAAGCCGTGCGCCAGCTGAGCCTCAAATTGGGGCCCAACAACGCCGCCTTCGTGCATCTGACCTACCTGCCCTTCATTGCGGCAGCGGGCGAGCTCAAGACCAAGCCCACCCAGCACACCGTGCAGGAACTGCGCAAGATCGGCATTCAGCCCGACGCACTGCTGTGCCGCGCCGACCGCCGCATTCCCGACGAAGAGCGCGAGAAAATCTCGCTCTTCACCAACGTGCCCGAATGGGGCGTGATCAGCATGTGGGACGTGGACACTATCTACAAGGTGCCCCGCATGCTGCATGAACAGGGCCTGGACGGCCTGATCTGCGACAAGCTGCGCCTGAACACGCCGCCCACCAGCTTGAAGCGCTGGGACCAGTTGGTGTACGAGACCGAACACCCGCAGGGTGAGGTCACCATCGCCATGGTCGGCAAGTACGTCGATCTGTCCGACAGCTACAAGTCCGTGAACGAGGCGCTGCGCCATGCCGGCATGAAGAACCATGTGCGCGTGAAGATCGAGCACGTCGATTCCGAGACCATCGGCACGGCAGAAGCGGATGCCAAGCTGGCCAAGTACGACGCCATCCTGGTGCCCGGCGGCTTTGGCGCGCGCGGCGTGGAAGGCAAGATCTGCACCGCCAAGTTCGCCCGCGAACACAAGGTGCCTTACCTCGGCATCTGCCTGGGCATGCAGGTCGCCACCATCGAATACGCACGCCACGTGGCCGGTCTGAAAGACGCCAACAGCACCGAATTCGAAGCTGCCACGCCCCACCCCGTGATCGCCTTGATCACCGAGTGGAAGGACGAGGACGGCACGATCAAGAAGCGCGATGCCAACTCGGACCTGGGCGGCACCATGCGCCTGGGCGCACAAAGCTCCGACGTGGCCCCGGGCACGCTGGCCCACCAGATCTACGGCAACGTGGTGACGGAACGCCATCGCCACCGCTACGAAGCCAACGTGAACTACCTGGACCAGCTGCGCCAGGCCGGCTTGGTGATCTCCGCGCTGACGCAGCGCGAACAGCTCACCGAGATCGTCGAGCTGCCGCAAAGCGTGCACCCCTGGTACATCGGCGTGCAGTTCCATCCGGAATTCAAGTCCACGCCCTGGAACGGCCACCCACTCTTCAACGCTTTCATCAAGGCGGCCGTCGAACACCAGGCCGCGCGCGCACCGGCGCTCGCATCGGCCACTGCCGCAGCGGCAGCCTGAACCCGCCGGAGACACAAGCCATGCAACTGTGCGGTTTCAACGTTGGACTCGACCAACGCTTCTTCCTGATCGCAGGCACCTGCTCCATTGAAGGCCAGCAGATGTCGCTGGACGTCGCCGGGCAACTCAAGGAAATTTGCGAGCAGCTCGGCATTCCGCTGATCTACAAGGGTTCGTTCGACAAGGCCAACCGCTCGTCCGGCTCCAGCAAGCGCGGTGTGGGGCTGGAGGCTGGACTGAAGATCCTGGACGAAGTACGCCGCCAGTTGCAGCTGCCCATCCTGACCGACGTGCACGACGCGTCCCACGTCGCAGAAGTGGCCAGCGTGGTCGACGTGCTGCAAACGCCCGCCTTCCTGTGCCGCCAAACCGACTTCATCCGTGCCGTGGCGCAATCGGGCAAGCCGGTCAACATCAAGAAGGGCCAGTTCCTGGCACCTTGGGACATGAAGAACGTGATCGACAAGGCCCGCGATGCCGCCCTGGAGGCGGGGCTGTCGCAAGACCGCTTCCTGGCCTGCGAGCGCGGTGTGAGCTTTGGCTACAACAACCTGGTGGCCGACATGACCAGCCTGGCCGAGATGCGCAAGTCGGGCGCGCCAGTGGTGTTCGACGTGACCCATTCGGTGCAAAAGCCAGGCGGCCAGGGCACGGTGAGCGGCGGCGCTCGTGAGATGGTGCCTGTGCTGGCACGCGCCGGCGTGGCCGTGGGCGTGGCAGGACTTTTCATGGAAACCCACCCCCGGCCGGCAGAGGCCTGGTCGGACGGCCCGAACGCCGTGCCGCTCAAACACATGAAGGCGCTGCTGGAAAACCTGGTGGCATTGGACACCGTCACCAAGAAGAACGGTTTTCTCGAAGACGACTTCAACGCCTGATTTTTGTCACCTTGAACGAACGACACAGAACGAGCCCAGCACCATGCCCAGTGGATATGTCATCGCCAGCGTTACCGTCACCGATCCCGTGCAGTACGAGGAGTACAAGAAGTGGAGCACGCACGCCATGCAGGTGCACGGGGCCGAGGTGTGCATCCGCGGAGGCAAGGTCGAAGTGCTGGAGGGCGACTGGAACCCCGGCCGTGTGGTGCTGCTGAAGTTTCCGAGCTTCGAGGCCGCGCAGGCGTTCTACGACACGCCCGAGTACCAAAAAGCCAAGGACGCGCGTGAAGGCGCTGCAGTGATGCGTATGGCGTGCATCGAGGGCGTTTAAACTCGCGCTTCGTAATTGATAGCTGCTCGCGCATACACATCAAGCGCTGGAGGCCGATTTCGTTTGCGAGCCGCCCAGCCACCCCCGATTTGAAACTTCCCTGAAGGAAACCCATGAGTGCGATTGTTGACATCGTCGGCCGCGAAGTGCTGGACAGCCGTGGCAACCCCACTGTCGAATGCGACGTGCTGCTCGAATCGGGCGTGATGGGCCGCGCCGCCGTGCCCTCGGGCGCCTCCACCGGCAGCCGCGAGGCCATCGAACTGCGTGACGGCGACAAGAGCCGCTACCTGGGCAAGGGCGTGCTCAAGGCCGTCGAGCACATCAATACCGAGATCAGTGAAGCCGTGCTGGGCCTGGATGCCTCTGAGCAGGCCTTCCTGGACAAGACCCTGATCGACCTGGACGGTACCGACAACAAGGGCCGCCTGGGCGCCAACGCCATGCTGGCCGTGTCCATGGCCGTGGCCCGCGCTGCCGCCGAGGAATCCGGCTTGCCCCTGTACCGCTACCTGGGCGGCATGGGCAGCGTGCAATTGCCCGTGCCGATGATGAACGTCATCAACGGTGGCGCACACGCCAACAACAGCCTCGACCTGCAAGAGTTCATGATCATCCCCGTGGGCGCCCCGAGCTTTCGCGAAGCCCTGCGCTGGGGTGCCGAGGTGTTCCATGCGCTCAAAAAGATCCTGCACGACAAGGGCATCAGCACGGCCGTGGGCGACGAAGGCGGCTTTGCGCCCAGCGTCGAGAACCACGAAGCAGCCATCCAGCTGATCCTGCAGGCCATCGACGCCGCCGGCTACACGGCGGGCGAGCAGATCGCCCTGGGGCTGGACTGCGCCGCCAGCGAGTTCTACAAGGACGGCCACTATGTGCTGGAAGGCGAAGGCGGCATCAAGCTCACGGCCCAGCAATGGACCGACATGCTGGCGGCCTGGGTCGACAAGTACCCCATCATCTCAATCGAAGACGGCATGCACGAAGGCGACTGGGAAGGCTGGAAGATCCTGACCGAGCGCCTGGGCAAGAACGTGCAGCTGGTGGGCGACGACCTGTTCGTCACCAACACGAAGATCCTGAAGGAAGGCATCGACAAGGGCATCGCCAATTCGATCCTCATCAAGATCAACCAGATCGGCACGCTGACGGAAACGTTCGCAGCCATCGAGATGGCCAAGCGCGCTGGCTACACCGCCGTGATCTCGCACCGCTCGGGCGAGACCGAAGACTCCACCATTTCCGACATCGCGGTGGGCACCAACGCCGGCCAGATCAAGACCGGCAGCTTGAGCCGCTCCGACCGCATCGCCAAGTACAACCAGTTGCTGCGCATCGAAGAAGACCTGGGCGACATCGCGCACTACCCTGGCCGCGACGCGTTCTACAACCTGCGTTGAGCCATTGAGCCGTTGCGCCGTGTGGGCTGAGCCAGCGACCGCTTTCGACGCTACCGGGCACTCTGCCCGGCGCCGCGCTCCTGCATGGGGCGCGGTGGCGTGCGTGCGTGCTGGCGTTGCTCTTGCGGCGGCAGTATGACCCAGCGCATCGTTCCGCTCATTCTGCTGCTGCTACTCGGCGGTGTGCATGCGCAGCTGTGGACGGGCCGCGGCAGCATCGCCCATGTGCAGGAGATGCAGGACAAAATCGCCGCGCAAAAGGCCGCCAACACCCAGGCGCGCCAGGCCAACGAGCGGCTCGCGTCCGAAGTGCACGATCTGCGCGAAGGCCTCGACATGGTCGAAGAAAAAGCGCGCAGCGAACTGGGCATGGTCAAGCCCAACGAGATCTACGTACAGATCACCGGCGTGCGCAAGTAGCCGTCGCGCGCTCGCCCAAACCCATGCTCCGCATCGCACTCCTGGCTGCCCATGCGGATGAAGCGCTGGCACTGGCCCAGGCCATCCACGCGTCAGAGCTCGGCCGCTCAATATCGGGCGAGACGTGGTTCGCAGACAGCCACCCACCCTTGATGGACGAGATGCGCCAGGCGGCAGCACCGGCGGACCAGATCTCAGACGTGCCGCGCCAGCATGCTGCGACCTACCAACTGACGCTGCTGTGCGGACTCGAAACGGCGTCGCATCTCTACCCCGGCGACGCCGAAGCTGAGGCTCTGCATGCGCGCCTGCGCAGCGCCTTGCACACGGCCCCCGTGGCCTACCAGGTGCTGTACGGCGACTTGCCAGCACGCCGGCGCCAGGCCTGCGAAGCAATCCAGGCCTTGGCTGGCCGTGGCATGACAGGCGGCACGCAATCGCAACGGCCATCCGCCGTGCGGGACGCCGACGACCGGCCCGCACATCTGCGCGCTTACGGCTGCGAAAAGTGCAGTGATCCGGAATGCGAGCGCCTGCTCTTCCAGCGTCTGCTGGCGTCCCACTGAGCCCAGCCGCACGCAGCAGTCAGTCGCTGCCAGCCGTGTTCGATCGCCGCCCGAATTGCTATTATTTCAATAGCCATCAGCGCTTATCCAATAAGCGCTAGAGGCCGATTTCATTCAGATTTACACTTGGCAGCCTCTGGTGGTCATCAGCGGCCGCCCGTCGACGACTACTGCACGGCGTCGGTGCCCGGCTGCAGTTGCACCACGCCGGTAAAGATCTGCGCTGCATCCACCGCATCAAAGCGGTATTGCTGGCCGCAATATTCGCAGCCCACTTCGATATCGTCGCGCTCGGCCAGGATGCTTTCGATCTCTTGCTGGCCCAGGCTGCGCAGCATGCTGCTCACGCGCTCGCGGCTGCAGGTGCAGGCAAAACGGGGGCCTTCCTCGCCCTGTTGCGGAGTAAAGCGCAGCAGCTTCTCGTCCCAGAAAAGGCGGCGCAGGATGGTGTCCGCGTCCAGCGACAGCAGCTCTTCGCGCGTCAGGCTGGAGGCCAGCGTGGCGATGCGGTTGTAGTCCTCGTTGTGGCCGATCTGGTCTTCGTTCTCGCGGTGGCTCAGCTCGCCGGCCAGGTTGCCCTCGCCTTTGATCGGCATGCGCTGGATCAGCAGGCCCGCCGCTACCTTGTCGTCGGCGGCCAGAACCAGCGTGGTGTCCAGCTGCTCGGACTGCAGCATGTAGTGCTGAAGTACGTCGCTGAGCTTGTCGAGCTTTTCCTGCTGGTCGCCGTGCAGCGGCACCACGCCCTGGTAGGGCTGGCGGCCGGGCAGGCGGTCCTTGGGGTCGAGCGTGATGGCGCAGCGGCCACCGCCGCCCACGTTGACCATGTCAGACAGGCGTGCCGACTCGGCGATCTCCCCCGGCACCGACGCCGTGGCGCGCAGGCTCAGGTCAGACTGCACCTCTGCCACCGCCAGCTTCACCGGGCCGTCGCCGAACACCTGCAGCACCAGCGCGCCATTGAACTTGATGTTGGACTGCATCAGCACCGCCGCCGCCGCCATCTCGCCCAGCAGTTCGCGCACCGGCACGGGGTAAGGTCCGGTCGCGGTGTTGCCCGCGCGGCGCGCGAGGATGTCGGTCCACGCATCGGTCAGCCGCACCAGCATGCCGCGCACGGGCAGACCATCGAAGAGAAACTTGTGGAGTTCAGACACCCTGTGACTTCCTGCAGAAAAAAAGAAAAATGGCCTGGCGAGCCGGGCACCTTTCGGTACACAAGCCCCCTGCCCGGCGCACCGGCGTTTAGCCAATGCGATGCAGCCCCGACCGGAACCGGCGGGCGTTCTCGACATAGCCCTGCGCGCTCTTGCGCAGGCCTTCGATCTGCTCGGGCGTCAGCTGCCGTACCGCTTTGGCGGGGCTGCCGATGATCATCGAGCCATCGGGGAATTCCTTGCCTTCGGTGACCAGCGCCCCCGCGCCCACCAGACAGTTGCGGCCGATCCTGGCGCCATTCAATACCACCGCGCCAATGCCTATCAGCGATTCGTCGCCCACCGTGCAACCGTGCAGCACGACCTTGTGGCCGACCGTCACGCGCGCGCCCAGCGTCAGCGGCTGGCCGAAGTCGGCATGCAGCACGCTGCCGTCCTGCACGTTCGTGCCCGCACCGATGGTGATGGGTTCGTTGTCGCCGCGCAGCACGGCGCCGAACCAGATGCTGGCGTCCTCATGCAGTTGCACATTGCCCATCACCTCGGCGCTGTCGGCCACCCAGGCCGAGTCCGCCACGCGCGGGGTCATGCCGTCGAGTTCGTAAAGCGCCATGGTGTCTCCTGCCTTGGATGGGATGTGGAACCCTAGAATTGTAGGGATGGAGCTTCGACAACGTGCCCTGCAGGTCTTGTGTATCACAGACCCTGAACAAAAAACGGCTGCAGCGCTTGATCTACAAGCGCAAGTAGCTACTATTTTAATAGCAAACGAAACGACACCTTCCGTACCGCAGCAGGTCGATCTGCCAGGCCGCCCGGCGCGGCCCGAACTGCGGCGCCACACCGAAATGGCGCGCCGCTCACCCGCTACGCCAGAGGGCCGCGCCGTGCTGATGCACGCCATTGCCCACATCGAGTTCAACGCCATCAACCTGGCGCTGGATGCGATCTGGCGCTTTGGCGGCATGCCCGACGCCTTCTACCGCGACTGGCTGCGCGTGGCCGGCGAAGAGGCCAGCCACTTCCGCATGCTGCAGGCTCATCTGCAAACGATGGGCCACACCTACGGTGACTTTCCTGCGCATCAGGGCCTGTGGACGATGTGCGAGAAAACGGCGCACGACATCGTCGCCCGCATGGCCCTGGTGCCCCGCACGCTGGAGGCCCGCGGCCTGGACGCCACGCCGCAGATCCAGAACAAGCTCCGGCAGGTGGGCACGCCCGACGCACTGGCAGCGGTGGAGATTCTCGATGTCATCCTGCGCGAAGAGATCGGGCACGTGGCGATTGGTAACCACTGGTATCGATTCGTATGCGAGCGTGACGGCTTTGACCCCGAAACGCACTACGGCGTGCTCGTTCGCCAGTACGAAGCGCCGCGCCTGAAGCCGCCGTTCAATGCCGCTGCACGACGCGCAGCAGGCTTCAGCGAGACGGAAATGCAGTGGCTGCAAAACGGCTGAAACCGGTGCCGCCCAGCAATTGAAGCCGCGGGCGCCCGCCCTGGGCCGTGTCAGCGTTCTTTCCTACAATGCATCGAAGCGTTTGCGCAGCCCCGGCCGTGCGATTGATGCACCATGCTGCGGCCAGCCAGCCCTCCAACTTCTTGCCCATGTCCACACCCCTGTCCCCCGTAGCTGACGCGATCTTGTCCACGGATGCACCCAGTGCCACCAGCGGCGCGATGATCGCGCGGCAGGCCATCGTCAACGGGCAGCAGGCCGTCATCGGCTACGAACTCTTCAATCGCTCGCGCGCACCGGTGGACCACACTGCCGCCAGCGACGTCATCCTCGTGTTCACCGCGCTGTCGCATGCAGGCACCGAAGACCTGGTCGGCAAAAAGCTGATCTTCGTGAACTGCACCCATGAAAGCCTGGCCGGCGGCCATCTGGAACTGGTGGACCCGGAAAAGGTGGTGCTGGAAATTCCACCGCTGGGCCATGCGGCGACCGAAGAAGTGACAACCCGCCTGCCCATCCTGTCGGAGTTGCGCGCCCGGGGTTTTCACCTGGCGTTCAACCACACGGTGCTCGAATCGGCCTACGCCCCGTGGCTGCCGCTGGCCGACTACATCAAGCTCGATCTGTCGGTGCTGGCGCCCGACCAGCTGGCCGTGCTGATCAACTACGCCGGCCGCCAGTCCAAGGCCGAACTGATCGCCGAAAAGGTGGAAACCGCCCAGCAGTACGACATGGCCTCCAGCAAGGGCGTGCAGCTATTCCAGGGCTTCTGGTTCTCGCGCCCTGCGCTGGTCGAGGCCAAGCTGCTCAGCCCCACGCAGCACAGCATCATTCAGCTCATCAATCTGGTGCGCAACCAGGCCAGCACCGACGAGATCGAAGAAGTGCTGAAAAAGGACGCGGGCCTGGCCTTCAACCTGATGCGGCTCATCAACTCGACCGGCTTTGGGCTGGCACGCGAGATCACGTCGTTCCGCCAGGCCGTCATGCTGATGGGCCTGAAAAAGCTGTTTCGCTGGGCGGCGCTTTTGCTGACGGCTTCGCGCAGCGGCGGCATTCCTTCGGCCGTGGGCCACACCGCCGTCGTACGCGGCCGCTTGATGGAACTGCTGGCGCTGGAAATCCTGCCCGCCGAAGAAGCCGACCAGGCTTTCGTCGTGGGCATTTTTTCGATGCTCGACGTGATGCTGAGCATGCCGCTGGCCTCCGCCGTGGGGCTGCTGCACGTGCCGCCGCCGGTGGCAGATGCCTTGCTCGAGCGCAGCGGCACGCTGGGCCAGCTGCTGGTGCTGGCCGAGGCCTGCGAATCGCACGACGACATGGCTTTCGACCAGGCGGCGCACAGCCTTAGCCTGTCGAGCCAGCAGATCAACTGGGCGCACTTGCAGGCGCTGGCCTGGGCCGACCACGTCGCAGACTGACCCGAAAAGAGCGCCCAGCACATACACGACGGCTCTCAATACCTGGGCGGGCTCGCTGGCGCATCGGCGAATGGGCGGATCACACGGCCTAGAATGAACGCACTCTCACCAGCCAGTGCCATTCGCCATGTCGAGCCCCTCCGATTCCCACTCACCGGACTTTCAGCCCACCCAGCCGCAAGGCTTGGAGCCCGCCGGCACACCTGCGGACGACGCTGACCAACACATCATCATTGCCCGCCAGGCCATCCTGGACGAAAGCCGCAAGGTGTTCGGCTATGAGCTGTTCGACCGATCCACCGCAGCCGACGCCCACACCGCTGCCAGCGATGCCGCGCTGCTGTTCAACGCCCTGTCGTATGCAGGAACGGACGCGCTGGTGGGCAAGAAGACGGTGTTCATCAACTGCACCCACGAAAGCCTGGCCGGCGGCCACCTGGAGCTGATCCACCCTGAAAAGGTGGTGCTGGAAGTGCCCACTCTGGACGAGACCGCCACCGCCGAAGAGATCGAAGGCCGCATTCCGGCGCTGGAAGGGCTGCGTGCCCGGGGCTTTAGGCTGGCATTCAGCCAGCATGTGCTGCGCCGCGCCTATGCGCGGTGGCTGCCGCTGGCCGCCTTCATCAAGCTCGACATGCTGGCCTTCCGGCCCGAGCTGGCCGAGCCGCTGGTGAAGTTCGCCCGCGCCAACAGCCAGGCCACACTGGTCGCCGAAAAGGTGGAAACGGCCGAGCAGCACGAACGCATGTCGGCCCTGGGCGTGAAGCTCTTTCAGGGTTACTGGTTCGCCCATCCCTCGCTGGTCAAGGCGCAGACCATTCGCCCGTCGCAGGCCACCATCATCCAGCTGATCAACCTGGTGCGCCGCCAGGCCTCCACGGCGGAGATCGAAGACCTGCTCAAGAAAGACCCGACGCTGTCTTTCAACCTGCTGCGGTTTATCAATTCGTCGGGCTTCGGTCTGTCGTGCGAGGTCACGTCGTTCCGCCACGCGGTGATGATCCTGGGCCTGAAAAAACTGTTCCGCTGGGCTGCCTTGCTGATGACGACCTCGCGCGCGGGCGGCTCGCCGCCGGCCGTGGGCCAAACCGCCGTGGTGCGTGGCCGGTTGATGGAGCTGCTGGCCGCCGAGCTGCTGCCGCCGGAAGAATGCGACAACGCGTTCGTCGTGGGCGTCTTCTCGCTGCTGGACACCATGCTGGGCGTACCGCTGGATAAGGCGCTGGAATCGGTGGCGCTGCCCCAGCCGGTGATCGATGCGCTGCTGCACGGCACGGGCGTCTTCGCCCCGTTCCTGGAACTCACCAAGGCCTGCGAAAGCGGCGACGACGTGGCCTTCGCCCGCGCGGCCGAAGCGCTGCACCTGTCCAACCGGCAGGTCAATTGGGCGCACTTGCAGGCGCTGACCTGGGCGGAAAGCCTGAACGCGGACTGAAGAAGCGGCGCCCACCACCTGCGGCGCCGTTTTACTATCAATAAATGAGCTACCAGCGCTTATGGGTAGGGCGCTGGAGGCCTATTTGGCTCTCATTAGTCCGTGTCACTGCGCCCGGATGTTCGCGGCTCGGATGACCTTCAGGTTGCTCTCCGACTCTGCCGCGATCTGACGGGCGAAATCCGCCGCCTTGCCGCCTGTCGCTACGTTGTCCGATGCATCCAGCCGGGCCTGCATGTCGGGCTGCGCCAGCGCCTTGTTGATCTCGGCATTGAGCCGATCCAGCACTGCGGCAGGCGTCTGCGCCGGCGCGAAGACGCCGAAGAGCGACGTGAGGTTGGCGGCGGGAAGGCCCAGCTCGGCCAGCGTGGGCACATCGGGCAAGGTGCCCAGCCGCTTGGGCGCTCCCACGGCCAGCGGGTGCAGCTTGCCGGCCTTCATCTGCTGCATCACGGCCGGGCCGGCATTGGTCGACAGCACCTCGAACTGCCCGCTGAGCGCGTCGTTGAGCTGCTGGCCGCCGCCCTTGTAGGGCACGTGCGTGATCTGCACCTGGCTGGCCAGCATGATCTGCTCGAGCATGATGTGACCCAGCGATGCCAGCCCGGACGTCGCCCAGCGCACCTCGCCCGGCCGCGCCTTGGCTCCGGCGATCAGTTGCCGGAAGTCCTTGGCGGCCGTGGCCGATGTGCCGACCAGCAGCACCGGTGAATACATGACGCTGGCCACCGGTGCGATGTCGCGCACCGGATCGAACGGCGACTTGCCCAGGTGCGGGTTCAGCACCAGCGGACTGATCGCCGAAAAGCCCAGCGTGTAGCCGTCGGGCGCGGCCTTGGCCACCGCATCCATGCCGATGCTGCCGCCCGCGCCGGCCTTGTTTTCCACCACCACCGGCGTGTCCAGCTGGGCCGAGAGCTTGTCGCCCAGGGAGCGCGCCACCACGTCGCTCACCCCGCCCGCCGGGTACGCCACGATGATGCGGATCGGCTTGGAAGGCCAAGCGGGCTGCGCCAGGGCAGTCAAAGGAACAGCGGCCAGCAGGCCGGAGATGCAGAGCGCCAGGCGCCGGTGGATGCGTGACATGAGAAGCCTAAAAAGGTCAGAAAAAAGAAAAGAACGAAGAAAAAACAGGACTGAGCAGCATCACCCATTCAGTCAGTCGGGGGGTCAATCGTTCAGCTGCAGCTTGCGATCGCGAATCAGGCGCGCCCATTTCTCGTTGTCGCCCTTCACGAAGGCCGCGAAGTCGGCGGAGCCCAGCGAATGCACCTGCGCGCCCGCGGCGACGAACTTGGCTTGGATCTCAGGTTGCGCCAGCACGCGGGCCAGTTCCTGCGCCAGCCGCTCGGTCACTTCGCGCGGCATGCCGGCGGGGCCCACCAGGCCTTGGAAGCCGACCGACTCCATGGCACCCAGGCCCAGCTCGCGCACCGTGGGCACGTCAGGCAGCAGCGGGTCGCGCTGCGGCCCGGTCACCGCCAGGGCGCGCAGCTTGCCGCCCCGGATCTGCGGCAGCAGCACCGGCCCTGCGTCGATCAGCAACTGCGTCTGCCCGCCGATCAGGTCCTGGATGGCAGGCGCGCTGCCTTTGTAGGGCACGTGGGTCACGTTCATGCCGGTGGCCTGGTTCATCAGCTCGCCGTTCAGGTGCGTGGAAGTGCCTGCCCCGCCCGAGGCAAAGTTGGCTTCGCCGGCATTCGCGCGCGCCCATTCCACCCAGGCGCGAAGGTCCTTGGCCGGATGGTCGGGCCGGGTGACGGCGATGTAGCTGCCCTGGCTGATCTGGCCGATGTAGGTGAACTGCCGCACCGGGTCGTACGGCATTTTTTTCTGCAGGTACGGCGCGATGGCGAAGGGGCCGGTGTTGGCCAGCAGCAAGGTGTAGCCGTCGGGCGCTGCGCGGGTCAGCTCGGTCGCGGCGATCATGCCGCCCGCACCGGGCTTGTAGTCCATCACGATCTGCTGGCCCAGCGCCTGCTGCAGCGGCATCTGCACCGTGCGCGCCGCAAAGTCGATGCCGCCGCCGGGCGGGTAGCCCACGATCAGGCGGATGGGCTTGGCCGACGGCCAGGCCTGGGCCATGGCGGCGGTGGACAGAAGCGCCAGCGCGCATGCGCCGGCCCAGTGCTTGAATGTGGACATGGTGTGAAGGTCTCCGAGATGTAGGTATAGGTCTGGCGCGCCTCATGGCGACTGACGGATTATCGACAAGCTGCGCCGCCGCCCACGCGGGTGGCATCAGCCGCGCGGATGGTGCTGTGCGTGCAGTTGCTTGAGGCGCTCGCGCGCCACGTGGGTGTAGATGGTGGTTGTGGAAATGTCGGCATGGCCCAGCAGCAGCTGCACCACACGGAGGTCGGCCCCATGGTTCAGCAAGTGGGTGGCAAAGGCGTGGCGCAGCGTGTGGGGCGACGGCGGCGCGGTGATGCCGGCGAGGTGCGCATTCTTCTTCACGATGACCCAGAACATGGCCCGCGTCATGCCCGCTCCACGCTGGGTGACGAACAGGTCGTCGCTCTGCTGGCCGCCCAGAATGGCGGCGCGCGACTCGGCCAAGTAGCGCTCCAGCCAGCGGCCGGCCTCTTCGCCGAAGGGCACCAGCCGCTCCTTGCCGCCCTTGCCCATCACCCGCAGCACACCCTCCTGCAGACCCAGGTGAAAGGTCTTGAGGGTGACCAGCTCGGTCACGCGCAGGCCGCTGGCGTACATCAGCTCCAGCATGGCGCGGTCGCGCAGGCCCAGCGGGGTGGCGGTGTCCGGTGCATGCAGCAGGGCTTCGACCTGCGCTTGCGTCAGCGTCTTGGGCACGCGCAACGGCTGCCTGGCGGCCTGCAGGCGCGCGGTGGGGTCGACGGTGATGCGCCGCTCGCGCAGCGCCCAGTGAAAGTAGCGCCGCAGCACCGTCAGCCGCCGGTTGGCCGACGTGGCCCGCGTGACCGCATGGCGCGCGGCGAAGTAGCCGTTCAGGTGGTGCTCGGCGGTGGCGTCCAGCGCCAGGGGCGGGGTTTGATCTGCCAGCCAGCCGGCATAGAGCGTCAGGTCCAGCCGATAAGCCGCCAGCGTGTTGCGCGACAGGCCGTCTTCCAGCCACAGCGCGTCGATGAAAGTGTCAATGGCGGTCTGGCTGTCGGGGAGCATGGAAAACCATAGCACGCGCGGGCGCAAAAAAAAGCCGCCCTGTGGAAACGGGCGGCTTGGTGGCGCGGTAAAGCGCGCGGCGCTTTATTCAAGCACCAGCTTCTGCTTTTGCACGACCTGCTTGTAGATCTCGAACTCGGCCTTGATCTGCTCGGCAAATTGCTCGGGCGAGTTGCCGATGACGATGGAGCCGGTGTCCTCGATGCGCTTCTTTACGGCCGGATCTTCCAGCGCCTTGCGCACGCCTGCGTTGATCTTGTCCACGACGTCCTTGGGCAGGCCCTTGGGGCCGAGGATGCCGTAGTAGGCCATGCGGTTGACGGGCTCCAGGCCCACTTCCTTGAACGTGGGCACGTTGGGCAGGGCCGCCACGCGCTGGGGCGCAGCCACCACGATGGGCACCAGGCGGCCGTCCTTGATGAAGGGCAGTGCCGAAGGCAGGTTGTCGAAAATCATGGGCACCTGGCCGGCCACCGTGTCGTTGAGCGCAGGGCCCGCGCCGCGGTAGGGAATGTGCGTGACGAAGGTGTTGCTCAGGCTCTTGTACAACTCCATCTGCAGGTGGCCGATGCCGCCCGTGCCCGACGACGAGAACGAATACTTGCCCGGCGACTTCTTGAGCTCGGTCACGAAGGACTTGTAGTCCTTGGCGGGAAAGCTGGGGTTCACCGCAATGATGTTGGGCGTGGCCGCGATGTTGATGATCGGTGTGAAGTCGGTCAGCGGGTTGTACGGCGTCTTGGGGTTGATGGCCGGGTTGGCCGCCGTGGACGACACCGTGGCGATACCGAGCGCGTAGCCATCGGGCGTGGCACGGGCCGTTTCAGACGCGCCCACGATGCCGCCGCCACCGGGCTTGTTCTCCACGATCACTGACTGGCCCAGTGCCTTGCCCAGCGGCTCGGCGATCACGCGGGCAATGATGTCCGTCGTGCCACCGGGGGCGAAGGGAACCACCAGGCGCACGGGCTTGTTGGGGTAGGTCTGAGCAAACGAGGTGCCGGCGGCCAGTGCAAGGGCCAGTCCGAACCAGTTTCGACGGTGCATAGTCTCTTCTCCTGTGTGCATGTAACAACGGCGACAGCCGTGGCCGTAAATCCTAAACGCAGGATCACGGCAAAGGGCTTGTGAGATGCGCGCCAATCGTGAGGGCTTTCCCTTGAACGCGCGGCGTGTGTCAGCGTCCTGCAAGGCTCTGGCGCACTCTGCTGCCCTTCGGCGGCAGGTATGCTCACCGGGTGACCTACGCCCAGCTGCTGCTCCCCGACTTCTCCCTCATCTTGCTGGGCTACCTGCTGTGCCGCTACACCCCGCTGGGCCGCGCGGTGTGGCAGCCGGTGGAAACGCTGGTGTACTTTCTGCTGTTCCCGGTGCTGCTGTTCCAGTCCATCGTGAAGAGCCCGATTCAGGTGGGCGAGGCTTCGGGGCTGATCGTCGCCGGCGTGCTGGTCGGGCTGGCCGGCATTGGCTTGGCGTACTTGCTGCCGCGCATGCCAGGGCTGCGCGGGCGCATCGACCCGCGCGACCACGCTGCCAGCGCGCAGGTGGCTTTCCGCTTCAACTCGTTCATCGCCCTGGCGCTGGCCGACCGGCTGGCCGGCCCGCAGGGCCTGCTGCTGATCGCCGTGCTGATCGGCGTGTGCGTGCCGCTGTTCAACGTGGCCGCCGTATGGCCCATGGCGCGCGCGGGGCAGACAGGCTTTGTGCGCGAGTTGGTGCGCAACCCGCTCATCGTGGCCACGGCCACCGGGCTGGTTGCCAACCTGCTGGGGTTTCGGATACCGGGCTGGATCGAGCCCACGGTCAGCCGCATCAGCGCGTCGTCGCTGGCGCTGGGGCTGATGGCCGCCGGTGCGGGCATGCAGTTCGGTACGCTGGCGCGCGGCAAGCTGCTGGGGGCGTCGGTGCTGCTGATCCGCCATCTTGTGCAGCCGCTGCTGGCCTGGGGCATGGCGCGTCTGCTGGGGCTGGATGCCGTGCAGACCACCGTGCTGCTGGCCTTCTCTGCCTTGCCCACCGCGTCCACCTGCTACGTGCTGGCCGCGCGCATGGGCTACAACGGGCCGTACGTGGCCGGGCTGGTCACGCTGTCGACCGTGCTGGGTGTGCTGAGCCTGCCGTTCGCGCTGGGCGTGCTGCGGTGACACACAGCCATTTGCTATAAATATGATAGCTATCAGCGCTTGATGGATAAGCGCTAGAGGCCAATTTCATTCAAATTCTTGCGCCAGGGCCCAGGCCACGTGCTCGCGCACCAACGGGCTGGCGTCCTCGGCGCGGGCGGCCAGTGCGGCGCGCACGCCGGCATCGCCCGTCTGGCGCAGCGCGTTGCCCAGTGCCACCGCCACATTGCGCAGCCAGCGCTCATGGCCGATGCGGCGGATGGGGCCGCCCTCGGTCAGCCGCAGGAAGGTGGGCTCGTCCCAGCTGAAGAGATGCGCCAGCTGCTGGCCAACCAGGCCGGTGCGCGCGTCGAAGTCCGGCAGCACGCTGGCCTGCGCGAACTTGTTCCACGGACAGATCAGCTGGCAGTCGTCGCAGCCGTAGATGCGGTTGCCCATCAACGGGCGCAAGGCTTCGGGTATAGCGCCGGCATGCTCGATGGTGAGGTACGAGATACAGCGCCGCGCGTCCACCCGGTGCGGCGCCACGATGGCCTGCGTGGGGCACACGTCTATGCAGGCCTGGCAGGTGCCGCAGTGCGGCGTGACCGGGGCGCTTTCGGGCAGGTCCATGTCCACATAGATCTCGCCCAGAAAGAACATCGAGCCGGCGTCGCGGTGCAGCACCAGCGTGTGCTTGCCGCGCCAGCCCTGGCCGCTGCGGCTGGCCAGCTCGGCCTCCAGCACGGGCGCTGAATCGGTGAACACGCGGTGGCCGATGGGCCCCACCGCCTGGCCGATGCGGTCGGCCAGCTTCTGCAAGCGGCTGCGCAAGACCTTGTGATAGTCGCGTCCACGGGCGTAGACCGATACGATGCCTTCGGTGGGCCGCTGCAGGCGCGCGAATTCGACCGTCTGCCAACCGTCTTGCGCAGCGGCGCCGTCGAAGGTGGAGGCCGGCAGATAGTCCATGCGCGCGGTGATCACGCTGACGGTGCCGGGCACCAGCTCGGCCGGCCGTGCGCGTTTGAGTCCATGCGCTTGCATGTATTGCATCTCGCCGTGGAACCCTTGGGCCAGCCATTGCATCAACCCGGCTTCGGCCGAGGACAAATCCACGCCCGCCACGCCGATTTGGGAGAATCCCAGTTCGCGGGCCCAGCCTTGCATTTGAGGAACGAGTTGACTGCTGAACGACATTACGGCCAGATTGTAGAAAGCCCCTCCCCTGAGGCCACGGGCGCAGCGCCCGCCATCGCCTCCACCGAACTGCATTGGCACGGCGAGGACGACACCGCACGCTTTGCCGAGCGTCTGGCCGCGCTGCCTGAATTGCGCAACGCCTTCATCACCTTGCATGGCGACCTGGGCGCCGGCAAGACCACGCTGGTGCGGCACCTGCTGCGCGCACTGGGCGTGCAGGGCCGCATCAAGAGCCCGACCTACGCGGTGGTGGAACCGCACGAAGCGCCAGGTCTAGCCATCTCGCATTTCGACTTCTACCGCTTCAGCGACCCGCGCGAATGGGAAGACGCGGGCTTTCGCGACGTCTTCGCCAGCCCCGGCCTGAAGCTGGCCGAATGGCCCGACAAGGCCGCCGCGCTGCTGCCGCCGGCCGACCTGGCCATCCATATCGACGCGCTGGATGACGACCACCGCCACGTCACGCTGCGCGCAGGCACCGCGCGCGGGCAACAACTGCTGCAAGGATTGAACGCATGAGCGACGCCCGCCCTGGCGGCACAGACGCCTTTCGCCCCATTGACTGCGCTGGCTCGGCCGACTCCACGCCCTCGCGCCGCAAGCTGCTGATGCAGGCCGGTACCCTGGTGTTGCTGCTGGGCGCGCAGCAGATCGCGCGCGGCGCCGGCATCGTGGCGGTGCGCGTGTGGCCCGCGCAGGACTACTCCCGCGTCACCATCGAGTCAGACCAGCCGCTGGTCGCCAAGCAGTTCTTCGTCGCCACGCCGCCGCGCCTGGCGGTGGACATCGAAGGCCTGGATCTGAACCCTGAGTTGCGCGAGCTGGTCGCCAAGGTCAAGTCCGACGACCCGAACATCGCCGGCATCCGCGTGGGGCAAAACGCACCCGGCGTGGTACGGCTGGTGATCGACCTCAAACAGGCTGCGCTGCCGCAGGTGTTCTCGCTCAAGCCGGTGGCGGCGTACCAGCACCGCCTGGTGTTCGACCTGTACCCGGCCGTGCCCGAAGACCCTCTGGAGGCATTGATCGCCGAGCGTCTGCGCGAGGCCCCCACGCCGGCCCCGATGCCGCACATTGCAGCCAAGCCCGGCACACCGACCGACCCGCTGGGGGACCTGATTGCACAGACCGGCCAGCGGCCCGGCGCGCCGGCACCGGCGCCCGGCATGGCGCCCGCCGCGCCGCCGCCGCTCGTCGCTGCCGCTCCGCCATCGCCGCCCGCACCGCCCACACGGCCGCAGCCTGCCGCGCCTGCAATCGCCCGGGCGACCGATCGGCTCATCATCGTGGCGCTGGACCCGGGCCACGGCGGCGAAGACCCCGGCGCCATCGGCCCGGGTGGCACGCGCGAGAAAGACGTGGTGCTGAAGGTCGCACACCTGCTGCGCGACCGCATCAACGCCACCACCGTGGGCGGCAACCCGATGCGCGCCTTTCTCACGCGCGACGCCGACTTCTTCGTGCCGCTGGGCGTGCGCGTGGAAAAGGCCCGCCGCGTGCAGGCCGACCTGTTCGTGTCGATCCACGCCGACGCATTCACCACGCCAGCAGCGCGCGGCGCCAGCGTGTTCGCTTTAAGCCAGGGCGGCGCATCCAGCACGGCCGCACGCTGGCTGGCCAACAAGGAAAACCAGGCCGACCTGGTCGGCGGCCTGAACGTGAAGACACAGGACCAGCATGTCCAACGCATGATGCTGGACATGAGCACCACCGCGCAGATCAACGACAGCCTCAAGCTCGGTACCGTGCTGCTGGGCGAGATCGGCGGCATGGCCCGGCTGCACAAGCCGCGCGTGGAGCAAGCAGGCTTTGCCGTGCTGAAGGCGCCCGACATTCCCAGTGTGCTGGTGGAAACCGCCTTCATCAGCAATCCCGAAGAAGAGGCCAAGCTGCGTACCGCCACCTACCAGCAGCAATTGGCTGACGCACTGATGCGCGGCATCACGCGATACTTCGCCAAGAACCCGCCGCTGGCGCGCAGCAGGTCCGTCTAGCGAACGGCTTTCCGCAGCAGTGCCCCGGCGCCACATCCACCCCACAAGGAGAAGCACCATGGCACTGCAACATGCACGGTCCGGAGACATCGTCAGCCTCGCACCCCTGGGCGAGAAGATCGCCACCACGGCCACCGCCGCCATCATCAAGGCCGGCCAGTTGGAAGTCATTCGCGTGGTGCTGCCGGCGGGCAAGGAGATGCGCCAGCACGACACACCCGGCGAGATCACGGTGCAGTGCCTGGAGGGCGAGGTGGAATTCCACACCGGCAGCTCGGCGCATCTTCTGAGCGCGGGCGACTTCATCCATCTGCAGGCCAAGGCTCCGCATTCCCTGCGCGCACTGAAAGACGCTTCCTTGTTGGTAACGATCTGTCTGGTGGATGGTTGAAGTACGAGGTCTTATTCCACACGTAGCGCCACCTCGAACACTGACCGCACTGGCAACGTCCTACAACCCACGGCATCTTCTGCTGACACCTGCTGCGAGGTGGCCAGGCGATAGTTGCTTTACGTGCTGGATGAGGTCTGTGCCAAGCAGGCCCGCCACACATGACCCGTCATTCGCACACGTATTAGGAGCACACCATGAACTACCGCCATCTTCTGTCCGCCGCCGCCTGTGTCGCCGCTTTGGGCCTCGCAGGCTGCTCCACCAACCCCACTAGCGCCCAGGTAGGCACCGGTGCCGGCGCAGTGGTCGGCGGTGTCGTGGGTAGCGCACTGGGTGGCACAGCCGCCACGGTGGGCGGTGCCGCAGCGGGCGCCCTCATCGGCCACGAATTGGGTGAAGACCGCGACCAGCGCAACGGCCGCCGTTGATTCGCTGACCCACACATCCAGACCAACCGCCTTCGGGCGGTTTTTCTTTGGGCGCCTCCGGCAGGCGCACCCGTTTTTGATGGCCAGCAATCTGCACTTGCGAACCCCGGAACGACTGCGCTGAAGGGAAAAATGCGCAGAGGTCTTTCACGTCGCGGCTACCTTGTGGCGGCCGGCGCGCCAGGCCCCGAAGATCGCGATGAGGCCGGGAATGAAAATCATCGCCCAGATGATCTTGTCCAGATTTTTCTGCACCCAGGGGAAGTTGCCGAAGAAGTAGCCAGCGGAGCAGATGCCGAGCACCCACAAAAAGGCGCCGCCCACGTTGTACGCGGTGAATTTGGCCCGGCTCATCGCGGCCACGCCGGCCACGAAGGGTGCAAAAGTGCGAATGAAGGGCATGAAGCGCGCGATCACGATGGTGATGCCGCCGTACTTTTCATAGAAATTGTGCGCCTGGTCGAACGCGCGCCTGTTGAACCAGCGCGAGTCTTCCCACTGGAACACCTTGGGGCCGATCTTGCGCCCGATCATGTAGTTGCACTGGTCGCCCAGAATGGCGGCCGCAATCAGCACCACGCAGGCGATGGAAAAGTCCATCAGCCCCGCTCCGCTCAACGCACCGACGATGAACAGCAGCGAATCGCCCGGCAAGAACGGCATCACCACCACGCCCGTTTCCACAAACACAATGATGAACAGCAGCGCATAGACCCATGGGCCGTAGCTGGCGACAAAGGCCGCCAGGTGCTTGTCGACATGCACGATGAAGTCGATCAAAAAGCTCACGAGTTCCAAGCCGGTTCCTTTCAAAAAAGCAGCGCGGTAATGTACCTGAGAGGACTTCGCCGACAGCGCGAGCCCATCGGCGCCCAGCCAGGAAGAAATGCACCCCCATCCATTTGACAAGTAAACCTGACATCCTTAAAGTCATGTAAACCTTACATGGAGTTCTGGATGTCTGTAGTCAACTCACCCTTTTTCGTCGATGCGTCCCCTAACCGGCGCTACGTCACGAGAACCTTCTTTTTCATGGCCATCTACGCACTCATCAATGCAGCCGCGATCTTTGGTGTGTTCGATGCGTGGATCGGCACGCCGGCCGGCTGGGTGCTGGCGCTCGCGGTGGCGTTGCCGATCGCAGGGCAGCTCTGGACTCTGCTTCGGCTCATCGTCGACAGCGACGAATACCTGCGTGTGCTGTGGGCCAAGCGCGTCATCCTGAGCGCAGGCATCGTCATGGTGGCGTGCACGGCCTGGGGCTTTGGCGAAACCTATGCCGGGGCGCCGAGCATGCGCACATGGCTTGTCTTTCCGCTGTTCTGGGCCGTATCGGCCGTGGTCTGGCCATTTGTACGGTCGAGCCGCTGAGCCCAGCGATGAAAAACCGTTTGCGGACACTGCGCGCAGAAGCCGGCTGGACGCAGGCCCAGCTCGCCGAACGCCTGGCCGTCTCGCGACAGGCCGTGAATGCGCTCGAGGTGGAAAAGCATGATCCATCGCTGGATCTGGCCTACCGCATCAGCGTGGTGTTCGGCCGGCCGGTCGAGGAGATCTTCGAGAATCCTCACCGACAAAAGAGCCAGCGCTGACGCTGATTTAGCGTGCGAGCCGCCGGCGCCTACCTGGCGATTACTTGGCGCTCGCGATAGGCGCGCCTGCCTCGAACCACCGTTTGACCAGCGCGCGTTCTTCCTCCGTCATGCCGGTGGCGTTGTTCATGGGCATGAGCTTTTGCACCACCACCTGCTGGTACACCGCCTGCGCGTGCTGCTGCACGGTAGCGGGCGAATCCAGCCGCAGGTTCTTCATCTGCACCTGCTCGCCATGGCACATGTAGCAGCGCTGCGCCAGCACGGGCTGCAGCTGGGCGTAGTCCACGGGCTGCGCCGCAGCACCGGCAGCCGCAGCAGGCGTCGACGGCACGACCGAAGGCTTCAAGCCAATGATGGTGCCCAGGATCACCGCCAGCCCCACCAGTGCGTAAGGGAGCGGGTGCGCGTTGCGGCCCAGCTTCCAGCCGTGGCGCATCACGAAGAACTGGCGGATGGCAGCGCCCGCGAACATCATCAGGATGAGGATCAGCCAGTTCTGCGGATGGCCCCAGGTGAAGCTGTAGTGGTTGGACAGCATGGCGAACAGCACCGGCAGCGTGAAGTAGGTGTTGTGCACGCTGCGCTGCTTGCCGCGTTGGCCGTGGATGGGATCGACCGGCTGGCCGGCCTTCATCTGCGCGATCACCGTGCGCTGGCCGGGAATGATCCAGAAGAACACGTTGGCGCTCATCGCCGTGGCGATCATTGCGCCCACCAGCAAAAAGGCTGCGCGGCCGGCGAACCAGTGGCACGCCAGCCACGACGCCAAGCACACCAGCACGAAGACCAGCGCGCCGACGGTGGCGTCGCCATTCTTTCGCTGGCCGAACACGCGGCAGATGGCGTCGTACAGCAGCCAGAACACCACCAGGAAGGCCAGCGCCACCGCGATGGCCGTGGCCGGCGCCCAGTCCATGCGCGACTTGTCGATCAGGTAGGTGCTGGCGCTCCACAGGTACGACACCGTGAACAGCGCAAAGCCGCTGATCCAGGTGCTGTAGCTTTCCCAGAAGAACCAATGCAAATTCTTGGGCAACTGCGGCGGCGCGCCGGCGAACTTGACCGGGTGATAGAACCCGCCGCCGTGCACCGCCCAGAGCTCGCCGCTCACGCCCTGCTTTTTCAGCTCGTCATCGACCGGAGGCGTGAGGCTGGAATCGAGGAACACGAAGTAGAACGACGAGCCGACCCAGGCGATGGCAGTGATGACGTGGACCCAGCGCAGCAGCAGGTTGGCCCAGTCGAGAAGATAGCTTTCCATGTGTTCTCTCAGCCCCGATGGCGTGTGGGACGCCATGCATAAGAACCTGCTCACCACTGCGGGCGCTCTGAGCAGAAGATTGGGGCCGCGCACCTTGGCGCTCTTGGTGATGAACGCCGGGGCACCGCTGCGACCTGGATAGACCTGCGAAGTGTATGCAGGATTTGTTCCTGCCGGCGGCAAGCGGCCGCTGGTTCAGGCCGGCTGCTGTGTGATCTGCAACAGCTGCGCCGCCACCGCCACGGCAATCACCTCCGGCGCCTTGTCTGTGATGCCGGGCAACCCGATCGGGCAAGTGACGCCCGCCAGTTCCGCGTCGGAAAACCCGCGCTCGGCCAGCCGGCGTCGGAAGGTGGCCCACTTGGTGCGGCTGCCGATCATTCCGATGAAGGGCAGGTCGGCCTGCGTGCGGCGGCGCTGCAGGCAGGCGGCGACGATGTCCAGGTCTTCGGCGTGGCTGAAGCTCATCACCAGCACCAGCGAGCCCGCCGCCAGCGTGGGCACGGCGCCCTGCACGGGCTCGGAGTGTTCGCACAGCGTGCCGTGTGGCCCACGGGCCAGCATGTCGGGCGGGAAGACGCCGTCGCGGCTGTCGATCCAGTGCAGCGCGAAGGGCAGCGGCGCCAGCACCCGGGCCAGCGCATGGCCGACGTGGCCGCCGCCGAACAGCGCCAGCGGCTGCAGGCGTGGCGCCAGCCGCTGGCGCAGCGCCGGAACGTCGGCCACGGTGACACGTTCGAGCCGCACCTGCACCACGCCGCCGCAGCACTGCCCCAGGCTGGGGCCGAGCGCGTGGCGCACCAGGCGGGTTGCCGGGGCGCCGTCACCAACGCCCGCCGCGCCCAGCCAGTCGCGTGCATCGGCAATCGCCTGCCATTCCAGATGGCCGCCACCGATGGTGCCGATGACCGGGCCGGCACCGCCGAATACGGCCATCCACGTGCCGGACTCGCGCGGCACCGAGCCTTGGGTAGACTCCACCACCACCAGGCAGGCGGGCGCCAGGCCCAGGCCTTCCAGCAAGCGATGCAACGCCGTCATTTCCCCACTCATCCGAGTCCTTTCATGTGCCGATCCGTATGCCGATCCTGCGCCTGCACGGCACCGTCGACACAGCATAGCGAGCGACACGCCCCACCATGACCCAGCCGCCCCTGCCCCCCAAGCCTTCGTCGCGCCGCAAGCGCCCCTTCTGGTTGCCCGCCAGCCTGATGGCGGCCGTGGCCGCGCTGATGAGCGCCTGCCGCCCGCCCAGCGCCCCGACGCGGCCGGAAGAAACACGCCCGAGTGCCAGCGAGCCGCCCGCCGTGGTCGGCCCCGTGCCGGCGGAGCACGGATCGGCCCGCGCCTCTGCCGCCGCCACGCCGCGCGCCTACCGGCAGGACGCCGCAACGCACCTGTACGGTTTAAATGCCGATCGCATCCACAAGGGCAAGCTGCCGCCGCTGCTGTACGCCATCGGCGTGCTGGAAGTGGACATCGACAAGGTCGGCCGCGTGACCGCCGTGCGCTGGCTGCGCGCACCGCGCCATGCGCCTGAAGTGATGAAGGAGATCGAGGGCATGGTGCGAGAAGCGGCGCCCTTTCCCGCGCCCACGCGCATGGGCAAAGTCACCTACACCGACACTTGGCTGTGGGACAAGTCGGGGCGCTTTCAGCTGGATACCAAGACAGAGGGACAGCTTTGAATTGAGGTGCCTAACGCTATCGAATCCATAGCTGCACGCGCCTGAATCCATTGCCATTGCGATAAAAAAGCATCTGCACCGCCCTGAAATAAAGCGCTACCAGCTATTATTTGTATAGCAATCAAGACCCGCGGTAGGTCGAATAGCTCCAGGGGCTGACCAGCAGCGGCACGTGGTAATGCTGGTCGGCATGGGCCACGCCGAAGTCCAGGTGCACGACGTTAAGGAAGTTCGGCTCCGGCAGCTCCACCCCGCGCGCTTTGAAGTACGCCGCCACCTCGAAGCTCAGCCGATACGTGCCGGCGCGCAGACTGGCGTTGTCGAACAGCGGCGCGTCGGTGCGGCCGTCGTGGTTGAGCACGAGTTGCTTGAGCAGCGTGGGCTCGCCGCCGGCCATGGAATACAGCGACACCGCCATGCCCGCCGCCGGGCAGCCGTGCATCGTGTCGAGAACGTGGGTGCTAAGGCCCATAGGGAATCTCCTGAAGTAACGGCTGGTAGACGGGGATTGGTGTGGACCAAAAGTGTATACACTTTTAGCCAGTCCACTCATCGAATCCACCTGGCTTCGCCACCCATGGAATCTTCTTCCACCAGCGCCATCGTAGAGTCGCTCACGCGTGCCATCGCGGCGCACCGGCTGCAGCCGGGCACCAAGCTGGTCGAGCAAAAGCTGGCCGACCACTTCGGCGTGTCGCGCACGCTGGTGCGGCAGGCGCTCTTTCAACTGGCGCAGAACCGTTTGGTCACGCTGGAGCCCGCGCGCGGCGCTTTCGTGTCCACCCCGTCGGTGACCGAGGCGCGCCAGGTGTTTGCCGTGCGCGGCATGCTGGAAGCCGAGATGACTCGCGCGTTCGTGCGCAGCAGCACGCCGGCCAAGATCCGCGCGCTGCGCGAACACGTCCGCCGCGAGCAGGCGGCCGTGGAAGGCACTGACGCCAGCAGCCGCACCGAGTTGCTGGGCGACTTCCACGTGCGCATGGCCGAGCTGATGGGCAACGAAGTGCTGGCGCAGATGCTGGGCGACCTCATCTCGCGCTGCGCGCTCATCACGCTCATGTACCAGTCGGCCAGCGCGGCGGCGCATTCGCACGACGAACATTCGGCCATCGTCGATGCGCTGGCCGCGCGCGACGAAGCGCTGGCCGTGCAGCTGATGCAGGCCCATTTGATGCATGTGGAAGCCAGCCTGGCCTTCGACCACAAGCGCCCTCCCAACGACCTGTCGGTGGCCTTGTCGCCCCTGGCACATTGATGACGCCCACCATGACGCTCTACGACTCCACGCTGCCCTACCCGCGCGATCTGATCGGCTACGGCCGCAACCCGCCGCATGCCCGCTGGCCCGGGCAAGCACGCATCGCCGTGCAGTTCGTGCTGAACTACGAAGAAGGCGCCGAAAACAGCGTGCTGCACGGCGACGCGGGCAGCGAGCAGTTCCTCTCGGAAATGTTCAACCCCGCGGCCTACCCCGACCGGCACATCAGCATGGAGGGCATTTATGAATACGGCTCGCGTGCCGGGGTGTGGCGCCTGCTGCGCGAATTTGAAAAGCGCGGCCTGCCGCTCACGGTGTTCGGCGTGTCGAACGCGCTGCAGCGCCACCCCGAGCTGACCGCCGCCTTTGCCGAGCTGGGCCACGACATCGCCTGCCACGGCCTGAAGTGGATCCACTACCAGAACGTGCCCGAAGACGTGGAACGCGCCCACATGGCCGAGGCCATGGACATCATCAAAAAGCTCACCGGCGACCGCCCCCTGGGCTGGTACACCGGCCGCGACAGCCCGCGCACGCGCCGCCTGGTGGCCGACTACGGCGGCTTTGCCTACGACAGCGACTACTACGGCGACGACCTGCCGTTCTGGATGAAGGTGAAGAAGACCGACGGCACCGATGTCTCGCAACTCATCGTGCCCTACACGCTGGACTGCAACGACATGCGCTTCGCGCTGCCGCAAGGCTATTCGCACGCCGACCCGTTCTTTCAATACATGAAGGACACGTTCGACGCGCTGTATGCCGAGGGCGACCCTGCCGGCGACGACCGCCCCAAGATGATGAGCATCGGCATGCACTGCCGCCTTCTGGGCAAGCCGGGGCGCATCACCGCGCTGCAGCGGTTTCTGGACCACATCCAGCAGCACGAGAACGTGTGGGTGTGCCGCCGCATCGACATTGCACGCCACTGGGCGCAGCGGTTCCCGGCGCCCATTATTTAAGCCAAATCGGCCTCTAGCGCTTGATAAATAAGCGTTGGTAGCTCACTTTTCAGGAGCAAAACACCATGCCTCTGTCGCTGGAACAACTCAACGCCGCGCCGGCTGCAGACGCGCTGGCGCTGCTCGACGGCCTCTACGAGCACTCCCCGTGGATCGCCCAGGCCGCGCTGGCCGAGCGGCCTTTCCATTCACTGGCGCAGCTGAAATACGCCCTGGTGCGCGCGCTGGCGAAGGCGCCGGCCGACGCCAAGCTCGCGTTGATTCGCGCCCACCCCGAACTGGCGGGCAAGGCGATGGTGGCCAACACGCTCACCGCCGAATCCTCCAACGAGCAGAACAAGGCGGGCCTGACGCAGTGCACGCCCGAAGATTTCGCGCGCATCCAGCAGCTCAATGCCGACTACAACGCGCGCTTCGGCTTTCCGTTCATCCTGGCGGTGCGCGGGCCGCGCGGCACGGGTTTGGCCAAGCAGGAAATCATCGACACCTTCGCGCGCCGGCTGGACAACCCGGTCGACTTCGAAATGGGCGAAGCGCTGCGCAACATCCACCGCATCGCCGAGATTCGCCTGAACGACAAGTTCGGCGTCGAGCCTACGCTGGGCAACGACGTGTGGGACTGGCAGGAAAAGCTCAGCACGCACAGCGACCCCGGCTTTGCCGAACAGGGCCAGCTCACCGTCACCTACCTGACCGACGCGCACCGCGCCTGCGCCCAACGCATCAGCCACTGGATGCGCGACTGCGGCTTCGACGAGGTCGAGGTGGACGCGGTCGGCAACGTGGTGGGCCGCTACCACGGCAGTAGCCCGGACGCCAAAATCCTGATGACCGGCAGCCACTACGACACGGTGCGCAACGGCGGCAAGTACGACGGGCGACTGGGAATCTTCGTGCCCATGGCCTGCGTGCGCGAGCTGCACCGCGCGGGCAAACGCCTGCCCTTCGGCATCGAAGTGGTGGGCTTTGCGGAAGAAGAAGGCCAGCGCTACAAGGCCACCTTCCTCGGCTCGGGCGCGCTGATTGGCCACTTCAACAACGCCTGGCTCGACCAGCAGGATGCCGACGGCGTCACCATGCGCGAGGCCATGCAGCACGCCGGCCTGTGCATCGACGACATCCCCAAGCTGCGGCGCGACGCGGCCCGGTATCTCGGCTTCATCGAGGTGCACATCGAGCAAGGGCCGGTGCTCAACGAGCTGGATATCCCGCTGGGCGTGGTCACCTCCATCAACGGCGGCGTGCGCTACGTGTGCGAAATGTTCGGCATGGCCAGCCACGCCGGCACCACGCCCATGGACCGCCGCCGCGACGCCGCCGTGGGCGTGGCCGAGCTGGCGCTGTACGTGGAAAAGCGCGCGGCGCAAGACGGCGATTCGGTGGGCACCATCGGCCAGCTGCAGGTGCCCAGCGGCTCCATCAATGTGGTGCCCGGGCGCTGCCTTTTCTCGCTGGACCTGCGCGCGCCCACCGACCCGCAGCGCGACGCGCTGGAGCGCGATGTGCTGGCCGAGCTGGCCGCCATCGCCCAGCGGCGCGGCCTGCGCTTTCATGTAGAACAGGCCATGAAGGCGGCAGCAGCGCCCAGCGCACCGGCCTTGCAGCAGCGCTGGGAACGCGCGGTCGAATCGCTGGGCGTTCCCGTGTTCCGCATGCCCAGCGGCGCCGGCCACGACGCCATGAAGCTGCATGAAATCATGCCTCAAGCCATGCTGTTCACGCGCGGGCTGAACGGTGGCATCAGCCACAACCCGCTTGAATGCACCACGGCCGACGACATGCAACTGGCCGTCGATGCATTCACCCACGTTCTGAACCAACTCGCCACGGAAGCCCCATGAGCCAATACACACAACTCGACGCCTGGATCGACCAGCATTTCGACGAAGAAGTGCGCTTTCTACAAGCCTTGGTGCGCGTGCCCACCGACACGCCGCCGGGCAACAACGCGCCGCATGCCGAGCGCACGGCAGAGCTGCTGAAGGACTTCGGCTTCGAGGCCGAAAAGCACGCCGTGCCCGAGGCCGACGTGCGCGCCTACGGCATGGAATCGATCACCAACCTGATCGTGCGGCGGCCCTACGGCACCACCGCAGACGGCAGCAGCGGTGGCAAGACCATCGCTTTGAACGCCCACGGCGACGTGGTGCCGCCCGGCGAAGGCTGGACGCACGACCCGTATGGCGCCGAAATCGTCGATGGAAAAATCTACGGCCGCGCCACCGCCGTGAGCAAGAGCGACTTTGCCTCGTTCACCTTCGCGGTGCGCGCTCTGGAAGCCGTGGCCAAGCCGACGCAGGGCGCGGTGGAACTGCACTTCACCTACGACGAGGAATTCGGCGGCGAACTCGGCCCCGGCTGGCTGCTGAAGAACGGGCTGACGAAGCCCGACCTGCTGATTGCTGCCGGCTTCAGCTACGAAGTGGTCACCGCGCACAACGGCTGCCTGCAGATGGAAGTGACCGTGCACGGCAAGATGGCGCACGCCGCCGTGCCGCACACCGGCGTGGACGCGCTGCAGGGCGCCGTGCACATCCTGAACGCGCTGTACAAGCAGAACACGGCCTACCAGCAGATCACCTCCAAGGTCGAGGGCATCAAGCACCCGTACCTGAACGTGGGCCGCATCGAAGGCGGCACCAACACCAACGTCGTGCCCGGCAAGGTCATGTTCAAGCTCGACCGCCGCATGATCCCGGAAGAGAACCCTGTTGACGTGGAAGCCGACATCCGCCGCGTGATCGCCGAAGCGGCCGGTGCCCAGGCCGGCATCACGGTGGAGATCAAGCGCCTGCTGCTCGCCAATTCGATGAAGCCGCTGGCCGGCAACGCGCCGTTGGTCAAGGCCATCCAGCGCCATGGAGAGGCCGTTTTCGGCCAACCGGTGCCCGCCATGGGCACACCGCTCTACACCGATGTGCGGCTGTATGGCGAGGCCGGCATTCCGGGCGTGATCTACGGCGCCGGGCCGCGCTCGGTGCTGGAATCGCACGCCAAGCGGGCCGATGAGCGGCTGGACCTGGAAGACCTGCGCCGCGCCACCAAGGTCGTCGCCCGCGCCTTGCACGACCTGCTCGCGTAACGAGGTGCATCAACAGGCCGGCGCATGTAAACCCCGGCCTAAACTCCTCGCGGGCGTCGCAGCCCTGTGCTGCGATACAAGAACCCGATCAACGAGGAGATCCCGACATGCAACTTCGCCACACGCTGCTCGCCAGCAGCCTTGCCCTGGCGCTCGCCAGCCTGACCGCCTGCGGCACGCCGCAGCAGCCTTCCGCGCAGCAGCAAGCAACGCTGTCCCAGCCCGCGCCCGCCCTGGCTGTGCCCGCACCAGCCTCTGCCGCCAACACGGCCGCGGCACCCGCCGTGCAGCAGACCGCTGCGGCCCAGGCGGCCAGCGCGGCCTACGACTTCGACATGGACGTGTTCCACCCCGTAGTCGCCAAGAACGGCATGGTGGCGACGGAGCAGGAGCTGGCCTCCCGGATCGGCCTGGACATCCTCCAACAAGGCGGCAACGCGGTGGATGCGGCCGTGGCCATCGGCTTTGCGCTGGCCGTAGCGTTGCCCAACGCCGGCAACCTGGGCGGCGGCGGCTTCATGGTGGTGCACGACGCCAAGACCGGCAAGAACGTGGCGCTGGACTTCCGCGAGGTCGCACCGCAAGCGGCCACGCGCGACATGTACCTGGACGCGCAGGGCAACGTGGTCAACGGCAAGTCGCTGTACACGCACTACGCCGTGGGCGTGCCGGGCACAGTGGCCGGCATGGAGCACGCGCTGAAGAGCTGGGGCACGCTGCCACTGGCCAAGGTGATCGCGCCGGCCGCCGCGCTGGCCGACAAGGGCTTTCCGGTCAGCGAAACGCTGGCCAAGATCCTGCAACAGGAAAAGAAGAACATGGGCCAGTGGCCCGCCACGCGCGCCATCTTCTGGAAGAACGGTGAGCCTTTGAGAGCGGGCGACAAGCTGGTGCAAAAAGACCTGGCGCAGTCGATGCGCCTGATCGGCCAGCAGGGCGCCAAGGCGTTCTACCAGGGCTCCATCGCGCAGAAGATCGCGGCAGAAACCAAGCCGCACGCCGGCGCGCTCACGCTGGCCGACCTGCGCGATTACAAGGTGGTCGAGCGCATGCCCACCACCGGCACGTACCGCGGCTATGACATCGTGACCATGCCGCCGCCCTCGTCCGGCGGCCCGCACCTGGTGCAGATTTTGAACATGCTCGAGCCTCTGCCGCTGGCGCAGTGGGGAGCGAACAGTGCGCAGACCATCCACTACCTGGCCGAGAGCATGAAGCTGGCCTACGCCGACCGCTCCGAATACCTGGGCGACCCGGACTTCGTGAAGATTCCGCTCAAGGGCCTGACCTCGAAGGCCTATGCCGCACAACTGGGCAAGACCATCGATGCGAACGTGGCGCGTTCGGGCAAGAGCATCAAGCCCGGCCAGCCCCAGCCGTATGAAAGCGACCAGACCACGCACTATTCGGTGGTCGACAAAGCCGGCAACGCCGTGGCGGTGACGTACACGTTGAACACCAACTTCGGCAGCGGCATCGTCGCCAAAGGCACGGGCATCTTGCTCAACAACGAGATGGACGACTTCTCCGCCAAGCCCGGCGTGGCCAATGCCTACGGCCTGGTCGGCGGCGACGCCAACGCCGTGGCCGCCAAGAAGCGCCCCCTGTCGTCGATGACGCCCACCATGGTGCTGAAGGACGGCAAGCCCGTGCTGGTGACCGGCAGCCCCGGCGGCGCGCGCATCATCACGGCCGTGCTGCAGACCGTGGTGAACACCATCGACTTCGGCATGAACCCGGCCGAAGCCGCCAGCGCGCCGCGCGTGCACCACCAGTGGACGCCGGACGAGCTGCGCATCGAAAAAGGCCTCAGCCCCGACACCATCGCGCTGCTCAAGGCCAAGGGGCACAACGTGCAGCTCAAGGCGTCGATGGGCCGCACGCAGACCATCCAGCTGCGCGGCGGCGCGCTGTACGGCTACTCCGATCCGCGCAACCCGGACGGCAAGACGCTGGGCTACTGATCACTGATCGCAGATCACGTCTGCAAAGAAGAACCCGCTGGCTTTCACGGCCAGCGGGTTTTTCATGGTCAAAACGGCCTCTAGCGCTTTATACATAAGCGCTAACAGCTATAAAATTAATAGCGCACGGAAGTCATTGACGTTGGTGTGCGTGGGCCCGGTCACCACCAGGTCGCCCAGCGCGTCGAAGTAGCCATAGGCATCGTTGCGGTCCAGATGCGCGGCGATGCGCAGGCCGGCCGCGTCGGCGCGTGCCAGCGTGTCGGGCGCCACGCTTGCGCCGGCGTTGTCTTCCACGCCGTCGATGCCGTCGGTGTCGGCTGCCAGTGCCCACACGCCAGACTGGCCCTGCAGCGCCTGCGCCAGCCCCAGGCAGAACTCGCCCGCCCGGCCGCCCCGCCCGCGCGGCGTGCCTGGCGCCTGTGGCCGCACCGTGACGGTGGTTTCGCCGCCCGAAAGAATCACGCAGGGCCGCGCAAACGGCTGGCCGTGGCGCGCCACGGCGCGGGCCAGCGCGGCGTGCACCTTGCCCACCTCGCGCGATTCGCCCTCCATGTCGTCGGACAGGATGTAGGCCGCAACGCCCGCCGCACGCGCTGCCTCGGCCGCAGCTTCCAGCGCTTGGCGGGGCGTGGCAATCAGGTGCACCGCGTGGCCGTTGAACGCGGCATCGCCCGGCTTGGGCGTCTCGAGCGCGCCGTCCTGCAGCGCCGTGCGCACGGCGGCGGGAACCTCGATGCGGTAGCGCTGCAAGATGTCCAGCGCGTCGGCGCAGGTGGTGGCGTCGGCCACCGTAGGGCCGCTGGCGATCACCGAAGGGTCGTCGCCCGGCACGTCGCTGATGGTGAGCGTGACGACCCGCGCCGGCGCGCAGGCCGCGGCCAGCCGCCCACCCTTGATGCGCGAGAGGTGCTTGCGCACGCAGTTCATTTCGTCGATGGCGGCGCCGCTTTCCAGCAGCGCCTGGTTGATGCGCTGCTTGTCCTGCAGCGTCAGACCGTCGGCCGGCAGCGTGAGCAACGCGGAGCCGCCGCCCGAAACCAGGCACAGCACCAGGTCGTTTTCCGTGAGGCCCTGCGTGAGCGCCAGCATGCGCTGCGCGGCGTCGAGCCCGGCCGCGTCGGGCACCGGGTGCGCGGCCTCGACCACCTCGATGCGCTGAGCCAGCCCCTGGGGCCGGGGCGGCGTGTGGCCGTATCGCGTGACGACCAGGCCGGACAACGGCGCATCGGCCGGCCAGAGCGCCTCCACCGCCTGCGACATCGCACCACCGGCCTTGCCGGCGCCCAGCACCAGCGTGCGGCCACCGCTCTCGGGACTGGGCGGGGCTGGCAGGAAGGCAGCGGTGTTGTGCAGCGGCAGCGCGCGGTGCACGGCCACGCGGTACAGGTGCTCCAGAAATTCAGCAGGCTGGGTGGTGGGGTCGGGCATTCGGGTGTCGGTCATGAGCGGTCTCCAGCATCGATTTTGAAGCCACCCGCGCGGTGCTGCGGCAAGGCCACAGCACGGGATAACCCCATGCCAGCCCGGCGGCGAGGTGTCTACAGTTCTTGTATGCAAGCCTGACTGGTCTCCCCGATTCAGGCTTTTCGTCCACCACCGAGGTTTTTGATGATTCGCTTTTTCAACTCACTCTTTGGCCGGGTGATCCTGGCCTTGATCGCCGGTGTCGGGATCGGGCTTTTCTGGCCTGACAAAGCGGTTGCGCTCAAGCCGCTGGGCGACGGCTTCATCAAGCTCATCAAGATGCTGATCCCGCTGATCGTTTTCTGCGTGGTGGTGCATGGCATTGCCGGCACGGGCGATTTGAAGCGGGTGGGCCGGGTCGGGGTCAAGTCGCTGATCTATTTCGAAGTGGTGACCACTATCGCGCTGGTGCTGGGCCTGGTGCTGGCCTTCGTCTTCCAGCCCGGCGTGGGCATGAATGTGGACCCGAAGGCGCTGGATGCCTCCGCCATGAGCGCCTACGCCAGCAACGCCGACAAGCTGGCCAGCGGCGGGTTCGCCGACTTTCTGCTCAAGCTGATCCCGACGACCGCGGTCAGCGCATTCGCCACTGGCGACGTGCTGCAGGTGCTGCTGTTCTCCATCGTCTTCGGCATTGCGCTGGCGATGCTGGGCGAGCGCGGTGCACGCGTGGCCAGTCTGGTGGAAGACCTGTCGCTGGTGCTGTTCAAGATCATGGGCATGCTCATCAAGCTGGCGCCGCTGGGCGTGCTGGGCGCCATCGCTTTCACGGTGGGCAAGTACGGCGTGGGCTCGCTCAAGCAACTGGGCCAGCTGGTGGCGCTGTTTTACCTGGCGGTGTTCCTGTTCGTGACGGTGGTGCTGGGGCTGATCATGCGGTTCTCGGGCTTCAGCCTGTTCAAGCTGCTGCGATACCTGCGCGAGGAGCTGGCCGTGGTGTTTGCCACCACCTCGTCCGACAGCGTGCTGCCGCAGATCATGGCCAAGCTCAAGCACCTGGGCATCCGCGACTCCACAGTGGGGCTGGTCATCCCCACCGGGTACTCGTTCAACCTGGACGCGTTCTCCATCTACATCACGCTGGCAGCGGTGTTCATCGCACAGGCCACCAACACGCCGATCACCATGACCGACCTGTTGACCATTCTCGCGATCTCGCTGGTCACCTCGAAAGGCGCGCACGGCGTGCCGGGCTCGGCCATCGTGGTGCTGGCGGCCACGCTGCACGCGGTGCCGGCCATTCCTGCCATCGGCCTGGTGCTGGTGCTGTCGGTGGACTGGTTCATGGGCATTGCCCGCGCGCTGGGCAATCTGATCGGCAACTGCGTGGCCACCGTGGCGATCGCCGCATGGGAAGGCGACATCGACCGCGAACGGGCCAAGGCGGTGCTGGACGGCCGACCCGTTCCACCGGTGGAACCGGTATAACTTTCCATCGGGCAGCCGTGGGCAGTTGGCAAAAATGTAAACAAAAGCAACTTCATTTGGGTTATACCTGTTGACTCGCTCACCGGCCTCGCCCCAACTCTCATGCTGGAGCCGAGGCCTTCACCCATTGCGCAGCCCCATGCTCCAGACACTACGCTCCAAAATTCTCGCCATCAGCACCGCCACCGTGGTCTGTGCCCTGGCCATCACCGGTGCTGCCACCTACAGCATCACCCGCACCAGCACCTTCCAGACCATCGAGCAGGACCTGGACGCCATCACGGCCGGCAACACCATGGCTATCGACCAGTGGGTGGCCTCCAAGACCCTGGCGGTCACGGCCGCTGCCGCCGCCATCGAACAGGGCGACCCGCAGAACTACGCGGCCTACATGGGCAAGGCCAGCGGCTTTCCCATCACCACCGTGGGCTGGGAAGACAAGACTTTCAAGTCCACCACGCAGACCGCTCCGGGCTATGACCCGACCGCGCGCCCCTGGTACAAGGCCGCCGTGCAGGCCGGCAAGCTCACCGTGACCAAGCCGTATGGCGACTCGACCACCGGCGTGTCGTACGTGGCCTTCGTTTCGCCCATGCTGCGCAACGGGGCGCTGCAGGGCGTGATCAACGGGGCTGTGCCGCTCACCGGCGTGCGCGACGTGGTCGCCGCCATCCGGCCCACGCCCAACAGCCTGGGCTTCGTCGTCAGCACCGATGGCCAGGTGCTGGCACATGCAGACACCAAGCTCATCCTCAAGCCGGTGGCCGAGATGTCGCCGCTGCTCTCGCCCGCCGCGCTGGCGTCGCTGGCCACGGCCACGCAGCCGCTGGAAGTGGAGCTGGACGGCCGCGCCAAGCTGCTGAAGGCACGCTCGGTGCAAGGCACCGACTGGCTGCTGATCGTTGCGCTGGACAAGGCCGAGGCAACGGCCGGCCTGCGCAGCGTGCTGCAGACGCTGGCCATCGCCATCGTGCTGCTGGCGCTGATTGCCGCTGCGGTGTCGGCCGCGCTCACCGCCACCTCGTTCCGCCGACTCTCGCAGGTGCGCGATGCCATGGACACGGTGGGCTCCGGCGGCGGCGACCTGACGCAGCGCCTGCCGGTGCACGGCAACGACGAAGTGGCGCAGATCGCCAAGTCGTTCAACCAGTTCGTCGAACAGATCGCCACCGTGCTGAAAGACGTGCAGAGCGGCGTCGAATCGATGAAGACCGCCACCGACGAAATCAAGGCCGGCAACCAGGACTTGTCCAACCGCACCGAAGGCTCGGCCAGCGCCATCCAGGAGACCTCGGCCTCGCTGTCGCAGCTCACCGTCAACGTCAAGCAGTCGGCCGAGGCAGCAGCGCTGGCCACGCGCCTGGCCAACGAGGCCAGCGCGTCGGCCGCCAAGGGCGGCGAGGTGGTGGGCAGCGCGGTCAGCACCATGGACGACATCTCGGGCGCCTCGTCCAAGATCGGCGAGATCATCGGCGTGATCGACTCCATCGCCTTCCAGACCAACATCCTGGCGCTGAATGCTGCGGTAGAAGCGGCCCGCGCGGGTGAACAAGGCCGCGGCTTCGCCGTGGTGGCTGCCGAGGTGCGCAGCCTGGCGCACCGCAGCGCCACTGCCGCCAAGGAGATCAAGACGCTGATCGACGCATCGGGCGCCAGCGTGGTCACCGGCACCCAGCGCGTGCGAGCCGCTGGCGAGACCATGGGCGAGATCGTGGAAGGCATTCGCCGCGTGGCGCAGATCATCGGCGAGATCAACGGGTCGATGAACGAGCAGAGCCTGGGCATTGCCCAGATCAACCAGGCCGTGGCCGAGATGGACCGCGCCACGCAGCAGAACGCGGCGCTGGTAGAAGAGTCCACCGCGGCGTCTTCGGTGCTCAACGAGCAGGCGCACCACCTGTCGCGCACCGTCGCCGGCTTCACGCTCGACGGCAGGGACAGCCTCGGCGCACCCGACACCCTGCGGCTGCGATGATGCGGGCTTGATCCACCACCACGCACTGCGCGCCCCGTTTTAGATGAGCATCAGCCAGACCCAGATCGCGCAGCAAGTGGTGGAATCCATCCTGGCCCAGAAACTCGCCCCCGGCGAGCGGCTGGGCGAACAGGAACTGGCCGACCTTTTCGGCGTGAGCCGCACGATGGTGCGCGAGGCGCTGATGCAGCTGCAGGCGCGTGGCTTCATCGAGGTGCGGCCCCGGCGCGGCTGGTATGTGGTGGAGCCGTCGGTAGAAGACGCGCGCGATGCGTTCTCGGCCCGCCGGATCATCGAATCGGGCATTCTGGCCGACGCCGGGCGGCCGCTGCAGCAGGCCGTCATCCCGCGCCTGCGCGCCCACATCGCCGAAGAACGCTTGGCCATCGAGGGCGCCGATGCCGCCACGCGCGCCTTTCTGCTGGCTGACTTCCACGTCTGCCTGGCCGAAGCCATGGGCCACCGCACGCTCAGCGACATGCTGCGCGACCTGACGGCGCGCACCACGCTGGCCGCGTCGCTCTACCAGTCACGGCATGAAGCCAGCCAGTCGTGCGCCGAACACGCCGCCATCGTCGAGGCGCTGGAGGCGGGCGACATCCCCCTGGCGCGCGAACGCATGCTCGACCACATCGGCCATGTGGAAGACGCGCTCGAACCCAGCCAGCCGCTGGTGCGCGACCGGCTGCGCGATTCGCTCGCGCCGCTAAAGCCGCTGCGGCCGCCTTCGGACAGTTGACTTCCCGGCGTCTGGAGCGTCCGGCCGCGGCCGTGGCGATGCCGCCTTGCTGCGGCCTCCGATTCCGCTTCCGGTAATGCCCGCCCCTTCGCTCGCTTGCGCCTTGCCATCCGGTTTGGCAATCGGGTAAGCACCAGCACTGGCGTGCCTGCAGACTCTTTGAATGCATCCATTTTTTGTATACAAACAGGCCTGTGCACCGGCGCCCCAACAGGCGAATTTCCGGACCGACCATCTGCCCCTGAGGAGAGCCCCGTGAACCCTGCCGTCAGCAACCCCAGCACCGACCTGCCGCCCCCGCAGTCCGGCGCCTCGCCGCACCATGGCAACGCCCTCATCAAGCCCGAATACGACCCGCGCCTGACCAATGAAGACTTGGCACCGCTGAAAAAACAGACCTGGGGCCAATACAACATCTTCGCGTTCTGGATGTCCGACGTGCACAGCGTGGGCGGCTACGTCACCGCCGGCAGCCTGTTTGCACTGGGCCTGTCGAGCTGGCATGTGCTGGTGGCGCTGCTGGTGGGCATCGTGATCGTGCAGTTCTTCTGCAACCTGGTGGCCAAGCCCAGCCAGGTGACCGGCGCGCCCTACCCCGTCATCTGCCGCGCCTCGTTCGGCGTGCTGGGCGCCAACATTCCGGCCATCATCCGCGGGCTCATCGCCGTGGCCTGGTACGGCATTCAGACCTATCTGGCGTCCAGCGCTTTCATGATTTTGGCGCTGCATTTCTACCCATCGCTCGATGTCTATGCCGACGTGACGCAGCACGGCTTTGCGGGCCTGTCCACGCTGGGCTGGGTGGCTTTCATGGTCATGTGGGTGCTGCAGGCGCTGGTGTTCTGGCACGGCATGGAGGCGATTCGCCGCTTCATCGACTGGGCCGGCCCGGGCGTGTACGTGGTCATGGCCATTCTGTGCGGCTGGCTGGTCTGGAAGGCGGGCTGGAACAACATCGACCTGAACCTGGGCGGCGTGCGCTTCGAAGGCTGGGACGCCGTGCCCGTGATGCTGTCGGCCATTGCGCTGGTGGTGAGCTACTTCAGCGGGCCGATGCTCAACTTCGGCGACTTCTCGCGCTACGGCAAGAGCTTCGAGGCGGTCAAGAAAGGCAACTTCTGGGGCCTGCCGGTCAACTTCGTGTTTTTCTCGCTGCTGACGGTGGTGACGACCGCCGCTACGCTGCCCGTGTTCGGCGAGCTCATCACCGACCCGGTGCACACCGTGGGCCGCATCGATTCGACCACCGCCGTGGTGCTGGGCGCGCTCACTTTCATGATCGCCACCATCGGCATCAACATCGTCGCCAACTTCGTCTCGCCGGCGTTCGATTTTTCCAACGTGGCGCCGCAGCACATCAGCTGGCGCACGGGCGGCATGATCGCCGCCGTGGGCTCGATCTTCATCACGCCCTGGAACCTGTACAACAACCCGCAGGTGATTCACTACACGCTGGACGTGCTGGGCTCGTTCATCGGCCCGCTGTTCGGCATCTTGATCGCCGACTATTACTTCGTGCGGCGCCAGACCATCGTGGTCGACGACCTCTACACCATGAAGCCCGAAGGCCGCTACTGGTACAGCAAGGGCTACAACCCCAAGGCCGTCATGACGATGATTCCGTCGGCGCTGATCCCCATCCTGTGCGTGATCGTGCCGGCCTGGCGCGGCGCGGCCAGCTATGCGTGGTTCATCGGCATGGGCCTGGGTTTCGTCATCTACCTGGCACTGAACCGAAAGGGCTGAAGCACCGTGCGCATCCAGATCATCAACCCCAACACCACCTGGAGCATGACCGAGAAGATCGGTGCCTGCGCGCGCGCCGTGGCGCGGCCGGGCACCGAGATCATCGCCGTCAGTCCCGCCATGGGCCCGGCCTCCATCGAGAGCCATTACGACGAGGCGCTGGCCGTGCCCGGCCTGCTGCAGGAGATCGCCAAGGGCGAAGCGGCCAGCGTGGACGGCTACGTCATCGCCTGCTTCGGCGACCCGGGCCTGAAGGCCGCGCGTGAACTGGCGCGCGGCCCGGTGGTCGGCATTGCCGAGGCCGCCATGCACTTCGCCAGCCTGGTGGGCACGCGCTTCTCGGTAGTGACCACCCTGGGCCGCACCATGGGCCAGGCCTGGCACCTGGCCGAGATCTACGGCATGGAGCGCTTTTGCGCCAACGTGCGCGCGTGCGAGTTGCCGGTGCTGGAGCTGGAAGTGCCTGGCTCCAACGCCCGCGAGCGCATCACCGACGAGTGCCGCCGCGCACTGGCCGAAGACGGCTGCGACGCCATCGTGCTGGGCTGCGCGGGCATGGCCGACCTGTGCGACCACATCGGCCAGACGCTGGGCGTGCCGGTGATCGACGGCGTGGCTGCCGCCACTGCGTTGGTCGAGTCGCTGGTAGCGCTGGGGCTGCGCACCAGCAAGCACGGCGAGTGGGCTCGGCCCTTGCCGAAAGCCATGTCCGGGGCACTGTCGGATTTCACGCTAAGGGCGTAAAGCGGCTGACTGCCAAGAGCGCTGCGTTGCGCTGCAACGCAGCGCCGCAAGCATGCCCACTCATCGGGCCAGCCGTTCCTGGCTGGCCTTCGCTTCGTTCATCAGCCACTGAGACAATTTCGCGACGGCGTCATTTTCAGCCAGCGCCGCGCGGCTGCAGAGGTAGTAGCCGCGCCCGGTATTGACGGTCTGCATGAAAGGACTCACCAGTTGCCCCGACGACAGTTCGGCCTCGATCAGCAAGGGCTGAATCACCATCACGCCCATGCCCGCGCAGGCGGCAACGATCAGGTTGTTGCCCAGATCGAAACCGGCACCCAGCGGGGGCGCAGTGTGCACACCTGCGGCCTTGCCCAGCCACAGCGCCCAGTTGCCTGGGAAGTTGATGTGCTGCAGCAAAGGGGCCTGAAGCAGGTCATGAGGATGCTTGAGGCCGGCCGCAATCGCGGGCGTACAGGCGGGCGCGATATCCCGCCCCGTCAGGTAGCGGGCACGAATGCCGCGCGGCCACGCGCGGGATTGCCGCTTCACGCTGATCCATAGGTCCACGTCTTCCCGATTGAACGTCTCGTCGTGGTGAAAAGGTCTCAACTCAATGTGGATGTCTGGATGCAGCGCTTGAAACTGCCCCAGCCTCGGCACCAGCCATCGGGTGTTCAGTGTGGGCACGACGCTGATGCGCACCCGGCGCCCTTGCGCTGGCGCTCTGAACCGGCTGACGGCGGACTCCAGGCCCGCCACGTGCGCTTCCACCAGCAGTTGAAATTCGCGTCCGCGTTCTGTGGGAAGCACCCGCGGCCCGGAGCGGTCCAGCAGCGTGCATTCCAGCCGCTGCTCCAGCCGCTGGACTGCGCGGCTGACTGCGGCCTGGGTCACGCATAGCACTTCTGCAGCCTGCCGAAAGCGGCCTAGCTGGCACACCGCAAGAAAGGCATGCAACTCGGGCAGCGAAGGGGATTGGAACCTCATCGCCCGATTACATCAGGTTATCAGCGGCGATGAAATTGTCGTTTGCGCCAGATCTTGCGTTTTCCTACGCTTGGGCATCAGTTCTTCACCCAACGACCATGCAGCCTCCGGAATTTTTTCGACCAGCAACGCCCGTTCATGTTCTACGACCGGCAGGCCCTCCCGCAATCGCCTTAGTTTGTGATTCGCCCCACAGTGGCACCGACTACCCCCGTGATTTTGGGTATGCGGTGGCGACCGCCGAACTGCGCCGGTCCGAGGACACGCACGTCGAATGGCTGTGGGACGCCGTGCCGACCGTGGGAGGCACCCTGGTGCATGCCACGTTTCCCCGCAGCTACATCGACCCGAACCGCGCCGAGCAAGACATCAATCCGGCCATGCTGTCGGACGCCTGGCCCGGTGACGCTGCGCCCACCGCGCGCACGCTGGAACTGGGCATGGGACTGGTGCCCAGCCACACTACCTCCCGCCAGCCCATCTACGCACGGCCGTTGTCCGCGAAGGAGATTTCGCATCGCATCGAGCACTACTGGCGCCCCTACCAGCAAGCGCTGGCGCAAGCGCTGCACACGGTGCCAACTCGGGGCCGGCGGTGGCATCTGAACCTGCACTCCATGCCCAGCAACGCCTATGAGCGCCTGGGCAGGGTTGCGCCCGGACCGCTGGCCGACATCGTGCTGGGCGACCTGCACGGCCGCAGCTGCCACAGCGACTTTACGCAGTGGGTGGCCGAGGGTTTTCGCCGCCGGGGCTATCGCGTGGCCGTTAACGACCCGTACGCCGGCCAAGAACTGCTGCGCCGGCACGGCGCTCCGCAGTTGGGGCACGAAAGCTTGCAGATCGAGGTCAACCGGGCCGCCTATCTCAACGAAGAGACACGCGAACTGCTCCCGGGCGCTCATCGCCTGCGGGCCGACATCACCGATCTGCTGCGTGAGATGGCGGAGTTCATCCGTCCCCATAGCCTGCCCGTTCCCCTTTCTGAATGACATCCAAGGACCCCACCATGCCGACCTTTGTGAACCGCCGCCATTTCATCCGCTCCAGCAGCGCCGTCGCTTCCGCCATCGCCTTGCCGGCGTGGGCCCAGTCCACGGACCGCTACCCCAGCCGTCCCATCACCCTGGTGGTGCCGTTTCCGCCCGGCGGCTCTGTCGACATCTCGGGCCGAGCCATGGCCGACCGGCTGGGCCGCGTCCTCGGTCAGCCGGTCATCATCGAGAACAAAGGGGGTGCTGGGGGAGCCATTGGGAGCACCCAGGTGGCGAAGGCGCAGCCCGATGGCTACACGCTCATCGTCGCCTCGCAAACCACCCACGTGATCAACCCGACCCTATCGCCCAGCTTGCCCTATGACGCGGTCAATGATTTCGCGCCGATCACGCTCATAGAGCGACTCGCGAACGTTCTGCTCGTCACGCCAGGACTGCCCGTGAAGAACTTCGCCGAGTTCGTGAAATACGCCAAGGAAAACCCCGGCAAGCTGAACTACGCGTCGTCCGGCAATGGCTCGCTCGCGTACCTGAGCATGGAGCTGTTGAAGGCGAAGCTGGGCCTGTCCATCACCCACGTGCCGTACAAGGGCGCGGGCCCGGCGCTCATCGACCTTCAATCAGGGCAGGTGCACGTGACGTGGAACAACCTGTCTTCCAACCTCAAACTGGTGCAGAAGGGCCAGCTGCGCGCCCTCGCGGTCGCGTCTCCGATTCGTGCGCCCCAGTTGCCCGAGGTACCCACCTTCGATGAACTCAAGCTGCCAGAGCTCAACCTCACCTCCTGGACCGGTCTGGCGGCGCCCGCGAAAACGCCAGAGCCGATCGTTACACAGCTGTATGAGGCCATGCGCACCGTTCTGCGCGATCCGGCGACGCAAAAAGCATGGAACGATCGCGGCGCGATGCTGCCGGAAGCCTTGAAGCCTGCGGACTTCCGCAAGGAAGTGCAGCAGCGCATTCAGTTTTACCGGGACATCGTGACGAAACACAAGATCGCCATCGATCAATAGCCACGCACCAGCCTCGCCGACAGCGTTTGTACCGCCATTGCCCATGGCAGGCAGACGTTCGCTGTCAGCGCGGGGCCCTGCGCCCTGGCGCGGGCGGCGCAGCCTTGATGCGCCCATCCATCTAGGCCCATTTCCAACGCGGCCGCGCCCTGCCACCGCAGGCGCCTGCAGGCACCGCAACACAGCACTGCGAGGTCGGCCGTTGCTGCCACAATTCGGCATGCATCGAGCCGCCCCTGCCTCTGTCTTGCAACCCGTGCCCGCCCGCAAGCGCAGCACCTCTGCGTCTCTGGCACAAACCCCGACGCCCGGCACCTCGCCGGCGCCAGCCGACGCAGCCCAAACGTCCATCGACAGCATCGCCCGCGACCTGGCCACCGCCATTGTCGAAAAGCGCCTGCCGCCGGGAACGTGGCTGCGTGAAGAGGCGCTGGGTCGCGTCTACTCCGTCAGTCGCACGAAGATTCGCGCAGCGCTGGTGATGCTCGCCAAAGACCGGCTCATCGAAACCATTCCCGACAAGGGCTCCTTCGTCAGCCGCCCCAGCGTGCAGGAGGCGCGCGAGGTGTTCGCCGTGCGCCGTATCCTCGAAGCCGAAGTGGTGCGCCTGTTCGTCGCGCAAGCCAGCCGGGCCGACTACCAGTTGCTGGAGCAGCACATCCGCTTCGAGCGCAACACGCTGGGCGGGCACACCACCACCGGCCGCGTGCAGGAAAAGCTGCTGGGCGACTTCCATGTCGCGCTGGCCGAGACCACCGGCAACCAGACGCTGGTCCAGCTGATCAGCGACCTGGTGGCGCGCAGCTCGCTCATCGCCATGCTGTACCACTCGTCGAACGATCCGCATTGCGCGTCGGGCGAGCACGCCGAATTTCTGCGAACGTGCCGCACGGGCGATGTCGAGGCCGCCGTGGCCTGCATGGTGGACCACCTCGCGCGCATCGAGGCCAGCCTGGAGCTGGAGACCGAGCGCGCCGACCGGCAACTCGATCTGGTCAAAGCCCTGCTGGCCTGATCGGCTGCGGCTGAGCTAGTGGCACAGCACGGCTGTCGCGCTGCGCTGAAAGCCGGGCTGCGGTGAAGCGGCACTCGGGTGCGCCGCAGGCCGAATCCGGTATCCTGGCTGCCTCGACCACCGCCGTGCTCCTGAACGGTTTCAACAATGGTGCCCACCGCGATACCTCTGCGGCCCGCGGCGCCGCCCGGCCCCAGCCGACGCGCACTGACGCCGGCCGGCGCACGGGGTTCAGCCGTTGTGTGAAGCCAAGGGTTTTCATGCGCACAACGCATGCCGCAAGCCTTTCGCCACGCCAGCACGGCGTTAAGCTCGAATGGCCAAGCTCCTTCGCTCTTTTTCGGAATATCGTATGACCCAGCAACTCTCCGCCGCCGAAGCGGCCCTGCGCGAAGCCGCACTCGAGTACCACCGCAGCCCCGTGCGCGGCAAGATCTCCGTCACCCCCACCAAGCCGCTTTCCAACCAGCGCGACCTGTCGCTGGCCTACTCGCCCGGCGTGGCCTACCCGTGCCTGGACATTCATGCCGACCCATCGCTGGCAGCTGACTACACCTCGCGCGGCAACCTGGTGGGCGTCATCACCAACGGCACCGCCGTGCTGGGCCTGGGCGACATCGGCCCGCTGGCAGCCAAGCCGGTGATGGAAGGCAAGGGGTGTCTGTTCAAGAAGTTCGCCGGCGTCGATGTGTTCGACATCGAACTGGCCGAGCGCGACCCCGACAAGATCATCGAGATCGTCGCCGCGCTGGAGCCCACGCTGGGCGGCATCAACCTCGAAGACATCAAGGCGCCCGAGTGCTTCTACATCGAGCGCGAGCTGTCCAAGCGCATGAACATTCCGGTGTTCCATGACGACCAGCACGGCACAGCCATCATCTCCAGCGCCGCACTGCTCAACGGGCTGGAGCTGGTGGGCAAGGACATCGGCGCGGTGAAGTTGGCTGTCTCGGGCGCCGGCGCCGCTGCCATTGCCTGCCTGGACGTGATGGTGGGCCTGGGCGTGAAGCGCGAGAACATCTACGTGGTCGACTCCAAGGGCGTGATCTACGACGGCCGCGGCCCCCTGGACGAATCCAAGGCCCGCTACGCACAAAAGACCGACGCCCGCACGCTGGCCGACGTGGTCGACGGCGCCGACGTGTTCCTGGGCTGCTCGGCCCCTGGCGTGCTGACGGCCGAGATGGTCAAGACCATGGCACCGAAGCCCATCATTTTGGCGCTGGCCAACCCCGAACCCGAGATCCGCCCCGAACTCGCCAAGGCCGTGCGTCCGGACTGCATCATCGCCACCGGCCGCTCGGACTATCCGAACCAGGTGAACAACGTTCTCTGCTTTCCGTACATCTTCCGGGGCGCGCTCGACTGCGGCGCCACCAAGATCACCGAAGCGATGAAGCTGGCCTGCGTGCGCGAGATCGCCGACCTGGCCAAGGCCGAGATGAGCGACGAAGTGGCAGCCGCCTATGCGGGGCAAGAACTCTCCTTCGGCCCCGACTACCTGATCCCCACGCCGTTCGACGCGCGCCTGATCCTGCGCATCGCCCCAGCCGTGGCAAAGGCTGCGCAAGAGTCCGGTGTGGCCACCCGCCCCATCGAAGACTACGCCGCCTACCGCGAAAGCCTCACCCGCTTCGTCTACCAGACCAGCATGTTCATGCGCCCCGTGTTTGCCGCCGCAAAGGCGTCGCCGCAGCGCGTGGCCTACGCCGAAGGTGAAGACGATCGCGTGCTGCGCGCCGCCCAGGTGGCGGTGGATGACGGCTTGGCCAAGCCCATCCTGATCGGCCGCCCTGCCGTCATCGAGATGCGCATCAAGAAGGCCGGTCTGCGCATCCAGCCGGGCAAGGACGTCGAGGTCTGCGACCCCGAAGACGACCCGCGCTTTCGCCAGTACTGGGAGGAATACCACCGCCTCATGGGCCGCGACGGCATCACGCCCGAAGCCGCCAAGGCGGCCGTGCGCCGCTCCAACACGCTGATCGGCGCGCTGATGGTGCGCCTGGGCGATGCCGACGCCCTGCTGTGCGGGCTGGTGGGCCGCTTCGACCACCACCTGGATCACGTGCGCAACGTCATCGGCCTGAAGGACGGCGTTCCCGGCCTGGCCACGGTGAATGCGCTGATGCTGGACCAGCAGACCCTGTTCATCGCGGACACCTACATCAACGAAGATCCCGACGCCGAGCTGCTGGCAGGCATCGCCCACATGGCGGCCGACGAAGTGCAGCGCTTCGGCCTGCCGCCCAAGGTGGCCTTTCTGTCGCACTCCAACTATGGCTCGTCCACACGTCCGTCAGCGCGCAAGATGCGCGCGGCGCGCGACCTGTTCAAGCAGGCCGCTCCGCATATCGAGTGCGATGGCGAGCTGCATGGCGACGCGGCGCTGTCGGAAAGCGTGCGCCAGAAGTCGCTGATCGAAACCACGCTGGAAGGCGCGGCCAACGTGCTGATCTGCCCCAACCTGGACGCAGCGAACATTCTGTTCAACGTCCTCAAGACCACCGGCAGCCACGGCACCACCATCGGCCCGATCCTGCTGGGCGCAGCAGCCTCGGCCCACGTGCTGACACCATCGTCTACCGTGCGCCGCGTGGTCAACATGACGGCGCTGGCGGCAGCCAACGCGGCAGCGGCCAAGGCGGGCTGACCCACCAAAGGGGCGCTGCGGCGCCTTGACCACACAGAGCCCGGCGATGCCGGGCTTTTTTCATGGCTGGCCCGGGGCACCCGAACTGCGCGACGGCTGGCTTGATGCAACGCGCCGCCGTATCTGCCGTATCGCTCCAAGCCACTGGCGCCAGGACATCCAGGTCTGACGCCTGCCCGTCGACAAGCGGCCATTGCAGGCCGCCCGTCAAGATAAAGGGCACATCAGCGGATCGGCACGTCCACGTAGCCTGCCACGGGTGGCAGGTGCTGCCACCAGCCAGCCGGCATCCAGCTGCAGCGCCTGGATCACATCCACCGGCAAGCTGGCGATGGTGTCCGTCGGTGACATGGGGTCTTCCAGGCCGATCTCAGCCAGCGGCGTGGCCACATGCAGGATGCCGCCGATCCGGCAGAACGGCGCCGCGGCCATTGGGTCATCGGCCGTTTCCAGCGCCCGCACGATGGTGTCCGGAAAGTGCCAGCGGTGCGCCAACTCGGCCGTCACATGGGTTTTCGGCGCGGCAGCCCGAAGCGCGCGCTGTTGGCCAGGCAGGTTCGTCATGGGGCCTTCCCGAGCCATTGGGCTGGTGCTTGTGGCGCATTCTTACTACCACCAGTTGGCGAGATTAGCGTGCGCATTTGCCCCAGTACGACGCTGCGTGCATAGCTCCCGCACCGCGCCGGAATGCCCGCGCACCATTCTGGTGAACCCTGCTGTATTGCCGGGCGGGATCGTATACAAACCGGGCATCGTTTTTGCTGACTGTTCTGGCAAACGCTTGTGCAGCCCGCGCTGCACACCTCACGCAGCGCCGAGCCTGTTCCGCGCCGCCCTTCTTTTCGACTGGAGCCCCATCATGAAGAAACGATCCCTGCTGCAAGCCACCCTGGCCCTGGGCCTGGCCGGCGCGTTCACGCTGTCTGCCGCGCAGACCGCGGCCCCCACGCCCATCAAGTTCCAGCTCGACTGGCGCTTCGAAGGCCCGGCGGCTTTCTTCCTGCTGCCCGTCGCCAAGGGCTACTTCAAAGAGGCCGGCCTGAACGTGACGGTGGACGCCGGCAACGGCTCGGGCGGCGCCGTGCAGCGGGTGGCCTCGGGCGCGTATGACATGGGCTTTGCCGACCTGGCGGCGGTGATGGAATTCCACGCCAACAACCCCGACGCGCAGAACAAGCCCGTCGCCGTGATGATGGTCTACAACAACACGCCCGCATCCGTCATGGCGCTGAAGAAGAGCGGCATCACCAAGCCGGCCGACCTGGCGGGCAAGAAGCTGGGTGCGCCGGTGTTCGACGCCGGCCGCCGCGCCTTCCCTATCTTTGCCAAGGCCAACGGCGTGGGCAACGTGCAGTGGGTGGCCATGGACCCGCCGCTGCGCGAGACCATGCTGGTGCGCGGCGACGTGGACGCCATCACCGGCTTCACCTTCACCTCGCTGCTGAACCTGGAAGCGCGCGGCGCGAAGGCCGCCGACGTGGTGGTACTGCCCTACCCTGACTTCGGCGTGAAGCTGTACGGCAACGTGATCATCGCCAGCCCCAAGCTGGTCAATGAGAACCCCGAGGCGATCAAGTCATTCCTGAAAGCCTTCAGCAAGGGCGCCAAGGACGTCATCGCCAACCCCGGCGCCGCCATTGCCTACGTGAAGGAGCGCGACGGCATCGTCAACACGCAGCTGGAAACGCGCCGCCTGCAGCTGGCCATCGACACCGTGGTCAACAGCGCGGATGCGCGCGCCGAGGGCTTCGGCCAGGCCAAGCCGCAGCGCCTGGCGTTGATGGCATCGCAGGTGTCCGACGCCTTCGCCACCAAGTCGCGCGTGAATGCTGACACGGTCTGGAACGGCAGCTTTCTGCCGCCCGCGGCCGAGCTGAACATCCTGCCGCGCAAGTGACTGCCGGCGCTGCCGCCCGCGCCCACAGCGGCGCTGGGTGGCGCGCCACCGCATTTGCTATTATTTTCATAGCTACCAGCGCTTATTTATCAAGCGCTAGAGGCCAATTTCATCTAAAAACCCATGCAGGCCGAAGACTCCTATTTCGTGGACTTCCGTGACGTCTGGCTCGCCTACAACGACGAGCTGCTCGCGCAGAACCACTTCGCCGTGGAAGCCATCAACCTGCAGGTGCGGCAGGGCGAATTCATCGCCATCGTCGGCCCGTCGGGCTGCGGCAAATCCACCTTCATGAAGCTCGCCACCGGCCTGCGCATGCCGTCCAGCGGCAAGATCCGCATCGACGGCGGACCGGTCACCGGGCCGCTCAAGATCTCGGGCATGGCGTTTCAGGCGCCATCGCTTTTGCCTTGGCGCACCACGGTCGACAACGTGCTGCTGCCGCTGGAAATCGTCGAGCCGCACCGCAGCCAGTTCAAGTCCCGCCGCAAGGAATACGAAGTCCGCGCGCGCGCGCTGCTGCAGAAGGTAGGCCTGGGCGGCTATGAAGACAAGTTCCCGTGGCAGCTGTCAGGCGGCATGCAACAGCGCGCCAGCATCTGCCGCGCGCTGATCCACGAACCCAAGATGCTGCTGCTGGACGAGCCCTTCGGCGCGCTGGACGCCTTCACACGTGAAGAGCTGTGGTGCATCTTGCGCGACCTGCAGGCCGAGCAGAAGTTCAACGTCATCCTCGTCACGCACGACCTGCGCGAGAGCGTCTTTCTGGCCGACACCGTGTACGTGATGAGCAAGAGCCCGGGTCGATTCGTCGTCAAACGAGACATCGAATTCGCCCGCCCGCGCGAGTTGGAACTGACCTATACCAAAGAATTCACCGACATCGTGCTGGAGCTGCGCGGCCACATCGGCGCGCTGCGCAAGCCCAGCGGGGAGATCACGCAATGACCATGACCATTCAACACCGTAAGCAGGTCGAGCGCTGGTCGCCGTGGGTGCTGCTGTTTGCCGTCATCGTGCTGTGGCAGGTCATCTGCTCGGGCTTTGGCGTGTCGGAATTCATCTTCCCCAGCCCGCTCGCCATCTGGAACCAGTTCGTCGAATTCAAATGGATCATCGCCGGCCACGCCTGGCGCACCTTCTGGGTGACCATGGCCGGCTTTGGCATCGCCATCGTGGTGGGCGTGCTGCTGGGCTTTCTGATCGGCTCATCACGCTTGGCCTATGCCGCCGTCTACCCGCTGATGACCGCGTTCAACGCGCTGCCGAAGGCGGCCTTCGTGCCCATCCTCGTGGTGTGGTTCGGCATCGGTGCCGGGCCGGCGATCCTCACCGCGTTCCTCATCAGCTTCTTTCCGATCATGGTGAACATCGCCACGGGCCTCGCCACGCTGGAGCCCGAACTGGAAGACGTGCTGCGCGTGCTGGGCGCCAAGCGCTGGGACGTGCTGGTCAAAGTCGGTATGCCGCGGTCGCTGCCGTACTTCTACGGCTCGCTGAAGGTCGCCATCACGCTGGCCTTCGTGGGCACCACGGTCAGTGAAATGACCGCCGCCAACGAAGGCATCGGCTATCTGCTGATCTCGGCAGGCTCGTCCATGCAGATGGGCCTGGCCTTCGCCGGACTGATGGTGGTGGGCGCCATGGCGATGGTGATGTACGAGCTGTTCAACGTGCTGGAAAAGCACACCACAGGCTGGGCGCACCGGGGCTCGCAAGGGGAATGAGCGGGCCCGCCAAAGCCCCGGACGACGCGGCCGTCGAGGTGTCCGAGCCGTACACGGCGGAGCGCGCCGCCTACCTGCTGCGTCGTGCCCACACCGTCGCCCGCCGTGCCCAAGCCATGGGCCGCCACCCCTTCGGCGCGCTGTTGGTCGCACCCGACGGTGAGACCGTGCTGGCCGAGCAGGGCAACCTCGACACGGTGAATCACGCCGAATCGACCTTGGCGCGCACGGCAGCTGCGAACTACCCCGGCGCCTACCTGGCGCAGTGCACGCTGGTCACCACCTTCGAGCCCTGTGCCATGTGCGCCGGCACGATCTACTGGGCCGGCATTGGGCGCGTGCTGTATGGCGTTGCAGAGACCGACCTGCTGAAGCTGACGGGAGACAACGCACAGAACCCCACGCTGGCACTGCCCTGCCGCACCGTGTTCGCCAGCGGCCAGCGCCAGGTGGAGGTCGTGGGACCGGTGGCCGCGTTGCGTGCAGAACTTCTCGCGCCACACGCCAGCTTCTGGGTGCCTTGATAAAGACGAGCCCATGGAGCAAAGACGAGTCCCTAGAGTGCGGGCTTCGCCACCATGAGCCAGAAAATCGCCAGGAAGGCGAACAGTGCCGGAACGCCCAGCACGACCCAGGTCCAAAACAGCCGCCAGAACTGCGGTGTGAGGCGTGACCCTGTGTCGGCAGCCTGTTGAGCCAGATCACGCAGCCGCATCTGGATCCACACGACCGGCAGCCAGCAAGCCATCGCCAGCGCATAGAGCGCCAGCGACCACGCCACCCAGCCCGTACGCCACGGCAGGCCCATCAGATGGACGAGCCAGAAACCGGTCACTGGTTGAGCGATGGCGGTCGTCGCGGTAAACATCCAGTCGGCCCGCACCACCCACCGGGCCACATGCGCCATGAGCCGCACGTCGCGCGTGGACACCGTCACGAGCAGGTAGAACGCCGACCCGATGCCGGTACCGAACAAGAGGGTGGAAGAGAGGATGTGCAGCCACTTGAGCAACAGGTATTCCATGCAGCACCGTTGGGAGTGAGGTTCTACAGACACCGGAGTGTGCCGGCAGGGGTGGCAATCGGCTGACGAGAGCACCCACAGCGCTTGTCGGTCAGGTTCCACACGAATGCAAGCTACAAGATCGTTGGCCGGCCACGGCGTCGGAAGTTTGCCTACAACCGCGTCAGCCATTGCTCGCCCAGACTGGAGCGCCGATCGTCCCAGTGGAGACAACATGCCGACCAACTCCCCCCTGAAGAATGACGCGCGCCCGCACCGACGGCTCTGGAGCGAAGCCGCCCTGGCGGGCACGCTGGCCAGCGTGCTGTCGGCAGTGGTGCTTGGCTGGACGGGACACCGCGAAAAGCGCAGCATCACGGCGCCGGTGAATGCCGTCAGCCACTGGTGGTGGGGCAAGCCCGCGCTACGCGCCAAAGGACTGAGCGTGCGCCACACCCTATTGGGCTATGCCATCCACCATGGCGCTGCGCTTGGTTGGGCTGCGCTGCATGCGCTGGCGGTGCGCGGCCGAACGAAGTCCGCCACCCCCGCGGCGCTGGTAGCAGGCGCTGCCGCGACCAGCGCCGTCGCCTGTCTGGTGGACTTCAAATGCACGCCGGAACGCTTCACCCCAGGTTTCGAGCATCATCTGTCGCGATCCGCCCTGGTGGGCGTGTATGCCGCATTCGCACTCGGGCTCGCGCTAGCGCATGGGTTCTGCGAATCCCGAGCGAAGAGGGGCAGCACGGAGAGCCGTCCGAAACCTTGAACCGGCCCCAGCGGGGCGGGCGAGAACTGGGAATGCCCCCTGGGCGCACGGGCGCATGCGCACAGGGGCCCGCCGGCCTCTGAAGCCGCGTGGCCGGTAACTCCCGGGTGGAGCGCGCAGCGACCGAACCAAGCGCTCAGGCCTGCGCACGGCGGGGCAATGCAGATCGCGGCCCCCGCAGCCGACATGCTCCTCACGCCACCTACCCGCTCGCGCCACGGCTTGCGGGTTTGCGCGGGCCAGGGGCCAGTCTCGGCGTGTGGACTGCGTCAAATCCGCGCATCCAGAAGGCTGCCACTGATCTGGCGTGGCCGGCTGCGCTGTCAGACGTTGCGCCGTCGTCACGCTCCATTGCTCGACAAGCCCTGAAAGCATGCGGCTGGCCGCGCGCAGGTATTGGCGTACCCAGCCTGTTTGGTGCACGCCGGCTGCGCGCTACAGCTGCCCATCAACTTGCCCCGTCCTACGGCCGCGTAGTCCTGCACTCACAACCCCTGCACAGCCATGGGAAGAAATTGGGCCGTGACGCAGCAGCTTCCGCGCACCGCTTTCAGCGTTAACCCGGCAGGAGATCTCCCATGGCAGACAGCACCCCCCGCGGCGGCACCCCGTCGGCGAACGATCCGGCTTCGGTAAACGCCCAAAAGCCGGCCCCGTAGCGGCCCACCACCCCTACGCATTGCAGCGCTGCGCGAACAGGACCCAGCACCACCGAACCACCCACGAGACCAGGAGCCCCCATGGAACCCACCACCACCGGAATGAACAAGACAGGCATTGCAGCGAATCCTGACCGCGCGCAGGCCATGGCGCAAGCCGTGCAGTCTTTCAGCCCGCCGACCGAGATCGATACGAGCGCCGCCGACCAGGAGCGCCTGTTCTACGTTGCCGAGTCGCAGGCTCTGGGCTCCATCCCGCGACCAGCGTCCCTCATAGGCACCGTCAAGACCGGCATGGCTCAGCTGATGGGCGAGCGCCCGGAGCTGCTGATGGACAAGGTCGGTGAGCGCATGGCTTTCGAGCGCAGCGGCGTTAGGTTGTACGACGCGCTGATCGTCAAGTACATGGCGCTTGCGGAGGCAGGCATCGTGTTGCCCAAGGCGGCGCAGTCGCTGCAAGCCGCAGGCGACGGCCAGGGCGGCGCAGTCGCCGCGCTAGAGCTCGACAGCGAAGAGCCTGGCGAAACGCTGGAGCGCATCCGCTCCGAAGAGCTGGAGCACTTCCACATGCTGAGCGAGGTGATGCAGCAGCTGGGCGGCGACCCGACCGCGCAAACGCCGGCAGCCGACGTCATTGGCACCGCCTCGGCAGGCATCGTGCAGGTGGTGACCGATCCGCGCACCACCTTTGGACAGTCGCTCAACGCGATCCTGACGATCGAACTCGTTGACAACGCCGGCTGGGAACTGCTGATCCAGCTCGCCACCCGGGCAGGAAAGGAAGCGCTGTCCGAGCGTTTCGCCCACGCCCTGGCGCAAGAGGCACAACACCTGCTGATCATCCGCGGGTGGCACAGCGCCCTGCTCCTGGCGGAAGACACCTCGCCCGCACTCTGACCTGCCCTCTGACCCGCACTCAAGGAGAACCGCATGACTCTCAACCTCTTCCAAGACCGGGGCATGGCTCTGGACCGCCAACGCCTGAGCTGGAAAGACATGGTCGGCAGACCCATCAGCAAACTCGATGACGACGCCTTCACGCGCGTGCGCATCATCCTGATGAACGGTGTCGAGCTGGACTCGCTGCGCACCAAGCAGGTCGCCCTGCGCATGAACGCATCGGCCCGCGTCGCCCTGGCGCAGCTGATGCGGGTCGAGCAGCACCAGGCCACCACCATCAACTGGCTGCTCGGCGCAGACCACTCGCCGCTGGAAACCACCATCGGCTACGAACAGACGGCCATTGAGGTCACGGCCTCGGTCGCGCAGCTGGAGCCAGACCCTTACCTGTCGCAGGGCTACCGGTATGCGCTGCTGGAAGACTTCGACCATCTCTACCGCTATAGCGCGCTGCTGGACCGCCTGGAGGGCAAGGACCCCAACAACATCACGCAGGGCTATACCGACATCGTGCCTGCGCGCGAAACCTGGTTCCACCACCGCGCCCCCGAGCACGACCTGCTCGAGCCGTACGGCCCCGATGCGGTGCTGGCGACCAAACTGCATGCGCTGACGCTCACCGGGGGCGAATACCAGACGCACGACTACTACATGAACATCGGCCCCGTGTTTGCCGACCCGCTGGCGCGGCAACTGTATGCCGAGATCGCTTCGGTGGAATCGCAGCACATCACACACTACGGCTCCATGCTGAACCCGAACGAATCGATTCTGGAGAAACTGCTGATTTCCGAGGCATGCGAGGTGTGGAACTACGCCGGCTGCGCGATGCAGGAGAGCAACCCGCGCGTGCGCGCCATCTGGGAGCGCTTCCTGGACTACGAACTGGGCCACTTCCAGGTCGCCCTGCAGCTGTTCAAGGACATTGAGCGCCGCGACCCTGCGGAGGTGCTGGGCGACGGCTCCCTGCCGCGCTTCATCGAGTTCCGCAGCCAGCGCGACTACCTCACCCGGGTGGTCGAGCAGGAAACGGGCATGCGCAAGGATGGCACCCGTTTCGTAAACACCGCAAATGAAGGAGCGTCTTCGCAGTGGTACCGCGACGCCGTGAACGCTGCGGGCTCGCCGTCGCAGGCTGTGTCGGCCACCTATGCGTGGACACCGGGGACCGAACTGACGCGCCAGGACGCTCACCTGCGGCGTGCAGCCTGATCCGCGTAGCGCCGCGGCAAGCGAGAGGCCATGGTCAAGGTTCACCATCTCAACTGCGTCAGCGCCTGCCCCCTCGGAGGGCGGCTCATGGACGGAAGGGTTCCCTCGATATGGCAGCGGGGCTGCTTGTGCTGCCACTGCCTGCTGCTGGAAACCGATGCCGGCCTGACCCTGGTGGACACGGGCTATGGCTTGCAGGACGTGCGCCACCCAGAGCGCCGCCTGAGCAGCCTGTTCCTGTGGCTGATGTCGCCCGACCTGCGCGAAGAAATGACCGCCGCAGGCCAGATAGAGCGCCTGGGTTTCAGCTGCAACGAGGTGCGCCACATCGTGCTGACGCACCTGGACTTCGACCACGCGGGCGGTTTGGACGACTTTCCAAAGGCGTCCATCCACCTCCTGCGGCGCGAGCGCGACACCGCTTCGGCGCAGCGAACCTGGCTGGACCGGCAGCGCTACCGGCCTCAGCAATGGAGCAGCCGCGGGCGGTGGCGGGTCTACGACGGCACGCAAGGCGACGACTGGCATGGCTTCAACTGCGTCAGAGGGCTGCACGGCCTGCCGGACGATGTGCTGCTGGTGCCACTGGCGGGCCACACCCTGGGCCATGCGGGCGTTGCGGTGCGCGCTGAATCGGGATGGGTGCTGATGGCCGGCGATGCGTATTTCCATCACCGCGAAATGGATGCCGAGTCGCCGTGGTGCACCCCTGGGCTGCGCATGTACCAGACGCTGATGGAGAAAGACCGCGCCTCGCGCCTGTCCAACCAGGCGCGGCTGCGCGCCCTGGCGGCCCGCCATGCCGCGGAGATCCAGGTACTGAGCGCGCACGACCCGGTCGAGTTCGAGCGCGCGGCCGGCCGTCCGGTAGATGCGCCCGTGCCCATGAGCGGCGCCAGCTGGCTGGCCCGCTGACCTGCCAGTTGAACTGCCACCTGAACCAAATGCAAGCTTCACCAAAGGAGTCCACCATGACGGGACGCTCTCCCCACACCACGTCTTCCCCCCAATCGCCCGAACCGAACCACCAAGCCGCCTCTGCCGGCAGCAGCGCAGGGGCACCTGAACGCAGTCGCCACCACTATCGCAACCACCGGTTCGTGATCGTCGTCACGCTGGTGATGGCTTTGCTGTTCTTGCTGATCTGGGTGCAATGGTGATGAGCCGGTAACCTGCTGCAAGTGCCGTAGCGGGCCAACGCCCTGGGCCGCCTGACCGCCGGAAGGTAAAGCACGGGCTGTCCGCTGGCGGCGGCGCTGAAGCAGGCCATCGCCGCAGGACCTTTCGAGGCCGGCGCACGCAAAGGTGCACCACAGATTACCGGCCGCGTCCTACAAAGGAGCAAAGGGTCGGGCGCACGATAAGGGTCCGTCCACATCCAGCCATCCCGGCGTTGCGGCTGCCGGGGGTGGCCTTCTCTCATTTCATCTTCTTCATGCCCCATCCCGCTTCTGCCTCCTGGGCCGCCGGCGTCCAAAAGGCTCACGCATTTCAACCAGACTGGGAAAACTACGTGACCACCAAGGTGCGCCTCGTCCGCGCCGCTTTGCTGCCGGGCATCGACACCTTTGCCGAAGGCGATTGGCAGGTGCCCATGGCCACCGGCTACATCGAGCTGTCGGGCATGCGCGCTGGGGCCTACCGCACGCAGCTGAAGATCGGCTTCACGGATTCAGGGCGCCTCGTCATGCCCACGTTCCAGATCATCGAGAACCTGGCCGTCGGCACGCTGGTGATGAGTTCGCTGTGCATGTCTTCGGCATTGCAGTTCGCCCACAGTTCCATGGCGCACATCAGGATCGGCGGCGACGGGCGCCGCAATGCGCTGGCCACGGACCTGGCGCTGCTCGAAACGGCTTGGGACGCGCCCTGACAGCGGCGACCGGGCAGCGCACACGGGAGTGACAGAGAACCCATCCTCGGCAGGCACGCTCGGCTGCATGCCTTAGATTGCGGGCTGCCCTCAGCCACTCGAGTCACCCGCCATGCCCCGCTTCGCCGCCAACCTCTCGCTGCTCTACAACGAAGTACCTTTCCTCGACCGCTTCGAAGCGGCCGCGCGAGACGGTTTTGAGGCAGTGGAGTACCTGTTTCCGTACGACCATGCGCCCGAGCAGCTGGCCGCGCTATTGCGCCAGCACGGGCTGCAGCAGGTGCTTTTCAACGCACCCCCGGGCGACTGGAACGCGGACGAGCGCGGCATCGCCTGCCTGCCGGGGCGGGAGGCGGAGTTCGTTCAAGGCATTCGCAAGGCACTCACCTATGCCCAGGCGCTGGCCTGCCCCCGCATCCACGTCATGGCCGGCCTGGTGCCGCCAGGGGCACACGCCGCGGAACTGCGTGCCACCTACGTCGCTAACCTGCGCAACGCGGCAGCGCTGGCCGCCGCGCAAGGCGTGCAACTGTTGCTGGAACCGATCAACCCGCGCGACATGCCGGGGTTCTTTCTGAACCACCAGAGCGATGCGCACGCGCTGTTGGCAGAGATCGGCGCGCCGAACGTCGCAGTGCAGATGGACCTGTACCACTGCCAGATTGTCGAAGGCGATCTGGCCTCGCGCATTCGTCAGTACGTGCCCACGGGCCGCGTCGGCCACATCCAGATCGCTGGCGTGCCCGAGCGGCATGAGCCGGACGTGGGCGAGGTGCACTACCCCTATCTGTTCGAGTTGTTGGACCAGCTGGGCTACGACGGCTGGATCGGGTGCGAGTACCGGCCTGCGCGCGGCAGCGCACCCCACGCCACGCGCGATGGCCTGGGCTGGCTGGCGCCGTGGCTGGGCACACCCACCCAAAAACTATCAAATTGATAGCTACCAGCGCTTATCTATCAAGCGCTGGAGGCCTATTTGACTCAAAATCAATATCGGTTAGAGAAATTGGCGCTGATGCGCTGGCGCAAATATTCGGCACCGGTGATGGGCGGGTGCTTGCGGCCCGGCCCTTCGATCACTGCGTCTTCATCGGCCTGCGCGAAGAAGGCCAGGCTGTAGCGCGCGCCCTGGTATTCGTGCGGCAGGGGGTTGCGCACGCGGTGGAAGTTGCTGGGCAGCTGGTCGTCGCTCCAGCGTGTGAGCATGTCGCCGATGTTGCAGGTGATGACGCCTTCGGCCGGCTGCACCGGCGTCCACGCGCGGCCTTCCATTTCCTTGCCGGGCAGCACCTGCAAGCCGCCCTGCCCTGCGCGCTGAAACAGCAATGTGAGGCAGTCGAAGTCGGTGTGCGCGCCGGCGCGCCACAGGCCCAGGTCGTCTTTCAGCGCCGGGTCCACGGCGAAGTAATGCAGCATGCGCAGCGTGCTCTGGTAGCCGGTGCTGGCGGGGTTATGCGCGCGGGTGAAGAAGTCGGGCGCAAAGCCCAGCTTGTACGCAAAGCACGACAACAGGCGCATGGCCACGCTCCAGCACTGCGCCTCAAAGCGCAGCGTGGCCTCTTGAAAGCCGGGCAGTTCGGCCTCGCTGGGCCACAGGCCCGCCATGCGCGGGCGGGTCATCTGGTACGACTCTTTCTGGTCGGGCGTGCGGGTCGAAGGGCGAATCTGCGCCTTGTGTTCCCAGCCGGCATTGCGTGCCAGCGGCCACTGCGCCTTGGTCTCCGCAGGCAGCGCAAAGAAGCGTTCGGCGCGTTCGAATGCGGCGCCAATGTCGTCCAGCGCAATGCCGTGGCCGGTGACCTGGAAGAAGCCGATATCGACCGATGCGCTCCACAGCGCTTCGGCAATCTCTTCCTTGCGCTGCTCGAAGTCGGAGATGTCGATGCAGCGCACTTCGCGCTCGGTGGTCTCGCGGCCCAGGCCGCCCATGCGGCCCTCTTTTTCCAGCTCGGCGATCACGTCCTGGGCGTTGGAGGGCTCGTAGATCGGTGCTTGCAAGGCAGATGGGTCTTGGGGGCGGTTGGCGTCAGAAAGAATGGGCATGGTGGTCCTCGTCATGGGTCAATCCACAAGGCCCGTGGCACCAGCGCGGCATGCCTTTGCTGAAGGGCGCAGCGCCATGGGCTCTTGAAGGAACATGGCGCGGCTGGCAGCGTTGCGCACGCCGATGAAGGCGCCACGCACACCGCCCGGCACGCGCCGGCTTCAAGAGCAATGACCCGCCGGCTGGCTCCGCTGCAGGGGCGGAGCCAAACGAACTGAACGCTTCTACTCTTGCCGTGGTGGCAAGCAATTCACAGGCCAGCGAAACCGCGGCCACGCAGCCTCCAAACGCTCCATGACGGCGCCAGAGCGCACCAGCGCAATGCACGGCGATGCACACACAGTGCACAGCGCACCGGCAAAGCGCTTTTTCTTCGCGCGCCGGGCAAGGCGGGCCAAGTCATTCGCAGGCACGCTTCATGCAATGACGTCTGCCGAGTAGAAGCGTTCAGCGCAACCGGTTTCTTCAACCCGATGGCGCCCGGAAATTGCTCAGTTCGACCGACCGCGCACGGAGCATTTCCGCGCGCGCCGGCCCCCGACCGAACCGAGAGCCCTGCCATGCAACGACGCCAATTTCTCTCCACCACCCTTGCCACCGCCGCTTCCGTGGCTGCGCCGCTGGCGATGCTCCACGCGCCCGCCGTGCATGCGCAGGGCAACCTGACACCGCTGAAGTTCACGCTCGACTTCCGCGTGACCAGCCAGACGTCGCCCTTCTTCCTGGCGCATGCCAAGGGCTACTACCGCGACGAGGGTCTCAACGTGAGCATCGACGTGGGCGCCGGCTCGGTCGCGTCCATCACCCGCGTGGCCAGTGGCGCATATGACCTGGGCCTGGGTGACATCAGCTCGCTGGTGGAATTCCATGCACAGAACCCCGACACGGCCGTGCAGGCCATCTACCAGTACTACAACCGCGCGCCCTTCGTCATCATCGGCCGGCGTGATCGGGGCATCACCGACGACTTCCAGTCGCTCAAGGGAAAGAAGGTGGCCGCCGCTGCCGTGGAGGCCACGCGCCGCTGCTGGCCGATGGTGGCACGCTCGCTCAAGACCCCGCCCGAGCTGTTCGATTGGGTGACCACCGACTTCAGCGCGCGCGACAACGTCATGGTGCGTGGCGATGTGGATGCGGCAACGTACTTCCACGATTCGGCCGTGTCGCTGTTTGCGCGCATTCCGCCCAAGGACCTAGCAGTGCTGGAATACGGCAAGGCCGGCCTGCAGCTGTACGGCAACGCGCTGCTGGCCGGCAAGCTGCTGCAAGACAAGCCCGAAGCCGCCCGTGCCTTTTTGCGCGCCAGCAACCGCGCACTGCGCGAGACCCTGGCCGCCCCCGAAGCCGCGTTTGCCGCCATCAAGGCGCGCGAGCCCATTCTGAACATGGACGTGGAGCGCGATCGCTGGGCCATCACCCGGCAGTACCTGCTGACGGCCGAAACCCAGGCCATCGGCCTGGGCGCCGTACAGCCCGGCGTCCTCAGCAGCCAGGTGGACGAAGTGGCCGCCGTGTTCAACCTGGCCCGCAAGCCGGCGCCTGAACGCGTGTTCAACCCCGGCTTTCTACCTGCCGCTGCCGACCGCAAGGTGTCGGCATGAGCGCCCAGCCCATCGCATCAGAGGCCTTGCCCGCAGAGGTGCCGCTGGACGAGCGCGACGGCCTGTACCTGCGCCAGGCCATCGCGCTGGCGGACAAGGCCCGCGCGCGCGGCAACCGGCCGTTCGGGGCAGTGATCGTCGGCGCCGACGGCCTGCTGCTGGCCGAGGCGTGGAACGCCAATGGCGAAACCGGCGACTGCACTGCGCACGCCGAAACCTCGGCCGTGCGCATCGCCAGCCCGCAGCATGGCCGCGAAGCATTTGCGCAAGCCACGCTGTATTCATCCGGCGAGCCTTGCGTAATGTGCGCGGGCGCCATCTTCTGGGCCAACATCGGGCGGGTGGTGTACGGCATCGACGCGCAGCGGTTGCGGCACTTTCGGGGCGAGCGGCTCGACCAGCGCGACGCGGAACTGTCGTGCCGCGACGTGTTTGCCGCGTCGGCGCACCGCATTGACTGCATCGGCCCGGCGCTGATCGAAGAAGCCTCGGCATCGCACGTAGGCGCGTGGAAAGCCTGACCCCACACGGGCTGGCGCTGAGGTCGGCGCGGTTTTTAAGTCAAATGGGCCTCCAGCGCCCGTATATCATGCGCTAGTCGCTCACTATTCGATAGCAATACGCATGACCTGGCTTGCCCGCCTGCAACTGGACTACCGCCGCGAACAGGACCGCACCGTCGCCCGCTTCGAGCACAGCGGACCGCTGCGCATCCTGCAAAGCCTGTACCCCGAAGGCGACACGGTCTGCCACAACGTGCTGGTGCACCCGCCCGGCGGGTTGGTGGGCGGCGACGTGCTAGACATTGCCCTGCGCGTGGGCGGCGGCGCGCACGGGCTGGTCACCACGCCCGGCGCCACGCGCTTTTACCGCTCATTGGGCGAGCTGGCACTGCAGCGCACGCATGCCGTGCTGGAACCTGGCGCGCGGCTGGAATGGCTGCCGCTGGAGGCGCTGTGCTACGACGGCTGCCAGGCCGAAAACCGGCTGACCATGGAGGTGGCGCCCGGCGCAGAGATGTTCGGGCTGGACGTGACGGCCTTCGGCTTGCCGCATGCCGACAAGCCGTTCACGCAAGGGCGGTTTCAGCAGCACATCGAAGTGCCCGGGCTGTGGCTGGAACGCGGCCGGGTCGATGCCAGCGACGCGCTGCTGATGGACGGCCGCCTGGGCCTGGCGGGCCACCGCTGCATGGCCTCGCTATTCTTCGTGACGGGCACTCCGCTCACGCGCGAGCGGCGCGAGACGGCGCTGGACAGCGCCCGTGCGGTGATCGACGCCGACCCACTGGTGGCCACCGCCGGCGCCACCTGCCCCAACGACCGCGTGGTGGTGGTGCGCGTGCTGGCACCGGTGGTGGAGCCGGCCATGGCGCTGCTGCAGCGCGTGTGGGCGGCCTGGCGCGTGGCGCTGTGGCAGCTGCCAGCGCAACGTCCGCGTATCTGGTCGATGTGAGTTAAAGGCTGCTTGCGACCGGCGAAGGCGCAACTGAATGGCGGGCCAGCTCAGCGACAGGGGTGGTTGCCAGAATCGAGGGGCTCGTCAGGTCATGGCGCCCCACGGGCAGAAACTCTCCCGCGTCGCGCACGTAGTCCCAGCGGGTCAGCCAGCGCTGGTCGCCGGTACCGGAGGGCGATGGCAAGCGCTCCAGCGTGATGAGGCTGTTGGGTGCGTTGGACCGCAGCCGCACCGACACCGCGGTGCCCGCCTGCGCCGACCAAAGGCCGGTGATCGGCTCGATCAGCCCGGGCTCGTGCGCATGCCCCGACAGCAGCAACTGCGCCCCGGCGGCGCTCCAGCGTGTCAAGGCCCGCTCGCAGCGGTGTGGGCGATGGCTGCGGTCTTGCGGGTGCGTAGCGACCAGCGGGTGGTGGCTGGCCACGACATGCCAGGCGTCTGGCCGGGAGGCCGACAGGCGCTCGGCCACCGCGTCGATCTGCTTGACGGACAGGCTGCCGCGCTGATGGCGCCACCACCGCGTGGTGTTCACCCCGATGACCACGAAGCCGTCGGCATCGCAGACAGGCTCCAGGTCATCGCCCCACCACCGGGCGTACCGGTAGTAGGCACGGCCGCCCAGGCGTTCCCACCACGCGAACAGCGGCACATCGTGATTGCCGGGCAGCACCAGGCAATGCTCGGTGGGCAGTGCCGACAAAAAGCGGTGTGCCTGCTCGAACTCTTCCGGCGTGGCCCGCTGTGTCAGGTCACCCGACACGACGAGCACGCGCACGCCCAGCCGTGCGGTCAGGCGCGCGACGGCGTCGCACACCATGGGGTCATGGGCTCCAAAATGCAGATCGGACAGATGCAGCAGCACACTCATGCGGTGGTTCGGCCTTTGCGGGTCATGGCGGTTGTTGGTTCGTTAAACGGGCGCAAGGCCCACGGCAGGCACGGCCGGCGCTTCTTCCGCCTGGGCGGCGGGTGCGGGGTCGTCGCTTTTGACGGTGGCGGTGGGCGCCACCAGCCACAGCGGCCGATCGCCCACGCGGAAATTGATGGGCGGAGCCATCCATTCGCGTTCGCCGTCGAACGCAACCTTCACGCGGTGCGGCTTCCAGCTGGCGGGCTCCACGATCATCTCGGTACAGGCAATGCTGCTGACCGATTCGTCCTCGCCCAGCTTGCCCCGCACGGCGTTCCACAGCATGCTGGCCGGGGATGCATCGCCCTCTTGCGGCTTGAGCACCACCACAGCCAGGTGGTCGCCCTCGGCGACTTCGCGGGCCTCCGGAATGCCCACCCGTTCGAGTTGCAGATGGTTGTTGCCCACGAACAGCGTGGAAACCAGATGCTCCTGCTGCTGCAACGGCGCGTTGGCATCGGGCCGCACCGATACGCGCCAGCGGCGCGAGGCACCGCCGCGCAGCACGCTCCACATCGAAGACAAAATGGCCACCCAGCGCGTGCGGCCAAAGCGGCGAGACGCGCGCTCGCGGTTGTCCAGCAAACGCGGGTACAGGCCGACGCTGGCGTTGACGAGGAACATGCGGTCGTTGACGAAACCCACGCTCACCGGGCGCATGTCGCCGCCGTCCAGCGCGGTCAATACGTCCTGCACGGCCTCTTGCGGGTCCAGAGACAGTGACTGGTCGCGTGCGAAATAGTTGAAGGTACCCATGGGCAGCACGCCCATCGGCACGCCCTGCGCCCACGCCGCGGTGGCCACTGCATTGATGGTGCCGTCGCCGCCGGCTGCCACCACCAGGCCACCGTCGGCCTTGGCACTGCGTGCGGCCTCTTGGGACAGTTGGACGATGTCCGCCCTTGCCTTGGGCACGTGCCAGCGCACGGCGCGTTGCTTGAGCGCAGGCACGGCGTCGAGCCTGGCACGCAACTGGTCGAGGTCGGCGCCCGGGCGCAAGGGCACCACGATATGGATGGTGCCGTTGGCGTCAGGCCGGGGCGGCAGATAGGGCGGAGATTGCGTCATGGTGGAACACCCGCGCGGCACGTTGCCGGAAAGCATCGTTGAAAGCCGGCGTGGAAGCGGTGCAGTGGGCGCATTGTTGGATGCAAGGCGGCCCCAGCAGGCCGGAACCCAGCCTCGACCGCTGTCAGCCAATGCCGATAAATGCCCCTGCCATGGTGGATTGCCGCGCTGGGCTGGTGAGAATGCGGCTCCGCGCCTCTTCGCAATGCTCTGTCTACCGTTCATGCCCTTTCCGCCCTTCTCGACGTACTGCCTGCCGCACTTTGCATCGCGCTTGGCCAACGCCAGCCATTCGCTGCCACATCAAGGACGGCAGCCATGAGCGGCGTATCGACCTGGGGCGCATGGGCCGGCACTCACCCCGTGGCGGTTTGGCTCTGCGGCCTGGCGCTGGGCGTTGGCATCAGCTGGGCCGTGCGCGCAGCAGCGCAAAGTGCTGCGCCGCTGTACACACCCTGGTCGCAACGGCTGCCGCGCCCCTCGGGGCCCGCCGGGCTGGCTGCGACCATGGCGGCGGCCGCGTTGCTGCTGTGGGCCTGTGCCCACACGCTGGCCCTGATCGCCGAAGCCTGGGGCAACCCGACCGCCTGGGCCACGCTGGACCAGAGCCTGGCCGACACCCTGCGCGCCACCGCATCGGTGGCCACCCTGACGATGTTCGCCTGGCTGACCCATATGGGCGACACCGCCGTGCTGTACGTGCTGGCGGCCGTGGTGGGCGCGTTGCTCTGGTGGCGCGGCTACCGCATGCTGGCCACGGGCTGGCTGGTGGCCCTGGCAGGCAACGGCGTGCTGACCCGCGCTTTCAAGCACAGCTTCGAGCGGATCAGGCCCGTGCACACGCACGAGATCGCTGTGGCCGACGGGTTCAGCTTTCCCAGCGGCCACAGCAGTTCGTCGCTGGTGGCGTACACCATGCTGGCGTACCTGGCGTTGCGCCTGCTGCCGCGGCGCTGGCATCTGCCATCGGTGATGGCGGCAGCGGCCATCATCGTCACCGTGGGCTGGAGCCGGGTGGTGCTGCAGGTGCATTTCGCCAGCGACGTGCTGGCTGGCTGGATCACCGGCGGCGCCTGGGTGACCTGCTGCCTGCTGGTGATGCACGGCGCCACGCGCTGGCGCCGGCTGCGCGGGCCGGCACCGACGCCCTAGCGCGGGGCGGTAGCGGCAGGCTGGTTGCGCCCTGCCCGGTCACTGGCCAGCGACCAGGCGAAGATACCCAGGCCGGCCACGCCCAATATGGCGCCCACCCAGCCGGTGGATGTCCACCCCAGGCCGGCGGCGATGGCCATGCCGCCCAGCCACGCGCCCAGCGCGTTGGCGGCGTTGAAGGCGGAATGGTTCAGCGCGGCGGCAAGCGTTTGCGCATCGCCCGCCACGTCCATCAGCCGGATCTGCAGCGCCGGGCCAATGGCCACGACCGTGCCGAGCAGGAAGGTGGCCAGCGCCGCCGTCACCACGTGGTGCGCGGCGAATACGAAGAAAATCAGCACCGCCACGGACCACGCCAGCAACTGCCCGATGGTGCGCATCAGGGCTTTGTCTGCCATGCGCGAGCCCACCAGATTGCCGGCGACCATCCCCAGGCCGAACAGCGCCAGCACGAAGGGCACGCCGCCCAGCGGCAGGCCAGCGACCTCGGTCAGCGTGGGCTTGATGTAGCTGAACACCGCGAACATGCCGCCGAAGCCGATGGCACCGATGCCCAAGGTGAGCCAGACCTGCTTGCGCTTGAGCGCACCCAGTTCTCGCAACGGGCTGGCGTCACGCGGGGCGGGCACGTGGGGCACGCCCACGCGCACGAGGGCCACTGCAGCCAAGGCCACCACGCCCACGAAGACGAAAGCCGCGCGCCAGCCGAAGTACTGCCCCAGCGTAGCGGCGATGGGCACGCCCACCAGCGTCGCGCTGGTCAGCCCCAGCATCACCAACCCCACCGCACGCGCCCGCTGGCCTGGCGGTGCCAGCGAAGCGGCGACCAGCGCCGCCACGCCGAAATACGTGCCGTGCGGCAGCCCCGTCAGCAGCCGCATGGCCGCCAGTGACTGGTAGCCGGGCGCCAGGGCGGTGGCGAAATTGCCCAGCGCATACACCGCCATCAGCGCCATCAGCAGCGCCCGGCGGCCCCAGCCCGCTGCCAGCACGGCCAGCACCGGCGCACCCACCACCACGCCCAGCGCATAGGCGCTGATGACGTGGCCGGCCTGCGGAATCGTCACGCCGATGTCCTGCGCCACTTCGGGCAGCAGGCCCATGATCACGAACTCGCCGGTGCCGATGGAAAAGCCGCCCACGCCCAGCGCCAGCACGGCGCGCATCAGCGTGCGGCTGTCATGGGCCGTGTCGTTGACAGCAGTGGCAGACGAGCAATCGGACGAGATCGAAGACGTGGACATGGAACGAGCGAGAGGGGTTCGAAGGCGGGGCGCGAGCGGCACATCAGGGTAAACCCGATGAACCAGCGACCTTAGCACGCTGCCGGTTTCCTTGCAGATGCAGGCAGTTGGCCTTAGGACTTGGCGCCTGGCATGGCCCCTACGTAACGGCCACGGGGTCGTATGACCTGCGCGACCGAGAGCTGCTCCAGGCTGTGCGCCAGCAGCCCCACGCTGCGCGCGGTGGCGATCAGGCCAAAGGCCGCATCGGCAGGCAACCGGCAGTGGGCTACCAGGGCGGCCATGGCCACGTCGATGTTGGGCTGCAGGCCGGTGAGGTCGGTCACCTTGGCAATGAAGCGTGCGATGGCTTCGGGCGGCTCGAACAGCGCCAGCAGGGCCGCAGCGCGCGGGTCGCCATCGGGGTACACGTGGTGGCCGAAGCCAGGCAACGGCATGCCGGTGGAGAGGTAATGCGTCACTACCTCGTCATCGCCTTGCCGTTCCACATCGCCGAACAGCGCCTGCACACGGCCCGACGCATCGCCGTGCATCGGGCCGGACAGCGTGGCCAGCCCCGCGAGCAGGCAGGCCGGCAGCGACGCCCCGGTGGACGCCGCGATGCGCGCCGCGAACGCCGAGCTGGTCAGTTCGTGGTCCACCAGCAGCACCAGGGCCGTGCGCAGCAGTTCGGCCACCGGCGCAGGCTGCTTCCATGCCTGCGCAAAGCGCTGGTGCAGCGGCTGGCGCCCCGGCTGCGCGCCGAAGGCGCTGGCCAGTTGACCGACCAGGCCCTGCGCCTCACCGTGCAGCACGCGCGTGAGCCGCCCGCGCGTGGAATGACCACCGGCCGCCAGCGCGCCCAGCACGGTGAAGGCCGCCTCTCGGCCCGCAGGGGGCGTGCGGTTCTTCGCGGGCGTGGCGAAGTCCACCGGCTGCTCGGCCGCCCACAGCAGTTGGGCCGCCTCTTCCAACGACGCCGACCGTGCCAGGTCGACGGCATCCTGCCCGCGGTAATAAAGCCGCCCGCGAATGAAGGCCGACAGCGCGGTGGGAATGCTGGGCTCGGCACCGAACAGCGTGTTCGCGGCCAGGGTTTCATGTTTGCGGCCCGCCTGCTTGCGCCTAGCCAGCACGGCCACGTCTTCCGCGCGGTAGAGGCTGCGGCGGGGGTCGGCCGGGTCGGGGGTGACCTCCAGCTTGCGGCGGCTGACGTACGCATACACGGTCTGTGGCTGCACGCCCAGTTGGCTGCACACCGCGTCAATCGAAATCCAGGAAGCCATCTTTGCCCTTCTTCACCACCCAAGCGGATGCACCAAGGTATCTTTTATATATTGATTTTATACGTCAAGATTGCATTATTAATCAACCTATTCTTACCATGCGTCAACCTACTTTTCAACGTGACGTATTCGCCCATGAGACCCCGAATCCTCCAGCTCAACCCGATCCTCATTCCGTCGGTGAACGACACCCTCGCAGCGCTCTATGACGTGCACAAGCTGTTCGAGATCACGGAACCCGAGGCGTGGCTCGATACGCACGGCAACAGCATCGAGGCGGTGATCACCGGCGGCCACACCGGCATCACGCGCGCCATGCTGGAGCGTCTGCCGCGCCTGAAGGTGGTGGCGGTAAACGGCGTGGGCACCGACGCAGTGGATCTGGCGTACTGCCGCGAGCGCGGGCTGCCTGTTACCGCCACGCTGGGCGCGCTGACCGAAGACGTGGCCGACCTGGCCATCGGTCTGCTGATTGCAGCCTGCCGCAACATCTGCGCGGGCGACCGCTTCGTGCGCGACGGGCAGTGGGAGCTGCACCCGCAGCCCAGCGCGATTCCGCTGGCGCGCCGGTTCAGCGGCATGCGCGTGGGCATCGTCGGCATGGGCCGCGTGGGCCGCGCGGTGGCGGTGCGTGCGTCGGCCTTCGGCTGCGCGATCAGCTACACCGATTTGCGCGCCATGGACGATGTGCCCCACCGGTTCGTGCCGCAACTGGTCGATCTGGCACAGGGTGCCGACGCACTGGTGCTGTGCGCTGCTGCGGACTCTGCCGAGGGCATCGTCAACGCCGCCGTGCTCGACGCGCTGGGGCCGCGCGGGTTTCTGGTCAACGTCGCGCGGGGTCGCCTGGTCAACGAGGCTGATCTGGCCGCCGCGCTGACGGCCGGCCGCATCGCCGGCGCCGGGCTGGACGTCTTCGTGGACGAGCCCCGCGTTCCGCTGGCGCTGCGCCAGTCCCAGCACACCACGCTGCAGGCGCACCGCGCCAGCGCGACCTGGGAAACGCGCACGGCCATGGCCGAAATGGTGGCGGACAGCGTGGCACAAGCGCTGGCTGGCCAGCGTCCAGCAATGAGCCTCACCACCTGATTCGCAGCCGAGCTCGCCTAGCGTCCCAACCCCGGCACAAGACCGGGGCGCCATCACCCCCGATTCACGGAGACAAAACCATGTTCCATCGACGCACGGCGCTCATCAGCGCCATCGCACTGGTCGCCACCTTCGGCCCGCTGGCCCACGGCCAGGCCGCTGCACAGGCCTACCCGGCACGCCCGGTCACGCTGGTCGTGCCCTTTCCGCCGGGTGGCGGAACCGACACGGGTGCGCGACTGATCGCCGAGCAATTGGGTCGGCGCTGGGGCCAGCCGGTGGTGGTAGAAAACAAGGGCGGCGCTGCGGGGCAGATCGGCGCGGACTACGTCGCCAAGGCCAAGCCCGACGGCTACACCCTGCTGCTGGGCAACATCGGCACGCAGGCGATCAATCCGTCGCTCTACGCCAAGCTGCCGTACGACGCTGACACCGCGTTTGCGCCGGTGTCTCTGGTGGCCGAACTGCCACTGGCGATGATGATCAACCCCTCGCTGCCCGCCAAGACCGCCGCCGAATTCGTCGCCCTGGCCAAGTCCAAACCGGGGTCACTGAGCTACAGCAGCTCGGGGGCCGGTGGCGCGCCGCACCTGGTTGCGGAAATGTTCAAGGACCAGACGGGCACGTTCATCCTGCATGTGCCTTACCGGGGTGGTGGGCCGGCAGTGGCCGATTTGCTGGCGGGCCACGTGCAGCTGTCGTTCATGACGGTGCTGGAAGCGTCCGGGCACATCAAGGCCGGCAAGCTGCGCGCGCTGGCCGTCACCGGAGACAAGCGCGTGGCCGCCCTGCCCGACGTGCCGACGCTGGCCGAAAGCGTGGCCCCGGGTTTCAATGCCATCTCCTGGATCGGGCTGCTGGCGCCTGCCCATGCACCGCCTGAGGTGGTGGAAAAGATCGCCGCCGACCTGCGCGCGATGATGGCCGACGAATCGGTGAAGGCGCGCTTCGCCGCGCTGGGAGGCGTGCCGCGCACCACGTCGCCCAAGGAATTCGCACAGCTGATCCAGGCGGACCGCAGCCGGTCCGCGCAGATCATTCGCGGCAAGAAGATCACCGTCGAGTGATGCGCGCCACCCAGCCGCAACCAATTACGCCATGACGAACCCTGTCTTCCCCCCACCCGCCGCGACTACGCTGGCAATCGCCGGCAGCACGGCGGTCTTCCCGGTCGGCCGGGTGTTCTGCATCGGCCGCAACTACCGCTGGAGCCCGGACGAAGCTGCGCCCAGCGCGCTTCCCGCATGGTTCATGAAACCTGCCAGCGCCGTGGTGCCCGCCGAAGGCATGCTGCCCTATCCGCCCGACACCGTGGACTTCTGCCATGAGATCGAGCTGGTGGTGGCCATTGGCCAAGGCGGGCGCAACTTGGATCCGGCGCTGGTACCTGCCCGGCACATCTGGGGCTACGCCGCAGGCCTGGACCTGACGCGGCGCGACCTGCAGCAGCAAGCCAAGCAGGCCGGCGGCCCGTGGGAGCCCGCCAAGGCCTTCGACCACTCGGCGCCCTGCTCGCCCCTGGTGCCGGCGTCGGTCTGCGGCCACCCGCAGCAGGGCGCACTGTGGCTGGCGGTGAACGGCATCGAACGTCAACGTGCCGACGTGGCCGACCTGCTGTGGCCAGTGGCCGAGCTGGTGGCCATGCTGTCACGCTCGGTCACGCTCGCGCCGGGCGATCTGGTCTTTACCGGCACGCCTGCGGGCGTAGGGCCGCTGCAGCCCGGCGACACCGTGCACGGCGGAGTGACCGGCATTGCCGAAATCCGCATGACGGTAGGCCCCGCGCCAGGAAACCGGCCTGTGCAAGACATTTCCTCTTCCTCACAGACATGGAGCAACGCATGAATACATCCGACTCGTCCCGGATGGCCCTGGTGACCGGCGCCGGCAGCGGCATTGGCCGCGCCGTGGCCCAGGGCCTGCTGGACGACGGCTTCACCGTGGTGCTGGCGGGCCGCAGGCCTGAGCCGCTGCAGTCGCTGGAGGCGGAAGCCGCATCGCTTGGGCAGACCGCTCTGGCCGTGCCCACCGACGTAACCGACCCAGCCAGCGTGCAGGCGCTGTTCGACACCATCGAAGCGCGCTTCGGCCGGCTCGATGTGCTGTTCAACAACGCGGGGGTCAACGCCCCGGCGGTGCCGATGGACGAGCTGCCGCTGGAGAAGTGGTTCAGCGTGCTCAACACCAACGTGACCGGCGTGTTCCTCTGCGCCCGCGCGGCCTTCGGGCTGATGCGTCGCCAGTTGCCGCAGGGCGGGCGGATCATCAACAACGGATCGATCTCGGCCCACACCCCACGCCCCTTCACTGCGCCCTACACCGCCAGCAAGCACGCCGTGTCGGGGCTGACCAAGTCGCTGGCGCTCGATGGCCGGGCCTTCAACATCGTGGCCAGCCAGATCGACATAGGCAACGCGCTGACCGAGCTGTCCGAACGCATGACGCGCGGGGTGCTGCAGGCCAACGGCAGCGTCGCGCCCGAACCCATGATGGACGCGCGACATGTGGCCAACGCCGTGCGCCACATCGCCGCGCTGCCGCTGGAAGCCAACGTACTGAACATGACCGTGATGGCCAGCGCCATGCCCTTCGCCGGGCGCGGCTAACGCCACTCTTCCTTTATTTCTGCCGCTGCGTACGGAGGGCACAAGACCCACCGGCGCTGTGTGGACTGAATACCGATTCCAACGACCCATACCTCAGAGGAGACAACCATGACCAAAGCAACCGCCACTACCACCTTGCTGAAGCTGCTCGCCGTTTCAGCAGTGATCGCTGCCGCTCCGACTCCGGCCTTCGCGCAGGCCTACCCGAGCCGCCCCATCAAGATCATCGTGCCGGCCCCACCCGGTGGGGCCATCGATACCATCGCCCGCGTGATCGGCGACAAGATGGCCCAATCAATGGGGCAGGCTGTGGTGGTGGAGAACAAGCCCGGCGCCTCCAACAACCTGGGAACCGACGTGCTCGCCAAGTCGGTGCCCGACGGCTACACCATCGGCATCGTGGGCGGCAGCCACAACATCAACAAGTTCCTGTTCAAGAACCTGGGCTGGGACCCGGAGAAGAGCTTCGAGCCGATCGTCTACAGCCATGAGGTGCCGCTGGTGTTCGCCGTAGCACCGCAGGTGCCCGCCAAGACCTTGCCCGAATTCATCGCCTGGATGAAAGCCAACCCCGACGCAGCCAAGGTGGCCACATCGGGCCGGGGCAGCGCACAGGAGATGGCCGCCGAAATGTTCCGCATGTCTGCAGGCGTGCCCATGCTGCTGGTGCCTTACAAGGGATCGTCCGCCGCCCACCCCGACCTGCTGGCTGGCCGCACCGCGCTCTACATCGACACGATCAGCGCCATCCAGGCGCAGGTGAAAGCCGGCAACGTGCGCGCCGTGGCGGTTTCTACCGCCAAGCGCGCGGCTTCGCTACCCGACGTGCCGACAGCGGCAGAACAGGGCCTCAAAGGCTACGACGCCAACACCAACGGCGGCTTTCTGGCCCCGGCCGGCACGCCCAAGGCCATCATCGCGAAGCTGAATGCGGAGATCAACGCGGCGATGAAACTGCCAGACGTTCGCACCAAGCTCGAAGCCGCCGGCATCGAGCCGCAAGGTGGCACGCCGCAGGACTATGCCGCGGTCATTCAGTCCGACCTGGCGAAGTGGGGCAAGGTCGTGAAGGAAGCGGGCATTCAGCCGGAGTGAGCCGAGGAGGTGGCAGTGCGATCATGCGGCTGATCCGTCGACAACGAGAGAACGCAGCATGACCACTCCTCTTTTCCCCGACGTGCGGGTACTGGCCTTCGACATCTTCGGCACCGTGGTGGACTGGCACGGCAGCATCGTGCGCGAGGTACAGGCGCTGTACCCGCAGGTGGATGCCGACGCCTTCGCCCTTGCCTGGCGCGAGGGCTACCAGCCCGCCATGCAGTGCGTGCGCAGCGGCGAGCTGGGCTGGACACGCATCGACGAGTTGCACCGCCTGATCCTCGACAGCCTGCTGCCCCGCTTCGGCCTGGCGCACCTCGGCGATGCCGAGCGCCAGCATCTCAACCGCGTGTGGCACCGGCTGGACCCCTGGCCGGACAGCGTGCAAGGGCTGCACCTGCTCAAGCGCCGCCACACCATCACCACGCTCTCCAACGGCAACATCGGCCTGCTGACCAACATGGCCAAACGTGCCGGCCTGCCCTGGGATTGCATCCTGAGCGCCGAGGTGTTCCGCGCCTACAAGCCCGACCCGGCGACCTACCTGGGCGTGGCGCGCACCTTCGATCTGGCGCCGCAGCAGGTCATGATGGTGGCAGCTCACCATGACGACCTGTCGGCAGCGCGAGCATGCGGGTTGCGGACGGCCTATATCGAAAGACCGCTGGAGTTTGGTGCGGGCCATCCCAAAGATGTGTCGCCGCAGGCGGACAACGATGTGCACGCACAGAGCCTGGTGGCGCTGGCGCATCAACTCGAAGCAGGCCGGTAAGAAGCACTCGACATCTGCCGGACATCGAATGAAAAGGCTGCGCGCAATACGCAGCTGTTCGGTGCTGGTGTGGCGCAATGCCACTCAGATCGTCACGACTCGATTGCAGGCAGCTGCCGGCGCGGTCTGCGAGTTGCGCTGCCACGCTGCCATAAACGCAACACATGCCGGGCAGCACGCGCCAAGGCCCCGTCGAGCGCAGTGCGCCAGTCCTTGGCTACCGATGAAACGACCACCGGGCCTGCGCCATCGGTGCGCAGCTCGATCTGGCATCGCTTGTCTATTCCGCCCCTGGGGCCATTCACATCATCCAGCTGGATGTCGGCACGCGGTACCTGCGCGCTCAACCGGCGCAGCACAAAGCGCGCCCGGCGATCGACCAGCTCACGCAGGGCGATGGCTTCGGGATGGCGTGGCGTGAAAAATACTTGCATCAGCAATCTCCTTGGGTTGGAGATCGCACCTTAGTCTGCACGCTTCGGACTAAACAGCAGCTTTTGCCTGACCCTCACATCTACAAAAACTGCTGAATGGCGCCATTAGGAATTTCGCTCCCCGCGTGCGCCGGCCAGCATCTGCCGCACCAATGGGTGGTGCTGCCCGCGCCGCGACCAGATGGCATGCACTTCCTCGCTGATGTCGGGACAGTCGCCCAGCAGGCGGAGGCCCCGCACCAAACCGACGTCCTGCGCGCCCAACTGGCTGACGGGAAAGACACCGAGCCCGCGTGCGGCGAACACCGCGAGCAGCGCGCTGTCTTCAAATTCACCCACGACCTGGGGACGTACGCCAACGTCCTGAAACCAGCTATCCAGCGTGGCTCTCAGCGGGGAGTGAAGCGTTGGCAGCAGCACGGGAAGATCCTGCAACGACTGAGGAAACCGGTCGCGTGCAGCCTTTCTGACCAGCGACGCCGGCCCATACCACTGCAGCGTGGATCGGGCGATGCGTTCACTGGCCAAACGCTGGTTCGGGTTGCGCGGCGCGGCTTGGCCCGCCAGTACCACGTCCAATTGATGCAAGGCCAGTTCAGACAGCAGTTCATCGAACTCGCCCTCGTGGCACACCAGGCGAAGGTGCGGCGTCGCCAGCACAGGTTCGAGCAGCGCATGCGCCGCCAGTTTGGAGATGCCATCGGACAAGCCCACGGACAGCCGCGCGACCTTGGCGCTGGCCGCCTCGCGCACCTCATCGGCAATGCTCTGCCCCAGCTGGAAGATCTCTTCGGCACGCGCATAGGCCGCCTGACCCGCCTCGGTCAATGCCATGCCGCGGCCAGCAGGCTTGAGCAACTGATGACCCAGGGCTTTCTCCAGATCGCGCACCTGGGCGCTGATGGTCTGTATCGCCATCTGCAAGCGGTCTGCCGCGCGGGCAAAGCCGCCTTCCTTGGCAACCATCCAGAAGTAATAGAGATGACGGTAGTTCAGCATGCAGCCTCCACATCGGAAAAACCGAAGCCTAAGTTCGACTGCACCTGGTGTCTATTGGAGGCGACCTTGACCATACTCGGAGCCTGCCATTCTCAAAGGACACGCATCCATGTTTTACGCAATCAGCTGGTTTCTCTCATTCATGCTTCTGGCCCTCTGGTCGTTGACCTGCTGGGGGCTGCACACAGCAACGGTCTGGGCGGTTTCCAGCGCCGGCGTATTGGCGGGCAGCCCGTCAGCGGTAAACGCCATGCTGGTGCCCGAGTGGCTCAGGGGTTGGATACCGCCAGAGCTGGCCCAGGAGTTCGGCGGCATGATCGCCGCCGCAGGCTCCATGGTTCAGGCCGTACTGGCCACCATCCCCGCGCTTGCTGGAGCTGTCTCGGTTGTGGCCTGGGTTATCTGGGCGCTAGGTGCCGTGATTCTTGCCGTGCTGGCCATCGCAGCGCATGTACTGATCGCCGCCATCAAGCGCCGCCAGGTGGCCCCTGGTGCCCGGGCCGTGCCCCTGGCGCGCTAACGCCCAAGGCGCATTGGCGAGGGCCGCCGGGTTGTTGAATCGACGGGACTGGGGTGAGCACCATCACCCCATCCCACAAAATGCCCCCAGCTGCGCGTGCACGCAGCCCACGGCCTATGCAACGGCAGGCCACCTGCCGTTGCACGCCGTAATCAAACGGCCGGTTGACCCGATGGCACCACGGGCAGTTCGACCGCCGCGGGCGAGACGGCTGGCAGAGGATGGCCGTTGAGGGCCGCTTCCAGGCGGTCGTGGTCCAGGGCGTTTTCCCAGCGCGACACCACCACGGTAGCGACAGCGTTGCCGATGAAGTTGGTGAGCGAACGGCATTCGGACATGAAGCGGTCCACGCCCAGGATCAGCGCCATGCCGGCCACGGGCACTTCAGGTACCACGGCCAGGGTGGCGGCCAGGGTGATGAAGCCAGCTCCGGTCACGCCGGCCGCGCCCTTGGACGACAGCATGGCGACCAGCAGCAGCGCCACCTGGTGGCCCAGCGTCAGGTGCGTGTCGGTGGCCTGGGCAATGAACAGCGCGGCCAGCGTCATATAGATGTTGGTGCCGTCCAGGTTGAAGGAGTAGCCCGTGGGCACCACCAGGCCGACCACCGACTTCTTGCAGCCGGCGCGTTCCATCTTTTCCATCAGCGACGGCAGGGCCGACTCGGACGACGAGGTGCCCAGCACCAGCAGCAGTTCGGCCTTCAGGTACTTGATCAGCTTGAACACCGAGAACCCGCAGGCACGGGCCACTGCGCCCAGGATGATGAACACGAACAGCAGCGAGGTGATGTAGAACGTGGCCACCAATTCGGCCAGGTTGAGCAGCGAGCCCAGCCCGAACTTGCCGATCGTGAAGGCCATGGCGCCAAACGCACCGATGGGCGCGGCCTTCATGACGATGTTGACCACCTTGAACACGGGCACCGTCAACGATTCAAGAAAAGCCTGCACCGGCTTGCCGGCATTGCCCGACAGGGCCAGCGCGACGCCGAACAGCACGGCCACCAGCAGCACCTGCAGGATGTTGTCGCCCACGAAGGGGCTGACCAGCGTCTTGGGAATGATGTCCATGACGAAGCCGGTGAGCGTCATGTCATGCGACCTGGCCACGTAGGAGCTGACTTCCTTCTGGTCCAGGTCGGCCGGGTTGATGTGCATGCCGGCGCCGGGCTGCATCACGTTGGCAACGATCAGGCCGACCACCAGGGCCAGGGTGGAGAAGGTCAGGAAGTACGCCATGGCCTTGCCGAATACGCGGCCCACGCTGCTCAGCTGCGTCATGCCCGCGATGCCGGTGACGATGGTCAGGAAGATCACCGGCGCGATGATCATCTTGATGAGCTTGATGAAAGCGTCGCCCAGCGGCTTGAGCGCTGCGCCATAGGCGGGCTCGAAGTGGCCCAGCAACACGCCGAGGATGATGGCGAGCACCACCTGGAAATACAGTTGGCGGTAGAAAGGCAACGGCACCTGTGGATGGTGGGCGTCTGCGGCGGGGATGGCATGCATGGGCGGTCTCCAGAATTTGGGGCGGCGGCACCATTGGGGGTGCTTCCAAGGGTGCCGGTTGTACTGCCGGGCGCCGTAGCAGCCGATAGCCTATTGGTATTAAGCGAAGCGGCTCTCCTATGGACGCAGCGCACCGACATAGGGAAAGCCCTAACCCCCTGCCACGATGACACGCCCGTCCGCCCTCGTCCATGGCGGTCGGCACGTCCCGGGGGACAATCGCGCCGTGCGCATGCTCTCTTCCTACCGCCGGATCTTCTGGACACTGCTGGCCCTCTTCGGCGGCATGGCCGCGAGCATGTTCGTGGCAGGCCAGTTGGCCTGGCAGCGTTCGCTGAGCGAAGAAAGCGACACCGTGCAGCGCCAGTTGGCGCTCTACGGCCAGACGCTGGGGCAGCGCATCGACCGCTACCGCACCCTGCCCGAAGTGCTGGCGCTGGACGATCAGCTGCAGGGCGCCCTCACCCGCCCGCTCGCCCCGAGCGAAGTCGAACGGCTCAACCGCAAACTGGAGCAGGCCAACGGCGCCAGCCAATCCTCCACGCTGACCTTGATCAACCGCCAGGGCTTGGCTGTCGCAGCGAGCAACTGGCAGACAACCACCAGCAACGTCGGGGTGGACTACAGCTTTCGCCCTTACGTGCAGCAGGCGCTGGCGCAGGGCAGCGGCAGCTTCTACGGCATTGGCGTGACCACGGGCGAGCCGGGCTACTTCCTGTCGCAGGCCATCCGCGACGAGCAGGGCCGAACGCTGGGGCTGGTGGCCATCAAGATCGCGCTGAAAGAGCTGGAGCGCGAGTGGCTGCAGACACCAGACGTGGTGCTGGCCTCTGACGCGCATGGCGTCGTGTTCCTCGCCAGCCAGGACGCCTGGCGCTACCGCCTGTTGCAGCCGCTTTCCGAGGCTGCGCGCCGCGAGTTGAGTGCTACGCGCCAATACGCCAACCAGCCGCTGCGCCCCCTGGAGTACCGCGTGGCGGGCCGGCTGGACGATGGCGGGCGCCTGGTCACCATGCAGGCGCCCGCCCTGCCCGACCGCGTGCTGTGGCATTCGCAGCCGCTGGAGGGCACATCGTGGCGACTGCACCTGGTGCACGAGACGCACAACAGCGTGGCCGCCAGCCGCTGGGCCGCTGCAGCCGGCGCGGGCGGTTGGCTGGCCATGGGCCTGCTGGTGCTGTTCATCCGGCAGCGCCAGCGGCTGGCCAGGCTGCGCCAGCGCAGCCGGCAAGAGCTGGAAACCGTGCTGCAGCAACATGCCCAGGAGCTGCGCACCGCCCAGGACGGCATCGTGCAGGCGGCCCAGCAGGCTGCGCAGCGGACCGACATGGGCCTGTCACGCAGCCTGGAGCATTTGCCGCAGGGCGTGGTGATCATCAACGCACAGCTCAAGCTGGCGGCCTGGAACTCACGCTACGTCGAGCTGTTCCGCTACCCCGCCGACCTGATGCGCGTGGGCCAGCCCATAGAGGCGCTGCTGCGCCACAACGCGCGCCGTGGCCTGCTGGGGCCTGGGCCGGTGGACGAGGCCATCGAGCGCCGGCTGGAGCACCTGCGCAGCGGCACGCCGCACCTGCACGAAAGCGCCAAGGACGACGGCACGGTGCTGGAGATTCGCGGCAACCCGCTGCCCGAGGGCGGCTTCGTCACCAGCTACGCCGACATCACCAGCTACAAGAACGCGGCGCGAGAGCTGCGCTCCCTGGCCGATGCGCTGGAGCAGCGCGTGGCCGACCGCACGCGGGACCTGGACGCCGCCCGGCAAGAAGCCGAGCGCGCCAACCGATCCAAGAGCCGCTTCGTCGCCGCCGCAGTGCACGACCTGCTGCAGCCGCTGAACGCCGCGCGCATGTTCACTTCGCTGTTGCGCAGCCATCTGCAGGGCGACGCCAGCCGGCATACGGCAACGAGCATCGACAGCATCGACGGAGCGCTAGCCGCGCAGGACGCCATCCTCAACAGCCTGCTGGATATCGCCCGCATGGAATCGGGCCAGCTGGAAGTGCGCATCCGCGACGTCGCGCTGGGCCCGCTCTTGCAGGTGCTGGGCCACAACTTCGGCGTGCTGGCCGACAGCCGGGGGCTGAAGTTGGCATGCGTTGCCACGCGCGCGGTGGTGCGCACCGACGAGAACCTGCTGCGCCGCATCTTGCAGAACTTCGTCTCCAACGCCATCCGCTACAGCCGGCGCGGCCGCATCGTCGTGGGCTGCCGCCGTGATGGCGGCCACGTGCGCATCGAGGTGCACGACCAGGGCCCGGGCATACCCGAGGCCCTTCAGCGTGAGATCTTCGAAGAATTCCGCCGGCTGGACGAAGGCCACGCCGACGACCGCGGCGCCGGGCTGGGCCTGGCCATCGTCGAGCGCCTGGGCCGGCTGCTGGGCCACGAAATTGGCCTGCACTCCACCCTGGGGCGCGGCAGCGTGTTCTGGGTGCGCGTGCCGCTGGGCGACCCAGCCGCCGTGCTGCAGACAGCCCCTGCACCCACGTCGCCCCAGCAGGTGGAGGACGCCCCGCTGCAGGGCCACAGCGCCTGGGTGATCGAAGACGACGGGCCGACCTGCGCCGCCACGCAAGCGCTGCTGCAGCGCTGGGGCTGCCAGGTGCCTCTGGCCGGTGGTGCGCAGGATGCACTCTCCAAGGCACAACCAGGCCAGGCGCCGCAACTGGTGCTGCTGGACGTGCACCTGGGCGGCAGCCACCATGGGCCAGACGTTTACACCGAGCTGTGCCGGCGCTGGGGCCAGACCCCCGCCGTGATCCTGGTGACCGCCGAGCGCGACGCGACCCTGCGCCGGCAGGCCGCCGAACGCGGCTGGGGCTTTCTGGCCAAGCCGGTGAGGGCGCCGGCATTGCGCGCGCTGATGAGTCAGACGCTGCTGCGGCTGCAAGAAACCCAGCAGCGTTAGCTATAAAATACATAGCATTAAGCGCTTATAAATAAAGCGCTAGAGGCCATTTTTTCTATGAAATCTCATGGAATGGCGTGGAATTCCCCAAGGGCTGGCGAACGCCCGGTAACGCCTGGAGAACAAGCACGATGTGCACCGAAGACGGCGATCTGCCGGGTACGCAGACGGTTTTTCTGGGTGCGAAGCATTCGCCCTGCCTGCTGTCACCACGGTGCGCACTCACTCTTTAATCGGCACCACTACCGCTGCCCAACCTCGGCATCACACGGATGTAGATCAAAGAGCTGACGAGTTCGACCATGGTCTGCGCAACGATGATGGCGGGCAGCAGCGGTATGGCGCCCGGGACCGTCATGGCAAGCGGCAGCACCACCAAAGAGTTGCGGGTGGCAGCGCTGAATGCCACGGCTCGCCCTGCCGGAGCCTCCAGGCGAAATGCTTGCGCGATCATCCACCCCACCAGTGGCGCAATCAGAGCGAAAGCGAGATAGATGGGAATGACCAGAAGCATAGTGCTTCTGGCCGCGCCCAACTGCGGCAGCATGGCCGCTGCCACCACGAAAAGCACGACCGCCGTTGCTGGCACGGGAAGAATCCCCAACAGTGCAGAAGTGCGAGTGCCAGCGGTGCTGCGGCCAGCCCAGGCTTGTACCAGCGCCGCAAGGCCCAGCGGCACAACGATGAGCCAAAAAAATGCCTCGGCAAACGGCCCCCACTGCACAAAACTGGCGGCGGCGTCACCAATAAACAGCCGAAGGTACGCTGGCAGCAACAACATCTGCAGCACAAGCAGGGCAGGCGTTGCGGCCAATAGCAGCTTTGCGTCGGAGCGGCCCAGATGCGAGAACGTCACCACGTAGTCTATGCAGGGCGTTAACAGAACGAACAGCACCCCCAGCCGTATCAACGGTTCTTCCGGCAGGAACTGAATCAACCCCGCAACCGCCAGCGGAATCGCCACGAAATTCGTGCACAGCAGCGCTGCTAAAAAACGCATCCGCGTGAATGCGCGGCCCAACTCGACCATGGGCACCTGCAGAAAGGTGACGAACAGCATGAACGCCAGCGCAGGGTTGATGGCAGCTTCCAGTCTGCCTGCCGCCGGGAGGGCTGCGGCGCACACTGCAGCGGTGCAGATCGCGGCAAAGTAGATGAAGACCTGGCGGGCCTCCAGACGCTCTCGAAGTTCAGTCATGATAGGTACAGAGTAGTGCGCAATGCCGTGACGGCGACGAAGTCAGGTTAGCCATACCGGCTCTCACCGCAATGGCTGGCAGCAGTCTACCAATCATCTCAACAGTCGTTGAGATATTAGGCAAAAATTGCCGTGGTCTTCCAACCCGGCACCGGGATTGCGTGACACTTGCGCCAAAGGTGGCATTGATGATGAATGAACAGGACGCCGTAGCAGGGTTTGCGGCTATTTCACAGGAAACACGGCTTCGCATAGTGCGCATGCTGGTGGTTGCCGGGATCGACGGACTGGCGGCAGGCGCCATAGGAGAGCAACTGGGCGGCGCTTCGTCTTCACGCGTGTCATTCCATCTGGCTCACTTGGAGAAGGCAGGACTCTTGCAGAGCCGCAGAGAAGGCCGATCCATCATTTACAGCGCAAGGTTCTCGGCGCTATCAGACCTTGTCGCGTTCCTCATGCATGACTGCTGCCAGGGCCACTGCAAGTACTGCGACCGGGCCATATCGCTGTTTGCCAAGTGCGAGGGAAGGCCCAGCGAATAGCGGCTCACGGATATGGCGCCCCACGGCCGACTGATGTGACCCAGCCAGCATGTGACCCGCCGCTGTTGCACCCATCTCGACTGTTAAACAGTTCTGCGCGATCCAACCCGCCGTCGCGCTCGAACGCTGGATCACAAGCTCGGCGACCTAGCGGGCAGGTCTGACGGACTTTGCCTTTTGCTGACAGCACGCAATGGCTGCCAACCAGAGTCGCTCCCACTCAAGACGTGGTGTCGGTGTCCAGGCTCTTCACCAGCACCGCCGCCTGGGTGCGGCTGTAGCACTCCAGCTTCTTGAGGATCGCGGTCACGTGCACCTTCACGGTGTTTTCGGCCAGGCCCAGTTCATGGGCGATCTGCTTGTTGAGCAGGCCGTCGGCCAGGCACAGCAGCACGCGGAACTGCTGCGGCGTGAGTTGGGCCAGCCGCGCGGCCAGTTGCGCATCCGCCTCGGAGCGTTCTTCCGCCATGGGCGGGAACCAGCTGCCGCCGTCCAGCACGGCAACGATGGCGTCGCCCATCGCCTCGGCCGGGGCCGACTTCGGGATGAACCCCGCAGCGCCAAACTGCTGCGCGCGGCGGATCACGCGCGGATGGTCGTTGGACGAGATCACCACCACCGGCAGCTGCGGGTATTCACCGCGCACATGCAGCAGGGCCGAAAACCCGCGCGTGCCCGGCATGCTCAGGTCCAGCAGCACCAATTCGACCTCCGGGTGTTCCTGCAGCGCCGTGCCCAGCGTGGCCGCGCTGGCCGCTTCCAGCGTGCGCAGGTGCGGCAGGCGCTGGTGCAGCACGTGCAGCACGGCGGCACGGAACAGGGGATGGTCATCTGCGACCAGCAGCGTGGGCTCGGACATAGCGCGCAGTCTGCCACGGCCGCCGCGCCGCGACTGGCGAGGCTCCTGCCGAAGGGCTGCCTCAGATCGCCACGAGTCGCTGGATGCCCTTGTCTTTCATCTCGCTGCCCGGCCCGCGCGCGATGACCTCGCCGCGCTCCATCACCAGGTATTCGTCGGCCAGCTCTTCGGCAAAGTCGTAGTACTGCTCGCACAGCAGCACCGCCACCGGGTGGCCGTCCAGCCCCTCGTCGGCCAGTTGGCGGATGACGCGGCCGATGTCTTTAATGATGCTGGGCTGAATGCCTTCGGTGGGCTCGTCCAGGATTAGTAGGCTGGGGCTGGGCGCGAGGGCGCGGGCGATGGCGAGCTGCTGCTGCTGGCCGCCAGAGAGGTCGCCGCCGCGGCGGCCGAGCATCTGCTTGAGCACGGGGAACAGGGTGTAGAGATGCTCTGGCACCGGTGTGGATGCGCTTTTGTAGGCCAGGCCCATGCGCAGGTTCTCTTCCACCGTCAGGCGGCCGAAGATTTCGCGGCCCTGCGGGACGAAGCCGATGCCGGCGCGGGCGCGCTCGTACGGGGTCTTGCTCTGGATGGGCTGGCCTTGCCAGGTGATGGTGCCGCTCTTGATAGGCACCAGGCCCATCAGGCTCTTGAGCAGCGTGGTCTTGCCTACGCCGTTGCGGCCGAGCAGCACGGTGACTTGGCCGGGGGCGGCGGTGAGGCTCACGTCGCGGAGGATGTGGGAGCCGCCGTAGTACTGGTTGATGTTTTGGACGGTGAGCATGGGTTTATGGTGTTTTTGGCTTCTAGCGCTTGTGTAGCAAGCGCTGTTAGCTATCTTTTTGATAATTTTTGTGAGATTGCTTCCCGGGGCCGGGTGATGCGCCCGGCGGCGCACTCACTTTCTTTCGCTTCGCCGAAAGAAAGTAAGCAAAGAAAGGGCGACCCTGCTGTCTGCGTCCCCTTCGCTGCGCTGCGGGGCAACCTGCGGTGCTCGCGGGCGGGGTGTGCCGCAGAACTCACTGCGCGCTGCGCGCTCCGTTCAAACAGCTGCGGCAAGCCAGACAACGAAGCCTGTGTGTCCTTCGGCACACAGGCCACCCCGCCCGCTGCGCTCCTCGGCGCATACAGAAGGGAGTTGAACAGCCAACAGCCCACAC
>NZ_JAVTJJ010000005.1:0-225764 GCF_031843945.1 Acidovorax sp. WCS2018Noco2-16
TGATGCCGGTTTCCGTCTCCGTGGACGCTGCCGTTAACCCCCCCAACCGCTCCGCCAAAAAATCGATGAAGCTGCGCACCTTCAGCGGCATCTGCCGCCGGCTGGCATACACCGCATACAGCGTGTTCACATAACCTGTGTCGACCGGCAGCCGTACCAGCCGGCCGGCGGCCAGGTCGTCGTCCACCAGCCAGGCGGGCATGAACGCTGCGCCGATGCCGGCCGCCATGGCGTGGTAGCCCAGCGTGGTGTCGCTCGATTTCATGATGGGGTCGATGCGCCTGCGCATGCCCTCTTGCAGCCTGGCCTTCATGCGGTCCAGCGGCACGTAGTTGGGCAGGATCACCGGGATCGGCGGTCGTTCACCGGCCAGGTCCGCTCCATGGTCCAGGTCATGCAAGAGCCCGGGCGCGGCGACCCAGTGAAACGCCATCTGGCACAGTGGGCGCGCGATCAGCTGCGGTGCGGGCTCGGCGGTCATGCGCAGCGCCACGTCAAAGCCGTCCGAGACGAGGTCGACCATGTGGTTGTCCAGGTGCAGATCCAGCCGCACCTCCGGGCAGGCGCGGCTGTAGTCCGCCAACAGGCTGGCGAAGCGCGGCGTGGCACACCACACCGGGGCGCTGATGCGCAATTCGCCCTGCGGTTGTTGCTGGCCGCGGCCGACTGAAGACGCCGCCGCATCCAGCAGTTCCAGCGCCTGCCGGCCCTGGGCGTAGAAGGCCGTGCCGGCCTCCGTCAGGCTCATGCTGCGGCTGGTGCGGTTCAGCAGACGCGCGCCCAGTGCGCGCTCCAGCCGCGCGATGTGCTTGCTGACCATGGGCGGCGCCATGCCCAGGCGGTCTGCGGCGGCGCTGAAGCTGCCGGCTTCGACGATCACCTGGAACACGCGGATGCCGGTCAAGTCGAGATCTGCAGGGTTCATGGTTGCCAAAAAAGGAAAGATGACCATCACTCTATCGCCATCGATTTCCTTTACGGGAAACATTAACCTCGGGCCATCTGTTCCTCGCCATTGTTGGAGCCCCACATGACCGCTTCTTCTTCTCCTTCTCCTGTTTCCCCGGTTCCCACCGCCACCGCTGTGCTGCCCACCTACTTCATCTCGCACGGCGGCGGCCCCTGGCCCTATGTGACCGAGATGCGGCGCGACCTGCACAAGCTGGAGCTGTCGCTGCAAGACATTCCACGCCAGATCGGCACCCTTCCGAAGGCCGTGCTGGTGATCTCCGGGCACTGGGAAGACGACGTGTTTGCCGTGATGGCCAGCCCGCAGCCGCCCATGCTCTACGACTATTTCGGCTTTCCGCCCCATACGTATGAAGTGCGCTACCCGGCGCCCGGCGCGCCCGCGCTGGCCCAGCGCGTGGCGGCCCTCATCGAAGCAGCGGGCCTGCCCAGCCGGCTCGATGCCGAGCGCGGCTTCGACCACGGCACCTTCTCGCCGATGGAGGTGATCTACCCTGACGCCGACGTGCCGGTCATCCAAGTGTCTCTGCAGCGCGACCTGGACCCGGCGCTGCACCTGGCGCTCGGCCGCGCGCTGGCACCGCTGCGCAGCGAAGGCGTGCTGATCCTGGGCAGCGGGCTGAGTTATCACAACCTGCGCCGCTTTGGCGAGGCCGGCCGGGCCCCCTCGGCGGCTTTCGACCAATGGCTGCAGGATGCGGTGGTAGCAACGCCGCCGGCCGAGCGGCCAGCGCGGCTGATCGACTGGCAAAGCGCGCCCGCCGCCCGCCTGGCGCACCCGCGCGAAGACCATCTGATTCCGCTGATGGTGGCGGCAGGCGCCGCCGAAGCCGAAGCGGCCGACTGCGTGTATCACGAGGTGGGCGTGTACGGCGGCGTGACGGCATCGAGCTTTCGGTTTGGCGCCAGCGTGGCGCCCTGACGCTGCGGCGGGTGAAGCGCCTTTGGGGCATCATGACTTTTTCCCTCCACCGCACGCCGCCACGCCCATGAAGCCCCATCACGCCCCTGCGCTCCTGCCCCCGCTTTTCATGGCTGCCTCCTTGCTGTTGGGCAGCTTCGGTGCCACGGCGCAAACCGTGGCACCTGCGGCACCGGCGGCCGCAGCGCCAGCGCAGGCGGTGCAGACCGTGCGGCTGCGCGGCACCATCGAAGCCGTCACCCCCACCACGCTCACCGTGAAGGAGCGCGGCGGGCAAACGGTCGTGCTGGCCCTGGCGCCCACGCTGGTAGTGCAGGAGGTCTACCCCATCGAGCTGGCCAGCATCCAGCCGGGCAGCTTCATCGGCACGGCTGCGCTGCCCCAGGCGGACGGCACGCAACTGGCCATTGCGGTCACCGTGTTTCCTGAATCCGCCCGCGGCGCGGGTGAAGGCCACCGCCCGTTCGACCTGCAGCCGCAAAGCACCATGACCAACGCCACCGTGGCCAACGTGGCTGCGGTGACCGATGGCGCTGTGGTGGCGAATGCGGCCACCCAGGGCCGCACGCTGCGGCTGACCTACCCAGGGGGAGAGAAAACCGTCACGCTGGCGCCCGGCACGCCGGTGGTCACCTTCCGCCGCGGCGACCGCAGCCTGCTGGTGCCGGGCGCCAGCGTGTCGCTCAGCGCGCAAGAGGTGAACGGCACACCCACGGCCTTGCGCATCAACGCCGGGCGCAACGGCTTCGTGCTGCCCTACTGAGCGGTCAAGCGGTCAAGCTATCAGGTCAGATCAGCCCGTCGCCGCCACAGTGCCGGCAGGCGCGGCGGGTGCGGCCAGGGCCGACGCTGGCAGCCCGAACACCCGGTCGAAGCCCCAGTTGAAGACGAAGGTGTAGACCAGAAAGAACACCAGCAAGCCCAAGTCCATCATCAGCGCCTGCCACAGGCTCACGTCAAACCACCAGGCCAGCACGGGCACCAGGATGAAGGCCAGCCCGCCCTCGAAGCCGATGGCGTGCGCCACCCGCCGGCCCACGGTGCGCTCGCGTGAGGGCTGGCGCGACTCCCACCGCTCGAAGGCCCAGTTGAAGGCCACGTTCCAGACGATGGCAATGGCCGAGGCGATGGCCGACACCGCGCTCGCATGCGCTGCGCCCTGGCCGGTGAAAAACGCCAGTCCGACGGTAGCGGCAGCGATGGCAATCACCTCGTACAGCGCGACATACACCACGCGGCGGCGAACGCCCTGCAGGCCTGGGGCCGCGGGATGGGATGCGTTGGAAACGGCAGAGCGGGAAACATTGGAGGAAGCCATGGCCGCACTGTATGTGCGTGCTGCTGAAACTTAAAGTCAGCTTGTTTCAATATTTCTGATAGAAGCACTGCCATGGCTTTTTCCTCAGACAACGTGAATGTGTTCCTGGCCGTGCTGGACCGGGGCTCGTTTTCCGCCGCCGCCCGCGGGCTTGCGCGCGTGCCTTCGGCGGTCAGCATGACCATTGCGCACCTCGAAGCGGAGCTGGCGGTGCAGCTCTTCGACCGCAGCGGCCGCGAGCCGCGCCCCACGCCCGCCGCCCGGGCGCTGGAGCCGCAGGCACGGCTGCTCGCAGCTCAGCTCAAGCAGTTGAACGCGCAGGCGCTGGCCCTCACGCAGGGGCTCGAAGAGCGCCTGACCATCGCCATTGCCCCGGAGCTGCTCGCCGCGCACTGGACCGGGCCGCTCGCCGCGCTGGCCAGCGACTACCCCTTGCTGCAGGTCGAGGTGCTGGCCGCGCCGCAGGCAGACGCCGTGGCGCTGCTGCACGCCGGCCGCGCGCAACTGGCGCTGGTGTTCGAGCGCCCCAGCATCGACGGCCGCGAGGGTTTTCAGGAAGTCGGCAGCGAAACCCTGGTCGCCGTCATCGCGCCGCAGCACCCGGTGATGCAAGCGGCCGGCGACGGCCCTTTGAGCGAAGTGCACCTCACCACCACCCGCCAGATCGTCGTGGCCAGCCGCGACCTGGCGCAGACCGACCCGCGCTTCGTCTTCGCCCGCCACCACTGGCGCACCGACAACCACCTGGCCGCCCTGGGCCTGATCGAGGCCGGCCTGGGCTGGGGCTGGCAGCCGCGCGCGCTGGTGGAGCCACGCATCCAGGCCGGCACACTGGTGGAGATGCCGTTCAGCAATCTCAGCAACGGCGTGGCGCTGTGGGTGGACGTGGTGTGGTCCAAGGAGCGCCCGCAGGGCCTGGGCGCGCGGCGCTTCGTCGAACTGATGGGGCGCGGGCAGGTTTAGAACAGGTTCTCAGGGCGCCTCCCGGCGGGCGGAGTGTGGCCGCTGTGCCACATCAAATGAGATTACTTCTCATTTGAGAACTAGAATTCGGCCCCTCCCCGCTGTCCTGCGTCCTTTCTCCCCCTCCAACCCGCGCCCGGCTTTACCGCCTGGGCTTTGCGTTCATGCCTGTTTCCTCTTCTTCCACCGCGCACTGCGCATCCCTCACCCATGCGGCCCAGGCCGCGTTGGCCCTGTGCACCGGCTTGGCCGCACTGGCTGCGCATGCCGCAGACACCGTTGCCGACACGGCCTCGGCAGCTCCTGCCGTCACGTTGCAGGAAGTGCGGGTGCAGGACGCCAGCGGTGCCACCGGCTACCAGGGTGCTCAGCGCAACACCGCCGCCACCCGGACCGACACGCCGCTCATCGAAACCCCGCAGTCCGTGCGCGTGGTGCCCCGCCAGCTGATCGAAGACCTGGGCGCGAAGCGGCTGGCCGACACGGTGGACTTCGTGAGCGGCATCACCCGCATGAACGACTTTGGCGGCACTTGGGACAACTACGCCATCCGCGGCTTCAGCAATACCGAAGGCGGCTCGCTGCTCAACGGCTTTGCCTCGGGCCGCGGCTACGGCCCGCAGCGCGACGCCGCCACCATCGAGCGGGTGGAGTTTCTCAAGGGGCCGGCCGCTGCGCTCTACGGCAGCAGCGAGCCCGGCGGCACGATCAACATCGTCACCAAGAAGCCGCAGTTCACCGCGGCCCACAAGGCCGGACTGGAAGTGGGCACGCTGGGCATGCGCCGCGCCACGCTGGACACCACCGGCCCGCTGTCGCAAGACATCGCCTACCGCCTGAACGTGGCGGCCGAGGACGGCGCCAGCCGCACAGGCCTGGTGGACAACAAGAAGTATGTGATCGCCCCGGCCCTGACATGGGCCGTCAATGCCGACACCGTGCTGCAGTACGAGGCCGAGATCATCCGCATCCGCACGCCGCTGGACCGCGGCACGGTGCAGGTCGGCGGCGACGCCCTGGCGCTGCCCGGCAACCGCTACCTGCAGGAGGCAAACCGCGGCAACCTGCACGTCAACGGCGACACGCACCAGCTCACGCTGGACCACGACTTGGGGCGTGGCTGGCGCGCGCGCTTCGGGGGCGCCTATCGCGAGACCGAACTGTATGGCGACGCGGTGGACTTCGGCACCGGCCAGATCGGCCTGCTGGGGGCCGACGGCCGCACCCTGTCGCGCACCGACAGCTGGCGCACGCTGCCCTCGCGCGACGCCTCAGTGCAGGCCGAGCTGGAAGGCAAGTTCAGCACCGGTGGCCTGCGCCACACCGTGCTGGCCGGGCTGGAGTCGTGGCGCCTGTACATGGGCCAGGACATCCGCTATTCGGCCCAGCGCTACCCCATCGACATCTACAACCCCGTCTACGGCAACGTGCCGCGCGGCCCGCTGGCCCAGGGCTTTTTGCAGGACGACCGCCTGCGCGCCACGGGCCTGTTCCTGCAAGACCAGATCGACCTGAGCGCGCGCTGGAAGCTGCTGGCCGGCCTGCGCTTTGACCGGTTCAACCAGGACTTCGTCAACCAGATGACGAACACGCGCCAGGCCCAGCAGCACTCGGCTGCCACACCGCGCCTGGGCCTGAACTACATGCTCACGCCGAACAGCTCGGTCTACGTGTCCTACGGCCGCTCGTTCCGTCCCAACGCCGGGGCTGACTCGTCGGGCAAGGCCTTCGATCCGCAGAAGGGCAAGGCCTTCGACGCCGGCGCCAAGTGGCAGTCGGCCGACCAGCGCCTGAACGCGTCCGTTGCCGTGTTCGACATCCGCAAGACCAACGTGCTGACGCGCGACCCCGACAACGGCAACTTCAGCGTGGCCGCCGGCGAGGTGCGCAGCCGCGGCATCGAGGCCGACGTCGCAGGCCAGCTCGACGCGCACTGGCGCATCACCGCCAACGCCGCCTTCACCGACACCGAGGTGCTCCGCGACAACAATCCCGCGTTGGTGGGCAAGCGCCTGCTGGGCATTCCCCGCGTGAGCGCCGGCCTGTTCGCCATCCGCGAAGACCGGCTGGCCTCGGGCGGCCGCTACGGCCTGGGTGGCGGCCTGGTGCACGTGGGCGAGCGCACGGGCACCGCCACCGACACCTACCGCCTGCCGGCCTACACCACCGTGCGACTGCGCGGTTACTGGCAGATCGACCCGCGCACGCGCCTGACGCTGGACGTGCACAACCTGTTCGACAAGCACTACGCCGCGGCATCGTGGAACGCCATCGCCGTCATCCCCGGCCTGGGGCGCCAGGTAGTGGCGGGGGTGCAGATCAGCTTCTGAAGTGGCCCTGCATGGGTTTCATGAGTGAAATAGGGCTCTAGCGCTTATCCATCAAGCGCTAGTAGCTATCAAAATAGTAGCATCCATCTGCAGGCTGCTTGACTGGTGCTGCCGGCGCCCCCAGACACTGCGTGTGGAAGGGGCGGCGCCAACGGCCCACGCTGGTGACCTTTGCATGCCGCGCCACAATGGCCGGCATGAAAACACCCGTGCAGCACCCCTTCGATCTTCCGGACGACGCCCTGGCCGCACGCTGGCGGGCATGGCAGCCGGGCAAGCCCGGTGCCGGCGCAGCCGCCAAGGCCCGTGGCGACTTCTCACTGGCCGCGTTCGATCCGTCCGCCAAGCCGTTTTCGCAGGGCGACAAAGCCAGCGACAAGGCCGCCGTGCTGGCGCTGGCGGACGAGCTCGACGGCCTGCAGAATTTGTTCTATGCCGACCGGCGCTTCAAGCTGCTGGTGCTGCTGCAGGGCACCGACACCTCGGGCAAGGACGGCACGGTGCGCGGCGTGTTCGGCCGCACCAGCCCGCTGGGCGTGCGCGTGGTGGGCTGGAAGGCGCCCACCGAGGTCGAGCGCGCCCACGACTACCTCTGGCGCATCCACCAGCAAGTGCCGGCGGCCGGCGAGACGGTGGTGTTCAACCGCAGCCACTACGAAGACGTGCTGGTGCCGGTGGTGCAGGGCTGGATCACGCCCGAGCAGCACGCCCAGCGGCTGGCGCACATCAACGACTTCGAGCGCCTGCTGGCCGAGACCGGCACGGTGATCGTCAAGTTCATGCTGCACATCGGCAAGGACGAACAGCGCGAGCGGCTGCAGGAACGGCTGGACGACCCGGCCAAGCACTGGAAGTTCGAGATGGGCGACATCGCCGCGCGCCAGCAATGGGACGACTACCAGCGCGCCTATCAAACCCTGCTGCCCGCCACCCACACGCCCTGGGCGCCGTGGACCATCGTGCCGGCCAACTCCAAAACGCACCGCAACCTGATGATCGCGACCGTGCTGCGCGCGGTGCTCAAGAACCTGGACTTGCGCTATCCGGCAGGCGACCCGGCGCTGGAGCACTTCCAGGTGGAATGACACGGGCCGCCCGCCCACCGCCGCAGCGCAGAATGGCGCGCATGTCCATGTCTTCGGGGAACACCACCATGTCTTTGCGCAACCTCTTTGCCACCGCCGCCCTCACCTGCGCCGCCATCGTGCTGCCCGCCGCCGCCCAGATGCCCAGCTTCGGCATCAAGCCGCTGCTGGGCCAGGCGTCCGATGCGGCACTCGACAAGCTGTCGCAGCCCGGCGCCTTCTCGTCCGACTCGGCCATTCGCATCGCCCTGCCCGGCGCGGGCAACAAGAACGTCGGCAAGCTGCTGGAGCTGGCCCAGCAATCGGGCCTGTCGGCCAACCTGGACGCCGCCCTGAACCGCGCCGCAGAGCAGGCCGCCGCGCAGGCCAAGCCGATCTTCCGCGCCGCCATCGACAAGGCCACGCTGAACGACGCGGTGGACATCGCCCGCGGCGGCAGCACCGGCGCCACCGACTACCTGCGCAAGAGCACCGGCTCGCAGATCACTGCGCAGCTGCAGCCGCTGGTGCGCGCCGCGCTGCAAGGCAGCGGCGTGCTGCAGAAGACGTCGCAATTGCAAGCCCTGGGCTTCGACGAAGCGCGGCTGACCGACTACGTGGCGGGCAAGACGTCCGAGGGCATCTTCACGTACGTGGGCCGCGAGGAAACACGGCTGCGGCAAGACCCCATCGGCACGGGCACGCAGTTGCTCAAGGGTTTCAAGTTCTGAGCATCGGCTTGATTGGCACGGTGCGCGTCACGGCGCGTCGGCAGTCAGATCGGCCTGCACTTTGGCATCAGCGATCAGTGCCTCGCCGCGCGATCGCAGCAGCGCCACCAGCCGCCGCCCGGCGGGCGACAGGTAGCCGCCCCGCCGGTGCGTCACGCCCAGCGTGCGGATCAGCGTGGTGGCGGCCAGCGGCACTTCGGCCAGCGCGCCGTGGCTGCCCTCCACCAGCGTGCGGCGCGACACGAAGCTCAGCAGCCCCGTGCGGGCGATCAGCGCCGGCAGCAGCGGAATCGAATTGGCGCTGACCTGCACGTGCGGCGCGGGCAGGCCGTGCGACTGGAACACGGCGTCCAGCCACTGGCGGCTTGGAATGCTGGCAGCGGGCAGTGCCCAGGGATAGTCCAGCAGCGCGGCCAGCGTCACCTCCGGCAAGGCGAGCACGGGGTGGCCGGGGCTGGTGGCCACCACCACCGCGTCGTCGAAGATGGGGTGCGTCTCGAAGGCGCCATCGGGCATGGGCACCAGGCCGATCAGCAGGTCGATGCCGCCTTCGGCCAGGCGCTGGCGCAGCTCCATGCTCGGGCCCACGGTGATGTCGATGGTGGTGCGTGGGGCTTCCTGCAGCAGCAGCTGGCACAGCGCGGGCAGCACCCGGTCGGCGGCGATGGGGCCGCTGCCGATGCGCACGTGGCCCGCGTTGCCCTGGGCGAAATCGGCCACCTCGCGCATGGCCTCTTCGCTGGCGCCGCGCAGCACGCGCGCCCGCGCCTGCAGCACCTCGCCCACGGCCGTCAGGCGGATGCCCCGGCCCGCGCGCTCGAACAGCGGTGCGCCGAAGGCCGCTTCCAGCCGCTGGATCGACTTGGTCAGCGCCGGCTGCGTGCGGCCCAGGCGCTCGGCGGCCTGGCCCAGGTGGCCCAGTTCGGCCACCGCTTCAAAGTAGCTCAAGTCGCGCAGGTTCACAGCCATGAATTCATCACCAAAAGGAATGGGTGCATGAATCTTATCCAATAGACGGGAATGAATCGCCCTTCCAGAATGCACCGCACAGCCACAACAACGGAGACAACGCCATGACCATCCAACGCCGCGCCTTTCTCGGCGCATCCGCTGCCGCCCTGGGCGCCAGCGCCCTCGCCCCGCTCGCCGCCTGGGCCCAGCCGGCCGCCGCCAGCGCCTGGCCGCAGCGCCCCATCCGCCTGATCGTGCCCTTCCCGCCCGGCGGCAGTGCCGACTTTCTGGGCCGCCTGGTGGCTGACCGCCTCACGGCCGCCACCGGCTGGACCATCGTGGTGGACAACCGCGCCGGCGCGGCCGGCAACATCGGGCTGGACGCAGTGGCCCGCTCGGCACCCGACGGATACACGCTGGGCATCGGCCAGACGGCCAACCTGGCCATCAATCCGTCGCTCTACGCCAAGATGCCGTTCGACCCGCTGAAAGACCTGGTGCCCATCGCCCTGGTGGCGTCGCAGCCCATGGTGGTGACGGTGAAGGCCGACTCGCCCCACCGCACGCTGGCCGCGCTGCTGGCCGCCGCCAAGGCGGGCAAGGAGCCGCTGCGCGTGGCCTTCGCCGGCAACGGCACGGTGGCGCACCTGACCATCGAACTCATCGAGCGCCGCGCCGGCGTGCAACTGGTCAACGTGCCCTACAAGGGCGCCGGCCCGGCGGTGAACGACCTGCGCGCCGGGCATGTGGACTTTTTCATCGGCAATTCAGTCGCCGTGCTGGGCCCGGTGCAGGGCGGCAGCCTGCGGGCGCTGGCCGTCACCTCGCCCGCGCGGCTGAAAGCGCTGGCTGAAGTGCCCACCATGGCCGAGTCGGGCTTTGCCGGCTTCGACGCGCAGACCTGGTCGGGCGTGGTGGCGCCGGTGGGCGTGCCCAAGACCATTCTGGACCGCGTGCATGCCGAGGTGAACCGCGTCATCACCCAGCCGGAAGTGCTGACCAAGTTCGCCAACGAGGGCAGCACGCCTGCCGCCGGCCAGACGATAGACCAGTTCGCCGCGCTGGTGCGCGAGCAGCACCGCACCTGGGGCGACGTGGTGCGGCAGGCCAAGATCCAGATCGAATGATGGGCGCCAAAACCCCTGGAGCGGCTGAAACGGCGGGGTCGGGCGGCGCCTTCACGGTGCTCGTCACCGCGCCCACGCTGGCGCCCGCCGGCGCCGCGTTGCTGGCCGATGCCGGCTGCCGCGTGCTGTATCTGCCTGCGGATGCCGCCGATGACAATACCGAACTCACGCGCCTGCTGGCGGCCGAACGGGTGGATGCCGTCATCTCCCGCACCGCACCGCTCACCGCCGCGCAACTGGTGGCCTGCCCCACGCTGCGCATCGTCTGCAAGCACGGCGTGGGTGTCAGCAACATCGACGTGGCCGCGGCCAGCGCGCTGGGCATTGCGGTGTGCGTCACGCCCGGTGCCAACGCCCAGTCGGTGGCCGAGATGACCTGGGGCCTGATCTTCGCCGCCGCCCGGCGCATCGCCTGGATGGACGCCGAGCTGCGCGCCGGCCGTTGGTCGCGCTCTCAGGACGGTCTGCAACTGCAGGGCCGCACGCTCGGCCTGGTGGGCCTGGGCGACGTCGGCCAGCGCGTGGCACGCGTGGCGCTGGCGCTGGGCATGCCGGTGGTGGCGTTCGACCCGGCCCTGCGCGCCGTGCCCGCCGGGCTGGAGGCCGTGCGCCTGCTGCCCGCGGTGGACGACGTGGTGTGCGCCGCCGACGTGCTGAGCCTGCACGTGCCGCTCAACGTCGCCACGCGCGGGCTGATGGATGCCGAGCGCATCGCCCGCATGCCGCGCGGCGCGTTGCTCATCAACACCGCGCGCGGCGAGGTGGTGGATGAACCCGCCCTCATCGCCGCGCTGCGCAGCGGCCACCTTTTTGCGGCGGGGCTGGACACCACGGCCGCCGAGCCGCTGCCAGCGGGCAGCCCGCTGCTGTCGCTGCCCCAGGTGGTGCTGACCCCGCACGTGGGCGGCTCCACGCCCGCCGCGCTGGATGCGATGGCCAGCGGCGCCGCGCGCACCGTGCTGGCCGCGCTCGCCCACGGCCGCATCGATCCCGCCTGCTGCGTCAACCCGCAGGTGCTTCCCTTCCTTCTTGCCGAGTCACCACGCCATGACCACGAACCCGCCCTCTTCCTCCATCTCTGCCGCTGACTGGCCGCCCGGCTACCGCATCGGCGCGAGCGCGCCCCGCCTGCCGGCTGAGCTGATCGACGCCTTCAAGGGCATTCCCGTGGCCGTGGCGGGCGACTGCATGGGCCGCAGCGTGGGCGCCACCGGCCTGCACGGCTACCACGAAGACCTGGGCGCCGTGCTGTGCGGGCAGGCCGTCACCGTGCGCGTGCGCCCGGGCGACAACCTGATGATTCACAAGGCGCTGATGCTGGTGCAGCCCGGCGACGTGCTGGTGATCGATGGCGGCGGCGACGTGACGCAGGCGCTGATGGGCGGCCTGATGCGCACCACCTGCCTGGTCAAGCAACTGGGCGGGCTGGTGATCGACGGCGCCGTGCGCGACCGGCTTGAATGGGCCGAGGGCGGCCTGCCCGTCTTCGCGCGCGGCCACACGCACCGCGGGCCAGCCAAGGAAGGCCCGGGCGAAATCAACGTGCCCATCGCCTGCGCGGGCCTGGCCGTGCTGCCCGGCGACCTGGTGCTGGGCGACGCCGACGGCGTGATCGCCATTCCCGCCGCCGATGCCGCGCTGGTGCTGGAACGCGCCCGCCTGCACCTGGACAAGGAAGCCCGCATCCGCGCCAGCAACCTGGCGGGCACGGCCGACCCGGAGCGCTTCAACGCCACGCTGCGCGCCAAGGGGTTGCCGGTCTGAGGGTGTGGGGGTAGTGGCGGGTTTTTGAGCCAAATCGGCCTCTAGCGCTTGTCTGATAAGCGCGTGCAACTATCAATCTTGATGAAGATGAGTGTGCAGAAACCGGTTCTGCAACGTTATGCGTCGAATGCATAACACTGAAACACACCGGCCTTGGACAGGTTGTAACGGCAGGCATACAGTGGCCCTACCAAAACCTCCGATCCGCAAGGAACCCATGTCGAACACCTCCGGCACCCTCGATCAACACCCTGTGCCCTCCTACCTCCAGGCCGACCACCTCGGCCCCTGGGGCAACTACCTGCAGCAGGTAGACCGCGTCACCCCGTACCTGGGCAGCTTGGCGCGCTGGGTGGAAACGCTCAAGCGACCCAAGCGCATCCTGATCGTGGACGTGCCGATCGAGCTGGACAACGGCACCATCGCCCATTACGAAGGCTACCGCGTGCAGCACAACTTGAGCCGCGGCCCCGGCAAGGGTGGCGTGCGCTTTCACCAGGACGTGACGCTGTCCGAAGTGATGGCCTTGTCGGCCTGGATGTCGGTGAAGAACGCCGCCGTGAACGTGCCCTACGGCGGTGCCAAGGGCGGCATCCGCGTCGATCCCAAGAAGCTCTCGCGCGGCGAGCTCGAGCGCCTCACGCGCCGCTACACCAGCGAAATCGGCCTGCTGATCGGCCCGTCCAAGGACATTCCCGCCCCTGACGTGAACACCAACGGCCAGATCATGGCCTGGATGATGGACACGTATTCCATGAACACCGGCGCCACTTCCACCGGCGTGGTCACCGGCAAACCGGTTGATCTGGGCGGCTCGCTCGGCCGCGTCGAGGCCACGGGCCGCGGCGTCTTCACCGTGGGTGTGGAAGCTGCCAAGCTGACCGGCCTGCCCGTTGAAGGCGCGCGCCTGGCGGTGCAGGGCTTCGGCAACGTGGGCGGCATCGCGGGCAAGCTGTTTGCCGAAGCGGGCGCCAAGGTCGTGGCCGTACAGGACCACACCGGCACCATCCACAACGCCGGCGGCCTCGACGTGCCGGCCCTGCTGGAACACGTGAAGAAGACCGGCGGCGTGGGCGGCTTTGCCGGCGCCGACGTCATGGCCAAGGAAGACTTCTGGGGCGTGGACTGCGAGATCCTCATTCCGGCCGCGCTGGAAGGCCAGATCACCAAGGACAACGCCGGCCAGATCAAGGCCAAACTGGTGATCGAAGGCGCCAACGGCCCCACCACCACCGAAGCCGACGACATCCTGCACGACAAGGGCGTGCTGGTGCTGCCCGACGTGATCGCCAACGCCGGCGGCGTGACGGTCAGCTACTTCGAATGGGTGCAGGACTTCTCCAGCTTCTTCTGGAGCGAAGACGAGATCAACGCCCGCCTGGTGCGCATCATGCAAGAGGCCTTTGCAGGCATCTGGCACGTGGCGCAAGAACACAAGGTGAGCCTGCGCACCGCCACCTTCATCGTGGCCTGCCAGCGCATCCTGCACGCCCGCGAGATGCGCGGTCTGTACCCATAAAGCGTTCCACGGGATCAGCGGTTCGGCCCACAACGCCGGCTGCTGCCAAAGCACCGCCAGCGCCCGCATCGGGTCCTGGCGGTTTTTTTTATCGGCCGTCTGCTTTTCGGGCGCCGGCTCAGGTGGGCGGGTGTGGCCCGTTGTCCGCAGCCTGCGCGGCGCCGGCAGGCACCACCCGCAGCGCCATGCAGAACGGCTGCACGCAGGCCGCGCGCCCTGCGTAAGGGCAGCCCGGCGTGTCGCACGGCGTGCCCTGGCCGTCCTGGGCTTCGTCGTCCGCCGGCGGGCGCCAGCCGCTGGCCTGCAGCGCGGCCATCTGCAGCCAGGGGTCGGCGATGCGCGGGTCGCGGCCGTAGACCGTCGCGGCCTGCGCGGCCAGCCAGGGGGCGAAATCGATCGACAGCAAGGCACTGGTGCGTGCGCCGTCTGGCTCCTGAGGCTGCAGCACCAGCGCGAACAGGCCTGAGGCCAGCGCCTGCGGACGGCCGGCGAAAGCGGCCGCCAGCGTGCCTGTTGCCGTGGCGGTGCTCGCCTGGCCGGTGGTTGCGGCCGCTGGTTGCTCTTGCATCCACGCGGCCGGCACACGCAAGGCCAGCGACAGGTTGCGCGCGCCCTCGGGCGTCTGCACCGTGCCCTGGCCCACCAGCCACGTGCGCAGGGGCGGCACGCCAGCGGGGTCGTCGGTCAAGCGTTGCTCCAAGGCTGCCGACCAGGGCTGCGCTGCCACCACGCGCTGCGCCTGGCCCGGCGCGGTGAGCTGGCGCACCAGCGCATCCAGCACCTGGCGCAGCGGCGCGGCCACGCCGCCAGCGGGCCAGGCCGTGGGGCGCACTGCGGCAGTCGCTTCTGCTGCCACGCCCGCAGTGGTGCGGGCGGTGCCGCCTGCCGGCGTCTGCGCAGGCCGGCCATTCGATCCGCCAGCGCCTGCAGTCGTGCGGGCGGTGCCAAGCGCTGGCTCGCCTGCGTTCAGCAGGCTGCCCCGCGCCTGGGCCGACAGGCTGACGCGGTCGGCCTGGGCGGGCAAGGGCAGCGGCAATGGCAAGGGGGATGGCAGCGGCAACGCGCCGGCGCCGGGTTGCGGGGCGGGAAAGGGAAGGTCCACCGGCCCTGCCGATGCGGCGCGGCCTGCGTCGTTCGGGCGCAGCAGCATGTTCTGCCGCTGCAGCGCTGCCTCGGCCAGCACGCGGATCACCGGCGCTGTGGGCGTGCGGGACGGGTCGATGGAAGAGGCCATGCCGGTGGGGGTGCGTGCGTTGAGCGTGCGGGGCGTCGCGAGGTGTGAGCGCAGTGTGGCAGACGCAGGCCGGTGGTGGCAACGCCGCTGGAGCTTCATGCCGCTACGATCCATGGCTACTATTTTTATAGCTGCTCGCGCTTGCGGTGTAAGCGCTGGAGGCCAATTCATGTCTTATTTCAGTCGGCTTCACCACACCGCCCACCAAGCGGGCAGCAGCCGCCGCACCTCTGCCCGCCCAAACCGGTCGTCGATGAGATGCACCACGCCTTCGTCGCTGGGCGTGCGAATCACGCGGCCAGCGGCCTGCACCACCTTTTGAAGGCCGGGGTAGAGATACGTGTAGTCATAGCCCGCGCCGAAGAGCTGCTGCATGCGCGCGCGGATCTGCTCGTTCACCGGGTTGATCTGCGGCAGGCCCAGGGTGGACAGGAACGCGCCGATCAGCCGGCGCCCCGGCAGGTCGATGCCTTCGGCGAACGCGCCGCCCAGCACCGCGAAGCCGATGCCTTCGCTGGTGTCGGTAAAGCGGGCCAGGAAGGTGCGCTGCTCGGCCTCTTGCATGCGCGGCGACTGGCTCCAGTGCGGCAGTTGCGGGTGGCGGCGGGCGAAGGCGCCGGCCACCTGCGCCAGGTAGTCGTAGCTGCTGAAGAAAGCCAGGTAGTTGCCGGGCTGCTCGGTGAACTGCGCGGCCATCAGGTCGGCAATCGGCTCGGCCGATGCCGCGCGGTGTGCGTAGCGTGTGGAGATGTGGCGCGCCACCTGCACGCGCAGTTGCGTGGCGGCGAAGGGCGATTCGACCTCCACGGCGGCGTGGCCTTCGGGCAGGCCCAGCAGGTCGGCGTAGTAGCGCGTGGGCGCCAGCGTGGCTGAAAAGAGCGTGGCGGTGTGCGCGGCCGCAAAGCGCGGTGCGAGGAACGGCGCGGGCACGATATTGCGCACGCAGACGGTGGAGCCACCAACTGGGCTGCCTGCGGGCCGCTGTACATCGACGATGGAGTGCGTGTCGAAAAGCTCGGCCATGCGCAGCGTGTGCAGCGCCTCCAGATAGAAGGCCTGCAGTGCGCCGTCAGCCTGCTCTGGGTGTTCGGCGAAGTGCTCGCCCAGGGCGTTGCTGCCCTGCTGCAGCGCGGCCAGCAAGGCGGGCGGAAAGCCGGCGTCCTGCACTGCGTAGCCGCTGCCGTCAGGCTGGGACTTGTCCAGCGCCACCCACGCGCGCCGCACGCGGTTCAGCGCCTTCTTCACGGCCGGCACGGCCACGGCGGTGGGCGACTGGCGTGCTTCATAGAGCGTGCCGGGCAGCAGCTCGGCGGTGTACATGCGCCGGCCGCGCTCGACCAGGTTGTGCGCCTCGTCCACCAGCAGCGCCACGCGCCACTGGTTGGCCTGCGCCAGCCCGTGCAGCAGTCCGCCCAGGTCGAAGTAGTAGTGGTAGTCGCCCACCACCACGTCGGCCCAGCGGGCCAGCTCCTGCGACAAGTAGTAGGGACACACGCCGTGGGCCAGAGCGGCCTCGCGCACGTGCGCCTGGTCCAGTGCCAGCGGGCCGGTGCTGCTTGCTGCGGGTTGCAAGGCGTGTGCGCGCGCTGCGGGCAGGCGGTCGTAGAAGCCGCGTGCCAGCGGGCAGGCGTCGCCGTGGCAGGCCTGGCCGGGGTGCTCGCAAGCCTTGTCGCGTGCCACCAGTTCCAGCACGCGCAGCGGCAGTGCACCGCCTGTGGCATCGGATGGGTTCAGGCGCGCCAGTGCGTCCAGCGCCACCTGCCGGCCCGAGGTTTTGGCGGCCAGAAAGAAGACCTTGTCCAGCCGCTCGCCCGGCGCGGCTTTCAGCAGCGGAAACAGCGTGCCCACCGTCTTGCCGATGCCGGTGGGCGCCTGGGCCAGCAGGCAGCGCCCAGCCGTCGCGGCGCGGTAGACCGCTGCGGCCAGCGGGCGCTGCCCGGTGCGAAAGCCGCCGAACGGAAAGGCCAGCGCGGCCAGCGCTGCATCACGCGCGGCGCGGTGGGCGACCTCTTGCTCGGCCCAGGCCACGAAGCGGCTGCACTGCAGCTCGAAATGCGCCTGCAGGGCTTGGGCGGTGCAGCGCTCGGTCAACATCGTTTCGGCCTGCGTGCCGATGTCGAAGTACACCAGCGCCACGTCGATGTGCGCCAGTTGGCGCGCCTGGCACAGCAGCCAGCCGTAGACCTTGGCCTGCGCCCAGTGCAGCGCGCGGTGCGATGCGGGTTGCCGGTCGAGCCGGCCCTTGAAGGTCTTGACCTCTTCCAGCCGGCCGGCCGCGGCGTCGAAACCATCGGCCCGGCCGCGCACACGCAGGTGACGCTCGCCCTGGCGCCAGTCGCCCGCCAGCGTCACCTCGCGCTCGTAATCAGGGCCGCGCCGCGCGGCCACCGTGCCGTGGCCGGCGATGCCTTCCAGCGCGGTGGGTGCGGGCGTGAAGCGCAGGTCCAGGTCGCCCGCCTTGGCGGTGAACTCGCACAGCTCGCGCACCGCGACGGTGTAGGTCACACGGCGCTTTCCGGCTGCGGTAGTGGCGGCGATAGTGATGGCGGCGGACCGCAGGGCGCGGCGGCATCGGCGTCGGCCACCAGGTCTTCGGCGCCTTCGAGCCCTTCGCCCAAGCCTTCATCCACGCCCTCGCCCGTTCCCTCGCCCAGCTGCGCCTGCGCGGGCTCGCCCTGCGCGCGCATCGGCGTGGCCTTGCACAGCGTCATCCACACGGCAAAGGGCAGCGTGCAGCGGGCGTGGCGCGCGGGGCGCAGCAACTCGAAACGGCTGGCACTGCCCTCCTCCAGCCCGCCGTGCAGCACCCACACGCCGAACTGCTCGGGGATCTCGTCGGCCGTGGCAATGCCTGCGGGAAATACGTAATAGCACTCCTCGCACAGCCACTGGTACGCCTGGCGTTTGTCGGCATGTCGCAGGTCGGACAGCAGGTCTGCCCGGCTGGCTTTCACCTCATGCACCATGGGTTGCAGATAGGCCGACACGCTGGTGTTGCGCACCGAAAAAAGATCGGGCCGCGCCATGCGCCAGACCTGCGCGGCACGCGGCGCGGTGGACGGTGCCGCCTCTTCATCGGCCCAGAGCGTGGGTGCGCCGGCCAGCGCGGTGGCCGGCACCGCGCCTGCCGGGGCCACCGGCGCTGCCAACGCGGCGCGCAGCGAAAGCTCTCGCCACACGATGCGCCCGGCGCCCAGCAGATGTTCGGCAAAGCGCTCCGCCAGCCGGTCGTGCGCCGACAGCGCCCGCAGCCCGCGCTGGCGCGCCTGGGCCAGCAGGGTGATGCCGGCATCGGTCAGGCGCAGCACCTCGTGGCCTTCGCACGTGGTGTGCTGCGCCACCAGCCGGGCGGCCAGCAGGTCGATCTCGATAGCGTCCTTGCAGGGCCAGCCGGCAGAGCGCCAGATCTGCATCAAACGGGTGCGGTGGGTACGGGTGGGTTGGAAGTCCGGCATGAACCACTGATTATAAAAACAGTGGCTTGACCGGAGCCGGGCAAAGGCCATGCGCCCGTGTCCGACACGCAGGGCGCGCGGGGCGCTACGCAGCGTGCCTGTGCGACGCGATACGGTGGGTGCCTGTTCCAGTTCCAGCCGGTTTGCGCCGAAGCCACGCCACGCTGCCCATGCCTTTGAACTTGCCCAAGCACCTGTCATCGACACCCCCATTCCATGCCGTGCGCCCTGCCCTAGCGGCCTTGGCGATGGCCGCGCTGCCGTGCCTGCCGCCCGGAGCATTCGCCCAGGCGCCCTCGCCTTCGTCCCCTTCACCGCAGTGGCAAAGCGCGCCAGCGCCTACCCAGCGCCCGGCAGCGTGGGCGCGTGCAATGCACCGTGAGCTGGAACGCGCCGTGGCCGCCGGCGCCACGCCCTTCGGCGTGTATGTGCGCGACCTGAACACCGGCGAGGCGATGTCTTTTCACGCGGGCGAGCGCTGGTACCTCGCCTCGTCCGTCAAGGTGCCCGTGGCCGTTGCCGTGCTGCGCGGCGTGGAGCGCGGCGCGTTCACGCTCGACACGCCCTTGACCCTGCGCGAGGCCGATTACGTGGACGGCGCCGGCCCCGCCAAGCGCCAGCCGGTGGGCTCGGCCCTGACGGTGCGCTGGCTGCTCGAACAGATGATCATCTACAGCGACAACACCGCCACCGACATGCTGATCGGCCTGGTCGGCCAGCCGGCCGTGAACGCCGTGGCGCAAGAGGCCGTACCCGGCGGGCTCGACCGCATTACCACGCTGGCCGACGTGCGGCGCCACGCCTACAGCCAGCTCACGCCCGAGGCCGTGCACCTGTCGGGCAGCGACTTTCTCACGCTGAAAGCCCAGCGTGGCGACCGCGAGGTGAAGGAAACGCTGGCGCGCCTGGTGCGCGTGCCCACCGCCAGCCTGGCGCCCATCGGCGTGGGCGATGCGTTCGAGGCCTACTACGCCACCGGCCTCAATTCCGGCCGACTCGATGCGTACGGCGAGCTGCTGGCGCAACTGGTCCAAGGCCGGCTGCTGAACGCCGCGCACACGCGCTACCTGCTGGACGTGATGGAACGCGTGAAGACCGGCCCGCAGCGCATCAAGGCGGGCCTGCCCAGCGGCACGCGCTTTGCCCACAAAACCGGCACGCAGCGCGCGCGCACCTGCGATTCCGGCCTGGTCACCTTCGCGCCATCGTCGCAGCACACACGCGATGCGCGCGTCATCGTCGTGGCCTGCACGCGGGGCGAACTCTCCACCACCCGGTCCGACCGCACGTTGCGCCAGGTCGGTATCGCGCTGTGCCAGTCCGGTCTGCTGTCCCACGGAAAACCCCATGAACCACCCTGCCAAACCGTGCCAGCTCTCACCCAGCGCGCCCCGCCCGACGCCCTGCCCATGCCCGCCGTCACGGGCCGCACGGGCCCTGCCCCTGGCCCTGGCGTTATTGACGACGATCTGCGCGGCGACGAGCCCTGACGCCGCGCTGGCGCAGCAGCAGCCAGCGCAACAGAAAGCGCCGCAGACGACGGCGGCCGCCTTGAGCGCACCGGGCGCCTGGGTGGCCGCCATGCGCCAGCAGGTCGAGCGCATCGAGCGCGACACGCCCGGCCAGTTGGGTGTGTACGTCAAGCGGCTGGACACCGGCGAAGTCTTCGCCCACCAGGCCGACCGGCCCTGGTATCTGGCATCGTCCGCCAAGCTGCCGATCGCCATCGCCGTGCTGCGGGAGGTGGAGCAAGGCCGCCTGCGCATGGACCAGGAAGTGGTGGTGCAGGAAGGCGACAAGGTCGACGGATCGGGCGGCGTGGTGTGGCAAGACAACGGCACGCGCCACGACGTGAAAGACCTATTGCGCCGCATGCTGATGGAAAGCGACAACACCGCCGCCAACATGCTGATGCGCACTGCCGGCCAGGACGGCATCGCCCAGCGCGCCCGCGCCCTGCTGGGCGCCGGCGCCGGCCGCATCACCGACTTTGCCGAGGTGCGCTATGGCGTCTATACCGAATTCAGCCCCGACGCGCGCAAGCTGTCGCACACCGACCTGGTGCGCATCGCCGGCGCCCCCATGGGCCCGCGCCGCGTGCAGGCGCTGGCCCGCGCGCTGGACGTGCCGCAAAAGTCGCTGCAGGTGCAGACCATGGAAGAAGCGTACGCGCGCTTTTACCGCCGGGGCGACAACACCGCGTCGCTGGTGGCCTATGGCGGCCTGCTGGAAAACCTGGTGCGCGGCAAGCTGCTGAACGCCGAACACCAGCAATTGCTCTACAAGGATTTGAAGTTCGACACCTACGACGCGTACCGGCTCGAAGCCGGCCTGCCGCGCACCGTGCGCTTCATCCACAAGACCGGCACGCAGTTTCAGCGTGCCTGCCACATGGGCGTGATCGACCCGCAGGACGGTGGGCAGCGCGCGATCATCGTGGCCACCTGTGCTGAGGGGCTGGACGAACAGAAGCAGGCCGGACGCGCCTTCGAATCGCTGGGCCGCGCCATCACGCAGACCGCGCTGAAGGCGCGCGGGTGACTAGACTTTGGGTGTTTTTGGCCTCTAGCGCTTATCAATCAAGCGCTGATAGCTATAAATATGATAGCAAAATGACTGGGGCGGCCGGCGCGCCCGCACGGCCTTCCATGCATCAATGGTGATGGCCATGGCCGCCATGCACGTGGCGGTGGGCAATCTCTTCCGGCGTGGCGGCGCGTACTTCCGTCACCTTGGCGGCAAAGCGCAGCGCGTGCCCGGCCAGCGGGTGGTTGCCGTCCAGGTGCACTTCGGGGCCCTTGATCTTGACCACGTTGAACACCGCCGGCTGGCCGTCATCGGCCACGCCGCGCAACTGGCCGCCCACCTTCACACCGGGCGGAAATTCGCTCTTCGGAATGGTGCGCACCAGGCTCTCGTCACGCTCGCCGAAGGCATCGGCCACGGCCAGATCCACGGTGGCTGCATGGCCCACCGACTGGCCTTCCAGTGCTGCTTCCACCTTGGCGAACAGGTTGTCGTAGCCGCCATGCAGATAGGCCACGTCGCCTGAATCCAGCGGTTTGCCGGTGGCGGGATCGGTGATCTTGTAGCTCAGGGTGACGGCGGTGTCCTTGGTGATGTTCATGCGAGCGGGCTCCAAAAAGCTGAAGAGACAGGGCGTGCGCAGCGGTGCGCCCGTGCGGCCAAAACGACATTGTCCGCGATGCGGCGGCGGTGCAGCAGGGCGCTGGCAGCGCTTTCCGCGCCGGCCAAGTCGCACGGCGAGTGCCTCTAGCCGCTCAGCCGGGCGGGCCGATTCCCAGCTGCCGACTGCAGCGGCAGGCCTGCGGGCTCAGGCCTGGGCAGGCACTTCGTCCGCCTCGGCCCCCGGCCGCCGCGCAAAGCGACGCGGGTCGCGGCCATGCACCGGCGCCGCGTCGCCCCAGGGCCAGCCGCCGAATTCGGTGCGGCGGTAGTCCTGCAGCGCCTGGGCGATTTCCTGCTGCGTGTTCATCACGAAGGGGCCGTATTGCACGACGGGCTCGTTCAGCGGGCGGCCCTGCAGCAGCAGGAATTCGGCTTCTTGCGTGCCCGCGTTCACGATCACGGCATCGTCGCCTGCGCGCAGCTCCAGCGCGGCGTGGCCAGTGGCCTGGCCGGCCACGGTGACACCGTCGCCCGCGAAGTAATAGAGCATGCGGCGCGTGCCTTCGCCAGCGGCGGCGGGCAGCGTCCAGCGGGCGCCGGGTTCCATGCGGATGGTCCAGATGGCGATGTCCGATTCCGCCTGCGCAGCCCAGGAGCCGGGTGGCGGCGCCAGCGGCGCAGCGCTGCCCAGACGACCGGCGACCACGGCGACGTGGGTGGCGGGGCCGTTGCCATCGCCATCGCCCAGAGCCAGGCGCGGAATGCTCTCCGACCAGAACATGGTGAAGTGCGGCGCCACCATCTTCTGGCGCGCGGGCAGGTTCAGCCAGATCTGGAACAGCTCCAGCGGGTTGGGCCGGCTGGCATCGAGCAGCGGGAACATCTCCGCATGCACCACGCCGCTGCCGGCCGTGAGCCACTGCACATCGCCCTGGCCGAAGCGCGCGGCGGCGCCCAGCGAATCGCTGTGGTCGATCAGCCCTTCACGCACGATGGTCACGGTCTCGAACCCACGGTGTGGGTGCGGCGGAAAGCCGGGCACCACGTCGCCGTGGTACATGCTCCAGCCGTCCTTGCCGGAGAAGTCCTGCCCGATCTGCCGCCCGGCGAGCGAGGCTTGCGGCCCCAGCGCGTCGTTGCCGGCGGGGTAGGCGTCGTCGTGGTGGGCGCAGAAAAGGAACGGGTCGAGCGTGGGCCAGAGCCCGCCCAGCGGCTGGCTGGACAGGATGGTGGCGGCTGCGGAAGAGGGCGAGGAAGTGGTTGCGGTGGTGGATGTCATGGCGTCGGCGTCCTGTTCGGTGGGGGCCTGCACACGGCGGGCCATGCCGAGCATATGGGGCTGCCGGCAACTGGGTACCAGTGCCCGCGCGCGCAACGCTGCGGTGCAGCCATGGAACAGTGCGATAAACGGAATTTGAATGAAATCAGCCGCTGGCGCTTGTCCATCAAGCGCTTGCAGCTATCAATTCAATAGTAAGTGGTCTGACTGGCGCCGGAGCCCCCACGCCGGCAGCCGCCAGGCACCACGGGGATAATCCTGCCCCATGAACAGCAAGCAACGGGTCGTGGTCGGGTTGTCGGGTGGAGTCGATTCCGCGGTCACCGCGCACCTGCTCAAAGCAATGGGGCACGAGGTCGTCGGCATCTTCATGAAGAACTGGGAAGACGACGACGACAGCGAATACTGCTCGTCCAACATCGACTTCGTCGATGCCGCCGCCGTGGCCGACGTGCTGGGCATCGAGATCGAGCACGTCAATTTCGCCGCCGACTACAAGGACCGCGTGTTCGCCGAATTCCTGCGCGAATACCAGGCCGGCCGCACGCCCAACCCCGATGTCCTCTGCAACGCCGAGATCAAGTTCAAAGCCTTTTTGGACCACGCCATGCGCCTGGGCGCCGAGAAGATCGCCACCGGCCATTACGCCCGGGTGCGGCAAAACCCGGTGACGGGCCTGTTCGAGCTGCTCAAGGGGCTGGATGCGTCCAAGGACCAGAGCTACTTTCTGCACCGGCTGAACCAGGCGCAGCTGAGCAAGACGCTGTTCCCGGTGGGCGAGCTGCACAAGACCGAGGTACGCCGCATCGCCGAAGAGATCGGCCTGCCGAACGCGAAGAAGAAGGATTCGACCGGCATCTGCTTCATCGGCGAGCGGCCGTTCCGCGAATTTCTCAACCGCTACATCCAGAAAGAGCCCGGCCCCATCAAGGACGAGCGCGGCCGCGTGCTGGGGCGGCACCAGGGGCTGTCGTTCTACACGCTGGGCCAGCGGCAGGGGCTGGGCATTGGCGGCGTGAAAGAGAAGGGCGCCCAGCGTGGCGCGGGCGAGCACGCGCCCTGGTTCGTAGCCCGCAAGGAGCTGGAAACGCACACCCTGCGCGTGGTGCAAGGCCACGACCATCCGTGGCTGCAGTCGCACACGCTGCAGGCGGACGACGCGAGTTGGGTGGCGGGCCACCCACCGGGGACGGGCGCCAGTGCAGCCAAGACCCGCTACCGCCAGCAGGACGCAGCCTGCACCGTGGCCCGTGCCGACGGAGCAGGGTTTGCGCTGCAATTTCCGGGCGCGCAGTGGGCCGTGACTCCCGGCCAGAGCGCCGTGCTGTACGACGGCGAAGTGTGCCTGGGCGGCGGCGTCATCGCCAGTTGCAGCTGACTCACGCGGCTTCGATGCGCGGCGTTTCGCCGCTCCGATGACGGGACGAGGGCGCGGTGGGTGTCTCGCATGCGCCTCCATGCCGGGCCAGGCACTGCCTTGACGGGTTTGAAATCCATTCAATCCGTCCTAGACTGAATTTCACGCACGCCATGGAACTTTGTCCGTAAGGTCGTGCGCTTCGCGTCAGCCAAACCGTCCAGGCTCGCACACGCAACAGAAGACGGGTCCGCCGCGCTTTTCGTTCCCAACCGCACTGGAGACAAAGCCCATGCCCTGGCAGCAAATCTACGACCCGTTCGGCAACATGATCATCTCCACCGCGCTGGCCGCGATTCCGGTGGTGGTGATGCTGGCCGCGCTGGGCTTCTTCCACATCAAGGCGCACATCGCGGCCGGCTTGGGGCTGATCGCCGCGCTCATCGTGGCCGTCTTCGCCTATGGCATGCCGGCCGACATGGCGGGCCGCGCGGCGCTGTACGGCGGCTTCACCGGCCTGCTGCCCATCGGCTGGATCGTGCTGAACATCATCTTTTTGCACCAGCTGACCGAGCAGAACGGCAGCTTCAAGGTGCTGCAGGATTCGCTCTCGGGCATCACCAGCGACCGGCGCATCCAACTGCTGCTGATCGCCTTCAGCTTCGGCGCGTTCTTCGAAGGCGCGGCGGGCTTCGGCACCCCGGTGGCCGTGACGGCGGCGATTTTGATCGGGCTGGGCTTTTCGCCGCTGGCCGCGTCGGGACTGTCGCTCATCGCCAACACCGCGCCGGTGGCCTTCGGGGCGCTGGGCACCCCGGTCATCACCCTGGCCAAGGTGCACGGCTATGACCTCATGGAGGTGACGGCGATGGTCGGACGGCAACTGCCGTTCTTCTCGCTGCTGGTGCCGTTCTGGCTGATCTGGGCCTTCGCCGGGCGCAAGGGCATGTGGGAGATCTGGCCGGCCATTCTGGTCACGGCCGTGTCGTTCGCGGTGCCGCAATACCTGGTGTCCAACTTCATCGGCCCCGAACTGGTGGACATCATCGCGGCCATCGTGTCGATGGCGTCGTTGGTCGCGTTTTTGCGCGTGTGGAAGCCCAAGACGGTGTGGACCTCACCCTCGCTGCGCGGGCGCGACATCAGCGCCGCGGAGGCCAAGCCGCCCCAGCCCGTTGCCCAGCACACCCGCGCCGAACTGATGGCCGCATGGATGCCCTGGATCATCCTCTCGGTGTTCGTCTTCATCTGGGGCCTGCCGCCGGTCAAGGCCTGGCTCAACAGCCTGTTCGCACCGGCCTTCCCCATGGCCGGCCTGCACAACCTGATCGAAAAGGTGCCGCCCGTGGTGCCCCTGCCGACCAAGGAAGGCGCGGTCTACACGCTGAACCTGCTGTCGGCCACCGGCACGGCCATCTTGCTGTCGGCGGTGGTCAGCGCCTTCTTGATGAAGTACAACCCCGTCGCCATCGTGCGCACCTTCTTCAAGACGGTGTGGCTGGTCCGCTTTTCGCTGCTGACCATCGTGCTCATGCTGGCGTTGGGCACGCTCACGCGCTATTCGGGCACCGACACCACGCTGGGCCTGGCCTTCGCCAACACCGGCGTGTTCTACCCGTTCTTCGGCACGCTGATGGGCTGGCTGGGCGTGGCGCTGACGGGCTCGGACACGGCCTCGAACGTGCTGTTCGGCGGCATGCAGAAGGTGGCAGCCGAACAACTCGGCCTGTCGCCCAACCTGATGGGCGCGGCCAACAGCTCGGGCGGGGTGATGGGCAAGATGATCGACGCGCAGTCCATCGTGGTGGCATCGACCGCCACCCGCTGGTTCAACCACGAAGGCGACATCCTGCGCTACGTGTTCTTCCACTCGATCGCGCTGGCCTGCCTGGTGGGCCTGTATGTGACGCTGCAGGCGTATGTGTGGCCATTCACGCTGATGGTGATCCACTGAGGATATTGAGGCCTTTTTGGCCTCTAGCGCTTGAATGATAAGCGCTTGTAGCTATCAATTTAGTAGCAAAAACACAACGGGCGCCTGGAGCGCCCGTTGTGCTTTGGCGGTCTGCCCTGGCAGGGCCCGCAGCATTTCAGCGCTGGCGCTTGCCTTCCGGATCGCTCGGGCCGTTCGTGTCCGACAGCAATTCGGACGGCGGCTTCAGTTCGCCTGCATCGCCGCCTTCGGCCTCCCATGTGCCGCCAACGCGCGAGGTGTTGCCGCGCGGGTGGCCCATGTCGGTGCCGTCGTTGAAGTTGAGCGGGCCGTCCTGCGGCATGTCGTCGAAGGCATGGGCCGACACGTCTTCCAGCGAATCGGCCACATCGTCTTCCGCGCTCAGGCGTTCGTTGATGTCCTGGCCTTCGGGCAGCTCGGCGTTCGGGTCGTCGGAGGGGTCGATGACCGGTTCGGTCACGTCGTCGGGTGGGGTGCGCATGGCGTTCTCCTGTCGTACGGTCGCCCGAGGAAATAGGGCGATCACTGGCTGGAGCTTGGCGCTGCACTGCGGTGGTGGCGGTGGGTGCGTGGCCTATGCGGGGGTAGGAGCGTGCCGCCAGTGCCTTGCGTCATGTGTTTCCGCCAGGCAGAACTGCACAAATGGAAAGGCCGGGAATGTTTCCATTGGGTGATTTCGGTGTGCAAATATAAAGTTTCATGAGGCGGTCATCTGAAAAGATCTGCCGGTTCGGCAGGTTTTGTGCCACCAAGGAGGGGTCATGTCAGCACGTTCAGCGCCGCCCTACATCGACCCGCTGGCGCCGTTTTTCGAGCATTCGGTCAGCGCAGCCGGGCTCGAGCGTGTGCTGCAGGTGGTCCGCCGCCACCTGTCGATGGACGTGGCCTTCATCTCCCGCTTTCAGGAAACCGACCGCGTGCTCGACTACCTCGACAGCGAACCCGGCTGCGTCCTGTGGCGCGGGCAGGCCCTGCCGCTTTCAGAAGGCTATTGCCTGAAGGTCTTTCGCGGGGAGCTGCCCGAGTTCATTCCGGACACCGCCCAGGTTCCAGAGGCCATGGCCATACCGGCGACCACCGGCATTCCCATCGGCTCGCACCTCAGCGCGCCGATCGTGCTGGAGAACAAGCGGCTTTTTGGCACGCTGTGCTGCTTCAGCTACCAGCCCGTCGCCTCGCTGACCGAACGCGACATGGACGTGCTGCGCGCTTTCTCGGAATTCCTGGGCTTTTACTTCGACGCCGCAGCCAAGCGCGAACAGGAGAAGGAAACCATCGCGCACGACATCCACATGGCCATGGCCGCCGACCGGCTGCGCATCGTCTTCCAGCCCGTGTACGACCTGGCGCAGCGGCGCATCCACGGCTTTGAATGCCTGTCCCGCTTCGACATCGAGCCGCTGCGGCCGCCGGACCAGTGGTTCAACGCGGCCTACAGCGTGGGGCTGGGCCGAGAGCTGGAACTGCACGCCATCCACAAGGCGCTGTCCGTTCTGCAGGACTTTCCGGGCGGCGTGGAGTTCAACGTCAACTGCTCGCCCGAGCTGATCATCTCGGGAGCCCTGCAATCTTTGCTGGAAGACGGCACCGACCTGTCTCGCGTGGTGCTGGAAGTCACCGAGCACGCCATCGTGACCGACTACGCGGCGCTGGCCGATGGGCTAGGGCCGTTCCGGGCCCGCGGTGCCATGCTGGCCGTGGACGATGCGGGTGCAGGTTACTCAAGCATGCGGCACATCCTCAACCTGCAGCCCGAGGTCATCAAGCTGGACATGAGCATCACCCAGTCCATCGACCGCGACAACCACCGCCGGGCGCTGGCCAAGGGGCTGATCAGCTTTGCGCACGAGATCGGCAGCATGATCGTCGCGGAAGGGGTGGAGCAGGCGTCCGAGCTGGAGGCTCTGCAACTGCTCGGGGTCGACTTCGCTCAGGGCTACTACCTGGCCAAGCCGCTGGCGTTGGAAGAAGCGCTCTGGCGCTCGCGCCAGCACTGAGGGCAGGCTGAGCCGGCTCAGCCCCCACCCGGCGGCACCCTGAAGCTGTCCATGATGCGTTTTTCTGCCCGCTCGCAGACTGCGGCGAATTTGCTCCACCCGTCGTGAACGCGGCGACCGATCGACCGGAAGAGCCGCCAGATTCGGGGTGAGGAGGGCTGTGGCGGGTGGTCCGCTGCGTTGGAAGATGGCTTGTGTGACATGGCCCGAGCGATGCTCGCGCCCGACCAGACTTCTGTAAAGTTGAGTTCACTGACCGCTGAATTCACAATCGCTGATGCGTAACCTCAACCTCGACCAGCTGCAGACGCTCATCGCCATTGCCGATCTGGGCACCTTCGCCGCTGCGGCGCAGGCGCTGCACCTGGCGCCTCCCACCGTCAGCCTGCACATCAAGGAGCTGGAATCGCGCATGGACGCGGTGCTGGTCGTGCGCGGCCGGCGGCAGGCAGAACTGACCCCGGCAGGCCAGGTGCTGGTGCAGGAAGGCCGCAAGCTGCTGGCCGCCAGCGATGACCTCGTCGAGCAGGTGCAGCGCCGGGCGAGCGGGCGCGAAGGCATCGTGCGCGTGGGCGTCTCCGCCGGCGTCAGCACGCGGCTGCTGCCGCTGATGCTGCAGGCGCTGCATCGGCGCAGCCCGGGCGTGGAGGTGCGGCTCGAAGCGGTGGGCTCGGCCGACACCATGCTGCGCCTGAAGGCCGGCACGCTGGACATCGGCATCGTCGCCAGCCCCCAGCCTGCCGTGGCGGAGGTACGCCTGACGCCCTGGCGCAACGACCCGATGGTGGCGTTGCTGCCTGCTGCCTGGGAGGCGCCGGAGAAGGTCACCCCCGAATGGCTGGCCCACCGCCGCTGGGCGTCCTTCGCCCCGGCCACGCAGATGCACGGGCTCATCGCGGCATGGTTCGGGCAGGCGGGCTTCAACCCCCGGCCGTTCTTGACGCTGAGCTACCCCGGCGCCCTGAAAAGCCTGGCGGCGGCCAGCCAGAGCGCAGCCATCCTGCCGCTGGAAGAGGCCGAAGACCTGCCTTTTTCAGCCGATGCCAGCGCTGTGCAAGTGCGGCACCTGCACCCACCGCTGATGCGCCCGATGGCGGTGGCGCATCGCAACGTGCCCGCGCCGGGCATGGCCATCACCCATGTGCTGGACGTGTTGGCCGAGTTCGCCAGCTGACCGAGGCAGAAGAGCCGGGCGGGCCTTTGAGCCCCCTCAGCCGGCCGGCTCCCGACGCGGTGATGGTGTGTGTGTAGCCGCTGTCCGATGCACGCGCCGCTGTGCGCCGTGCATCAGCCCACGGGCGCGCCCAGTTGTCGGCCGGGATGCGCCTTCGCGAATGCCTCGACGCCATCGCACTGGCCGATGATGCGGTCAATCGTGGGGGTGTGATCGACGTGGATTTTCAAGACCCGCATGACCGCCACCACACTGGCCAGGCAGATATCGGCCATCGTGGGGCTGTCGCCGTGGCAAAAAAGGCCCGTGCCGGCTTCGGTGGAAAGCCGTTGCTCGACGGCGTGCAATCCGGTCTCAAACCAGTGCGTCTGCCAAGTGCGCCAGCCGGTGTCATCGATGCCCGATGTCGCGGCGAGGTACTTCCTGATGCGTGGGGTGACCAGCGGGTGGGTGTCGGAGGCGATCATTCCCGACAGCGACCGTACCCGCGCGCGGCCACGGGGATCGGCGGGCAACAAAGCCGGAGTGGGTTGCACGTCTTCCAGAAATTCCAGAATGGCCAGCGACTGCGTGATGGGGGCGTGCCCCGGCTCCACCAGGGTCGGCAGGCCGCCCAGCGCATTCACGGCGCGGTAGGCGGCGCTGTGTTGGGCGCCCATTTCCAGATCGATGACGTGTTCATGGGCGGTCAGCCCTTTCATGGCCAAGGCCACACGCACCCGGTAGCTCGCCGCCGACCGCCAGAAGGCGTAGAGCTCGTAGGCGGGCGGCTGGCCACCGGGCGGGGCTTCCAGCGTCGGTTCGGGGGCCATTCTCAGGCGGCCATCGCCACGTCAGCGTTCTTGCTGGACTTTGCGACCGGCAAGCCGGTTTCGATGGGCAGACTGTCGTCGCGTGACCATTCGTTCCAGGAGCCGAAGTACATGCGCACGTCGCTGAAGCCCGCCTGCTTCAAGGCGAGGAAGGAATTGGAGGCGCGCGCGCCCTTGAAGCAATAAAGGTAGACCGTGTCTTCTGGTGCGATGCCCGCCGTGGCGCACTCGGCCCTGACTTCGTCGGGTGTTTTGAACACGGGGCCGTCGCCAGAGGGCTTCATGAAGCGGTACCACTCGATCCATTTGGCGCCCGGCAGGCGGCCTTTGCGGGGAGCGAAGTCCTTGCCGTAGGGCGAGGAGCTTTCGCCGATCCATTCATCGACGTCGCGCACGTCCAGCATCACCGTGTCGCTGCCCAAGGCAGCCAGCACGTCGGCTTGCGTGAGCATCACATCGGCCGTGGGCAAATCGCTGGGGAAGGTGGCCGCCACGGGCGTGGCGCTCTCGGTAGACACGGGCAGGCCCGCGGCCTTCCAGGCGCTGAATCCACCGTTGAGCACCTTGATCTTGGGATAACCCAGCCAGGTCAGCAGGTAGTAGCCACGGCAAGACTGGCCGTAACCGCTGTTCATCGCGTCCTCATAGAACACGGCGGTTTCTTTGCCCGACAGCCCTGCCGCGCCCAGCGCCTTGGCAAAAGTCGCCTGGAGTTCCTGCAGGCCCTCGGGGCTCGATGTCGCCAGGAAGGTGAACACCTCTCGCAGGTTCACGGCGCCAGGGATGTGGCCAGCGCTGTAGGTGTCAGCGTCTCGCGTGTCGATCACGACGACAGGCTCGGACGCTTGCAACGTGGCGAGTTGCGCCGGGGAGATCAGGGTGGCTTCGATGCTCATTGGAACCTCTCGGAAAGAACAAAGGCAGAATCGCCCTCGTCTTTCATTGCAACTGCCGTGCCAAGGCGGTTGCCGCCGATGTGCTCCCGTGGTTTGAGCGCTAAGTGGTTGAATTGATGGGGTATTTTGCGGTCAAGGCGATTTGTCCTGCGAACTGGCCCATGCGAATGCAGCCGGTATGGCGGACATTGTGTTGACGCAATGTCTACACAATGTCTGCCTGCAGACGCCGTTCAACGTGAGCCCTTTTGTTCAGGCGGGCTGGCTGAACGGTCGCGAGGGGAAATTTCAGCCTTGCGGCGTTTGGACAAGCCCGTTTTTCCCACTCAGAACGGAATGTCGTCGTCCATATCGTCGAAACCCGACGCGGCGCGCGGCTGCTGGGGCGCCGGTGCGGGGGCAGGGCGCGCGGCCGGCGCGGGCCGGGGCGCTGCGGCCGACTGCGCCGCTGGCGCGGGGCGGCGCGCCGGGGCTGCTCCGCCGCCGCCACCATTGCCGTAGCCGTTGTCCGGGGCCTCGCCGTATCCGCCGTCGTCATAGCCGCCGCCGCCTTGACCACCGCCCGCGCCCTGGCGGCTGCCCAGCATCTGCATGCTGTCGGCTCTAATTTCGGTGGTGAATTTTTCCACGCCGGCCTGGTCGGTCCACTTGCGGGTGCGCAGCGAACCTTCCACGTAGACCTGCGAGCCTTTGCGCAGGTACTGGCCCACGATTTCCGCCAGCCGGCCGTTGAAGACGATGCGGTGCCACTCGGTGGACTCCTTGTTCTCGCCGGTGTTCTTGTCGCGCCAGCGGTCAGTGGTGGCGATGGTGACGTTGGCGACCTGGTCGCCGCTGGGGAAGGTGCGGATCTCGGGGTCGCGCCCCAGGTTGCCGACGATGATGACTTTGTTGACGGATGCCATGGTGTGAGGGGGCCTGTAGAGAATGAAGGAGGGAAGGCACTACGGCCTGGGGCGGGTTTGCTCCCCCCAAAAGGGGTGCAGACACGCCGAAGGAGCGGCGATTGTGCCGTATCCGACGCGCCGTGGGTCGGCGCGGACGGCCGCCCTCAGTGCCCGCGCGAACCCGCCTGGCGAGGCACCGTGCGCATGCCCCAGGCCACTGCCAGCCACACCGCGCACAGCACCGCCGTGGCGGTGAACAGGCTGGTCGCGCCGCCCCAGCGCAGCAGCGCGCCGCCCAGGGCGCCGCCGGCGAACAGGCCCAGCGACTGCAGCGTGTTGTAGGTGCCCAGGGCCGCGCCCCGCAGCGCCGCCGGTGCGGTGCGCGACACCAGGCTGGGCTGGCTGGCCTCCAGCGCGTTGAACCCGCAAAAGAACACGAAGAGCAGCACGCCCAGCGACCACACGCCGGCCCATGCGGGCAAGGCCGACGCCACGCCCAGGCCCACTTGCACGGCCAGCACCAGGGCAATCGCGGCCAGCAGCGCGGCGCGCAGATGCCCGGCGCGTTCCAGCGCGAAAAGGCCGCCCATCAGCAGAAACGACAGCACCACCGCCGGCAGATACACATGCCAGTGCGCGGCCTTGGGCAAACCGGCCTGCACCAACAGCGCTGGCACGGCCACCCACATCGCCAACTGCACGGTGTGCAGCACGAACACGCCCAGGTTCAGGCGCAGCAGGTCGGGGTGGGCAAGCACGTCGGCCAGACGGCCGCGCGATGTGTGCGTGGGTTGGGCGGGCTCGGGCGGCACCACCCAGATCACGGCGGCGATGCCGGCCAGCGCCAGCGCGCAGGTCAGCGCGAAGATGCCGGCCAGGCCAAAGCGCGCGGCCAGTGGAGGCGCCGCCACCAGCGCCACGGCGAACATCAGCCCGATGCTGCCGCCCACCAGCGCCATGGCCTTGGTGCGCACGCCGTCGCGGGTCTGGTCGGCCAGCAGCGCCGTGACCGCAGCCGACACCGCGCCCGCGCCCTGCAGCGCGCGGCCCCAGAGCAGGCCGGTGAGCGAGTCGGCCAGCGCTGCCAGCAAACTGCCGCCGGCAAACACCAGCAGCCCCAGCACGATGACCCGCTTGCGCCCGAAGCGGTCGGACGCCATGCCCAGCGGCAGTTGCAGCACCGCCTGCGTCAGACCGTAAATGCCCATGGCCAGGCCGACCAGGGCCGGGTCGTCGCCGCCGGGGTATTTGCGTGCCTCCAGCGCGAACACCGGCAGCACCAGGAACAGCCCCAGCATGCGCAGCGCGAAGATCAGCGCCAGGCTGATGCTGGAGCGGCGCTCCAGCGGCGTCATGGTGGTGGATGCGGCGGCGGCAGTCGTCGTGCTGGCTGCGGCGGCGGGCGAGGGCGGGGAGGATTCCTGCACGGTGTGCGTTGTCTTGCGGATCGTGGGGGCCGTGGGCGAAAGCCGCGATTCTCGCGCATCGCCTTGGGCGGGCCATGGGGGCCTGATGGCGGTCTGCGCAAGAAATTCATGCCAAATAGGCCTCTAGCGCTTATCCATCAAGCGCGGGTAGCTATTGTTTTAATAGCAAATGGTGGCATGTCAAAAGAACCGTTCCCGCAGCCCGATGCCCCGGGGCTGCGCGCGAAGAGCCCGTCCCCTATGATGGCCGGTTGACCTTTCAAAGCCTGCTGCCGTGACTTTTCCTGCCACCGATGACGACGCCCCAGGCCGCCCCGCCGAAGGCACCTACCTGGCCCGCGTGCTGCGAGAGCAGCGCATCAGCATCCGTGGCGCGCGCACGCACAACCTCAAGAACATCGACCTGGACCTGCCGCGCAACCAGCTGGTGGTGATCACCGGGCTGTCGGGCTCGGGCAAGTCCAGCCTGGCGTTCGACACGCTCTATGCCGAGGGCCAGCGCCGCTATGTGGAAAGCCTGTCGGCCTATGCGCGTCAATTCCTGGGCCGGCTCGACAAGCCCGACGTCGATCTGATCGAGGGCCTGTCGCCGGCCATTTCCATCGAGCAGAAGGCCACCAGCCACAACCCGCGCTCCACCGTCGGCACGGTGACCGAGATCCACGACTACCTGCGCCTGCTCTACGCCCGTGCCGGCACGCCGTACTGCCCCGACCACGGCCTGCCGCTGTCATCGCAGACCGTCAGCCAGATGGTGGACGCCGTGCTGGCGCTGCCCGAAGACACGCGCCTGATGGTGCTGGCCCCGGTGGCGCGCGACAAGAAGGGCGAATTCACCGACCTGTTCACGCAGATGCAGGCGCTGGGTTATGTGCGCTTTCGCGTCGATGGGCAAATCTACGAGGTGGAGAGCCTGCCTGCGTTGAAGAAGACGGAGAAGCACGACATCGACGTGGTGATCGACCGGCTGAAGGTGCGCGCCGACGTGCAGCAGCGCTTGGCGGAGAGCTTTGAGGCCGCGCTGCGCGTGGGCCTGGGTGCCAGCGGCGCGGACGGCAATGGCCGCGTGCTCGCGCTGGAAATGGATTCCGGCCAGGAGCATCTGTTTTCCTCCAAGTTCGCGTGCCCGGTGTGCGGCTTCTCGCTGCCTGAACTGGAGCCGCGCCTGTTCTCGTTCAACGCGCCGATGGGCGCCTGCCCGACCTGCGACGGCTTGGGCCAGCAGGAAGTGTTCGACCCGGCGCGGGTGGTGGCCTTCCCATCCCTCAGCTTGGCCAGCGGCGCCATCAAGGGCTGGGACCGGCGCAACGGCTACTACTTTGCCATGCTCGAGAGCCTGGCCCGGCATTACGAATTCGACGTGGAGGCCCCGTTCGAATCGTTGCCCGAGCGCGTGCGCAACGCGGTGCTGTACGGTTCGGGGGACGAAGAGGTCGCCTTCAACTACATCCTCGACAGCGGCGCCAACAAAGGCAAGTCGGTCGTCAAGAAGCACCCGTTCGAGGGCATCCTTCCGAACATGTCGCGGCGCTACCGCGAGACCGATTCGGTCGTCGTGCGCGAAGACCTGGCGCGCCTGCGCAGCACCCAGGCCTGCCCCGACTGCCACGGCACGCGCCTGCGCCGCGAGGCCCGCCACGTGCGCGTGGGCGAGGGCAAGCAGTCCCGCGCCATCTATGAAGTGAGCCACGCCACGCTGGCCGAGGCGCTGGCCTGGTTCCACGCGCTCCAACTCACCGGCGCCAAGGCCGATATCGCCGACAAGGTGGTGCGAGAGATCGCCACGCGCCTGACCTTCCTGAACGACGTGGGCCTGAACTACCTGAGCCTGGACCGCAGCGCCGAGACCCTGTCGGGCGGCGAGGCGCAGCGCATCCGCCTGGCCAGCCAGATCGGCTCGGGCCTGACGGGTGTGATGTACGTGCTGGACGAGCCCAGCATCGGCTTGCACCAGCGCGACAACGACCGCCTCATCGCCACACTGCAGCACCTGCGCGACATCGGCAACAGCGTGATCGTGGTCGAGCACGACGAAGACATGATGCGCGCCGCCGACCACGTGGTGGACATGGGCCCCGGCGCCGGCGTGCATGGCGGCCGCGTGATGGCGCAGGGCACCTACGACGAGGTGCGCGCGCACCCCGATTCGCTCACCGGCCAGTACCTGTCGGGCGTGCGCTCCATTCCCGTGCCCAATCGCCGCACGCCCTGGCTGCCGGTGCTCGAACAGCAAGCCGCGCCCGAGGCGAAGAAAAGCGCCGGCAAGCCGCGCTTTCCCGAGTCCGACGCCAGCCGCCGCCGCGCCGAGCGCATGGCCGAACACCGCGCCACCCAGGGGCGCCTGCAGGCGCTGCGCGTGGTGGGCGCCAGCGGCCACAGCCTGAAGGACGTGAGCGTTGAATTCCCCGTGGGCCTGTTCACCTGCGTGACGGGCGTCTCAGGCTCGGGCAAGAGCACGCTGGTCAACGACACGCTCTACGCCGCCGTGGCGCGCCAGCTGTACCGCGCGCATGACGAGCCCGCGCCGCACGAATCCATCGAAGGCATGGAGTACTTCGACAAGGTCATCAACGTCGACCAGAGCCCCATCGGCCGCACGCCGCGCAGCAACCCGGCCACGTACACCGGCCTGTTCACGCCGATCCGCGAGCTGATGGCCGAGACCAACACCGCGAAGGAGCGCGGCTACGGCCCCGGGCGCTTCTCGTTCAACGTGGCGGGCGGGCGCTGCGAGGCCTGCCAGGGCGACGGCGTGGTGAAGGTGGAGATGCACTTTCTGCCCGACGTGTACGTGCCCTGCGACCTGTGCCACGGCCAGCGCTACAACCGCGAAACGCTGGAAGTGCAGTGGAAGGGCAGGAACATCGCGCAGATCCTGGAGCTGACGGTGGAAGACGCCTACGCCTTCTTCCAGGACGTTCCCACCATCGCCCGCAAGCTGCACACGCTGCTGCAGGTGGGGCTGTCGTACATCCGCCTGGGCCAATCGGCGACCACCTTGTCGGGCGGCGAGGCGCAGCGCGTGAAGCTCGCGCAGGAGCTATCGAAGCGCGACACTGGCCGCACGCTCTACATTTTGGACGAGCCCACCACCGGCCTGCACTTCGCCGACATCGACCTGCTGCTGAAGGTGCTGCACCAGCTGCGCGACGCGGGCAACACCATCGTCGTGATCGAGCACAACCTGGACGTCATCAAGACGGCCGACTGGGTGATCGACATGGGCCCCGAAGGCGGCGCCGGCGGCGGCACCGTGGTGGGCGAGGGCACGCCGGAGGAATTGGCGGCCAACCCGGCGAGCCACACCGGGCGGTACCTGGGGCCGTATCTGGCGCGGGCCTAGAACACGGCGTTTAGTAGTGAAATAGTGCTCTAGCGCTTATTCATCAAGCGCTGGTAGCTATGAAAATAATAGTGTCAGCCTAGAAACCCCAGGTTGACCGGATACGCCGGGCCGCCGAAATTGCGCAGCCCCGGCAGCACGCCGGCCAACTCGGTGTCGGCCATGCCGAACCAGCGCGCCAGGGTGGCCGCGTGCCGTAGAAGCCCGCGCCGCGCCGCGCCGCCCACGACGAATGGTCGCTGCCCCAGCCGTGGCTGGAGCCCGTGCAGGCGCCACATCAGCGAGACGCTGCCATGTCTGCAGTGGTTGCGTCCGTGGCGGGCTCGCTACGCGCCGCGCGCTATCGAATCGCCGGCACCGGATGCGGCTCGCCATGGCCGAAGGCATCGCCATGGGCGTCGGTCGCCAGCCGGAACACCGCCACGCCTTCGACCAGCGCCTGCGCCTGCCCGCGCAGGCTGGCGGCGGCGGCCGCCATCTCTTCGACCAGGGCTGCGTTCTGCTGCGTGGCCTGGTCCATCTGCGTGACGGCTTCGCCCACCTGCGCCACGCCTTGCGACTGTTCCTGGCTGGCCGCGCTGATCTCGCCCATGATGTCGGTCACCCGGCGCACGGCCGACACCACCTCCTGCATGGTGCTGCCCGCGCGCGCGACCAGCGTATTGCCCTGTTCCACGTTCTGCACGCTGGTGTTGATCAGCGCCTTGATCTCCTTGGCCGCGTCAGCCGATCGGCCGGCCAGCGAGCGCACCTCGCCCGCCACCACGGCAAAGCCCCGGCCCTGCTCGCCCGCGCGGGCCGCTTCCACGGCCGCGTTCAGCGCCAGGATGTTGGTTTGAAAAGCGATGCCGTCGATCACGCCGATGATGTCGGCGATCTTGCCCGACGAGGCGTGAATGCCCTGCATGGTCTGCACCACCTGGGCCACCACCTCGCCGCCCTGCACGGCCACCTGGCTGGCGCTGGCGGCCAGCTGGCTGGCCTGGCGGGCGCTGTCGGCGTTCTGGCGCACGGTGGCGGTCATCTGCTCCATCGACGCGGCGGTTTCCTCCAGCGCGCTGGCTTGGGCTTCGGTGCGGGCCGACAGGTCGTGGTTGCCCTGCGCGATCTCGGCGCTGGCCGTGGCCACGCCCTCGGCACCGCCGCGCACGCGGCCCACCACCTGCGTCAGCTGGCCGCGCATGCGGGTCAGCGCGGCGATGAGCTGGCCCACCTCGTCGCTGCCGTGGGCAATCGGCGCACCCGACAGGTCGCCCTGCGCCACGTCATCGGCCAGCGCCATGGCCTGCGCCAGCGGGCGGGTGACCGAGCGCACGAACACCGTCATCAGCACGGCCCCCAGCGCCACCATGGCCGCCATCAGCAGCGCCTGCCACAGCAGGGTGCGCTGCTGCTGCTCGATGCGGTGGTCCAGCGACTGCTGCATGCTGTCCATCGCCAGGGTGTTGAGTGCATAGAGCGCGTCGATGGCCTGGGTGAAGGTGTCGAAATACGCCTGCGGCGACTGACTGGGCGCTTCATCGGGCTTGAGGTCGATCAGCGCCGAATTGGCCAGCTGCAGCGCGCCGGCCACCTGGTCTTGCAGCGCGCGGGTCGGCGCCTGCATGGCGGCGGCAAAGGCGGGGTTGGTGCGCATGGCGCGGTTCAGGCCCCGCGCCGTTTCGCCCTGCAGTTCCTGCACCCGCTCGCGCAGGCCCATCAGCAGGCCGCGGCCCTGGGGCGGCAGTTCCTTCTTGCCGAGAAAGCCGGTGCCCTGCGCGCGCATCACGCCCATCTTTTCGCCCAGCATCGGCGCGCTCACCATGGTGGCCTGGATCAGCGCATGCGTTTCCTCGTCCGGCTCCAGTTGGAGGCCGTAGGCGTGCAGCAGCTCTTCGCCCACCAGCAGCAGGGCGGCGATGAGTTCGGTGTGCTGCGCCGTGCTTTGCGCAGGCTGCAGGCTGCGTGCGGCTACGGCCGATTCCAGCGACTGCCAGGTCGTGCGCACCTGGTTCCAGGCCTGGGTTTGCGCTGGCGGTACGCCGGCTTCGGCGAATCGGGCGGTACCGGCCTGCAGCGCCTGGCTGACGGCATCGCGGGCGGCGGGTCGGCGCGCGCCCAGCGCATCGTTGCCGCCCAGCATGCCGGCGGACAGGCCCCGGTGCACCTGCAGCCCCTGCACCGCCTTGTGCAGCGCCAGCAGCGGCGGCGCCCCGCGGGCTTCGCGCCGGGCATCCTGAATGGCATCCACCGACTGCATCACGAACAGGGCAGTGGGCAAGGCGCTCATCAACAAGCCGATCAGACCTAGGATCAGGAACTTGTGGAGCAAAGGAAGGTGGGTCATTCGGGCCATGGCGTGGGCTCAAGGTGAATAGAAAGCTGTCGAAAGCCGAAGCTTGGGAGGAGAAGGAGAAGTGGCGGCGGAAAGTCTGTAACTCAATGTAGCAACTATCAGGCCGCACCAATTTGATGCGCATCAAGCCCGGCGTGCATCGCACGCCGGCCGCGTCTGCGGAATAATTCCCCCGGGGGCTGGATGTTCCGGCCTCCCCCACCCACTGTTCTGCACCGCATGTCCTATTCCCGCCCCTGTTGCTTCTGCGTTCGATTCCCGGCCGGCGAGGGGCACCCTTGAGCCGGGCCCCGCCCGCGCCCCTGGGCACGCGCGACCTGGTGGCTGCGCTGCTCGTGGTGACGATCTGGGGCGTGAACTTCGTGGTAATGAAGTGGGGCCTGCGCCACTTCACGCCGTTCCAGCTGGGCGCCGTGCGCTACGTGTGCGCGGCGTTGCCGCTGGTGTTCTTCCTGCGCCCGCCGGCCGTGCACTGGCGCTGGGTGGTGCTGTACGGGCTCTTTCAGGGCGTGGGGCAGTTCGGCATGGTGTTCTTCGCGCTGCGCGTGGGGCTGACGGCGGCGTTGGCCAGCGTGCTGATGCAGACGCAGGTGTTCTTCACCGCGCTCTGGGCGTTCATGCTGCTGCAAGAGCGGCCCGGCCGCCCCCTGATCGTCGGCATGGGGCTGGCGGGCATCGGGCTGGCGTGCTTCGGCCTGCACTTCACCACACCGGGCGCCTTGGGCGGCGACGTCACGCTGCTGGGCGTGGCGCTGGCGCTGTGCGGGGCGTCGTCGTGGGCGGCGTCCAACATCGTGGCGCGCCGCGCACAGCAAGAGTCGCCCGGCTACGACCCGCTGGCGTTTGTCGTCTGGAGCTGCCTGGTGCCGATCGTGCCCTTCATGGGCTTGTCGGCGCTGGCGGACCCTGACGCCGCCCGCTGGCTGCAGCCCGCCACCTGGGCCGCGCTGCCAGCTGCCGCGTGGGGTTCCGCCCTGTTCCTGGGCTGGGTGGCCACCATCGTGGGCTACGGCCTGTGGACCACGTTGCTGACCCGCCACCCGGCCAACCGCGTGGCGCCGTTCAGCCTGGGCGTGCCCGTGGTGGGCCTGGCCGCCGGCACGCTGGTGCTGGGCGAGGTGGTGTCGCCCTGGCAATGGGCCGGGGTGGCCTTCGTGGTGCTGGCGCTGGCCTGTGTGGTGCTGGGGCCGCGCTGGGCGGCGGCGCGCCGGGCCCGCTGAACGGGCTGTGGTTTTGAAGTGTTTTTGGCCTCTAGCGCTTATCCATCAAGCGCTATAAGCTACAAAAACAATAGCAAACTCAGCCCAGGGCAGCGTCAGAGTGGCGAGCGCTGGGCGAAGCGCACCACCGTCACGCCCGCGCGGGCCTGGCGGGTTGAGGGCATGACCAGCACGCAGTCGTCGTAGGGCGTCGCCACCGGCTCGCCGCCGTGGATGGCTTCGCTGGCGTCGGCGGCGTTCCAGCCGATCACCGTGCCAGCCTTCGCGATCACTTCCAGTCCGGTGAAGGGCTCGGTGAAGCGAAAGTGCTCGCTCTTCGCAACCACTGGGCCGGTGACTTCCAGCGCCCATTGCGCGGGGGCGTCGGGCTGGCGCCAGCCGGGCAGCTGGCGCTCGGCCTCAGCGGCGCTCAGGGTGCCGGCGGCGACCAGAAAGCGCACGCATTGGTCTTGCGCCACCACGCGGCTGGCCGGGTCGCCATGAAAGCCGCATTCGATCAGCAGCGAGCGCGAATCGCCGGCTGAGTCATCGGGCAGCCCGAAGCGGCCGTAGTCGCGCATGCGGGTGCCGTCCTTGTGGCCGGCGTCGATCACCACATGCGCGGGCGCGCCCATGGTGCGGGCCAGCGCGCGGTTGCGCGGCGGCATGCCGGTAAGCGACAGCGGCGCGCTGGGCTCGTGCATGGAATGCAGGTCCAGCAGCCAGTCGGCCTGCTGCACGAAGGGGCGCAGCTGGGCGGCCCGGCGGCGTTCCTGCGTGTCGGCCGCGTCGATGCGGTCGTCGCTCCACTGGCGGTTCATGTCCTGGTCGACGAAGCGCGAGGCGTCGTGGTCGGCCGCATCGAACCGGTCGAACGCGGCCAGGTTGCAGAACGCCAGCGTGAGCGAGCCGGCCTGCAGCTTGAGGCCCGCTTCCAGCAAACCCTTGAGCGCCCAGGCGCCGCACAGCTCGTTGCCGTGCACCAGCGCGCTGATCATCACGTGGCGGCCGGGCTGGCCGCTGTCCAGGCGCCAGACGCCTTCGGTGCCGGTGTTGCCGGCGCGCCAGGCAGAGATGTCGGGAGCGGGCAGGGCGAAGACCAGGGGCGCTGCGCCGTGGCGCGCGGTGGGCGTCATCGTTGCGGTCGTCGTCATGCCTTATTCCTCGATCTTGGCGAACTGCACGATCTTCTGGTACTTGGCGATCTCGGCGGCGATGAACTTGTCGGCGTCCACGGTGGGCGATGCCACCACCGATGCGGCGGCTTCCATCTTCTTGCGGAATTCGGGCGACTGCAGCGTGTCGTTAAGCGCCTTCTTGAGCTTGTCGTACACCGGCGCGGGCAGCTTGGCCGGAGCCATCAGCGCGAACCAGATGTTGATGTCCACGTTCTTGAACTGGGGCGATTCGGCCAGCGCCGGAATGTCGGGCGTGATGGCCGAGCGCTTGGCTTCGGTCGTGCCCAGCGCCACCACCTTGCCGCTCTTGATGTGCGGCAGGCCGCTGGAGAGCACGAACACGCCGAATTCCAGGTTGTTGCCCAGCAGGTCGTTGGTGAGCGGGGCCACGCCGCGGTAGGGAATGTGCGTCATGAACAGCTTGCCCTGCTCCTTGACCATCTCGCCCGTCAGGTGCAGCGCCGTGCCCACGCCCGAGCTGCCGTAGCTGTACTTGCCTGGGTTGGCGCTGACCTTCTTCACGAATTCAGCCGCGTTCTTCACCCCCGCGCCGGGCGATGCCACCAGCACCATCGGCTGCGTGCCCACCAGGCCGATGGCGGTGAAGTCCTTGATGTCGTACTTGACCTTCTGCGTCACCAGCTTGTTGATGGCGATCTCGTTGCTGGCGCCCACCAGCAGGGTGTAGCCGTCAGGCTGGGCATTGGCCACCTTCTGCGCACCGATGGCGCCGCCCGCGCCGCCGATGTTCTCGATCACCACGGGCTGGCCCAGGCGGTTGGACAGCTCCGTGCCCACCAGCCGGCCCATCAGGTCGGTGCTGCCGCCGGCCGGGTAGCCCACCACGATGGTGATCGGCTTGGCGGGGTAGGCCGCGCCGGGCTGCTGCGCAAAGGCGGCAGGCGTGGTGGCTGCGGCGGCAGCCAGCAGGGCGGCCGTGCCGGCGGCCAGGGCGTGGCGGCGGGCGGTGAAGGAAGAAGAACGCAGGGTGGCGGTGGGGCGCATGGGAATCTCCGTGTGGGGGGAAGCGATGCCACCGATTGTGCGAAGCCGTGCACTGCAACATGGTGCCGAAACGGCACGCACCGGTGCTGATTGCAGTGGCTTGCCCCTATGAGCGAGCGTTCAGCGCCGCGCCATCTGCGCCCACAGCGCCTCGGCCAGCGGCCCCAGGCGGCGTTTGGGGCGGTACAGGCGCACGTCGAACTTGATTTCCATGCGCTTGTCGCCTGCGGGCGCCAGCCGGTAGGCCTTGCAGTCCGCATGCGCCATCGACCAGGGCAGCCACGACACGCCCAGCCCGCGCAGCACGTATTCGAGGTGCGCATCGGGTGAATCGCATTCCACCAACTGCTGCAGGCGCGGGGCTGCGCGGTGATTGGCCAGGTGGTCTTCCACCAACCGACCCAGCGCCAGCGTGCGGCCGTAGGCGATGTAGGGCACTGCGGGGCCGTCGGCGGCACCGAAGCGAAACGCCGGCGCGCCTGCAGCGTCGGCGCGCGCCAGCGGCACCAGCCGGTCGCTCGCCACGGTCAGGTGCGCGTACTGGCGCGCATCCAGCGGCACCACCAGCGTGGGGTGGTGGTAGATGAGCGAGAAGTCGGCCTCGCCGCGCTGCAGTTCATCGACGGCCGCCGCCAGCGACCGCGTGACCACACGCAGCTCGCCATCGCCCAGCTGCGGGCGCAGGCGCACCAGCAGGTCGGCTACCACGGTGCGCGACAGCGTGCGGCCGGTGGCCAGCGTCACCGTGCGCGCCTGGCGCCCGGCAATCGACTGCAATTCTTCGTGCGACTGCGCCAGGTTGCGCGCCATCTGCCCCGCCGTTTCCACAAACGCCTGGCCGGCGGGCGTGAGCCGCACCGGGCCGCCGCCGCGCTCGATGAGCGGCGTGCCAGCCCATCCCTCCAGCGCGCGAATGCGGCGCCCGAAGGCGGGGTGGGTGACATGCCGCAGCTCGGCCGCGCGGGTGAAGCTGCGCTCTTGCGCCAGCACCAGGAAGTCTTCCAGCCACTTCAGCTGCATGGCTGTGCTTTTGGGGAATTACGGCCGAGCGGCGTTAAGGGATGCGCGCGTGGTTTCGGCAGCCGTGCGTGCCGCAGCGGCAAAGTCGTCGCCCGCCGACGCATACAGCACCGCGCGCGACGAGCTGACGATGATCGGCCCGTCATGGCGCAGCCCGGCGCGCACGGTGGCCGCCGCATCGCCGCCCTGCGCGCCCACGCCAGGAATCAGCAGCGGCAGCGTCGGCGCGAGTGCGCGCACGCGCTCGATTTCGGCCGGGTAGGTGGCGCCCACCACCAGGCCCAACTGGCCGTTCGTGTTCCAGGGGCCTTGCGCCAGGCGGGCGATGTGTTCGTACAGCAGCGGCTGGCCGTCCACGCTGGCCAGGCGCTGGGCCTGCAGGTCGTCGCCGCCCGGGTTGGATGTGCGGCACAGCAGAATCGCGCCCTTGCCGTGGTGGGCCAGGTAAGGCGCGATGGAGTCGAAACCCATGAAGGGCGAGAGCGTCACCGCGTCGGCGCCGTAGCGCTCGAAGGCCTCGCGGGCGTACTGCTCGGCGGTGGAGCCGATGTCGCCGCGCTTGGCGTCCAGAATGACGGGCACGTGCGGCGCAGTAGCGCGCATGTGGCGCATCAGCCGCTCGAGCTGGTCTTCGGCGCCGTGCGCGGCAAAGTAGGCGATCTGCGGCTTGAAGGCGTTCACCAGGTCGGCCGTCGCATCGACGATGGCGGCGCAGAAGTCGTAGATCTTGGTGGAGTCGCCCCGCAGATGGGCCGGAAAGCGCTGCGGTTCCGGGTCCAGCCCGACGCACAGCAGGGAGTCGTTCTGCGCAGTCGCGCCGCGCAGCATGTCAGTGAAAGTCATGGGCGGCGATTCTAGGTGTTGGCCTTCCATTGAGGGGGCTTTGCCACAGACAGCGGGCGGCCGGCCGGCACAATGCGCGCCCATGCCTGCACCCTCCTCATTGCTTCGACTTGTCGTCCGCGCTCGCCGCCTTCTTGGGGCGCCGCCATGCTGAGCCACCTGCTCGCCTCGCTGATCGACGACATCGACGGCGACACCATCACGTTGCGCACGCTGCTCGAGCGCAGCGGGCGAGAGGGCATGTTGCTGGTCTGCGCGCTGGCCACGCTGCCGTTCCTGATCCCGGTGTCGATTCCGGGCGTCTCCACCGTGTTCGGGGCGGCCATCGTGCTGTTGACCGGCGCGCTGTTCTTGAACCGCCTGCCGTGGCTGCCCCAGCGCATCCTGGACCGCCCCATGGACGGCCGCAAGCTGGTGCCGGTGCTGCGCAAGGGCGTAGGCCTGGTGGGCCGCATCGACCGCTGGGTGAAGGCCCGCTGGCTGGGGCTGACGGCCGGCCCGCTGCTGCGCGTGAACTACGCGGCCATGGTGTTCGGAGGCCTGCTGCTGATGGCGCCGCTGGGGCCGATTCCGTTTTCCAACACCGCCCCGGCCGTGGGCATCCTGCTGCTGGCCGTGGGCCTGCTGCAGCGCGACGGCCTTTTCGTGCTGCTGGGCTATCTGGGCCTGGTGGTGAGCGTGGCGTATTTCAGCGTGCTGGGCTATCTGGCCTGGACGGGCGGCACCTACCTGTTCGGTTGAACGTCTTCACCAAAACAAAGAAGCCCGCAGGCGCCAAGCCAGGCGGGCTTCTTTTTTGATAGCAGCCAGCGCTTGTCTGATAAGCGCTAGAGGCCGATTTGGCTTGAATCTGCCTAAAGACGCGGATCAGCCGTTGGCGCGCTTGGCCAGAATCTCGAACGCCGGCAGCGTCTTGCCTTCCAGCACTTCCAGGAACGCGCCGCCGCCGGTGGAGATGTAGCCCACGTCTTTCTCGATGCCGTACTTGGCGATGGCCGCCAGCGTGTCGCCGCCACCCGCAATGCTGAACGCGGACGATTCGGCAATCGCCTGCGCGATGACCTTGGTGCCGTTCTCGAACGCGGCGAACTCGAACACGCCCACCGGGCCGTTCCAGACGATGGTGCCGGCGGCCTTCAACTGCTGTGCCAGCTTGGCGGCCGTTTCCGGGCCGATGTCCAGGATCAGGTCGTCATCGGCCACGTCGGTGGCCGCCTTGACGGTGGCGGGCGCATCGGCAGCGAAGGTCTTGGCGACCACCACGTCGGTCGGAATCGGCACGGCAGCGCCGCGTGCCTTCATCGCCTCGATCACCGCGCGGGCTTCGCCCAGCAGGTCGGGCTCGGCCAGGCTCTTGCCGATGTTCAGGCCGGCGGCCAGCATGAAGGTGTTGGCAATGCCGCCGCCCACGATCAGGCCGTCCACGTTCCTGGCCAGGCTTTGCAGAATGGTCAGCTTGGTGCTGACCTTGCTGCCCGCCACGATGGCGACCAGCGGGCGCTTCGGCTGGGCCAGCGCCTGGGTGATGGCGTCGATCTCGGCCGACAGCAGCGGGCCGGCGCAGGCCACCGGCGCGTATTCGGCGATGCCGTAGGTCGTGCCCTCGGCGCGGTGCGCGGTGCCGAAGGCATCGTTCACGTAGATGTCGCACAGCTGCGCCAGCTTTTTCGCCAGATCGGGGCTGTTCTTCTTCTCGCCTTGATTGACGCGGCAGTTTTCCAGCAGCACGACTTGGCCGGGCTCCACGCTCACGCCGTCCACCCAGTCGGCCACCAGCGGCACGTCGCGGCCCAGCAGTTCTGCCAGGCGCTTTGCGACCGGCGCCAGCGAATCGGCGGGGTTAAGCGTGCCTTCGGTCGGCCGGCCCAGGTGGCTGGTCACCATCACGGCGGCGCCGGAATCGAGCGCCAGTTGGATGCAGGGCACCGAAGCGCGGATGCGCGTGTCTTCGGTGATGCTGCCGTCATCACTCTGGGGCACGTTCAGGTCGGCACGGATGAACACGCGCTGGTTGCGGGCCTTGCCCTGGGCGCAGAGATCGGAAAAGCGAAGGATGTGCATGGGGTCTGAAAAGAGGTGGCCAATCGGGTGGTCGATCACGGCCAGGAAGGGGCAAAAACGGTGCGCCGCATTGTAGGCGGCGAGATTCATGCCCTTGCGCCTTCTTGCGCCTTACCAGCCCCAGCCGATATGCAGCGGCAGGTACACCGCCATGCCCACCACGATGGTGCCCAGAATGCCGCGCTGCCAGAAGTAGTAACCCACGGCGCACAGCACGGCGGGCAGGCGGGCGTCGCGCACGGTGTCGATCAGCTCGCCCTGCGTCATCAGCAGCTCCGGCGCGATCACGGCGGCGAGCGCAGCCAGCGGCGCGTATTTGAGCCCGCGCTTGAGCCAGTCGGGCATGGGCAGCTCGCGCTCTGGAATCATGAAGAAGGCGCGCGAGACGACCGTGATGACCGCCAGGCCCAGGATGGCGAGGGCGGGCACGACCCACGACCAGTCGAAGTTCCCGTTCATGGGTGGCGCTCCTCGCGCAGCGGCACGTCGCCGTCCTCGACCTGCTTGCGGTCTTCGGGCGGCAGCGGGCTGTCGGCCGGCACCAGCAGCACCTTGGGCTTGCGGCGAAGGTGCTTGTCCGCCGCCTCGATCAGCAGGCCGGCCGTCACCGCCGCGGCAATCGCCACCAGAATGTTCAGCTTGAGCGGCAGCGCAAAGGCCGCGATGGCCGCCGTGCCCGCCACGAAGGTGGCCAGCCAGGTGGCCCGGTCGAACAGCATGGACAGCAGCACGCCCAGCAGCGCCAGCACGCCGGCAAAGCCCAGCCCCCACGACAGCGGCACGGCGTTGGCCAGCAGAATGCCCGCTATCGACGGCACCTGCCAGGCCAGCCAGTTGGCCGACGCCGCGCCCCAGAAGTAGGGCACCTGTTCCGGCTTGGGTTCCGGCTGGGGAAAGCGCTTCATGAAGGCGACGAAGATCACGTCGCCGCTGAAGTAGCCCACCGCCAGCCGCTGGCGCAGCGGCAGCGTGTGGAAGTAACTGCGCCACATGCTGCTGAAGATGACGAAGCGCAGGTTGACGCACGACGCCGTCAGCCACACCACCCACAGCGGCGCGCCCACCGCCAGCAGCGGCAGCACGGCCAGCTGCGCGCTGCCGGCATAGACGACCAGCGACATGAAGATCGCCATCGGCACCGACAGCCCCGTCTTGACCATGGCCACGCCGGTGACCAGCCCCCAGGCGCCGATGCCCAGGCAGGTGGCCAGCATGTCGACCACGCCGGAGCGAAAGGCCGGGTCGCGGACGGTGGCGCGCACGGCGGCGGAGCGGCCTGCCGCTGGCGGAGCAGTAGGGCTCATGCCGGCACCTCGCCCAGCACCTGGCCGGGCGCCAGGGGAAAGCCGCGCAGGAAGTCGGCCACCGGCAGGCGCTTGCCGCCGGCGCGCTGCAGCACGGTCAGTCGCAAGGCGCCATCGCCTGTGGCGATGGCAATGCCTGAAGAATCCACCGATAAAATCTCGCCGTAGCGCTTATTGGTTGAGCGCAAGCTGCTATCTATTTCATAGTTCCACAGCTTGACGACTTCGCCGTTGGCGATGGTGTTGGCGCCAGGGAACGGATCGAACGCACGAATGCGGCGGCCGATGACCTCGGCGGGCAGCGACCAGTCGATGGCGCTTTCGACTTTTTCGATCTTGTGCGCGTAGGTCACGCCCTCGGCCGGCTGGGGTGTGGCGGCGAGGCCGCCGCAGGCCGCCAGCTCCAGCGCCTCCACGATCATGCGGCCGCCCAGGTCGGCCAGCCGGTCGTGCAGCGTGGCCGTGGTGTCGGTAGGTGCGATGGCGGTTTTTTCGATCAGCAGCATGTCGCCGGTGTCCAGCCCGGCGTCCATCTGCATGATGGTGACGCCTGTTTCGGCATCGCCCGCCTCGATGGCGCGGTGAATGGGCGCGGCCCCGCGCCAGCGCGGCAGCAGGCTGGCGTGGATGTTGAAGCAACCCTTCGCTGGCAGATCAAGTACCCACTGCGGAAGAATCAACCCATAGGCGGCCACCACCATCGCGTCGGCCCCGACTGCCAGCAGCGCATCGCGCGCGGCGGCGGCGTCTTCGGGGTACTTACCGTCCAGGCGCAGGCTGCGCGGCTGGGCTACGGCGATGCCTTGGTCCAGCGCGCATTGCTTGACGGGCGAGGCCTGCAGTTTCATGCCCCGGCCGGCGGGGCGGTCGGGCTGGGTCAGCACCAGCGGCACGGTGAAGCCCGCGTCCAGCAGGCGTTGCAGGGCGACACGGGCGAAATCCGGCGTACCGGCAAAAACGATCTTCATGGGCTCGGGCGGAAACGGAACCGAAGCCCCGGCGCCGGCAAGGCGCTGGGAACTCGATCAGAACGAACGGTCGTCGTCGGACAGCGGCTCGTCGGTGAACATGACGCGGCGCACCACGCCGGCGGGGTCGATATGCATGTGCGCCAGGCGGCGCAGGTTGATGTCGGCAATGAAGCGGTACGTCCACACGTCGCCGTCGAAGCTGTAGACGCGCTCGACGCGCATGGGCGGGCCAAAGGTGTCGCGCACGTCTGCGGCCGTCCACTGGCCGATCGGAATGCCCGCCAGCCGGCTGAAAGTGAGCACCTGCTCGGTGCGCGCCACGCGCCCGCTGACGTCCAGGTCGACGTGGTAGACGTAAAAGCCCATCGGCTGGGTGCTGTAGACCAGCCGCTCGCCACCGCCCTGCAGCGGCGTCGCGACGAACGGCGCGCCCAGTTGCGCCACCACCGCCGCGCGGGGTGTGCCGGCCGCCAGCGACGTGGGCCCGGTGGCGCAACCAGCCAGCAGCAGCGCCACGGCCAGGGCCGCCAACGGCAGCCACAGCGCGCGCATCAGCGCTGGCCGAGCGACTGGCCGGAGGCTACAGCCTGGGCCGTCGTTCATGGGCGTTGGTCCTCGCGCTGCTGCTTGACCAGCTTGGTCTTGATGCGGTTGCGCTTGAGCGGCGACAGGTATTCGACGAACACCTTGCCCAGCAGGTGGTCCATCTCATGTTGAACGCACACGGCAAGCAGGCCGTCGGCCTCGATCACGCGTTGCTGGCCGTCGCGGCCCAGCGCGCGCACATGCACGGCGGCGGCGCGTTCCACCCCGTCGTAGACGCCGGGCACCGACAGGCAGCCCTCTTCGCCGGTTACCCGCTCGGGGCTGGACCAGACGATCTCAGGGTTGATCAGCACAAGCGGCGTGTCGCGGTCTTCGGACACGTCGATGACGACGATGCGTTCGTGCACATCGATCTGGGTGGCCGCCAGCCCGATGCCTTGCGCGTCGTACATGGTGGCGAGCATGTCGTCCAGCAGGGCGCGCACGCGGTCATCCACCTGCTGAACGGGTTGGGCAACCTTGTGCAGACGTGGATCGGGGTAACGGAGAATGGAAAGAATGGCCATGGCGCAGGGGGAATATGTCGCTATTTTCGCCACTTTCCTGTGGGCTTGCGCAAGCCGGTCGCAATAATCGTTGCCCCTGGATGGGCTTGCGCAGAGAATCTCAAAAGGTTTTGAACGTCGTGGGCACTGTTGCAATCGTTACAGAAGATGACTGGCCCGGCTCTGCCAAACGACATTTGGCTTTCCCAATGCAACACAAGAGGAACAACATGAGGGCACCCATCCGCGCGCGCCGCACCGTGCTGGGCACGCTGGCTTTCCTGAGCGGATGCCTGTCCGTCCTTCCAGCTTGGTCGCAGACAGCCAACTACCCCGTCACGGGCGGGCAGCGCGCCACGGCGCAGCAGGTCGCCTCGCGCGGCGTGCCGCTGGCCGAGCTCTCGCCCAGCGCGCCCGATACCTATGTGGTCAAGCGTGGCGACACGCTGTGGGGCATCTCGGGCCTGTACCTGCAGCGCCCCTGGCGCTGGCCCGAGCTGTGGGGCATGAACCTGCAGGCCATTCCCAACCCGCACCTGATCTACCCCGGCCAGACGCTTTACCTGGAAAAGTCCGACGGCTACGCCCGCCTGAGCACCAGCCGTGGCGGTAGTGGATCGAGCGAAACGGTGCGTGTGTCGCCCCGCACCCGCTACGACAGCCTGGCCGGCACCGCGCTGCCCACGCTGCAGCCGCACCTGATCGAACCCTTCCTGGTCGAGCCGTTGGTGGTGGATGAACTCACGCTGTCGCTGGCGCCGCGCCTGGTGGCCACCACTGAAGAGCGCGTGCTGATGACCACTGGCGACCGCGCCTATGCCCTGGGCCCGGAAGGCAACCCGCTCGTGCTGGCGCCGCAGGTGCCGCGTGAATACCGTGTCTTCCGCAACGCCACGCCGATGAAAGACCCCACCACCGGCGAGATCCTGGGTTATGAATCCCAGTACGTCGGCCGGGCCGAACTGGTGCGCAGCCAGTCGGTCGAATCGACGCCCGACGGCAAGGGCGGCACCACGGTCGACATCGTGCCCGCCACGGTGGACCTGCGCGCCTCGAAGGAAGAAATCCGCGCAGGCGACCGTCTGCTGCCATTGCCGGAGCGCAGCTATGTCAGCTACACCCCGCGTGCGCCGCAGTCGCCGGTCGACGCGCGGGTCGTGTCGCTCTACGGCAGCACCGCCGTGGCCTATGCCGCGCAGAACCAGGTCGTCGCCATCAACAAGGGCACGCGCGACGGCATCGAGGCCGGCCACGTCCTGACCGTGCTCACCCAGGGCCAGCGCATCAAGGACAAGACCGATGAGCGGCGCGGCACCATCCGCCTGCCGAGCGAGGCCAACGGCACCGCCATGGTGTTCCGCACCTTTGACCGCGTCTCGTACGCGCTGCTGCTGCAGGTGCAAGAGGGCGTGCGCGTGGGTGACCGCCTGGTCAACCCGCAGTAAGCCGATTAAGACCATGACACGGCTGCCGCCCGGTTACCGGGCGGCCGTTCTTTCTGCAGGCAAGGCATGGACATCGACGAACTGACCGCTTGGTTGCGGCTGACGCTGAGTACCGGCGTGGGCAACATGGCGGCCAGGCGCCTGTTGGCCACGTTTGGCCTGCCGCAAGCCATCTTTGCGCAGACCGAGCACGCGCTGCAATCGTGCGTGACACCCGCCCAGGCCCGCACGTTGTGCCAGGTGCCTGACGGACTCGACGCGCAGGTGGAGGATACCCGCCAGTGGCTGGCTGGTGCTGCTTCTGCGTCGGTGCCCGGCGAGTTGCCGGCGCCCGCCCGGGGGTTGCTTACGCTGGGCGACCCGGCCTACCCGCGCAATCTGCTGGAAACCGAAGATCCGCCGTTGCTGCTGTACCTGACGGGTGCGCCGCGCTTCGTGTACGGTGAATGCGACCCCTTTCCCGCTGCACGATGCCTGGCTGTCGTCGGCAGCCGCAACCCGACTGCGCAGGGCGCCGACAACGCGCGCCAGTTCGCCCGTGCGCTGAGAGCGTCCGGGCTCTGCATCGTGTCGGGCCTGGCGCTGGGTGTGGACGCTGCTGCGCACGAAGGCGCGCTGTTGGATGCAGGCGATCCCGCATTGCCCGCCACCATCGCCATCGTCGGCACCGGGCTCGACCGGGTCTACCCGCGCCGCAATCTGGAACTGGCCCGCCGCATCGCGCAGCACGGTTTGTTGGTAAGCGAATACCCGCTGGGCACGCCGCCGTTGCCTGGCAACTTTCCGAAGCGCAACCGCATCATTGCGGGGCTGTCGCAGGGCACGCTGGTGGTCGAGGCGGCGCTGGCTTCCGGCTCGTTGATCACGGCGCGCCTCGCCTCCGAACAGGGCCGCGAGGTGTTTGCGATCCCGGGCTCCATCCACGCGCCGCAGTCGCGCGGCTGTCACGCGCTGATCCGCCAGGGCGCCAAGCTGGTCGAGTCAGCGCAGGATGTCTTGGAAGAATTGCGCCTGTCGCCAGCCCATGCGGTGGGCGACGCCACAGAGCCGGACAGCGAAAGCGCCGCACTGCAGGGCGGCGACAGCGCCGGCCCTTACGCCGACTTGCTGGCGGCGCTGGGCTTCGACCCGGTGAGCCTGGATGCCCTGCAGGCGCGCACCGGGCGCGACACGGCCGGGCTACAGGTGGCGCTGCTGGAACTGGAACTGGACGGCAGGGTCGCCCGGCTGCCGGGCGGCTTGTTCCAGCGCATGGGCAGCGCCTGAACAAGCGGCCCCGCCGAACGCGGTAGGCGGATTACAGGCCCAACATCAGCTTCAGGTTTTGCACGGCCGCGCCGCTGGCACCCTTGCCCAGGTTGTCCAGGCGAGCGACCACGACAGCGTGGCGATGCTCGTCGCTGGAGAACACGCGCAGCTCCAGCTGGTTGGTGTCGTTCAGCGCAGTCGGCTCGATCTTGCCGTCTTCGGTGTGCGGCAGCACGCGCACCCATTGGTCGGGCGTGTTGCTGCGCGCATAGTGGGCGGCCAGAGCGTCATGCAGGTCGGCAGCCTTGGGCGCGCCGGGCAGCAGGTCCAGGTGCAGGGGCAACTGCACCAGCATGCCCTGACGGAAATTGCCCACCGAGGGCGTGAAGATCGGCCGACGCGTGAGGCCTGTGTACTTCAAAATCTCGGGAATGTGCTTGTGCGACAGGCCCAGCGCATACAGCTCGTAGGGCGGGGCTTCACCCTTTTCGTAGGCTTCGATCATCGTGCGCCCACCGCCCGAATAGCCGCTGACCGATGGCAGGGCCAGCGGGTAGTCTTTGGGCAATAGGCCGGCATCGATCAAAGGCCTTACCAGCGCAATGGCGCCCGTGGCGTAGCAGCCGGGGTTGGATACACGCAAGGATCCTTTCACTGCGGCGGCCTGGCCGGCCGACAGCTCAGGAAAGCCATAAACCCAGCCAGGCGCCGTGCGGTGCGCGGTGGAGGCGTCAATGATGCGGATGGTGCGACCCGTTTCTGCCGTGATGGCATCGACCAGCGCCACGGTTTCCCGTGCGGCGTCGTCATGCAGGCACAGCACCACCAGATCGACGCCGGCAATGAGGGCGCGCTTGGCGGCCACGTCCTTACGCAGTTCGGGCGCAATGCTCACCAACTCGATCTGCGGCATGGCCTGCAGGCGCTCGCGGATCTCCAGTCCCGTGGTGCCGGCTTCGCCATCGATAAACACTTTAGACATCAATCTGCTCCTGCGAAAAACGCGGCCTGGCCGCTATGGGCAAGTAAGTTATATCCACATGGATGGTGCGTCGCAGCATGATACAGTCGCCGGTTGCCATGTCCCTAGCCCGCGCCAGACATCTCACATCTGATCATGGCAAACGGGTAACCACCATCCTTTCCTGAGAGAGACCTCATGAAGATTCACGAATACCAAGGCAAGGAAATCTTGCGCAATTTTGGTGTGCCCGTTCCGCGCGGCATTCCTGCTTTCACGGTGCAGGAAGCCGTTGAAGCTGCTCAGAAGCTCGGCGGCCCCGTGTGGGTGGTCAAGGCCCAGATCCACGCGGGTGGCCGTGGCAAGGGCGGCGGCGTCAAGGTTGCCAAGACCATTGAAGACGTCAAGCGCATCTCGGGCGAAATCCTGGGCATGCAGCTCAAAACGCACCAGACCGGCCCTGAAGGCCAGAAGGTCCGCCGCCTGTACATCGAAGACGGCGCCGACATCAAGAACGAACTGTATGTTTCCCTGGTCACCGACCGCGGCACGCAGAAGGTCGCCCTGATCGCGTCGAGCGAAGGCGGCATGGATATCGAGGAAGTGGCCCACTCCACCCCCGAGAAGATCATCACCGAGATGATCGATCCCATCGTCGGCATCACCACCGAGCAAAGCAAGAAGGTCGCAGCCGCCATCGGCCTGACCGGTGCTTCCGTCGACCAGGCCGTAGACATCTTCGCCAAGATCTACAAGTGCTACATGGAAACCGACGCGTCGCTGGTGGAAATCAACCCGCTGAACTGCGACTCCAAGGGCAACCTGATGGCCCTGGACGCGAAGTTCAACTTCGACGCCAACGCGCTGTTCCGCCACCCAGAAATCGTGGCCTTCCGCGACCTGGACGAAGAAGACCCGGCTGAAGTGGAAGCTTCCAAGTTCGACCTGGCCTACATCAGCCTGGACGGCAACATCGGCTGCCTGGTGAACGGCGCCGGCCTGGCCATGGCCACCATGGACACCATCAAGCTGTTCGGCGGCGAGCCGGCCAACTTCCTGGACGTGGGCGGCGGTGCCACCCCCGAGAAGGTCACCGAAGCCTTCAAGATCATGCTCAAGAACCCCAAGGTTGAAGGCATTCTGGTCAACATCTTCGGCGGCATCATGAAGTGCGACACCATCGCCACCGGCGTGATCACGGCCTGCAAGGCCGTGAATCTGAACGTGCCGCTGGTCGTGCGCATGAAGGGCACCAACGAAGAGCTGGGCAAGAAGATGCTGGCCGAATCCGGCCTGCCCATCATTGCTGCTGACACCATGGCCGAAGCCGCGACGAAGATCGTTGCTGCCGTTAAGTAATGACCTTGGGGGCAGATCTTTAGCTCTGTCCCCGACTGACTAGGACACGCATCATGTCGATCTACATCAACAAAGACACCAAGGTCATCACCCAGGGCATCACGGGCAAGACGGGCCAGTTCCACACCGAGAAGTGCCAGGAATACGCGAATGGCAAGAACGCCTTCGTGGCCGGGGTGAACCCCAAGAAGGCCGGCGAGTCGATCTTCAACATACCGATCTACGCCTCCGTCAAGGAAGCCGCATCGCAGACCGGCGCCACCGTGTCGGTGATCTACGTGCCGCCCGCAGGCGCAGCTGCCGCCATCTGGGAAGCCGTCGAGGCCGACCTGGACCTGGCGATCTGCATCACCGAAGGCATCCCGGTGCGCGACATGCTGGAAGTGCGCAACAAGATGAAGGCCAAGGAAGCCGCTGGCGGCAAGCGCACGCTGCTGTTGGGCCCCAACTGCCCCGGCCTGATCACGCCTGACGAAATCAAGATCGGCATCATGCCCGGCCACATCCACCGCAAGGGCCGTATCGGCGTCGTGAGCCGCTCCGGCACGCTGACGTATGAAGCCGTGGCCATGCTGACCGAAGTGGGCCTGGGCCAGTCGAGCGCTGTGGGCATTGGTGGCGACCCCATCAATGGCTTGAAGCACATCGACGTGATGAAGGCCTTCAACGACGACCCCGACACCGATGCCGTGATCATGATCGGCGAAATCGGCGGACCTGACGAAGCCGAAGCCGCCCAATGGTGCAAGGCCAACATGAAGAAGCCTATCGTCGGCTTCATCGCTGGTGTGACTGCCCCTCCCGGCAAGCGCATGGGCCACGCAGGTGCTCTGATCTCCGGTGGTGCCGACACGGCCGATGCCAAGCTGGCCATCATGGAAGAGTCGGGCTTCATCATTACGCGCAACCCGTCGGAACTGGGCAAGCTGCTCAAGGCCCAACTGAAGTAATTGGCAAACAACGGGGCACTGGTACCTTAGCCGGTATCGGTACATGAAGTGACGTAGCGAGGCCTAAGCAAAACTACGCACGACCTGGCCTTTGGGCCACCGCTAAACTGCAGGCTCCAAAAAAAGAGAAGCGCCCGAAACGCAGGTTTCGGGCGCTTCTTGCATTCATAACAGTGGAGCAACAGCTATGGAATTCGTTCATTCCGCCGATTTCTGGATCGGCTTGGTCAAGATCGTCTGGATCAACATCATTCTGTCGGGCGACAACGCCGTCGTCATTGCGCTGGCGGCCCGTTCCCTGCCCCCGCATCAACAGAAAAGGGCCATCGCCTGGGGCTCCGGCGCCGCGGTGTTTCTACGCATCGTGCTCACCGTCGTAGCGGCCAAACTGCTGGAATTGTCATTCCTGCAAATCATTGGGGGCTGCCTGCTTCTCTGGATCGGTTTTCAACTGCTCACAGACAGCGACGAAGAGGGCGGCGAGTCGAAATCGAACGGCGGATTGATGGCTGCGGTGCGCACCATCCTGATTGCCGACCTGGTGATGAGTCTGGACAACGTGATCGCCGTGGCCGCAGCCGCGCAGGGCAACATGGTCTTGCTGATCCTGGGCTTGGCTATCAGCATTCCGCTGGTCATTTTCGGCAGCACGCTGATGATCAAGCTGATGGAGCGCTTTCCCGTCATCATTTTGCTGGGTGCGGGCTTGATCGGCTGGGTGGGCGGTGAAACCATCGCCAACGATGCCGCGCTGCACGGCTACGCCATCGCGCACCCGTGGCTGCATTACGTTGCGGCTGCGCTGGGTGCCTTGCTGGTGGTGGGGGGCGGCAAATTCATGCAGGCGCGTGCCCAACGCCGTGGTGCTGTCTCGGTTTGATTGCAAAAGCGGCGCCTTTTTTGCGCCGGCTGATCGCTCGGCTCTCAGTGCTGGCCTAACTGGCTGATCCACCCGGTTGGAGGCGATGCCGGGCCAACCTGTACAGGCTTTCACTATGGGGTGTGCCACGGTGCACCCCCTCGTCTATGATGCGTGCGCGACCCAACAAGGCACGATATGGCGGATTTTCACAACCTTTCAGCGGAACCGATCTGGTGTTCGCGCGCAACTCTTCTTTTGATCATTCGTGATGCGGCAGCCTGTGTGGAGCGGCGTTGCGCATGAGGCCTTTTCCCGCCGCCCGTTTGAGCTACGAGTTCTGTGCACTGTCAGATCGCGGGCGGGTACGCAGCAACAACGAAGACGCTGTGTCCGTGCTGGAAGACGCCCAGATTGTGGTGTTGGCCGACGGCATGGGTGGCTACAACGCGGGCGAGGTAGCCAGCAGCATGGCCACCGAATTCATCGGCACTGAAATGGCTCGCTGGCTGAGCGAAGTCGGCCCGGCCGCATCGGCCTCTGACGTGCGCCGGGCGCTAGAGATATGTGTCACCAACGCTAACTACGCCATTTTGAGCGCTGCACTCGCGCACTCTGAATATGCCGGAATGGGCACCACCCTGGTCGTAGGCGTGTTTCAGCAAGAGCGGCTCATTCTGGGCCACATCGGCGATTCGCGATGCTACCGCCTGCGCGATGGCGCATTGCAGCAAATCACCCGTGACCATTCCTGGCTGCAAGAGCAGATCGATGCTGGCTTGCTGTCGCCTGAAGAGGCCGCCGCATCGGGCTATCGGAACCTGGTCACCCGTGCTTTGGGCGTAGATGCTGCGGTACAGGTCGAGATCAACGAGTTTCCGGTGCAAGCCGGTGATCTGTTCATTCTGTGTTCAGACGGCCTGACCGACATGGTGGAAGACGATGCCCTGGCCGAGATGGCGTGCATGCCCCTTGCTTTACCCGACAAGGCTTCGCGGCTGGTCGAACTGGCGAACAACCTGGGTGGGCGAGACAACATCAGCGTGCTGCTGGTTCACAGCCATGCCGCTGCGGGCGGTTTGACCAGACGGCGGGGCCTGATGTCCCGCCTGCTGGGCGCTGCTGGTGCAGATTGAAAGAAGCGCCGGCAATGACCATGAATAACGACGACAACAACGACAGACCAATGAGGAGTAGTGGCCCATGCCCAAAATGATCGTCTCTATCGACGGCGTGGTGATCAAGGAGGTCCCGCTCACTAAGGACCGCACCACGATTGGCCGCCGCCCCTACAACGACGTGGTGATCGACAACCTGGCTATCAGTGGTGAACATGCGGTGCTGCACATGCCTGTGCCGGGTGGCGTGGTTGAGATCGAAGATCTCCAAAGCACCAACGGCACCTATATCAACGCCACGCCGGTCAAGCGCCAACCCTTGCGCAACGGGGACACGGTTGAGCTGGGCAAATACAAAATTCGCTTCGTGCACGAGGCAGAGCCTGCTGATAATTTTGAGCGGACGATGGTGTTCAAGCCGGGCATGGCTCCGCCGCGTCCGGCGGTGTCTCGTCCCGCGCCACTGTCCGGGTCAATGCCGCTGACGGCCACGCCACAAACCGCGTCGATACGCGTGCTGACGGGTCCGGCTGCCGGCCGTGAGGTGGTGCTGACGAAGGTGGTGACCACCATTGGTAAGCCTGGGGCGGCCGTTGCCTCCATCAATAAGCGGCACAACGAATTTGTGCTGGTACATGTGGAGGGGGAAGGTACGGCCCGAGTGAATGGAGTTGCTACCAGTTCACAAGCCACTGCTTTAAAAACAGGAGACCGAATCGAATTGGCTGGAACTGAAATGGAGTTCGTATTAACTTGATCTGCGTGACGGATCGTCTGACATGACAGAGTAGGGCTACAAATTTGTCACCAGACGCCCTCCGGACCCGTTGGTGTAACTTTTTGGTGACAATTGCCGACTTGAGTACCCTCGAGAAGACGTCAGCACGCTGGCATGCAACCTGCTGTAACCATGCCGAACCTGAAGAATCCTTCGGCAGGTTTCTTTTGAAATTGACTCTTTGGAGAATCTTATGAAACGCAATCTGCAAAAGGGTTTTACCCTGATCGAATTGATGATCGTAGTGGCGATTATCGGTATTTTGGCTGCTGTCGCCTTGCCAGCTTATCAAGACTACACAGTACGTGCTAAGGTATCTGAAGCGGTCATTGCGGCCAGCTCTCCAAAAAGTGCTTTGTCTGAAGCATTCCAGACAGATTCAATTAACGGCTTGACTGCTGCCGCTATCGCTATCAACTCGGCCTCTGCAAATACTAAGAGCTCTAAATATGTTTCGGGCTACACCATTGCTGAATCTACACCTTGGGCAATCACGGTGACTATCGCTGCAACTTCCGGTAATGGCATGCCAACTGGATTGAACGGAAACACCCTGGTGTTTTCTCCAAACGTGAATAGCGCAGCTCCTACGGCGTCCGCTCAAGGCGCTATCGACTGGGCCTGCGGCTCACAAACTAACAAATCGGCGGAAAATCGTAATTTGGGTAGCAGAACAGCCGGAACTTTGCCTGCAAAGTACGCGCCTTCTGAATGCCGTTAATACTGTGAGATCTAAAAGCGAGGCCTAGGCCTCGCTTTTTTTTACCTCAAATCTATGAAAATAAAAAATCTCAGCATTGTCCCGTATATTTTATTGCTGACGTTTGTCGTATGTATATACGGCCAATCCATTTTTTTTGGTTACGTTTGGGATGACAATACGCTCTTTGTTGAAAATACGCTCTTAAGAGAAGGCATATTTTCATGGCAGGCAGTTGCACGTCCTATATTGCCGGACTCTTCGTATTTTCGGCCACTGGTGCTATTTACGTGGCTTCTCGAGATGCGTTGGTTTGGCTTGAATCCAATATACTCACACGCAATAAATACTTTAATTCATGCGTGCAGTGTTTGCCTAATTTTTCATCTGACCATTCAGGTTTTCAATGGTGCTGCATATGTTAAAAGTCGTGGAATAATCGCGGCTTTTTTATATGCTGCGCATCCTTGCTTGGTGGAAAGTGTGGCATGGGTTTCCGGTCGGTTCGATCTAATGGCTACCATGTTAACTTTGTCAGCATGCGTAGTTGTCATGGCTTCAAAAGACCAAGTCACCAAAATCATCTCTGTACGCGTATTGGCAGTATTCATATTAACAATGCTTGCCATGGCATCGAAGGAAACAGGCATACTTTTTCCAGGGCTATGTCTATTGCTTGTTATGGCTAGTAATTCAACGAAGCCGGCGTTTTTCAAAGGAATTAAAAATTCAATTAATAAAACAAGCCCTTTTTTGGCGGCTTACCTCTGTGCGGCTGTAGTTTATTTCATAACAAGAAAAATAGCATTGGGATTCGCTTCTTACTCAGAATTTGGTGGACCAAATCTGCTGGAAATTTTCAATGATTCCATCAAGTGGGCTCGCACTCTTTCGTTTTATACTTTTTTGAGCGTTTTCCCCTTTGGATCAATTACGCCACGGCATGACTGGTCTTTAGAAATCAATTCTTGGCGACAAAATAGTTTTGTCGTAGTTACATCGATTCTAGTTTTTTTAGGTGTAATTTGGCAGGCATTTAAAGGTCAGTCGTGGGCCAAGCTGCTGTTGGGCTTTTATCTTGGATTACTTCCTGTTATGGGATTTGTTCCCATTATGAATGGGGAAACGATTGGTTCAGAAAGATTTTTGTCACTTCCTTTGGCGCCATTTAGTATTGCGGTGGCGACGTTGTTGATGGAGGGATGGGGGAAATTTAGTTCGCGGATGCGTTCTTCAGAAAAATTTTTGTGTGGAGCGTTGGCCGTTATTTGTCTCTCCGTTATGTCATTTGTGACTTACACGATAGCGTCGATGTGGGAAAGTAGCCTAAGGCTGTGGAGCTGGCAATACTCCATAAATCCAGACAACAACATTATCAGAACAAATTATCTGTATTCTTTGTCAAAGGAAAGTAATCCAGTCGCCAAACAGAAGTTTACCGCCGAAATTGAAGCTATACGTAGTAGATATGGGGGTCAATTACCGTTGGATGTACAAACCGTTTACGCTATATATCTGTTGCTGGAGCACGATCCCGAAGCATTGAAATATTATGAAGGGCTTGAGAAACATGCTGGGCAGATTTGGAAAAAGATTCATGGAGACGACCTTCGCTCAACATTTGCCTATACACATGTTGGTACATTAATGAATTATTCGCAGGCACTAATAATATTCAATGGAGACTTGGTCCAAGCGAGAAAAAAACTTGACGAGGCACAGTCCATCGCCCCGAAAGGTTCTGAATTTAATATAGCGCATCAAATGGTGGCATTGTTGTATCTTGAAGGTGATACTTATGCAGCAAGAAAGTATTACGTCGAATCTCGTCAACAGTTGAAGGCGTTCAATTTGGCTAAGTTACATGCATCTATGAAAACCTTGGTAGGTCAGTATTGTGTCGTAAAAAAACTTGGTCATTGCGAGAGCTATGTTGACGAGTTCGAAAACTTGGTGCTTCAGCCGTAAGGGACTAAGCCATGTCGATTTGTCTTGGTGATTAAAATGCGCCCAAAATGTATGTTCAGATTGATTGCACTGGCAATTTTGGCCTTCATACTCTATGCGCTGATTTTTTTCAAAATAGATTATAAAAGCACTTTAATTGCGCTAGGACGAGTTGATTTGACAAGTTGGCTGTTGATATTGGGCTTGTCCTTCGGAAATTATTTTCTGAGATATTTCCGGTGGAGTCGTACCATTGCGATAATGTCTGTTGAAGTTCCGTTCAAGATACATTTCCCAATTTATTTGGCAGGTTTTGCTATGACGGTTACGCCTGGGAAGGCCGGAGAATGGCTTAGAGCAGTTTTTTTGAAGCCTTTCGGTGTTGGATATGGAGTGTCAACCTGGGTATTCTTGTATGAGCACGTTTTAGATCTCTTTGTTATAACTATTTTTGCTTCGCTCATTCTTGTTAACTTTCCCACCTACATTCCGTGGGTTGCGATACTGGTTTTAGGAATGTTTTTAGCAGTAGTATTTCTTCGCACCAAACATATCAGGCAGTTGATAATTGATTTTGTAGAAGGGGCGGGTTGGAAACGGGCCCTTGCCGCGTTGCAGAAAATAGACCTGCAATTGCTCAAGGCAGAACCTATTTTCAGTATGAAAAGTTTGGCTTTTGGCGCAGGATTAGGAGTGACTGCTTGGGGTCTGGAGGTCATAGGTTTAACCCTTGTATTGGGGATAATGGACTTTTCCCAACCCCTTATCAATGTGGCAGGAATATATGGTGCAGCAATGTTGTTTGGTGCATTGTCTTTCGTACCAGGGGGAGTAGGAACTGCTGAAGCAGTAATGATTATCGGTCTAACCGCGTTAGGCTGTGATATGAGCACTGCCGTCGCCGCAACGCTGATCTGTAGAGCGTCGACTTTGTGGTTTGCCGTCGTTACAGGGGCGGTTTCTCTAGTAGTCCTGAGCGTTATGGGCTATCGAACTAAAAAGATTTAGTTTATGCCCTGGGCTCGAAAAGAAATTTATTACGACTGTAAAAATGAATATTAATTGGAAATCGCATGCCAATAAATGCATATTCTATTTTCTAAAGTCGGCTGTTGCGTATGCGTCCATATTCATTATTTTCGCTTGTTTAATGTATTCGTGGCCCCTGGCGCATATGTTAGGGATATTTGATTTTGTAGGATTGTTGATTGCTACCAGCTCTGTGATTAGCTGCTTGTTATACGGGGTTCTTATAAATCCGTCTAAGTCACGCACCGCATTGCGAATTGATTACACTCTTCTGTGGGGGGGGCAGATTTTTTTTGCGTTGTTTGGAGCGTCATCCCTAGCCGAAATGCGACCATTGGCAATAGTATTTGAGGTTGATCGTTTTCGAGTGGTCACTTACAACGATATTTATTTCCAAAAAGGAGAAGAAATTCCTAAATGGGTAAAGAAATGGGGACTTTATCAGGAGCGAATGTTGGCCGCAGAGCTTCATCCGCCGCCAGGCCAAAGCACGGATAGGATAGCGATGGTGCTGAGTGGTGTCGAGATTGGGCAAATGCCAAGTCGTTGGATAAACTATTCAATGGCGTCTAACGGTGTTAGGCAGAAGGCAAAAGATATCAGATCGCTGATGTTTAAATATCCCAAAGAATTTGTCTCCTGTAATACGGCGGGATATTTTTGTATGCGAAATAGTTTCGGCAAAGATCTCTCGCTAAAAGAAGATACCCTTTGGTTGCCGATCGTAAGTCGACACTCTTTAGAGTGGATCGCATTTATAGAACCTAAAGCTTATAAGATCACGGGATATATGAATGTGGATGGATTCTTTGATACTGAACTGCCATGAAAATCCTCCGCCTAAACTTAAGTTCTGCTTTTTTAGTTATTCTGGCTATTGCTTTTGCTTGTGCATTTTATCGGACGGCGTGGGTTGCGGAGGATGCGTTTATAACTTTTAGGGTTATAAATAACTGGATAGAGGGGTATGGACTTCGCTGGAATGTCAACGAGCGTGTACAAGCTTACACGCATCCTCTCTGGTTATTCCTATTGACTCCACTGGTAGTTGTGTTCGCTGATCCATATTGGTCGGCAATCATATTGAGCTTTGCACTTTTACTTATTTTATTAATATTGATGGTCGTGGCTATGGGCGGCCCGCATCCCGTGGCCCTAATTGCCATAGCTTCGCTCTTGTGGTGTCAGGCATTCGTTGATTACTCATCTTCTGGCTTGGAAAATCCACTTACTCATGTGCTTCTTGCGGCTTTTGTTATTGGTGCAACGAAGGCTGGAAGGCGCAGTGTTTTTATTTTAAGCCTTTTGCTATCGCTGGTTTATTTAACACGGCCGGATGCTGTGCTTATTTTGATACCTGCATTAATTGTCTCTATGTTGCAGTCGGAATCTCGGCTCTCGCGGAAGATTTTTGATTTGATAAACGGTTTCCTTCCGATCATCATTTGGTCAGTGTTTTCAATGTTTTATTATGGGGCGTTTGTTCCTAACACCGCGCTTGCAAAGCTGCAGAATGGATTGGGCATTGAACAATCTATTCTCCAAGGTTGGAATCTTATAGAATATTCTGTTGAAAATGATTTACCCACTGCATTAGTTATCTTGGCGGGATTGGCTGCTGGACTGGTTCGAAATGGCACCAGACCGATTGTATTTGGCTTGTTGTTTTGGTTTGCTTATTTATTCTATTCTGGCGGTGATTATATGGCGGGTCGGTTTCTTTCCGGCCCTTTAGTGGTTTGCGCAATTATTTTGGGTATATGTCTGTCGGGGCGTTTGATTGTTGGGGTAATTGTATTTATTTTGTCTTTAAATATTTATAGCCTAAATAAATCCATACTATCTCCAGTGTCGTATTTTAGCCCTGTGATAGGGTTGAATGGTATTGCTGATGAGCGCGCATTCTACTATCCATATCTTGGGGTTCGACCGGCTATTCAGTATGGTTGGAAGCGCCACCCCTGGCTAATCGAGGGCTATGCGTTAAACGGATCGGCAGGGGGGTACATCAAGTGTGTGATTGGTATGGTTGGTTATGGAGCCGGAGCTACAGTGAGAATTTTGGATCCGTTTGCACTGGCGGATCCATTTTTGGCAAGATTGCCTGCTCGGTCGCATGCACGAGTGGGACATTATGAAAGAGCGTTTCCAGAAGGGTTTTTGGAGAGTTACATTACTGGCGTCAACCACTTGAAAGATGAAAAGCTCGCTCGTCTTTGGAGAGACGTTGATTTAGTCACAACTGCGCCGCTTTTATCTGAAGGTCGACTAGAGGCTATTATGCGACTGAACTTTCAGCGGCATATTTATCGACCTATGCTCTTTGATAAAGAATCAGTCGGTCTTCCTGGGACCAAGAGAGAAAATAGAGCTGAGCATTCTTGTTTAGGCGTGCCCTATGGGGGATTGTATTTGTGGCGATTGTTCTGAAAACTTTACTTAAAACTCTAGGCTTTAGAAAAACTTCCGGAGATGCCCCCACGTTTTTCTTCGATCTGTATGGAGTTAATTGTCATCTCTCTGTCTACTGCCTTGCACATATCGTATATTGTTAATAGCGATATCTGCACTGCTGTTAATGCTTCAATCTCAACTCCGGTGAACCCGATCGTTTCTGCAGTAGCCGTGCATTTTATTGCCGTCAATTCGCCAGGCCGAATTAAGAAATCGATTGTTAGGCGACTTAATGTTAGCGAGTGGCACAGCGGAATCAAATCACTCGTCTTTTTCGCTGCCATAATTCCCGCGATGCGTGCAATTCCCAGCACATCCCCTTTTCTAGCAGTACCAGACTCAATCAACGCCAGAGTCTCCGGCTTCATCTCAATACGCCCACTGGCCACTGCAACGCGATGAGTAGCAGGCTTGCGGCCCACATCTACCATATGCGCCTGTCCATGGGCGTCGAAGTGGGTAAGGGGAGGGGTGTCTTTTTCGCTCATAAGGTAGAGGCGGCAAACGGGTAGTCCGCCTGCACGAAACATTCAAGGGATCAGGGCATCATACGGCGATGTGTAGCAGCCAAGGCAGGTGTGATCTTGGCTGGATCAGTGCAGGAGACACCGCGTGCCTTTTGATGGAAAACGGCCTTGGGCGCTTACACGACAAGCGCTGGCAGCTACTGTATTCATAGCATTTGGGTTGCTGGGCTCTTCTGGAGCCCATGCCCAGCGCGGCTTGCCCGCCATGGGCGACGGCGCCGACATGACCACCAGCGAAGAGCGCCGTCTGGGCGACCGCATCATTCGCGAGTTGTACCGCGACCCGGACTACATCGACGACGCCATCCTGAACGAGTACGTCCAGACCCTGTTCCAGCACTTGCTGAAAGCGGCTCGTGAGCGGGGCGAGTTGTCGCAGGAACTGGAAGAGCGTTTCGCCTGGGAGGTGTTGCTGGGCAGAGACCGCACGGTCAATGCCTTCGCTTTGCCGGGCGGCTACTTCGGTGTGCATCTGGGATTGGTGGGTGTGGTCAACACCCGCGACGAATTGGCTTCCGTCCTGGCGCACGAACTCAGCCACGTCACGCAGCGCCACATCTCCCGGCTGATGGCGCAGCAGAGCAAGCAGACACCGCTGATGCTGGGCGCGCTGGTGCTCGGCGCGCTGGCCGCCAGCAAGAACCCCGAGGCGGCGCAGGCGATGATGGTCGGCGGGCAGGCGCTGGCGGTGCAGAACCAATTGAATTTCTCGCGCGACATGGAGCGAGAGGCGGACCGGGTGGGTTACGGCCTGATGGCACCTGCGGGTTTTGCGCCGCAGGGCTTCGTCAGCATGTTCGACAAGCTGCAGCAGGCCAACCGCATCAACGACAACGGCAGCTGGCCCTATTTGCGCAGCCATCCACTCAGCAGCCAGCGCATGGCCGACATGCAGTCGCGCCTGCCGCAGGGCGCGCCGCCCGCACCGCCGCCCACACTGGAGCACGCCATGATGGCGGCCCGTGCCCGTGTGCTGATGCGCCCCGGGGTGGATGCCTGGCGGCAGTGGGAGGTCGAGCCGCGCGGCACGGGCTTTGCGGCACGACCTGCCGTCCAGCGGGCCGCCGGGTGGTACGCCTCGGTGTTGAGCGCGGTCCAACTGCAGGATGTGGCTCAGGCGAAGGAAGGGCTGAAGGGGCTGGACGCCGTGGTGCAGGGCGACATTGCGGCCATGCGGCAGGCGCGTTTGCTGGCTGCGGAAGTGGACTTGGCGGCCGGCGATGCGCGGGCGGCTGCTGCCCGGCTGGCCCCTGCAAGCGACGCGGCCAAGGGTTCGCGTACAGCGCTGACGGCCGCCGACCTGGGCCTTGTCCCTGCTCCAACTAACAGCACCGGCGCCAGTACCAATGCCATTGCTAGCACCGAGCCGCGCAGCGTAATGGGCACCGGCGCCGGCCGGCCGGAGCTGGTGTTGCGTACCCAGGCACTGCTGCGCACCGGTTCATCGGTAGAGATGACCGGGCCGCTGCAGAACTGGGTGGCGACCTACCCGCGCGATGCCGGTGCATGGCAGCTGCTGGCCGGCGTCTGGCAACAACAAGGACAACCGCTGCGCGCGGTGCGGGCCGAGGCGGAAGCCCAAGCGGCGCGCTATGACTACGCAGCGGCGGTGGACCGCTTCAAGGCCGGGCAGGATCTGTCGCGCAAGACAGGCGCCGCGTCGGATTACATCGAGGCATCGATCATCGACACACGCCTGCGTGCGATGCAGTCACTTTTGAAGGAACAGGCCGCCGAGCGCTGAGTGGCTGAGCGAGGGGACGTGGCTTACTGACGAGCCGGCACGGGCTCTGCGGGAGCCGCCCGCATATGGGGCATCATTTCATCCACCAACTGAGTCACCACCTGCGCCTGCAATGCGTCGCGTGATTTTTTCAGCGGATCGCGCGTGGGACTGCGTGTCAGCGCATCCTTGAGCTGACTGAAGGTGACTGGGTGCAGCGTCGTCATCATGGCCATATGCCCTGACGCTGACACCACCATTTGAGAGAAACGCGCAGCAGATGCCATTTGTTCAACATTGCCCACCTGCACCACCCAAAAGTCCCGCTCCGCCGCGGTGACGCGCACGGGGTGCGCATCGTTGCCTTTGACCATGCGGCGTATCACGTCCACCTCGAACCCTCTGGAATTGACGGCGGTGTAGAGCTGGTCGTCGCGCAGATCGAACGTGGAATCCACCTTTTGCAGGGTCGATAGCAGGGATTCGTTCTGTTGCTCCAGTGTCGAGGCCAGCTGCAGGTGCTTTTGCGTGTCCATCAGCAGGTCGATGTCCTGGGTCGTCGTGGCCTCATCTGCGAATCGGACTCCACAGGCGCTTTCATAAGCGAACAGGGCGTGCGTGCCTACGGTGATGAAGTGGTCCTCGATGCCTGATTTGCGCAGTTGGTTGAGCACCTGCACCACGATCTCGGGTGTGCGCCCTACCCGGTGTGCTCGATTGAGCTTCTGATGGAGTTGCAGTGCTTGCCGTAACCCCGCCAGTCGCTCGGCGGACTGCTTCTTGCGGGCCATGAACTTGGCGTAGACCAACTCGGTCTCGGCAGTGCGTGGCCCTAGCGACTTTTGCGAATTGTCTATGTGGGTTCGTATGAGGTAAGTTTTGCCGCGCACTTCCCGCCATAGCATCGACCCCTGCACGGATTGGGCGGCGCGTTCCGCGTCTCGCAGCGCCATAAACACCGACTCTGCATCAATGTATTGTTTTTTCTGGAGATCGCTAAGTTCGTACCAATGCATGTTTTCAGTATAAAAGCGTGCTTTAGATCTTCATACTGAAATACCTGAGGGTTAGTTGGTAGCTGCCGGGCGCCGGTGAGTGATCGTGATGAAGCACGCAGGGCCATCAAGACGCGCCTGCGTGCGATGCAGTCACTTCTTAAGGAACAGGCCGCCGAGCGCTGACTCGATGAGCAGGCCCAGCACCGAGTAGATCAGCGAGCCGATCAGCGCGGCCGTGAACCCGCGCACCTGAAAGCCGTCGCCCAGCACGCTGGCGGCGGCCCAGAACATCAGGGCGTTGATGACGAAGAGGAACAGCCCGACGGTGACGATGGTGACCGGCAGGGTCAGCACCACCAACACCGGCCGCAGTACCACGTTGAAGAGCCCGATGACGAAGGCCGCCAGCAGCGCCGCGGGAAAGCTGCGCACTTCCACGCCGCTATAGATGTAGGCCACGCACAGTAGAGCGACTGCGCTCAGCAGCCATTTGAGAAGCAGTTTCATGCGCGAAAGGATAGCAGCAGCGCAGCGGGCCGGGCAGTCCAAAAAGAAAGGCTGCCGGGCCGTTTGCACAGCCGGGCAGCCCGACAAGGTAAGCGTGACAGTCAGAAGCGATGCACTGTGTGGCACAGCGTGCGCTCCTACAGGTTTTTCACCTGGCTCACTTCAAGACTGCGCGCGCCGTGAACTCCGGTCACTCATTCCGTCACAAGGAACAGCATGGCGACCACGCTGGCCAGCGAACCTGGCAGCGACCAGCTGCGCGGAGGCTTCTTGGTGACGACGACTGTGGGCGCGGATGGCGCAGGCGCAGCGACTGCAGGCACCATCGCTTCCTGCTTGGGCCGGCGGGCGTCCATTACCTGAACGCTGGCGCCGTGTTCGGCGTGCAGCTGCGCCAGCAACTCGGGCAGTGGCCCTTTGGCCAGCACGGTGGACACCTGCGCACCCTCGGACCTCAGCCAGGGCACCACTTGCGCGAACAGCTTTTCAGCCCATTTCGCGCGCCAATTTTCACGGGCACTGTGGCTGACCCACTTGCTGATGCGGTGCGTCATGCGCGGTGCGCAGGCGACCAGAATCCAGTGGGTCGACGAGTGCGCGCTGTTCGCATCTTCGGTCTGCCGAGCCGACAGGGGCCCGAGGATCTGCTGCGCATGCGCCGCATCGTCCACGTACACGATGACCTTGTTCATGGGGTTTCCTCAAAAGGCAGACAGGAAGGTAGCAGGCGGAGTGGATCGCTGCACGACGCTCGGGGTTCCCCGCGCGCCGTGCATTCGTTCACGCCAGACTCAATGGCCGTGGCTTGTAGGCACGCCGGTTTTGGCGCGGCGCATCACGATCAGCTTGCCGACGATCAGCACCAGCGCCGCGCCGGCGATGTGCGCCGTCCAGTACAGCGTGTCGGAGATCACAGCCATGCCTTGCGCATCGACCGTGCCCCACTTGGGCGCCCAGGTCCAGCGGTCAGGGTTGACGAAAGCAGGGTCGGTCACCAGCATGCCACCGGCGATCCAGCCCAGCAGCATGCCGCCGACGGTGATGATCATCGGGAAGCGTTCCATCAGCTTGATGACCAGCTGGCTGCCCCAGACGATGATCGGGATGGAGATCAGCAGGCCCAGCACCACCAGCAGCAGAGAGTGTTCACCCGCGTTTTGCGCGGCGCCGGCAATGGCGATCACGTTGTCCACGCTCATCACCAGGTCGGCCACGATGATGGTCTTGATGGCGGCGAACAGCTTGTCGCTCTCGGCGACGTTGCCGTGGCCTTCTTCATCGGGCGCCAATAGCTTCACACCGATCCAGATCAGCAAGATGGCACCGACGAACTTCAGGAAGGGCAGGTTCAGCAGCGTCATCGCAAAGGCGATGAGCACCACGCGCAGGATGATGGCGCCAGCGGTGCCCCAGATGATGCCCTTGGTGCGCTGCGCAGGAGGCAGCTTGCGGCAGGCCAGTGCGATCACCACCGCGTTGTCGCCACCCAGCAGGATGTCGATGATGATGATCTGACCGAGCGCCACCCAGAACTCGGGCGAAGTCAAGAAGTCCATAAATTCCTCAAACGTCGTATAGCCAAAAACGAAAAGGAAGGACTCGCTGCCTTGCAGCGCCGAGCCCTTCCGGAGATCAAGAAAGCCTTGCGGCATTCCTAGGGCAACGGGGACTTCGATCAGGCAGCCCGCCCGCGGTGTCGCGGTGCGTCAAAAAGGGAAGGCCGGCCTTGATCAGCCCCGTGGGGCCCATCAAAGGTCTTGCTCGGCCCGGCGCGCGCATGTGGATGAGAACAACCACATGAACACGCCGAACCCGGACTGCCGGAAGCAAAGTGCTTCGTACTGACGACAGGACCGATAACCTGGCCTGCTCCGGGCCGCGCTGGCCAGAAGACGGATGGGTTGGGAGCTACTCCCCTTCGAAGCCCGCATTGGAACACAGCCTTTTACACAGCGGCAAGCAGCGAACGCTGCGCGGCGCAATAGGCTTAGATCAAAATGAGGCTGCAGCGCTTGTTATATCAGCGCAGGCTGCTATGAAAACAGAAGCGATGGCGCGCGCAAGGGCGCTACAGCCGCTGCCGGGAACGTAAGCCGGCGCGACGTATGATCGGCCCCCTTCGCGCTGCCATGGTTTGTTCTCCTTCCTCCCCGTCCCCCGCACCCGCCCGCATCCACATCACCGACGTGGAGGCCGCCATCAACCATTGGCGTGCACGTCGGCCGCCCGCCCATGCCGAGGGCGCGGCGCTGTGCCCTGAATTGCTGGCCCTGGCCGAGCTGTATGCGCTGATGGTCTACCGGCATGAAGACGAGGTGGATGACACCGCCCTGACGCCCGTTGCCCTGCAGGCCTGGCTGGCTTGGTACGACACCACGCCCGACACCCCCTGCATCGCGATCTGCTCGACCAGCCAGGGCGATGAGCAATGCAAGGGCTGCGGACGCAGCTTTGCCGAGGTGCAGCACTGGCTGGGCATGACGCCGCCGGAAAAGCGCGTCGTCTGGCGGCGTATCACGCTGGAAGGCTCGGCCTGGCGCTTCAACCGCTATGCGGAGCGCGCTGCGGAAGGCCGGCCAGGAAAGTCCTAGCCTGTGGGGCCGATCGCCGGCTTTTGCCGCTTTACTCTGGGGCGGCCGAAGGCTATGGTGGGCTGATCCACTTCGAGAAAGACGCCCCCGCCATGCAGCGCCTCACCCAGGCACCGAACATTGCCATCGCCATGCTGTGGAGCGACCTGCTGCGCGAGGCCGGCATGCCGGCGTCAGTACAGAGGCAGTACCTGGGCGCGGCAGCCGGCCATTTGCCGCCCAGCGAATGCCTGCCCGAGATCTGGCTGGAACACGAGGAACATGCCGAGCGCGCCCACCAGTTGCTGCACGAGTTGCAGAACCTGCCCCAGCGGCGCTGGCTCTGCACGTGTGGCGAAGAGGTGGAAGGCGGGTTCGAGCAGTGCTGGCAATGCGGTGCGCTGATGACGCAGGCCTAGTGACCCGGGCCGAAGCCCGTGCCCATCGCGCGTGCAGCGCCTCCCACGAGCCCGGCTCGTTCAGCGAAAGCCCTTCTTGCGCACGCGCGGGCCATTGTCGATGCGTCGGAGTGCCCGCTGGCACTCGTCCACCAGCGGCTTGCGCCGGGCAATGAGCCAGCCCACACCGAACCAGGCCTTCGGATCGTCCTCGGCGATAGTCCGATAGACGTCTTCGGCCACCTGTTCGTCATTGAGCGTTCCCAGAGACTTCTGCGCCGGCTTCAGCCGCTTTAGAAAGCGGGCGCCACCGCCTTGCAGCGCCGGCGCGAGAAACTCTGTTACGTACCGCAGGCGCTTGAGCCTTTTGCGCAGCCGATGCTGCTCGTTGGGCGGCAGATCGTGGAAGACGCGGCTGCCTTGTCGCATCTGCCGCACCCGCTTGCGCAACCGGCGGCGCAGCGCACGCCGCGTCGCTTCGGCGTCGAGTGATTCCGCATGCGGAGCGGCGTCTGTCGGGCCGCCCGCCGCAAAGCCCAGCAGGCTCACCAGCGTCGCCTGAAAGGCCAGATCTCGCACGATCTGTTCTGCAGACGCATCTGCGCGCTTGAGCCGCCCGATTCGCGGCCCCCCGGCGCGGTTCAGGCGGGAGCCCACCGTTTCCAATACCGCCTCCTGGTCGCGCAGGTTCCCCAGCCGCCGGAATGTGTGCGTCAGCGGCGCCTGCCAGGCGGCGTCGAAGGCGCCGGGCGCGAGCATGTCTAACTCGCGCAGCGCCGTGCGCAGCCGGCGCAGGCCCACGCGCAGCTGGTGCACATGTTCCTGGTCGCCATCACCTTCCGCGATCTCGCTGGCGTTGGCCATTACCTGCTCCATCACATTGGCCACCACGCGTTGCTGCAGCGCCTGGCCGGCCGGCAAGGCGCTCGACGCGGACATGGCACTGGCCTTGGTCGCCGGGCGCGCCGGGTGTTCGGCCATCAGCCGCTCGCCGCGTTCTGCCTTTGAAATGGTGCTGAGGTAGAGCCCGTGCTCGCGAACCCACTTCGACGCCTCCTGCACCAGCGCGGCCGGCGCACCGGATTTGAGCTCCAGTTCCAGCTCGCACACGCGGGCCTGCCGGCACTGCGGTGTGCCCGGGTATGCGACGACCTGGCCGGTATCGAGTGCGAGTTCGGCCACGCCGCCCTCCACAACGACATCCCGTAACAGGCGTGATATGCGGGTTTCGTAGGTTCGGACCACGCCGTGCGACGCCGCCCCGAGCGCTTCGATCAGCCGGTCTCCTGCGACCGTGCCCCGGTGCAGGTCCGGGTCTGGCAGCCCGTTCCCCGCGGAGAAGTCCGCCAGCGCCACGTTGTGTTCCTCGCGCTCCAGCGGGCTGCGGCCCGGGGCCTTCACGGTCTGCACCCAAAGGTCTCCTTCGCGGCGCACACGCCATGCCACCTCGGCCGTGGCCAAGCTGCTGTCGGGCGTGTCGAAGTAGTACGCCTGCAGCGGTGTGACGACGCAAGGCGCTGAGTGCAGGGCCGCTTCGACGGCTGCCAGGCGTTCGGCCGGGACGATGAACTTGAACTCGATTTCCATGGATGCTTTCGGCGGGGTGAAGGGGGTCTCGGCCATCGCGCCAAAACCCTGGCCCAGGCTAACGCGGCGCTCCCGCGAGCGGGGTAGGAAGGGGGCGTGCGTGGCCGCCGTGTTGTCACACGATGGTCATGAAATGGACACGCGCGGTGCGTAACATTTGTTCACACCCACCCTCCGCACCGCGTCATGCATGACACCACCGAGTACCTGAGCGACTTTCGGCCGCGCTACCGCCAGCCCAGCGCGGCCGATCTGTGTACAGGGGTACCGTGCCTGACCACCGACGACACCAATGAAAAGGTGCTCGAAGTCTTCAGCCGCCACCGCGACCTGGTCAGCCTGCCCGTGGTGGAGGGCAGGCAACCCATCGGCCTCATCAACCGCAACATCTTCCTGTCGCAGATGAGCAAGCAGTTCCGGCACGAGCTGTACGGCCGCAAGAGCTGCATCGCCTTCATGGACAAGGAACCGCTCATCGTCGATGCAGGGCTGGACATCGAGGCGCTGACGTTCAAGACCGTGGAGTACGGGGAAAAGGCGCTGTCCGACGGCTTCATCATCACCCGCGACGGCGACTTCGCAGGGGTGTCCAACGGGCTGCAGCTCATGCGCGTGGTGGCCGACATGCAGGCGTCGCGCAACCGCCAGGTCATGCACAGCATCGAATACGCCAGCGTGATCCAGCGCTCCACGCTGCGCAGCTCGCTCGACACCCTGGCGCGGGCTTGCCCAGGCGCGCACCTGGTCTGGCAGCCGCGCGACATCGTGGGCGGCGACTTCTACCAGTTCAGCACCGACGCGGGCGGCTGGTTCGCGGCGGTCGCCGACTGCACAGGCCACGGCGTGCCTGGTGCCTTCATGACGCTGATCGCTTCCACCAGCTTGAACCAGGCCATCGAGCAGGGCGGCCCGCGCGACCCGGCGCGCCTGCTGGGCCACGTCAACCGCAGCATCAAGCAGATGCTGGGGCAGATGGACGGCCAGGACGGCACGCCCGGCTCCGATGACGGCATGGACGCCGCCTGCTTCTGGTTCGAGCCTGCAAACGGGCGGCTGGTGTTCGCGGGCGCGCGCCTGTCGATGTTTCTGCTGCGGCCCGGTGCTGCCGACGTGGAAGTGCTCGAGGGCCAGCGCAAGGGCGTGGGCTACGTCGACAGCGAATTCGACTACGCCTGGCGCAACCAGGAAGCCGTGCTCGAGGCCGGCACCCTGGTCTTCGTCAGCACCGACGGGCTGATCGACCAGATCGGCGGCCCCCGCGGTATTGCGCTGGGCAAGCGGCGCGTGCGCGAGCTGCTGCTCGAGCACCGGGCCAAGCCCGCCCACGACATCGACGGCGCGGTGCTGGAAGCATTGCGCGTGTGGCAGGGCGAGCACCACCGCCGCGACGACGTCACCTTCCTTTGCTTTCGCACCTGAACCGAAACCCGACATGCCCTCCCCGCTGATGGCCGACAAGTACGGCTCCTTCTTTCAGCTGGCGCGCCAGCACCAGGTCATCTTCTATTACGTCGGGTACTTCTCGCAGCACATCGTGGCGGCCATGGCCGACGCGGTGAAGCTGCAGCTGGAAGTGGCGGGCGTTCCCGCCCCCACGCGGCGCAAGCTGTTCTCGTCGTTCGTCGAAATGGCGCAGAACATCATTCACTACTCGGCCGACTCGCTGACCCCGGCGAGCCAGACCGACGGCGAACTGCGCCATGGCTCGGTGTGCATTCGCCGCGAAAGCGACGGACGCTTTTTGCTGCTGTGCTCCAACCCGGTCGAGCCACCCATGGCCGAGGAACTGCGCGTCAAGCTCAGCGCGCTGCGCAGCATGACGCTGGACGAAATCAAGCAAGCCTATCGCCAGAGCCTGCGCGAGGAAACGCCCCAGGGCAGCAAGGGCGCCGGCCTGGGCTTTCTGACCGTGGCGCGCGACGCCAGCGAACCCCTGGAATTCGACTTCGACTTCACCGCCGACGACCTGCCCGGCCATGCGCCCGTCTTCTATCTGAAGGCGGCCATCTAGGCGCCCGGCGCCCGCCCATGAATCGAGATCACTGATGGAAAACCTCTACATCGCACCCACACCCAGCTCGCCCGAAGTGGACTTCCAATTCGACACCGGCACGCTCAGCCTGCGCGGCGAGTCGTACCCCGAAAACGCGGCCGCCTTCTACGGCGACGTGATCGGCCAGCTCAAGGCTTTTCTCGCCACCCAGGGCGACGCCACGCTGCAAGTACACATCGCGCTGGCCTACTTCAACAGTTCCAGCACCAAGATGCTGTTCAACCTGATCGAAGCGCTGGACAGCGCTGTCGAAGCCGGCAATCGCGTGGTGCTGCACTGGTACCACGACGAGGAAGACGACACGATCCTGGAGTTCGGCCAGGAACTGAGCGAGGACTTCCCCGCCATCGAGTTCATCAACCACTCGGTCGGCGCTGCCTGATGCCTACCTCCGACACCGGGGCCGCGACCGACCTTTTCCACGCGGAACACCAGACGCTGCTGGCCGCACAGGCAGCGCGGGCGGCGTGCGTGGCGACGAATACCACTGGCGCCGCTGCGCCGATCGACTGTGCGCAGGCGCTGGACGAGCTGATCCTCGGCTACGAGCGCCTGCTGCGCGAAACGCGCCGGCTGGTGCGCCGCAGCGACCGGGCGGAGCTGGAGATGAACCAGATGAACGCCCGGCTGCAGGAGCTGGCCGCCGAGCTGGAACACCGCGCCAACCACGACCCTCTGACGGGCGTGCTCAACCGCGCGGCCGTCATCGAGCTTGTCAACCGGCAATTCGCGCGCGCGGACCTCGCCTTGATCGTGCTCGACATCGACCACTTCAAGCGCGTGAACGACAGCTTCGGCCACCCGGTGGGCGACCGCGTCATCCTCGGCGTAGTGGCGTGTCTGAAGTCGGTGGTGCCAGCTGCGGCGCAGATCGGCCGCGTAGGCGGCGAGGAGTTCACCGTGGTACTGCCAGGCCAGGGTGTCGACGCCTCCGAGCGCGTCGCGCAGTCGCTGCGCCAGGCCATCGAATCGCATGCCTTCGACCTGCCCGACGGCAGCGGCGTGACGGCCAGCTTCGGCGTCAGCTGGGCAGCGCAGGGTGGCGATTTCGACAGTGCCTACGGCCTGGCTGACGAGGCGCTGTATGTGGCCAAGCGCGGCGGCCGCAACCAGGTGCGCGTGGCCGCCGTGACGTCGCCTCAGCCCGCCGAACATGCGGCCTGAGCGGGCGCTGGCATGGACCGGGCCGATGCGGCCCGCTGCCGGCGCCGGCGGGGCCAACCCGCCGGGCCGCCGACTCGATGCTGGGCCGATGCCTCGACGCTGACATGGAGCACGAGACCGAACCCTACGTCCGCCCCGATCCGCTAGGCGTCGGCGCGCACTGGCGCATCCTGGTCGTCGGCGACGACCCCGGCGTGCATGCGGCAATGCGCGCCGCAGTGCAGGGCCGCACTCTGTTTAACCGGCCGCTGACACTCCTGCAGCCGGTTTCCGGCGACGAGGCCCGGGCGCTGCTGATGGATCAGACCGACCTGGCGCTGGTCATCCTCGATCTGGCAACGGAGGGGGCCGTGGCCGGTTGCGAGGCCGCAGTGCTTGAATGGGTCGAGTTCATCCGCCGCGGCGCCGGGCTCGCCCACACCCGCATCGTCGTGCGCGCGGCCAGCGGTTCCGCGCCGAACCTGCAGACCCGGCTGCGCGACGACATCAGCGACCGTCTCACCGAAGCCGATATCCATCCCGACCGGCTGCTGACCACTGTGGTCACCACCGTGCGCTCGTATCGGCAACTGTGCGCGGCGCAGGCCAGCCGAGAGGGGCTGGAGCTGATCGTGCGGTCCACCGCGGCACTGCTGGACGCCGGTGACGCCCCCGCATTCGCCGCGGCGGTGCTGGCCTTGCTGGCCCGCTTGCTCCAGGTCGATGCGAACGGCCTGGTGTGCGCCCAGAGCCAGGACGGCCACGGCAGCTATCAGGTGATCGCCGCCGCCGGTCGGCTGGCTGGCCGGGCGGGCCTGCCGGTCCACCGGTTGCCGCCCGGCGCAGAGCGCGAGCTGCTGGCGGCCGCGCTGGACCAGCGGTGTGTCGTCCATGGCGCTGGCGGTGGGCTGGCCCTGCACATCGGCGGGCATGACGCGCAGGCCCGTCATGGCGAGCGCAACGGCCAGGACATGGCCGTCTTCATCGACGTGCCGCAAGGCCATGGACAGCTCGATGCGCAGTTGCTGGACGTACTGGGGGCTCACCTCGGCACGCTGCTGCGCAGCCGTCGCCAACTGGGGCGTCTGCACGAGAGCGCCTATCACGACCCCTTGGTGAATCTGCCCAACCGCGCGCATTTCGTGCAGGCGGTGAACGCCTGTGGCGGCGGCGGTGGTGGTTGTGACTGTGGCGATTTCATCCTGGCGCTGGTCGACATCGACGACTTCAGCGCCACCAACGAAGTGATGGGCCACCGCTTCGGCGACCGGCTGCTGGAGAAGGTCGCCCGCTGCCTGGAAGCGGCGGTGCCCGCAGGGGTGCTGCTGGCCCGGCTGGGCGCGGACACATTCGGCGTGCTGGGCCCCGCGCACCAGGTGCAGCCCCGGCGGCTGCTCGACTGCGTGCGGCCGCCGCTGGCCGTCGATGGCGTGCCGCACAAGGTGTCGCTCACCTGCGGCTACGTGCGGCTGCCGCAGCAGGCCCAGGCCGGCGCGGATCTGGTCAAGGACGCCACCATCGCGCTCAAGCGCGCCAAGCGCGATCACCGTGGGCAAGACCTGCAGTACGCCGACCAGATGGGCGCGGAGGCCCGTGCCCGCGCATTGCTGCTGTCCGAGCTGCGCGACGCCATCGAAAAACGGCAGCTCTTTCTTGTCTACCAGCCGCAGCTGAACCTGCGCACCCGCAGCCTCGTCGGGCTGGAGGCGCTGCTGCGCTGGCGCACCGCCGACGGCCGGTTCGTGCCACCCGACCAGTTCATTCCGGTGGCCGAGCACTCCGGAATCATCGTCGCGCTGGGCCAATGGGTGTTGAAGACGGCATGCGCGACGATGCGCGAACTGATCGACCTGGGCCTTGCACCGCAGCGCATGGCCGTCAACGTATCGACAGTACAGCTGCAGGACGCCGGGTTTCTGGGGCTGGTTCGCACGGCGCTGGCCGCCAGCGGCCTGCAGGGGCGGCAGCTGGAGTTGGAGATCACCGAGTCGGTGGCGGCGCTGCCGACGCAACTGCTGGAAGCCACCCTGTCGGCCCTGCGCGCGGAGGGCGTGTCCATCGCCATCGACGACTTCGGCACCGGTTACTCGTCGCTGAGCTATCTGGAGCGGCTGCCGCTCGACCGCATCAAGATCGACCGTTCGTTCGTGCAGCAACTGGGCGAGCCGCAGGGCGCCCGCATCGCCGAGATGGTGACCCAGTTGGGGCGCAACCTGGGGCTGAGCGTGCTGGCCGAAGGCATTGAGGACGCCGCTGTCTGGCAAGCCCTGCAGCACATGGGCTGCCAGGAAGGGCAGGGTTACCACATCGCCCGGCCCATGGACCGCGATGCGCTGCTGGCCTGGCTGCCGCAGCAGCAGATTCAGCAACAGGGGCAGGGATAGGAGCAGCCGACCGGGCACCGGCGCGCAGCGGTAGCCGCTTTTTTTGCAGCGCGCCCCAGCGGTTTGCTCATCTATTAATAGCTAGAAGCGCTTGCTGTACGGGCGCTAAAGCCTGTTTTGGCTTAAAAACTGACTGCTGAATGGGAACTGCGGGATTTGCGGCACTCCTGCCGGAGGTTGCACGATAGCGGCTGGCTCACTTCCAGCGCACCGGCTCCACATGCACGCTGCCCTTGGTGCTGCTGAGCGTCAGGGCGCCTTCCTGCACGGTCGCCTGCAGCTGCATGCTGCGTTCGGCCAATGCGGCCATCTCTTGCGACGCGTCGGCGGGAATGCGCCAGACCTGCAGCTTTTCCTGCCGCGTCAGCTTGGTCTGAATGCCCTTCCACCAGACCTCGGCCGCATGGTGAAAGCAGTACACCAGCACCGCATCGGCCTTGGACGACGCCTTGGCCAGCGGCTTGTCTTCCGGCTGGCCGACTTCGATCCACAGGCGCTTGCGGCCGGTGAAGTCGGTGATCGACACGTCCGGATCTTCCGGGTCGGACAGTCCCGCGCCGAAAGCCAGCGTGCCGTCGCCCTGGCACACCGCCTGCAGCTGCCAGGCGTTGAGCGCCAGCGCGGCCAGGCGCACCATCATGCGTTCGTCGGTTTCGCTGGGGTGGCGGGCCAGCGTCAGCGCGTGGTCGGCGTAGTAGCTGTGGTCGATGTCGGCGATGGCGAGACTCGCCTTGAAGATGGTGGACTTGATGGCCATGGGGCGAATGCTCACTCACAAAAAGATAGCTGCCAGCGCTTGTACACCAAGCGCTGGCAGCCTATTTGACTAAAACCCGGTGGCTGAATGCCGAAGCGTCAGACCCGGCGCGCCAGCTCGGCCGCCTTGCCGATGTAGCTGCCGGGCGTCATCGCCAGCAGGCGGTCCTTGTCGGGCTGGGGAATCTCCAGGCCCTGGATCAGCGCGTGCAGCGCCTCGGCCGTCACCACCTGGCCGCGCGTGACTTCCTTGAGCTTTTCGTACGCGCCCTGCACGCCATAGCGGCGCATGACGGTCTGGATCGGCTCGGCCAGCACTTCCCAACTGGCGTCCAGGTCGGCAGCCAGGGCCTCTTCGTTCAGCTCCAGCTTGTTCAGGCCGGCCAAAAGCGAGGTGTAGGCCAGCGCGGCATAGCCCATCGCCACGCCGATGTTGCGCAGCACGGTGCTGTCGGTCAGGTCGCGCTGCCAGCGGCTGATGGGCAGCTTTTCGGACAAATGGCGCAACAGCGCGTTGGCCAGGCCCAGGTTGCCTTCGGCATTCTCGAAGTCGATCGGGTTGACCTTGTGCGGCATGGTGCTGGAGCCGATTTCGCCGGCCTTCAGGCGCTGCTTGAAGTAGCCCAGGCTCACGTAGCCCCAGATGTCGCGCGACAGATCAATCAGGATGGTGTTGGCGCGCGCGATGGCGTCGAACAGCTCGGCCATGTAGTCGTGCGGCTCGATCTGGATGGAATAAGGCTGGAAGGTCAGGCCCAGGCCCAGCGGCTCGGGCGTCTCGACGACCTTCTTGCTGAAGGCTTCCCAGTCGAAGTCGGGCCAGGCGGACAGGTGGGCGTTGTAGTTGCCCACGGCGCCGTTCATCTTGGCCAGGATCTTCACGCTGGCGATGCGCTCGGCGGCGCCCTGCAGGCGCACCACCACATTGGCGAGTTCCTTGCCCACCGTCGTCGGGCTGGCGGTCTGGCCGTGGGTGCGGCTGAGCATCGGCACGTCGGCGAAGGCATGGGCCATTTCGCGCAGCTTGAGCACCACGCGGTCCAGGCCCGGCAAGATGACCTGATCGCGCCCCGAGCGCAGTTGCAGCCCGTGGCTGGTGTTGTTGATGTCTTCGCTGGTGCAGGCGAAGTGCACGAACTCGGCGGCCTTTTCCAGCTCGGGCCGCGCCTCGAACTTCGACTTGATCCAGTACTCGACCGCCTTCACGTCGTGGTTGGTGGTCTTCTCGATGTCCTTGATGGCCTGTGAATCGGCCTCGGAAAAGTTCTTCACCAGCCCCAGCAGGTAGGCGCGCGCGCCGGTGGTCAGCGGCTTGAATTGATCGAACCCTGCGTCCGACAGCGAGATGAACCACGCCACCTCGACCTGCACGCGGCGGTGCATGTAGCCGTGCTCGCTCATGATCGGGCGCAGCAGGCTGAGTTTGGCGGCGTAGCGGCCGTCGAGCGGCGAAAGGGCAGTGATGGTGGACAGGCTCATGGCGCGTGATTGTAGGGGCCGCCTGTACGACAGCCCTGTTTGGGCTGCAGCCCCTAGAATCGGCGGCCCGCCTTTGCCGCCCCCTTTGTCGCCACCCGTTCCCGCCCCGGACCTGCACCCATGAAACTCATCGGATCCCTCTCCAGCCCTTACGTGCGCAAGGTGCGCGTGGTGATGGCTGAAAAGAAGCTCGACTACCGCTTCGTCGAGGAAAACGTGTGGGCGCCAGGCACCACCATCGGCGACTCGAACCCGCTGGGCAAGGTGCCCTGCCTAGTCATGGACGGCGGCGAGGCCGTGTTCGATTCGCGCGTGATCGTGGAGTACGTGGACACCCTCTCGCCCGTGGGCCGGCTGATCCCCACCCAGGGCCGCGAGCGCGCCGAGGTCAAGACCTGGGAGGCACTGGCCGACGGTGTGATGGACGCGGCCATCCTGGCGCGGCTCGAGTCCATCTGGGACGGCCGCGCCGAAGGCGAGCGCAGCACCGCCTGGATCGACTACCAGCTCGCCAAGGTGCGCACCGGCCTGCAGGCCATGGCGCATGGGCTGGGCGACAAGCCTTACTGCAGCGGCATTCACCTGAGCCTGTCCGACATCGCCGTCGGCTGTGCGCTGGGTTGGCTGGAGTTTCGCTGTCCGCAGATCGACTGGCGTGCCGACCACGCGAACCTGGCCCGCCTGTTCGACAAGCTCGCGCAGCGCCCGAGCTTTGCCGACACCGTGCCTCGCTGAACTGGGCTGAACTGAACCTACGTCACTGTTGCAGGCCCAAGAAAAAAGCGCCGCCTGGGTTGCCAGGAGGCGCTTTTTTTGCGGCATAAAAAAGTTGCGAAGCGTCCCGAAACGAATTAAGAGAGGGAGGGAGGAGAAGCGCTCCAGGATTTCAGTCGGGCCACAGGGCCCGAAAGGCTTCGCAACAGTAAACAGTGAGGTGGCTTTTTTGCAACCAGTGCTTCATAGAGTGGGGTGCTGTTTTGGAAGTTCCAGCCCCCTGGCTGACAAAAATACTAAATTTTGTAAATTTGCCGTAAGGTTCAAATGATATAGGCAAACGCCAGAGGTTTGAAGGCTTCGGACTGCCGCCGTTCAGGGCTTTGCGGCCAGTTGCTGTTCCACCAAGTCCAACACCTGCTTGCTCTGCGGGTCGACCGAACTGCCAAAACTGCCCACCACCGCGCCGGATCGGCTCACCACATATTTGTGGAAGTTCCAGCGCGGGGCCTGTCCCCCCTGCTCGGCCAGCTGGCGATAGAAGGGCGATGCGTCGCTGCCCCGCACGGCCGTTTTGCCGAACATCGGAAATTTCACCCCGAAAGTGTTTTCGCAGAAGTCGGCAATCTGCGCATTGCTGCCGCCCTCCTGCGCAAAGTCGTTCGACGGAAAGCCCAGCACCACCAGGCCCCGGTCGCGGTATTTGGAATACAGCGCCTCCAGCCCCTTGTACTGGCCGGTGAAGCCGCAGTAGCTGGCGGTGTTGACGACCAGCACCACCTTGCCGGCGTACTGGCACAGCGACTGCGGTGCTTCGTCCTGCAGACGGTCGAAACGGTGGTTCAGCAAGGCCGGGCAGGCTGCAACAGCCCCAGGCGTGGCAGCGTTGGCGGGCTTGCTGGAGGCTGCGGGGGCGTCGGCGGCAAATGCTGCAGACGATGCGAGAGCCAGGGCGACGCAGCAGCCATGAAAGGCGGAAAAGGGCAGGACGGGTCGGCGCATGGCAAGGTTCCTCGGTGATCGATTGGACCGGAAGCTCGGCTCTTTCTACGGGGCCAGCCGGATTTTGGATTGCATGAAGCGGTCCATCGTGGCACGACGCAAGGCCGGCCGCAACGATTCCATGACGAGGAATCGAGTCTTGCGAAAGGCTCAGACGCGCTCGGCCAGTGCCAGCAGTCGTTCCAGCCGCACCTGCACGCGCACGTCGTGGCGGGCCACCGGGGCGGCGATCTTCCAGGCCTGCTGCGAGGTGTCGCGTGGAATGAGCTCACCCGTCGGCATGCCGGTCTGGTTCAGCACCACAGCCACGCGCGGGGTGGTGGCGCTGGCACCGCGGCGCAGCACCACGGCCACCTCTTGAGACGCCAGCCGCACATAGGCGCCCGGCGGATACACGCCCAGCGTGCGCACCATCGCGGCGCCGGCTTCGTCCACTTGCTGGTTTTCGTCGTGGTAGCTGCCCTGCAAGGCGGCCGTCACCGGCATCGGGTTGCGTGTGGCGCGCGGCGCAATGCGGGCGCTGAAGACGTCGGCCCGCTGAATCAGCCGGGCCATCTGCTGGCCCTCGGTCTTGCTGGCCAGAGGGCCGGGCGCGCGGCGATGGTGTTCGGCCACCGCTTCCAGCCAGATAGGGTCGCTCACCCCCAGCTGGCGCAGCTGAGCCACCGAACGCTCGACATGGGTTTCGATGGCGTGCATCTGCTCTGCGGTCAGCGCCTCGGGCTGCACGGCCAACTGATCCTGCAAGGCCGTCATGGCCACGTTCATCGACAGCGCCGCCTGGCCCAGCGTGTGGACGCGGGCGTCGGGCCAGTGCAGGGTCTCGCGGGCCACCAGCATGGTGATGCAGGCCACCAGCATGGCGTGGGTGGCGCTGTACATGCGCATTTCCCGGGCCGCCAGATGCATCAGAGCCAGCAAGGTGGAGTCGGGCGAATGCGTCACGCGGCGCGCCAGCTCGTCGTGCAACGCCTGAAAACGCTCCGGGAAGTCGACGGCAGACGGTGCCCGCAGCAGTTGGGTCGCGCGCAGTTGCATCTCGCCCCAGTCCGGCAGGCCGCTCGCTGGCGCGGCGCGGTCTGCCTTGCTGGCGGTCGCGCTGATCTTCATCGCGGCGATCTGCCCCAGCGACTGGTCGGAATTGAGCATGCGCTGCAGCTGGGCCAGGTAGGCGCGGTGGCTATCGCCCGACTCGTTGGTGTCCACGCACAGCTGCAGGCCCCGGGCGACCATCGTGTCCAGCTCGGCCCGGTTGCGAATGACATACCCCTTTTGCGCCAGCAGCACGCCGTCGGAGCCGCGCAGCACGAAGGGCAGCGGCTGACCCAGCTGGATGCTGTCGATGTTCAGGGAAACGAGGTTCATGGAGCGCTGGATTATCCCGTGCGGCCCCATCAAGCGATGGCGCGCGGACTTGGGGCAAACCCCGCTATTTCGGTGGATCGGGCAGGGCGCCTGCCTGGTCAGGCCATCGGGCGCAGCAACTCTGCCACGTCATTCTCGGTGAACAGCGGCTCGCGCCTGGCGGCGGCGCCCTCGTAGAGGCTCTCGGCCAGCCCGGCCTTGCGCGCCTGCAGTGCCAGGATGCGCTCCTCGATGGTGCCCTCGGCCACCAGCTTGTAGACGAACACCGTGTTCTTCTGCCCGATGCGGTGGGCACGGCCCGTGGCTTGGTCTTCCACGGCGGGGTTCCACCACGGGTCGTAGTGGATCACGGTGTCGGCCTGCGGCAGGTTCAGGCCCGTGCCGCCGGCCTTCAGGCTGATGAGAAAGAGCGGCACTTCACCCTCGGTGAAGCGCGCAATGGCTTTCTCGCGCTGCTGCGTCTGGCCGGTGAGCTTCGTCCATGCCAGGCCACGCTCTTTCAGCCCGGCTTCGATCAGCGTGAGCATGCTGGTGAACTGCGAAAAGAGCAGCACGCGCCGGCCTTCGGCCAGCATCTCGGGCAGTTGCTCCATCAGCCATTCCAGCTTGGCCGACGGCGCGCCGTTGCGTGCGGACGGAACCTTGTCGCCCAGCAGGCGCGGGTCGCAGCACACCTGGCGCAGCTTGAGCAGCGCATCGAGAATGTGGATCTGCGAGCGCGCCAGGCCCTTGTCCGCCAGCGCGTCGCGCACCGCCTTCTCGGTGGCCAGGCGCACGGTTTCATACAGGTCGGCCTGCGCGCCGGCCAGGGCGATGGTGGTCAGGTTGTCCACCTTTTCCGGCAGATCCTTGGCCACTTCGGACTTGGAGCGGCGCAGCAGGAAGGGCGTGACGCGGCGGCGCAGCTGATCGAGCCGATCGGGGTCGCCATGCTTTTCGATGGGCGTGCGAAAGTGCTTGGCAAACCCTGCCTGGCTGCCCAGAAAACCCGGCATCAGGAAGTGGAACAGGCTCCATAGCTCGCCCAGGTGGTTTTCCAGCGGCGTGCCCGACAGGCACAGCCGGTGGCGCGCATCCAGCTGCGCCACCGCCCGCGCGGCATGGGTGCTGGCGTTCTTGATGTTCTGCGCCTCGTCCAGCACCACCACATGCCAGGGCTGCTCCAGCCACAGCGCGCGGTCGCGCTGCAGCAGCGAATAGGGGGCGATGACGAGGTCGCTGCGGGCGATGTCCTGCGCGGCGTCATGGCGGGCCAGGCCATGCCAGACGACGGTGCGCAGCGTGGGCGCAAAGCGCGCGGCTTCGCGTTGCCAGTTGCCCAGCAGGCTGACCGGGGCGATCACCAGCGCCGGCCGGTCCAGGCGGCCGGCTTCCTGTTCGGCCAGGACATGGGCGAGCGTCTGCAGCGTCTTGCCCAGGCCCATGTCGTCGGCCAGGATGCCGCCCAGGCCCTGCGCGCGCAAAAACTGCAGCCAGCTCAGGCCGTGGCGCTGGTAGGGGCGCAGCTCGGCCACCAGGCTCTGCGGCACAGGCGCCTCGGGCAATTGCGCGCGGCCCGCCAACTGGCGCAGCAGTTCGCGCAGCTGCGCGGCGCCGGCCCATTCCACGCCGTCGCCCAGCGCAGCGCCCAGGCGCAGGGTTTCCAGGCGCGACAAGCGCAGCCCTTCGCCGTCCAGCGCGTGGTCGCCCACCAAGTCCAGCAGCGCCTGCAGCCAGGGTTTGAGCGGCGCTGATGGCAGGCGCACGTAGCCGCCGTCCTCGCGCTGGCGCCAGACCCAGTCGGGCAGCGCGGAGCCTTCGGGCGTGGCCTGCAATTGCGCGAGCAGGTCGGGCAGCCACGGCAGCACGTTCTGGCGCACGCCGTCGATCTCGATGCCCAGTGACAGGTCGAACCAGGGGCTGGCAGCGCCACCCGCGCCGCCCTGCATATCGCTCGTATCGCTCGTATCGCCCATGCCGCCGTGCGGCTGCCAGGGCTGGCCGTCGGCACCAGTCAGGCGCACGTCCAGCGCGCCGCTTTGCTGGATGAAGCCGTGCAGGGCGTCGTCCTGCGTGATCGCAAAGCCGTCCTCGCGCAGCTGCGCGAAGTCTTGCACTGCCCAGTCCAGCCACGGCGATGTCACGCCGGCCTGGGCTGGCGGCAGGTAATGCAGGCCGGCGCCGTCGTCCAGCAACCCCAGGCGCAGCAGTGCAGCGCGCGCGGCCAGCTCGGCGGTCAGGTCGCGCTGCAGCAGCACGCGGCGACCGTCGCGGTCTGCGAGCATGCAGCCTTGCTGGTGCGCCCAGTAGCAGCGCAGGCCTGCGTAGTCGAAGGTGAGCGTGGCGCACAGCGGCCCCAGCGTGGCGCGCTGCGGCGCGGGCACGGGGGCGATGTGCAGGTGGGCGGTAGGCACGACGCCCTGCAGCGGCTCGGCGGGCACCACCGTGGGCGGCAGTGGCAGGCCCGCCAGCCGGGTCAGCAGCGCGGCGGGCTGCCGGTCGAATACGGATTGCGCAATGGGGGGTGCGGCCAGCAGCAGCGCCAGGTTGCGCTCGGGAATGCCAGCCGCCAGGGCCGGCCCGCACTGGTTGGCAGCGCGATCCAGATACCAGGGCGGCGGCCCGGGCAGGATCTGGCCGTCACCCTCGGCCAGGCGGGCGGACAGCGTCCAGGCGGCCTCGGGCTGGCCGCTGCGCGCGGGTGCTTGCGTCCAGCTCCAGGCCAGCGCGCGCTCCGGCCCCCAGCGCAGCGGTGCACCGTCTATGTCGCCCTGCTCGTCGGCCACGAACAGCCGCCCCGTCTGCGCGGCCAGGCGCAAGGCCAGCAGGCCTGACTGGCCCTGCAGCGTGCCCTGGGTGCTGGAAGATGGGTAGCCGAGCGCGCGGATGAGGTGCACGCATTCGTGCGTGGCGCTGTGTTCGCCAGTGGGCGGCAGCGGCAGGAAGTTGACCGTTTTGACTTGCGTCCAGCCGTTGCCGCGCTTGAGCGGCCGCGACATGCCCCACGACAGCAAGGGAGCCGGGCGCCCCAGCTGCAGCAGGAAGACGATCAGATCCACCGAATGGGAAGAGGCGGGCGGCGGTGACAGGGCTGCAGCCTGCGGTGCGGCCAGCTCGAAGCGGGCCAGCCATTGCTCCACGGCACGGGCCTGCGGGGCCTGCAGAGCCTGCAGAACCTGCGTGTGGGGCGCGGGCGCCTTGGCGGTGCCGGGCCTGGAGCGCGCCGTGCTTTCGGCGAGCGCCACTCGCCGGGCCTGCAAGGCCAGCGCCACCGAGTGCTTGCAGTCCACGCCGACGGGGCAGGAGCAGTCGCCGTCGAAGCGCAGCACCCGCCCCGTGGTGTCGACCTCCAGCACCACGCGGGTGGAGTACGGCGCGCCGGCCGAGCCCTCGACCTCGCCTTCAATCACCCACGCATCGCCCTGGCTCGTGGCGGCTTGGTGCCCGACCCGGCAGTCGCGCACCAGGCGGTGGCTGAACACCGCAGTGCCGCGCGCGTAGCTACCTGGTGAGGTCTGCCGCGACAAGGAGATCGGATCGAACTGCAGGTCGGGAAAGGTCGGCACGAAGGATGTTTCACCCGGCGCCAAACCGGAAGTAATTGCTATTGAAATGATAGCTGCCAGCGCTTATTGCATAAGCGCTAGAGGCCGATTTGGCTTCAATCCCGAGCGGGTTCGGGCTCCAGGTCGGCGAACAGCTCCGATGCGGGCAGCTGCAGCGCCACGCTGGCCAGCTGCACCGCCTGATCGCCCGTGAACGGGTGCAGCACCCACAGGCCGTCTTCGCCCTTGCGGTAGACATCGGTGGCACGCCGCTCGATGTCTACCAGCACGTACTCGGCCAGCCGCGCGATATGGCGGTAGTGGGCGAACTTGGCGCCCCGGTCGTAGCTTCCGGTGCTGGAAGACAGCACCTCGGCGATCAGCGTGGGCTCGGACTTGGACAGCCGGCTCGCGTGGTCGCCTGCGTCGCAGGTCACCAGCACGTCGGGGTAGAAATACGCGTTCGATGCCGCCACGTGCAGGCGCATGTCGCTCATGTACGTCTTGCACGGGCTGCCGCGCAGATGGTTGCGCAGGGCCATGTAGAGATTGCCCGACACCGTCACGTGCCGGTCTTCCGCGCCCGCCATCGCGAACACCTCGCCATCGAGGTATTCGTGGCGTTCTGCCTGCGTGGCCTCCCAGGCCAGGTAGTCGGCTGCCGTCAGATGCGGCTGGTGCTGTGGTCGGGCCATGGCATGCCTTGCGCGAATGGGGTTGGAGATGGCCGCATTATCCCTGCGCGCCCTCGCGCGGCGCATGCGGTTCACGTGGTTCATGCGGTTCACGCGGCCCACTCGTCTTGTGCGGCTCAGGCGCCTTGCGCCGCATCACCACGCGCTGGAACCACTGCGCGAAGTCGTCCACGTAGGTGAACACGGCCGGCACCACCAGCAGGCTCAGGATGGTGGAGGTGATCAGCCCCCCGATCACCGCCACTGCCATCGGCGAGCGGAAGCTCATGTCCGCGCTGCCCAGCGCCAGGGCGATGGGCATCATGCCGGCGCCCATGGCCAGCGTGGTCATGATGATCGGGCGCGCGCGCTTGTGGCAGGCGTCCAGCAGCGCGTCCAGGCGGCTCATGGGCGCGACCACGGGGTGGCCGTTGCTGCCGTCGTTACCGCGGCGCGCGACGATGGCGTATTCCACCAGCAGGATGGAATTCTTCGTCGCGATGCCCATCAGCATGATCAGCCCGATGAGGGACGGCATCGAGAAGCTCTTGCCCGCGATCAGCAGCCCCACGAAGGCGCCGCCCAGCGACAGCGGCAGCGCCATCAGAATGGTCACCGGCTGCAAGAAGTCCTTGAACAGCAGCACCAGCACGATGTAGATGCAGACCACGCCGGTCAGCATGGCCAGGCCGAAGCTGGCGAACAGCTCGCCCATCATCTCGGCGTCGCCCACGTCGATCAGGCGCACGCTGCCGGGCAGGCCCTTGACGGCCGGCAGGTTCTTCACGGCCTCGGTCACCTCGCCCAGGCCGCGCGCGCCCAGCTCGATCTCGAAGTTGACGTTGCGTGCGCGGTCGTAGCGGCTGATGACGGCCGGCCCGCCGGCCACCTCCAGCGTGGCGACCTCGCCCAGCCGCACCGGCCCGCGCGCGCCGGGCACCGTCAGGCGTTCCAGCACCGACAGGTCCTGCCGCGCCGCGTCATCCAGCCGCACGACGATGGGCACCTGCCGCTGCGCCAGGTTCAGCTTGGGCAAATACTGGTCGTAGTCGCCCACGGTGGCCACGCGCAGCGTGTCGGCAATGGCTTGCGATGTCACGCCCAGGTCGGCCGCGCGGGCGAAGTCGGGGCGCACGGCGATCTCGGGGCGCACCAGGCTGGCGGTGGAACTTACCCCGCCAATGCCCGCGATGGTGCGGATGTCGCGCTCCACCGCCTGCGCGGCCGTGCCCAGCGCCTGCGGGTCTTCGCTGGCCAGCGCCAGCACGTATTTGTCGTTCGATCCGCCCAGGCCGATCTTCACGCGCACGCCGGGCAGGTCTGCCAGCGCGGCGCGCAGCTGCTGCTCGATGGCCTGCTTGAGCGGGCGCTCGCCGCGGGGCGCCAGGCGCAGGGTCAGCGTCGCCTTGCGGGGGTCGCCCGCGCTGGCACCGGCAAACGGGTCGGCCCCGGACGAGCCGCCGCCGATGGCCGTGTAGATGCTCTCGATGTGCCCCACGCGGCCCAGCCGCTCGGAGGCCTGCGCCACCGCCGCCTGCGTGTCGGCCAGGCGGCTGCCGGGCGGTAGCTCCAGGCTGACCTGGGTCTGCTCGTTGTCGTCCGCCGGAATGAAGCCCGAGGGCAGCAGCGGAATCAGCGCCAGCGAGGCGATAAAGAACACGAAGGCGCCGGCCAGCGTGATGATGCGGTGCTTCAGGCACCAGGCCGACGCGCGCATGTACGCCGACAGCCAGCGCGGCTCTTTCTCCTGCCCCACCAGCGGCTTCATCAGGTAGGCGGCCATCATGGGCGTGAGCAGCCGCGCCACCACCAGCGAGGCGAACACCGCCAGCGCCGCCGTCCAGCCGAACTGCTTGAAGAAACGCCCGGCCACGCCGCTCATGAACGCGGTCGGCAAGAACACGGCGATCAGCGTGAAGGTGGTGGCGATGACGGCCAGCCCGATCTCGTCGGCCGCCTCCATCGCCGCCTGGTACGGGCTCTTGCCCATGCGCAGGTGGCGCACGATGTTCTCCACCTCCACGATGGCATCGTCCACCAGAATGCCCACCACCAGCGACAGCGCCAGCAGCGTGATGATGTTGATGGAAAAGCCCAGCATCTGCATGCCGATGAAGGCCGGAATGACCGACAGCGGCAGCGCCACCGCCGACACTATTGTTGCCCGCCAGTTGCGCAAGAAGAGCCACACCACCACCACGGCCAGGATGGCGCCTTCGTACAGAAGGCGCATGGAGCTGTCGTATTCGTCCTGCGCGATGCGCACGAAGTCGAAAGTGCGCGTGAGCTTCATGTCCGGGTGCTCGGCCAGCAGCGCATCAAGCGCGCGCTGCACGCCTTCGCCCACCTCCACCTCGCTCGCGCCCCGGCTGCGCGACACCTCGAAGCCGATCACCGGCTGGCCGTTCAGCAGCGCGGCCGTGCGCTGCTCGGCGACCGTATCGGTCACCGTGGCGACCTGGTCCAGGCGAATGTGCCCGCCGCCCGTCAGCGGGACCTGCAGCGCGCCGATCTCCGCTGCCGTCTGTACCGTGGCGATGGTGCGCAGTGGTTGTTCGGCGTTGCCCAGGTCGGCCCGCCCGCCCGCGCTTTCCACCTGCACCGCGCGCAACTGGCGCGACACGTCGGCAGCGGTGGCGCCCAGCGCCTGCAGCTGCAGCGCGTCCAGCGCCACGCGCACTTCGCGCGTTACCCCGCCCACGCGGCCGACGGCGCCCACGCCCGGCACGGCCAGCAGCCGGCGCGTGAGTGTGTCGTCGACGAACCACGACAGCGCCTCGGTGTCGAGCCGGTCGGAGGCGATGGCGAACGCCAGGATGGGCTGCGACGACAGCTCCAGCTTGGCGATGATGGGGTCGCGCAGGTCCGCCGGCAGGTCGGCACGCACGCGGCTGACGGCCGAGCGCACGTCGTCCACGGCTTCCTGTACCGGCTTTTCCAGCTGGAATTCGGCCGCGATGGTGGCGGTGCCATCGACCAGCGTGGTGGTGATGTGCTTGAGGCCCTGCGTGGTGGCGATGGCGTTTTCGATCTTGCGCGCCACGTCCGACTCAAGCTGCCCGGGCGCCGCGCCCGGCAGCGCGGCGGTGACCATCACCACCGGCAGGTCCATGTCGGGAAAGTTCTGCACCTTCATCGACCGGAAGGCGAGCAGCCCGGCCAGCGTGAGCAGCACGAACAGCATCGCCGAGGGAATGGGGTTGCGAATGGACCAGGCGGACAGGTTCATGGCTGCGGCCTCCGGGTGGGCGCAAAGCGGGCAGAAGTGCGGTGGGCAAGCGTCGGCATCGTTTGCTCCTTATTTGATAGCTGACTGCGCTGGTGCAGCGGGCGCTGTCGCCTGTTTTGATGCTGAATTGGCTGCGGGCGCGGCGGCCGCCGCCTCCACCCGCACCAGGTCGCCGTCGTTCAAGAACGCGCCACCGCGCTCGACGATGCGGGCGCCCGCCCCAAGGCCCGAGGCGATCTCCACGCGGTCGCCCACGCGCTGGCCGGTCTGCACGCGGCGCATGGCCACGCGGCCATCCGGCGCCACCTCGAACACGCTGGCGAAGCCGTCGCGCACCACCACGGCCGACTGCGGCACGGTGAGCGCGTCGCGCGCGCCCAGCGCAAATTCGCCCCGCGCGAACATGCCGGCGCGCAAAGCAGATGCCCCCACGCTCCCCGCTGCGCGTGGTTCGCTGCCCCCCGAGGGGGCGCTCGCCGCCTTGGGGCGGCCCGGCGGCGACTCGGCCGGGTGGGCGGGCAAGTCCACGTAGACCAGGCCGTTGCGCGTCTGCGCGTCCACCGTGGGCGCCACCATGCGCACGGTGCCCTCCACCTGCGCGCCGCTGGCGGCGGTGACGGTGACTTTCTGCCCGGGGCGAATGCGCGGCAGCTCGGACGACGTGACCTCGGCACGCCATTCCAGCCGGCCCCGGCGGACCATGCGAAACAGCTCCGCGCCGCCGTTCACCACCGCGCCCACGGTCGCCGTGCGCGACGAGATCACGCCGCTGTCCGGCGCCAGCACCTGGGCGTTGCGCAGCCGCACCTGCTGGGCATTCAGCGCCGCCTGCGCCGCCTCGACCCGCGCCTGCGCGGTTTCGCTGGCGGTGGCGTATTGCTGGATCTGCTGGCCGCTCAACGCGCCCGACTGGGTCAGCGTGCGTGCGCGGTCGGCGTTGGCGGCTGCCTCGGCCGCGTTGGCGCGCGCTTCCAGCACGCTGGCGCGGGCTTGCGCGACGTCGGCCTGCACGGTCTCGGCCGCGAAGGTGGCCAGCACCTGGCCCTTCTTGACCACGTCGCCCACGTTCACGCGCACCTCGGTCAGGCGCAGGCCGTTGCTTTCGGCGCCCACCACCGCCTCTTGCCACGCGGCCACGTTGCCGTTGGCCGGCAGCCGCAGGCCGACGGACGAGCGCACGGGCTGGGTGGTGGTCACGGCCAGTGCCGGGCGGGGCGCGTGCGCCGGGGCTGCCGCATCGCCCGCAGCGCGGGTCGGCAGGGCGGCGAACAGGGCGCCGCCAGCGGCCAGTACGGCCAGCAGGGCCAGGGCGATGACGGAAGGGGTGAAGGGTTTGCGCGGCATGGAAGAAGGTCCGTTCGTGCGGTCAGAAGAAATAAAGAGGGGCAGGTGAAGGGGAGGGCCAGGCCAGTTGGTGAATAAAAGTTCGTTCGGGCTGAGCTTGTCGAAGCCAGGGCACGCTTGAAGCCCAACGACCAAGCTCAGGGCGAACGGGTTTCACGAACAGACGCGATACCAGGCGTGGCGGGCGGGCTGTCCGCCACGCCGTCCCAGCCGCCGCCGGCGGCGCGGTAGAGCGCGATCCACGCAGCCATGCGCTCTTGCTCCAGCGCGACCAGGGCCGTGTCGGACGCCAGCGCGGTGCGGCGGGCGTCCTCCAGCTCCACCAGGCTGGCCAGGCCCGCGCGCCAGCGCGCTTCGGTGCCGTCGAAAGAGCGGCGGTAGCCGTCGGCCGCGCGCCGCGCATCAGTGCTGCGCGCGGCAGTGCTGTCCAGCCGCACCAGGGCCTGTTCGACCTCGCTGACCGCCTGGCGCACGGCGCCGCGGTACGCGGCCACCGCCTCTTCATAGCGGGCGCTGGCCGCATCCACCTGGGCGGCGCGCTGACCGGCGTCGAAGATCGGCACCGTCAGCGCCAGCGGGCCGATCGACCAGGTGTTGCTGCTCACATCGGTGCCGCCGGTGCGCACCGTGCCGCGGCCGATGGAGCCCCCCAGCGTGATGCGCGGGTAGCGCTGGGCGCGGGCGTTGCCCACTTCGGCGCTGGCCGCGGCCACCTCGCGCTCGGCCGCATACACGTCGGGCCGCTGGGCGATGGTCTGCGCGGGCAGGCTGGGAATGTTGAAGAGCGCGTCGGGCGCGCGCTGTGCCGGCGCGGCGGCCAGCCGGGTGCGCAGCGCGGGCTCCGGCTGGCCGGTCAGCGCCACCAGCGTCTTCACGTCGATCTCGCACTGCATGCGCTGCTGCGCGGCACGCACGCGTGCTTCGGCAAAGCTGGCGTCGGCCAGCGCGGCGGTGGCCGGCGCGGTGAAGCCGGCGCGTTCGCTCTCGCCCGACAGGCGCGCCGTCTCGCCGCGTGACCGTGCGTCCGATTCGGCCACCGCCAGCTGGCGCGTGCACTGGCGCCAGCTGCTCAGCTGCAACGCCACCTCGGCCGCGACCGACACCCGCGCCTCGTGCCACTGGGCGCCGGCACCGGCCAGGCGTTCGCGCGCCGCGTCGCGGGCGGCCGCGTTGCCGCCGAACAGGTCGATCTCCCAGCCCGCCTGCAGGGTGGCCTGGGCCGTGGTGGCAATGCCGCCCACCGTCTGGTTGAAGCCCCGGCTGGCGTTGGCCTGCCCTTCCAGCGACGGCAGCAGCGCGGCGCGCGCAGCGGTCTGCGTGGCGCGGGCCTGCTCGATGCGCGAGCGCGCCTGCGCCACCGTGGGGCTGATGCCCTGCGCGGCGGTGATCAGTTCGACCAGCAACGGGTCGTCCTGCCGCTCCCACCACCGGGCCAGATCGGCCACGTTGCCCTGGTGCGGCAGCGGCGCCTGCCAGCCGGGCGGTGCCGGTGCGTCCACCTGTGCGGCGGGGCGCTGCAGGGCGCACGCGCCCAGCCACAGCGGCAGGGTGAGCGCCAGCAGGGCGCGGGCGGTGGAATGCGTGAAGTGTGCGTTCATGGTGTTCAAGCGGCGGCAGGTGCGCCGGAGTCATTGCCTTGCGCGCGGCGCAGCGCGGCTTCTGCGGCCACCAGGGCCAGGGCGTATTCGGTCAGGCGGGCCGTCCAGGCCGGCACGGCGCCAGGCGCGGCCAGCAACTGCGGCCGCAGGGCGTCCACCACGTCCTGTTGGCACCAGACCTGGAAAGCCAGCCCGGTGATGGCGAAGGTGAGCCGGTGCAGGCCGTCGTCGGGCCCGTCTGCGCCCAGGTGCCGCGCCAGCAGCCGCACCATGGCCTCGTGCGGCTGGCGCACGTCGCGCTCCATCTCCACCTCCCACTGGCTGGTGGGCTCGAGCATTTCGCGAATGTGCAGGCGCACGTACTGTCGCGCCATGGTGCCGTGCTGCAACGGCTCCAGCACGCCCTGAAAGTAGCCCTGCAACGCCTCGCGCAGGCTGATGCCCTCGCGCGAAAAGGCGTCGATCAACGGCCGCATCTCGCCGAACGGCTCTGAAAAAAGCGCCGCATACAGCGCCGCCTTGTCGCCAAAGTAATAGCTGACGGCCGCCACGTTGGCCTGCGCGGCCTGGGCGATGGCGCGAATGGACGTCTTGGCATAGCCGCGTTCGGCAAACAACTGCAGCGCTGCGTGCAGCAGGCGCTCACGTGCGGGCGAGGCGTCGGGCGCTCGCGTGGCTGGATTGGACGGGGGCGTGGAAGGCATCGGGCGCAATTACATCACATTGAATCAAACGTTTGTTTGAATCGATATGACCACGCTTGCGGGGTTGGAAAGGACGCTGCACGTAACAGCGATGCCGCTTGAGGCTGCATGCGCGCTTTTTCTGGCACACTTTTTTGCAATTGGAAACAGAGGTGATGGTTCGTCCCGAACCGGCTCTATCAAGGGGTAGACAGACATGTTGAGGAATCTTTCCATCCGGCTGGCATTGATGCTGGTCTTGCTGTTCTTTACTGGCGCGCTGCTGGTGTCGGTGGGATTGGGCTGGATGGGCACCCGTGCAGGCGTGGCGGCCGGTGAAATCCAGGACCGCACCGCCCGCGACATGCTGGCGCTCAAGCAGGCCGAAATCCGCATGTGGGACAACCGCGTGGCCTTGGCCGTGGGCCACCGCAACGTGCTGCGCGGCGACGCGCCCGACGGCATCCGTTCGCAGACCACGCGCGCCGAAAAATCGATGGTGGACGCCCGCACCACGCTGCAGGCCGTGGCGCAGGGCCTGCCCGCCGACTGGACGCAGGAGCGTCAGCTGGCCACGCAGATGCTCACTGCCTTCGAGGCCTACGACGTGCTGGTCAAGCGCGGCAGCGTGGGCCTGGCCAGCGGCAATGCGGACGAATACAGCGGCAAGGAGATCGTCACCCAGCGCAACAAGCTGCTGGCGGACATGGAAGGGCTGATGAAGCAGCTTTTCGACGCGGAGGACAACCGCGCCAACGTGCTGCAGGCGCAGTCGGTGCGCCTGCTCTACGCCGCCGAGATTGCCGCCATCGTGCTGGTGATCCTGGGCCTTTTGCTGGCCATCGGCTGCTGGCTGTTCATCAGCCGCAACGTGCTGGCGCCGTTGGACGAAGCCGGCGCGCTGCTGGAAAAGGTGGCCCAGGGCGACCTGACCACGCGCATCGAGGTGCGTTCGTCCAACGAGATCGGCCGCCTGATGGGCGCCGCGCGCGCCATGCAGGACGGCCTGGCGCGCATGGTCACGCAGGTGCGCCAGGGCGTGGAAGAAATCCACACCGGCTCGCGCGAGATCGCGCTGGGCAACGGCGACTTGAGCGGACGCACCGAGCAGCAGGCCGCGTCGCTGGAAGAAACCGCCGCCAGCATGGAGCAGCTGTCGTCCACCGTGAAGCAGAACGCCGACAACGCGCGCCAGGCCAACCAGCTGGCCGCCAGCAGCGTCGAGGTCGCCCAGCGCGGTGGCTCGGCCGTGGGCGAGGTGGTGGCGACGATGCAGGCCATCTCGGACAGCTCGCGCCGCATTGCGGACATCGTCTCGGTGATCGACGGCATCGCGTTCCAAACCAACATATTGGCGCTGAACGCCGCAGTGGAAGCCGCCCGCGCGGGCGAGCAGGGCCGGGGCTTTGCGGTGGTGGCCAGCGAGGTGCGGGCGCTGGCCCAGCGCAGCGCCACCGCGGCCAAGGAAATCAAGGGCCTGATCGACGAGTCGGTGGGCAAGGTGGGCGCGGGCTCTGCGCAGGTGGAGCGCGCGGGCGCGACCATGCAGGAGATCGTGGCCTCGGTGCAGCGCGTGACGGACATCATGGGCGAGATCTCGGCCGCGTCCATCGAGCAATCCTCGGGCATTGACCAGGTGAACCAGGCCGTGGTGCAGATGGACCAGGCCACGCAGCAGAATGCAGCGCTGGTGGAAGAGTCGGCAGCGGCCGCCTCGTCGCTGGAAGAGCAGGCCAAGCGCCTGCGCGAAGCCGTGTCGCAGTTCCGCGTGGATGCGAGCGGGGTGCCGTTCGCGGCGCCAGCACCTGCGAGCCGCCCCCTGCCCGCCGCGCCACGCAGCGCGGCCCCGGTGGCGGCACCTGCCCGCGTAGCGGCCCGCCCAGCGCCTGCGCGCCCGGCGGTATCAGCTTCGTCGGCTTCGCCCGCTGCGGCATCGGCAGCGCCGAAGCCCGCCGCGCAACCTGCTGCGAAAGCGCCCGCGCTGTCCGCCCCGGCTGCCAAGCCCAAGGCGCCTGCTGCGCCCAAGGCCGCATCTACCGCATCGACCGCGCCACGGGCCGCAGCACCACGCCCGGCCGCCGCGCCGTCATCGCGCTCGGACGACGACTGGGAAACCTTCTGACGCCCGATCGGCAAATGCTATTAAAATAATAGCTACTAACGATTGATGGATAAGCGCTAGAGGCCGATTTGATGCTTAAACTTGGGCCGCATGGGCCGGCGTGCGTCTGACGCCCAGCCGCCGCGCCGCATTGCCGTACAGCGCGCGGTCGATGACGCTCTCGCGCAGGCCCAGCGCCAGGGCGTCGTCGATGGACTGGCCGATGGGCCGGAAGGGGTACGAGGAGCCGAACAGCAGCTGGTCGCGCAGAAAGCCGTTGGCGGCCTCCACATAGGCCTGGCTGCCGGGCTGGCTTTCGCGTGGGGGTATTGGTGGATGACACGCCCCACACGTTGTCCTAGCGAAAGGCTCCGCCGATGGCCTGCTGCAGGGTGGGCCACCAGCCGTGGTACGCCACGATGCGCAGCCGAGGAAACGCCTGCGCCACGCGCGCGACCGGGGCCGGGTCGTTGAAGCGCAAATCGATGCCCGCCAGGCCCAGCGTTTTCACGGCGCGCTCCCCTTCGGCCAGCGCGGCGGCCTCGCCCTGCAGCGCCGTGTCCACCGCGCCGATGCCGATCAGCTCCGGCTGGCCGGCGACGGTGGCATGGATGGTGTCGTTGGGCAGGTGCTGGCCGGGCGTGCGCCGGCCCACCACCACGGCGTGCGAAAGGCCCGCATCGCGCACCTCGATGAAGTCAGCCGCCAAACACCGCTTGCCAAAGTGCCAGCACGGCGTCGCGCTCGGCCTGCAAGGCCGCCGGGTCCACGCGCGTGGGCTGCTCGTTCAGGCGTGCGCGATGCTGCACCTGGCGCAGGGTGCGGTAGGCCGTGGCCGCAGCGGTGCCCACGCCATCGGGCAGAAATCCGGCGGCCTCGGCGCGCTGCAGCAGGGTGATGTTGCCCCGGTTTTCGCGCAGGCTGGGGTGGGTGGCGGATTGCGACAGCACCAGGTACTGCAGGGCGAATTCGACATCCACCATGCCGCCCACGCTGTGCTTGACGTCGAACTGCCCGGCCGGCACCGGGTGGGCTGCGCGCACGCGCTCGCGCATGGTGACCACTTCTTCGCGCAGTGCGGCGGGGTCGCGCGCAGCGGTGATGACGGCCTCGCGCACGGCGTCGAAGCGCTCGCGCAGGTGCCGGCCGCTGCCGATCAGTGCCTCATCGTTGCCTTCGGGCACAGGCGCCAGCGTGCCGGGCGGCGCCATGTCTTCGGTGCCCAGCAGAAAGCGCGCACGCGTCATGGCCTGGTGTTCCCAGGTCCAGGCGGTGTTGCTGCCTCGCCGTTGCTGGTAGTTGGCATACGCGGTGAAGCTGGTCACCAGCAGGCCGGAGCTGCCGTTGGGCCTGAGGGCCGTGTCGATTTCGAAGAGGTCGCCCTCGGCCGTCTTCACCGTCAGCCAGTTGATCAGCTTGCGCACGAAGGCGGAATAGACCTCGGGCGCGCGCTCGTCGTCGTCATCGAAGACGAAGACGATGTCCAGGTCGCTGCCGTAGCCGAGTTCTTTGCCGCCCAGCTTGCCGTAGCCAATGATGGCGAACTGCGGCACGTCGCGGTGGCGGTTCTTCAGGCGGCTCCAGCACCATTGCGCCGTCACACGCAGCACGCTGTCGGCCAGGGCCGAGAGGTCGTCTGCCACCTGTTCCACAGTGATGCGGCGCTCCACGTCGCGCGCCAGGGTGCGGAAGGTCTCGGCGTGCTGTGCGCGGCGCAGCAGGTTCAGCAGGTTCTCGTCGTCGTCCTCGCCGGTGGTCTGCAGCGAGGCGATGCGCAGCGCCAGTTCGCGCTCGAAGTCTTGCGGCACGAAGCGCTCGGCCAGCAGCGCGTCGCCCGCCAGCTCGTCGATCACGCCAGGGTGCTGCAGCATGTAGCGCGCCGGCCATTGCGCTGCGCCCAGCAGGTGCAGCAGGTGTTCGTGCACCGAGGGGCGCTCCAGCAGCAACGCCAGGTAGATGTCGCGGCGCAGCAGCGACTCGAGCCAGCCGATCAGCCGCACCACGGCATCTTCGTTGACCTGGCCGTCGGCCAGCCAGCGCGCGGTGCGCTGCACCAGCCGCAGCAGCCGGTCGCGCGATTCGTCGCTCAAGGATTGCACGCGCGGATGCGTGCGCCATTCGGCCACGCGCTCGCGCACGGTGGGTGGCAATTGCTCCAGCACCGCTTCCAGTTCGGGCGCCGCGGGCGCGCCGGCGCGCGGGCCGCCGCAGCCGCCGCTGGTGCATTGCTTCTTTCCGGCACCGCCCAGCAGCGTGTCGAACTCCTGCGCCACCAGCTCCCGGTGAGCGTCCAGCTGGTGCAAAAAGGCGCAGCTGCCCAGGCCCAGCGTCTGCGCGATCCAGGCCAGGTCGTCGTCGCGCGTGGGCAGCACGTGGGTCTGCTGGTCGTCCAGGTACTGGATGCGGTGCTCCACCTGGCGCAGGAAGGTGTAGGCAGCGGCCAGCGCATCGGCGGTTTCTTGCGGCATGAGACCGGCGCGGGCCAGGCGCTGCAACGCTTCCAGCGTGGGGCGGCAGCGCAGCTCGGGGAACTGCCCGCCGCGCACCACCTGCAGCAGCTGCACGATGAATTCAATCTCGCGGATGCCACCGCGCGATAGCTTCACGTCGTTGGCACGCTCGGGGTGGCCGGCGCTGCGCTTGGCGGCATGGTCACGGATCTGCCGGTGCAGCGAACGCAGTGCGTCGAACACGCTGTAGTCCAGATAGCGGCGGAAGACGAAGGGCAGCACCACGCTGCGCAGCGCCTGCACCGGCTCGCCAATGACGGCCTCGCGCGGTGCGATCACGCGGCTCTTGAGCCAGGCGAAGCGCTCCCATTCGCGGCCCTGCACCTGCAGGTATTCCTCCAGCGCGGCCAGCGACACGGCGGCCGGGCCGGAGTTGCCGTTGGGCCGCAACGCCAGGTCCACCCGGAAGACAAAGCCGTGCTCGGTGGTGTCGCCCACCAGGCCGTAGATGGCCTTGACCGCCTGGCCGAAGTATTCGTGGTTGGAGATGCGCGCGCGCCCTTCGGCATTGCCTGCGGTTTCACCGTCGTGCTCGTACACGTAGATCAGGTCGATGTCGCTGGACACATTCAGCTCGCGCGCACCCAGCTTGCCCATGCCGACGATCCACAGCTCCACCGGCTGGCCTTCGGGGCCGCGCGGGGCGCCATGGCGGGCGTCCAGTTCAACGCGGGCTTGCTGGCATGCACGGTCCAGCGCCAGCTCGGCCAGCCAGGTCATGGTGCGGGTGACGTCTTGCAGAGGTGCCTGTTGTTCACAGTCCAGCCGTATCAGCCGCTCCAGCACCAGCTGGCGCAGGATGCGCAGCGCCGCGCCGGTGTCGTGGCCACGGGACGACAAGGCATCGAGCGCCTCGACCATCGTCTCGCGCGTGGGAAGGCCCGGCGCAAGCAAAGGGAATTCGTCGGCATAGCGGCGGTGCAACCTCTGCAGAAAGCGCGAATGTTCGGCAAGGCCGGTGCCGGCGGGGGACGAAGACAGCTGCATGGGAAGGAAAGCGTCAGGGAGCGGAGCAGGGGTGCGTGAGACCAGGCCGCACGGTCGTGAAGTCATACATAACGACACGGTTTGGCGGTGAACCCGACGGGTAGGCGCGGGTCATAATTCCTGACACCGACAACACCCGCCATGAACGCCGAGACACCACCACGCCCCACACGCCTTTTGACATGCGTGGCGGTGTTCGCTAAGTGGTCTCTGGGGCTGCTGCTGGCCTTCGGTTTGCTGCTGGCAGCCGCATGGGCAGGGCTTCATGGCTGGATTGTGCCGCGAATCGGCGATTACCGTCCGCAGCTCGAAGCCCATGCCGCACGCGCGTTGGGGGTTCCTGTGCGCATCGATTCGCTCACCGCCCGCTCGGACGGCTTGCTGCCCGCCATCGAATTGGGCGGTGTCGCCCTGCTGGATGCCCAGGGCCGCGAGGCGCTGCGGTTGCCGCGCGTGGTGGTGGCCGTGTCGCCGCGCTCGTTGCTGAGGCTGGGGTTCGAGCAACTCTATATAGAAGGGCCCGAGCTGGACGTGCGCCGCGAGCGCGACGGCCGCATCTTCATCGCCGGCCTGACGTTCGTCGACAGCGCGGGCGCCGATGGCAGCAATAGCGACGGCGCCGACTGGCTGTTCTCGCAAAAGGAAGTGGCGATCCGCGGCGGCACGGTGCGCTGGACCGACGAGCTGCGCGGCGCTCCGCCGCTGGCGCTCAGCCAGGTCGACCTGGTGTTGCGCAACGGCCGTTGGCGCCATGCCCTGCGGGTGGACGCCACGCCCCCGCCTGAATGGGGCGAGCGGTTCACGCTGCGCGGGCAGTTCCGCGAGCCGCTGCTGTCTGCCCACAGCGGCGCCTGGCAGCAGTGGAGCGGGCAGCTCTATGCCGACTTTTCCCGGGTGGACGTGTCACGCCTGAACCAGCATGTGGACTTGGGCGCGCGCGTGGCGGGCGGGCACGGAGCCGTGCGCGCCTGGGCCGATGTTCAGCGCGGCCAACTCGTCGGCGGCACGGCCGACCTCGCACTGGCGGGCGTCAACACCACACTGGGCGAGCAACTGCAGCCGCTGGCCCTGCGCACTGTCGCCGGCCGTATCGGCGGGCGCCGGTTCGCCGATGGGTTCGAGGTATCCACCAACGGCTTGCAGTTCCTCACCGACGACGGGCTGCGCTGGCCGGGCGGCAACCTGACGCTGCGGCACACCCATGGCAGCGCTGCCGAGCAGGACCATGGCGAGCTGCAGGCCGACCGGCTGGACCTGGCCGCGCTGACGGACATCGCCAGCCGCCTGCCGTTGGGCGATGCAGCCCACCGCGCACTGGCCACGTATTCGCCCGAAGGCATGGTCGATGCCGTGCAGGCCAGCTGGCGCGGCCCGCTGACGGCGCCGCAGCAGTACCAGGCCCGCGGCAAGGTTTCTGGCCTGGCGCTGGCAGCACCTGCCGCAGCAGGCGCGGTGGCGGCTGCACGTGTGCCCGGCGTGCGCGGGGCAACGGTCGAATTCGATCTCAACCAGGCTGGCGGCAACGCCACGCTGGCGCTGGCCGATGGCGCGTTGTTGCTGCCCGGTGTATTTGAGGATCCGCTGGTGCCCGTGCAGCAGCTGGGCGCCGCGGTGCGCTGGCAGCGTGAAGGCAAGCGCCTGGCGGTGCAGGCCAGCGACGTGCGCTTTGCCAATGCCGATGCGGCGGGGCAGGCCCGACTGAGCTGGAGCACCGACGACCTTGGCCGCTCCCCGGGGGTGCTGGACCTGACGGGCACGCTGCAGCGTGCCGACGGCACGCGCGTGCACCGCTACCTGCCGCTGGTCATTCCAGAGGCCACGCGGCATTACGTGCGCGATGCCGTCACCGCCGGCTCGGCCACTCAGGTGCAGTTCCGCGTCAAGGGCGACCTGCACCACATGCCGTTCAACCAGCCGGGCCAAGGCGAATTCCGCATCGCCGCCCGGGTGCGCGGTGCGACCTATGCCTACGTGCCGCCGTCCCTGCAGCACGGCCAGCAGCTGCCCTGGCCGGCACTGACCGGCCTGGACGGCGAGCTGATCTTCGAGCGTTCCAGCATGAGCGTGAAGGACGCCAGCAGCAGCTTCGTCGGTGCGCCACAGGTGCGGGCGCAGAAGGTGAACGTGCGCATTCCCAACCTGGCGCATACGGTGGTCGGCGTCTCGGGCGAGGTGCGTGGTCCGCTGGGCGACATGCTGGCGATGGTGCGCGGATCGCACATTGGCGAGCTGACCAGTGGCGCACTGGACAAGGCCACGGCCACCGGGCCGGGCGCGCTGCAGCTGGACCTGAGTCTGCCGGTGGAACACATCGACGCCTCGAAGGTGCGGGGCACCGTCACCCTGGCGGGCAACGATGTGCGCATCACGCCGGAAACCCCGCTGGTGGAACGCACGCAAGGTGCGGTGCAGTTCACCGAAACCGGTTTCACGCTGGCAGGTGTGCAGGGCCAGTCGCTGGGCGGCGATGTGCGCTTCGAGGGCGGCATGCACACCACGGCCGGCCAGGCCGCCAGAGGCGAGTCGGCCGTGCAAGTGCGTGCGCAGGGCGTTGCCACGGCGCAGGGGCTGCAGCAGGCCAAGGAGCTGGGGGGGCTGGCGCAGATCGCCCGCAGCGCGACCGGCAGCACGCCTTACGCAGTGACGGTGGGGGTGCGCCGGGGCGTGCCCGAGGTGCAGGTCACCACCAGCCTCCAAGGCATGGCGCTGTCCGTGCCGGCGCCGCTGGGCAAGGCGGCTGATACGGCCCTGCCGGTGCGGTTTGAGAACCGGCTGACGAACGAGTCGGCCACATCGGCCGGGCCGCTGCATGACGAGATGGTGGTGGACCTGGGTGGCGTGGGCTCTGCCCGCTATGTGCGCGATGTGAGCGGACCGCAGCCGCGTGTACTGCGCGGCGCCATCGCTCTGGGGCTGGTGCCAAATGAGTCAGCACCGCTGCCCGCCGAAGGCGTTGCCGCGAACGTACATCTCAAGCATGTGGATGTGGACGCCTGGCAGGCCAAGCTGCTGGAGCCGGGCGAAGCGCCGCCAGCGGCAGCCGCGTTGCCGGTGGCTGCCGGAGCCGATCCGACTCCGCCAGCAGCGGCCACGCCGCCTTTCAGCCCTGCGGCGCCGATTTCCGTCGCATCGATGCCTGACTACCTGCCCACGCTGATTGCCGTACGTGCCGACACCATCACCCGGCAAGGGCGCACGCTGCACCGGGTGGTCGCTGGCGGATCGCGTGAGGGCACGACCTGGCGCGCCAATATCGACGCCAACGAGCTAAGCGGCTATTTCGAATACCGGCAGGGCGCCGCCACGGGCTCGGACGCGTCGCAGAGCCAGGTGTTCGCACGTCTTTCGCGTCTGACCATTCCCCAGGCGGCCGTCACGCAGGTAGACGACATGCTGCTCGGCGATACCGCACAGCCTGGCGCATTGCCATCGCTTGACATCGTGGTGCAGGACTTCGAGCTGCGCGGCAGGCGGCTGGGCCGCATCGAGATCGAGGCGCAGAACCGGGGCGCGGGCGGCGCGCGCGAATGGCTGCTGTCCAAGTTCAACCTGGTGGCGCCCGAGGCCACGTTCACGTCCAGCGGCAGTTGGGGGCGGGTGATCGGCGCGGGCACTGCAGAGCCGGTCAAGCGCACGGTCATGAACTTCCGCCTCGACATTCGCGACTCGGGCGAGCTGCTGGCGCGCTTCGGCATGGAGGGCGTGCTGCGCCGGGGCCAGGGCCGCATGGACGGCCAGGTGGCCTGGACGGGTGCGCCCATCAGCCCCGATTACCCTTCCATGACCGGGCTGGTGCACCTGGACATGGCGGCCGGCCAGTTCCTCAAGGCCGAGCCAGGCCTGGCCAAGCTGCTGAGCGTGCTCAGCCTGCAGTCGCTGCCGCGCCGGCTGACGCTCGATTTTCGCGACGTGTTCAGTGAGGGCTTCGCATTCGACTTCGTGCGCGGCGACGTGCGCATTGAGCAGGGCGTGGCCATCACCAACAACCTGCAGATGAAGGGCGTGAACGCCGCCGTGCTGATGGAAGGCCGCGCCGACATCGACCGCGAAACGCAGGATCTGCATGTGGTGGTGGTGCCTGAGATCAACGCCATGACCGCCTCGCTGGTCGCCACGGCCATCAACCCGGTCATCGGGCTGGGCAGCTTCCTGGCTCAGGTGTTTCTGCGCGGCCCGCTCATTCAGGCGGCCACGCAGCAGTTCCATATCGACGGGACCTGGGACGACCCCCGCATCGAACGCATCACCCGTCGCCGTCCTGCGGGCGGGCGCAGCGATACCTCCGACGCCCTGCCATTGAATTCGCCTTCGGGAGACGCCTCATGAAAGTCGCGGCCTTGCAGATGGTGTCGGGCCAAAGCCCTGACGAAAACATGGCCCATGCCCGCCGCCTGCTGGAGGCCGCCGCTGCCCAAGGGGCCGAGCTGGCCGTGCTGCCCGAATACTTCGGCTTCATGGGCGCGCGCGACACCGACAAGCTGGCGCTGCGCGAGCCGCTGGGCGACGGCCCGCTGCAGCGCTTTCTGTCCACCGCCGCGCGTGAACTCGGCCTCTGGGTCGTCGGCGGCACCTTGCCGCTGCAGTCGGGCAGCGCCACCCAGGTGCGCAACACCACGCTGGTGTTCGACCCCTCGGGCGAGCGCGTGGCGCGCTACGACAAGATCCACCTCTTTCGCTTCGACAACGGTCGCGAGCGTTTTGATGAAGCCCACGTGATCGAAGCCGGCGCCGACACCGCGCGCTTCGAGATGACGTCGCGCGACGGAGTCGTGTGGCGCGTAGGGCTTTCGGTCTGCTACGACCTGCGCTTTCCGGAGCTCTACCGCCAGCATGCGCGCGCCGGCACCGACCTGCTGCTGGTGCCCAGCGCCTTCACCCACACCACCGGCCAGGCGCACTGGGAGGTACTGCTGCGCGCGCGTGCCGTGGAGAACCTGGCCTATGTGCTGGCGCCCGCCCAGGGCGGCACGCACGAGACCGGCCGCCGCACCTGGGGCCACAGCATGCTGGTGGACCCGTGGGGCGCCGTGCTGGCGGTGCAGCCCGAAGGCGAGGGCGTGGTCTGCGGCGACATCGATGCGGCCTATCTGCGGCAAGTGCGCCGGCAACTGCCTGCGCTGGACCACTGCGTGTTGTGAGCTCTGCCTTTTCCGATTCACCCGCCACCGCGCAGCCCGCCCGGCCTCAGCCCTGGCGCCGCTGGCACAGCGCCTGGCGGCGCTGGTCGCTCTGGACGCTGCTGGTGGTGCTGGTCGCCGCCATGCTGGTCACGCTGGTCTGGCTGGCCGGTCGCTACGAGGCCAGCCAGGTGCAGAGCAAGCTCGAGCGCGACACGGCCGATGCGGTGGCCGACATCCGCGTGGCCTTCACCCACAACCTGCAAAGCCTGCAAGCGCTGCAGGCGGGAGATCCTGACCTGGCGTCCTGGGAGCACCGCGCCGCCGGGCTGCTGAGCCTGCGGCGCGAACTGGTTCGGGTGGAATGGCGCGACGCGCAGCTGCGCGTGCGCGCGCACGTTGAAACACCTTACCGCGCCATACATTGGGAGTCCGACACGCGGGCCGCCGTGCAGTCCGACATCGCGCTGGCCTGCGCCAATGCGCGGCGCATTGGCGCGGCGTCCTACTCGGGTAGCTACTTCCAGCCCCAGGGCGACGGCATGGGCTCCGAGATGATGGAGCTGTGCGTACCGTTGATGGAGAGCGGGCGCTTTCACGGGTTTCTCATCGCCACCTACGCGCTGCAGAACGTGCTGGTGGACCTGGTCGCCACCAGCCTGCAGCGCGGCCAGGAGGTGTCTTTTACCGAGCCCGACGGCACGCGGCTGGCTCTGGTGGGTGCCACCCGGCGCGGCTCGCGCATGTTCCAGGCGCAGCAACTGCTCGACCTGCCCGGCACCGCCATCATGCTGCGCATGGGCAGCTGGCACAGCGCGCCGAGCGTGTTTCCCAACGTGCTCACGGCGCTGGTGACGGCCATGTCGGTGGCGCTGGTGACGGTGCTGGTGGTGCTGGTGCGCGACAACCGCCGCCGGCTGCGCGCCGAGCGCGATCTGGGCGACGCACTGGCGTTTCGCAAGGCCATGGAGGATTCGCTGGTGACCGGCCTTCGCGCGCGCGACCTGCAGGGCCACATCACCTACGTCAACCCGGCTTTCTGCGACATGGTGGGCTTTTCCGCGCACGAACTGGTGGGCCAGGGCGCGCCGCTGCCGTACTGGCCGCCCGAGTTCGCCAAGGAATACGGCGCGCGGCAGGTGGTGCGCCTGTCGGGCCAGCAGATACCGCCACGCGAAGGCTACGAATCGGTCTTCATGCGGCATGACGGCACGCGCTTTCCGGTCATGATCTACGAGGCGCCCCTCATCAATGCGCAGGGCCTGCACACGGGCTGGATGGGCTCGTTCCTCGACGTGAGCGAGCAGCGCCGCGTGGAAGAGCTATCGCGCACCTCGCACGACCGGCTGCAGGCCACGGCGCGCCTGGCCACGGTGGGTGAGATGGCCTCGCTGCTGAGCCACGAATTAAACCAGCCGCTGGCAGCCATCTCCAGCTACGCCAGCGGCTCCCTCAACCTGCTGGCGCCGGTGGCCGACGGAGCGCCGCCCCAGCCCGCGCTGCCGGAGCCTCTGCGGGGCGACCTGCGCGAGGTACGCACCGCCATGCAGCGCATCGCCCAGCAGGCCGAGCGCGCGGGCCGGGTGATCAAGAGCGTGCACGACTTCGTGCGGCGGCGCGACCAGAGCCGCGAGTCGGTCACGGCGCAAGACCTGCTCGATGCCGTGATGCCGCTTGTCCGCTTGCAGGCCCGCAAGCTCGGGGTGCAGGTGCAGGTGACCATCGAGTCGGGCCTGCCCACGGCGCTGTGCGACCGCACGATGGTCGAGCAGGTGCTGCTCAACTTGGCACGCAACGCCATGCAGGCCATGGACGATGCGCATATTCACCCCCGCGTGCTGGAGCTGCGCGCGGGCCGCGCCGCGTCCAACGCCAGCCGTGCGTGGCTCGAATTCACCGTGGCTGACTGCGGGCTCGGCATTCCCGAAGACGTGGCTGCGCAGCTGTTCACGCCCTTCTTCACCACCCGCGCCGAGGGCATGGGCCTGGGGCTGTCGCTGTGCCGCACGGTGGTGGAACAGCACGGCGGCTTTCTGGGCTACGCGCGGCGGGATCCGCGTGGTACGGTATTCACCTTCACGCTGCCTGCGGCTTCCCACGAGCCGGACGCAGCGCAACCCTTCGCGCCACCCACCGCCCCCTGATCCTGATTCATGGAACCCGTCTCCAACGCCACCGTATACATCGTCGATGACGATGCGGGCGTGCGCGAAGCGCTGGCCTGGCTGCTGCGCTCGCGCCGCGTGCCCAGCGAGTCCTACGACAGTGCCGAATCGTTCGCCGTCATGCTGCAAAGCCGCCCCCCGCAGCGCCAGCCCTGCTGCCTGCTGCTGGACGTGCGCATGCCCGGCATGAGCGGCCTGGCCCTGTTCGACCAGTTGGTAGAGCGCGGCGACATCGCCGCCATGCCCGTGATCTTTCTCACCGGCCATGCCGACGTGCCCACCGCCGTGGCTACCGTCAAGCGCGGCGCGTTCGACTTCTGCGAAAAGCCGTTTTCCGACAACCTGCTGGTGGACCGCATTCAGGCGGCGCTGGCCCAGTCGACCAGCCACCTGCAGGAGCGGCGCGCGCAGCACGAACTGCAAGACCGCGTGGCCGAATTGACCGAGCGCGAGCGCGACGTGATGCGGCTGGTGGTCGAGGGCCTGCCCAACAAGCTGATCGCCGATCAGCTCGACATCAGCGTGCGCACGGTGGAAGTGCACCGCTCACGCGTGTTCGACAAGATGCAGGTGAAGTCGGCGGTGGAGCTGGCCAACCTGCTGCGCGCGCACCTGCCGGAGGGCAGCCTGCGCTAGATCTGCGTCGGAAGGCGCAAGGTCGCTGCGGGATTGCGCTCATCACAACGCATGAGCGAGTATGAAAAGAGGTAGCAGCGCAGCCCGATGCAGGTCAGTTAAGAACAGTCCGTTCGGGCTGAGCTTGTCGAAGCCAGGGCACGTACGGGCATCAGCCCTTCGACAGGCTCAGGGCGAACGGGCCAACTAACTGGTGGTACAGCGGGCGCAGTGCCCGTGCCGTCAACCGCGGGGGCGTTCGCCCACGAAGATTTCCACGCGGCGATTGCGGGCGCGGCCATCGCCCGTGTCGTTGGTGGCGATGGGCTGGTACGAACCCCGGCCTTCCACCTGAATGCGGTTGCCGTTCACGCCGCGCTGCGTCAGGTAGTTGCGGGCGCTGGCTGCACGGTCTTGCGACAGCGGGTTGTTGATGGCGTCAGAGCCGGTCGAGTCGGTGTGGCCGACGATGCGCACTTCGGTGTTCGGGTTGTTGCGCAGGCCTTCGGCGAAGCGGTCCAGCACGGGCGCGAAGTTGGGCTGGATGTCCGAGCGGTTCACGGCGAACGAGATGTCGCTCGGGATGTCGAGCTTCAGCTGGTTGTCCGGCGTCTGCGTGACCACCACGCCGGTGCCTTGCGTGACCTGTTGCATGTCCTGCTTCTGGCGCTCCATGTGCTGCGACCAGATATAGGTGCCCAGGGCGCCCACGCCCGCGCCGATCAGCGCACCGGTGCCGGCGTTGCCGCCCGTCACAGCGCCCAGCACGGCGCCGCCTGCAGCACCCACGCCCGCACCGGTGGCGGTGCGGCGCTGGGTGTCGGACATGTTCGCGCAGCCCGCCAGGAAAACGGCGGCGGTGGCGGCGATGAGAATGGGATGGCGCAAGCGCATGGCGGACTCCTTGGATGATCGTTTTTGGATTTCCGCCTGCGGGCACCAGGGGGCTTGCAAGGCGGAGTCACACCGTAGCAGCGTCTGGGAAACGCGGCTGTAGGAGCACGGCGCCAGTCATCCCGGTGAAGTCGATGCACTACGGCGCAGGTGGCGCAGGCGGTGGTGCAGAAGCAGGGGGCGGGGTGCCGTCATCGGTGGATGGCGCCTCCTGCTCTGGCGGGGGCGGCAATTCACCGCGCCGGCGGCCCGAGAACATGGTCCACCACACGATTGCCACCAGCACCACCAGTGCCAGCAAGGCTTCAAGCAAAATCAGTCCCATGAAATTCCGTCTCCTGCGCCTTGTGACCACGGCGCTGATTGTAGGAACGCTGGTGGCCTGCTCCACCCGGCCGCCCGCTCCCCCCGATGTGCCCTCGGCCGTTCCGGCCCCGCCGCCACCGCCTTTTGCCAGCGTGCCTGCTGCGCCGGCAGCCCCTGTGCCCGGCACCCTCGCCCAGCCCAAGAGCCGCTGGGTGCCCGTGTCGTGGGACGACCTGCCCGGCTTTGCCGACGACAGCACCAGCGAAGCCTGGAACGCCTGGATCAAAAGCTGCGAGCGGCCCGCACCGGCCTTCGTGCCTTTGTGCGGCGACGTGCGGCGCCTGTCCATCGGCACGCCCGACGAGCAGCGCGCCTGGATGCGCGCGCGCCTGCAGCCCTACCGCGTGGAAGCGCCGGGCGGCAATGCCGACGGCCTGCTGACCGCGTACTACGAGCCTTACCTGGACGCCTCGCGCCTGCCCGGCAACGGGTACGTGGTGCCCATCTACCGCGCGCCGGCCAGCCTGGGCGCCCGCAAGCCCTGGTACACGCGCCAGCAGATCGACACGTTGCCCGAAGCGCAGGCGCAGCTGGCCGGCCGTGCCATCGCGTGGGTGCGCGACCCGGTCGAGGCCATGGTGCTGCACATCCAGGGCTCGGGCCGCCTGCGGCTGCTGGAAGCCGACGGCACCACCACGCTGGTGCGCGTGGCCTATGCCGGCACCAACGACCAGCCGTACATGAGCGTGGGCCGCTGGCTGCTCGACCAGGGCCTGGTACGCGACGCCACCTGGCCCGGCATTCGCGCCTGGACGCTGCAGAACCCCGCCCGCGTCAACGAGATGCTGTGGGCCAACCCGCGCTACGTGTTCTTCCGCGAAGAGCCGCTGGACGCCATGGACGCCGGCTTCGGGCCCAAGGGCGCGCAGGGCGTGGCGCTCACGCCCGGCCGCTCCATCGCGGTGGACCGACAGAGCATTCCGTATGGCACGCCCGTGTGGCTGGCTTCCACCGGCCCCACCACGCAGCTGCAGCGGCTGGTGCTGGCGCAAGACACGGGCAGCGCCATTCTGGGCGCCGTGCGGGCCGACTACTTCACCGGCTGGGGCCAGGAGGCGGGCGACATCGCCGGGCGGCTCAAGCAGAACCTGCGGCTGTGGGTGCTGTGGCCAAGATGAGTGTGGAAATAGGGGTCAAATCGGCCTCTAGCGCTTATCCATCAAGCGCTAATAGCTATGAATAAAGGAGCAAATCCACCTTTGGCAGCGCCTTCCGACGTGCCTTCCCGCCTGCCGGTCACCGAGCCCGAACTGCGCACCCTGCTGCTCGCCCAGTCCATCGAACAGGCCGGCGCCGTGAGTCCGCCAGAGTTGGACGCCGCCCTGCGGCAGGCCATCGCTGCCGCCCGCCAGCGCGGCGTGGCGCGCGTGGAGGTGGGCGATGTGGTGCAGGCGCGCGCCCAGGCGATCGTCGAGCGCGCCGGCACGCGCGATGCCGCCATCGCCGCCCTGGCCCAGCCCAGCGCGGGCCTGCGCTGGCTGGCCCGCGCCCTGCCCATCGGCGCGCTGCTGCTGGGGCTGGCGGTCGACCGCATCGCCAACGCCCACCGCGTGGATTTGCTCTCGCCCCCGCTGCTGCTGGTGCTGGCCTGGAACCTGGGCCTGTACGCGCTGCTGGCCTGGCGCGCCTGGCGCCACCGGGGCGCGGCGCCGGAGCTGCCGCTGGCGCTGCGCCGCTGGGCCCAGCCCGCGTCGACACGCGCGCGGCGAGGCCTGGCCGCGCGCGTGGCGGCGGACTTTCACGCACGCTGGTTCGCCGCCACGGCCGGGCCCTTCGCGCAGCGCCTGGCGCGCGTGCTGCACCTGTGCGCGGCGGCCTGGGGCGCGGGCATCGCGCTGTCGCTGCTGCTGCGCGGCCTGGTCGTGCGCTATCAGTTCGGCTGGGAAAGCACCTTCCTCGACGCGGGTCAGGTGCATACCATCACCACCGTGCTGTTCTGGCCGCTCACCGCGCTGTTCGGCCTCGCGCCCTTCACGCTGCAAGACATCGCCGCCACGCAGAACTTTGCCGGCCAGGGTGCCGCCGGCAGCCGCTGGGTGTGGATGTACGTGGGCCTGCTGCTGCTGGCCGTCGTGCTGCCCCGCCTGGCCCTGGCCGCCTGGGCGCGCTGGCGCGAGACCCGGTTGCTGCGCGGGCTGCACATCGACCTGCACGGCGGCGCCTTCGACGCGCTGCGTGCGGCCCTGCCCGCCAACCTGGTGCTGGGCGTGCTCGGCACCAGCCCCGCGCAGGCCCAGGCGCTGCACGCCATGGCCGCAGGGCATGCGGGCCGGGGCGCAGAGGAATCGTTGCGCTTCACCGACGCGCAGGACGAGCCGGTGGACGCCGTCATCGCACTGGCCGACGCGCCCGTGCCCCTGGTTTGGCAAGCCGCACCCCGGGCCACGCTGCCATGGTCGCAGTGGGGCGAGAGCTGGGTGCTGGAGCCCGCGCTGTTCGAACAGCTGGCCACCTTGCTGCCCCAGCGGAGCGCCGCGCTGGAGCGGCTGCGCCTGGCCTGGCAGGCGCATAACGAAGATCATTTCGATCAATCGATGCAGGCGTTGGCGCGCCACCTGCGCGCCTGCTCCGCGCTGGAATCCGGCGCTGACTCTGCCGCGTCCTACGCCCAGCACCTGCACACGCTGGACGCCACACTGCGCACGCTGCATGGCCAGCCGCCTGCGCCGCCCGATCGGTCTGCCGAACCCGCCGCGCGGCCGATCGCACCGCGCGGGGACCGAATGGTGCGGGCGGTCGGCACATCGGCCGGCGTGGCCGCGGGGGCCGCCGCGGGCGCCAAGGCGGGCGCGATGATCGACATCGGCACGGGCGGCCTGACCCTGGGCGCGGGTACGGCACTGGGTGCGCTGCTGGCAGGCACCACGGCCTGGGCGGTGCGCACGGTGCAAAAGAAAAACGCGGTAGACGACGTGCTGCGACACACCATCGAGGCGGCCTGTACGCACTATCTGGTGATCGCGCACCAGGCCCGCGTGCCCCCCGAGGATTCCCCCCGCCTGGCCACCCGCTGGCGGGCCGAGGTCACGGGCACGGTGGCCGTGCACTGGCAGGCTCTGGCTGATGCCCTGCAAGCCGGCGCACCGCCCGAGGCGCTGGCACTGCTGCTGCGCAAGGTGCTGCTGGGCGTGCTGCGGCGCAGCTTTTCGCCAAGCGGCGGTTTATAACCAAATTGGCCTCTAGCGCTTATCCATCAAGCGTTAGCAGCTATCAATAGGTGAGCAATCAGTCGCCCTCGACCACGTAGCGCGACACCACCGGCGGGTTCTCCCCCGTGTGAAATGCGAACTTGCGGTCGCGCAGTGCCACGTCCGACGCGGTGGCGCGGCCGAAGCGGCGCAGGTGCTCGGTCCACGATTCGTCCACCACCCGTTCCACATAGCGGCGCGGGTCGCTGATGTCGTGCTGCAGCGCCCAGCTCAGCGCGCCCTGGCGCAGGCGCGCGCGGCGGCTTTCCTGCATCACCGCGCGAAATTCCGCCGCCCGCGTCGGGTCGATGAAGTATTCGATGGCCACCACCAATCGCAACCCGGCCTGCGGCGTGGTCGGCGCCTGCGGGGTCTTGAAGGCGGTGGACGGACTCAGGTCTTCTTCCAGGCTGCGGTCGGTCACCACACGCTGCACCACCAGCATAGCGACCGCGCCGGTCACCGAAGCAGCCAGCAGGCTGATGTGCACGCTGGTCATCGACGCCACCTGGCCCCACAGCGCCGCACCGGCCGCCGTGGCGCCCATCAGCGCCATCTGGTAGATCGACATGCCGCGCGCGCGCACCCAGTTGGGCAGCGCCATCTGGGCCGATACGGTGAGGGTGTTGGCGGTGGTGATCCAGGCGGCGCCGCCCACCACCATGGCCGGCACGGCGACGTATATGTTGGGTGCCACGGCCACCACGGCGGTGGCCGCCGCCTGCAGCAAGGCACCCCGGCTGACCAGCTTTTCGTGCGCCATGGCCTGGCGCAGGCGCGGCAAGCAGAGCGCCGCCACAATGGCGCCCGTGCCCATCGACGCCAGCAGCAGCGTGAAGGTGCCGGCGCCGCCGCCGTCCAGGTCGCGCGCCACCAGCGGCAGCAGCGCCAGCAGCGCCGTGGCATGCAAAAAGAACACGGCGATGCGCCAGAGCACGGCGCGCATGCGGGGCGATTCGCGCACGAACTGCATGCCCACGCGCATGGCGCTGGACAGGCGCTCGCGCCCCAATGGGTTGGGTGAGGGCGCCCGCTTCCAGCGCATGATGGTGAAGCCCGCAATCACCGACAGCACCGCGTTCAGCACGAACACCCAGGCGCTGCCCGCGCTGGCGATGATGGCGCCGGCCAGCAGCGGCCCGATGATGCGCGACGCATTCATCGCCACGCCGTTGAGCGCCAGCGCCGCGGGCAACTGCTCGCGGCTGACCAGCTCGGGCACGATGGCGGCGAACACCGGCCAGCGCATGGCCAGCCCGATGCCGTTGGCGAAGGTCAGCGCCAGCAGCAGCGGCGCCGTCATGCCGCCCGCCAGAATCGCCACGCACAGCAGCAGCGCCACGACGGCCACCCAGAATTGCGTGGCGATGAAGTAGCGGCGCCGGTCCAGGATGTCCGCCAGCGCCCCGCTGGGCAGCCCCAGCAGGAAGACCGGCAACGTGGACGCCGTCTGCACCAGCGCCACCAGCACGGGCGAGGTGGTCAGCGTGGTCATCAGCCAGGCGGCCGCCACGTCGTTCATCCACATGCAGGTGTTGGCCGTGACCCAGGTCAGCCACAGCATGCGAAAGACTGGCACCGACAGCGGCCCGAAGGGCGAGAGCGACGCGCGCTGGGCGGCGCTGCGCTGCAGTTCGGCGGCGGCACTGGCCTCGGCGGCAGAGGCGGTGCGAGCTGCTGCAGAGGGTGCAGTGGGGGCCGGTTCGGTGATCGGAGGCGTGGGGCTGGGGTGGTGCGGGGGCAGGGGCATGTCTGCCCGATTCTGCGGGAGAGTGCGCGCGGGCGCCACCCATCGCCGTGACGACCCGCGCTACGGCTCGGGTTTCATGGCGTGCGTGGGCACCTCTGTTTTCAGAAGTCCACCGTGGCCGACACCAGCACGCTGCGCGGCGCGCCCTGCAGCAGGGTGCCATAGGTGGACGAGCCCGCCCAGTAGTCGCGGCCGGTGGCGTTGCGCACGGTGGCGCGCCAGGTGGTGGTGCGGCCGGCCAGGGCGGTGCGCCAGCGCAGGCCCACGTCCACCGTGGTCCAGCCGGGCAGGCGCTGCAGGTTGGCCTGGTCGGCGAATTGCGAGCGGGTGTGGGTCAGTGCGCCGGTCAGCGTCAGGCCCGGTGCGGCGCCCAGGTCGTGTTCGGCATTCAGCGCGAACTGCGCGCGCGGCACGCCCACGACGGTGCGGCCCTGAGTTGCGGCGCTGGCGGTGCGGGTCAGTTCCGCGTCGATCCAGGTGGCGCCGCCGTACAGGCGCCAGCCGGGCACGGGCTCGCCCTGGGCCGTCAGCTCCAGGCCGCGGTTGCGCTGCTCGCCGTCCACGCTGAAGCGGTTGTCCACCAGCACGCCGCTGGGGCGGCGAATCTGGAACACGCTGGCGGTGGTGATGAGGCGGCCGTGGTCGAACTTCACGCCCACTTCCTGCTGGCGCGCGCGGTAGGGCGCGAACGCCTCGCCCGCGTTGACGGCGCTGCTGGGCGCGGTGTCGCCTTTGCTGAGGCCTTCGATGGAATTGGCGTAGATCGACACGCCCTGCCACGGCTTGACGACCACGCCGGCCATGGGCGTGGTGGCGCTTTGGCCGTAGGTGCCGGTGCGCAGGCCGGCGGTGTCGAAGTTGTCCGAATCGACCTGCTGGTGCCGCACGCCCAGGGTGACCAGCAAGCGGTCGTCCCACAGCGAGAGCGTGTCCGCCAGCGCCACGCCCTGCAGCACGTTGGCCGAGCGCAGCGGCACGGCGCCGGGCGCGGCCACGTCCTGCGCGGGCCGCTCGATGGGCGCGTACAGGTTCGATGTATAGGCCGAGCCGGCCACCGAGCCCATGCGGTAGCGGTCTTCGTAGCGGCTCCACTGCAGCGTGGCCTGGTGCGCCACGCCGCCGGTGGAAAAGCGCCCGCGCAGGCCGGCTTCGGCCACATGGCGGCGCACGTCGAAGCGGGCGCGGGTGGGCGTCACGCGCGTGTCGCCCGCCGCGTTGGTGATGGTGGGTGTGTTGAAGAGCCGGTCCACCTCGGAGCGCGCCGCGCCCAGGCTGCCGAACACCGACCACTGCGCGTTCAGGTCGTGCCGGGCCTTCAGCAGGGCCGATTGCTCGGTGCTGTCGTACCACTCCCAGCGCTGGGTGGTGTTGCGGCGCGCGTCAGGTGCGGGCGGCACCGCCAGCCCGGCGGCCAGCGACGGCCGGCGCGTGGGCGCGTCGACGTCTTCGCGCTGGTCGATCAAGTCCAGCGTGACCTGGGTGCGGTCGCTGGTGTAGTCCAGCGCCAGCGCACCCAGCGTGGCTTCGCGGCGCTGGTGGTCCATGGGCGTGCGGCCGTCGCGCCAGCTGCCGTTGAAGCGCACGCCGAAGCGCCGGTCGTCGCCCAGGCGGCGTGCCACGTCAATGTGCCCGCCGGCCTGCGACCGGGTGCCGTAGTCGGCGCGCAGGCGCGTCAGGTCTTCGGTCGCGCGCTTGGGCACCACGTTGATGCCGCCGCCCACGCCGCTGTTGGGCGACATGCCGTACACCATGGCGGCCGGGCCTTTGAGCACTTCCACGCGCTCGGCGTAGTCGGTCAGCAGCCGGTAGTTGGGCGCCACGCCGTAGAGGCCGTCGAACGCCACCTCGCCGATGTTGTTGTCGCCGATGGCAAAGCCGCGAATGAAGAACGCGTCGGCCACGTCGCCGCTGGGCGCCACGCTGCGCACCGACGGGTCGGCCGACAGCGCCTCGCCCAGCGTGGTCACTTGCCGGTCGGCCAGCGCCTGGGCGGTGTAGCTGGTGATGTGCAGGGGCGCGTCCATCACGTCCGTCTGGCCCAGCAGGCCCAGCCGGCCGCCGCGCGCGACCTGGCCGCCGGCATAGGGCGCGGGCAGGTCGTCGGGCGTGAGCGGGGCGCTGGCGGTCACGCGCACTTCGCCCAGCGCGGTTGCGGCGGCGGGGCGTTCGGTGGCGGTGGCCGTCGGGCGCAGGGTGTAGCTGCCGTCGGCCGCCGGCACGGCCTGCAGCGGCGCGCCGGCCAGCAGCGCGGCCAGCGCCTGCGCCACCGTGTGTTCGCCAGATACGCCGGGCGACGACAGGCCGTCGGTGAGCTGCGGGCTGAAGCTGATCAGCGTGCCTGATTCGCGCCCCAAACGGCTCAGCGCCGCGCCCAGCGGGCCGGGCGCAATGGCGTAGCGCTGGCGCGGTGCATCGGGGCTGGCCGTGCTGCCCGGCTGGCCTTGGGCCTGGGCAGCAGGCGCGACCAGGGCGGTGCCCAGCGCCAAGCCGGCGCACAGCAGGGGCGCGGCCAACCACGGGGCGGTGGTGTGCAGAGTGTGGGGAGCGATGGAGGTGGCGGTGGCGGGCGCGGTCATGGCAAAGGCATCTTTCAGGCAGGCGGTAGAAAAGCACTGGGGCCGGGCGGTAGCGGCGGGACGGGTTTGCGCCTTCCGCTCTGGCCTTGCTTTCCTTGACACGCACCGCTGCGCGTTTGGCCGTCTTTTTTTTCAGGATTTGAGTGAAAAAGGCCTGTAGCGCTTATCCATCAAGCGCTGATAGCTATTAAGTTAGTAGCAAACGCTGCAGGCGACAGGGATCAGCCACCGCGCGCCGCCACCGTCACCCACCAGCGCGTGCGCAGCTGCACCTGCACCGGCAGCGCGCGGGTCAGGGCGGCCAGCACGCGGTCGGTGTCCCCCAGCGGGTAGGCGCCGGACACGCGCAGCGCGGCCACCTCCGGCGCGCAGCGCAGCACGCCGGTGCGGTGGCGCGACAGCTCGGCGATGAAGTCGGCCAGCGGCATCGCGTCGGCCACCAGCATGCCCTCGCTCCAGGCGGCCGCGCCTTCGGGCAGCGGCGCAGGCGGGCTGGCGGCGGCCGCAGTCAACTGCGCCTGCTGGCCCGCCTGCAGCCGCAGCGTGGCGGTGGGCGCGGCGGCGGGGGTCAGTTCCACGGCGCCTTCCAGCACGGCAATCACGGCGATGGGGGCGATGGCAGTGCTTGCGGCGCCGCGTTCCAGCTGTCGCACCGTGAAGCGTGTGCCGATGGCGCGCACCGTGCCCGCCGCCGTGCGCACGCGCAGCGGCCGGCCGGTGGCGTCGGGCGCGCTGTGCACCAGGATCTCGCCGGCGCGCAGCACGATCAGCCGCTCGGCGCTGCTGTAGCGCACGTCCACGGCGGAGGCGGTGTTGAGCAGCAGCCGCGTGCCGTCGGCCAGCACCGTTTCATGGCGCTCGCCAGTGGCGGTGGACAGGTCGGCCGCCAGCTGCTGCCAGGGCGTGGTCTGCCGCGCCGCCAGCAGGCCGCCGGCGCCGGCCGTCAGCAGCGCGGCCAGCTGCACGGTGCGGCGGCGGCTCAGGCCGGGCGCGGCCAGGGTGGGCAGGGCGACGGCGGCGGGCACGCCGCGCAGCTGGCCGTCTACCTCGGCAATGCGCTGCCACGCGCGGACATGGGCCGGGTCGGCTGCCATCCAGGCCTGCCACTGCTGGCGTGCGCGGCGCGCCTCGGGGCTGTCGCCGGGGTGCAGCTCCAGCAGCCAGTGCACAGCCTCGCGCGCCACCCGGGGTGAAACGGCGAAGTCGCAGGCGTCGTCGTCGTGGGCGACGGGGTAGGCGGCGGTCATGCCTTGCCACGCGACGGGGCGTGAAAGTAGCACCGCGCGGCAGCTGCGGCCAAGTGCCGCCGCACGCTGGTGCGCGAAATGTCCAGCTGCGCGGCGATATCGTCCTGCGTCAGCTCTTCCAGCCGCCACAGCAAAAAGGCGCGGCGGGCGACGGTGGGCAGGCCGTCCAGCAGCCGGTCGATGGCGAGCAGCGTTTCCAGCACCATCAGGCGCGTGTCGGGCGGCGGCGCTGCGGGCTCAGGGAGCAGCACCAGCGCGTCGAGGTAGGCGCGTTCGATCTGACGGCGCCGCAGGTGGTTGGACAAGAGGCGCTGGGCGATGGTGGTCAGGTAGGCGCGGGGTTCGGCCCACTGCGCCGGCGGCGCGGCGCCGCGCGCGGCAAGCACGCGCACGAAGGTGCCCTGCGCCAGATCCGCCGCGTCCCAGGCGCAGCCCAGCTTGCGGCGCAGCCGCGCCACCAGCCAGCCGTGGTGCTGCAGGTACAGGGCCTGTACCGGGTCTGTGGAGGCGCCGGAAAGAACGCCCGAACCAGCGCCGTCGAGAGCGGACATGCGGAGCACCTCGGAAAGCAGTGAATGCGAATGGATCGCATTTTATGGGGTGGCCGTGAGGTCGCTTCTGGTTGGGCGCGATGGCCGGCGTGGTGATGTCGGGTTTCAGCGTGTCAGGACACTGGCCCCGACACCTCGCGCAGCGCGCGCAGCATGCTGGCCACGGCCGTGCGGTCGGCGGTGTTCTCGCGCCAATACATCGACACCGAGCCGAACCCCGAGAGGCGCACCGGCAGCACGCGCAGCGCCCCCATGTGCGAAAAACGCAGCGCCGCGCGGTGCGAGGCCATGCCGATCATGTCGCTGTGCCCCAGCAGGGTGAGGTTGAGCGTGACGGAGTTCGATTCCACGCTGCCCGGCGGCAGCGCCTGCCCGACCGTGGCGAGCGCATTCTCCAGCGCGTTGCGGATGGGCGTGCCGCGCGGCCAGACGAGCCAGCGGTAGGCCATGAGCTCGCTCCATTCCAGCGCCCGCTCCAGCCGCAGCAGCGGGTGCTGCGGGCGGGCCACCAGGTGGATGGGCTCCATGTAGAGCATCTCGGCGTGGATGTGGGTGTCGTGCAGCTCGGGCGCCGAGCGGCCCACCACCACGTCCAGCTCGCCGTGGGCCAGTTGCTGCATCAGCACGTTCATGGTGCTTTCGGCCAGCCGGATCTGCGCGCGCGGCAGACCCTCCAGCAGGCGCAGCACGGCCATGGGCACCACGTCGGAGGCCGATGCACCCGAGGTGCCCACCACCACCAGGCCGCTGCCGCCGTCGCGCAGGGCCTGCATGTCGTCGCGCGCGCTGTCCAGGTGGGCCTCGATGCGCCGGGCATGGGCGATGAGCGCCTCGCCCTGGGGCGTGGGCCTCAAGCCCCGCGCATGGCGCTCGAACAGCACCATCCCGAGGTCGTCCTCCAGCTCCTTGAGCCACTTGGAGAGCGCGGGCTGCGCAGTGTGCAGCTGCTGCGCCGACTGGCTCATGTTGCCGGTCTGCGCCAGGCTCAGCAGCATGTGCAGCTGGCGCAGCCGCAGTCGGTGGGTCCAGTCCATTGCGGTCCTCAAATGCGGGCTAGGTATATGCAAAAGATTATGGATGAGACCAATAAATGATTTTACGGACTATCGCTGTCTTCGAATAATCCGCTCCATGGCCTGCCGCCAAGCCCTTGTCAGGGCGGTGCGCAGGGCCGCTGCAAAGGAGACAACGCATGGACACCACCACTCTGGCCCGGCCCGCTGCGAAGGGCGCCCCCTCGTTGGAACGCCAGGCCTACTACGAACGCATCGCTCGCCAGGGCATGGCGCCTCTTTGGGAATCGCTGCACAGCCTGGTGCCGCGCGAGCCGCGCCCGCAGGCCATGCCGGCCTTCTGGAAGTACGAAGACATACGCCCGCTCGTCATGCAGGCGGGCGAGGTCATCAGCGCCGAGGAGGCCGTGCGCCGCGTGCTCATCCTGGAAAACCCCGGCCTGCCCGGCAGTTCCAGCATCACCTCCACGCTCTATGCGGGGCTGCAGCTCATCCTGCCCGGCGAAGTGGCGCCCAGCCACCGCCACACGCAGTCGGCGCTGCGCTTCATCGTGGAAGGGCAGGGTGCCTACACGGCCGTCAACGGCGAGCGCACCACCATGCACCCGGGCGACTTCATCATCACCCCGTCGTGGACCTGGCACGACCACGGCAACCCCTCGGCGCAAGAGGGCGGCGAGCCCGTGGTGTGGCTCGACGGCCTGGACATTCCACTCATCCGCCACCTGGACGCGGGCTTCGCCGAGAACTACCCCGAGGCCGCGCAGCCCGTGAACCGCGCCGAAGGCCACAGCTTCGCCGCCTTCGGCCACAACATGGCGCCCGTGCGGCACCGCGCGGCGGAGGACCCGACCTCGCCGATCTTCAGCTACCCCTACGACCGCAGCCGCGAGGCGCTGGAGCAGCTCTTTCGCCAGGGCGAGCTCGATGCCTGGGACGGTGTGAAGCTGCGCTACGTAAACCCCGCGACCGGCGGCTGGCCCATGCCCACCATGGCCACGTTCCTGCAGCTGTTGCCGGCGGGGTTTCAGGGCCGCACCTACCGCAGCACCGACGCCACCGTGTTCAGCGTGGTCGAAGGCCAGGGCTCGGCGCGCATCGGCGACAGCACCTTCCAGTTCGGCCCGCGCGACACCTTCGTCGCGCCCTCGTGGGCACCCGTACAGCTGGCCGCCACGCAGGACGCGGTGCTGTTCAGCTATTCCGATCGCCCGGTGCAGGCGGCGCTCAACCTCCTGCGCGAACAGCGCTCCTGAGCGGGGCGCGGCCCACAGAGCCCTGCTGGCGGCGTTGCCGCATCTTGCCGTGGCGCCGCCACTGTTTGCGATGCGGCGCCTGGCCAGAAGGGCTCTGTGAACCGCTCGCGAACGTGACCCTCCTTCCCTTTTGAACGACCCATTTCTCCGAAAGAAAAATCACCATGGCCTTCGTGTTCCCCGCGTGCCCCACTGTTTCCGTGCCCGTCGTCGGCACCCCTGATGCCTTCGCCGTGCGCCGTGTCTACTGCGTGGGCCGCAACTACGCGGCCCACGCCCGCGAGATGGGGTTCGACCCCGACCGCGAGCCGCCCTTCTTCTTCTGCAAGCCGGCCGATGCGGTGATTCCCGTGGCGTACGGCGAGACGCTGCGCCTTCCGTACCCGTCCCGCACCGACAACTTTCACTACGAGGCCGAACTGGTGGTCGCCATCGGCAAAGCCGGCAGCGACATCGCCCGCGAAAACGCGCTGGAACATGCCTGGGGTTACGCCGTAGGCCTGGATATGACCCGCCGCGATCGGCAGATGGAAATGCGCCAGATGGGCCGGCCGTGGGAGATCGGCAAGGCCTTCGATGCCTCCGCGCCCATCGGCCCGATCCACCGCGCCAGCGACGTGGGCCACTTCGAGCAGGCCGGCATCTGGCTCACCGTGAACGGTGCGGACCGCCAGCGCAGTGATGTGTCGCACCTGATCTGGTCGGTGGCCGAGACCATCGCCGACCTCTCCACCTGGTTCCGCCTGGAGGCGGGCGACCTGATCTACACCGGCACTCCCGAGGGCGTGGGCCCGGTGGTGCGCGGCGACCGCATGGCGGTGGGCGTGGATCGACTGGGTGAGCTGGCGGTGGACGTGGTCTGACGGAGCCTTGCATGCAGCTCTACAGCTTCTTCAACAGCTCCACCTCATACAGGGTGCGCATCGCCCTGGCACTGAAGGGGCTGCCCGCCGACCACCACGGGGTGAACATCCGTACCGGTGAGCACCGCGCGCCGGACTATGCCGAACTGAACGCCTCGCGCGTCGTGCCCACGCTGGTGGACGGCGACTTCGCCCTGGGCCAGTCCATGGCCATCCTCGACTACCTGGACCAGCGCCACCCCGAGCCGCGCCTGATCCCGCTGGAGCCCCGGCTGCGTGCCCGCGTGCTGGAGCTGGCCCATGTCATCGCCTGCGACATGCACCCGGTCAACAACCTGCGCATCCTGAAGTACCTGCAAGGGCCGCTGGGTTTGAGCGCAGCGCAGAAGGACGCCTGGTACGCCCACTGGGCGGCCGAGGGCTTCGAGGCTGTGGAGCGGCTGCTTGCCAGGCACGGTGACGGCGGCGGACCCTGGTGCTTTGGCGACCAGCCCACGCTGGCCGACGTGTGCCTGGTGCCCCAGGTCGCCAACGCGCTGCGCGCAGGCTGCGACCTCCAACCCCATGCGCGTGCCATGGCCGTGTACGCGCACGCCGAACGGCACCCCGCCTTCATCGCGGCCCGACCGCAGGAGCAGCCCGACTACCAGCCTTGATTTTTTCTGTGGTCCCCGGCCCATGAGCCACCCCCATCCCTACAAGACGGAGAGAGACAAAATGACCCCATCCATGACCGCCGGCATTCCGGCGGCAGACCGTGCCGCCTTCGGGCCGCTGCAGCTGCGCGTGACGCTGCTGTGCGCCATCGTCGCCATGCTCGACGGCTTCGACACCCAATCCATCGCCTACGTGGCCCCGCGCATCGCGGAAGACTGGGGGCTCAAGCCCTCGGAGTTCGGGCCCATCTTCGCGGCCGGCCTCTTCGGCCTCATGGCCGGCGCCTTCCTGCTCAGCCCGGCCGCCGACCGCTGGGGCCGCAAGAAGATCATCCTGCTGTCCACCTTCATCTTCGGCCTGTTCGCGCTGCTCACGGCCTGGGCCACCAACATGAACGAGCTGCTGGCCTACCGCTTCATCACCGGCGTGGGCCTGGGTGCGGCCATGCCCAACATCATTGCCCTGACCAGCGAATACGCGCCGCAGCGCCTGCGCGCCACGCTGGTCACGGTGATGTTCTGCGGCTTTCCGCTGGGCTCCACACTGGGCGGGCTGATCTCCAGCTGGCTCATCGCGCATTTCGACTGGCACTCGGTGTTCGTGCTGGGCGGTGTGCTGCCCCTGCTGCTGCTGCCCGTGCTGGCCGCGCTGCTGCCCGAATCACTGCGCTACCTGGCCGCCAGCGGCGCCGCGCCCGCGCGCTACGAGCCCATCGTCAAGAGCGCCTACCCGGGCGAAGACCCGGCCACGGTGATGGCCGGGCTGCGCGACGAGGCTGCTGGGGTGCAGGCGGGCTTCTCGGTGTTCGAGCTGTTTCGTCACGGCCGCCTGCACACCACCATGCTGCTGTGGCTGGCGTTCTTCATGAACCTGCTGGTCATGTACTTCCTGGTCAATTGGCTGCCCACGCTGCTCAAAAGCGCCGGCCTGCCGCTGGAGAAAGCCATTCTTTCCACCGCCATGCTCAACCTGGGCGGCGTGGTGGGCGCGCTCGCGCTGGGCCGGCTCATCGACCGCTTCAGCGCCTACACCGTGCTGGGCGCGGCCTATGCCGCCTCGGCCGGCTTCATCGCGCTGATCGCCTTCAGCGGGCAGAACCTCACGGGCCTGCTGGCTGGCGCGGCGCTCTCGGGCTTCGGCGTGGTGGGCGCGCAGATCGGCTGCAACGCGCTGGCCGCCGCCATCTACCCAACCCACATCCGTGCCACCGGCGTGGGCTGGGCGCTGGGCGTGGGCCGCATCGGCGCCATCGTCGGCCCGTTGGCAGGCGGCGCCCTGCTGGCCGCGGCGTGGACGCCTTCGTCCATCATCCTGGTGGCCGCCGTGCCGGCGGTGCTGGCGGCGGCAGCGGTGGTGCTGCTTGGGCGCGTGCGCAGGGGCGCCTGAATCAAGCACCTATTCAAGTCAAAACGGCCTGTAGCGCTTGTGGGTCAAGCGCTGTGGAATCAAAAAGCATAGCAAAATGGTCGCAGGCAACCGACGAAAGGCACGCATATGGAATGCGCCATCCGCATGTGGACTACCGATGCCGTTCCTGCCGCGCAGCGGGCGGCGCATGTTCTTGGGGGCAGTTACCACGACAGGTCGAAGCAAGGCCGCATTTCAGTTCTCAGGAGTTTGCCTGCTCCGAGCTTGGCTGAGCTCCATCTCCTTGCGGCGCTGACTCAGCCCAAATGTGCGCGGGCTCCATCTCAAGGTCGACCGAGTAGCAAGCGTACTGAGCGTCCAACAACACCTCAGCAACAGGCGTTAACTTCTGCCTGAAAAATCCCAGCTGCGACTCGAGAAGTTCTTCAGGCTGCTCGACAGCTAACGCAACAAGCGTGTCTGTCATCTCGCGAAGGAGAGGCGGCAAAGTCTTGTCAATTCCTGCTTTACTAGCCACCAAGCGGGCGACCACATCAGCCTTGGACGTTCGCTCCAATACCGGTCGGTCATCGAGTCCCAAGCCTTGTGCGGCAAAGACTGCAAAGTCCATTGCTGCTTCGCAGAAGGTGCGCCACCTAGTTGTCGCGGCCTCGGGCATTGGCAGGAGGCCCGCCTGCTCAATCCATTCACGCGCCCGCTCTTCCGCCGGAAACGGTCTATCGGACCCGCCTAAGGCACACATTGGCACATGCATGCCTTTTACGACAGGCATGACCGTCAGATGCATCGACGCGTCGACTAGCTTGCGCCAACTGGTCCATGCACCGTCAACCCTTGCAAGCCAGTGATGGATGCGGTCTAGCTCAACGGTGACCAAGACTTCCAGCATCGGCCAAACTAACGTCTCATCGGTCGAACTCTTCACATGCACTTGAGTGCCGGGGTGCATGCGCCAAAAAGCGTGGCGCAAATCTTTCTCAATACTGCTCCTGAGCGTTCGCTTCTTCTTCCTTGCCGAAGCACATGCGTCGGATAGAGCTCGACCAGAGGGCGCTCTAAACTTGCGGTGTAGCACGAGTGGATTTTTCTGTCGCTGCACAGCCTCACCGGCTAACGCAAGCAGATCCCGCACCACCTCGGAGAGTTCCACTAATGGCTTGCTCGCGCTACTTCCATGCGGCATCAAGTGCCAAGGCTCTCGGGTTATTGCGTCACGGATTCGCTTTAGAACATCTCCTAGCCACATGATGTAGGGCATAGCGTCCCGTGGTAGGACAGCAAATCTGCGAAGCAGATCGGCGCTGCAGTCGAAAAGAATCGATTGCAGTTGGGAGTCCTTCTGAGCTTGCCTTTTCCCATCCGCGAACCACGGAATGCGCGGCGTTGGCAGGGTTCGGCTTTGAATGTGTACTTCGCCCAAAGATTCAAGCGCAGTCGCGTTTTGGGCCCCTCTCAGTTCGCCGTCTAGTGTTTCGCGTAGGGCCGAGTTCATCTTCTCAACCTGGCCAACCGCTTCAATAAGAAAAGCGCCATAGCTGGCAGGTGCAAGCCTGTGCTTGATAGCTTCACTCCATCGGCGGTTCCATGCCGGAAGGGAACTAGGCGGAAGCTTGCCTCTGGGGATTCGCTTGTCGGCCACATTGAAACCATCGAATCCAGCGACCACACCAGGGCCGGCAACCGCTCGGGAAACAGCCAAATCCGCAGTCGGACATAGCGCCAGCAGAAGCTCACACAGCGTCACCACGTCGTCATGCTGCGCGGGTTGATAGCGTCTTGAAACCATTCGAATGTCGCTGGCAACAGCAAGTCCCTCCGGTTCCTGACGTGTGGCTGCAGCCGTCGCCCACGGAACCTCAGCACCGACTCGAGCCAAGAGTTCTACGGCGCCGGCGCTCTCGACCCAACGGCGCGCTATTTCCGGCTCCAGTAAATACACGGTGCCCAGCAACTCGCCGACTTGCGCCAGATCGTTCGACACCAAGTCCGGAGACATTTGCAAGAGCGCGTCTCTGAGCCCCGGCGTAAGTGCGTGCCCCACGTGCGCTACCAAGAGGGCATTAAGCGAAGCCAAGTCCGAAGCACCGCTCACCAAGGTTTGCACACTACTTGACGACATGCGTTGAAGGAGTCTGCCTCGCAAATGGTTTTCTGTGGACCGCGATTTGATTTCAGTGAGGAGTCTGGCCGCCGGAGCAGTCGGCGATGTAGCAAACACGTCAGGCATTTCTATCCCCGAAATGCCGAAGAGCGCGGCCGCAAGCAGAGTGTTTTGCGGAGCGGAAGCGACCTCCGACGACCTCAGCCACATGTCGATGGCCTGTTGAATTTGCTGCTCACCCAGCCCCGTCAGAATGGTAGTCATGAGCTGTATCGAAGGCTTTTCGTTCAACCTTCCGGATAGCGTCTCTAAGAATGACTCCTCCAGCGATGGATAGCGTCCCAACGATCTGGCGAGAAATACTCCCAGGTCCGACTCCAGAACAGCATCAAGCGCTTGAATGAAGGTCTGCTGCTCGGTTTCTATGGATACGTGATTCGTCTCGCTGAGAAGATGCAGCGACCTGAGTTCATGTGTACCACCCATTGAACCGTCACCGAGGTCTCGCAGAAGATGTTCGTTCACGATCCGAGGAAGAGCACTTCCAACCTCCATTGCACTTCGATGAAGTACCCTGGGGAGCTTCGCGACATCAACACGTGCCCCAAGGCAGGTGATTGCGGCGCAGACGCGCAGTACCTCAAGCTCCGCATGCCTCGCGTGGTCACTCACGCGAACGGCGACCTGCTGTCGCAGAGTCTCAGAGAGCCGACTCCCTTGTGTGAGGATGTGGGCGTATTCCAGCAGCAGTTCGTTGGATTGGTCCCAAGGCTCCTGCCAGTTAGTCCACGAGGTGATGCCCTGATCTCGTAGTTCACGCCAGAACTGTTCGGCGAACTCGCGTTCGGCACGCACAGGAACTTCAATTGCGTGGCGTCGTTCTGCCAACTGGCATATGTCCTCCTCGCGAATGGAAGCGAGAAGAGCGAGGCCGGGTTTGGTAGCAACCTCACGTGCCAGTGCGTCCCAACCATCCATCAACCCGGCGCTTAGGTTATCGAGCAAGAAGCCCACAGGAGCTTCCGCTGCAGCGCCACAGCTGTTAGCCAAAATAACTAGTTCACCAATGTCTTCAATGGTCAAGTGCCGCACTCGGAACCAACGCACTGCATGCCGGAGCGAGTACGCGGCATCCCACTGAAGCGCGGACTTCCCCGCGCCAGAAGGACCTCTCAGAAGCACGTTACGGCGCTCGGCCAGCGCGCCGATGATCCCATCTCTTAAAGCGGCGCGCTTCACAACCAGCCCGGCGACCACATGACCGGGCTGGACGTCAACACCCGCGAAGAAGTTTGGGTCCTCCATCGGTGTTGCGAAGTCGACTGCCTCACATAGCCCTCGCGAAAGTGCCGCCAGGATGCGTTCCGAAGTGAACAACGGAGCACGCTTGTTGACCTCAAGCTCCACGTCACTCAGCGATAGGCCAAGGAAGCTGCCTGACTGCTTCATACCGTTCTCATCAGCAAGCTGAGCAGCCTTTCGCAAAACCGTGCCGTAGTAGGTATCGGCCTCGAGGACACTGCATCCGCGCCGCGCCGCAATTGCCTCATGAGCCGCACCGCGCGGGTTTGGCAGTACCAACATGCTCGTTCTGGCCAGCAAGTCTGGCTGAGTGCTGACCGACAGCGCCTGAACAATAGCCGTCAAATCGCTGAGTGGAAACGCCCCGTCCAGCGCTGGCCCGCCGACGAAAGTTCGCTCAATGATGAGCATGTAGGATTCTGTGGGCTGCTTCGCACTATTAGCCCAGAGCTTTGTAAGGAAGTTCACCACGTCAGCCACAGGGAAAGGTCCCCGCTTTTCGCGTCTCGACTTCACCTGCACAAGGACCCTACCGGCCGTCGTTCCTAGCTCGATGTCGTCATCGCCTTCAGGTATGACTAATCCATACGGAAGCCGCCCCGCCCAACCCCCAAGCGCGAGGCTTGCCGCCACAGCATCCTGATATCGGAATCCCCGTCCCGCATGGGACCCTGCACGCGAAGTCACTGGATCAACTCCCTACATTTGTTTGCGCTTCCCATCTGGGCTGCGGATTTTCGTGGGCCGAGCGCTCATTAGGTTCAGTCTATGCGAGACCGTCCAGAGAGGCTTCAAACGCGCCTTGCGCGATACCGGCTTCATCCAGCCAGCCACGCCGCACAAGCTGTGGAACAGCTTCGCGACGCATCTGCTTCAGTCAGGTGCGACTCCACACGGGTCGGAAACTCCGGAGCCACGCCGATGTGAACGAACATACTGAAGGAGGCGGATGGGGCGCCCCTTAAATTCACTGCCCAGCGCCGGGCCGCCTCAAAGCCGACGCTGGTGGACTTCCGCTCTCAGCCTGTAGGCGACATTGCGCCGCTCCGCTCCAGGTAGACAAGCGTTGCCACAGCAATCTGTCCATAAACGTAGTAGCTAAGTCATGAGGACGTGCCATGCACGCCCTCACTCCCCTTCCGCAAACATCTCCACCAACACCCCCCGCAGCCACTGGTTCCCCGGATCCCGGTGGTACTTCGTATGCCAGAACAGGTTGATCGCCACCTGCGGCAATTTGGCCGGGTGGGGCGCATAGGCCAGGCCGAAGGGCTCGGCCATGCTCTGAGCCATTTTTTCGGGCACGGTGGCGACCATCTGCGTGGCCTGCAGGATGTGGCCGATGGCGACGAAATGCGGCACGGTGAGCCGCACGTCGCGCGCCACGCCCATGCGCTCCAGCAGTTCGTCCACCTTGCCGTGGCCCGTGCCTTCGGAGACGACGACCACGTGCTCCGCCTTGGAAAAATCCGCCAGTGCGATGCTGCGGCGCTTGTGCAGCGGGTGGCCTTCGCGGAACAGGCACACGTAGGGCTGGCGGAACAGGCGGCGCTGGAAGAAGCCGGCCTTGAGCTGAGGCAGAAGGCCTACGGCCAGGTCCACCTTGCCGGCTTCCATGGCGTCCTTCAGGTCGGTGGCTGAATTGCGCACGGTGGTCAGGCGCACGCCCGGTGCCACCTGGGCCAGCCGCTCCAGCAGGCGGGGCAGGAAGTAGATCTCGCCGATGTCCGTCATGCCCACCTTGAACACGCGCCGGCTGGTGGCAGGATCGAACCCCAGCTTGTGGTTGAGGGCGCCGTGGATCATGGCCAGCGCGTACGACACCGACTCCGCCAACTGGTCGGCATAAGGCGTGGGCTGCATGCCCTGGGCGGTGCGCAAGAAAAGCTCGTCACCCAGCAGGCGGCGCAACCGAGCCAGTGCGTTGCTCACTGCGGGTTGCGTCAGGCCCAGGTTTTCCGCGGCCTGCGACACCTTGCGTGTGACGAGCAGCTGCTGAAAGACCACCAGCAAATTCAGATCAATGTCTTCCAGTTCCACGGGGCACCTTTATTCATCAGGGTGATGCGGTGTATTCACGCCATTCTATTGGCTGATTATCAGATCACAGGAATGATCGGGGCCATAACAACGACATTGAGTGAGACAACCCGATGGAACTGCATATCGAGCCGCTGGGCCGCGTGCTGCCCGTGGCACCGGGCGCCAACCTGCTGGAAGTGCTGCGCGAGTACCAGATCCCCGTTTCCTACAGCTGCATGGCCGGGCGCTGCGGCACCTGCCGCTGCAAGGTGCTTTCGGGCGAGGTGATCGATGCGGGCCAGGCGCTGCGCATGCCGCCGCTGGGCGGCGGTGAGGCGCAATACGTGATGGCCTGCCAGACGGTGCTGAGCGAGTCCTGCACCATCGAGATCCCCGAGCCCGACGAGGTGGTGGTGCACACCGCCCGCACGCTCAAGGCCACGGTGACGGCGGTGGAAACGCTAACGCACGACATCCGCCGCCTGCGCCTCAAGCCGGCCAAGCCGCTGGACTTCTCGCCGGGGCAGTACGCGCAGTTGCAGTTCGGCCCGGGCCTGGTTCGGCCGTATTCGATGGCCGGGTTGCCGGACGATGACGAACTCGAATTCCACGTGCGGCTGGTCGAGTGCGGGCGGGTGTCCACCCATGTGGCCCAGGTGCTGGCCGTGGGCGATGCGGTGCGCGTGAGCGGGCCGCTGGGCTCGGCCTACCTGCGCCGCAAGTACGAAGGTCCCATGCTTTGCGTGGCGGGCGGCACGGGCCTGGCGCCGATCCTCTCCATCGTGCGCGGCGCGCTGGAATCGGGCATGCCCAACCCCATTCACGTCTATGCCGGCGCCCGATCGGCGCGCGATGTCTACGGCCTGCAGTGGCTGAAAGATCTGCAGCAGCGGCACCCGCAATTGCAGGTGCATGCCGTGGTGGCCGCAGCCGATGCGGCGCCGGGCCAACGCACGGGCCTGGTCACCGACGCTATCGCGCAGGACTGGCCCACGCTGGAAGGCTGGCGCGCCTACCTGTGCGGATCGCCGCCCATGGTGGAGGCCGTGTCGCTGCTGGCGCGCCAGCGCGGTGTCGTCGCCGAACACCTCTACGCGGATGCCTTCTACGCCAGCACGCCGTGAGGCAGGGGCCAGGGCCCCTTCCTGCGCACCCTTACTTCTTTTGATTCGCAACACCCCATAACAAGTCCCAAGGAGACAACGCCATGAGTACGCCCCATCCCGTCTTCCCACTGCATCCGACCTGGGAAAGCCCCGGCACGCACCGCGTGCCCTTCGCGGCCTACACCAGCGAGGACATCTACCGCCGCGAACTGGAGCGGTTCTTCTACCGCGGCCACTGGTGCTACGTGGGCCTGGAGGCGGAGGTGCCGAACCCGGGCGACTTCAAGCGCACGGCCATCGGCGAGCGCTCGGTCATCCTGGTGCGTGGCGAGGACCTGCAACTGCACGTGGTGGAGAACGTGTGCGCGCACCGCGGCATGCGTTTTTGCCGGGAGCGCCATGGCAACCGCAAGGAGTTCGTCTGCCCCTACCACCAGTGGAACTACAAGCTCGACGGTGCGTTGCAGGGCGTGCCCTTCCGGCGCGGCGTCAAGCAGGACGGCAAGATCCACGGCGGCATGCCGGCGGATTTCAAGCTGGAGGAACACGGCCTGACGCGGCTCAAGGTGGCCACGCGCGGCGGCGTGGTTTTTGCCTCGTTCGACCACGGCGTGGAGTCGCTGGAGGATTTCCTCGGGCCGGTGATCCTGGGGTACTTCGACCGCCTGTTCAACGGCCGCAAGCTCAAGATCCTGGGCTACAACCGCCAGCGCATTCCGGGCAACTGGAAGCTGATGCAGGAGAACATCAAGGACCCCTACCACCCCGGTCTGCTGCACACCTGGTTCGTGACCTTCGGACTCTGGCGGGCCGACAACAAGTCGGAGCTGAAGATGGATGGGCGCCACCGCCACGCGGCCATGGTGTCCACGCGCGGCGAGGCCAAGAAGCAGTCCGACGTGTCCAACGTCTCCAGCTTCAAGGCTGGCATGCAGCTGGAAGACCCGCGCTTTCTCGACATCGTGCCCGAGCCCTGGTGGGGCGGGCCCACGGCGGTGATGACCACGCTGTTCCCCAGCGTGATCCTGCAGCAGCAGGTCAACAGCGTCTCCACGCGCCACATCCAGCCCGTGGGCCACGATGCCTTCGATTTCGAATGGACGCATTTCGGCTTCGAGAACGACACCGACGAGATGACCGAGCGCCGGTTGCGCCAGGCCAATCTGTTCGGTCCGGCGGGCTTCGTCTCGGCCGACGATGGCGAGGTGATCGAGTTCTCGCAACAGGGCTTCGAGCAAAAGCCCTTCCATCGCGCGCTGGTGGAGCTCGGCGGCCGGGAGGTGGGAGACACCGACCACATGGTCACCGAGACGCTGATCCGCGGCATGTACGAGTACTGGCGCAGCGTGATGGAAAAGAAGGACTGAACCATGAGCGCTCAATCCACCGCGATCGAATTCGCCGACTACTTCGCCCTGCAGCAGCTCTATGCCGACTACGCCGCCACGCTCGATGCAGCGCAGTGGGACCGGTGGCCGGGCTTCTTCACCGAAGACTGCCTCTACCGCCTGCAGCCGCGCGAGAACCATGAGCGCGGCCTGCCGCTGGCCACGCTGTCGTTCGACAGCCAAGGCATGCTGAAGGACCGGGTCTACGGCATCCGCGAGACGCTGTTCCACGACCCTTACTACCAGCGCCACGTGATCGGCGCGCCGATCGTGCGCCAGGCCGGGGAAGGCCGCTGGGCGTGCGAGGCGAACTACGCCGTCTTTCGCACCAAGCTCTCGGAGCCCTCAACGGTCTTCAACGTTGGGCGCTACCTGGATGTGGTGGTGCGCACGCCCGAAGGCATGCGCTTCGCCCGCAAGGAATGCATCTACGACAGCGAAATGATCCCGAATTCCATCATCTACCCGATCTGAGGAGACCCCCATGCCGGCAATCGACACCGAATGGACCGAGGCGGCCGCGCGCGCCGACCTGCCCGAGGACGACGTGGTGGGAGTGACCGTCGAGGGACGCGATGTGGCGCTCTACACCGTGGACGGCGAGGTGTTCGCCACCGACAACCTGTGCACCCATGGCAATGCACGGCTGTGCGACGGCTTCCTGGAAGGGCACGAGATCGAATGCCCACTTCACCAGGGGCGCTTTGACGTGCGGGACGGCAGCGCGCTGTGCTCACCGCTCACCCAGGGTGTGCGCACCTACCCCGTTCGTATAGAGCAGGGATCGGTGTACCTCAAGCTGGCATGAGACGACCCAAGGCGGGGTGGACGCGGTATGGCGGTCTCACCCCTGCACCAGCGCACCGCGCGGCGTCTGGAACTGAAAACCTTCCACCAGGCTCTTCAGCCGGCCCGCCTGTTCCAGCAGGCTGGCTGCCGCTGCGGACGACTGCTCGACCAGCGCCGCGTTCTGCTGCGTCATGTGGTCCAGCTCGGTGACCGAGGTGCTCACGCGGCCCAGGTCGCCGGACTGGCCTTCCACTGACGAGCTGATGGTGCCCACCACCTGCGAGGCGCGCCGTGCGCAATCGACCACGTTCTGCATGTTGCGGCCGGCGTCGGCTGCCAGCGTGCTGCCGTGCTGCGCCTGTGCCACGGATGCGGCGATGAGCGTGCGCACCTCGCTGGCCACCACGGCGAAGCCTCGGCCTTGCTCGCCAGCGCGGGCGGCTTCCACGGCGGCGTTGAGCGCCAATAGGTTGGTCTGGAAAGCAATGCCGTCGATTACGCCCACGATGTCGGCAATGCGGCCGGCGCTGGAATGAATGCCCTCCATGGTCGTCACCACCTCGGTCACCACGCCGCCGCACTGCTCGGCCAGCTGCGTGGCCTCTTGCGTCAGCCGGCGCGCTGCCACGGCCTCCTGCACGCTGTGGCGCACCACGCCGTCCAACTGCTCCATCGACGCCGCGGCCTCCTGCAGGTGCGATGCGGTGCGCTCGGTGCGCTGACTCAGGTCACGGTTGCCCGATGCGATCTCGCCCGAGGCCGATGCGAGGCCGGCCGCGGCTTGGTGCACGTCGGCCACCACGCCGTTCAGGCGCAGCAGCGCGCCCTGCAGCGCCTGAGCAGCCGCGCTGCGCACGGTGACGTGGCCCACGTCCAGCGACAACTGGCCGTTGGCCTGCAGGCGGCACAGCTGCTGCAGCTCGGCCGACTCGACGGCGTCGGCCCGCGTGCGCAGGGCAATGCCCACTTCGACGGCGGTCTGCACCACCACGAAGCTGGCGTGAACGAGGATGCGGCCGAAGTCCGGCTCGGTCAGGCAGTAGATGGGCAGCCCGGCCAGCTGCAGCCGGTCGAACGCAATGTGGTGCACGGCGATCAGCCCCGCTGCGAAGACGATGGGCCGCCAGTCTCGGTAGGCCAGCAGAAAGGCCAGGAACACGAACACGCCGAAGTGCATTTCGGTCGCGCCCAAGCTCAGCTGGATGTGCAGCGCCACCATGCCCATGCCGGCCACCACCATCGCCAGGCGGCTGGTCAGCGTGCCGCGCGCCAGCCACCAGGCCAGCGCTGCCAGGCCGGTGAGCGCCGCGCCCCACAGCACTGCGGTGCCGGGGCGGCCGTGCACGGTGCCCGTCCACAGGGCCACCGCCCAGCCCAGCGCGACCACGCCCAGCAGCAGCGCGTCGGCCCGCCGGCCGATGGCGGTCAGCGCGTCATGCGCGCCGGGAGACAGGGGTGGATGGATGCCATTGCCTTGTGCCATGCGGAAGACTCCCTGCGGTGTGGGTAGAACATGCGGCCGCACGGTGCAACGCAGCAGGTTGCCCTGGAAAGGCTGGATGCGCCGGATGCAATCCGGCCTGGGAGTGGGTCTGCGTGGGGCTGAAAACATGTTGTAACGCAGCGCCTTTGACCTGCGTCAACCCTCGCGACCGAGCATTCCAGATTCAGCGCAGCACGCGGCAGTTCCCGAATTCGCAGCGCACGGCCAGAGCGTCGCCGTTGGCGCAGGGCACGCTGTAGGTCTCGAACCCTGGCCCCTTGGCCACCAGCGTGGCCAGCGGTTGGGCGCTGCACGATTGTTCGCGCGCCAGCCGCTCGGCGTTGAAGGTGTCCACACCGGTGGCTCGCGGCGGCACGAAAGGCGGTGGCGGTGCGGGTGCCGGGGCGGGCGGCCAGGCCGGCAGCGCCTGTGCGGACAGCGTGTGGCCTTTTTGCGCCATGCAGGCCACGGTGATGCGGCGGCGCCGCTCCACCACGCTCGCGCCTCGCTGGCCGGCGCCCAGCAGCGCGCCGCCTATCGCCCAGTCCTGCACCGCGTCGCTGCTGCGGCCCAGGCCCCAGACCAGCGCGGCCGCCACCAGCGCGCCTTCGACCATGCTGTCCAGCGTTTCTTGCACCGCATCGATCTGGCCGGCATAGGCGAGGCAGGCCTGCAGATCCGCCGGGTAGCGGGCGCTCAGTGCTTCATCTTGCGCACTGGGGCTGCCGGCGGGTGGCTGATCCGGCATGACCGGGCCTGTGGTGGTGCAGCCGGTGAGCCAAAGCGCCAGGGCGGCAGCGCACGCGATGGCCAACCGTGGAGCTTGGTGAAGAGGGTGCGAGCGTGGGTGGGGCATGGGGCTGGTTTCCTCAACCCCGATGGTGCCCGCTTGCGGGCGCCAACGCCAGCACCCGCGCTGTGTCGATCAAGCAGGTGCTGCGACGAGCGCCTGCGGTGCGTGCGGCCGCCCGGCGGGCCGCTGCGCCAGTCAGAAAGTCGGCACGGCCAGCACCGCGCAACCCGCCAGCACGGCAAATGCCAGCCCGAAATGGCCTTGCGCGCCCACCAGAGTCTTGGCGACGGCCGGGCTCAGCGCCGCGCCTACGTCCTGCATCGTCATCACCAGCCCCAGCGCGGTGTTGTAGCGTCCGCTGCCGCGCACGTAGCGGTCCACCAACAGCGGCGTGGCCAGGGCGCCGGCGGCCAGGCCGTCGAGCACCTGCACGGGAATGTTGGCCCAGGCTTCGGGGATGGCCCAGGCGATCACGCCGCGCACCGGAAGCGCCAGGATGGCGCCGTACACGAACCTGCAGACCCCACCGCAGGCTGCGTGACAACCGCAGCGCCACGGGCACAGCAGCGGGGAGGCATCGGGCACCGTGGCCGCAAGGCGCTGGTTCAGCAGCGGCAGCGTGGAGGCGTTGCCCAGGGTGAAACAGCGCGCAAGTCAGCCCGAAGCACCACAGCGCGCGGTGGCCCAGGAATGCGCGAAAGCCCTCGGGAACCACGGCCCATCGGGGTGAGGACGGGGCGCATGGTAAGGGCCGCTGTACAGCGCTCCGATAGGAGGGCGGCCCGTCGGCAGGCGCTCTGTAACGGACCCAGCGGTGCTGTGGGGCTCCATTCCAGAGCCCCAGCGCACCGCCCGCGCAGGGCGTCAGGCCGCTTCGGGGTAGAACAGCTGGCGTGTCGCCACGGGGGCCACGGCCCGGCCAATGGCTGCAATGTGGTCCGGCGTGGTGCCGCAGCAGCCGCCCACGATGTTGACCAGCCCTTCGGCGGCGAATTCATGCACCAGGCGGCTGGTGACCTCGGGGGTCTCGTCAAACCCGGTGTCGCTCATCGGGTTGGGCAGGCCGGCGTTGGGGTAGCAGCTGATGAAGGTGTCTCCAGCCACCCGGTTCAGCTCCTGGATGTAGGGACGCATCAAGGTGGCGCCCAAAGCGCAGTTCAGGCCGATGGCCAGCGGCCGGGCGTGGCGCACGCTGTGCCAGAAGGCCGTCACCGTCTGGCCCGAGAGAATGCGGCCGGACGCGTCGGTCACCGTGCCGCTGATGATGAGCGGCAGGCGCTCGCCGCTGTTCTCGAAGTATTCGTCGATGGCGAAGAGGGCCGCCTTGGCGTTCAGCGTGTCGAAGATGGTCTCGACCAGCAGCACGTCGGAGCCGCCTTCGACCAGCGCCTCGGTCTGCTCGTAGTAGGCCGCGCGCAGTTGCTCGAAATCGACGTTGCGCGCGCCCGGGTCGTTCACGTCGGGGCTGATGCTGGCCGTCTTTGGGGTCGGGCCCAGGGCGCCGGCCACGAAGCGGGGTTTGTCCGGCGTCGAATATTTGTCGCACGCGGCGCGGGCCAGCTGGGCGGACTTGAGGTTCATCTCGCGCGCCAGGTCCGCCATCTTGTAGTCCTCCTGCGCGATGGTGGTCGCGCCGAAGGTGTTGGTCTCGATCAGGTCGGCGCCGGCAGCCAGATAGCGCTCGTGGATGTCGCGGATCACGTCCGGCCGGGTGAGGCTCAGCAACTCGTTGTTGCCTTTCACGTCGCGTGGAAAGTCCTTGAACCGGTCCCCGGTGCCGTCCGGGCCGCCACCCTCGCCCCGGTACTGCGCCTCGCCCAGTTTGAAGCGCTGGATCATGGTGCCCATGGCGCCGTCCAAGATGGCGATGCGTTGGGCCAGGATGGCGGGCAACTGGGCGGCACGGGTGTAACGGGGCAGATTCTTCATCCCGCCATTGTAGAAAGCGGCGTCAGCCACTGCGCGCGGCAGCGACATCCAGGAACGTCTGCAGCGCAGGAACCATCGCCCCGCCGTTCCACGCCAGCACGCCGACGGTGGGGTGTTCCAGGTGGGCGATGGGCAGAAACCGCACGCCCTGCACGGCCGCCTGCGCCATGGAGGCGGGCACCAGCGCCACGCCCATGCGCATGGCCACCAGCGCCACCACGGTCAGCCACTGGCGCGTGGCGTGGCGGGTGTGCGGATGGATGCCCGCGCGGTGAAAGAGGGCGATCACGTTGCCGTGGTTGGCCGGCGCCACCTCGCGCGAGAACATCACGAAGGTTTCGTCGGCCAGCGCCCGTAGGTCCACCACCGCATCGCCCGCCAGCGGGTGGCCTTGCGGCAGGCAGGCCACGAAATGGTCCTGCGCCAACGGCAGACTGCGCAGAGGCGCCGGCACCGCGCTGGCGTTGATGAACCCGGCGTGCAGCTGCCGGTGCAGCAGCGCTTCGATCTGCTCGCCCGAGGACATCTCGCGCAGGTTCACCTCGATGCCCGGCGCCTCGTCGCCGAAGGCGCGCACGATGGCCGGCATGTCGCGGTAGACCATGGAGCCGGTGAACCCGATGTCCAGCCGCCCGCGCTGGCCGGAGGCCACGGCGCGCGCCGCGTCGCCCGCCCGATCCACGCGGTCGAGCGCCACGCGCACCTCCACCTGGTAGGCCATGCCCGCAGGCGTGAGGGCGACGTGCTTGCTGGTGCGCTCGAAGAGCTTCACGCCCAGCTCGTCCTCCAGCGCCTTGATGCCCGAGCTGAGCGGCGGCTGGGTGATGGCCAGGCGCTCGGCCGCCCGGCCGAAGTGCAGTTCTTCGGCCAGCACGGCAAAGTAGCGAAGCAGATGCAGTTTCATGGCGGCGATGATGCCAGCGGGGCCCGCCGCCAGGAAGGCGCCGGCACAGCCCGCGCCGCATCCGTGGCCGCAGCCGTAGCCGTGGGGCTCAATACGACTTCGGCAAGCCCAGCACCTTCTCGGCGATGAAGCACAGGATGAGCTGCGGGCTCACCGGCGCCAGGCGAGGTATCCACGACTCGCGCAGGTAGCGCTCCACGTGGTATTCCTTGGCGTAGCCCATGCCGCCGTGGGTGAAGATGGCGCGTTCGCAGGCGTGGTAGCAGGCCTCTGCCGCCAGGTATTTGGCGGCATTGGCTTCGGCCGCGCACGGCAGGTGTTGGTCATAAAACCAGGCAGCTTTCTGCACCATCAGGTGCGCGGCCTCCAGCTCCATCCACGACTGCGCCAGTGGGTGCTGGATGCCCTGGTTCTGCCCGATGGGGCGGCCGAACACCTCGCGTTCGTTGGCATACCCTGCTGCCCGCGCCAGGGCTGCGCGGCCCAGGCCCACGGCCTCGCTGGCGATCAGGATGCGTTCGGGGTTCAGGCCATGCAGGATGTACTGGAAGCCCTTGCCTTCCTCGCCCACGCGGTCTTCCACTGGAATGCGCAGGCCGTCGATGAAAACCTGGTTCGAATCGACGCACTTGCGCCCCAGCTTGTCGATCTCGCGCACCTCCACCGTGCTGCGGTCCAGGTCGGTGTAGAACAGGCTCAGGCCCTCGGTGCCGCTGCATTCCTCCACCGGCGTGGTGCGCGCCAGCAGCAATATTTTGTTGGCCACCTGCGCGGTGCTGATCCAGACCTTCTGGCCGTGCACCACGTAGTGGTCCCCTTTGCCGCCTTCGCTGCGCACGGCGCGCGTCTTGAGCTTGAGCGTGTTCAGCCCGGTGTTGGGCTCGGTCACCGCAAAGCAGGCCTTGTCGGTGCCTGCGATCAGCGGCGGCAGCCAGCGTGCCTTCTGTTCCTCGGTGCCGAACACCACCACCGGGTGCAGGCCGAAGATGTTCATGTGTACGGCCGATGCGCCCGACAGCCCGGCGCCAGTGGCCGAGATCGTGTGCATCATCAGCGCAGCCTCGCTGATGCCCAGGCCCGCGCCACCGTAGGCCTCGGGCATGGCAATGCCCAGCCAGCCGGCGTCGGCCAGCGCGCTGTGAAAGTCGTCGGGAAAGCCGCCTTCGCGGTCGCGGCGCAGCCAGTAGTCGGCGTCGAAAGGCGCGCACACGCGCTCGATGGCGTCCTTGATCTGCGCGTGTTCGGGAGTGAGGGCGAAGTTCATGCGGCAGGCCGTATCACTTTGCCGGGCGACTCGCCGTAGGGCGGGCTGTAGATCACCAGCAGCTTCACGGGCGTGTTGCTGGTGACGGTGAAGACATGCATCTGGTCGGCCGGAAAGAAGCACATGTCGCCCGGCACCATGTCGAAGGCCTCGCCCGCCACTTCGGCGCGCGCCGTGCCTTCCAGCAGGTAGCACGATTGTTCGATGCCCGGGTGCGCGTGGGGCAGGGCGCCGCCGCCCTTGTGCAGCGTGCCCAGCAGCACTTCCATCTGCTGCGCGCCGACGGTTTCCGGGCCGATCAGGCGCTGGTTGAAGGTGTGGTGGTGGTTGGCGGGCTGGTAGCTGGGCACGTCTGCGGTGCGCACCAGGTAGCGGGGCGTGGATGTCATGCGGGTTCTCCGGTGGATGCGAGGCAGGCGCCTTGCGCCAGCAGGGCTTCGATGTGGGTGGCGCTGTAGCCGGCCTGGGCCAGCAGTGCGCGGGTGTGTTCGCCCAGCTGCGGTGCAGGGGCCTGTGTGCGTGCCGGTGGTGTGGCCGACCACCGCGTGGGGTGGGCCATGGCGTGCATCGGCCCTTCGGTGGGGTGCACGCTGTCGTGCAGAAAGCCGGTAGCGCGCAACTGCGCGTTGGTCAGCAGGTCGGCGGGCGAATTCATCGGCATGTTCGGCACGTCGGCCGCCCGCAGCAGCGCCTGCCATTCGGCCGTGGTGCGGGTGCGCAGCAGGCGTGCCACCTCGGCATAGACGGCGTCGATGTGCGCGGCGCGGGCGCTGTGCGTGGCAAAGCGCGGGTCGCGCGCCAGGCCTTCCGATTCACCGATGGCGGCGAAGAAGCTGCGCCAGTGCTTGTCGTTGTAGATCAGCACGCAGAGCATGCCGTCGGCCGTGGCGTAGGGTTTGCGGTGCGCGGTCAGCAGGCGCGCGTAGCCGGGCTCGCCGAGCGGGGGCTCGAAGGTCAGGCCCGCCATGTGGTCGCCCAGAATGAACTGCGCCATGGCTTCGAACATCGGCACCACGATGGCTTGGCCCAGCCCGGTCTTTTCGCGTGCATAGAGGGCCGTCGTCACGGCGTACACCGCATGCAGGCCGGTCACCCGGTCCGACAGCGTGGTGGGCGCATAGGAAGGCTCGGGCGCGCCGTACTGCTGCATCAGCCAGGGGATGCCGGTGGCGCCCTGGATCAGGTCGTCGTAGGCGGGCAGGGCGGCGTCGGGCCCTTCCTGGTCGAAGCCGCAGCAGCTCACGTGGATGATGCGCGGGTTGCGCGCGCTCACGCTCGCATGGTCCAGGCCCAGCCGTGCGAGCGCCTGCGGGCGCACGTTGCTGATGAGCACGTCGCAGCCTTCTGCCAGCCGCAGTGCGGCCTCGCGGCCCTCGGGGTGCTTCAGGTCCAGCGCGATGCTCTGCTTGCCCGCGTTGGCATGCAGAAAGATGTGGCCCATGCCCGCATGGCGCATGGGGCCCACGTGGCGCATGTTGTCGCCCTCGGGCGTTTCCACCTTCACCACGTCGGCGCCCAGCTGCGCCAGGATCTGCGTGGCAAACGGGCCCATGATCACCGAGGTGAGGTCGAGCACGCGCACGCCCGCCAGCGGGCCGGTGCGAGGAGCGCTCTGTGTGTTGTGGGTCATGCTGTTGTCCAGTGCGGCTGACATTGGCAGAAGCCGACGCAACCGGCGCGGCCCAAGCCAGCAGACGCCGCGCAAGGGCCGCCCCGCCGCGCTGGCGTCGTCCCCCTTCCCGCAGCGCGCAGCGTTGCGAGAGCAAGGGGGAAGCGGCAACGCCGCTCAGGGGGATGTCGTTTCATTCCGGTTTGATGCCAGCCTGCTGAATCAGCGTGCGCCAGTGCGCGAGCTGCTCTGCCACGTACTGGGTGAATTCCTCGGGCGTCTTGCTGGGCCACACCTGAAAACCGATCTGCGCGAGCTTGTCCTGCGTGTCCTTGTCGGCCAGCACCACTTGCAGTTCGGCATTGATGCGGTTCACAACGGCAGGCGGCATGCCCGCGGGGCCGAATATGCCGTTCCAGGATGTGAGGTCGAACCCCTTCACCGTCTGCCCGATGGGTGGCACGCCCGGCAGCAGCGGCGAGGGCTGGGTGGTGGTGATGCCCAGCGTGCGCACCTTGTCGGTCACCAGCATGCTCTTGCCCGATCCCAGGTCGGCCACGTACACCTGCACCTGCCCGCCGACCAGATCAGTCATGGCTTGGGGGCTCGACTTGTACGGAATGCTCACGATGTCCACCTTGGCGATGTGCTTGATGCTTTCCATCGCTACCAGGGAGGTGCTGTTGGGCGTGGCGTAGCTCAGCTTGCCAGGGTGAGCGCGGGCGTAGTCGATGAATTCGGCCAGCGTATTCGCCGGCACGCTCGGGTGCACGGCCAGTGCGAAGGGCAACTCGCCCACGCGGGCCACGGGGGTGAAGTCCTTGATGGGGTCGTACTTCAGGTTGCTGTAGAGCGCCGGGTTGGCCGAATGCGACGTGTTGGTCGTCATGAACAGCGTGTAGCCGTCGGGCTTGGCCCTGGCCACGATCTGCGCGGCCACCTGGGCGTTGGCGCCGGGCTTGTTGTCCACCAGCACCGGCTGCTTCAGGCGCTCGGCCAGCTTCTGGCTGACGGTGCGGGCCACCGCGTCGGTGCCGCTACCGGCGGCGAACGGAACCACCATCGTGATGGGTGTGCTGGGGTAGGGCTGCTGCGCCCAGGCGTGCAGGCTGGCCGCCGCCACGCCGCAGGCTACCAGCGTGGCGCGGAAAATTCGGTGCATGTCTTTGTCTCCTGATGTGGTGTCGATGCCCCTGTGCCGGGGTTCTGTGCATCTTGGTCGCGCCAGCCATTCGCGTCCAATTGAATAATCGGACTGATCCATTCGCGTTGCGAATCGTTGGGCGCCAGGGTTCGCTCGGGGGCGGCGACAATAGGCGCTGTTTCTGCCTGCGTTTCGGCGCGGCTATAAGCCAAATTAGCCTCCAGCGCTTATGTATCAAGCGCTGGTAGCTATCAAAAAGAGAGTATTCCGGTTTGTCTCCCGCGCATTTCGTCCTGCACGACGTCTTTGGCTATGACCAGTTCCGCGGCCCGCAGCAGGCCATCGTCGAGCATGTGATCTCCGGCGGCGACGCCCTGGTGCTCATGCCCACGGGCGGCGGCAAGTCGCTGTGCTACCAGGTGCCCGCCATCGTGCGGCGCGATGCGGGGCAGGGCGTGGCGATCGTGGTGTCGCCCTTGATCGCGCTCATGCATGACCAGGTGGGCGCGCTGCACGAGGCGGGGGTCGATGCCGCCTTTCTCAATTCAACGCTCGACTGGCAGCAGGCGCAGGAGCTGGAAAAGCGCGTGGCGCGCGGCGACATCACCATGCTGTATGCCGCGCCCGAGCGGCTGACCACGCCGCGCTTTCTGGAGCTGCTGGACGGCCTGCACCAGCGCGGCCAGCTGTCGATGTTCGCCATCGACGAGGCGCATTGCGTGAGCCAGTGGGGCCACGACTTCCGCCCTGAATACCGCGCACTCACCGTGCTGCACGAGCGCTATGCGGGCGTGCCGCGCATCGCGCTCACCGCCACGGCAGACGAGCTCACGCGCGCCGATATCGTCGAGCGGCTGCAGCTCGAAGGCGCGCAGCATTTCGTCAGCAGCTTCGACCGGCCGAACATCCGCTACCGCATCGAAGAGAAGAAAGAGCCGCTCGCCCAACTGCTGCGATTCATCGAGCGTGAGCACCCCGAAGACGCGGGCGTGGTCTATTGCCAGTCGCGCAAGCGGGTCGAAGAGATGTCTGCCGCGCTGGTCGATGCGGGCCTGAAGTCGCTGCCCTATCACGCCGGCCTGCCGTCTGAAGTGCGCCAGCAGAACCAGGATCGCTTCCTGCGCGAAGAAGGCATCGTGATGGTGGCGACCATCGCGTTCGGCATGGGCATCGACAAGCCCGACGTGCGCTTCGTCGCCCACGTGGACATGCCCAAGAACATCGAGGGCTACTACCAGGAAACCGGCCGCGCCGGCCGCGACGGCCTGCCCGCCGATGCCTGGATGGCCTACGGCCTGCAGGACGTGGTCAACCAGCGCCGCATGATCGACGAGAGCCCGGCGGGCGAGGAATTCAAGCAGGTGATGCGCGGCAAGCTCGATGCGCTGCTGGGCCTGGCCGAGGCCACCGACTGCCGCCGCGTGCGGCTGCTGGGCTACTTCGGCGAGCCGTCAGCGCCCTGCGGCAACTGCGACAACTGCATCAACCCGCCGGCTGTGTGGGACGGCACGGACGCGGCTCGCAAGCTGCTCTCGACCATCTACCGCGTGCACGCCGCCAGCGGCCTGACCTTTGGCACCGGCCACATCATGGACATCGTGCGCGGCAAGGACACCGAGAAGGTCAAGCAGTTCGGGCACGACAAGCTCTCCACCTTCGGCCTGGGCAAGGATTACTCCGAAACCCAGCTGCGCGGCGTGCTGCGCCAGTTGCTGGCGACCGGCGCGGTGGGCCTGCACAAGGTGATGCTGGAGAGCGGCCACAGCTTCGACACGCTGAGCCTCACCGATGGCTCGCGCCCCGTGCTCAAGGGCGAGATGCCCGTGCAGCTGCGCGAATCGACCGCTAGCGCGCCGGCCAAACGCACGCGCCGCAGCACGGCACCGCCGGCTGCCGCAGCCAACCTGGGGCCGGATGCGCAAGCCCGCTTCATCAACCTGAAGGCCTGGCGCGCAGAGGTGGCGCGCGAGCACAACCTGCCGGCCTACGTGATCTTTCACGACGCCACGCTGGCGGCGATTGCCGAGCGCAATCCGGCGTCGCTCGATGATCTGCAGGGCATTACCGGAATGGGCGCGAAGAAGCTGGAAGCCTACGGCGCCGATGTGGTGCGCGTGTGCGGCTCAAGCGCCTGACACGCCGCACAGCCATCGATTTCAGTCTTTGTCGGCCCGGATTCAGAACTGCACTTCGACCTGCACGCTGTCCTGGTACAGCCCGGGCGGCACTGCGGGCTGGTCCGGGTAGATGGTGGCGGTGTAGGGCAGCGTTTGCGCAGTGATGCCGTCGGCCACGCCCACGCCGGGCACGCGGTTCGCAGGGTCGGTGCCCCACACGCCTCCGCCGGGTTTGAACACGTCGTAGGCCAGCAGATTGCCTTCGGCAGACAGCATCCGCCGGCGCCCTGCACTGGGCCGCCCGCCCGCGGTGATGCCTACCGTGTAGAGCAGTCCCCGGGTGCAGGTCAGCGTGAGGTTCTGCGTGACGGAGCTGAATGCGCCGGGCAGCGGTGCGGAGCCGAAGTGGATATCAGGTGCAGTGATGGCGCAGTCGTTCGTCACCACCAACTGCACGGTCAGCGGCCGGTTCACGTTGCCGTTGCGCGGAACCCCCAAGCAGAGGTTGCCCAGGCCCAGCAGGCCTTCGCAGATGTTGGCGTACTCCCAGTTGACGGTGATGGTGTCGGTATAGGTGCCCGCCGGCACGTTGGCGCCGGCCGCCGTGGTGATGCGCACGGGCAGCGTGGCAGCGTTGTTGCTGAGCAGGCCCAGCACCGCCAGTCCCGACGCGTTGATGATCAGCAGTCCCTGCGTGTAAGAGGCGCCGCCCATGTCGGTGAGCTGATACGGGATCTGGTGGACTCCGTTCTTGAGCGTGAGGTTAGTGGTGCCGGAGACGATCTTCGTGCGCAGCGTAGGCGTGCCCAGCGCCGACAGCACGATGCCACCGCACGTCAGCGTGAAGTTGGCCGACGTGCCGATCACCGGCCCCTGCCGCACGCGGAACGACGACACCGTGCCCAGCGAGCCTCCGGTTTCCGCTGGCACGCAGTCGGCGCGAACGTCGGACAGGCCAGCCGCCAGGGCGATCAGGGCCAGCGCGGCTTTCATGTGCGCTGCCCCGGTGCGGCTGCTGGTTCCGGGTCATTGGCTCCAGGGGCAGCCTTGTCGGTGGAACACGTCACCAGCAGGTCGCGCGCGGCGGCATAGGCCGCCTCGTCGAATGCAGCGCGGCAAGCCGGCCCACCGCCGGGAGGCTGCACCACCAGCGTGTTGCGGGGGTGCAGTCGGGTGAGGTAGACCACGCCGTCCCAGCCCACCACCGAAGGCACCTGCCCTTGCTCGTGCAGCACCGCGCTGCCCGGTGGCAAAGGGCGGCCTTGCGTGTCCAAAAGGGTGATGGTGGCAGTGCGCATTTTCAGCACGGGCAGCGAGACGAAGGCGCCCATGCCGCGCGGTACCGCCACCTGTTTTTCCATCGCTGGGGCGTGCATTTCTGCCGGCATCTCGAGCGTGTTGAGGGCGTAGCGCCCGTTGTAGTACGAAGTCACGTCGGTCACCAGCAGGTAGCCGCGGTCGTCTGTGCGGCCGACGGGCTGATGGTCATACATCACCTCCACGTTCGGCACGCCCTCGGTGGACACCAGCGCGAAGCTGTCGGTGATGCGGTTGGCCGCAAACCCGTAGCCGTCCATCAACCCCAGCGAGCCGGCGACGCCCGCCCACTGCGACGGCGCCCCCGGTGTGCCGAACACACCGGCCTGCGCCAGCAGCTTGCGGCTGCGGTGCTGCACGGCCGCCTGGCTGTAGCGGGACTGGCGCTCGCTGGTGATCGACTGGCTGGCGTTCCAGCCCCAGCCGCCATCGGTCGGAATGCTCTGCTGGTAGCTGGCCTGTGCCTGGTTGCGGCCGCCGGCGCGGGCCATGGAAACCTGGGCCGACGAGTCGGCGCCGACCAGGTAGGTCAGCTGCAGGCGAAGCTGCGTATCGCCCGTCTCCAGCGTGCGGCCGGCCGTCACCGACACGAACATGTTGCGCTGCACGGACGTGCTGTAGCTGGCATAGGCCAGGCGGTTGCGGTCGTTCATGGCGCCACGCAGATCCACCCAGCCGAGGTTGAAAGTGCCGACGCTGGTGTTCAGGTGCGTGTTGATCTGGCGGGCGCGCCGTTGCAGGCGAAAGCCGTCGCGCGCGGCGGTGCTGGCGTCGCCATAGCCTGCGGTGCGGCTGAGTTGCTGCGCGGAGATGCCGCCCAGGCTGGAGTCGTATTGGTAGCCAAGGCTGTATTGCCAGCCCTGGCCCTGGCCGCGTACCTGCCCGCGCGTGGCCGATGCCGACGCCACGCCCCACTGGCCCAGCCGGTTCATGGTGCCGACGCCGAGCACGGCCAGATCCCGCCCTGCCTGCGCCTGGCCTTCCAGCGTCCAGCGGTCGCTCATGCCGCGCCGGTAGACGCCCGAGCCCAGCGTCTGCCCGTAGGCCAGGTTGCGCATACCGAAGTCGCGCCGCAGCGCCCCCAGCGAGAGTGAATAGTCTGTCCAGCCCGGCCGCAGCAACTGGCTGCTGACGTAGAACGGCACGTCGGTGCTTACGCGCCGGCCCAGCGCGTCGGTAGTGACGATGGACGCCACCCCGCTGCCCGACACGGTAGGCAGCCCGCCCAGCGTGAACGGCCCTGGCGCCACGTTTTGGCTGGTCGAGCGGAAACCGTTCACGAAGACGTCGACGGCAGAAGGCACGGCCGCCTGGCCGGCGAATTCGGGCAGCGGATAGGTCACCAGATCGGGCCGGGTGGCGAAGTTGCGTGACCATTGCACACCGCCAAGGCGCACCGAAGTGGACCAGGGCAGGGCGCCGGTCACCATGTCGCCCACAGTGACCTCCGTTGCGGTGACCGGGTCGGTACGTGTCCAGCGGGTGTCGTAGCGCAGGTAGCCCGACTGCCCCCCGCCATCGGTGCGGCGGTATAGCCCGCTGTGCGATGCGATGCCGAGCGGGCCGAAGTAGCGCTGCTCTGACCAGACGGCAGTCGATGTGGTGGTCGACGGGCGGCCTTGCGACCGCTGGGCGTAGACGTCGTAGTTCAGCAGCCACCCGCTGCCCGCAGACAGCTGCAGCGGCTCGCGTTCTTCCGGCTGCAACGACTGCGCGGGCAACCAGGCGGGCGGCACCTGCACGGCCAGGCGCTGGTTCGGGCCGTCGTAGCGTGCGGAAACACCGGGCAGGCTTTCCACGGCTACCCGCGTGCCCGCTGGCTGGTCGGTGTGGATGTAGAGCTGGCGCAGCATGGCGGCATCGATGGCGTGGTGGTCAGGGCCGTGCTGCGTCACTTCAACGACTTCGCCGTTGCGCTGGCCGTTGACGATGACCTCCAGGTACAGCGTGATCGGCCCATGCCCCGCCAGGCCCGCACCGGCCGGTGGCGCAGGGGGAAGGGCGGGCAGTGCTCCGGCGCCCAGCCAGTGCGGCAGGCAGGCGGCCAGCACCAGCCAGCGGCCGGCGCGCGTGACAGAGGTGGGCCGGTCATTGCGCTGCACGTCGCAGGATCGCCGCCCGTCCGTTGACGGCGGCTTTCAGCAGGAAGTTGCCAGAGGGCGCAGTGGGCAGATCCCACTGCCGTTCACTACCGGCCAGCACATAGCCGAGAAGTCCCGGGTTGACCGAGATTTCAGTGGCCGCATCCGCAGCCTGCCAGCCCACCGCCGTGATCCGGCCGTGGGCCGGTCCGTCGTTGCGCAGCACCAGGCGATGCACCTCGCCCTGACTGTTGATGCGCCAGGACACATCGGGCTCCAGCATGCGCGTGGGCTCCGATCCGACGGCGGCCATTGCGGCGGCCGACATGCGCGGGCCGATTGCGCCCGTCCCATAGATGAACAGCGGGATCGCATAGCGCACCTGCAATTGAACGCCGAGCGCGGCCTGCGGTGCGTCGCTGCCGTGCTGCGTGTCCGGGGGGCGCGGCAGTTCGTCGACGATCACGCGGTAGGCATCTTCCGAAAGCGGCGCAGCCGGCCCCATGGCCATCAACCGCACCATCTGCCGCGCGCCGGGGGCGATGTCGGTGATGGGTGGGCTGGCGATCACGTCCTTTTGAGAGGCGAACTGGTCGTCGCCCTGGTCCTGCGTCCATCCCATCACCCGCACCTGGACCGTGACCGGCTGCAGGCCGCGGTTCTCGATCCAGAGGGCCACGGCGCGCTGGCTGCCTGCAATGACCGGATCCACCGGCCAGATCATCAACGGCGCGGCGGCGCGCGCGGGGGCTGCGGCGATTGCTAGCAGGCAGGCCGCTGCCAGCAGGCACCAGCCCAGACCCGCCAGTCGATGCAAGGCGCCGTTCACCATGTGAGTGTCACCTGCACCGTATCGGTGTAGATGCCTGCAGTAAGGCCCGTACCGGGCAAATTGGCGGTACCGATGATGGGAAGGGCCGTGGCAGTGGCTCCCAGCGGCAGGTCAACTACGGCATTGGGTGCCAGCGGCACCGTGGCTGCGCTGACAAGTGCCAGCGAGTAGGGCACATACCGGCCTGCGTTGTTGGACATGCGCCGCTGCGCGCCCTGCGCGTGCAGTCCCGCATTGGTGCTGATATGGGCGGTAGTGCCAGGCGTGCATTCGATGCGCGCCTGCAATGTCATGCCGCCCCCCGCCATGGCGGTGGAGGTGACTGCGCCCACAGCCGGATGCGTGCCGAAATCCACGCCGCCGAAAGAAACGCCCGCCGTCTGCTGTGGTGCGCCCGACACCACGCAGCCGCGCACGACCGACGCCGACACCAGCACTGTGGCGGTGGTGGGAATGGAGGCCGGCACGACCCCGCTGCTGCCCGCAAGCAGAGCGAGCCCCAGCGAGCATCGCGCCGCTGCGGTGCGCGCGAGCGCACCCCTTCCACGGGTGGTGGTTGCGAACATGACGCCCTCCTGTTCAGAAGGTGAGCGTGATTTGCAATTGGTCGGTGTAGGTGCCTGCAGGCAGAGCTTCGGGCGTGGTCTTATTGACCAGCCCGAAGATGGGCAGCACGAATGCGGCGCCGGTGATCGGAATGGCGATGCCGGTCACGGCCGAAGACACCGGGTAGGGCGTGGAATGACCTGCGTCGCGGTAGATGTCGTAGGCCAAAAAGGCTGCACCATTGCTCATGGCGCGCTGGCCTACGCCCGAGGTCCCTTGCCCAGCATGATTGCCCCCGCTGACCGCGATGTTGATGGCTGTCAATTCGGGCGAGCACACGACCTGCGTGGTGCCACCGCCCTCGCCGCCGGTGGCCACTGCCGTGGCCGTGCCGATGAAGGTGGCCGGGCGCACCCCGAAGTCCAGCGTGCCGAAGTTAGCGCCGTTGATGGTGCCCGGGCCGCCAAAGATGATGCAGCCCGAGGTGAGCGTGATCTGGGAATTCAGCTGGCCCGTGATGGCGGCAGCCGGCGCAGCGAGGCCGAGGCTGAAGGCGCCGATAGCGATGACCGCTGCACAACGCCGCACGCGTGAGCGCACGCGATCGGCCGGTGGGAGTGTCGAGACACGGGGGGAATGGGAATCCGGGCTGGCTCGCATCGCTTTCTCCTGATGAAGGGAAGAAAAACCGGAAGGCACCGAGCAGACGGGCCGGATGGACAACCCAGCGCTGCTTACGAACCCAAAGGCCCGTGCCTTGCCGACGCTAACGACAACTGACCGCCTGGAGCATTGGCGCGGAGCGAGAAAACGAGGGGATTGCAGGCTTTAGCAGTTGCAGGCCCGAGTTTCATTCGCTCTCGCAGCCACTGCTTGCAGGGCTGGCAGGTTGCCACTCTTTGCACACTGCCGCACTCGCTGAATGCAGTCATTGCAAAACCAATGGAAATCCTTAACCCTGCCCCTTGCTTTATGACAAGTTTTTTGTCACCCCGACTTCGCGGGTAGTTCTTTATACATCAACGCCGCAGCAAAAGGGCTTGTCGCAGCAGCCGCGATGCACGGTCGCGGATCTGGAATGGACTGTGCCCTGGCGCCGGGCGCACCTTGGCCACGGAGCAGGCAGCCAGAAAATCCTGCAGGATCGGCGTGTCGTCCAGCGCCACTGCGTCCTTGGCGCGAAACTCTGGATGCCACTGCGTCGCCGCGATGTAGCCCTTGCCCCGGCTGGGCCGGCGGCGTATGGCCTCGGGCACGCCATCCGGGTGGCTCCACGCTTCCACGTCAAAGCCCGGAGCGAGATTCTTGATGCCCTGGTGGTGAATGCTGTTAACCACCACACGCTGCTGCTTGGGGTACATGGCCGACAGGCGCGTGCCTGGCACCATGTCGATCTCGTGAAAGTGCTGGTCGTAGGTGACGGCGTTGCGGTGCTGCTGCGCGCCCGGGTGTTGCGTCTCGATGTCCTGGTAGAGCGTGCCGCCGAAAGCCACGTTGATCAGTTGCAGGCCCCGGCATACGCCGAAGATGGGCTTGCCCGCCTGCTCGAATGCCTCCACCACCGCCAGGTCGTACAGGTCACGAATGCGGTCGCCCAGCCATGCATCTTTCAGCGGCTCCTCGCCGTAGCTGCCCGGCCACACGTCGGCGCCACCGTGCATCACCACCCCGTCCAGCCACTCGGCATAGTGCGCCAGCGTCACGTCGCCCCGCGCGGTTTCGCCTGTGGGGCAGGGCACCATCACCACCATGGCGCCAGCGGACATGATCCAGTGCGCGATGGTCTGCTCCACATACTGGAGCGTCTTGTTGGTGAAGAGAGAGCGTGCCGGGTCTGCATGAGAAAAGCAGGCCGACAGACCGATCTTGAGGCGTTTCGATGAAGTCATGAGGAGCGGATCGCATGCCGGCTGTTCCGACACAAGAACCGGGCTCGGGCGTCTGGGTGGTCGAAAGCAGGATTCCGCGAAGCTGAATACATCGGGCAGTTGTAACCGCAAAAGGCGCGTCCAGCTGTAGGAGCCGGCCCCTGGGGGGCGTCGGCTACTTGGTTCACGCCAGCCGCGCCATACTGCGCAGCTATGGCCCTTTCGCTGCGCTTTCCTGCCAACGTCGTTCGTCGGTGGTGGCCGAGCCGTCCCGACCGTCCCCTGCCGCCCTTCGCTGCGACGGTGGCGGTGGGTGCGCTCGCGTTGCTGCTGGTGTGGGCACTCAGTCTTACGCGGCCCTGGGCCGGGCTGGAGATGAAAGTGTTCGACGTCTTCACCACCCTGTCTGCCCCCGGCCGCAGCAGCGTGCCAGTGGTCGTGTTGGCTATCGACGAACCCACCTTTCGGCAAGTGCAGCATGCATGGCCGTTTCCGCGCAGCATGCATGCCCGCCTGCTCGATCGCCTGCACGCTGACGGCGCAGCGGCGGTGGGTTTCGACGTGCTGTTTTCCGAGCCTTCGACGGAAGCGGAAGATGCGGCTTTCGAGCGCGCCATCGCTGCAGCATCGTCCGTGGTGCTGGCGTCTGCACGCGAGCCCGTCGCCAGCGCAGGTGCTGCTGCGGCTGCCTGGGGCGAGGTGATGCCGCTGCCGCGCTTTCTGGCGGCCGGCGCGGTGCCGGGCGACTCGCTGGTGCAGCCCGATGACGACTTCGTCGTGCGCCGGGCCAATGCGCACGTGAACAGTTTTGCCGGCAAGCTCGCGGCGCTGGCCGACGCCCGCGCCGCGCGCGAAAATCGCGCGGCTGCCCCTTCCGAATTCGTGGTCTATCGCGGCCCCCGCGGCACCTTCGAGACACGGTCTTACTACGAGGCACTGTTGCCCGGGGTGCTGCCACCGGGCTTCTTTCGCGGCAAGATCGTGCTGATCGGTCGCTCTGCGCTGACGCCAGTCGAGCTGGGACATGCGCAGTCCGACCTGTTCAACGCACCCTTCGCATTGCTGGGCGGTGAGCGCCTTTTCCCGGGCGTGGAATTGCAGGCCACGCTGATCGACAACCAGCTTACCGGCGCACAGCTGCGCAGCGTGGACACCGGCTGGTCGCCTCTGGCGCTGATGCTGACCTTGCCGCTGCTGCTGGCCGCAGGCTGGCGCTGGCCTGCAGCTGCCGGCCCGCTGGCCGTGCTGCTGGCGGGGGCGATGGGCTTCGGGTCGTGGCTGCTGTTCCAGCGCGGGCTGTGGTGGCCGCCGCTCTTTCCCGCCGGGGCCGTGCTGGCGGCTTATGGCGCTGCGGCGCTGCTGGCTTATGCCGTGGCCCGGCGCCGCGCACGGCTGCTTCGGGCGCGCTTTGCGCAATACGTGCCGCCGGCCGTGGCAGCGCGCTTGGCCGCCGACCCCGGCCGGCTGCACCTGGGCGGCGAATCGCGCGAGATCACGCTCATGTTCACCGACCTGGCGGACTTCACCTCGCTGTCCGAGCGGTTGAGCCCGGAGCAGACAGTGGACGTGCTCACCGCCTGCTTCAACGCCATGGTGCCGCGTGTGCATGCGGCTGGCGGCACGGTGGACAAGTTCATCGGCGACGCGATGATGGCCTTCTGGGGAGCGCCATTAAATGATGACCGGCAGGCCGAGCGCGCGGTGCGTGTGGCCATCGAGCTGCAGCACGCCATGCCGCTACTGGCTGCGCAACTGGCCGCGCGCGATCTGCCGCCCGTACAGCTGCGCATCGGCCTGCACACCGGGCGCGCGGTGGTGGGCAACGTGGGGTCGGAGCAGCGTTTTGCCTACACCGCGGTAGGCGACGCGGTGAACCTGGCGGCGCGGCTGGAAGGCGCCAACAAGGCTTTCGACACGGGCATTCTGCTGTCGGCCGCCACAGCCGCGCAGTTGCCGGCCGACATCACGCTGCGTGTGCTGGGCGACATCACCGTGCGTGGCCGCACCGAGCCCGTGCGCGTGTTCACGCCCTGCGCTGACGAGGAGGTGTGCGTGCTCAGCGCTGCCGCGTTGCACAGCCTGGATGCGAGGCAGTGGGATGACGCCGAGATGCGGCTGCGCGCGCTGCTGGCCCGGCTACCGGGTGACGCTGCCGCGGAGCGCCTGCTGGAGCGGCTGGCGCACTTGCGCAGTTTGCCCGCTGATGCGACCGAGGCGCAGGGCATGTCGGCCTTCATCGTCAATGCGTGACGGCCAACGTGCACTGTGGCACAGGTACCCCATGATTCGAGTGAAGCGAAAAGCAACCGCGCGCAAGCAAACGCAAATACTGATTGAAGTGTGGGGGGGTGACCCCACTCTGCAGGTTCAAACAACAAGGAGCCGCTCATGCAAGTACAGGTACAGACCGACGATCACATCGATGGCAGCGAGGCGATGAACCGCTGGATCCAGGACGAGACGAATACCCGGCTGTTACGGTTCCGCGACCACCTCACGCGGGTGGAAATCCATCTGTCTGACCTGGACGCCGGCAAGTCGGGCGGCGCCGACAAGCGCTGCAGCATTGAGGCACGTGCCGCCGGCCGCCCCCCGCTGGCAGTCACCGCCGATGCGGAGAAGGTGCCTGAAGCCTTCACTGCCGCCATCGACAAGCTCGCCCGTGCCCTGGACAACGACTTGGGCCGCCTCAAGGACAAGGCAGGCCGCGAAACCATTCGCACCGCCGACGGCAGCGTCGTTTAGCCGACCTTGGGAATGCGCCGATGCGGCTCAGTGCCGCCGGCGTGAACCATGCGCGCACTGCGTTCATACGCGCCCCGGGCCAGTGAGTCGATCAACGCGGCCTCGGGCAGATTCTTCCAATAGCGCGTAGGCATCTCGCGCCGCATCATCGCCAGCTTCAACCGGGCCGGATTGAAGGTGTGCTGGTAATACGTCAACCAAAGCGCCTCGCCCGCATCGGGCGGCGGCGCGTCGGCGCGTGTGGCGCCGGGGCCGATTTGAAGCGCGTCGCCGTCCCAGCGCAGGCTGCACTCGGGCGTCAGGATGGCCCAGCGCATCTGCGTGAAGCGCTGAACGAAGAACGCGGCGTTGGCCTCCGCGATGTGGTGATCAGGCTCGAACCACGCCACGTGCAAAGGCTGTTCTTCTCCATCGTCCACCGCGCGAAAGCGCACGAAGGCGCGCATCTTGTGCATGTCGCGCCGCACGGCCGCCGCCATGCGCTGCATGCGCGACAGGTCGGCGTCCAGCGTGTCGTGCCGCAGCGCCGGGTCGTGCGCCAGGCGCCAGAGGGCGCGGTACAGCAGGGCATAGCGGTCGGGGTCGCTGTGCAGCGCCACGTGCCCACCCAGGGTGATGAAGGCGCGGGGTACGCGCGCGGCGCTGGTGGTATCCGCAGCGGTGGCGAAGGCATGCGCTGGCTCGCCTTCCTCATGGCTATCGCCGCCAAACAGATCGGTTTCCGCCGCACCTGCCACCTGCCAATGCACTTGCATGGGTTCCAGCCCGGCCTGCAGGCAGGTGCGGGCGGCGTCGCGAAAGCCGGCCCAGTCGGCAGCGTGGCGCAGCGTGACGGAATGCGGCATGCCTGGCGCACCTCAGGCGAATAGCGACGCTTGAACTGGCGGTGGCGCCAGGTGGGCACGCAGGCGCACCGGGTCGCGCAGCCGGTCGATGGGGCGATGGTCCACCACGGCGACGAAGGGCAGCACCTTGCCCAGCGGCACGTGCAACGTTCCTAAATCGGCATGGCGCAGGCGGCGCACGCGGCGCGCGGACAGCAGCTTGTCCACGGTGCGCACGCCCAGGCCGGGCACGCGCAGCAGGCGCTCGCGTGGGGCGGTGTTCAGGTCGACCGGAAACAGCTCGGGGTGGGCGATGGCCCAGGCGAGCTTCGGGTCCATGTCCAGCGACAGCATGCCCGCCGGTGCGTTCGCATCGCCAGGCGCGGCGGGCGGCACGATCTCGTCGTGTGTGAAGCCGTAAAAGCGCATCAGCCAGTCGGCCTGGTACAGCCGGTGTTCGCGCACCAGTGGCGGCGCGGTGAGCGGCAGCGCGCGCGATGCGTCCGGAATGGGGCTGAACGCCGAGTAGTACACGCGGCGCAGCCCGTAGCCGCCGTAGAGCCGGGCGCTGGTGGCCAGAATGGTACGGTCGTCGGCCGCGTCGGCGCCCACGATCATCTGCGTGCTCTGCCCACCGGGCGCAAAGCGTGGGGCTTCGGCGCGGCGCGTGCGCCCGGGCATCGATATGACTTGCGCCGCGCCGCCCCGCTGCTGCTGCGCACGGGCTTGCTTGGCTTCGTCGATGTGCGTGGCCAGCCGGCCCATCGAGCGTTGGATGGCCGCGCCGTCTTTCTCGGGCGCCAGCGCCGCCAGGCCTTGCTCGGTCGGCAGTTCGATGTTGATGCTCAGCCGGTCGGCATAACGGCCGGCGCGCAGCAGCAGCTCGGGCGACGCATCGGGAATGGTCTTCAGGTGGATGTAGCCGCGAAAATCGTGCTCTTCGCGCAGTACGCGGGCCACTTCCACCACGCGCTCCATGGTGTAGTCGGGCGTCTGGATGATGCCGCTGGAGAGAAACAGCCCCTCGATGCAGTTGCGCCGGTAGAAGTCGAGCGTGAGGTCGACCACCTCCTGCACCGCAAAGCGCGCGCGGGGCACGTTGCTGCTGATGCGGTTGACGCAATACAGGCAGTCGTACTGGCAGTAGTTGGTCAGCAGGATCTTCAGCAGCGAGATGCAGCGCCCGTCCGGCGCGTAGCTGTGGCAGATGCCCGCACCTTCGGTGGAGCCGATGCCCCGGCCGCCCACCGAGTTGCGCGATGACGTGCCGCTGGAGGCGCACGAGGCGTCGTACTTGGCGGCGTCGGCCAGGATGGCGAGTTTGGATTCGGTAAGCACTGTGATAATTTACAGTGTTTCCGCCAGACGTGGGCGCCAAGGCCCTTTGGCCGCCGTTGTCTATTTGCTATTGTTTTAATAGCTACTGGCGCTTGATAGATAAGCGCTAGAGGCCTATTTGACCTTGATTTCTTCAGGGCGGCGTTCAGAACCCGCTGCCGGGCTCTTGCAGAAAGGCGACTTCCTCCGGCGTCGATGCGCGCCCCAGCGTGGCGTTGCGGTGCGGAAAGCGCCCGAACCGGTCCACGATCACTTGGTGGCGACGGGCGAAGTCCAGATTGTTGGCATTGCCCAGGGCGGTGAAGAGCCGCACCGATTCCGCCTGCAGCCGCGCAGATTCGCTGTGCATGAAGGGCATGTACAAGAAGGCACGCTGCTCTGGCGGCAGCGCGGCGTCCAGCCCCTGCGCGATGGCTTCCTGCGCCAGCACCAGCGCCATGCCGTCCTGCGCAAAGGCCTCGGGCTGGTTACGCAGCAAGTTGCGCGAGAACTGGTCGAGCACGATGATTTCGGCCAGCCTGCCGGCGGCGTCGGTGCGCCAGGCCGCCAGCTCGCCTTGCGTTGCCTGCGCGTGCAGGGCGCTGAAGCGGTCGCGAATGGCGGCGTCGAAGGCGTCGTCCTTCTGAAACCACTGCGCGGGCGTGGATTGTTCGAACCAGAAGTGCAGAACGTCCTGGGCGGTGAGGGTCGTTGTCGTCGTATCGGTCATGGCGGCAGTATGGCGAAGACGTAAAAAACCCCGCGCCGGCATGGGGCCGGCGCGGGGTTGGGGGCGCAGTGGTGGTGGATCAGCGGCCGCGCAGATTGCCCTTGTCGTCGGCAATCACGATTTCCACGCGGCGGTTCATCGCACGGCCTTCAGCCGAGCCGTTCTCGGCCACGGGGTAAGTCTTGCCATAGCCACGGGCCGTGATGCGGTCGGGCGTCACGCCGCGTTGCACCAGCGCGCCTTGCACGGCCTGAGCGCGGCGCTCCGACAGTTCCTGGTTGTAGGCATCGCCGCCCACGCTGTCGGTGTGGCCTTCGATGATGAGCTTGCGGTCCGGGAACTGGCGCAGGAAGTTGGCCAGCTTGTCCAGACGCGGGCCGGCCTGGGCCGACAGTTCGGCCTTGTTGAAGGCGAACAGCACGTCACCCAGGGTGACCAGCAGGCCACGTTCGGTCTGCTGCGCTTCGATGTCGCGCAGTTGCGCTTCCAAAGCGCGCACACGGGCTTCGTTTTGGGCGGCGCGCTGCTCGGCGCTCATTGCCTGCATTTGCGCCTGCTGGGCGCTGCGGGCATTGGCGTCGGCCTGCAGGCGGGCTTGGGTCGCCTCGCGCGTCAGGCGCATGCGCTCGGCGTCGGTGCCGGCCTTCTTGATGTCGGCGTCCAGCTGGCGGGCGCGGGCGGTGTTGCTGGCGATTTCAGCGCGCTGCGTGGCCAGGTAGGCCAGGTGGTTCGCTTCGGCGGCGTCGTTGTCATCGGTCCAGACGCGGTCGGCGCGGGCCAGCGTGTCGGTGGCGGACTTCAGCTCCAGCGGGGCCAGGCGCACCACATCGGCATTGGTAGCGGTGCGGTTGACGGCCGTGCGGGCTTCTTCCACGGAGTTGAGCGGCGCGCGGTTGGCGCAGCCGGCCATCAAGCCGGCGGCGAGCAGAGCGGCGGCCAGGACAGGGGTGCGGCGAAGGATGGGGTGCATGGTGTTCCGTTCTTGAATGAGGGGGCGGGCAGAAAGCTGCCCGGTGAGTGCCAGGGTTAGGCCGTGGGTTTAGCGCACGGGAGCCATCGGCGCTGCGGGTGGCGCAGGCGGGGCCATCGGGGCTGGTGGTGCCATGCCTGGTGCCGGCGGCACGGGGCGCACGACTGGCGCGCGGCGTTCGATCTCGGTCTGCAGGCCGCGGATGCTGCCTTGCACCTGCTGCAGCGTATTGGCGTTGTTGGCAGCGTCGGCCTTGGTCTCGGCCACGCGGGCGTCGGCTTCGGCTTCGGCGGCATAGCGGCGGGCCATGTCGTAGTTCTTGTCGTTCATGGCCTTTTCCGCCATCGTGACCTTGTCGCGTGCGCGCTGCAGTTCCACCGGGGCGTTCGCCACCACGGTCGCTTCGGCACCCACGCGGTTCACGGTCGAGCGGCTCACAGCCAGTTGGTCGACAGGCGGGGGAGTGGACGAGCACGCTGCAAGCGCTGCCAGAGCCAATACGGCGGTAGAGGTTCGGAAAAAGGTGGCGGTCTGCATGGTGAAAAGGCTCCTGAATCGGTACAACAGGTTGCAACGCGGAACAAGAGGCGTGCGCTGCAACAGCGGTATCCGATTGTTGGTGACGTCTTGTTGCGGGGGCGTAGGCTCAGCGCAGCACCCTCCGTGGGCGTTGTCTTACGGTCGGCCCGATGAAAAGGAACGACTCGTTCCATCGCCCAAGCTCGGCAAACGAGTTTGTTTGCGCGATTTCTGCAAGTGCTGGCCGACCGGGTGGTGCAGGAGCGCCTGGCCTGCGTGGGGGTGGAGTCGGGCACGCTGCCCGTGGTGGAATTTCAGACGCTCTTGAAGGCCGATGCTGAGCTGGCTGGGCGCATCGTGCGCGGCGCGTGCGTGCAGATTGATTAATGATTTGCTATTAAATATATAGCTATCTGCGCTTGATGGATAAGCGCTAGAGGCCGAAAATACTTCAAATCCAGGTGTCGGGCCGTCAACCCGCTACACCGGGCAGATGGAGCGTCGCACACAGCCCGCCGTCGGGTCGGTTGGTCAGCACCAGCGTGCCGCCTTGCGCCTGCACGCATTCGCGGGCAATCGACAGGCCCAGGCCGACGCCGGGCCGATCCGGGCTGCGGGCGCTGTCGAGTTGGTGAAAAGGCTCAAAGACCTGTTCAAGCTGCGCCGCAGCAATGCCCGGGCCGCTGTCGATCACGCGGATCTGCAGCGTTTGCAGGCTCTCTTCAGCCTCGATCACCACCGCCGTGCCCGCGTGGTGCAGCGCGTTGTCGGTCAGGTTGACCAGCGCGCGCCGCAGGGCCAGGGGCTGGCACGCCCACGTCAGCGGGCCGGGGCTGGCGTGCACCGACACGGGCTGGCCCCGGCGCTGGTAGCGCGCGGCCAGCTCGTGCAGCAGCGCCGCGATGTCGATGCGCTCGGCCGTCTCGGCCTGGGCGTCGGCGCGGGCGAAGTCCAGGGTGGAGGAGACCAGCGCCTCCAGCTCGACCACGCTGGCCAGCAGGCCGTGCCGCAGGTCGGGCTCGCCCACCAGTTCGGATTGCAGCCGCAGCTCGGTCACGGGCGTGCGCAGGTCGTGGCTGATGGCGGCCAGCATGCGGGTGCGCGCATCGCGGTGCCGGGCGATGCGGCGCTGCATGGCGTTGAACTGGTGCGTGAGCTCGCGCGCCTCGCGCGGGCCGTGCATGGGCAGCGCGGGCTGCTCGCGGCCATATTCCACGCGGGCCGTGGCCTGGATCAGTTCGCGCAGCGGCCGCACCAGCCGCCAGGCCAGCCACAGCGCGGCCGCCAGCACCGGCAGGATGCTGGCGGGCAGGGTGTAGAGCAGCGTGGAAGACCAGTCGTAGCGGCCTTGCAGGCGCAGGTCGGCGTTGATCCAGCGCGGGGCGCCGAGGCGGTCGCTGCTGCTGTCATGGCTGCCGCCGGGCAACGCCAGGCTGGCGCGCAGGTGCAGCGGCTCCCAGGCCGCCAGGCTCAGCAGCCCTGCGCGGGCATTTTCACCCGAGGCGCGTTCCAGCTGCATCCATACGCCGGCCGCAGCCGGCAGCCCCAGGCGCTCGCGCAACTCGGCGGCCAGGCGCAGTTCTTCGGGCTGCATGGCAAAGGGCGCAAGGGTGGGTGCAGCGCTCAGCCACAGGCGCGCGGAGGGCGATGCTTGCAGCGCCAGCAACTCGGTGCGGCGGGCGTCGTCCGGCCCAGGTCTGCCTGCCAGTGCATGCGCCGTGGCCAGGGTGGCCAGCGCCTGTTCGCGCGAGATGGGGTGGATCAGCGCGCCGGTACGCTGCAGCAGCGCCATGGCGATGAAGTGCGACGCCAGCAGCGCGCCCACCAGCAGCAGGCCGAACTGCCAAGCCAGCCCCATCGCGCGCGGTGCCGGTCGGGCGTTGTGCGTGCCGCAGCCGGCCGGCAGATCAGCCACCCAGCGGCTCCGCCCGTTCTGCCCGCACCACCAGCGAATAGCCACCGCCACGCACCGTGCGCAGCAGGGTGTCTTCGGCGGTGCCGCCTTGCAGGCGCGTGCGCAGGCGGCTGATCTGCCGGTCGATGGTGCGGTCGAAGGCGGCCTCGCCCTGGCGGCCCTGGGTGCGCGTCAAGTCGAGCAATTGCTCGCGGCTGAGCACGGCGCCCGCGTGGTGCAGCAGCACTTCGAGCAGGCGCGCCTCGGCATCGCTCAACAGCCGCGCCGGGCCGGCGGGCGGCCGCAGGCTGCCGCGCGCCGCGTCGAAGTGCCAGCCGGCGAAAGCGAAGCAGCGGCTGTCTGGCGCGCGGCCTGGCCGGAGCTGGGGTGCCAGGGCGGCAGCTGCCGTTGCAGTGGCGCCGCGCCGCCGCAGCACGGCGCGAATGCGCGCCAGCAGCTCGCGCGGATCGAAGGGCTTGATCACGTAGTCGTCCGCGCCATGCTCCAGCCCGCGCACGCGGTCGTCCACTGCGGCGCGTGCGGTCAGCAGCAGCACGGGCACGCCGTGTTCGGCCTGCACGCGCGCACACAGCTGGCTGCCGTCGCCGTCGGGCAGCATCACGTCCAGCACCACGGCGTCGAAGCGGCGCAGCTCCAGCAGGCTGAGCAGGGTGCGCGCGTCGGCGGCGGTGTCCACCTCCATCCCTTCGCGGCGCAAAAAGGCCGCCAGCGGCTCGCGGATGCGCGGGTGGTCGTCCACCACCAGCACCCGCAGGCGCACGGGTGCCGCACCGGGATCGGCGGCGGTCGGCAGGGTGTCCGGGGCTGTCACAAGCTGTCCAAAAACGTCAGTTGCTGATGATTACGATTCTCATTTTCCAACAATAAAGAGGGAGGGTTGTCATGCGCAAGGCTTCAACCGGGCAGCAGGTGGTGTGGGCGGTTTTGATGGCGTTGTCGGGCACGGCCCAGGCGCAGGCCGCCGCAGGGGCGCCCAACGAGGGCGACATGGCCACGCTGGGCGGTGTGGTGGTCACGGCCACGGGCTTCGAGCAGCAGGTCGAACAGGCGCCGGCGTCCATCAGCGTGATTCAGGGCGAGGAGCTGCGCAAGCGGTCGTTCCGCGACCTGACCGATGCCTTGCGCGACGTGGAAGGCGTGGTGGTCAACGGCAACAGCAACGAGACGGACATCTCCATTCGCGGCATGCCGGCTGACTACACCCTCATTCTGGTGGACGGCAAGCGCCAGGGCCTGCGCGATGCGCGCGTGAACGGCAACCGCGGCTACGAGCAGAGCTTCATCCCGCCGGCCGAGGCCATCGAGCGCATCGAGGTCGTGCGCGGGCCGATGTCGTCGCTCTACGGCTCGGACGCGATCGGCGGCGTCATCAACGTCATCACTCGCAAGGTGCGCAAGGCGTGGGGCGGCTCGGTCGGGCTGGACTACACGGCGCAGCAGCACGGCAAATTCGGCAATGCCGCCCAGAGCCAGTTCTACCTGGCCGGCCCGGTGAAGACCGACGTGCTGGGCCTGCAGCTCTGGGGCCGCCAGCTCAACCGCCAGGCCGACGACGACGTGCAGACCACCGAGGGCTTCACCCGTGCGCGGCACCGCGACCTGACGGCGCGGCTGGCCATCACGCCCTCGGCCGCGCAGGACATCCTGATCCAGGGCGGCATCACGCGGCTGGACAACGGCGACGGCCCCAGCGCCAACTGGGCCACGCGCGAGCAGGAAAACGACCGCGACCACGCCTCCATCACCCACAAGGGCCGCTGGGGCTGGGCGTCGTCCGAGGTGTCGCTGGCGTGGGAACGCGGCTCGCGCTGGGGCCTGAGCGACGGCACGTCGGCCACGCAGGATGCGTTTTCGCAGCGCAAGCCCGAGGTCAGCAACCGCGTGTTCGACGCCAAGCTGGTGGCGCCCGTGGGCGCGCACATCGTGACCGGCGGCGTGCAGTGGAACAAGACAGAGCTGGAAGACTGGAACGAAGGCCTGGGCGACCGCGTGCGCAGCCGCTTCGGCGTGGCGCAGAAAGCGGTCTTCGTGGAAGACGAATGGTCGCTGACCGACGCATTGCGCCTGACCGGCGGCCTGCGGCTGGACCACCACGACCAGTACGGCACGCACGCCAGCCCGCGCCTGTATGCGAACTGGCAGGCGACGCAGCAGTGGACGCTCAAGGGCGGTGTCTCGCGCGGCTTCAAGACGCCCGAGATCCGTGCCGTGATTCCGGGCTACGCCTATCTGCGCCGCAACCGCTTCGTGATGCTGGGCAACCCCGACCTGAAGCCGGAAACGAGCACCAACTATGAAGTCGGCGCGCTGTGGTCCAACCGCGGCAACCTGTCGGCCGGCGCCACGGTGTTCTACAACGACTTCAAGAACAAGCTCTCCACGGTGACCACTACCAACCGCTGGAACGGCTTCATCGTGATGGACCGCGTGAACCTGGACAGCGCGCGCATCGCCGGGCTGGAGTTGCATGGCACCTGGCAGGCCACGCGGGCGCTGGCCTTCAAGGCCAACTACACCTACCTCGATTCAGAGCAGAAAAGCGGCGCTAACCGGGGCGCTCCGCTGAACCTGACGCCCCAGCACACGGCCAACCTGCGCGCCGACTGGAAGGCGTCGCCCCGCCTCAGCTTCTGGAGCGCCGCCAACTACTACGGCAAGGAATACGGCACCACGGTAAACACCGGCGCCGTGCCGGCCTACACCATGGTCGACCTGGGTGCGAGCTACCAGTGGAGCCGGGCGATGACGTTCAATGCTGCGCTCTACAACCTGGGCGACAAGCAACTGGACGCCGCCACCTACGACAAGACCAGCTACGGCCGCCGCCTGTGGCTGGGCGTGCACGCCACGTTCTGACGCCGGCGGTCCATGAAAAAAGCCCGGGGCCTGCAAAGGCTCCGGGCTTCTTTTTTGATAGCGCCTCACGCTTGCTGCATAAGCGCTAGAGGCCTATTTGCCTCAAATTAATGACTTTACTTGCCAGCGATCACGCGGACCATTTCCAGGCACTTGTTCGAATAGCCCCACTCGTTGTCGTACCAGGCGACGAGCTTGACGAAGGTCTTGTCCAGGGCGATGCCGGCGTCGGCGTCGAAGATCGAGGTGCGGGTGTCGCCGCGGAAGTCGGTGGCCACCACCTTGTCTTCCGTGTAGCCCAGCACGCCCTTCAGCGCGCCTTCGGACTGGGCCTTCATCTCGGCCTTGATTTCGTCGTAGCTGGCTTCCTTTTCCAGCTCCACCGTCAGGTCGACCACCGACACGTCGGAGGTCGGCACGCGGAACGACATGCCCGTCAGCTTCTTGTTCAGCTCAGGAATGACCACGCCCACGGCCTTGGCAGCGCCCGTGCTGGATGGAATGATGTTTTCCAGAATGCCGCGGCCGCCGCGCCAGTCCTTGTTGCTCGGGCCATCCACCGTCTTTTGCGTGGCGGTGGCCGCGTGCACGGTGGTCATCAGGCCGCGCTTGATGCCCCACTTGTCGTTGAGCACCTTGGCCAGCGGAGCCAGGCAGTTGGTGGTGCACGACGCGTTCGACACGATGGCCTGGCCGGCGTAGGTGGCGTGGTTCACGCCGAAGACAAACATCGGCGTGTCGTCTTTGGACGGGGCCGACAGCAGCACCTTCTTGGCGCCCGCGTCGATGTGCTTTTGCGCGGTGACCTTGTCGAGGAACAGGCCAGTGGATTCGATCACCACGTCGGCGCCGACTTCGTTCCACTTCAGGTTGGCCGGGTCGCGCTCCTGCGTCAGGCGAATCTTCTTGCCGTTGACGACCAGCGTGTTGCCTTCGACGGAGACTTCACCGTCGAAGCGGCCGTGCACGCTGTCGTACTGCAGCATGTACGCCAGGTAGTCCGGCTCCAGCAGGTCGTTGATGGCGACCACTTCGATGTCGGAAAAATTCTGCACGGCCGAGCGCAGCACGTTGCGGCCGATGCGGCCGAAGCCGTTGATGCCAATCTTGATCGTCATGGTTTGTCTCTCCAAAGTTGCAAAGTTGAAAAACTGGGAACCTGCCACGACGCGCCCGCTGACGGCGGGCGCAGCGGGCGGCAAGGATCAGGGGGCCTTCGTCTTGGCCGCGGGTTGCTTCTTCAGCCGGGCAGCGCCGATGGCCACCAGCACCGTGTCGGCCACGTTCTCGGGCGTGAAGCCGAAGTGCTTGAACAGCACGGGCGCCGGTGCCGATTCGCCGAAGGTGTCGATGCCAACCACGGCCGACACGCCGTACTTCCACCAGCCGTCGGTCGTGCCCATTTCCACAGCGATGCGCGGCACGCCGGCCGGCAGCACGCTGGCCTTGTACTTGGCGTCTTCACGGTCGAAGGTGGTGGTGCTGGGCATGGAGACCACGCGCACGGCGATCTTCTTGTCCGCCAGCAGCTTCTGCGCGGCCAGGGCCAGCTGCACTTCGGAGCCGGTGGCGATGATGACGGCTTGCGCTTTCTTCTTGATGCCCACGGCGGCGGGCTCGCTCAGCACGTAGGCGCCGCGCGAGATGTCGCCCAGGTCGCTCTTGGCCGCATAGGCCAGGTTCTGGCGCGACAGGGCCAGCACGGTGGGCTTGTCGCGGTTCGAGAGGGCCACGCTCCAGGCCACGGCGGTTTCGGCCGTGTCGCCCGGGCGCCAGACGTCCAGGTTCGGAATCAGGCGCAGGCTGGCAACGTGCTCGATCGACTGGTGCGTGGGGCCGTCTTCGCCCAGGCCGATGGAGTCGTGCGTGAACACGTGCACCACGCGCAGCTTCATCAGCGCGGCCATGCGGATGGCGTTGCGGCTGTAGTCGCTGAAGGTGAGGAAGGTGCCGCCGTAAGGGATGTAGCCGCCATGCAGCGCGATGCCGTTCATGATGGCCGCCATGCCGAATTCGCGCACGCCGTAATTGATGTGGCGCCCGCCGACCTTCACCGTCTCGGTGCCCACAGCCAACTCGGCCTGCACGACGTTACCGGCTTCGTCGAAGCGCAGCGCAGGCGTGCTTTTGGTGTTGGTGAGGTTCGAGCCGGTCAGGTCGGCCGAGCCGCCCAGCAGCTCGGGCAGTTGCGCGGTGAACGACTCCAGCGCCAGTTGCGATGCCTTGCGGCTGGCCACGGTTTCGGCCTTGGTGTGGGCGCCCACCACGGTGTCGACGGCGGTCTGCGCGAAGTGCTTGGGCAAATCGCCCGCCATGCGGCGCGTGAATTCGGCGGCCAGCTCGGGATAGGCGGCGGAGTAAGCGGCGAAGCGCTCGTTCCATTCGGCTTCGGCGGCAGTTCCAGCAGCCTTGGCGTCCCAGTCGGCATAGACCTCGGCAGGCACTTCGAACGGAGCGCTGCTCCAGCCGATGGCGTTGCGCGTCAGCGTGATCTCATCGGCGCCCAGCGGTTCGCCGTGGGCCTTGGAGGTGCCGGCGCGGTTGGGCGAGCCCTTGCCGATAGCGGTCTTGCATACGATCAGCGTGGGCTTGTCGGCGCTGGTCTTGGCGCTGGCGATGGCGGCAGCCACAGCGTCGGCATCATGGCCGTCCACTGGGCCGATCACGTTCCAGCCGCTGGCGCGCAGGCGGGCAGGCGTGTCGTCGATGAACCAGGGGGCGACCTGGCCGTCGATGGAGATGCCGTTGTCGTCGTACAGCGCGATCAGCTTGTTCAGCTTCCAGGCGCCGGCCAGCGAAATCGCTTCCTGGCTGATGCCTTCCATCAGGCAGCCGTCGCCCAAAAAGACGAAGGTGTGGTGGTCAACGATGGCGTGATCACCGCGGTTGAATTCGGTCGCCAGCAGCTTTTCAGCCAGCGCAAAGCCCACGGCATTGGTGATGCCCTGGCCCAGCGGGCCGGTGGTCGTTTCGACGCCGGGCGTGATGCCGTATTCGGGGTGGCCGGCCGTCTTGCTGTGCAACTGGCGGAAGTTCTTCAGCTCCTCGATGGGCAGCGGGTAGCCCGTCAGGTGCAGCAGCGCGTACAGCAACATCGAGCCGTGGCCGTTGGACAGCACGAAGCGGTCGCGGTCTGCCCACAGCGGGTTGGCGGGGTTGTGCTTCAGGTGCCGGCCCCACAGCGCGACGGCCATGTCGGCCATGCCCATGGGGGCGCCGGGGTGGCCGGAATTGGCCTGTTGAACTGCATCCATTGCGAGTGCGCGGATCGCATTCGCCATCTGTTGAGAATTGGCCATCGAGGGGCGGCTCCGGAAGGGGCGGTGGAAGGGGGAACCCGGCATTTTAACGGCCTGCTCCGTGGGCGCCCCGCAGCCCCTGGCGCGGGGTGCGGCATGCAGGTGCGATGCACTACAGTCCAGCCCCATGCAAGGCCTGCACCTCACCGCCGATCTTCAGGGCTGCCGCTGCGCGCCGCACTGGCTGCTGGACGCCGCAGCGCTGGCCAGCGCTTGCGCCGATGCCGTTGCCGCAGCCGGCCTGCAGGCCGTGGGGCAGCTGTTTCATACCTTTCCCGCCACCGAACACGGCCCGGGCGGCGTCACGGCCACCGTGCTGCTGGCCGAATCGCATCTGTGCGTGCACACCTGGCCCGAGCAGGGCGCCGTCACGCTGGATGTGTACGTGTGCAATTTCGGCGGCGACCATTCGCCCAAAGCCGAGGCGCTGATGGCCGCGCTGCTGGCGCTCTTCGATCCCGAACAGGTGCTGCGCCATGCCCTGCAGCGCGGCGCATTGGCATCGCACCCCGCCGCTTCATGAACCACACCGCCCAACCCCCCGCCATGCTGCTGGCCGCCGGCCGGGGCGAGCGCATGCGGCCGCTGACCGACACCACCCCGAAGCCGCTCTTGCCCGTGCAAGGCAGGCCGCTGCTGGAATGGCACCTGCGCGCGCTGCATGAGGCCGGGGTTTCACGCGCGGTGGTCAACACCGCCTGGCTGGGCGATCAGGTCAGCGAGCGGTTTTCAAGCGTTTTTGGCCTCCAGCGCTTACCAGATAAGCGCGAGCAGCTATCAATTTCATACTCGCATGAGGGCCGGGACTTCGGCGATGCGCTGGAAACCGCCGGCGGCATCGCCCGTGCGCTGCCGCTGCTGGGGCCAGTCTTCTGGCTGGCGGCGGGCGACGTGTTCGCGCCCGATTTCGTCTTTGCCGCCGAGGCCGCACAGCGCTTTGCCGCCAGCGACGCGCTGGCGCACCTGTGGCTGGTGCCCAACCCGGCGCACAACCTGCGCGGCGACTTCGGCCTGTCACAGGATGGCCTGGCGCTGAACCTGCCGGCCGACCACCCCGGGCCGCGCTACACCTACAGCACCATCGCGCTGCTGCGCGCCGACTTGTTCACCGCGCCCTGGTGCAGCATCGCGCCCGGCAACCCGCAGGGCGAGCGCGCTGCGCTGGCGCCGCTGCTGCGCCGGGCGATGGAGGCCGGCCGCGTCACCGCCGCGCTCTACACCGGCCGCTGGACGGACGTGGGCACGCCCGAACGGCTGGCCGAGCTCAACGGCTGAGCGGCCCTGGCGCACGCTCCCGGTGAGCGGAGAAGGGTCCGTTCGGGCTGAGCTTGTCGAAGCCTGGTCACGTTCTTACGAAGCCGGCTCCAGCGCGATCGGCGCGCCCGCCTCGCATTGCCGAAACAGCCACTGGCTGGGCAAGAACCGCGCGGCCGGCCCATCCGGCGGCGGCTTGCCCAGCTCGGCCTGCACGTCGTAGGCGATGTGCGGCACCTGGAACACCGCCATCTGCCCCTTCTTGCAGGCAAGGGCCGGCACCAGCCGGTTGACCACCCAGCGCTGGCCGGGCGCGTCGAAGCGGTGGATGGGGCCGATGCGCTGGTCCTGCGCCAGCTCCACCCGCAGCGGGTGCGTCTGCAGCGCGCTGGCCCACACGCCTGCCACCTGCACGGGCTGCGCAAACCGCACCGCCTCCAGCCCGTGCAGCGCCAGCGGCCGGTCGGGCTCGCCCTGGTCGAACGGGTCTTTGCGCAGGATGCGGCTGCCGGGGGGAATCACCAGTTCGCCGTATTGAAAGTCCTGCGCCAGCGTGAAACGTTCGCGGCTGGCGCGCAGCGCGGCGCTGTCTTGCCACGCCTGGCGGGCGCGCTGCGGCAGGTACAGGCGCACGGCCAGCCACACGTCGCACAGCAGCGCCAGCACGCACAGCACGGTCAACGCGCGGCGCGACAGCAGCACCTTCTGCGGCACATCCACCCAGCGCACGTAGGCGGCGTAGAGCAGCAGCGCCACGGTCAGCACCACGCCCAGCAGGGGCAGCAGCACGGCAAAGATCAGATGGAAGGTGGAAGAGATCAGGCTGGACATGGGCCAGGCAGCGTGAAGCCGTGAGTAGGTGTGCTGCGCACTGTAAGGAAATTCACCCCCGCGGTCCTGCCGTCGCCTGCATTCGGCTGAGAATAGCCGCATGACCCAGCCGACCACCGCGCCGACCACCGCGCTTTACGCCCAGCGCCGCGCCCGCCTCGCCTCCCAACTCGGTGAGGGCGGCATCGCCATCATTCCGACCGCGCCGGAGCGCTCGCGCAACCGCGACAGCGACTTTCTCTACCGGCACGACAGCTACTTCTATTACCTGACCGGCTTCACCGAACCCGGCGCCTGCCTGGTGCTGGCGGCCGACGGCACCAGCACGCTGTTCTGCCAGCCTAAAGACCTGGAACGCGAGATCTGGGATGGCTATCGCCTCGGGCCCGAGGCGGCGGTCGACACGCTGGGCGTGCAGGCCGCGCACTCCGCCGCCACGCTCGAATCTGAGCTGCCGCGCCTGCTGGAAAACCGCGCCCGCGTCTGGTACCCCTTCGCCACGCACACCGGGCTGGCCGCGCGGGTCGAAGGCTGGCTGAACCAGGTGCGCGCCCGCGTACGCTACGGCGCGCTGTGCCCGGCCGAGCAGGGCGACGTGTGCACGCTGCTCGACGAGATGCGCCTGGTGAAAGACGCGCACGAGCAGGACGTGATGCGCCGCGCCGCCGCCATCAGCGCCGAGGCGCACATCCGCGCCATGCAGTGCAGCGCCCGCATGCTGCGCGCCGGCCAGGACGTGCGTGAATACCACCTCGACGCCGAGCTGCTGCATGCTTTTCGCCGCCAGGGCTCGCAGGCCGTGGCGTACAACTCCATCGTCGCGGCGGGTGCCAACGCCTGCGTGCTGCACTACCGCGCCGACGCCGCCCCGGTGCGCGCGGGCGAGCTGGTGCTGATCGACGCCGGCTGCGAACTCGATGGCTACGCCAGCGACATCACCCGCACCTTTCCGGCGGACGGCCGCTTCACCGGCCCGCAGCGCGCGCTGTATGACCTGGTGCTGGCCAGCCAGGACGCGGCTGTTGCCGCCACCAAGGCCGGCGCGCGCTTCAACGACCCGCACGACGCCACGGTGGCCGTGCTGTCGCAGGGCCTGCTCGACCTGGGGTTGCTGGACCGCAACAAGGTCGGGTCGGCGCAGGACGTGATCGACAGCCGCGCCTACTTTCAGTTCTACATGCACCGCACCAGCCACTGGCTGGGCATGGATGTGCACGACTGCGGCAGCTATGTGGAGCCCACCGAAGTCGGCCAGACCAGCGAGCGCCGCGATCCGCTCTCGGGCGAAGCCATCACCAACCGGCCCAGCCGCATCCTGCACCCGGGCATGGTGCTGACCATCGAGCCGGGCCTCTATGTGCGGCCCGCGCCGGGCGTGCCCGAGGCGTTCCACCACATCGGCATCCGCATCGAGGACGACGCCATCGTGACCGACGCGGGTTGCGAGCTGATCACGCGCGGCGTGCCGGTGAAGGCGGATGAGATCGAAGCGTTGATGCGTTGATGCGTTGATGCGGCGCAGCGCTGGCGTGGCCCAGGCCCGCGCATCAGCGCATGCAGCTTCGCGCTATTGAATCAATAGCTGCTTGCGCTTATGGGACGGGCGCTAGAGGCCGATTTGGCTTGTATTCTGGGTGGGGCGGATCTAGCGGCTTGAATGCGCAGGCTCGTTGGGCGCCGACCAGCGCTGCGGCAGCGAGCCCCATGCGCATCAGCCGGCGAGCGTCGCGTAGTCCGTGTAGCCCTTGGCTCCGGGCGTGTAGAACGTGTCGGGTGACGGCGCGTTCAGCAGGGCATCCTTGCGCAGGCGCTCGACCAGGTCCGGGTTGGCGATGAAGCTCCGGCCGAAAGCGACGAGGTCGGCCAGGCCGTCGTCCAAAGCCTGCTGCGCACTGGCTTTGTTCTGCCCGCCCGCCAGGATGAACGGGCCATCGAATGCGGCGCGCAAGTCGGCCTTCAGCTGGGCCGGCACCGGCGGCGCGCCCAGGGCCGAATGGTCCAGCACGTGGATGTACATCAGGCCCAGCGCAGACAACTGCTTCACCAGGGCGAGGTACTGCGCCTCCACGCCCTCGAAGGCGCCAGCGCTGTTGACCACGCCGTGGGGCGACAGGCGAATGCCCACGCGTTCGGCGCCGATCTGCTGGGCGGCGGCCCGGGCGACTTCCAGCACCAGCCGGTTGCGCCCCTCGGGCGTGGCGCCATAGCCATCCGTGCGGCGATTGATGTTGGCGTTCAGGAATTGCTCGAGCAGGTAGCCGTTGGCCGCGTGCAGTTCGACGCCGTCGAAACCGGCTTCCATGGCCAGGCGCGCAGACGTGGCGTATTCGCCGGTCACTGCCTGCAGGTCGGCCTCGGTCATGGCGCGCGGTGGCGTGTGCGGCTGGGTGCCGTGCGCATCCGTCCAGATCTCGCCAGGGCAGACCTCGGCCGACGCGCTGACCACTTCGGCGCCGGCGGGCAGATTGGCCTGGTGAGACACGCGGCCGGTGTGCATGAGCTGCACGACGATCTTGCCGCCTTCAGCATGCACGGCGTCGGTCACGCGCTTCCAGCCCTGCACCTGCGCGTCGTTGAACAGGCCGGGAATGCGGGCGTAGCCCAGGCCGTTGGGCGAGGGCGATGTGCCCTCGGTGATGATCAGCCCGGCAGTGGCGCGCTGGCCGTAGTACGTGGCCATCAGGTCGTTGGGCGTGTTGGCATCGACCGCACGGTTGCGCGTGAGCGGCGACATCACCACCCGGTTCTGAAGGGGCGTGTTGCGCAGAGAGAAGGCGTCAAAAAGCATGGGCAAGTCCTGAAGGAAGGGGCAGATGGGGAATGAAGCGCGCCAAGTCCGCGCGAGGGGAAGGCGCGGGGACGTGTCAGGCGACCTGGTAACGCGGGGCGGGTTTGCCGGCCTGGCTGGCTGCGAACAGGGCGCTGCGGGCGGCGTCGTACGTGTCCCACAGACCGGCGTCGGCCACAGACGGCCAGGTGACCGATTCGCCCTGGTCCAGCCCGGCGAGCGCCGCATCGACCATGTGTTCGGTCGTCATGACGCCGTCGGGGCTGAGCGCGGACAGCGGCACGCCGGACAGATCCCACAACTCGGTGGCGGTCGATGCGGGCAGGACGACCTGGACCTTCACGCCGGTGTCGGCCAGTTCCTGCTGCAAGCCGCGGCTGTATTGCAAAACGAAGGCCTTGGTGCCGCTGTAGACCGCGCTGATGGGCAACGCGTGGATGCCCAGAACCGAAGCGATGTTGATGATCAGTCCCTGCTTGCGGGCGGAGAAAGCCGGCACCACGGCCTGGGTCAGGCGCGTGAGGGCGGTGATGTTGAGAGCGATCTGCGCCGCCGCGTCTTGCGCCGTCCTTTGCAACACGGGGCCCAGGCGGGCGATGCCGGCGTTGTTGACCAGCACCTGCAGATCGCCGTGGGTGGAGAGGATCGCTTCGACGCGCGCCAAGTCTTCGGGGCTGCTCAGGTCGGCTACCACCGGCCGGGCCTGAACGCCATGGGTCTTGATCAGCCGGGCGCAGAGGGCATCGAGGCGGTCGGCGCGGCGGGCCACCAGAATAAGATCGTAGCCACGGGCGGCAAGGCGGTCGGCATACACGGCGCCGATGCCGGCGGAAGCCCCGCTGATCAATGCGACTTTTTTGGATGGGGTCTGGCTCATAAGGGGCTCTCCGATAAAATTGAGGGCTCAACTAAATTGGTTGAGGGCTCAAATGTAGGGTTTTGCGCAGCCCTGTCGTGAATAGTGCAGCACTCAACCATTTGGAGAGTATGGGAATTACCAGCCAGTCTGTAGAGGTTTCCTCCCCGTCGAGTCCCGCCTTGGCGGACATCTCGATTCCGCCTGGCGTGCAGGTCTGCACCAACACGGCTGTGCGCCTGGCGGCTCGCCGGCTCGGCCAGCTGTACGACGAAGCGCTCGCGCCGCTGAACCTGAAGGCCACCCAGTTGGCGCTGCTCGTCGAGATTGGCAAGTTCACCCGCGCCGAAGGCCAGGCGCCCGCCTTGCAAGACCTGGCCAACCGGCTGGCCATTCAGCTGTCGGCACTGACCCATGCGTTGCGGCCGCTGGTGCGCGATGGCCTAGTGGAACTGCGCCAGGACGCGCTGGACAGGCGTACCAAACGGGCTGTGCTGACGCCCACCGGCACCAGCTTGCTGTCGCAGGCGGTGGTGCGCTGGGCCGAGGCCAACCAGCGGGTCGAGGCCGTGCTGGGCCCGGCGTCGGCGGCTAATCTGCGGGCGCTGGCCGACCAGGTGTCGTCCGACGATTTTCTGGCGGCCTACCGTGCCGATGGGCCTGCGCCGCCGCCATCCGTGGCGGACGATTCCGGCGCCGACTTCTGAGCGCCGCCCTCGCCCAGACCATGGGCTGCCCCGTGCTTTCGGTAACTCCCATGTAACCGGGCTCGTGCAAGAATTGAAACCCGATTACATCGCCCAAAGAAAGAGACATAGCCATGCAGATTCGCCGCGCTACCAAGATCGTTGCCACCCTCGGGCCGGCGTCCAGCGACCCGCAATTGCTCGAGCAGATGATCCGCGCCGGCGTCAACGTGGTGCGGCTGAACTTCAGCCACGGCAAGGCGCAGGACCACATCGACCGCGCCACGGCAGTGCGCGAGGCCGCCCAGCGGGCCGGGCGTGAAGTGGCCATCATGGCCGACCTGCAGGGCCCGAAGATCCGCGTGGGCAAGTTCGCCGAAGGCCGCGTCATGCTGCAGCCGGGCCAGCCTTTCATCCTCGACGCCTCTCGCATCGAGCCGGGTGACCAGAACGGCGTGGGGCTGGACTACAAGGAGCTGCCGCGCGACGTGAAGGCGGGCGACGTGCTGCTGCTCAACGACGGCCTGATCGTGATGGTGGTGACGGCGGTGCGTGGCGAGGAGGTGCACACCACGGTCAAGATCGGCGGCGAGCTGTCCAACAACAAGGGCATCAACAAGCAGGGCGGCGGCCTGACGGCGCCGGCGCTGACGGCCAAGGACATGGACGACATCAAGACCGCCATGAGCTTTCAGGCCGACTACGTGGCCGTAAGTTTTCCGAAAAACGCCACCGACATGGAAATGGCGCGTCAGCTGTGCAACGTGGCTGCGGCCGAATACCGCCACAAGCCGGGCCTGATCGCGAAGATCGAGCGCGCCGAAGCGGTGCCGCTGCTGGAAGAAATTTTGCGCGTGTCCGACGGCATCATGGTGGCGCGGGGCGATCTGGCGGTGGAAGTGGGCAACGCGGCCGTGCCCGCGCTGCAAAAGAAGATGATCCGCATGGCGCGCGACATGGACAAGGTCGTCATCACCGCCACGCAGATGATGGAGAGCATGATCACCAACGCCGTGCCCACCCGCGCCGAGGTGAGCGACGTGGCCAACGCCGTGCTGGACGGCACCGACGCCGTGATGCTGAGCGCAGAGACTGCCGCCGGCAAGTACCCGCTGGAGACGGTGGAAGAAATGGCCAAGATCTGCGCCGCCGCCGAGGCTGCCGAAGACCCCGAGCGCGATTCCGACTTCATCGGCCAGACCCTGGGCCGCATCGACCAGTCCATCGCCATGGGCGCGCTGTTCACGGCGCACCACCTGGGCGCCAAGGCGCTGGTGGCGCTGACCGACAGCGGCTCGACCGCGCTCTGGATGAGCCGCCACCGCATCCACATTCCGATCTATGCGCTGACCCCGAAGGTGGCCACGCAGCGCAAGATGGCCATGTACCGCAACGTGCGCCCGCTGCTGATGGACACCAGCGTGGACCGCGACACGGCGCTGGAGCAGGCCGAGGGGCACCTCAAGACCCGCAACATCGTGCAGCAGGGCGACCTCTACGTCATCACCTGCGGCGAGCCCATGGGCGCGCCGGGCGGCACCAACATGCTCAAGATCTGCCGGGCCAACTGACCGTGAGCGGGCCGGCCGCCGCCGGCACCGCTCTGCTGCAGCGCCGGCGCACGGCATCCACCGCCCAGCAGGTGGTCCAGCACAGCCAGGCCGTCCAGAGGTTGTGGCTCATGAAGTGCGCACCGCGCATTTGCTGCACCCAGCCCAGCGCCAGGCCGCCCAGCAGCGCGGCGACGAGGCAGGCGCGCGCCAGGCGGGGCGCGTCGTGCCGCCAGGCGAAGTACAGCGACAGAAAGGCGAAGCCCGCCGAGGCATGGCCACCAGGAAAGCAATGCCCGCTGCCACCGTCGCGCAGGCCCCAGCTCCAGTGCGACACATGGCGCGCCACGCCGCCGAACTGCGCCAGGTCCCACGGGCAGCTGGTGTGGCTGAACGCCTTGCCGGCGGAGACGACGGCCAGCGACAGCAGCAGCGCCACCGCCAGTGCCAGGCGGCGCGGCAGGTCGATGCGGCGCAGCGGACCCCAGGGCAGCCAGACGCCCACGATCAGCGCCGTCGCTGCCGCCCAGGCGGCCAGCCGCAGGTCGTCGTGCAGCAGCCGCGACAGCACCCAGTAGTCGCGCAGCGCAAACCCTGCGGCCGTGCCGGACCAGTGCGCCAGCCACAAGTCGAGAGAGGTCATGTCCCACAGCGCCAGCAGCACGGCGGCAACAGGAATGGCGAGCAGTGCGGTGTCGCTGCGCCAGGTGCGGGGCGCAAGGCCGGCGGCGGCAGAGGCCGACGAAATGGGCTGGAGAGGACGGGTCATGGTCGCGCACCTTAACGGCGCGTTCTTAACGCCGTCTTATGGGAGCGAAGACCACCGTGGGCCCACAATCGCCGCATGCGAATCCTGGTGGTCGAAGACGATGCCGGCATTGCCGGTGGCCTGCGCGCCACGCTGCAGCAGCGTGGCTACGCGATAGACGTGTGCGGCAGCGTGGCCGCCGCATGGAGCGCGCTGCGCATGGAGCCCTTCGCGGCGGTGCTGCTCGACCTGGGCCTGCCCGACCTGGACGGCGGCGAACTGCTGCAGCGCCTGCGCGCCAGCCCCGCGCCGCTGGCGGGCGAGCCGGCGCTGCCAGACCCGGCCACGCCGGTGATGATCCTGACCGCGCGCGACCAGGTACACCAGCGCATTGCCGGGCTGGACCTGGGCGCCGACGACTACCTGGCCAAGCCCTTCGACGTGGACGAACTGGAGGCAAGGCTGCGCGCCCTGCTGCGCCGCTCGGCCGGCCGTGCATCGCCCACGATTCGCCATGGCGAGCTGGAGGTGGATCCGGCCGCGCGCACGGTGCGACGGGCCGGCGCACTGGTGGAGATGTCGCCGCGCGAGTTTTCGGTGCTGCGCGTGTTGCTGGAGTCGCGCGGGCGCGTGCTGTCGCGCCAGCAGATCGAAGAGCGCCTGTACAGCTGGCAGACCGCGGTGGAGAGCAACGCCATCGAAGTCCACATCCACCACCTGCGCCGCAAGCTGGGCAACGACCGCATCGTCACCATGCGCGGCGTGGGTTATTTCATTCCTGCCGAGTGACGCGCATGCCTTCTGTCTCGCCCAGCACCGAAACATCCGCGCCGCCCGCAGCCCTGCTGCGCCGCCAGCCGTCCCTGACCTGGCGGTTGCTGTACTGGACGCTGGGCGCGCTGGTGCTGGTCTGGGCCAGCTTCGTCGCCATGGCCTACCAGACCGGCGTGCACGAGGCGGACGAGCTGACCGACGGTCACCTGGCCAGCGTGGCGGCCCTGCTGCTGAACCTCGCGCCCGGCTCGGTGGTGGATTCCGCACGCGCCACGCAGCGGACCGACATGCCGTGGCTGAAGGCGCACGACTACCAGCAGTCGCTCAGCGTGTCGCAGTGGGACGCCACCGGGCGCCTGCTCACCCACACCGGCAGCGCGCCGCTGCCTCCGTTCGAGGCGCCCGAGGGCTTTGCCGACCTGCAACTGGGCCAGCCTTCCGCGCCGGCCTGGCGCGCCTTCTCGCAATGGGACGCGGCCCGCGAGCGCAAGATCATGGTGCTACTGGATCTGCAGGAGCGCGACGACCTGGCCGACGACATCGCCGGGCAGATGGTCGAGCCGGGACTGTGGCTGCTGCCCGTGGTGGCGCTGGCCCTGGGGCTGGCCGTGCGACGCGGGCTGCGGCCGCTGTATTCGCTGTCGGGTGACGTGGCCGCGCTGGACGTGGCCGGCGCGCAGCGCCTGGCCGCACGCACGCCGCTGCGCGAATTCGCGCCGGTGGTGGCCTCCATCAACACGCTGCTCGACCGGCAGCAGGCGGTGCTGGAGCGAGAGCGCCGGCTGGCCAATGAGGTGGCGCACGAATTGCGCACTCCGCTGTCCTCGATCGTACTGAACGCCAATGCGTTGGCCGGCGGCCTGCCGGCCGACCAGCACGCCCAGGCGCTGGACCGCATCGCCAAGGACGCGCTGCGCGCCGGGCATGTGCTGAACCAGTTGCTGGCGCTTGCGCGCACCAGCCGCACCCGGCTGCAGGAATCGGAAACCGTGGACCTGGCGGCGCTGGCCCGCAGCGTGGGCGCCGACTACGCGCAGGCTGCCTGGGAGCACGGCGGCAGCATTGCCGTGACGGCCGAATCGAATGTCACGGTGCGGGGCAACGCGGTGCTCCTAGAACTGGCCCTGCGCAACCTGGTGGAAAACGCCCTGCGCCACACGCCCGCTGGCACACGCATCGAAGTGCAGGCCGGTCCGGCGGCCCTCCGCGCTGAAGCGGGCATGGCTGCGTGGCTGCAGGTGTGCGACGACGGCAGCCGTGCGGGCGCCGCGCCCTGCGCGCCGCCGGTGGACAGCCTGCATCTGGGCCACGAAATCGTCGCCCGCGTCGCACAGGTGCATGGCGGGCAGTTCGGGCCGGCTGCGGCCCCCGCGCCCTTCACCACCTGCTGGCGCATGACATTGGCGAATTCCGCTGACATTGCGGCCGGATAAAATCACGGGTTACCAAGCGGTTACGAAGCCTTGCGGCATCGTGGCCCCGGCCCCGCGGCCCTTCCTTCACCCCCTTTGAATGGACCCACCCATGCCTCTCGTCTCGATGCGCGAACTGCTCGACCATGCCGCTGAAAACAGCTACGGCATTCCCGCCTTCAACGTGAACAACCTGGAACAGGTCCAGGCCGTGATGGAAGCCGCCAAGGAAACCGGTGCGCCGGTGATCCTGCAGGCCAGCGCCGGCGCACGCAAATATGCCGGCGAAGCGTTCATCAAGCATCTGATTCAGGCTGCGGTCGAGGCCTACCCGAACATTCCGCTGGTCATGCACCAAGACCACGGCCAGAGCCCCCTCATCTGCCAGGGCGCCATCGACCTGGGCTTCGGCTCGGTGATGATGGACGGCTCGCTGCGTGAAGACGGCAAGACCCCGGCCGACTTCGACTACAACGTCGACGTGACCCGCCGCGTGGTGGAAATGGCGCACAAGGTCGGCGTGACGGTCGAAGGCGAGCTCGGCTGCCTGGGCAACCTGGAAACCGGCGAAGCTGGCGAGGAAGACGGCATTGGCGCCGACGTGAAGCTCGACCACAGCCAGATGCTGACCGACCCGGAAGAAGCCGCTACTTTCGTCAAGGCCACCCAGCTGGACGCGCTGGCCATCGCCATCGGCACCAGCCACGGCGCCTACAAGTTCAGCCGCAAGCCCACCGGCGACATCCTGGCCATCAGCCGCGTGAAAGAAATTCACCAGCGCATTCCCAACACCCACCTGGTGATGCACGGCTCCTCGTCGGTGCCGGCCGAGCTGCTGGCGATCATCAATCAGTACGGCGGCAAGATGAAGGAAACCTACGGCGTGCCGGTGGAGGAGATCCAGGAAGCTATCAAGCACGGCGTGCGCAAGATCAACATCGACACCGATATCCGCCTGGCGATGACCGGCGCGGTGCGCAAGTTCCTGTTCGAGAACCCCGACAAGTTCGACGCACGCGAGTGGCTCAAGCCCGCCCGCGAAGCCGCCAAGCAGGTCTGCAAGCAGCGCTATATCGAGTTCGGCTGCGAAGGCCAGGGTGCCAAGGTCCGGGGCCACAACCTGCAGGTGATGGCCCAGCGCTACGCCAAGGGCGAACTCTCCCAGGTCGTCAACTGAGAACCTTTTTGCGATCTCCCTGCGAGATCGCAAACCAGTTCTGAGGGCACATGCGCCTTCTCTTGCAAACCGGCAGCCTTCGCGCTGCCGGTTTTGCTTTGTGGGACATTCCCCATGTCCCGTGGGTGCGCAATCGTGCAGGATGCGTCTCCATGCAAGCTCATCGCCCGGCAACGCCGTACGAAGAGCGTGCGCTTTGTGCCGCCCCCATACCGCCCCGTACGGGAGGGCCACATTCCAGGAGACCTTCCATGCAAGCGAGCACCACCCCCACAGCGCAGCGCATAGGCGTCGCGCGGGAAACCTTTGCCGGCGAAAAGCGGGTGGCCACGGTGCCCGATGCGGTCGAAAAGCTCGTTCAACTGGGTTTCTCGGTGGCCATCGAGACCGGTGCGGGCGATGCGGCCCAGTTCAGCGATGACGCCTACCGCGCCGCTGGCGCCGAGGTTTTGCCCGACGCCGCTGCCCTGTGGGCGGCATCGGACATCGTCCTGAAGGTGCGCCCGCCCAGCGCCGACGAGGTGGGGCTGATGCGTGCAGGCGGCACGTTGATCGGTTTCGTCTGGCCGGCGCAGCACCCGGCGCTGATGGCGCAACTGGCCGAGAAGGGCGCCACGGTGCTGGCCATCGACTGCCTGCCGCGCACGCTGAGCCGCGCGCAGAAAATGGATGCGCTGACCTCCACGGCGAGTGTGTCCGGCTACCGCGCCGTGATCGAGGCGGCCAACGCCTTCGGCCGCTACTTCAACGGCCAGATCACTGCCGCCGGCAAGGTGCCGCCGGCCAAGGTGTTCATTGCCGGTGCCGGCGTGGCCGGGCTGGCCGCCATCGGCACGGCAGCGAACCTGGGCGCCATCGTGCGCGCCAACGACACGCGTGCCGAGGTGGCCGACCAGGTCAAGTCGCTGGGTGGCGAGTTCGTCAAGGTCGACTACGAGGAAGACGGCGCGGGCGGCGGTGGCTACGCCAAGGTGATGAGCGAGGGCTTCCAGGCCGCGCAGCGCCAGATGTATGCGCAGCAGGCCCGGGAGGCGGACATCATCATCACCACGGCGCTGATCCCCGGCAAACCCGCACCCCAACTCATCACGGCTGAGATGGTGCAGTCCATGAAGCCCGGCAGCGTCATCGTGGACATGGCAGCCGAACAAGGCGGCAACTGCGAGCTCACGGTGCCTGGCGAGGCCGTGGTGCGCCACGGCGTGACGCTCATCGGCTACACCGATCTGCCTTCCCGCCTGGCCCGCCAGTCGTCCACGCTGTATGCCACCAACCTGCTGCGCCTGGTCGAGGAGCTGTGCAAAGCCAAGGATGGCCAGGCCGTGGTCAACATGGAGGACGACGCGATCCGCGGCCTCACGGTCATCAAGGACGGTACCGTGACCTGGCCAGCGCCGCCGCTCAAGGCCGCCCCCGTGCCAGCGCCCAAGCCGGCCACGCCCGTGGCGGACAAGAAGGCCGGCCACGGCCATGGCAGCAGCGCCCCGCTGCCAGCCAAGACGCTGGCCATCCTCTTTGCATGCGCAGCACTGGCCTTCTGGTTCATCGGCGCCTACGCGCCCGCCGCGTTCCTGGGCCACTTCACGGTGTTCGTGCTGGCCTGCTTCATCGGCTACATGGTGGTGTGGAACGTCAAGCCCGCGCTGCACACGCCGCTGATGAGCGTCACCAACGCCATATCCAGCATCATCGCCATTGGTGCGCTGGTACAGATCTCGCCGCCGCAGGCCGGGGTGAACGGGCGACCTGACGGACTGATCCTGTGGCTGGCCTTTGCCGCATTGGTGCTCACGGCCATCAACATGTTCGGCGGCTTCGCGGTCACGCGGCGCATGCTGGCCATGTTCCGCAAATAACGACAAGAAACGACAAGAACAAAGAGAGGGAGACCCGCACCATGTCCCAAAGTCTTGCTACGGTGGCCTATCTCGGCGCTGCCATTTTGTTCATCCTGAGTCTGGGCGGGCTTTCCAACCCTGAGACGTCGCGCCGCGGCAACCTGTTTGGCATGGTGGGCATGGCGCTGGCCGTGCTGGCCACGGTGTTCGGCCCGCGTGTCGGCCCCTCCGGCGTCGCCTGGATCGTCGGGGCTCTGGTGATCGGCGGCGGCATCGGCCTGTATGCCGCCAGGGCCGTGAAGATGACGCAGATGCCCGAGCTGGTCGCACTCATGCACAGCCTGGTCGGCCTGGCGGCCTGCCTGGTGGGTTTTGCCAGCTACGTGGACACGTCGGCTCCGCTTCAGGGCGCCGAAAAGACCATCCATGCGTTGGAGGTCTACGTCGGCATCCTGATTGGCGCGGTGACCTTCTCGGGTTCGTTGATCGCCTTCGGCAAGCTCAATGGCCGCATCGGCGGCAAACCATTGCTGCTGCCCGCGCGCCACTGGATCAACTTGGCCGCGCTGCTGACGGTGGTGTGGTTCGGCCGCGCCTTCCTGCAGGCCGACACCGTGGCCGATGGCATGGTGCCGCTCGCGGTGATGACGGCCATCGCGCTGCTGTTCGGCGTGCACATGGTCTTGGCCATCGGCGGGGCTGACATGCCGGTGGTGGTTTCCATGCTCAACAGCTATTCGGGCTGGGCGGCGGCGGCCACGGGCTTCATGCTCGGCAACGACCTGCTGATCGTCACCGGCGCGCTGGTCGGCTCGTCGGGCGCCATCCTCAGCTACATCATGTGCACCGCGATGAACCGCAATTTCATCAGCGTGATCGCGGGCGGCTTCGGCACGGGCGGCGGCTCAGCGGCCAAGAAGGGTCAGGCCGGCGATAGCGCCGAGCCGCAGGGCGAAGTCCAGCCCGTGAGTGCCGCCGACACCGCGGCGCTGCTGCGCGAGGCCCAGAGCGTCGTCATCGTGCCCGGCTACGGCATGGCCGTGGCCCAGGCGCAGCACACCGTCAACGACATCACCCGCACCTTGCGCGACCGAGGCGTGAGCGTGCGCTTCGCCATCCACCCCGTGGCCGGCCGCATGCCGGGCCACATGAACGTGCTGCTGGCCGAGGCCAAGGTGCCCTATGACATCGTGATGGAGATGGACGAGATCAACGACGACTTCCCCGAGACCGACGTGGCCATCGTCATCGGCGCCAACGACATCGTGAACCCCGCCGCGCAGGACGACCCGGCCAGCCCCATCGCCGGCATGCCGGTGCTGGAGGTCTGGAAGGCGAAGACCTCCATCGTCATGAAGCGCAGCATGGCGTCCGGCTACGCCGGCGTGGACAACCCGCTGTTCTACAAGGACAACAACCGCATGCTCTTCGGCGATGCCAAGAAGATGCTGGACGAAGTGCTCGCCACGCTCAAAGCCTGAGCGGCACCATTTGTTGAGGACTTTGGTGCCGGTCTGCACGCCAGCACCACCAATGTCCGCCTCCCCTGCGCCGCAACCTGCATAATTTTCGGGGCGGCATGGCCGCTACCCATCAACCAACAGATGAAGAGAGGGCGCGCCATGGGGGTCATTCTGCAAATCCTGGGTTTGGTCATCACCTTCACCATGGCCATGGAGGCGCTGCGGCGCTTTGGCATCGACGTGGGGTGGCTCAATCCGCTCACCTTCTTTCACCGGCGTGCCTGGAAGAAGAAGGTCAACACGCCGCCGCTGTATGCCCTGGACCACCCCGTGGACGTGGTCGCGGTGCTGGCGCTGGCGACGGTGCAGACCACGGGCCTGGTCACCGCACAGCAAAAGAGCGGCGTGCAGGCGCTGCTGAGCCAGCACCTGGGTCTGTCCGATGCCGACGCCAGCGGACTGTGCGTTGCGAGTGCCCACATGCTGCGCAACCGTCCGCTGGCCGTGTCCGAACTGCCTGCGGTGCTGGAGCGCAGCGCCGACCGTTTCACTGACTACCACCTGCAGACGCTCAAGACCATCCTGCGGTCTGCCGCCCTGATCGAGCCGCCCGTCAATGCAGCGCAGCAGGAGCTCATGGACGCCGTAGATGCATATTTCGACAACAAGAAGGCCGCCCAACAGCCGTGGGCCTCGGGCCGCTGATTGGCGAGGCACGAGCCCGGTGGCGCAGGAAACGCCCCGGGCTTTTCAGCTCCGGCGTGGTGGCGGCGGGATCAGGTAACCTTCCGGCCCATCGAGCGAACATGCCGGCGGAACCGCTCTGCCCGTATCCACCGCTGCCCGTGCCACCTGTGTGCCATGCGGCTGTGGCCCGCAAAAGCTCCGACCAACGAGGATCGTTTTCATGCCCCTGTCTTTCCGTGCCGGCCGCGCCGCGCTGACCCTGATTGCCGCACTGACCCTGGCCGCCTGCGCGCCGCTGCAGCCCGACCTTCCGCGCGTGGGCCGTGCCCAGCTCGAGTTGCCGCCGGGCGCAGCGTGGGAGCCGCTGGGCGGCGGCAACGAAGTCATCGACGTGCTGCCTGACGACACCTCCAACGACATTCCACTCAGCATGGTGGCCCTGGGCCTGCGCGGTCCGGCCAAAGAGTTGCTGGCCGTGATGCTGGTGCAGACCAACAGCTCCAACTACCTTCGCGACACCACCTTCTGGACGGCGCCGTGCCCGCGCCAAGAAGGCGTGGAGGTGCAGGACGCCACGCAAGGCAGCCCCGTTCGCGTCGACTGCCTGCGCTACAAGCGCCGGGCCGACACCGCCAACTACCTGGGCGAGAACCGGCCGGGCGTTGCCGCGTGGATGGCGCGCCACAAGATCGAGCTGCCCAAGCCGTACTCGCACACCTTGTTCCGCTATGCCGGCACGGGCGGCGCCTACATCGCGGTAGACGTGGTGGCCGACCAACGCCTGCTGCGCCCTGACACGCGCACCAACGAAGAATTTCTGCACGCCGGACGGCCCGCGCTGGCCTGGGGCGAGCGCCTGGCCGAGGCTGCGCGCCTGAGCACCGGCATGATGGACGGCCGCTTCGTCGTGCCGCCCTTCCCCTACACGGTGCCCCGGTAAGCAGATCCCCCGGTGGGGCGCGTGACTACCATGACCTCTGGGCTGGGCGCGGCCGGAACACCCGGCCAGCGCTAGCGAAAGTACCGACGCGCCCAAGCGGCGGGCGCAGAGACAATGCGCAGGTTCCTTTGTGACTAGAAGTAAATTGGAGAGACAAGCATGACCGACCGACCGTGGCTCGCCGCCTATCCGCAAGGGGTGCCCGCCGACATCGACGCATCCCAATACCCATCGCTGGTTGCGTTGATGGATGAGGCCTTCCGCCAGTACGCAGACCGCGTTGCCTACAGCTTCATGGGCCGTGACGTGACCTACGCCGAGACCGACGCGCAAAGCCGCGACTTGGCCGCGTATCTGCAGGGGCTGGGCCTGGTCAAGGGCGACCGTGTCGCGCTGATGATGCCCAACGTGCCGCAATACCCCGTGGCCGTGGCCGCCGTGCTGCGCGCCGGCTTTGTGGTGGTCAACGTGAACCCGCTCTACACGCCACGCGAACTGGAACACCAGCTCAAGGATTCAGGCGCCAAGGCCATCGTCATCATTGAGAACTTCGCCCACGTGCTGCAGGCCTGCATCGCACAGACGCAGGTCAAGCACGTGGTGCTGGCGACCATGGGCGACCGGCTGGGGTTCCTCAAGGGCCTGGTCGTCAACTACGTGGTGCGCAACGTCAAGAAGCTGGTGCCTGAGTTCCAGCTGCCCGGCGCGGTGCGCTTCAACGACGCACTGGCCAAGGGTGCAGGCGGCCCGAAGCTGGTGGTGCCCGCCATCCAGCCGGATGACGTGGCCCTGCTGCAGTACACGGGCGGCACCACCGGTGTGTCGAAGGGCGCCGTGCTGCTGCACCGCAACGTGATCGCCAACGTGCTGCAGTCCGAAGCCTGGAACGCCCCCGTGATGGCCAAGGTACCGGCGGGCGAGCAGCCCACCAGCGTGTGCGCGCTGCCGCTCTATCACATCTTCGCGTTCACCGTGAACATGATGCTGTCGCTGCGCACGGGCGGCAAGACCATCCTCATCCCCAACCCGCGCGACCTGGCCGCTGTGCTCAAGGAGCTGTCGAAGCACACCTTCCACAGCTTTCCTGCCGTCAACACGCTGTTCAACGGGCTGGCCAACCATCCTGATTTCAACATCGTGAACTGGAAGAACCTGCGCGTGTCCGTCGGCGGCGGCATGGCGGTGCAGGGCGCCGTGGCCAAGCTGTGGCTGGAAAAGACCGGCTGCCCGATCTGCGAAGGCTACGGCCTGTCGGAGACCAGCCCCTCGGCCAGCTGCAACCCGGTGACGGCGACGCAGTTCACCGGCACCATCGGCGTGCCGATTCCCAGCACGCTCATGAAGCTGATCGACGACGAAGGCAACGACGTTGTCGGCGTCGGCCGGCCGGGCGAGATCGCCATCAAGGGCCCGCAGGTCATGGCCGGCTACTGGCAGCGGCCGGACGAAACAGCCAAGGTGATGACGGCGGACGGCTACTTCCGCTCCGGCGACATCGGCGTGATGGACGAGCGCGGCTACTTCAAGATCGTGGACCGCAAGAAGGACATGGTGCTGGTCAGCGGCTTCAACGTCTACCCCAACGAGGTGGAAGAAGTCGTCGCCATGCTGCCCGGCGTGCTGGAATGCGCCGTGGTGGGCGTGCCCGACGAGAAGACCGGCGAGGCCGTCAAGCTGGTCATCGTCAAGAAAGACCCGACGCTCACGGAAGCCCAGGTCAAGGAATTCTGCAAGGCCAACCTCACCGGCTACAAGCAACCGCGCGTGATCGAGTTCCGCACCGATCTGCCCAAGACGCCGGTCGGCAAGATCCTGCGGCGCGAGCTGCGCGACAAGAAGTGACCATCCCCCTGAGCGGCTGGGCCGCGCCCCCGTTCTCTTGTGGCGCTACGCGCATCGGGACGGTGGGCGACGCCAGCGCCGGCACAGTGTCTTGGCGGACTTTGCGCAGCGTCCGCTGGCGTGGTGTGCGCTGGGTTCACAGTTATCACCCATGACCACGGCCATCCTCAGCGCATTGCCCGATGAACAGGCGGGGCTGGCCGCCGCGCTGGGGCATGCCCGCCGCACCGTCCACGCCGGGCGCATGTTCTGGCAGGGCTCTTTGCACGGGCATGACGTGGTGCTGGCGCTGTCGGGCATCGGCAAGGTGGCCGCGGCCACCACGGCCACGGCCCTCATCGAACGCTTCGGCGTAGCGCGCATCGTCTTCACCGGCGTGGCCGGTGGCCTGGGTGAAGAAGTAGCGGTGGGCGACGTGGTGGTGGCGCACGACTTCGTGCAGCACGACATGGACGCATCGCCGCTTTTTCCGCGCTGGGAAGTGCCCGGCTACGGCCGCACGCGCTGGGGCTGCGACGCCGCACTCACTGCACTGCTGGCCCATGCCGTCGATGCCTGCCTGCAGCGCATGCCGGCGCCGCTGAATGCGGGCGGCAACGACCACCTGGCCTTGCGTGCACCACGCCGGCACACCGGCCTGGTGGCCAGCGGCGACGTCTTCGTGGGCACCGCGGCCGGCGCACACACCCTGCGCACATCGCTGGCCCAGGCCGGCCACGAGGTGCTGGCCGTGGAAATGGAAGGCGCCGCCGTGGCCCAGGTCTGCGCTGACTACGGCGTGCCCTTTGCCGCCATGCGCACCATCTCCGACCGCGCCGACGACACCGCCCACGTCGACTTCGCCCGCTTCGTCACCGAAGTCGCCAGCCGCTACGCCGACGAGGCCATCGGCGAATTCATGCAAGTGCTATAAATATAATAGCTGCTTGCGCTTGATGGATAAGCGCTAGAGGCCGATTTGGCTATAAAACTGCCGGGCTTCGACCACTCTCATCACAAGGCATGCCTTCGCCAGCAGACGCCGCAGAACCGGCTTCGCCGGGCTGAAGGCGTCGTCCCCCTCCGGGGGAAGGCGCGCCAGCGCCTCAGGGGGGCGTCACTTCAACCAGCCGCGCTTGCGGAAGTACCACATCGGCCCCACCGCGCTGAAGACCATCAACCCCAGCACATACGGATAGCCGGCCGCGCCCAGCAGCTGCAGTTCCGGGAACTGCATGTTCATGCCGTACACGCTCGCGATCAGCGTGGGCGGCAGCAGCGCGACGCTGGCCACCGAGAAGATCTTGATGATCTTGTTCTGGTTGATGTTGATGAAGCCGACCGTGGCGTCCATCAGGAAGTTGATCTTGTCGAACAGAAACGCCGTGTGGTTGTCCAGCGATTCGATGTCGCGCAGGATCTGCCGGGCTTCTTCGAACTGCTCGGCGTTGAGCATCTTGCTGCGCATCATGAAGCTCACCGCGCGGCGCGTGTCCATCACGTTGCGGCGAATGCGGCTGTTCAGGTCTTCCTGCCGGGCAATGGCGGCCAGCACCTCGCCGGCGCGTGCGTCGGTCACGTCGCCGGCCAGCACCTGGTTGCTGACGTCCTTGAGCTCGTCGTAGATGTTTTCCAGCGTGTCGGCGGAATATTCGGCGTCGGCGTCGAAGAGCTTGAGCAGCACTTCCTTGGCGTCTTCGATCAGCCCGGGCGCCCGGCGCGCACGCATGCGCAGCAGGCGAAAGACCGGCACGTCTTCGTCGTGGATGGAAAACAGCACGCCTTTGCTCTTGAGCGTGTCGTTGACCAGGTTCAGGATGAAAGCCACGCGGACTGAGCGTGGGTCCTCGTCGTCGTCGATCAGAAAGTCGCTGCGAATGTGCAGCTCGCCGTTGTCTTCTTCGTAGAAGCGGGCGGATTCCTCGATGTCCTCGTCCATCGCGTCTTCGGGGATGGACAGGCCGTAGTGCTGCTTGATCCAGCGTTTTTCTTCCAGCGTGGGCGACTCCAGATCGACCCAGATGGGCTGGAACTGCGCGAGTTCTTCCAGGGATTCGATTTCTTCCTGGACCAGCCGGCCGTTGGCGAGCGAAAAGATGTTGAGCATGGGCTCACTCCCGGTGTGTTCTTTGGCGTCTGCGAAGGGGGCGGGGTACGCTTTCAACCCCGCGGCAGGTGGCCGGCCAGGAGCTGAAAGCTACCAACTAGGGTAGGTTTCCATGAGGGCGTTCTCTATTTCTCTGAAGTGAAGCAAAGCGGCGAATTATGGCACCGCCCACGCGCCTTTTGCCGGCCGCGCGGGTGGCCCGCAACGGGTGATTTCAGGCCGCGCCGCGCACCAGGGCCAGCGCCCGGCACAGGTCGGCCCAGGCGCCGGCCTTGGCGTCAGGGGCGCGCAGCAGGTAAGCCGGGTCGTAGCTCACCACGGCCGGCACGCGTAGGTCGCCCGGGCCTTCCAGCGACTGCACGCCCGCGCGCAGGCGGCCCAGCGGTTCGCGGCTGCCCAGCACCGCGCGTGCGGCGCCCAGGCCCAGCACCAGCACCAGCGCAGGGCGCAACTGCTCCAGGGCCTGCGCCATGCCGTCGGCCGGCTCGGCGTGGCCTTCGGCAGGAATGGCCGCAGCCCGTGCCAGCGTGGCGATGTGGGTGCGCGGTTGCCGGTGCAACTGCATCGCGCGCAGCATGTTGTCCAGCAATCGGCCCGCATCGCCTTGCAGCGGCTGGCCGGGCGTGGCGCTTTCCACCACCACCAGCCAGCCCGCGCCCAGCCCGGCCGGTGTGGCGGCAGGGTCGGCCTGCGGATAGGCGGCTGTGGGCGCATGCCAGACCAGGCCCTGGGTGGAGCCCGCGGCGGCAGCCGCCGGTGCGGGGGCTGCGGGCGGCGGCGCGGGGTGTGGCGCCGCCGTTCGCGCAGCGGGGGCAGCCACTGCGGCGACCGGCGCCGGAGCGGGCGTGAAGCGCGGTGCCGCACCCGCAACCGGTGCGGCTGCGATGGGGGGCGCCACGGCCTCGGCATGCACCGCTGGCAGAGGGGCCCAGACGGCGATCCCCATTTCCTGCAGCATGGCGCGTTGGCGGGCGTCGAGGTCCAGGCTCATAGTTTCAGGCTCATCACGATGGCGTCCTCGCGCTGGTCGGCGTGGGCGGGGTAATAACGTTTGCGCTCGCCCACCACTTGGTAGCCGTGGGCTTCATAGATCTGCCGGGCGCGCAGGTTGCTCACACGCACTTCCAGCCACAGCCATTGCGCCTGCTGCCCGCGCGACCACAGTGCCAGCGCGTCGAGCATTACCCGCGCCCAGCCCTGGTGCTGGAAGGTGGGCGCCACGGTGATGTTGAGCAGATGAATCTCGTCCACGCCGCGCATGGCGACGAAGTAGCCGATCAGCGTGTCGCCCGCCATCAGCAGCTGCGTCTGGTAGCCGGCGGCCATGGCGTCGATGAAGTTGCCGCGCGTCCAGGGGTGGGTGTAGGCGGCCGCTTCGACCTTCAGCAGCGTGTCCAGATGCTGCACCGACAGTGCCTCGAAGCGCGCCTCGACGGCGGGCCTGGCCGCGGTAGGGCGTGGCAGGGCGCTCATGTCGGCAATCCGTTGCCAGGTACTGCAGCTGCTGGGGCCGCTGCCGCACGCTTGATGGCGGCGCGTTCTTCGGTGGTTTGTGCCACCTTGTCGCGGATGTAGCGCGGCAGCGCCGCCTGAGCGGGCAATGCGGCGCCGCCCTGCAGCAGCGCCGGCGCCAGCCGCAGCAGGGCGGCGGCCGTGGGCAGCGCATGCACGTGCGGCGCGCCCGGCGCCAGGCGCTCGCCATACGCCGCCAGGGCATTGCCAGCCACCGTGAAACCGTCAGGCACCACCAGCGCTTGCGGTGCGCACAGGGTGAAGTCGGCCGGCGCCAGCCAGTGGCCGCCTGCCTGCCATTCGAATGCGGCGGCGTAGACCTCGTCCATGCGCGCGTCCAGCACGGCCAGCACCTGCGTGCAGCCATGGTCGGCGCGGGCCTGCTCGGCCACCGCCAGCAGGGTGTCGACCGGCAGCACCGGCACAGCCAGGCCGCCCCGTGCACCGAAAGCCAGCCCCTGCGCCACCGCGCACGCGGTACGCAGTCCGGTGAACGAGCCCGGGCCACGGCCGAAGACGACTGCATCCAGCATGTCGAAGCTCAGCCCAACATCGGCCATCAACGACCGGATCGCAGGAATCAACGTGGCCGACGCCTGGGCGCCGCCCGGCCCCCGGTGTTCGCGCACCTGCGCGCCGCGCTGGACGGCGATGGACAAGGTGTCGGTGCTGGTGTCGAAGGCAAGCAGGTGCATGGGGGAAGGGGCTGGCCCCGTTCTCGGAATGACGAAAGCGGGCGGAAAGGCTGGGAAGGCAGCCGCCGATTATCGGCGTGCAGCCAGGGGCCAAGGCATCAAGAGGCGAACGCTAGACTTTGCCGCATGGTTTCCTTCTTTTGCAAACATTCGATGCGCCACGTGCGCCCTGCCGCAGCGTGCGCCATCGTGGTTCTGGCGGGCTGGGGTGCTCCCAACGCTTTTGGCCAGACTGCCACACCGGGCGCCGCCGCCGCTGCTCCTGCCGCTCTGCCCCCTGCAGTGGACGCCGCCCTGCAGCGCGCCAAGGTACCCCGAGAGGCCTTTTCTGCCCTGGTGGTGGAAGCCGACGGCCGCGTGCTGCCGCGCCTGGCCTACCGCGCGCAGGTGCCATCCAACCCCGCGTCGGTCATGAAGCTGGTCACCACCTACGCCGCGCTCGACCTGCTGGGCCCGGCATTCACCTGGGAAACACCCGTGTACCTGGACGCCGCGCCCCAGGGCGGCAGCCTGCGCGGCAACGTCTACATCAAGGGCCAGGGCGATCCCAAGTTGGTGGTCGAGCGGCTGTGGCTGCTGATGCAGCGGCTGCGCGCCCAGGGTGTGCAGGTGATCGTGGGCGACATCGTGCTCGACCGCAGCGCGTTCGACGTGCCGCCGCACGATGCGGGCCTGTTCGACGGCGAGCCGCTGCGGCCCTACAACGCCGCGCCCGACGCGCTGCTGGTCAACTACAAGAGCCTCGTCATGACCTTCCTGCCCGACGTGGCGGCGGGTGTGGCCCGGGTGGTCTACGAGCCACCGCTCGCCTCCATCCAACTGCAGGCCACCGTGCCGCTGGCGGCACCGGGCGCAGCCTGCGGCGACTGGCGCGCGGGCCTGCAGGCCGAACTGACCGATGCCACGCGCGTGGCCTTCCAGGGCGTGTACCCGGCCGCCTGCGCCGAGCGGCAGTGGGCCGTTGCGCCGGCCGACCCGAATGGTTACGCCGCCCGCGCCATCGAAGGCATGTGGCGCGAACTCGGCGGGCGGCTCACCGGCAGCGTGCGCGACGGCCGGGTGCCTGCCGGCCTGCAGCCAGCCTTCAGCACCCGTTCGCCCGCGCTGGCCGAGGTGGTGCGCGACATCAACAAATACAGCAACAACGTGATGACCCAGCAGCTGTTTCTGACGCTGGCGCTGCAGCGCAACGGCGTCGGCAGCTTCGACGGCGCACGGGGCGTGGTGGGCCAGTGGTGGCGCCAGCGCTTGGGCTCAGGCGCAGATGCGCCGGTGATGGACAACGGCGCGGGCTTGAGCCGTGACGGGCGCATCAGCGCGCTGGCACTCGCTCGAATGCTGCAGGTGGCCTGGGCGTCCCCCGCCATGCCCGAACTCATGGCGTCGCTGCCCATCGTGGGTGTGGACGGCACGCTGCGGCGCACGCAGGGCCGGGCGACGGGCAGCGCCCATCTGAAGACCGGCACGCTGCGCGACGTGACGGCCATGGCCGGTTACGTGCATGCCGCCAGCGGCAAGCGGTACGTGCTGGTGGCGTTCATCAACCACGCCAACGCCCCCGCGGCCCGCCCCGCCATCGAGGCGCTGGTGGAATGGGCGGCTGCCGACGCGGGCCGGCCGGATTGAAACGGCAAGCGCAGGTTCCTCGGTGATTACCCGCTCAGTGGCTGAAAGCGGCCCGGCTTACGATGCGGGTTGAAAAAAAGAACGGTCGTTCTATTAATAACAGGAGCTTTTGATGAAACCTCGCATGCAATGGGCGGCCCGTGCGGCCGTGGCCTCGGCAGTTGCCGCCTTGTTGTCCGCCTGCGGCGGCGGCGGATCCGACACCGCGCCAGCGGCCACCGTCACGTCCGTGCGCGTCATGGGCGACAGCCTGGCCGACAGCGGCACCTTCGGGCTCAAGTTCACCGTACAGGGCACGGCCGCTACCGGCGCCGGCTCCACCCCCATCTGGCCCGAGCGCGTTGCGGCCACGTACAGCCAGACGCTGTGCCCGCACTACGTTTCCACCGGCGCGAGCTTCAACGTCAACGCGGCCTGCACCAACTATGCAGTCGGCGGTGGCCGCATCAACAACTTCACTGCGCCCACCTCGCCGGTGTCGATCACCCGCCAGATCCAGGACTCCGGCGCCGTGGGCTACACCGGCAATGAACTGGTGCTGATCGACGGTGGCGGCAACGATGCTGCCGACCTGATCGGCGCCTACCTGCGGGTGCCGCGCGACGGCGGCGCCGCTTACCGCGCCGTGCTCAGCAGCGTGCTGGACGCGGCGACCGTCAACACCGCGTTCGCCGCCGGCGCGACGGGCCTGGCGCAGGTGGGCGGGCTGTACATGCAGACCCTGGCCACGCAGTTCTCCACCACCATCAAGACGAATGCGCTCGACAAGGGCGCCAAGCGAGTGGCCGTGGTCAACATGCCCGGCGTCACGCTCACGCCGCGCTTCCGTACGGTGCTCGTCTCCGTGTCGGCGGCCAGCGGCGCGGCGGCTGCGGCACAGGCCGAAGCGCTGTTCGACGGCTGGGTGCAGGCCTTCAATGCGCGGCTCGCCAGCAGCGTGGCCGGCGAAAGCCGCATCGTGATCGCCGACCTGTACACCTCGTTCAAGGACCAGGCGACCAACCCGGCGCAGTACCAGCTCACCAACGTGACCACGGCCGCCTGCCCGGCCACCGGCGTCGGCAGCGATGGCCTGCCCACCTACACCTTCGCCACCTGCACTGCAGCGGCCTTGTCGGCGACCACGCCGCCAGCAGGTGCCACCGGCGGCGCGAACTGGTGGCAGACCTACGGCTTTGCCGATGGCTTCCATCCCACGCCTTACGGCCACCAACTGGTTGGCCAACTGGTGTCGCGTTCCCTGGCGCAGGCCGGCTGGCTTTGAGCGGCCGTTGCAATCCCCATCAGGAGTTTTCTGCCATGAAGAAGGACATCGTCTGGGCCGGCGCGGCCCTCGCCACGCTCATGTTCGGCACCGCTGCACATGCGCAGGTGGCCGGCACGTTGAGTGTGCGCATTGGCGCCACCCACATCGCGCCGCAGGTCAGCAGCGGCAACCTGAGCGCGCCCAGCTTTCCCGGCACCAAGGTGGACGTCGAATCCTCCACGGCCCTGACCGGCGCCCTGAACTACATGCTGACCGACCACTGGGCGGTGGACCTGCCCATCGGCCTGCCGTTCAAGCATTCGTTCTACGGCGACGGTGCCATCGCAGGGGTGGGCAAGGTGGGTGAAACCAAGGTGCTGCCCGCCACCCTCTTCGCGCAGTACCGCTTCGGCGAAGCCAACGCCAACTTCCGTCCTTACCTGGGCCTGGGTGTGACGTACGCTAAGTTCTTCAAGGAACGCACCACAGCCACACTGAATGCGATGACGGGTGGCACCCCCGCCAACCCCACCACGGCCAAGATCGACGACCGATTCGGCCTGACACCCCAGGTCGGCTTCGTGTGGAATTTCAACGAGCGCTGGTTTGTCGATGCGTCCTATTACAAGAGCTTTTTGAAGACCCGCACGCACCTGTCCACCGGCCAGAGCGTGGCGATTCGCCTGAACCCGAACGTGTTCGCAGTGGGCGTCGGCTACCGGTTCTGAGACAGGAGCACAGCCTGGGCGCGCTGCGTGCGCGGGAGCAGCCTTTAAAACAAAAAGCCGACCCTCAAGGTCGGCTTTTTTCCTGGTGTCCAGGAAAGGCTGTGCCCTTCCTGGCCTGCGCTGAATTACCAGCGAGCGCGCAGCCGGTCGTAGGCGTAGTTGCCGAACTGGCGATGGCCCGATGGAGTGATGTAGACCTTGTCGGCAAACAGGTACCGTTCCTGGTCGGCGCCTGCCAGCAGGGTGGAGGTGTTGCACCGTGCCGAATTCACTTCGCCCGTGCCGATGCCGATGCCCGCGCCGGCATCTACCGACGTGCAGACCGGCGTGATGGCGTTGTCGAAGCTGTAGCCGGACGGAGAGCCTTCCATCAGGTTCACGAAGTAGGCCGAATCCACATACAGCACCGTGTTACCCAGGTCGACGATGTCGACCAGCAAGCCCTGGTTGAAGCTGCTGCTGGCGCGGCTGAGCAGCGCTTCGCGGTCCAGTTGCTTTGCCCAGGGGGAGCGGCCCACGTCGTAGGTGCCGGTCACCACGATGTGGCGGGCGCCTGCGTCGGAGAGGCGGCGCACCTGCTTGGCCAACTCCTGGCCAGCCACGCGCGTGGCTGCCGCATACTCGTCTTCGGTCTGCGTGCCAGCCAGCACGGCGCGCATGCCGACGATCACGTCGCTGACACCGCCGTTGATGATGACCAGGTCGTCTGTCAAAAAGGTGCCGCTCGCCAGGAAGGCGTCCACCTGCTGCTTGACTGTGAGCGCGTTGCTGTTGCCTGCCGCGTCGGGCGAGGCAATGACGCGGGCGTTGCCGCGCGCATAGCCCAGGCCGCCAGCGGACACCGGGGCGATCGTCTGGCCGTAGCGCGAAGCCAGCTGCGCGGCCCAGTTGTTCACCGAGCCGTCGTTGACGGTGTATTTGGAGCCGCTCTGGCCGACGTCGGTCAAGCCGTCACCGAAAGCGATGAACCGCGTCGGCGAGATGGCCGATTCGGTGGTGCTCGATCCGCAGGCCGCGAGCAATGCGGCCGACGCGCAAGCGGCGACCACAAGGGTGCGGCGCATCCAGTTTGCTGCCATGTTGTATTTCTCCAGATCCAGAATTAGTGGGCCGAGTTTAAGGCAACGCCGAATAAGCACCTCGCGGGCCGCGCATCGCTGCTTGGGTCGATCTACTGCGTTGCAAATCCTCGCAATTAGCTTCGGCTATTGCTGTGGTTTGCGCCTTGTATCTCATCCCAAATCAGCGCGCGCGACATCGCGAGCACTCATTCAGCGTCGCCCTGACGATGACGCCCGGCAGGACTTGCAACCAATCAGATACACACGGTTGCTGTTCGGTAAAGATTCGGCATCAGGCCGAGGCGGCCGCCCGCTGCAGACGGTCGCGCACGCCTTCCCAGTCGGGTGTGGCGGGCGGGGTTTCGATCCAGATCAGCTTCACGCCGGCATCGTCGAAGCCGCGCAGCGCCGCAAACAGCTGCTGCGCCGTGGCCGTGGCGTCATCCGGCATGCGGCGCATGACGATCTTGGCCGAGCGCGTGCGCAGCGCCGTGCGGGCGTAGACGGCCAAGTGCGCGGCGTCTGCGCCCAGCACGTCCAGGCCCGACTGCAGCGCGCGCGCATCCATCAGCCGCACGCGGGCAGCGGGTGCGTAGTGGGCCTCCAGCGTGCCTGACGCCCGTGGGGTCAGCGCGGGTAGCTCTTCTTTTGATAGCGGCTCGATTCCGCAGGCAGCGGCCACCTGCGCGCGCGTGATGGCGCCCGGGCGCAGCAGCACGGGCACGCCGCGCGTGCAGTCGATGATGGTCGATTCGATCCCCACCTCGCAGGGGCCGCCGTCCAGCACCAGCAGCGCATCGCCGAATTCTTCGTGCACATGGCGTGCCGTGGTGGGGCTGACGCGGCCGAAGCGATTGGCGCTGGGCGCGGCCACGCCCCACACGGGCGCACCGGGCAGGCCTGCGTTCGTCGACGCGCAGGCCCGCAGCACGGCCTGCGCCACGGGGTGCGCGGGGCACCGCAGGCCCACGCTGTCCTGCCCGCCAGTAGCGGCAGTGGCTACGCCGGACAAGCGCGGCAGGATGAGCGTGAGCGGCCCTGGCCAGAACGCGTCGACCAGCGCCTGGGCAAACGGCGGCATGTCCCTGGCAAAGCGGGCAATGCCGGCAGCGTCGGCCACGTGCACGATCAGCGGGTGGTCGCTGGGCCGGCCCTTGGCCGTGAAGATCTGCGCCACGGCGGCGTCGCTGGCGGCGTCGGCCGCCAGGCCGTAGACCGTCTCGGTCGGCAGGCCCAGCAGCGCGCCGCTGCGCAGGGCGCTGGCGGCGGCGGCGATGGAGTCGGGAAGCTGGCCGTCGAGGATCATGGGCAGGTGCTTTAGAAAGCCTCGATGCCCAACAGCGCCGCGGCCTGCAGCGCCTTGGCGCGGGCGGCTTCAGCCGTGGCGGCCGTGACGTTCAGGTGGCCCATCTTGCGGCCTGGCTTGGCGCCCTGCTTGCCGTACAGGTGCAGGTGCGTGCCCGGCAGGGCCAGCACGGCGGCCCAGGACGGGGTCTGCGCGAGCGGCCCTTGGGCGAACCACAGGTCGCCCAGCAGGTTCAGCATGACGGCCGGGCTGTGCTGGCGCGGCTGCGTCAGCGGCAGGCCGGCCATGGCGCGCACCTGGAGCTCGAACTGCGACACGTCGCAGGCGTTCTGGCTGTAGTGGCCGCTGTTGTGCGGGCGCGGGGCAATCTCGTTGACCACCAGTGCGCCGTCGTCGAGCACGAAGAATTCCACGCACAGCACGCCCACGTATTGCAGGCCTGATGCTATCGATTTCGCAGCTGCTACCGCTTGTGCAGCAAGCGCTGGAGGCACATTTTGCTCATAAACCTCGGTCACGGCCAGAATGCCGCCCCGGTGCAGGTTGCGCTGCACGGGCAGGTGCACGCAGGTGCCGTCGGCACCGCGTGCCACGATCACCGAGCATTCCAGCGCCAGCGGCAGCATCTTTTCCAGCACGCACGGCACGCCGCCCATCGCGGCCCAGGCGGCCGACAGCTCGTCGCGCGTCTTCACGCGTGCCTGGCCCTTGCCGTCGTAGCCCAGCCGCGCTGTCTTGAGGATGCCGGGCAGCAGGACGTCATCGGCGGCGCCCAGTTGTTCGACCGACTCGATCACCGCGTACGGCGCGCAGGGCACGCCGCAGCGGTCGAAATGGGCCTTTTCTGCGGCGCGGTCCTGCGCGATGGCGACGGCGTCGGCGGCGGGCGCCACCGGGCGTTCGGCGCCCAGGGTGCGCAGCGCCTGGGCCGGCACGTTCTCGAATTCGGTGGTGATGGCGTCGCTCAAGCCCGCCAGCCGGGCCAGGCCGTCCGGGTCTTCGTACGCCGTCTGGATGTGGTGGTGGCTCACCAGGCCGGCCGGGCTGTTCGCGTCGGCGTCCAGCACGGCGGTGAAGTAGCCCATGGCCTGCGCGGCGTGCACGAACATGCGGCCTAGCTGGCCGCCGCCCACCACGCCGAGTGTGGATCCGGGTAGCAAGACGGGGTGCGTCATGCGGCCACCGGCGGCAGGGTCATGCCGCGCGCCACTTCGGTCTGCTCGGCCCGGAAGGCGTCAAGCTTCGCGCGCAAGGCGGGGTCTTCATTGGCCAGCAGCGCCACGGCGAACAGCGCTGCATTGGCTGCGCCGGCCGCGCCGATGGCGAAGGTCGCCACCGGAATGCCCTTGGGCATCTGCACGATGCTGTGCAGTGAATCCACGCCTTGCAGATGGCGGCTGGCCACCGGCACGCCCAGCACGGGCACCGTGGTCTTGGCCGCGATCATGCCCGGCAGGTGGGCTGCACCGCCCGCGCCGGCGATGATGGCTTTGAGGCCCAGGCCGGCGGCGGCTTCGGCATAGGCGAACATGTCGTCGGGCATGCGGTGGGCGGATACGACCCGCGCCTCGTGGGCGATATCGAATTGCTGGAGAATCTGCACTGCGTGCTGCATGGTCTCCCAATCGCTGGAAGAGCCCATGACTACGCCGATCTGGAGGGGTTTCATGTGGATTGCGCGCGCCGGCCTGATGCGGCGCGCCGAAGTGGAACCCGCGATTTTACTTTTGTGCGCGCGCCCCGGGCCGCGCGCACGCCAATGGGCCTGAACCAATGATCGATGTCACCGTAGAAAATTTTGAAGCCGAGGTGATCGCCGCCTCGATGGAAGTGCCCGTGCTGGTGGACTTCTGGGCGCCCTGGTGCGGCCCGTGCAAGTCGCTCGGCCCCATCCTGGAAAAGCTGGAGGCCGACTACGCCGGCCGCTTCAAGCTGGCCAAGATCGACTCCGACCAGGAGCAGCAGATCGCCGCCATGTTCGGCATTCGCAGCATTCCCACCTGTGTGCTGCTGATGAACGGCCAGCCCGTGGACGGCTTCACCGGCGCCCAGCCTGAAGGCCAGGTGCGCGCCTTCCTCGACAAGCACCTGCCCCCGGCCGACGAAGCCCTGCAGGCGCTGGAAGAAGAACCCGAAGCCGTCGCCCCGCAAGAAGACCCCGACGCGGTGCTGGACAAGCTGCGGCAAGCCGTCGCCACCAATCCAGAGAACGACGACGCGCGCTTCGACTACGTCAAGCTGCTGCTGCAACTGGGCCGCGATGACGACGCGAAGGTCGCCTTCGCACCGGTGATCGCCAAGGCGGGCGTGTCGCGCAAGCTGGGCGCGCTGAAGGTCTGGATGGATGCTATTGATTCAATAGCTATTGGCGCTGATCCAACAAGCCCTGGGGCCGGATTTGATGCAAAGATTGCCGCCAACAAGCGCGACTTCGACGCCCGCTTCGGCCGCGCCCAATCGCTGATCGCCCAGCAGCGCTGGACCGACGCCATGGACGAGCTGCTCGAAATCCTCATGCGCGACAAAGCCTGGAACGACGAGGCGGCCCGCAAGACCTACGTGGCGGTGCTGGAGATCATCGAGCCACCCAAGGTGAAGGTCGCCGAAGGCCAGATCCCGCCGCAAGACCCGGTGCTGGCCACTTACCGCCGCCGCCTCTCCAGCGTCGTGCTGAGCTAAGGCGCTATTGGCGTTCTGCCTGCGCAGCCCCGGCTCCCTCGTCGCGCTCTGCATGGCGGCGGCGCTGGCCGGCTGCGCCACGAAAGCGCCGGACATCGAAGTCACGGGTTCAGTCATCTCGCGCGAGCGGCTCTACGTGCCGCCCGATGCCGTGTTCGACGCCGCGCTGGTCGATGTCTCCCGCCCCGAGGACCCGCCCGTGGTGCTGGCCCGCCAGCGCATCGACCCGGCCGGGCCGCTGCCTTACGCCTTGCGGCTGTCGTTCTACCAATCACAGCTGCACCCCCAGGGCCGCTACGAGGTGCGCGCGGCCGTGCGGCGCCAGGGTGGCATCCTGCTCGACACGCCCGGCGTGCACCCGGTGCTGTTCGACCCGGCGTTCCGGCGTGTGGACGTGATTTTGGCGCCGGTGCTGCTGAATCGATCCAACGTGGCCGCGGCGGTGCCCTTGCGGCAAACCTACTGGAAGCTGGTGGAAATCCAAGGCGAAGAGCCGGTCGGCGCACCCGCCGAGGGCCAGCCTGCCGCGCACCTGGTGCTGCAGCGCGAGTCCGACCGAGCCGTGGGCAGCGACGGCTGCAACCGGTTCATCGCGCAGTTCGCGCAGCAAGATGGCGGGCAACTGCGCTTTCAGGTGCGCGATGCATCGATGCGGCTGTGCCTGCAGGGCGGTGCCTCCAGCCCCGTCTTTTTGCAGACGCTGGGCCAGGTCGCGGGCTACGTGCAGGAAGGGCGGCAACTGGTGCTGCGCGACCATGAAGCCAAGCCGCTGTTGCGCTTCACGGCGCAAGAATGGGGCGAGCGCCGGATCGACGAAGACGAGCCGCCGATGCTGCCTCAGTGATCGTGTGGGTGACCGCAGCGCGCGCCGGCCGGACGCGGCGCCATCGAGCGGGTTCTTAGCTGGCCGTCAGGCGCTCCAGCGCCTCGCGGTACTTGGCGGCGGTCTTTTCGACCACCTCGCGCGGCAGGCGCGGCGCCGGGGCGGTCTTGTTCCAGGGCTTGCCGTTCACCTGGGCCTGTTCCAGCCAATCGCGCACGAACTGCTTGTCGTAGCTGGCCGGGTTTTCGCCGGCGGCCAGAGCGCTGTCGTAGCCCTCGACGGGCCAGTAGCGCGAGCTGTCTGGTGTGAGCACCTCATCCATCAACACCAAGTCGCCGGAAGGCGTCAGGCCGAATTCAAACTTGGTGTCGGCAATGATCATGCCCTTTTCCAGCGCGATCGCCGCAGCGGCCTGGTACAGCTCGATGCTGATGTCGCGAATGCGCGTGGCCAGGTCGATGCCGATCATCTCCACCGTGCGCTCGAAGGTGATGTTCTCGTCATGCTCGCCCATCGCGGCCTTGGCGGCCGGCGTGTAGATGGGCTGGGGCAGCTTGGCCGCGTTGGTCAGGCCTTCGGGCAGAGGCACGCCGCACACCGAGCGTGACTCCTGGTATTCCTTCCAGCCGCTGCCGGCCAGGTAACCGCGCACCACGGCCTCCACCGGAATCGGCTGCAGGCGCTGCACCAGCATCGAACGGCCACGCACCTGCGGCACTTCGGCCGGGGTGACGGCGTCTTCGGGCGCATCGCCTGTCAGGTGGTTGGGAACGATATGGCCCAGCTTGTCGAACCAGAACAGCGCCATCTGCGTCAGCAGCTCGCCCTTGCCTGGAATGGGCTCGCCCATGATCACGTCGAAAGCCGACAGGCGATCGCTCGCCACCATCAGGATGCGGTCGTCGCCCACGGCGTAGTTGTCGCGCACCTTGCCGCGCGCCAGCAGCGGCAGCGAAGTCAGGGCAGAGGTGTGCAGGGCGGAAGCGCTGGGGGTGGTCATGGCGGCAGAAAAAAGAGGGCGACAGGGTTGGAGCAGAGAGCAAAACGCCAGCCAACAGCTTCGGCAGGCGAGCGAATTCTAGCGGCGGGCCTGCACGCGAAGCGAGGGACGAAAGCGGGTAGGAGGGGATGAAGGCCGCAGGGCTCGCAGGGCGCGGGCTTTGATTTGTGCGATGAGTGGCCGGCAGCGGCAGGCCGGTCAACTCAGGCATTGTGAAGCTTTTTTGGCGGTCCGGCACCTTTGCGCCTTTACCCGCAAAAGCCTATCGGGAACCGGTTTGCTTTTCGCGGCAGGCCGGCGCATAGTGAATTCCAGCGAGCGATGAATGCATTCGAGTTCGGCAGGCTGCCCTTGACCGGCACGGGCAGCCATGTTCTTCAACGGTAATTACAGGAGACCTGTCTATGAACCTGACGATCAGCGGCCATCATCTGGAAGTGACCCCCGCACTGCGCAGCTACGTGACATCCAAGCTCGAACGGATCACGCGCCATTTCGACCAGGTAGTCGATGTAAAGGTGCTACTGAGCCTGGATAACCAGAAGGAAAAAGACAAGCGGCAACGCGCCGAATGCAATGTGCATGTGAAAGGAAGTGACCTGTTTGCGGAGAGTAGCCATTCCGACCTGTATGCCGCCGTGGACGAGTTGGTCGACAAGCTGGACCGTCAGGTTGTGCGCTACAAGGACCGTCTGCAAAACCACAGCCATGCGCCGCTCAAGCGTGCTGCCATCCACGCTGAGGCTGCTGTCACGGCCTGAGCCCTGATCGGTATCTGTTTTACGTATCACTGACTGAGCGCGCCGGGTGGATTCGGCGCCATGACCGCCCCCGCCGGGGCGGTTTTCCTTTTTGTAGCCTGTAGTTACACTCCTAGGGTTTTCGACAGGCCCGCGTGCGGGACGTGCATAATCGTTTTTCCTACTATGAATCGTCTCGCCTCCATACTGCCTCCGGCTCAAGTGCTCGTGAGCGTCGATGCCACCAGCAAAAAGCGCGCTTTCGAAGAGGCGGGGCTGCTTTTCGAGAGCCAGCACGACCTGTCGCGCGCCCTCATCACCGACAGCCTTTTTGCGCGCGAACGGCTGGGCTCCACCGGCTTGGGGCATGGCGTGGCCATTCCGCATGGCCGCATCAAGGGCCTGAAGTCGCCCATGGCTGCGGTGTTCCAACTGGCCAACCCTATAGGCTTTGACGCGCCCGACGAGCAACCTGTAGGCTTGCTCATCTTTTTGCTGGTGCCAGAGGCGGCCACGCAGAAACACCTGGAAATCCTCTCCGAGATTGCAGAATTGCTGAGCGACAGCGCCCTGCGCGAGCGCATCAAGTCCAGCACCGACGCCACCGAACTGCATTCGCTGATCGCCAATTGGCAATCCGCACAGACAGCCTGAGCGGCCGGCGCAGCGCCTTTTTTCTTCTGATTCCAGCCGACCGCCTGTAGTGAAGCCGAACGTCGTCAGTGCCGATGTCCTCTTCGAGGAATTCCGTGGTCCGCTGAAGTGGGAGTGGCTGGCTGGCCTAGGAGCATCCGAGCGCCGTTTCGACGAAGTGGCCGTGAAGTCAGCCCGTTCGGGCGCCGATTTGGTCGGTTACCTCAATTACATCCATCCGTACCGGCTGCAGATTCTGGGCGAGCGCGAGATCGCCTATCTGACCAATGCCACGCCGGAAGACTGCAAGCGCCGCATCGCGCGCATCGTCACGCTGGAGCCACCGGTGCTGGTGCTGGCCGACGGCCAGAACGCGCCCGACGCGCTGCTGTCCATGTGCGAGCGCGCGCAGATTCCGATGTTCGCCACGCACGAGTCGTCGGCCTTTGTCATCGACGTGCTGCGCGCTTACCTGTCCAAGCATTTCGCCGACCGCACCACGATGCACGGCGTGTTCATGGACATCCTGGGCCTGGGCGTTCTCATCACCGGCGAATCGGGCCTGGGCAAGAGCGAGCTGGGGCTGGAACTCATCTCGCGCGGCAACGGTCTGGTGGCGGACGATGCGGTCGACCTGTTTCGCATCAACCAGACCACCATCGAAGGCAAGTGCCCAGACCTGCTGCAGAACCTGCTGGAAGTGCGCGGCATTGGGCTATTGGACATTCGCGCCATCTTTGGCGAGACGGCGGTGCGACGCAAGATGCGCCTGAAGCTCATCGTGCATTTGGTGCGCAAGGAAACGCTGGAACGTGAGTACGAGCGCCTGCCGTACGAGCCGCTGACGCAGGACGTGCTGGGCGTGCCCGTGCTGAAGGTGGTGATTCAGGTGGTGGCCGGCCGCAACATCGCCGTGCTGGTGGAGGCGGCCGTGCGCAACACCATTCTCAATCTGCGCGGCATCGACACCTATCAGGAATTCGTGGAGCGCCACCGCCGCGCCATGGAGCGCGACGGCTCCTGAGTTCTGCCCGCTTGGGCCGGGCAGGGTCAGCGGTGGTGGAGCGAGCTTGTGCCCAGCTTGGCGCAGGTGGCGCACTGGCCGTACAGCGCCATCGAGTGGTCGTGCACCACCCAGCCCTTGGCCTTGGCCACCAGTTGCTGGCGCTTTTCGATCTCGGGGTCGTAGAACTCCTCGACCTTGCCGCAGACGGTGCAGATGAAGTGGTCGTGGTGCTGGCCTTCGTTCAGCTCATACACCGCCTTGCCGCTCTCGAAATTGCTGCGGTTCAGGATGCCGGCCTGCTCGAACTGGGTCAGCACGCGGTACACCGTGGCCAGACCGATGTCCGAGCGCTCTTCCAGCAGCACGCGGAACACGTCTTCCGCCGTCATGTGGCGCTGCGCGCCTTTCTGAAAGATCTCCAGGATCTTCAGGCGTGGAAGGGTGGCCTTCAGACCGGTGCTTTTGAGTTCGTCGATATTCGTCATGACAGGAGTCTTTCGTGTGCCGCAGGGCGTGCCAGCGCCTGGGTCAATGGCCTTCGCCGCAGGGCGTGACAGGCGCTGAAAACCAGCCGCTACAATGGGCCGATCATATCGCTATGGCCCTCTCCATGTCTGTTTACGTCCGTCGCGGCGCCCGTTGGGTTGCCATCCTGTTGACCGGCGCCAGCCTTGCGGCCTGCGGCACCTTCGACAGTGTCAGCAACCGTGTGTCGGGCGTGATCACGCCCTACAAGGTCGACGTGGTGCAAGGCAATTTCGTCTCGCGCGAACAGGTGCAGGCACTGCAGCCCGGCATGGGCCGCCAGCAGGTCAAGGAAATCCTGGGCACGCCCCTGGTCACCAGCCTGTTCCACGGCGATCGCTGGGAATACGTCTTCACGCTCAAGCGCCCTGACGTCGAGGTGCAGACGCGCAAGCTCACCGTCTTCTTCAAGGGCGATGTGATGGACCGCGTGGAGGGCGACGAAATGCCCACCGAAGCGGAATTCGTGGCCACGCTGGGCTCGAAACGTTCGAAGTCGAAGGTGCCCGAACTGGAGGCGACCGAGGCGCAACTCGCCCGCTTCCCCAAGCCGCCGCCGCTGCCCGAGCCCGCTTCCAGCCCCGTTCCGCCACCGGCTTCGAGCTACCCACCGCTCGAATCCACGGTGCGCTGAGGTCCTCCTGATTCTGCCTTCGCGGGGCCGCCCGTGCCGATGAGCCGGCCGGTTGCCGCAAAGACTGCTATTTTCTGCTTGCCATGACCGCACCTTCCACCGCTCCTTGCCGCGTCGCCATTGCCGGCGCTTCTGGCCGCATGGGCCGCATGCTCATCGAAGCGCTGCGTGCCACCGACGACTGCGTGCTGGCCGGCGCGCTTGACGTGGCCGCGAGCCCCGCCATTGGCTCCGACGCCACTGCGTTCCTGGGCCAGGCCAGCGGCGTGGCCATCACCGACGATGCGCGAGAAGGCCTCAAGAACGCCGACGTGCTGATCGACTTCACCCGGCCCGAAGGCACGCTGGCCCATCTGGCGCTGTGCGCCGAGTTGGGTGTGAGGATTGTCATCGGCACCACGGGCTTCACCGACGCGCAGAAGGCCGAGATCGCCCGATTCGCGCAAAAGACCGCCGTGGTCTTCGCGCCCAACATGAGCGTGGGCGTGAACGTCACGCTCAAGCTGCTGGAGATGGCGGCCAAGGCGCTTTCCACCGGCTACGACATCGAGATCATCGAAGCGCACCACCGCCACAAGGTGGACGCCCCCTCGGGCACCGCGCTCAAGATGGGCGAAGTGGTGGCCGCCGCCCTGGGGCGCGACCTCAAGGACTGCGCCGTCTATGCCCGTGAAGGCGTGACCGGCGAGCGCGACCCATCCACCATCGGCTTTTCGGCCATCCGCGGCGGCGACATCGTGGGCGACCACACCGTGCTGTTTGCCGGTACGGGCGAGCGCATCGAGATCTCGCACAAGTCGTCCAGCCGCGCTGGCTACGCGCAGGGCAGCCTGCGCGCCGTGCGCTTCTTGCAGTCGCAGCGCACGGGCCTCTTCGACATGCTCGACGTGCTGGGCCTGAACTAAGCCAACTCTCCCAAGGACTGAAAGCCGCCCATGGACCTGCTGCACTGGTGGCGCGAGGGCGATGCGGTCACACGCGGCACGGCGCTGGTGCTGCTGGCCATGTCGGTGTCCAGCTGGGTCGTCATTTGCTGGAAGGCCTGGCTGCTGCGCAGCGCCCGGCGCGAGGTGCTGCGGGGCACGGCCGCGTTTTGGCAGGCGCCGTCGCTTGCCGTGGCGCAGCAGCGTTTGGAGTCTTTTGATGCTCTAGCGCTTGTCCTGCCTATGGTTGTAGCTATTAAAAATATAGCAAACGATATGCCAGGAGTGCATGCGAACACGCTTGCCACCCGGGGCAGCCGGTCGCAGCAGCTCACGCGGCTGCTGCGCGACGCACTGCACGGCGTGCTGCGCCGCCTGCAGTTCGGCCAGGTGCTGCTGGCCACGGTGGGCGCCACTGCGCCATTCGTCGGGCTGCTGGGCACGGTGTGGGGCATCTTTCATGCGCTCACCGCCATTGCCGGCGCCGGGCAGATCACCATCGAACGCGTGGCCGGCCCGGTGGGCGAGGCGCTGGTGATGACGGCCGCAGGCCTGGCCGTGGCGTTGCCGGCCGTGCTGGCCTACAACGTGTTCGGTCGCATCATCGGTGGTGTGGAGGCCGAGCTGGAAGGCTTTGCGCACGACCTGCGCGAGCTGCTGCTGGACACGGCGGACTCGCCCGCTGCCGCCAGCCCATCGGCTGCGCGCTGCTGACCACCGCATTACGACAAGGCACCCGGCATGGCATTCGGCCGCATCGAACGCACCCCCGGGCCGCGCCCCTTCAGCGACATCAACGTGACCCCGCTGGTCGACGTGATGCTGGTGCTGGTCGTCATCTTCTTGCTCACCGCACCGCTGCTGGCCAGCTCCATCCGCCTCGATCTGCCGCGTGCGGACGGCACCGCCAGCGGCGCGGCGCCCCAGTCGCTGACGTTGGTGCTCGACCGCACCGGCCAGGTGTTCGTGAACGACCAGGAACTGGACGCTGACGCCCTGGCGCAGCGCCTGGCGCAGACCGCGCAGGAGCGCCCCGGCACCGAAATCCAGCTGCGGGCCGATGCTGCCGTGCCCTATGGCCGCGTGGTCGAGGTGATGGGCGCGGCGCACGCGGCCGGGCTCACGCGCATCGGCTTCGTCGCCGAGCCGCGCGCGGGACGATAGCGACTGTTTCGCACCGACCGTACCCGGCGGCGCATCGCGCCTAAAATCGCCGGCTGATTCGCGGATTCCCGCCTTCCCTCTTTCCAGCAGCCGCGCCCGTGCGGCCCGCCTACCCATGCAAGACAAGTACCATCACGCCGAAGTCGAGCGCGCAGCGCACAGCCACTGGACGGCCTCCGACGCCTACCGGGTGACCGAAGACGCGGGCAAGCCAAAGTTCTATGCCTGCTCGATGCTGCCGTACCCCAGCGGCAAGCTGCACATGGGCCACGTGCGCAACTACACCATCAACGACATGCTGGCGCGCCAGCTGCGCATGAAGGGCATGAACGTGCTGATGCCCATGGGCTGGGACGCCTTCGGCCTGCCGGCCGAGAACGCGGCGCTGAAGAACGGCGTGCCGCCGGCGAAGTGGACGTACGAAAACATCGCGTACATGAAAAAGCAGATGCAGGCGATGGGCCTGGCCATCGACTGGTCGCGCGAGGTCGCAACTTGCGATCCGAGCTACTACCGCTGGAACCAGTGGCTCTTCTTGAAGATGCTGGAAAAAGGCATCGCCTACCGCAAAACCCAGGTCGTCAACTGGGACCCGGTCGACCAGACCGTGCTGGCCAATGAACAGGTGATCGACGGGCGCGGCTGGCGCACCGGCGCGCTGGTGGAAAAGCGCGAAATTCCGGGCTACTACCTGAAGATCACCGACTACGCCGAAGAACTGCTGGGCAACGTGCGTGGCGACCAGTTGCCCGGCTGGCCTGAGCGCGTGAAGCTGATGCAGGAGAACTGGATCGGCAAGAGCGAAGGCGTGCGCTTCGCCTTCCCGCACGACATTCGCGGTGAAGACGGCACGCTCATCGGTGACGGCCGCATGTACGTCTTCACCACGCGCGCCGACACCATCATGGGCGTGACCTTCTGCGCCGTGGCGCCCGAGCACCCGCTGGCCGCACACGCCGCCCGCGGCAACCCTGAACTCGCCGCGTTCATCGAAGAGTGCAAGGCCGGCGGCACCACCGAGGCCGAGCTCGCCACCCAGGAAAAGAAGGGCCTGCGCACGGGCCTGTTCGTCACTCACCCGCTGACCGAAGAGCCGGTGGAAGTGTGGGTGGGCAACTACGTGCTGATGAGCTACGGCGACGGCGCCGTGATGGGCGTGCCCGCGCACGACGAGCGCGACTTTGCGTTCGCGCAGAAATACGGCATCGACGTCAAGCAGGTCGTGCTGGTCGATGGTGAGACCTACGACTACCACCGCTGGCAGGACTGGTACGGAGACAAGCAACGCGGCGTCACCATCAATTCGGACAGCTACAGCGGCCTGTCGCACAAAGAGGCCGTGGCTGCCGTCGCCCATGCGCTGAACGAGAAGGGCCTGGGCGACCTGAAGACCACCTGGCGCCTGCGCGACTGGGGCGTTTCGCGCCAGCGCTACTGGGGCACGCCGATCCCGATCATCCATTGCGACGAGCACGGCGCCGTGCCGGTGCCCGAAAAAGACCTGCCCGTCGTGCTGCCGCAGGACTGCATTCCCGATGGCTCGGGCAACCCGCTGATCAAGCACGAAGGCTTCCACGCCGGCGTGACCTGCCCGATCTGCGGCAAGGCCGCGCGCCGCGAAACCGACACCATGGACACCTTCGTGGATTCGTCCTGGTACTTCATGCGCTATTGCGACCCGAAGAACGAAGACGCCATGGTGGCGGACGGTGCCAAGTACTGGATGCCGATGGACCAGTACATCGGCGGCATCGAACACGCCATTCTTCACCTGCTGTACGCACGCTTCTGGACGAAGGTGATGCGCGACCTGGGCCTGGTCAGCGTGGACGAGCCTTTCACCAAGCTGCTCACCCAGGGCATGGTGCTCAACCACATCTATTCGCGCCGGACCGCCAAGGGCGGCAAGGACTACTTCTGGCCGCATGACGTGGAGCATGTGCTGGATGAGACCGGCAAGATCGTGGGCGCGAAGCTCAAGAACGCGGCTGCCAGCAGCGAAGGCGAATTGCCCGTGGGCACGGCCATCGACTATGAGGGCGTGGGCACCATGTCCAAGTCCAAGAACAACGGCGTCGATCCGCAGGATTTGATCGAGAAGTACGGCGCCGACACCGCGCGCCTGTACACCATGTTCACTGCGCCGCCCGAAGCCACGCTGGAATGGAACGACGCCGCCGTCGAAGGCAGCTACCGCTTCCTGCGCCGGGTGTGGAACTTCGGCGTGAAGCTGGGCGCGCTGGACAAGGACGCGGCCCTGGCCAGCGTGGCCGGCGCCAGCACCCTGCAGGACGTCGCCTTCGGCAAGGAGGCGAAAGCGCTGCGGCTGGAGATCCACACCGTCCTTAAGCAGGTGGATTACGACTACCAGCGCATGCAGTACAACACCGTTGTCTCCGGCGCCATGAAGATGATCAACGCGCTGGAAGACTTCAAAGCGCTGGACAGCGCAGGCGCGCAGGTCGCGCTGATCGAAGGCTTCGGCATCTTGCTGCGCGTGCTGTACCCGGCCACGCCGCACATCACGCACGGCCTGTGGAGCGATCTGGGCTACGCCGGCGCGCTCGGCGATCTGCTCGACGCGCCCTGGCCCAAGGTCGATGACGGCGCGCTGGTGCAGGACGAGCTGGAGCTGATGCTGCAGGTCAACGGTAAGCTGCGCGGCTCCATCCACGTGCCCGCGTCGGCCGACAAGGCCGCCATTGAGCAGGCCGCCGTCGCCAGCGACGCCTTCCGCCAGTTTGCCCCGGACGCTGCGCCCAAGAAGGTGATCGTGGTGCCGGGCCGGCTGGTCAACATCGTGATCTGAGAGGCTTCATTCATGCAAAGACGCACTCTCCTGGCCGGCTTGGCCGCCACCACGCTCACCGCCTGCGGCTTTCGCCTGCGCGGGGCGCCGGACTTCAGCTTCCGCTCGCTGTACGTGCAGGCGCAGCCTGGCTCGGCCATCGGGCGCGAGTTGCGCCGCACGCTGCAGGGCTCGGGCGGCAACCTGACGCTGCTGACCGAGCCCACCCAGCTGACGCAGGCCGAGGCGATTCTCGACATTCTCTCCGAGCAGCAGGAGCGCTCGGTGGTGGGCGTGAACGCTTCGGGCCAGGTGCGCGAGCTGCAACTGCGCCTGCGCATGCGCTTTCGCCTGCGCAACCAGCAGGGCGTGGAGCTGATCCCCGATACCGAACTGATGCAGCAGCGCGACGTCAGCTACAACGAGTCGGTGGCGCTGTCGAAAGAAGGCGAAGAGGCCCTGCTGTTCCGCAACATGCAGACCGACCTGGTGCAGCAGCTCATGCGCCGCCTCGCAGCCGTCAAGACCATTTGATCGCCGGTTTGATTGCCACGATTGTTTGCTATTAATATGATAGCTGCTCGCGCTTATTGCATAAGCGCTGCAGGCACTTTTGACCTGAAAGTGGGGCGCTGGCCATGCAAATCGCGCTGAACCAGCTGGCCGCGCAGCTGCAAAAGGGCGTGCGCTCGCTCTACACGCTGCACGGCGACGAGCCGCTCTTGCAGCAAGAGGCTGCGGACGCCATTCGCGCGGCGGCGCGCACGCAGGGCTACACCGAGCGCAGCAGCTACACCGTGGCCGGCGCGCACTTCGACTGGAGCGCCGTGCTGGCGGCGGGCGGCTCGCTTTCGCTCTTTGCCGACAAGCAGATCGTGGAGATCCGCATTCCGTCGGGCAAGCCCGGCAAGGACGGCAGCACCGCGCTGCAGCAGATCGCCGCCTTGGCACAGGGTAACGACAGCACGCTCACGCTGGTGCTGCTGCCGCGCCTGGACAAGGCCACGCGCACGGGGGCCTGGTTCGCCGCGCTGGAATCGCACGGCGCCACGGTGCAGATCGACCCGGTGGAGCGCGCCGCATTGCCGCAGTGGATCGCCCAGCGCCTGGGCGCGCAGGGCCAGCGCGTGGCGTCGGGCGACGAGGGCCAGCGCACGCTGCAATTCTTTGCCGACCGGGTGGAGGGCAACCTGCTGGCCGCCCACCAGGAAATCGCCAAGCTGGCTTTGCTGCACCCGTCGGGCGAGCTGTCATGGGCACAGGTCGAGTCGGCCGTGCTGAACGTGGCGCGCTACGACGTATTCAAGCTGTCCGAGGCCGTGCTGTCGGGCCAGGTGCTGCGCGTGCAGCGCATGCTCGACGGCCTGCAGGCCGAGGGCGAGGCCGAGGTGCTGGTGCACTGGGCGCTGGCCGAAGACATTCGCGCCTTGAAGCGCGTAAAAGACGCCGTGAACGCCGGCAAGCCCCTGCCCATGGCACTGCGCGAAAACCGCGTGTGGGGCCCGAAAGAGCGGCTCTTCGAGCGCATCGTGCCGCGCTTTTCCGACGCCGCCGCCGCGCGGCTGCTGCAGTCGGCCCACACGGTGGACGGCATCGTCAAGGGCCTGAAGTCGCCCGACTGGCCCACCGACGGCTGGCAGGCGCTGCAACGCCTGGCGCTGCAGCTGTGCAAGGCCTGCGCGGCGCGCTGATGCTTACGCGGGGTCGGCGGCCAGCACGCCGCCCGCCTTGTCGGCCCACATCTGCAGGCTGTCCACCAGATCCTTCTGGCTGAACGAGCAGCTTTCTTCCGCAAACAGCGCGCCCGATTCCAGCCGGTCCAGCAAGCCCAGCAGCACCTCGTCGTAACGCGCCGGCAGCGCTGCGCGCAAGGCAGCGAACGCACGGGTCTGGTCGCTGAAGGCATGCGGGCGCAGATCGCCCTGGCGCAGGCGCCTCAGCGCATCGCTGAAGGTAGAGAGTTCGGTGGCGGCAGGGGTGGTCATGCTGCAGTGTTCAAGTCGTCGAAAACGGCGAGATTACCCCGCCCGGCCCGGTGCTCAATGCGCCCCGGCCGCCGCATCCGCACTGCCGGCGCTGGCGCGCACCGGGTGGGCCAGCCACACCAGTGGAATCAGCAGCAGAAAGAGCACGGCCGACGCATAGAAGATGTCGTTGGCCGCCAGCATGAAGGCCTGCTGGTTCACCATGCGCTCCACCTGCGCCAGCGCCTGTTCGGGCGACAGGCCGCCTGCCTGCAGCCCCTGCAACGTTTGCGTGACGGCGATGCCGCCCTGCTGCAGGCCCTCGGTCAGCTGCGCATGGTGCAGCGTGGCGCGGCGCTCCCACAGCGTGGTCGACACCGACGTGCCGATGGCCCCCGCCGTGATCCGCATGAAGTTCGACAGGCCCGACGCCGACGGTATGCGCGCCGGTGCGATCTCCGACAGGGTGATGGTCACCAGCGGAATGAAGAAGAACGCCATGGCCACGCCCTGGATCAGGGTGGGCACCATGATGGTCATCAGGTCGGCCTGGGTGTTGAAGCGCGAACGCATCCACAGCACCAGCGCGAAGACCAGGAAGGCGAACGTGGCGAAGCGGCGCGGGTCCACCTTGGCGATGTTCTTGCCCACCACGGGCGAGAGCACCAGCGCCAGCAGCCCCACCGGCGCCAGCACCTCGCCGGCCTGCGTGGCGGTGTAGCCCATGTACTGTTGCAGCCACAGCGGCAGCAGCACCACGTTGCCGAAGAAGAGGCCGTAGCCGACCGAGGTGGCCAGCGCGCCGGCCCAGAAGTTGCGAATCTTGAAGAGCGTCAAATCGACCACCGGATGGTCTTCGCCGCGCTCCCAGATCATGAATGCGATGAAACCCACCACCGCCACCACGCCGCAGGCGACGACCCAGGGCGAGGCGAACCAGTCGTGCTCCTTGCCGATGTCCAGCATCACCTGCATGGCCGCCACCCAGATCACCAGCAGCGCCAGGCCGATGGAGTCGATGGGCAGCGTGCGACGCTCGGATTCACGGTGGCGGAAGATGCCCCAGGTGACCACCACGGCGGCGATGCCCACCGGCACGTTGATGTAGAAGATCCACGGCCAGCTCATGTTGTCGGTGATCCAGCCGCCCAGCAGCGGCCCCATCACCGGCGCGACCAGCGTGGTCATGGACCACATCGCCATCGCCAGCCCGGCCAGCGCCTTGGGGTAGCTCGACAGCAGCAGCGACTGCGACAGCGGAATCATCGGGCCCGCCACGAAGCCCTGCAGCGCGCGGAAGGCGATCAGCGTGGCCATGTTGGGCGCGATGCCGCACAGCAGCGACGCCAGCACGAACAGCGTGACGCTGGCCACGAACAGGCGCACCTGCCCGAAGCGCTGCGACAGCCAGCCCGTCAGCGGCACGGCGATGGCGTTGGCCACGGCAAAGCTGGTGATCACCCAGGTGCCCTGCGTGGGGCTCACGCCCAGGTCGCCCGCAATGGCGGGCAGGGACACGTTGGCGATCGACGTGTCCAGCACGTTCATGAAGGTGGCGGCCGAGAGGGCCAGCGTGCCCCACAGGCGCGCGCTGCCTTCCAGCGGGGCCGATGCTGCCATGGGTGCGGCAGCCGGCGCGGCACGGGGTGCCGGGGCGGAGGGGGTTGCGGTCGTCATGCGCGCCTTGCGTGATCGTGATCGTGATCTGGGTCGTGGTCGATCAATGCGCTGCCGTCTTGCCGGCGTTCGCCGCGACGATGCGCGCCACCTCGGCCGTCGCGCCATCGTCGAGCCCGGCATACACCGCCGTCTGCGCCACGGCGCCCGTGCGCGGCGCGTCGGCCAGCAGGGCGCCATCGCGCTGCTGCGTGTTCACGGTCACGTCCATCGACAGGCCCACGCGCAGCGGGTGCTGCTGCACCTCGGCGGCATTCAGCGCAATGCGCACGGGCACGCGCTGCACCACCTTGATCCAGTTGCCGGTGGCGTTCTGCGCGGGCAGCAGCGCAAAGGCCGAACCCGTGCCCACGCCCAGGCCTGCGATGGTGCCGGTGTATTCCACCTTCTTGCCGTACAGGTCGGCCGTCAGCGTGGCGCTCTGGCCCAGGCGCAGGTTGCGCAACTGGTTTTCCTTGAAGTTCGCGTCCACCCACACCTGGCCCAGCGGCACCATGGTCATCAGCGGCGTGCCGGCGGCCACGCGCTGGCCCAGTTGCACGGTGCGGCGAGCGATGTAGCCGTCCACCGGGGCGGGCAGGGCGGTGCGGCGCTCGGCCAGGTAGGCTTCGCGCACGCGGGCGGCGGCGGCCAGCACGCTGGGGTGCTGGTCCACGGCCAGGCCCTGGGTGAGCGACTGGTTGCTGGTGAGCTGTTCGCGCGCGGCCACCACGCCGGCCTGGGCGCCGGCCAGCGCCGTGCGGGCCGATTCGAGCTGGCTCTGCGCATGGTTCAGCTCTTCCTTGCTCACGGCGCCGTTGCCCGACAGCGAATGGCGGCGGCGCAAATCATCTTGCGCACGGGCCACGTCGGACTGCGCACGCGCCACGTCGGCATCCCGCAGGCGGATCTGCGCGGCCAGCGAGCCGTTGTTGACGTAGAGCGTGCGCACTTGCCGCACCGCCTGCGCCAGGTTGGCTTCAGCCTGCTCCAGCGCCACGCGGGCGTCGGCCGGGTCCAGCTTGACCAGCGGCGAGCCGGCCTTCACGAAGTCGGTGTCGTCGGCCAGGATGGACATGACGGTGCCGCCGGTCTGCGGCGTGATCTGGATGACGTTGCCCTGCACGTAGGCGTTGTCGGTGCTCTCGTAATGGCTGGCGACCAGCCAGTCGTACACGCCCCAGCCGGCGCCGGCCAGCACGACCACGGCGGCCAAAGTGATGAGGGCCTTGCGGCGGCCGGCCTTCTTGTCGGCGGGAGCTGTGGGGGTGGCGGGAGAGGTTTGCGGTGCGTTCATGGTGCGACTCGAAAAGAAGGGGGTTTCAGCGCAATGCCAGTCAGTCGGTGAAGAAGAAAACCCGTTCGGGCTGAGCCTGTCGAAGCCGGGGCAGGGAGTGAAAGCCCTTCGACAAGCTCAGGGCGAACGGGTTGGGTTGACCGGCATGGGGTTCAACGGCCGGCAGCAGCGGCGGTCACAGCCTGGCCCGGCGGCGCCGCCGTGTCCTGCCAGCCGCCGCCCAGGGCGCGCATCAGCGCCACCTGCGTGTCGAGCCGGCGCGCGGCCAGGTCCACGGCCTGGCGGCGCTGGGCCAGCACGCTGGTCTCGGCCGTCAGCACGTTCAGGTAGTTGCCCAGGCCGGCTTCGTAGCGCTGGCGGGCGATGGCCCAGGCGCTTTCTGCGGCCTGCTGCGCCTGGCGCTGCTCGGCCAGCTGGCGGTCAATGGCGCCGGCCGAGGCAATCTGGTCGGCCGCGTCATGCACGGCGTCCAGCAGCGCGGCGTTGTAGCTTTCCACGGCGGCGTCCAGGTCGGCCGACTGGCCGCGCAGGTTGGCGCGCAGGCGGCCCGAATCGAAGATCGGCAAGCGAATGGCCGGGCCCGCGCCCCATTCCTTGCTGCCGGCCTGCACGAAGCGGTCCAGCCCGATGGACGAGAGGCCGACGAAGGCCGTCAGGTTCACGTTCGGGTAGAACTGCGCGCGCGCCACGGCCACGTTCTGCGCGCCTGCCTCCACACGCCAGCGGGCGGCGGCCACGTCGGGCCGGCGGCCCAGCAGGTCGGCGGGCAGCTGGGTGGGTGTTGCTATCGAATGAATAGCTGCCAGCGGTTGTGTATCAAGCGCTAGAGCACTATTTGGCTCTGCAACCAGCGCGCCCAGGGCGTTGCGGGTCAGGGCGATCTGTTCGCGCAGCACTTCGATCTGCTGGCGCGCCTCGGGCAGGCCGCCTTCGCTCTGGCGCTGCTCCAGCTGCGTGTCCAGTCCGGCGGCCACGCGGTCTTGCACCAGCCGCAGGGTTTCGCCACGCTGCGCCAGGGCGCGCTCGGCCACCGCCAGCTGCGCCTGCTGGCGGGCCAGCTGGATGTAGTTGCGCGCCACGTTGGCGGCCAGCAGCAGCCGCGCCGATTGCGCCTCGGCCTGCGCGGCGTTGGCCGTGCCCAGGGCGGACTGCAAGGCCGCGCGGTGTTCGCCGAAGAAGTCGATCTCCCAACTGCCCATGAGCCGCGCCGTGCCGCTGTTGAGGGTGCCGCCCGCCAGCGGCGGCGGGTAGGGGCCGTTGGCGCTGTAGCGCTGGCGGTTCACGTCCAGGCTGGCGTTCAGGTGCGGGCCGGTGGCGGCGCGGGCGGTGTCGGTGAAGGCGTTCGCGCGGGCGACGCGGGCTTCGGCCAGCTTCAGGGTGGGACTGTTCGCGAGGGCCCGGTCGATCAGCGCGTCGAGCTGCGCATCGCCGAAGCCGCGCCACCAGTCGGCGGGCACGGCGGCGTCCACCTGCAGCGTGCCAGGGGCCGGGGCGGCGCCGGATTGTCCCAACCCCAGCGACGCCGCATCGCGCATTTGCGCGGAGGGCGCGATGCCGGACATGTCGGCACAGCCCGTCAGCCCGGGCAGGGCGGCGATGGCCAGCGCCAGCGTGGCGAAGTAGAGCGCGGCGCCTTGCAGGCGGCCGGGCTCCCGGGGCGCGGGAGCCGGGCCGCGGGTGTCGGCCGGGGCGTTGTCGAGGGATGTGAGCTGGTTTTTCATGGTGTTTTGTGCTCTGGGTTCAGTAGGCAGGGGTCAGGCGCCGAGGGGCGGCTCCAGTGATCGCGCGTTGGCATACAGGCGCGCCAGATAGCTGCGCAGTTGCGTTTCCTCGTCGGCGCTGAAGCCTTGCAGCAGCGATCGCTGCAGGCCTTGCAGCACGGCAGGCAACTGCTGCGCGGCGGCGCGGCCTTCGTCGGTCAGTTCCAGGTTGACCACGCGGCGGTCTTCCACCGACCTTTCGCGGCGCACCAGGCCCTTGGCTTCCAGGCGGTCGAGCAGGCGTGTCATGCCGCCGGCGTCCAGCTGGCAGACGCGGGCGAGTGCGGCGACGGTGCCGGGCTGGTCGAGCAGCAAGCGCAAGAGCGGCTTCCACTGCGCATCAGTCAGGCCCAGCGGTTCGACCTGGCGGTCGATGTGGGAGCCCAGCAGCGTCACGATGCGGCGCATCTGGTAGCCCAGGTGCTGTTCCACAGGGTGCGGCACAGCGCCCTGTCGGTCCAGTTCGAGGGCTACGGAGTCGTCGGCGAAAGAAGCAGTCATGGCCGCAATATTAATTGACTAGGCAATTAATGTTTTGACAGCCTTTGTCATGTCTGACTTCTGGGTGGGGTTATCCCTATGTATCCGGGCCAGGACCAGCCGGGCGGCGCCGTTGAGCGCCCGTCGGTCAGTGCTTGCCGGTGCGCACCAGGTAGCGCTTGCGCCAGAAGAGGGCGATCAGCGCGACGGCGGTGACGGTCATGGCGCCCATGGCCCACCAGAAGCCATCCTGCATGTGGATGAGCGGAATGAATTCGAAATTCATGCCGAAGATGCCGGCGATGAGGTTCAGCGGCAGGAACACGGCCGTCAGCGCGGTGAGGGTGCGCATGATGTCGTTGGTGCGGTTGCTTTGCACGCTGAAGTGCATCTGCACGGCGGTTTCGGTACTCTGTTCGAGCCGGCGCACGTGGTGCACCACGCGCTCGATGTGTTCCAGCACGTCGCGGCTGCGCACCTTCAGCAGGTCCAGCTCGCGCAGCGCGGGCACGGTGTCGGGCAGCGCCCAGGTCTCCAGCGTGTCCACCCAGTCCTGCACGGCGGCGCGCTGGTCTTCGCAGATCTCGTCGAGCTGGTGCAGCGTGAGCCGCGCGTCCAACAGCGCGTTCCAGTTGGCAAAGCGCGTGCGGGGCTTGAGCAGCTCGGCCTGCCAGTGGTCGAGCTGGCGCGAGAGTTCGCGGCGCAGGTCGAGGTAGTTGTCCACGATCAGGTTGACCACGCGCAGCATCAAATCGGCCGGGCTGGCGGGCAGGCGGCCGTTGACGACCGGGCCGTTGCGCAGCTCGCGCGCCACGGTCTCGGCCGGCGTGACGGCAGCGACGGCTGCGGCCGTGGTGTGCGCCATGGCAGGGTCGGGCGTGGCCGCCGATGCTGCGGCGTGCGATTGCAGGCCGGGTTGCGGTGGCGCCAGCAAGCGCGCGGCATAGGCGTCGCGCACGGTGCAGTCGACCGGGTGCACGGTCAGCAGCACCTGGTCAAACACGGCGAAGCCGACGGGGCTGGTGTCGATGCGCCGCAGCACCGGCGGGCCGCCGCGCCGCAGTGTGGCTGCGTCGCTATCCGCACCCATGCCTGCGTTGGGCAGTACAGCCGTGTCGCACTGCGTGGCAGTCAGCCGGCGAAAGACCAGCAGGTCGTATTGCGAGGTGTAGTCGTAGTGCGATGGCAGCTGCGCGTTCAGCAGGTCGGACACATGCAGGTCCACCAACTGCAGCCCGGCCGTGGCCTGCAGCGCGGCTTGCAGCCTCGGCAGCTCGGCGCTGAAAGAGGGGCGCGTGCAGGAGATCCACACGAAGCCCTGCGCGGGCGGGGCCGAGGGCAGCTGGCTCAGCTCGCGCGCGCTGCCGGGCTGGATGTGGAAGACGCGGATCGCGCCGGAGGATTCTTCAGTCAAATCGGGCTCCAGCGCTTGATCATCAAGCGCCAATAGCTATTATTTTAATAGCGTCGTGCTTGTTGAGTGCTTTTTTGCGCGCAGATCAGGCCCGCAGCAGGCGGGCAGCGTCGCGGGCGAAATAGGTCAGGATGCCGTCGGCCCCGGCGCGCTTGAAGGCCATCAGGCTTTCCATCATCACCGCGTCGTGGTCGAGCCAGCCGTTGGCGGCAGCGGCTTTCAGCATGGCGTATTCGCCGCTGACCTGGTAGGCGAAGGTGGGCACGCGAAATTCGTCCTTCACGCGGCGCACCACGTCCAGGTAGGGCATGCCGGGTTTCACCATCACCATGTCGGCGCCTTCGGCGATGTCCAGCGCGACTTCGCGCAGGGCTTCGTCGCTGTTGCCCGGGTCCATCTGGTAGACGTTCTTGTCGGCTTTCCCCAGGGCGCCACGCGTGCCCACGGCGTCGCGGAACGGGCCGTAGAAGGCGCTGGCGTACTTGGCGCTGTAGGCCATGATGCGGGTGTGGACGTGGCCCTGCACTTCCAGCGCGTCGCGAATGGCGCCGATGCGCCCGTCCATCATGTCGCTGGGCGCAACGATGTCCACGCCGGCCTCGGCATGCGTCAGCACCTGGCCGACCAAGATCTCCACCGTGTCGTCGTTGATGATGTAGCCGGTGGCATCCAGCAGGCCGTCCTGGCCGTGGCTGGTGTAGGGGTCGAGCGCCACGTCGGTCAGCACGCCCAGGTCGGGGAATTCCTTTTTCAACGCCCGAATCACGCGCGGAATCAACCCGTCGGGGTTCAGCGCTTCCTTGCCGTCGGGGGTTTTCAGCGCGGCGTCGATGGACGGGAACAGCGCCAGCACGGGAATGCCGAGCTTGACGCAGTCTTCGGCCACGGGCAGCAGCAAATCGAGGCTCAGCCGGTCCACTCCGGGCATCGACGTCACGGGCTGGCGAAGGTTCGTACCTTCGTGCACGAACACCGGGTAGATGAAGTCGTGCGGCGTGAGCACGTTCTCGCGCACCAGGTTGCGGGTGAAGGCATCGCGGCGCAGTCGGCGCGGGCGGTGGGCGGGGAAGGGGGTGGGGCTGGACAGATGCATGGCCGAAATTGTGCGCCACATTGACTCACCCGGCTGGCGCCGCATGCAGCGCCCGTACACTGCCCGCATGCTCTGGGTCAAAGCCTTTCACATCGTATTCGTGGCCAGTTGGTTCGCCGGCCTTTTCTACCTTCCGCGCATCTTCGTGAACCTGGCCATAGTGCCGGCCGGTTCGCCCGCCGAGCGCGACCGGCTGCTGCTGATGGCGCGCAAGCTGCTGCGCTTTTCCACCCTGCTGGCCGTGCCCGCGCTGGGGCTGGGGCTTTGGCTCTATCTTGGTTATGGCATCGGCCGCGGCCCGGGCAACGGCTGGATGCACGCCAAGCTGGCCGTGGTGGTGCTGGCTGTGGGCTACCACCACGCCTGCGCGGTGCTGCTGCGCAAGCTGGCCGCGGGCACCAGCCAGCGCAGCCACCGCTGGTTTCGCTGGTTCAACGAGGTGCCGGTGCTGCTGCTGGTGGCTGCGGTGGTGCTGGTCGTCGTCAAGCCATTCTGAATTTTTGATCGGCTTCACGACGGAACGCCCGCCGTGCACAAGACTTCTGCCTGGCCGCTGGCGCTGCTGTATGCAGCGCTGATCGTCTTTGCCAGCCTGTTCCCGTTCGAGGGCTGGCGTGAGCAGGGCATCTCGCCGTGGGTGTTCTTCTCCGCGAAGATGCCGCCGCCGTATTGGACGTGGTTCGACGTCAACATCAACGTGGGCGGCTACGCGCCGCTGGGCTTTTTGCTGGCGCTGGCCTTGCTGCGCAGCGGCTGGTCGCGCGCGGCCATCGTGCTGGCCACGCTGGCCGGCGCATTGCTGTCGCTGGCCATGGAGTTTTTTCAGATCTACCTGCCGCGCCGCGTGCCGTCCAACATGGACCTGGCGCTGAATACCGCGGGCGCGCTGCTGGGCGCGTTGGTGGCCGGCATGCTGGAGCGGCTGGGCGCCATCGACCGCTGGAGCCGGCTGCGCGCGCGCTGGTTCGTGGAGGACGCACGGGGGGCGCTGGTGCTGCTGGCGCTGTGGCCCATGGGGCTGCTGTTCCCGGCGGCCGTGCCTTTCGGGCTGGGGCAGATGTGGGAGCGGATGGAACTGGCGCTGTCCGAATGGCTGGAAGACACGCCGTTCCTGGACTGGATGCCCGTGCGCACCGAGCCGCTGGAGGCGCTGTCGCCCGGGGCTGAACTGCTGGCGGTGCTGCTGGGCGTGCTCATTCCGTGCCTGCTGGGCTACTGCGTGATCCGGCACCTGGGCCGGCGCGCCGCCTTTGCGGTGGGCACCGTCGCCGTGGGCGTGGGGGCGACGGCACTGTCCGCTGCCATGAGCTGGGGGCCGACCCACGCCTGGGAATGGATCACGCTGCCCGCGCACGTGGGCCTGTGGGCGGGGCTGGCGGCCGCGCTGCTGCTCGTCGCCGTGCCGCGCCGGGCCTGCGCGGCCCTGCTGCTGCTGGCGCTGGCGCTGCACTTGAATCTGTTGAACCAGGCGCCCACCAGCGCCTACTTTGCCGAAACGCTGCAGGCCTGGGAGCAGGGCCGGTTCATCCGGTTCTTCGGGCTGGGGCAGTGGCTGGGCTGGCTGTGGCCCTACGCCGCGCTCATCTACGTGGTGCAGCGCGTGTCGCGCCGCGACCGTGAGGCCGGAGCACTGCCGCAGCCACAACCGCCGCAACAGGGTGCGTCCTAAAATGCCTCCATGAGCGACACCCCCACCCCACAGGCTGACGCGCCCGGCACGCCCAGCTACTACGAGCGCCACATCTTCTTTTGCCTGAACGACCGCGGCAAGGGCGAAGAAAGCTGTGCGCAATATGGCGCGCAGGCCGCCTTCGACCGCTGCAAGTCGCTGGTGAAGTCCGCCAAGCTGTCCGGCCCCGGCAAGGTGCGCGTGAACAAGGCCGGCTGCCTGGACCGCTGCGCCGGCGGCCCCATCGCCGTGGTGTACCCCGAGGGCACCTGGTACACCTATGTGGACAACAGCGACATCGACGAGATCGTCGAGTCGCACCTGAAGAACGGCCAGGTCGTCGAGCGCCTGCTGACGCCGCCGGACGTGGGCCGCTGACAACAACGCCGCTCCCATCCGACAGTTTTTAAGTGTTTTAAGCCTCTAGCGCTTATCCATCAAGCGCTGGCAGCTATTAATTTGGTAGCAACGCTGTGAATGCCCAGACCGAACGCCTGACCCTGGACGGCCCCGCCGGCGCCATCGAGGCCGTGCGCGACGCCGCCGCCGTGCCCGAGGGCGGCACCGCGCGTGGCATCGCCGTCATCGCCCATCCGCACCCGCTCTTCGGCGGCACCATGGACAACAAGGTGGTGCAGACCCTGGCACGCGCCTTCGTCGCCAGCGGCTGGACGGCGGTGCGCTTCAACTTCCGCGGCGTGGGCGCCACGGCGGGCACGCACGACGAAGGCCGGGGCGAGCTGGACGACCTGCTGGCCGTGGTGCGCCAGGTGGCGCCGCAGGGTCCGCTGGCGCTGGCCGGCTTTTCGTTCGGCGCCTTCGTCACCAGCCATGCGCTGGAGCGCCTGTGGGCCGAGCGCCAGGGCGACATCCAGCGTGCCGTGCTGATCGGCACCGCCGCGAGCCGCTTCACCGTGGCGCCAGTGCCGGCCGATGCGCACCAGCGCACGCTGGTCGTGCACGGCGAGGCAGACGACACCGTGCCGCTGGCCGCGGTGATGGACTGGGCGCGCCCGCAGATACTGCCCGTTACCGTCGTGCCCGGAGGCGGCCATTTCTTTCACGGACAATTGCCGCTGCTGAAAAACCTGGTGACCCGCCACCTGCAGGCTGACCTGTAGAGCTGCGCATTCGCGCGGCTGCGGCGCCTGCGCCGGCCTGGCGATTCGCCGCCTCTTTCTGTCCTTTCTTCTTCACTCTTTTTTTTCCGAACAAGTGCCTGTGTCCATGAAGTCTTTTCTGCCCTCGCTGCGAACCCTTGTCTGCGCCGCACTGATCGCGCCTGCCGCCCTGTGGGCCCAGGTGCAGGCGCCCCAGCCGCCCGAGATCGCCGCACGCAACTACCTGCTGCTGGACGTAACGGCCGGCCAGGTGCTGGCCGCCAAGGACATCGACGCGCCGGTCGAGCAGGCCTCGCTTACCAAGCTGATGACCGGCTACCTGGTGTTCGACGCGCTGCGCGCCAAGAAGATCACGCTGGAGCAGAAGCTGCCGGTGAGCGTGCGCGCCTGGAAGATGCCCGGCTCGCGCATGTTCATCGACCCCAAGATGCAGGTGCCGGTAGAAGACCTCATCAAGGGCATGATCGTGCAGTCGGGCAACGATGCCACCATGGCGCTGGCCGAGGGCGTGGGCGGCACGGCCGAGAACTTCGTCAAGCTGATGAACGACCAGGCGCAGGCGCTGGGCATGAAGGGCACGGCGTACAAAAACCCCGAAGGTCTGACCGAGCCCGGCCACACCACCACCGCGCGTGACCTGGGCGTGCTGGCCAGCCGGCTGATCAAGGACTTTCCGGAGTACATGCACTACTACTCCACCAAGCAATACGCCTATCCGGGCACGCCGGTGTCCAACGGCACCAACCGCAACTCGCTGCTGTTTCGCGACCCCACGGTGGACGGCCTGAAGACCGGCCACACGGCAGCGGCCGGCTACTGCCTGGTGTCCACGTCCAAGCGGGACTTTCCCAACGTCGGCCAGCGCCGCCTGATCTCCATCGTGCTGGGCGCCGCCAGCGAAAACGCCCGCGCCAACGAAAGCCAGAAGCTGCTGAACTGGGGCTACACCGCCTTCGACGCGGTCAAGCTGTTCGATGCCGGCCAGCCCGCCGCCACGCCCGCCGTCTGGAAGGGCACGCAGAACACGCTGAAGATCGGCCGCCCCGACGCCATCGTCGTCACCGTGCCGTCCGGCAGCGCCGGCAAGGTCACCACCCAGATCGTGCGGCAAGACCCGCTGGTCGCGCCCTTCACCAAGGGCCAGGCTGTGGGCACGCTCAAGGTGTCGCTGGGCGACCAGGCTATCGCCGAGGTGCCGCTGGTGGCGCTGGAAGCCGTGGAGCAGGCCGGCATCTTTGGCCGCGCATGGGACGCGATCCGTCTCTGGATCAAATAGCAGGTACATCTCCCCGAGGCGCTACCGCGCCTTCACCCCTTCTCTCGAATGACCATGTGATTCGGGAAGGGGACACCGCCAGCGCGGCGCCCTTGCGTTGCGGTCCTGAAATTGGCGACGCGCTGCCACAGCGGTGCCGCCTCTTGTGCCAAGGGGTTCAGTAGAGAAGTCGCATTGCTTGCCCGCTTTGGGGCTTGCTGCTACATTAGAAGGCTTTTCGGAATTTCCGAAGGGATTCACGTTTTCGTGTTCACGAAGCTGTCACCGGCTTACACGAAGAATTTCACGTTTAGGGACGTATTCAATGCCAACCATCAATCAATTGGTCCGTCAGGGGCGCGAGGTCGAAAAGACCAAGTCCAAGAGCCCCGCGATGGAAAACTCTCCACAGCGCCGCGGCGTGTGCACCCGTGTGTACACCACGACGCCAAAGAAGCCTAACTCCGCTCTGCGGAAGGTCGCCAAGGTGCGCCTGACCAACGGCTTCGAAGTCATCTCCTACATCGGCGGCGAAGGCCACAACCTGCAGGAACACAGCGTCGTGCTGGTTCGCGGCGGCCGTGTGAAGGATTTGCCAGGTGTGCGTTACCACATCGTGCGTGGCTCGCTCGACTTGCAAGGCGTGAAAGACCGCAAGCAGTCGCGCTCCAAGTACGGTGCCAAGAAGCCCAAGGCCAAGTAAGCCCTGCGCTTTTCGCAAAGAATTTTCGGTGCTGTCTCCCGCGTGGCGCGGTGGTGCAGCGTAGTGGCCCCAAACGCAAGTGTTTTGCGCGGGTCGAGTAAGTGGGAGTCCTTCATTGGCTCTCGCGGTGTCTGAAAAGACGCCAACTGAAGCAAAGATAGAGGTGAAAAATGCCACGTCGTCGCGAAGTCCCCAAACGTGAAATCCTGCCGGATCCCAAGTTCGGCAATGTCGAGCTGTCCAAATTCATGAACGTGATCATGGAAGGCGGCAAGAAGGCTGTTGCAGAGCGCATCATTTACGGTGCCCTGGAGCTGATCGAGAAGAAGCATCCTGACAAGGACCCGCTGGAAGCTTTCACCGTTGCCATCAACAACGTGAAGCCCATGGTGGAAGTGAAGTCCCGCCGCGTTGGCGGTGCCAACTACCAGGTTCCTGTCGAAGTGCGCCCTGTGCGTCGTCTGGCGCTGTCGATGCGCTGGATCAAGGAAGCCGCCCGCAAGCGTGGCGAAAAGTCCATGGCCCAACGTCTGGCCAATGAGCTGCTGGAAGCCACGGAAGGCCGTGGCGGTGCGATGAAGCGCCGTGACGAAGTGCACCGCATGGCAGAAGCCAACAAGGCTTTCAGCCACTTCCGCTTCTAAGCTTCGTCCCCATATCTCGAAGGCCGGGAGCCCGATCCGCCAGTTTTGGCGGGCGGGCTCTTAGCCGTTAAAACGAAAGAAACATCATGGCACGCAAGACCCCCATCGAGCGCTACCGCAATATCGGTATCTCGGCCCACATCGACGCTGGCAAGACCACGACGACCGAACGTATCCTGTTCTACACCGGCGTGAGCCACAAGATTGGCGAAGTGCACGATGGTGCTGCGACCATGGACTGGATGGAGCAAGAGCAAGAGCGCGGCATCACGATCACCTCGGCTGCCACTACCTGCTTCTGGAAGGGCATGGACAACTCCTACCCCGAGCACCGCTTCAACATTATCGACACCCCCGGCCACGTGGACTTCACGATTGAAGTCGAGCGCTCTATGCGCGTGTTGGACGGTGCCTGCATGGTGTACTGCGCTGTGGGCGGCGTGCAACCCCAGTCGGAAACCGTCTGGCGCCAGGCCAACAAGTACAAGGTGCCGCGTCTGGCATTCGTCAACAAGATGGACCGTACCGGTGCCAACTTCTTCAAGGTCTACGACCAGATGAAGCTGCGCCTGAAGGCCAATCCTGTGCCCGTCGTGATCCCGATTGGTGCCGAAGAAAACTTCACCGGCGTGGTCGACCTGCTCAAGATGAAGGCCATCATCTGGGACGAGGCCTCGCAAGGCATGAAGTTCAGCTACGAAGAGATCCCGGCTGAACTGCTGGAATCCGCCAAGGAATGGCGCGAGAAGATGGTGGAAGCTGCGGCCGAAGCCTCTGAAGAGCTGATGAACAAGTACCTCGAAGAGGGCGACCTCTCCGAAGACGAGATCAAGCTCGGCCTGCGCACCCGCACCATCGCCACGGAAATCCATCCGATGCTGTGCGGCACCGCGTTCAAGAACAAGGGTGTGCAGCGCATGCTGGACGCCGTGATCGACTACCTGCCAGCGCCTACCGACATCGCTGACGTGACCGGTACCGACGAAGACGAAAACCCCGTGACCCGCAAGGCGAACGACAGCGAGAAGTTCTCGGCACTGGCATTCAAGCTGATGACCGACCCGTTCGTGGGTCAGCTGACCTTCGTGCGCGTCTACTCCGGCGTGCTGACCAAGGGCGACACCGTCTACAACCCGATCAAGGGCAAGAAGGAACGCATCGGCCGTATCGTGCAGATGCACGCCAACGAGCGTCAGGAAGTCGAAGAAATTCGCGCCGGCGACATCGCTGCCTGCGTGGGCCTGAAGGACGTGACGACCGGCGAAACGCTGAGCGACATCGACTCGCAGATCATTCTGGAGCGAATGGTGTTCCCTGAGCCTGTGATCACGCAGGCCGTGGAACCCAAGACCAAAGCCGACCAGGAAAAGATGGGCATCGCCCTGCAACGCCTGGCGGCTGAAGATCCTTCGTTCCGCGTGAAGACCGATGAAGAGTCGGGCCAGACGCTGATCGCCGGCATGGGCGAGCTGCATCTGGAAATCATCGTGGACCGCATGAAGCGTGAGTTCGGCGTGGAAGCCAACGTGGGCAAGCCCCAGGTCGCCTACCGCGAAACCATCCGCAAGACGGTGGAAGAAGCCGAAGGCAAGTTCGTGCGCCAGTCCGGCGGTAAGGGTCAGTACGGCCACGTCGTGCTCAAGATCGAGCCGAACGAAGCCGGTAAGGGCATCGAGTTCGTCGATGCGATCAAGGGCGGTGTGGTTCCACGCGAGTACATCCCTGCGGTGGAAAAGGGCATCAACGAAGCCGTGGGCCAAGGCGTGCTGGCCGGCTACCCGGTGGTCGACGTGAAGGTCACGCTGCACTTCGGTTCGTACCACGATGTGGACTCGAACGAACTGGCGTTCAAGATGGCTGCCATCTTCGGTTTCAAGGAAGGCTGCCGCAAGGCCGGCCCCGTGATTCTCGAACCCATGATGGCCGTGGAAGTGGAAACGCCTGAAGACTACGCCGGTACCGTGATGGGCGATCTGTCCTCGCGTCGCGGTATGGTGCAGGGCATGGACGACATGGTCGGCGGCGGCAAGGCCATCAAGGCCGAAGTGCCCCTGTCCGAAATGTTCGGCTACTCGACCTCGCTGCGCTCCGCAACGCAAGGCCGTGCCACGTACACGATGGAATTCAAGCACTACAGCGAAGCACCTCGCAACGTGTCGGAAGCCATCATGGCTTCGCGCGCCAAGTAATTGGCATGTCGGGAGGGAGTCGCTTCAGCGGCTCCTTCTCCGCTGGTTAGAGTGAAATTGGCCTCTAGCGCTTATTCAGTAAGCGCTAGTAGCTATAAAAATAGTAGCAAGATTCTTGCAATCTGCGACCCGGTGCCGTCCTGTTGCCCTGTGCGGGACGAATCAGCAATCGGGTGCAGACGTTAAACCCCAACACAGGCATTGCTCTTTGGAGAAAAGAAAAATGGCAAAAGGTAAGTTCGAACGTACCAAGCCCCACGTCAACGTGGGCACCATCGGCCACGTGGATCATGGCAAGACGACGCTGACCGCAGCGATCGCCACCGTGCTGTCCGCCAAGTTCGGCGGCGAAGCCAAGGCCTACGACCAGATCGACGCAGCACCTGAAGAAAAGGCTCGCGGCATCACGATCAACACCGCCCACGTGGAATACGAAACGGCTAACCGCCACTACGCCCACGTCGACTGCCCAGGCCACGCCGACTATGTGAAGAACATGATCACCGGCGCTGCCCAGATGGACGGCGCTATTTTGGTGTGCTCGGCCGCTGACGGCCCAATGCCCCAGACCCGCGAACACATCCTGCTGGCCCGCCAAGTGGGCGTGCCTTACATCATCGTGTTCCTGAACAAGTGCGACATGGTCGACGACGAAGAGCTGCTCGAACTCGTCGAAATGGAAGTGCGCGAACTCCTGGACAAGTACAACTTCCCAGGCGACGACACCCCGATCATTCGCGGCTCCGCCAAGCTCGCTCTCGAAGGCGACAAGGGTGCCCTGGGTGAAGA
>NZ_JAVTJJ010000006.1:0-192732 GCF_031843945.1 Acidovorax sp. WCS2018Noco2-16
GGGCTGTTGGCTGTTCCACTCCCTTCTGTATGCGCCGAGGAGCACAGGGCGCGGGGCGGGCGGGTGCGCCGCAGGACGCACACGCTTCAAGCTCTGACTGGCTGCGGCTGTCTGAACGCAGCGCTGCAAGCGCGCAGTGAGTTCCGCAGCCCCGCCCCGTGACCGAGCACCGCAGGTTGCCCCGCAGCGAAGCGAAGGGGACGCAAACAGCAGGGTCGCCCTTTCTTTGCTTACTTTCTTTCGGCGAAGCGAAAGAAAGTGAGTGCGCAGCCGGGCGCATCACCCGGCCCCGGGAAGCAACCTCACAAAAACTATCAAAAAGATAGCTGAAAGCGCTTGCCACATAAGCGCCAGAAGCCAAAAAGACCAAAAATCACTCACCAGCGAATGACCCGCTGCTCTGCCTCCCAAAACAAAACCCTCCACCCCTCCACATACCGCGAAGTCCCCGCCGCAAACGGATCCACCCCCCCCGCCTTGCGCAAGACCACCAAATCCCCCCCCGCAGACCCCGCCACCAACACCCTCCCATCCCCTGACAACGCCACCCCCGTCACCGCAGAAGTCGCCACCGGGTGATGCCACAACACTCGCCCTTCATCGTCCCGACCCCACAACACCCCATCCGCATCGCCATCCACCACCAGCCCTTCGATGCGAGCCGAAACGACCGCCTCGGATGATTCAGCAACTTCCTCATCCGCCAGCGGCAGACAGCGCAAACCGTCTGCCTCCACCCGCAGCCACCGCCCAGCGGCCCCGCCCACGCGCGCCGCAATCCCGCCATCCGGCAGCCAGCGCACCGGCCCCACTTGCTGGCCAGATGCGGCGGCACGGTCTGCATAGCAGTCGGGCGCAAAAGCAAAGCGGCGGTGAAAGCGCGCGGCCATGTGGGCATCACCGCGCCGGCTGATCTCGCAGGCCAGTTGCAACACGCGGGCCGCGTGAAGACCGCGTGGGTCGACAGGGCGGGGGGCAGGGGGCGCATCGCTGTGTTCTGCGGCGCGGCGCAGCCAGGCGGCCTGCGCCCGGCCGGCCGCCTGCCAGGTGTGCGATAGCGCCATCCAGACACCAGGAATGACGTCTTCATCGGCCGCGTGCGGAGCATGAGCCGCAGCAAGGTCCAGCCACGCGGCAAGGTAGCGCGGCCCGTCCATGTCCGATGCGTCTTCCGATGCCGGGCAGGTTGCCACCAGATGCCGCTCGGCTGCAGCCAGCAGGCGCATCAGCCGGTCGATGTGATCTGCCGCCTCGGCTGGCAACGGCTCGCGCGTGTCGCTCAGGCGCTGGGCGTAGGTGATGTGCAGGGCGGGCTCGCCAGTGCGGGATGCCTCGCGCTCCACGTCGATCTGGTAGCAGGCCCAGGCGCCCGTGTCGACCTCGTCTTCATCGTCCAGGTCTTCGCAATCTGCTTCGGCATTCCTGTGCCAACCCAAACGCAATGCCGCGCCACTGGCCTGGGCGTGTTTGCCACCATGGTGCGATGAGGGCGGCCGGCTGCTGACGCGCAGCGTGCCTTGCCAGCCGCCGAGCCGCTTGGCGCGCGAGGCACCCGGCACTGGCTGAGCAAAAGCAGGCAGCAAGGCCAGCGCCTCAATGCGCTCGGGTGTCCACAGCGAAAGCAGTTGCTGGCGCAGCGGGTAATGGGCGCGGCGCTGCGCGATGCCCTTGCGCCAATAGTCGAGCAGCCCCTGCCAGGCCTGCCTGCAGGCCTGCAGCACCTCGGGCGGGCCGTCGTTGGCAGCCAGATCGAACGGCAACCATGCACCGGCCGCGCCACTGCCGTGTGGCCGATAAAGCTGGGTAAAGCCGATGGGGGAGGACGACTGTCGCCGCAACCAGGCGGCTGCGCGTGTTGCGGCGGCTTGCAGCAGGCTGGTGTAGGTGGGGCGCTGCGCGTCGGCGATCCAGAAGTCCCATTGCTGCCAGACGGTGAGAAAGAGGCCGTCGTGGTAGGTGTCGCCGTCTTCGTCCACATGCGCGCGGGTGAGCAGAAAGTCGGTGTCGCCGAACCAGCCCTGCGCCTTGCGGCGGCTCTTGTCGGGCAAGGCGGTGTGCACAAGCTGCTTCAGGTTGGCGGCGGTCAGCGCGGAATCGGCCGTTGGCTGGGCATCGGCTTGCGGCGAATCAGCGACGAAAGACGGGGAGGTACTCATGGTTCCCGGACTGTGCCACGGGCATGCTCCACACGCAGCAACGGGGCCGTGCAGGCCCCGTCGTGGGTGATTGGTTGGATGAAGGGCTGCGCGTCAGCTGGGCTGGCGCTTCGTTCCGTCTGCCGCTTGGCTCTCGTCGGCTTCAGCGTAATCGTGTTCAACGGCATGGCCGTCTTGCGAGATCTCGGCGTCAGGAACCGGCTGATCAGTGCCCTGGCTCTGGCTCTGGCTCTGACTTTGTGACTGCTGCGACTGAGCCTGAGTGGGCTGCGCCGATGCACCTTCTTCGCCCTGCAGTTGCTGCTGCTGCGCGTTCTCTGCAATTTCGGCGTCGTCTGGCGCTGTCTGCGGCGCCACGGCAGGCTTGCCATCCACCAGGATCTTGCCTTCGCGCGCATAGCGTTCGAACTGGTCGCGGGGCATGGCAGCCAGGCCGGCGGCGTCGTTGTCGGCCTTCCAGCTCAGGGTGACGCTGTCGGGTGCATGGGTCAGCTCCACCGGGCCTTCCGGAATCGCCACCGGCATGCCGTCGCCTTCGCGGTAGGTGACTTCGCCCTGGATGGTGGCTTGTTGCGTGCCGTGTTGTTGTGTCATTTGCGTCCTCTTTCTCAGATGGGCGCCAGTGGCGCATTTAGGAGGTGTCATTACACCCGCAGGGCGCAGCGCCGGGCTGTCGGACAACACCCGTTTTCGCAGTGCAACATTCCAGATAAATAGGCCTCAAGCGCTTTATTCATAAGCGCTTGTAGCTATTAAGTTGATAGCGATCATGCTGCAGTCAGCTCGGCTGTTGTACCTGCCGTCCTGGCCAGTTGAGCGTCGTGCCAGACCGCGGCTGCATTGGCCAGCCCGATGGCGATGCCCACGGCGCAGGTGGCACGCCAGCCGCCCACAGCCCAAGCCAGCGACCCCGCCGCAGAGCCAGCCGCGGCGCCCGTGAAATACGCGGTCATGTACACCGCATTCAGGCGTGAGCGGGCATCAGGCGCCAGGGCGTAGATCACGTTTTGGTTGCTGATGTGCACGCCCTGCAGGGCCAGGTCGATCAGCAGCATGCCGGTCAGGAACCACACGAGGCTGGCGCTACCCAGCCACAGCGGTAGCCAGCTGACGAGCACCAGCAGCACCGATGCGCGGGTGGTCCATTGCTCATGGCCACGGTCGGCAAGCAGGCCGGCCACGTTGGCCATCAGTGCGCCCGCCACCCCGGCCAGGCCCACCAGCCCGATCTGCGCATCGCTTAAGGCATGGGCGGGGCCGCCCAGCATCAGCGCCATGGTGGAAAACAGCACACTCACCGACGCGAACGACAGCCCGCCCAGCAAGGCCCGGCTGCGCAGGCGCGGGTGCCGCCTTGCCAGCGTGCCCAGCGACCGCAATACCTGCAGATAGCCGGGCGGGTGGGCCGGGCGGGGCAGCGGCGGCAGGGCGAACCACAGCGCCAGCGCCACCAGCAGCATGGCCAGGCCGGCGGCGCGGTAGACCAGGTTCCAGCCGCCCAACCCCGACAGCAGCCCTGCGATGCTGCGCGCCGCCAGAATGCCGATCAGCAGCCCGCTCATCACCATGCCCACGGCACGTCCGCCGCGGCCGGGCGCAGCCAGAGATGCGGCCAGCGGCACCAGCACTTGCGCAGCCACAGAGAAAAGGCCCGTCATCACGGTGCCTACCGCCAGCCACGCAAAGCTGCCCGCAAAGCCGCTGAGAAACAGGCCCGCTGCCGCCAGCACCATCAGCAGCACGATGAGGCGCCGGCGTTCCAGCTTGTCGCCCAGCGGCACCAGCAAGAGCAGGCCGCAGGCGTACGACACCTGCGCCAGCGTGACGGTGAGCGCGGCGGTGGATTCACTCACCCGCAACTGCGTGGCGATTGAATGCAGCAGCGGCTGGTTGTAGTAATTCGCGCCCGCGCACAGCCCGCAGGCCAGCGCCATCAGCAGCAGCACGGGCGTGGTCAGGGCGGCTGGGGCTGGGTGGGACGGGTTCATGCGCAGTCAGCGTCGGCGGGCAGTACGGCGGTGGCGTCGATCTCGAACAGCATGCCGTCCAGCGCCAGGCGCGGCACGGGGATCAGCGTGCAGGCCGGCGTGGGCGAATCGCCCCACATGGCTATCAGCGCGCGGGTGAACAGGGCCAGGCGCGCCTCGGTGTGGTCCACCACCAGCACCGTCAGGCGTGCGACGTCGGCGGGCTGTGCTCCAGCGGCGCGCAAGGCGATGCCCAGGTTGGCCAGCGCCTGGCGCATCTGCGCCTCGAAACCTTCCGCCAATTGGCCTTGTGCGTCTTCACCGCCCTGGCCGGCAATGTGGATGGTGCGTGCGGGTTGTTGCACCACGGCGATGTGCGAATAGCCGTTGGGCTGCGGGTCGTAGAGGCCAGCGGGGTTGTGAAAGCTGAGCAGCGGGGAAGGGCGGTGCGATGGGGTAAGAGACATGCGGCGTTTCAGTCAATGGCTATTGGAAGCCCGCTAGTATTGAACCTCAACCGGGCTTGAGGTCAAGCCAGGTTCTGAACATTGTTGACCACCCATTTCAACTCACCATGCCCGCTGCCCGCACTGCCGATGACGACACCCCCACCGCGCCTGAGCTGACCGTTGGCGAGGTCGCCCAGCGCAGCGGCGTGGCCGTGTCTGCGCTGCATTTCTACGAAGCCAAGGGGCTGATCAGCAGCCTGCGCAGTGCGGGCAACCAGCGGCGCTATCCGCGTTCGGTGCTGCGGCGGGTGGCGGTCATCAAGGTGGCGCAGCGCATGGGCGTGCCGTTAGCCGACATCGCCACCGCCTTGCAGGCGCTGCCCGCGGGCCGTACGCCCAACGCGGCGGACTGGCGCCGTATGTCGGCGCGGTGGAAGGCGGGGCTGGAAGAGCGCATTCGCATCCTCACGCAGCTGCGCGATCAGCTCGATGGTTGCATCGGCTGCGGGTGCCTGTCGCTCAAGGAATGCCCTTTGCGCAATGCGCAGGACGTGCTGGCTGAGGCCGGGCCTGGCCCGCACTTCGAGCAGGCTGCGCAGGGGCCGGTGCCTGTTCAGGTGGCGTCAGAGGTGGCGGGGCGGCCGGAGTGGATCTGGCCGCAACCGCGAAAGGTGGCGCGCAGCGGCACCACGGAGAAATCCAAGTAAAAATCGGCCCTAGCGCTTGATGGATAAGCGCTGTGTGCTATAAATTCAATAGCACTCAGCGGTTGGGGAAGTCATTCCTTGTCCTGCGGCACCGTGCGGCTGCCGCGTCTTTGCATCACGGTCTGCAGCAGCGGAATGGCCCAGAAGATCAGCAAAGCCAGCGCGGTGGCCAGCAACGCGGTGAATTCCAGCCCCAGGCCCGCCGCCACGCCAATGGCCGCCGTCAGCCAGATGCCGGCCGCCGTAGTCAGGCCCTTCACCTGGCTTTCGGCATCGCCCTTCAGGATGGTGCCGGCACCCAGAAAACCCACGCCCGCGATGATGCCCTGCAGCACCCGGCTGTTGTCCGCCGCGTCGATGCCGGCCTGCTGCGCGGCCAGCACGAACATCGCCGCACCCATCGACACCAGCATGTGCGTGCGCACGCCCGCAGCCTTGCCCTTGTGCTCGCGCTCCAGGCCCAGCAGGCCGCCCAGCAGCGCGGCCACCGACAGCCGCAGCACGATGCGGGTGAACTGCTCGGCGTCCGACACATCGGAAAACTCGGCCGACACGGTGGCGCGAATGATGTCCCAGGTGCTGCTCACAGGCGGCCTTTTTCTTCCTGCGCTCCCAGTGCTGAAGGCGTCGGCGCACAGGTCTGCATGGCGCTGTTCGATGAAGGGGGCATGGATTGCGGGTCGTGTGTCATGGGCTTTGTTGTTGTTGTCAAAAAGTGAAGAGGCGAAGGCCGATTCAGCGCCGGTTCAGGTGCCACGCCACTCTGAGCTTGCCACCGCGCCAGCGCTAGCGGCCTTTGCCCACGTCCACGGTAGGCGCCGTCTCACAAGCGCGAGCTGTGTGGGCCATGACTTGCCATTGCCCAAGCCGCCAGAGCGCCTGCCAGTCGCGCAGGTCTGCCAGGCCTTCTGCCGGTAAAGCCTCACACCCCGCTTCATCGGGCGGCAAGCCGGTGGGTGGCCATTGCAGCCCGCTGGTGAAGGTCAGCGCTTCACCGGTCGCCGGGTGCGGCACCTGCAGCCGCCAGGCATGCAGCCACAGCCGTTGCCCGCCCAGGCGATCGGCCCACCAGCGATTGAGCGGGCCCTTGCCGTGCGTGGCGTCGCCGATGATGGGGTGGGCGATGTGCTTCAGGTGGCGGCGGATCTGGTGCCTGCGGCCGGTGGTGGGCAGGGCATGTACCAGCGATGCGCGGGTGGTGCCAAAGCGCGGGTCGGCGGCTTCGGGCCATTCCAGCTGAGCCAGGCTGCGCAAGGTGGTGTGCGCGTCCTGCACGGGTGCGTCGGGCGGGGCGTCGTCGGGCCGCAAGGCATGGTCCACCTGCACGGCGCCAGGCGCCCAGCCACGCACCAGCGCCAGATAGTCCTTGCGCACGGCGTGGTGCTCGAACGCCTGTGACAAGGCCCGCGCCGCCGCCGGGTGCAGCGCCATCACCAGCACGCCGCAGGTGCCCTTGTCGAGCCGGTGCACGGGGTAGACGTGCTGGCCCAACTGGTCTCGCAAGGTCTGCATCACGAATCGTGTTTCGCCCGCGTCCAGCCCTGTGCGGTGCACCAGCCAGCCCGCAGGCTTGTACACGGCGGCGAGGTGCTCGTCGCGCCAGAGGATGTGCAGGGCAGGCATGCGGGGGTGTGGAAAAAAGGGAAGGGCGATCGGCTGACGGGCGCCGATTGTCTGTCATGCCGTGTTCATGCGGCAGACACGGGCATGTCATACCGCGGCGGCACATTGCATGCAGTGGCGGAGCAACGCAACGCTGGTCAGAGCAAGGCACAAAGCCAAAGCCCGCTGCCGTCTGTCTGCCCGCTTGATCGATTGATTGACTGCATTCCTACCTCAGGAGAGCCGAATGAATGAATTGCCCACCCCGACCATGGCCCTCAGCCCCGCCACGTTGCCCAGGGGGTCACTTCACCGTCCTGGCAGCGCAGTGGGCCTGGGCGGGGCTGCGCCGGCGCGCGGCGGGGTGGCGGTGGCATGGGCGCGGCATGTCGACGAAGTGCGTGAAGCGCAGCGACTGAGGTTTTCTGTTTTTGCGTCCGAGATGGGTGCGCGGCTGAACACGCCGCTGCCCGGCCACGACGTGGACCTGTTCGATGACTATTGTGAGCATCTGCTGGTCCGCGATGCAGACACCCGGCAGGTGATTGGCACCTACCGTGTGCTGACGCCGGCGCAGGCGCGGCGTGTGGGCAGCACCTACAGCGACACCGAATTCGATCTGACCCGCCTGCGCAGCCTGCGCACGCGCATGGTGGAGCTGGGCCGCAGTTGCGTGCACCCGGACCATCGCCATGGGGGCGTGATCCTGGCGCTGTGGGGGGCGCTTGCCGACTTCATGGTGCGCAACCAGCTCGACACCATGATCGGCTGCGCCAGCATTCCAATGCTGCACAACGGCGTGGTCAGCGGCGATGCGGCCGCCAGTATCTGGGAGCAGCTGCGCCACACGCACATGGCTCCCATCGACTACCACGTGCTGCCGCGCCTGGCGCTGCCGGTGGAGAAGCTGGACGGCTCGCTGCCCATAGAGCCGCCTGCGCTCATCAAGGGCTATCTGCGGCTCGGTGCCCGGGTGCTGGGCGCGCCAGCGTGGGACCCTGACTTCAACACCGCCGATCTGCCCATGCTGATGCGGCTGGCCGATCTGCCGGTCAAGTACCGCAAGCACTTCCTGGGCGCCTGAGGCTGCTGCCCAGGGGTTTGCCGACACCCGCACGCGCCGGTGGGCCACCCGGTTTTTCGCTGCGCGCGCACCAAGCACTCGCCGGTCAACGCCCCGCATGCCCATGCCGGCCGCTGCGGCCGCTTGCGTGACGGACGTGTGTCGGTGTCATGAATTTGTCACCTAACCGTCTCATACTGAAGTTGTCCGTGTCTCTCGAACTGCCGTCCATGCCGCCTTTGTCTCCCCCCAGTCCGCCTCGGCCGCCGCACTCTGTTGGCACGGACGATGCGGGCGGGATGCTGATGGAGGCGCCTTCCACGCCCGCACCACGTTCACTGGCTCTGCTGGATCGGGACCATTCCATACTGGCCTTCAACCAGCGGGTCTTCGACTGGGCCACGCGCACCGACGTGCCGCTGCTGGAGCGGCTGCGCTACCTCTGCATCGTCTCTTCCAACCTGGACGAGTTCTTCGAAGTGCGCGCCGCAGCCCACCTGACGGCCGCGCAAAGTGGCGAAACCAAGGGCTCTTACAGCGTTGAGTCGTTTGAAGCCCTGGCCATGCACGCGCACGCGCTGGTGGAGCGGCAATATGCGCTCTACAACGAATCGCTGGTGCCTGCCTTTGCGCAGGCTGGCATCCGCCTGGTGTCGCACGGCGCGCGCAGCAGTGCACAGCGGCGCTGGGTGCGCGACTACTTCATGCGCGACGTGCGGCCGCTGCTCATTCCTGTGGGGCTCGACCCTTCGCACCCGTTCCCGCAGGTGGCCAACAAGTCGCTGAACTTCATCGTGCGCCTGCGCGGCGACGACGCCTTCGGCCGCGAGAACGAGATCGCCATCGTCAAGGTGCCGCGCATCTTGCCGCGCGTGCTGCGCTTGCCGGCGCATGTGGCCCCCGGCGGCACGCAGTTCGTCAGCCTCTCGAGCATCGTGCGGGCGCACCTGGCTGACCTGTTCCCGGGCCGGGAGGTGTCGGAGTTTTCGCAGTTCCGCGTCACCCGCCATTCCGATCTGGCGGTGGACGAAGACGACGTGCGCAACCTGCGCACCGCCCTGCGGCAGGGCCTGCAGCATCGCCACTACGGCCAGGCCGTGCGGCTGGAAGTGTCGGCCGGCTGCTCACGTTTTCTGTCGGACTTTTTGCAGTCGCAGTTCGGTTTGCCGGCCGCGGCGCTGTACCGGGTGCGTGGCCCGGTGAACCTGGTGCGCCTGTCGCAACTGGTCGATCTGGTCAACGACCCGGCGCTGATGTTCCCGCCCTGGCGCTCCGCCTGGCCGGCGCAGCTGCCGCCGGGCACGCCCATCCTGGCGCAGATGAAAAAGCGCGACGTGCTGATCCATCAGCCGTTCGAGAGCTTCGATGGCGTACTCGCGTTCCTGCGCGAGGCCGTGCACGACCCGCAGGTGCTGGTCATCAAGCAGACCATCTACCGCACCGGCTCCGATTCGGAAATGATGGACCTGCTGCGCGAGGCCGTGCGCCGTGGCAAGGAAGTGATGGCGGTGGTGGAACTGAAGGCGCGGTTCGACGAAGAGGCCAACATCAACTGGGCAGAGGCGCTGGAATCGATCGGCGCGCAGGTGGTGTACGGCGTGGTGGGCTTGAAGACCCACGCCAAGATGCTGCTGGTGACGCGGCGCGAGGGCCGCCACCTGCGGCGTTACGGGCACCTGTCGACTGGCAACTACAACCGCCGCACGGCGCGGCTCTATACCGACCTGAGCTACCTGACGGCCGACGAGCAGATCACTGCCGACATGGATGCCGTGTTCGACCATCTGGCCAGCCAGAACCAGCTGCCGCGCTTGAAGCGCCTGGTGATGGCGCCTTTCCATCTGCAACGCGCCATGCTCGACTGCATCGAGGCGGTAGGCGCGGCGGCTGAGCGCGGCGAGGACGCACGCATCGTCGCCAAGATGAACGCGCTGACCGACGAAGCGCTGATCCATGCGCTGGTGCGCGCGGGGCAACGCGGTGCACGCATCGACCTGATCGTGCGCGGCGCCTGTATGCTGCCGGCGCAGGTGCCTGGCGTGACGGACAACATCCGCGTGCGCTCGGTCATCGGTCGGTTTCTGGAGCACACGCGCGTCTTCTACTTCCGCAGCGGTGCGAAGGAAGACCTGTACCTTTCCAGCGCCGACTGGATGAACCGCAACATGCTGCGCCGGGTAGAACTGGCCTGGCCGGTGACCGATGCCCGGTTGCGCCAGCGCATCATCGACGAGTGCCTGGTGGCCTATCTGCACGACGACCGCGACGCATGGACGCTGCAGCCCGACGGCCAGTACAAGCGGGCGCCCCGGCCACTGGACGGCCTGGGTGCGCAATTGGCGCTGACGCGGCGCTATGGCAGTGCAGAACCCAACGGCGCGCGGGGCCGCAACGGAGGCGTGTGATGGATCTGATTCTCTGGCGCCATGCCGAGGCTGACGAAGCCGCCGAGGGCGTGGACGACCTGGAGCGTGCGCTGACGCACCGCGGTGAAAAGCAGGCGGCCCGAATGGCCGCATGGCTCGACCGCCAGCTGCCCGAAGGCCTGCGCGTGCTGGCCAGCCCCGCCAAGCGCACCGAGCAGACGGCGCACGCACTGGGGCGCAAATTCAAGTTGCGGGCCGAGCTGCTGCCCGGCGGATCACCCACGGAATTGCTGGAACTGGTGCAATGGCCCCGCCAGCGCGGCGCGGTGCTGGTGGTCGGCCATCAGCCGATGCTGGGGCAGACCGTCGCGCACCTGCTGGCGCTGCAGGCCAGCGACTGCGCCATCCGCAAGGGCGCTGTGTGGTGGTTGCGCCACCGCCAGCGCCCGGAAGGCGACGAGACAGTGCTGATGGCGGTGCAGTCGCCTGAGTTTCTTTAGCTTGCTTACTTGCGCGCAGCCTTGGCGCGTTTGGCCGGGGCCGCAGGCGCTTTCGTGGCGGATGCTTCAGCCTTCGGGCGGCCGGTCTTGATGGATGGCACGGCCTGCAGTGCCTTCAGCAGGGCGTCATCCGACAGGCTGGCCAGCAGCTTGAGGCCAGCGCGCAGCAATTCGCTCTTCTTGGCAGTCTGCGCCAGTTGGCCCGAGCGCTGCTTCAGTGCCTCGATGGCGGCGTACTCTTCCTTCGGAATGGTGAAGCTGTCGCGTACCAGCTTGGGCTTCTTCGCCTTGGCTGCCTTGTCGGCCGCAGCAGACCCCTTGGGTGCAGCGGGCGCGGCAGCTGCCTTGGGCTTGGCGCTCTTGCTGACAGCGGCTTTCTTGGCTGGCGCGCTCTTCTTCGCCGGTGTGGCCGGGGCGGCTTTGGCAGCAGGCTTGGGCGAAGCGGTTGTTGGTTTGGCGGTGACCACGGGTGCGTCGGCTGCGGGCTCGGCAGCAGGCGCTGTGGTGGGGGCCGTGGCAGGGACGGAAGTGCGGGTGGTGGACATTCATTGCTCCAAAAAGAAAACGGTATAAACAGTTTATACCGTTTATACCGTTCGTTTGCCTGCCTGCTGGAGGCTGCGGCCGGGCTTGCGACCTTGGAGCAGCCTCTCAGGGCAGCTCGGCGACGAAGTCCCAGGGCGTCTTTTGCCAGGCGATGGTTTCATCGCGCAGCAGATGGGCCGATTGGGGGTAGGCCACGGCCCAGCCCGCTCGTGCACGCACCGTGCAGCGATTGCCCTGCAACTGCAGCGCAATGCCGCCCACGTCGGGGTCGCGGCGCGCATGGCACAGGGCCACGGCCACGCGAAAACACATCAGCTGCAGGGCGAAGAGGGGATCGTTCAGGTCGGCTTCCAGCTTGCGCACCTTGCCGCGGTGGCCCAGCACCAGCAGGCCCAGGCGGTGCAGCTCGGGCAACGAGAAACCGGCGGCATCCGTGTGTTCAAGGATGTAGGCGCCGTGGCGGTGATAGTCGCTGTGCGATATGCGGCTGCCCACTTCATGCAGGTGTGCCGCCCAGTCGAGCTTGCGGGCCGCGCGCTCGGAGCCCGAAGGCGCGGCAGCGGTAAACAACGCGCACGCAACGCGCGCCACCCGTTCGGCATGCGCAACATCGACTGCAAAGCGCTGCATCAGGCCGCGCACGGTGGACGATCGCAGGTCGGTGGCGGGCTGTTCGCGGTCCAGCAGGTCGTAGAGCGCACCCTGGCGCAGCGCGCCTTGCGCGACATGCATCTGGTCGATGCCCAGCAGATCGAACACTGCGCGCAGCACGCTGATGCCGCCCCCGATGACCGCGCGGCGTTCTTCCTTCAACCCTTCCAGACGCACCCGGTCGGCGCTGCGGGCCAGCAGCAATTGCGACAGCAGCCAGTCAAGCCCTTCGCGCGTAATGAGGCCCGGTGTGCCGCCCGTAGCGGCGGCGAGAATTTCACCCACCGCCCCGGCGGTGCCCGAAGAACCGTATGCCACATCCCAGGCATCGCGGCGGTAGATGTCCAACGCTTCGTCCAGCACGGCCTTGGCGGCAATCTCTGCCAGCATGAAAGCCTGTGGCGTGAACACGCCTTCTGGAAAGTAGCGTGTGGACCAGGCCACGCTGCCCACGCGAAACGATGCCACGGCCGTCGGCGTGAACTGCTGGCCCAGAATCATCTCGGTGGAGCGGCCGCCGATGTCCACCACCAGCCGCCGCTCGTCCGACTGGGGCAGCAGATGTGCCACGCCCTGGTAGATCAGCCGCGCTTCTTCCGGGCCCGACACGACGTCGATGGCATGGCCGAGGATCTCGTTGCCGCGCTGAATGAAGACGTCGCGGTTGCGCGCCTCGCGCAGCGTCTGCGTGGCGACCACGCGTACGTGGCTGGGCGCGAAACCGGCCAGGCGTTCGGCAAAACGCGCGAGGCAGTCCCAGCCGCGCTGCATCGCCGCCAGGGTCAGGTTGCGGTCTTCGTCAAGGCCGCTGCCTTGGCGCACCGTTTCTTTGAGGTATTCAATTCGCTGGATGTGGCCGTGTTCGAACCGGCCGATTTCGAGGCGAAAGCTGTTGGATCCCAAATCCACAGCGGCGAGCAGTGTTCCGTCTTGCATGGGCGTGCGCTGGGCGCTGGTTCTTCTGTCGGGCCAGCATAGCACCAGCGCTTCGGTCGTCCGTGTGGCCCGGGCCGCAGTGCGGCCGGATGTCCGGCCGGGTGGGATGGCAGGGCGGGCCACGCTCATCCAGGCTGTCTCTGGAACTCGCTCACTTGGCGCGCGGTGGCATCAACACGCGGTCGATGATGTGCACCACGCCATTGGGTGCGCGCAGGTCGGCTTGTTCCACCAGCGCGTCTTCTACCGTCACGAAGCCACCAGCGCGGGCCAGTGCCACCGAGCCGCCCTGAAGGGTCTTGACGTTGCCTGGCTTGACGTCGGTGCTGGCCACGGCGCCTGCCACGATGTGAAAGCTCAGCACTTCCTTGAGCTGTGCCTTGTCGGCTTGCAGCGCCTGCAGCGTCTTGGCCGGCACGGCGGCGAAGGCGGCGTCCGACGGAGCGAACACGGTGTGGGGCGAGGTGCCACGCAGTGTGTCGGCAAGACCGGCTTCGATGGCCAACTTGTTGAAAGTGCTCAGCGATGGGGTGGAAGCAGCGACTTCTGCCAGGTTGGCGGGAGCCGTGGGCTTTGTTGCGCAGGCGCCCAGCGTCAGCAGGGCGGCGAGAGCGATGGCGGAATGCAATGCGTGGCGGCGGAACATGGTTTCTCCCTGAGGGTGTTGTGATGCCGACCGTTGTCGGCCCTCGCAGACTACGCAAGCCGTGCGACAGCTGCGTGACGGTTTCATGTCAATGGCCCTGGGCGTTGCGCCTGTGACTGCGTTTGCTGCTGTCATGTGGATGTCACACAGCACACCTAAAGTCGCGGCACTGATTTTCCAACCCAAAAAGGTCTTTTCATGAAACTGTCCGTGATTCGTGTCCTGGTATCTGGTGTGGTGGCTGCAGGTGCTTTCTCCAGCGCCTTTGCCCAGCAGGAAGCCACCGGCGCTGGCGCCAGCTTCCCAGCGCCCCTGTACTCCAAGTGGGCTGCCGACTACAACAAGGCCACGGGCGTGAAGATCAACTACCAGTCCGTGGGCTCCGGCGCCGGTCTGCGCCAGATCGAAGCGAAAACGGTGGACTTCGGCGCCTCTGACGCGCCGCTGAAGGACGAAGACCTGGCCAAGAAGGGCCTGGTGCAGTTCCCGACGGTCATTGGCGGCGTGGTGCCGGTAGTCAACATCAAGGGCATTGCTCCCGGTCAGATCAAGCTGAGCGGGCAGGTGCTGGGCGATATCTATCTGGGCAAGATCACCAAGTGGAATGACCCCGCTATCACGGCGCTGAACGCTGGCGTGAACCTGCCTGACGCAGCCATCGCACCCGTTCGCCGTGCAGACGGCTCGGGTACCAGCTTCATCTTCACGAACTACCTCAGCAAGGTGAATCCTGAGTGGAAGTCGAAAGTCGGTGAAGGCACGGCCGTGAACTGGCCCACCGGCGCGGGTGGCAAGGGCAATGAAGGCGTTGCCGCCTTCGTGGGCCGTCTGCCCAACTCGATCGGCTATGTGGAATACGCCTACGTCAAGCAGAACAAGATGACCTTTGTTCAGCTGCAGAACGCCGACGGCGCCTACGTGTCCCCGGATGACGACGCCTTCAAGGCCGCTGCTGCCGGAGCCGACTGGGCCAAGAGCTTCTATCAGATCCTGACGAACCAGCCCGGCAAGGCCTCCTGGCCCATCACCGGCGCCACGTTCATCCTGATGCAGAAGTTGCAGGACAAACCAGCCCAGGCCACCACGTCGCTCAAGTTCTTCGAGTGGGCTTACCAGTCGGGCGACAAGACGGCTGCGGATCTGGACTACGTACCCATGCCTGATAGCGTCAAGAGCGTGATCATGAAGTCCTGGGGTGACATCAAGGACACTTCCGGCAAGGCGATTTCTCTGAAGTAATGTTGCAGGTGGCCCGCTGCGAACCAGCTCATGGTTCTTCGGCGGGCCTTTCTTCGTCTTTCACATCACAAGGCCAAAGACGTGTCCACTACGCTGCCGGTTCGCCACACTACCTCCCATGAGGGTGCGTCGGGCATTCCCCGGACCACTCCTCCCCCCCGTTCGCCTTTCATTTCAGGCGTGCTGGCCGATCGTATCTTCGGCCTGTTGGCCCGCGGCGCCGCGCTGCTGACGCTGGCGCTGCTACTGGGTATCCTCGCCTCGCTGGTGGTGGGCGCGTGGCCCTCCATCGCCAAATACGGCCTCGGTTTTCTGACCAGCAGCGTCTGGGACCCGGTGCAGGACGAGTACGGTGGTCTGGTGATGATCTACGGCACGTTGGCCACGTCGATCATCGCCCTGCTGATCGCTGTGCCAGTGAGCTTCGGTATCGCGCTCTTCCTGACCGAATTGTCGCCCGCCTGGCTCAAGCGGCCGCTGGGCACGGCCATCGAACTGCTGGCCGCGGTGCCCTCCATCGTGTACGGCATGTGGGGTCTGATGGTGTTCGGCCCCATCTTGGCTACCTATGTGCAGCAGCCGCTGCAATCGCTCTTTGCCGGCGTGCCCGTTCTGGGTGCCTTCGTGTCGGGCCCGCCGGTGGGCATCGGCATTCTGGCGGCCGGCATCATCCTGGCCATCATGATCATTCCGTTCATCGCCGCCGTGATGCGCGACGTGTTCGAAGTCACGCCCGCACTGCTCAAGGAATCTGCATACGGTCTGGGCTCCACGACCTGGGAAGTGGTCTGGAAGGTGGTGCTGCCCTATACCAAGACGGGCGTGCTGGGCGGCGTCATGCTGGGCCTGGGCCGCGCTTTAGGTGAAACCATGGCGGTCACCTTTGTGATCGGCAACATGAACCAGCTCAATTCGCTGTCCATCTTCGAAGCGGCCAATAGCATCACGTCGGCTCTGGCCAACGAGTTTGCCGAGGCAGGCGAGGGCCTGCATCAGGCTTCGCTGATCTACCTGGGGCTGGTGCTGTTCTTCATCACCTTCGTGGTGCTCGCACTGTCCAAGGTGCTGCTGTCGCGCCTGAAAAAGAGCGAAGGAGCCCGCGCATGAACACGACCAGTACATCGCAACAACTCATCTCGGCGGCCGAGCTGGCGCAAGTGCGCCAGATTCGCTACAACAGCCGCAAGCGCGTCAACCAGATCGCCCTGACCCTGTCGCTAATGGCGATGGCCTTCGGTGTTTTCTGGCTGGTGTGGATCTTGTGGGAAACGGTGCGCCTGGGCATTGGCGGCCTGAGCATCGCGCTGTTCACGGAGATGACGCCTCCGCCCAATGAGGTGGGTGGCATCTCAAACGCCATCTTCGGCTCGTTCGTCATGGTGTTGCTGGCCACCTTCGTGGGTACACCCATCGGCATCATGGCAGGCGTATATCTGGCCGAATATGACACGCGCAGCTGGCTCGCTTCCACTACGCGTTTCGTCAACGACATCCTGCTGTCCGCTCCCAGCATCGTCATTGGCCTCTTCGTCTACGCCGTGGTGGTGGCGAAGTTCAAGAGCTTCTCGGCCTATGCCGGCGTGCTGGCCCTGGCGCTGATCGTGATTCCGGTGGTGATCCGCACGACAGAGAACATGCTGGTGCTGGTGCCCTCCAGCCTGCGCGAGGCCGCCTACGCCTTGGGCACGCCCAAGTGGAAGGTGATCATCATGGTGACGCTGCGTGCGGCACGTGCCGGCGTCATCACCGGGGTGCTGCTGGCCGTGGCGCGCATCGCTGGCGAGACCGCGCCACTGCTGTTCACGGCGCTGAACAACCAGTTCTGGAATGCCGACCTGTCCAAGCCCATGGCCAGCCTGCCTGTCACGATCTTCAAGTTCGCCATGAGCCCGTATGAGAACTGGCAACAGCTGGCCTGGGCGGGTGTGTTCCTCATCACCGTTGCGGTGCTCGCCCTCAACATCCTGGCGCGCGTGTTGACGCGCCAGAAGTAGTCCCACAAAAGCAGCCCCATATTTCAGGGAAACAGTCATGCCTCTTACCAAGAATTCCTTGCCCGCTGCGTCCAAGATCACGGTGCGCGACCTGAACTTCTACTACGGCAAATTCCACGCCCTCAAGGGCATCAACCTCGACATTCCCGAGAAGAAGGTCACGGCCTTCATCGGCCCGTCGGGCTGCGGCAAGTCCACGCTGCTGCGCACCTTCAACCGCATGTTCGAGCTGTACCCAGAGCAGCGTGCAGAAGGCCAGATCGTGCTGGACGGCGAGAACCTGCTGACCAGCAAGCAGGACGTGGCGCTGATTCGCGCCAAGGTCGGCATGGTGTTCCAGAAGCCCACGCCGTTCCCGATGTCCATCTACGACAACATCGCCTTCGGCGTGAAGCTCTTCGAGAGCCTGAATGCCACCGACATGGACGACCGTGTGGAGTGGGCGCTGCGCAAGGCAGCGCTGTGGAACGAGGTGAAAGACAAGCTGGGCCAGACGGGCTCTGGCCTGTCCGGCGGACAGCAGCAACGGCTGTGCATTGCGCGCGGCATTGCCATCAAGCCTGAAGTGCTGCTGCTCGACGAGCCCTGTTCCGCGCTGGACCCGATCTCCACCGCCAAGGTGGAAGAGCTGATCGCCGAGCTGAAGAACGACTACACGGTGGTTATCGTGACGCACAACATGCAGCAGGCCGCCCGCTGCAGCGACTACACCGCCTACATGTACCTGGGCGACCTGGTCGAATTCGGCGAGACCGAGCAGATGTTCTTCAAGCCGCAGCGCAAGGAAACCGAGGACTACATCACCGGTCGTTTCGGTTAACGCCGCCTGCAGAAAAAGCTCGATAGCAAGCTCGCCGTTTCGCGCCCATCCACACGCCGGCCCCCAGAGGCGGGCAGGAGACCATGCCATGACAGAAAAACATCTCTCGTCCCAGTTCGACAGCGAACTCAACAACATCTCCGCCCGCGTGATGGAACTCGGCGGACTGGTCGAGTCGCAAATCCGCCAGGCGGTCTATGCGTTGTCGCAATTTAGTGTGGAAGCGGCCACGCAGGTCGAGACCATCGAAATGCGCGTGAACACCATGGAAGTGGAGATCGACCATGAGCTGTCGTCGATCATCGCGCGCCGCCAGCCGACGGCGCGCGACCTGCGATTGCTGATCGCTTTCTCCAAGGCCACGGCCAACCTGGAGCGCATGGGCGACGAGGCCACCAAAATGGCGCGCATGGTCAAGTCCATCATCGAAAGCGGCGCGGCCCGCTCACTGCCTTCGTCCGACCTGCGCGTGGCCGCCGACCTGGCTTCGGGTCTGCTGCGCAAGGCGCTGGATGCGTTCGCGCGGCTGGACACCAAGGCCGCCGTGGCCATCCTGAAGGAAGACGACCTGATCGACCAGGAGTTCGACGGCTTCGTGCGCAAACTCATCACCTACATGATGGAAGACCCACGTACCATTTCCGCCAGCCTGGATCTGCTGTTTCTGGCGAAGGCCATCGAGCGGATCGGCGACCATTCCAAGAACGTGGCCGAACTGATCATCTATCTCGTCAAGGGCAAGGACGTGCGCCACACCGCGCTCGACGAGATCGAATCGGCCGTGCTGTGAAAGGCGGGTGCATTGCATGAAGAAACTTCCCCGCGTGCTCATCGTCGAGGATGAATCGGCAATTGCCGAGCTCATCGCCGTGAACCTGCGCCACAACGGCTTCGCCCCCATCTGGGCGGAAGACGGCGAGTCGGCGCAGCGCGAGCTCGATGCCGTGCTGCCCGACGTCATCTTGCTCGACTGGATGCTGCCCGGCCAAAGCGGCCTGCAGCTGGCGCGCAAGTGGCGCGCCGACAGCCGCACCAAGCCGATCCCTATCCTGATGCTGACGGCCCGGGGCGATGAGCCCGACAAGGTCGCCGGGCTGGACGCCGGTGCCGACGACTACATCACCAAGCCGTTTTCCACGCAGGAGCTGCTGGCGCGCATTCGTGCCGTGCTGCGCCGCCGCGCGCCCGAACAGGCCGGCGAGAGCGTGACTATTGGCGAGTTGCTGCTGGATGCCGCCACCTACCGCGTGAGCTATCAGGGCCAGCAGATCAAGGTCGGCCCGACCGAGTTCAAGCTGCTGCACTACCTGATGACGCACTCCGAGCGCGTGCACAGCCGCGCACAGCTGCTCGACAAGGTGTGGGGTGACCATGTGTTCATTGAGGAACGCACGGTGGACGTGCATGTGAAGCGCTTGCGCGAAGCGCTGGGCGCAGCAGGCACCATGGTGGAAACCGTACGTGGCGCGGGTTACCGGCTGACCGCGCAGCCGCAACGCCTGTTGCAGGCCTGAAGCGCTTGATCCGTCGCGGTATTTGCACTGCCCCGCTGAGGGGCTTCTGCCGTTTCCGTCTTTGCCTTGTCTTGTTGTCTGTGCCTGCACACCCATGCTTTCGAGAATCTTTTTCTTTCTGATTTGCCAGCTGGCCGGCGCCGCATTGGGTTGGTGGCAGGGCGGCCCTTGGGCAGCGGCAGTGGGGGCCGGAGTGGCCGCATGGGGCTGGTTTGCTTGGGACTGGTGGCGCAGCGCCCGCGTGCTGCGGTGGCTGCGCCAGGGCGATACGAGCCGTGTACCCCGCCTGCGCGGCAGCTGGGGCGAAGTGACCGATCGGGCGCGCCGCTTGCTGCGTCAGCGGGACCAGCAGATCGAAGGCGCCGAGCGCCGCATCTCCGAGATTCTGGAGGCGCTGCAGGCATCGCCCAACGGCGTGGTGCTGCTGGACGCACAAGGCCATATCGAATGGTGCAATCAGACGGCAGCCGCGCACCTGGGTTTCGACGCCGAGCGTGACCTGATGCAGACCATTGGCAACCTGGTGCGCGACCCGGACTTCACAGCCTACTTCACCGGCCACGACTTTTCCCAGGGCGTGGCATTGCAGGGGCGCGAAAGTACGGCCTCGCGGCCCGTGCGCATTTCGGTACACGTGCATCCGTATGGCGACGGGCGCAAGCTGCTGCTGTCGCGCGACGTGACGGCCGTGGAGCAGGCCGAGGCCATGCGGCGCGACTTTGTCGCCAACGTGTCGCACGAGATTCGCACGCCACTCACGGTGCTGACCGGCTTTGTCGAAACGCTGCAGACGCTGCGCCTGGCCGAAGAAGAGCGTGAACGCTATCTGGGCATGATGGCCCAGCAGGCGGCGCGCATGCAGAGCGTGGTGCAGGATTTGCTCACCCTGTCGCGGCTGGAGGGCAGCCCGCTGCCCGGCATGCACGACTGGACGCCGGTAGAGGCCTTGCTGCGTCGCTGCGAAGATGAAGGGCGTGCCCTGTCTGCGGTGCTGGGCAATGCGCAGCAGCGCGAGCATGTGATCGAGTTCCCTGATGCGTTGCAACTGCGTGCCGCGGGCCAGGTGGCTGGGTCGGCCGTGGAGTTGCAGAGCGCGCTGTCGAACCTGGTGAACAATGCCGTGCGCTACACGCCGCTGGGCGGCAGCATCCACGTGACGTGGGAGCGGCTGGACGATGGCCGAGCGCGATTTTCAGTGCGCGATACCGGGCCGGGGATCGGGGCGGTGCATATCCCGCGCCTCACCGAACGCTTCTACCGGGTCGACCGCAGCCGCTCGCGTGAAACGGGTGGCACGGGGCTGGGGCTCGCCATCGTCAAGCATGTGGTGCAACGGCATGGTGCGACGCTGCACATCACCAGCACACTGGGCAAAGGTTCGGTGTTTTCGGTCACGTTTCCGGTCAACCGGCTGCAAGCGGGTCCGGTGCAGGCCGCGGCACCAGTGGGCCTTGCAGTCTGATCAAGGTGCTGCCGTTGCTGCGGGCGCCGACCGGCGCAACACCCTGGCCAGCATGGCCGTAAACACTGCTGCCGTCACTGCCAACGCCGCCGCGCTGGTGGCCCAGAAGGGCGCAGGAGAGGCTTTGGGCTGCCAACTGCCCATGCCGTGGTAGACCAGCCAGTACCCGCCAGCCAGGCCGCCACCCCAGAGCAGTACGCAGTAAACGACCAGGGGTGCGATCGTCACGCGGTAGCTGCGCAGTACAAAAATGCACACCGTTTGCAGTGCATCGGCCATGTGATAGCCGGCCACCCACGGCAGGATGGCGGCGGCAGCCAGAGCGACCTGCATGTTGCTGGAGTACAGCGCTGCAATCGGTTGTCTTGCTATTAATAATATAGCTGCTAGCGCAATGCCAGCAAGCGCTGCAAGCCTAAAACCCATCCAGGCCAAGGCCCGGGCCCGGTCTTCGTCACCGGCGCCGCGCCAGAAGCTCACGCGGGCGCTGGTGGCAATGGCCAGCGACAGCGGCACCATGTAGAACACGGCGGCCAGGTTGGAGGCGATCTGGTGGGAGGCCGACGCCAGCGTGCCCTGGCGCGCCACGAACAGCGCCACCAGCGAGAACGACGTTACCTCCACGAGAATCGACAGGCCGGCCGGAATGCCCAACCAGGCGAAGTGCGCCAAATGCGCAAAGTCCGGCCGCTCCAGCCGTCGCCACAGGGCGATCGGTGCATACATCGAGCGGCTGCGCAGCATCCACACCGCCACGGCGAGTAGGGCGTAGTTGACCACCAGCGTGGCCCAGGCACAGCCGGTGGCGCCTTGCGCCGGCAAACCGAATGCACCGAACGCCAGCGTGATCGAAAGCGGAATCTTCAGGCCCAAAGAACCTACCTGCAGCCAGGTGACGAGTTGCGGATGCCCGAGCGACTGGTTCAGCGTGCTGTAGATGCGAAACAGCAGCGCCGGCGGCAGTGCGAAGGCAAGGATGTGGAGGTACTGCTGCACCTCGCCGCGCAAGGCCTCGGGCACCTGCGTCCAGCGCAGCAGCGCTCCGGGCGTCAGCAAGACGGCCATGCCCAGCGCGGTCAGCGCGAGGCAGAGGTAGAGCGACTGCCGCACGCTGGCACCCATGGCTCCTTGTGCTTGGGCGCCGCGCTGCTCGGCCCACACGGGCAGCAGCGCTTGCAGCACGCCCATGAGCGAGACATACACGCTGATGAAAACGGCCGAACCGATCGACAGCGCGGCTAGCGCGCCCTCGGAATGGCGACCGGCAACGATGGTGTCCGTCACGCCGAAGGCCATCACCGCCAACTGCCCGGCCAGCACCGTGCCGGCATGGCGCAGTACCGCGCCGCGCTCGGACATCAGCGGCGTGGCGCCGTGCGGCGCAGCACGACCAGCCGGTCGTTCTTGTCGGTGGGCCGCACGATGGTGGTGATCGGTTTCCAGTCGCGCGCGGGCAGCACGTTTGCAAAAGGTGGGCTGGCGCCGGCGTCGGCCACCAGCCAGTCGCAGCCCACGCTCTGCTGGCCGGTGGCCAGAGTGACATCGCTGTGGTAGATCAGGCCCGCCAACTGCGCGCGGCTCAGGCCGTAGGTGGCCACGCAGCCGGGCGCGTCGCCCATGACGGCACGCACGCTCTGCATCTGCAGGCGATAGCTGCGCCCATGGTCCAGCAGCGGCAGCCACAGCGTCATCAACAGCAGCCAACCCAGGGTGGCTCCGCTGGCCGGCAACACCAGGCTTTTCCAGATCGCCGCGCGATTGCGCGACGCACGCCACCACACCAGCGCGCACCAGGCCACGGTCGCGGCCAGTGCCGTGCCGAATGCAACGAATGAGAACGAGGCCACGAATTCAGGCGCCAAGCGGGCGATATTGCGAGCCGGCTTGGCGGGCACACCGGTTTGCACCGACAGCCATACCACCCAGATGGTGATGGCAGACACGCTGAAAAACAGCAGGGTGAACCAGTCGATCAAGGCCGAGATGCTGCGCCGCAGTGTCGGCAGTGCGAACGCGGCCAGGGCTGCCAATGCCGGCAGGCCCAGCAGCAGCGCGCGGTCGGAAGGGCGCGTGGTCAGCGTGGCGCCCACGGTCAGCACCAGGAACCAGATGGGCAGCAGCAGATGCCGGTGCGGCTCACGGCTCACGATCTGGTGGCGCCAGCGCCAGAGCGTCCAGATCGCGAGAGGCCAGGCAGGCCAGGAAAACCACAGCAGCAGGCGCGCCAGGCTGTCCCATTCCTTGGCGCCATCGGCACTCACGATACGCCAGCGCCACAGGTCGAGCTTCCAGGCCAGCACAGCGGAGGCCAGCGTCAGTACGAGAAGAGCGGCAGCCCAGGGCCAGCGGCGGCGCGACGTGTCTGACGCTGTGGCCCACACCAGCGCGGCGCCGCCCGCTCCCCACATCGCAGCCAGGGCTGGCGCACCGCTCAATACCAGCCCGCACAACCCGGCGGCGGCGGCGATCAGCGGCGCGATGGTGCGAAGCGGCAGCGCCGCGGCGGCGTAGAACACCAGCGCGGTGCAGGTCAGTTGCGTGACATAGCTGGTGATTTCGTGCGAGATCTGGGCTAGACCCAGGCAGGCGATAAGCGCCAGCAGGCCGGCATCGGCCATCGCGCGCGCATAGTCGGCCGGGCTGGCCTCGCCACCGAACGCGAAGGCGACCGGCTGCGCGCCGGGGCTGCGCGCCAGGTAATAGACGCTGTACCAGGTGGCGGCCAGTGTGATAGCCAGCAGCGCGACGAAAGGAAGGCGCGCGCCCATCTCCGGCGAAAGCCACGAAGACGTCCACTGGATCGACCAGGCTCCCAGCCAGTAAGGCAGCAGGCCCTCGGTGTCTGGCGGCAAGCCCGCCATCAACGGGGCCGTCCATGGGGTGTTTCCCAGAGCCAGTTCCCGCATGTAACCGAACGCCGTCACGTCGGCGTTCTTCCAGGGGTCACGGCCGATGAACCCCGGCACCACATAGGCAAAGCACAGCAGCAAAAGCGCCCAGCGCGGCAAGGCGCGCACGGCGCTCTGGGGCACGATGGCGGGGGTGGGATGAATCACGCGGGAGTCAGGACAGAGCGAAGAAGAGCGGGCCGAACGTGTCGGAGCCGTTGAAGCCGCTAGAGGATAACGGCAAAGACCCAAGAAAAAAGGCAGCGCGGCGAACCGGGCTGCCTTCTCCAAGCGGTGGGGATTTGCGCAGTGCCGGGCATGGTGCCACAGCGCGCGCAAATCGCGCCGACCGGGGCTTACTTTGCTGCCGTGGCGGTCGTCTTGCCGAAACGGTTGCGGAAGCGCTCCACGCGGCCACCCATGTTGTCCACCGACTTTTGCGTGCCGGTGTAGAAAGGGTGCGATTCGGAGGAAGTGTCCAGCTTGAACAGCGGGTAGTCCTTGCCTTCGAACGTTTCGGTTTCCTTCGTGTTCACGCACGAGCGCGTCACGAACTTGAAGCCGTTGGACAAGTCCGAGAACAACACTTCGCGGTAATTGGGGTGAATGCCTTCTTTCATGATCTTTCCTTTAAGTTCAGCTGCGGGAGCCGCGCCAGCCAGTCCGGCGTACTTTCCGCAAGAAAAAGCCTGCCATTATGGCATGGCGGGCTAGCACGGGTTATTTTCAGCCGCCGCGGCGCATCATGTCGAAGAAGTCCACGTTGGTCTTGGTGGCCTTCATATTCTTGATCATGAGCTCCATGGACTCGATCTCGTCCATGTTGTACATGAACTGGCGCAGGATGCGGGTCTTCTGCAAGATCTCGGGTGGCAGCAGCAACTCTTCGCGGCGCGTGCCACTTTTGTTGAGTTCAATCGCCGGGAACACGCGCTTTTCATAAAGACGCCGGCTCAGGTGCACTTCGCAGTTGCCCGTGCCCTTGAACTCTTCGAAGATCACTTCGTCCATGCGGCTGCCGGTATCGACCAGCGCCGTGGCGATGATGGTCAGCGAGCCGCCTTCTTCGACCTTGCGGGCGGCGCCGAAGAAGCGCTTGGGGCGTTGCAGTGCTGCTGCATCCACGCCGCCAGACAACACCTTGCCGCTGGAGGGCACGACGTTGTTGTAGGCGCGAGCCAGGCGGGTGATGGAATCGAGCAGGATCACCACGTCTTTTTTCAGCTCGACCAGGCGCTTGGCACGCTCGATCACCATCTCGGCCACGTGCACATGGCGTGCTGCAGGCTCGTCGAAGGTGGAGGCAATGATTTCGCCCTTCACCGAGCGCTGCATTTCCGTCACTTCTTCAGGGCGCTCGTCCACCAGCAGCACCATCAGGTGCACGTCGGGGTTGTTGGCCGTGATGGCGTGGGCGATGTGCTGCATCATCACCGTCTTGCCGCTCTTGGGCGGTGCGACCAGCAGAGCGCGTTGCCCACGGCCGATGGGCGCCACGATGTCGATGATGCGGCCGGTGATGTTCTCTTCGCCCTTGAAGTCGCGCTCCAGCTTCATCTGTTCCTTAGGGAACAGTGGCGTCAGGTTTTCGAACATCACCTTGTGCTTGTTCTGCTCCGGCGGGCCGTCGTTGACCTTGTCCAGCTTGGTCAGTGCGAAGTAGCGCTCGCCATCCTTCGGCGTGCGCACTTCGCCTTCGATCATGTCGCCGGTGTGCAGGTTGAAGCGGCGCACCTGGCTCGGCGAGATGTAGATGTCGTCCGTGCTGGCGGTGAAGCTGGTGTCGGGGCTGCGCAGGAATCCGAAGCCGTCGGGCAGGATTTCGAGCACGCCGTCGGCGAACACCTGTTCTCCTGCCTTCGCCCGCTTCTTGATGATCGCGAACATCAATTCCTGCTTGCGCATGCGGCCGGTGTTTTCGATCTCAAGCTCTTCGGCCTGCTTGAGGACTTCAGACACGTGCAGTGCCTTGAGTTCGTTTAAGTGCATGGGGTGACTCCTTGGCGGAGTAGGGTGTGAGTCAGAGCGAGAGGGAGGGGCTTGAGCGCCGTGAGGGCCGTCGTGCGAGCCTGGCGAGCCTGGGATCTGGAATCGGCCGCCAATGCGTGCGGGCCGGTGATCGCTGCGAATTATGACAGGAAAAAAATCGGGGTTCCCAGCGTGGGCGCGGTGCTCGATGCCCTGTGACATCAGGGCGCAGAACGAAGGTGGAAGCTGGGGGAGGCGGAGTATCTGGAGAAGTCAACAATGGTGGGCTGCCGCACTGCAGGTTCGAGCCGGCCGCGTGCGTCGCGGGCCGGCGTTACCACCACGAAAAGATCAGGCCAGATTCTGGTCGATGAAAGCTGTGAGCTGTGCCTTGCTGAGAGCGCCGACCTTCGTGGCCGCAAGCTCGCCGTTCTTGAACAGCATCAGCGTGGGAATGCCGCGGATGCCGAACTTGGCGGGGACTTCGCGGTTTTCGTCAACGTTCATCTTGGCGACCGTCAGCTTGCCTTCATAGGTGCCGGCCAGCTCGTCCAAAATGGGCGCAATCATCTTGCAAGGGCCACACCATTCGGCCCAGTAATCCACCAGCACCGCGTTGCCCGACTTGAGAACGTCGGATTCAAAGCTGGCGTCGGAGATATGTTTGATGAGTTCGCTTGCCATGGCGCATTCCTTGTCTGTGCAGATTGGTGGGCGGGTTACGTATAAAGTCCGTTCATTGTGACAGAAACCGATTCCCCGCATCCCGTGACGGCAGGCGGCTCAGCCGCTATGACTGTCATAGCGAAAAATGATGATTTGGACCGCGCTTGGACGACGGTGCTTGAACGCGTGCACGCTTACGCCGTCGCCCATGGAGCCCACGTGGCCGCCACGGTGGTGCTGGTTCCCTATGCGCAGTTAATGGCCGAAGGCCGCCGTCAATGGGCGCGGCATTTTCCCGACGGCTTCTCTCCGCGCTTCGAAACCACCCGCAATTGGGCGCGCCAGCTGGGTGTGCCGCAGCCGCAGGGCAGCGACTTCACGAATGACGTGGCGCGCGACGCGGTCAATGCCCGCGATCTGCTGGAACGCGCCGGCCTTGCCGAACACCGCGACGTGCTGGCGGGCCCGCTGCTGGAGATGGCTGCACAGCTTTTCGGCGTGGTGGCCGCCGTGCCGCCGGCTCAGCGCGACGACTGGGCCCAAGCCGCCCGGGCGCTGCTGCCTGCAGGGGGTGACGGCAGCGTCGCTCTGCGCCTTGAGGCCGCTGTTGCGCGTGTGGCCCTGGAATGGATCCTGGCCTCGCAGCATGCCAGCGATGTCTTGTTCGATCCGGCCATACGTGAAAGCACCGAAGCGCTGATCGCCCTGCAGGGCTACCAGCCCGATGCGCTCGCGCAGTCATTGCTGGCGCACTGGGGCGATGCGGCGCTGCGGGTCAGCCTGCCCGATGCGCTGCAGGTGTCGCCGCTGACCCCACCCCGCCAGGCAGCGCTGCACCCGGCGCTCGATGCCGAAGACGAGGCGCAGCGTGCCGCAGCCTGCGTGCTGCGCCATCTGGACAGCGGCCGCATTCCCGTCGCATTGGCGCCGACCGACCGCGCGCTCACCCGGCGCATCAGCGCGTTGCTGGACGGCGCCGGGGTGGCGGTGCATGACGAGAACGGCTGGACGCTGTCCACCACCCGCGCCGCCGCGCATGTCATGTCCACCTTGCGCGCCTGCGCCTGGGATGCCAGCGCGGACGATGTGCTCGACTGGCTCAAGCAAACGCCGGCGGCGCCCGCTCCCGCGCTGCGCACGCTGGAAAAGTGGCTGCGCCGCGCCGGCCCGCGCCACTGGAGCGCTGCCACCGTCATCGACACCGCACGTGATGCCACCCTGGCCGACGCCGCCGCGCTGGTCGCCCAGGCCCAGGCCTGGCGTGAGCCTCTGCGGCCCGCCCGCCCGTTGGCCGCCTGGCTGGCGGCGTTGCGCGCTGTGCTGCAGGACTGCGGCCTGTGGGATGGCTTGGTGGCCGATGCTGCGGGCGCCCGCGTGATCGCCGAGCTGCGGCTGGACGAGGGGCTCGATGCCGACCTGCAGGCGCTGTCTGGAGCAGGCCGTCGCATGTCGCTGGTGGACTTCACCCGCTGGGTCAACGAAGTGCTGGAAGCGGGCCGCTACCGCCCTGATTACCTGACGCAGGCGCCCGTGGTCGTGATGCCACTGTCGCAACTGCTGGCGCGGCCTTTTTGCGCGGTAGTGCTGCCGGGTTGTGATGAGAAGCGCCTGCAGGCTGCGCCCGAGCCGCCGGGGGTGTGGACGCAGGCCCAACGCGACGGCCTGGGCCTGCCGCTGCGCTCGGCACTGGAAGCTGCGCAGCGCGCCGCCTGGGAAGGCGCACTGCGCACACCGTTCGTCGATGTGCTCTGGCGCACGGGCGATGAAGGCGGCGAGCCGCTGCTGGCCAGTCCGCTGGTGCTGGCGCTTGAACTCGACGGCCGCGCCGCAGCCGGGAGCGATTGCCGCGTCGAGCGCGCTGTGCCTGTTACGCCCACCGTACGGCCTTTGCCTTCAGGTGCACGCCTGCCGGTGCTGAAACTTTCATCGACGGCCTATTCCGACCTTCGCCATTGCCCCTACCGCTTCTTCGCGCTGCGCCAGTTGCAGCTGCAGGAATCGGACGAGCTGGGCGCGGAGGTCGACAAGCGCGACTTCGGCACCTGGCTGCATGCCGTGCTGCAGCACTTTCATGAGGCGTTGCAGCACGACACGTCGGCCGGCCCCGATGCGCGGCGCGCCTTGATGGACGCCGCCGCAGAGCACACCACGCAGGCGCAGCGCCTGGACGAAGCGGGCGAGTTTCTGCCCTTCGCATCCGGCTGGCCCGCACTGCGCGACGGTTATCTGCAATGGCTGGCCGGCCACGAGGTCGACGGCGCCAGCTTTCGCCGTGCCGAAGTGCCGGCCACTCAGCCGCTGGGGCCGCTGCAACTGGTGGGCACGCTCGACCGAATCGACGCCGTGCACACGGCAGGCGGCGGCGAGCCCGTCACGCTGGTGATCGACTACAAGACCGAGAACGATGCCGTCACCCGGCGCCGCGTGAACGCTGGCGCCGAGGACACGCAACTGGCCTTCTATGCCGCGCTGCTGAACGACGACACGCTGCGCGCGGCCTATGTGAACGTGGGCGAGCGTGGCGGGACCCGCACGCACGAACAGCCCGAGGTGGTGGCCCTGCGCGACCAGTTGGTGGAAGGCATCCTGCACGACTTCAGCCGCATTGCCGACGGCGCACCCATGCCGGCGCTGGGCGAAGGCGCGGTCTGCGAATGGTGTGCCGCGCGCGGGCTTTGCCGTAAGGACTTTTGGGCGTGAGAGAACAACCCCCTGAGGCGCTTTGCGCGTTCCCCCTTCTCTCGGCTGCCGCCGGGAAGGGGGACGACGCCAGCGCGGCGGGGCGGCCCTTGCGCGGCGTCCCTGGCCTGGGCCGCGCCCGTTGCGCAAGCAGCGGGTTGGTGTCAGCGACGCAGTCATCCATACAACACATGCAGGAGGCGCGCTTGCAAGCAGCGTATGAACACAACGGCCGCCCGGTCACGCGCGAGGCGTTCTACGCCATTGCCTGCGATCCGCAGCGCAGCGTGGCCGTGGAGGCCTGCGCCGGTGCGGGCAAGACCTGGATGCTGGTGTCACGCATGCTGCGGGCCTTGCTCGATGGCTGCGCGCCGCACGAGATCTTGGCCATTACCTTCACCAAGAAGGCGGCCGGCGAGATGCGCCAGCGCCTGCAGGAATGGCTGCAGGAATTCGCCGATGCGCCGCTGACCCGCTTGCAGGACGAGCTGATTGCACGCGGAATCAGCCCGCAGCGCGCTCTGGATCAGCGCGAGCTGCTACAAAAACTATATCGCCAGATGCTGGACGCCGGCCGGCCGGTGCAGATCCGCACCTTCCATAGCTGGTTCGCTGCGCTGCTGGGCACGGCGCCGCTGGCGGTGCTGCAGGCTCGCGGCCTGCCGGCGCATTTCGAGCTGCTGGAAGACGATGCCCAGGCCGTGCGCGAGGTGTGGCGCCCGTTTCTGCAGACCGTGGCGCAAGACCCCGAATTGCGGGCGGACTATGACGCCGCCATCGCCTGCCACGGCCGTTCGCAGACGCACAAGGCGCTGACCGGCGCGCTGTCCAAGCGCGTCGAATTCACGCTGGCAGACGAGGCCGGCGTGGTCGACGCGTCGGTGCCGCCGTTCGGATCGCAGTGCGAAGAGCTGGTGGGCTTGCCATCCCCCGCCCATGCCCTGGAGTGCGAAGCGGCGCAGGCGCGCTGGCTGGGCTGGGCGCGCGCCCTGGGCACCGAGTCGAACAAGACGCCGCAGAAAGCCGCAGACGCCGTCATTGACGCCTGGACGTGTGCTGACCCGGGCCAGCGGCTCGAACGGCTGCGCCGCGCGTTCTTCGTCGCCAAGGAAGACCGCCTCAGCAAGAACCTGGAGAAATTTCCCGCTGCGCAGCAGGCCGAGCCCGAACTGCAGCGGCTGCTGCAGGCGCGCCGCCAGCACGATGCCTGGCTGCACCAGCAGCGCATGGCGCGGCTCACGCGCAGCCTGGTGGCCGCCTTTGCCGCCCTCAAGCGCGAGCGCGGCTGGGTGGACATGAACGACGTGGAACGCACGGCGCTGGTGATGCTGTCCGACGACGTGCTCAGCGGCTGGGTGCAGGAGCGGCTGGACACGCGCGTGCGGCATCTGCTGGTCGATGAATTCCAGGACACCAACCCGCTGCAGTGGCAATCGCTGCACGCCTGGCTATCGGGCTACGCCGGATCGGGCGGCGGTCAGCGCGCGCCCAGCGTGTTCATCGTGGGCGACCCCAAGCAGAGCATCTACCGCTTTCGCCGGGCCGAGCCGCAGGTGTTTCTGGCGGCGCAGGCCTTTGTGCGCGAGGGCCTTGGCGGCGACCTGCTCAGCTGCGACCACACGCGCCGCAATGCCCAGGGGGTGATCGCCGGCGTCAACACGGCCATGCAGGCCGCGCAGGCGGTGGGCGAATACGCCAACTTCCGCGACCACACCACCGAGTCGCACGACCCCGGCACGCTGCTGCGCCTGCCGCCCATCACGCCGGACGATGAGGTGGCGGACGGCAGTGGCGCTGGCGACCCGCTCGCCTGGCGCGACAGCCTGACAGAGCCGCGCCACGAAGCCGAAGAAACCCTGCGCATGCGCGAATGCGCTCAGGCGGCGCGCTGGGTGGCCGGGCGCATTGCGGCGGGCGTGCCGGCGCGGGAGATCATGGTGCTGGCCCGCAAGCGCGACCGTCTGGCCGCGCTGCAAGACGCCTTGCGCGACTTGCACGTGCCCTGCGTGCAACCCGAAAAAGTCGACCTGGGCGAAGCGCCTGAAGTGCAGGACGTGGTCGCGCTGCTGGATGCGCTGGTCTCGCCGGGGCACGACCTGTCGCTGGCGCGTGCGCTGCGCTCGCCGCTGTTCGGCCTGCCCGACGAAGCGCTGGTGGAACTGGCCCTGCTGCGCCGCCAGCCTGAGCATGCCGGCTGTAGCTGGTTTGATTTGCTACAAAAAAGTGAGCTACTAGCGCTTGATATACAAGCGCTAGGGCCTGTTTTGACTCAATATCGAAGCTGGGTCGACACTTTGCCGCCGCACGACGCCCTGCATGCCATCTATGCGCATGGCGACGTGCTGGCGCGCTTTGCGGCCGCCGCGCCGGCAACGCAGCGGGCCGCAGTGCTGGCCAATTTGCGGGCGCTGCAGGCGGCGTCGCTGCAACTCGAAGGCGGCCGTTATCTGACGCCCTATGCCTTTGTGCGCGCCATGAAGCGCCCGGGCATGCGGGCGCCGGGCCGGGTCGACCAGCAGGCCGTGCGACTGCTCACCATCCACGGCGCCAAGGGGCTGGAGGCGCACACCGTGCTGCTGCTGGACACCGACGCTCGCCCGCAAAAGGCCGAAACCATGGGCGCGCTGGTGGACTGGCCGGGCGAGGACGCGGTGCCGCGGCGCTTCGTCTTCATGGCCAGCGAATCGAGCCCGCCACCCAGCGCCGAAGACGTGCTGGCCGCCGAGCTGGCCGAGCGCCAGCGCGAAGAACTCAACACGCTCTACGTCGCGATGACGCGCGCCAAACACTGCCTGGCGCTGTCGTGTGTCCAATCGGCCACGCCGCTGCCGGGCAGCTGGTGGAACCGGCTGGCACCGCTGCTGAGCGATGTGAATGCAGTGGGCAGCGCGAGCGATGAACTGCCCAGCGATTCGGCGACCGTGCCCGATGCCGGCGCGCCCGTCGAGATGGTGACGCTGGCTGAATTGCCGGCCATCACCCTGGCCGTGTCCGCCCGCCCCGAACTGGCGGCGCAGCAACGCGCGCAGGCCGAAGCCTCCACGCCGGCCAGCCGCCAGGGCGAAGCCATGCACCAATTGCTGGAGCAAGCGGGCATTGCGGGCGTGCCGCTGAACGAATTGCGCAGCGCAGGCTGGGGCGCGGCCCGCATCAGCCAGTTGACGCGAGATTTCGATCTGACGGCCGAAGCCGCAGGCGCCGCCGCAGCGATGGCGCAGCGCATTCTGGCGGGCGAGGGCGCCTGGGCCTGGGACGCCGCGCAGATCGACCGCGCCTTGAACGAGGCGCCGCTGGTGTACCAGGGCCAGAGCCTGCGCCTGGATCGGCTGGTGCGACGCCGCGGCACGGCACAATCACCAGCCCACTGGTGGGTGCTGGATTACAAAAGCGCCGCGCAGCCCGAGCGGCAGCCGCAATTGTTGGCGCAGTTGCGCCTGTATCGCACGGCGGTGCGGGCGCAGGTGGGCGCCGAGCCGGTGTCTGCCGCGTTTCTGTCCGGTGACGGCCGGCTGGTGGAGGTGGATGGCGACGCAGTGCCTCCGGCGCCGCCGCCGACACCCAAAGCCGCAGCCGCACCGACACCCCACTTGCCCGCGCCGCCCCACGATACGGGGCAGCAGTCGCTGTTCTGATGACGACCGTGCGCCCGTCTTTCGAGAAGGCGGGCGCCTTCTGTATTTATTCTTGAGAAACCATTGGCATGAGCGCTTCCGACTCTTCTTTCGCACCTTCGACATCCGCCGCCCTGCCCATCCACTGCGATGTCGCCGTGGTGGGCGGTGGCCCGGCCGGGCTGATGGCTGCCGAGGCGCTGGCCCGTGCAGGCCATGCGGTGCATGTGTTCGATGCCATGCCCTCCGTCGGCCGTAAATTTCTGCTGGCGGGCAAGGGTGGTCTGAACCTCACCCACTCCGAGCCCTTCGAGCCGTTCGCCACCCGCTACGGCGAGCGCGAGGCTGCGTTGACGCCGCTGCTGCGCCAGTTCGGTCCGCAGCAAGTGTGCGAATGGGCGGCCGGGTTGGGAGTGGAAACCTTCGTCGGCACGTCGGGCCGGGTGTTTCCGTCCGACATGAAGGCCGCGCCGCTGCTGCGCGCCTGGCTGCACCGGCTGCGCGGGCAGGGCGTGCAGTTCCATATGCGGCATCGCTGGATGGGCTGGGCGGATGATGCCAACGGAGCGTCTTCGCAAGGGACCGCAGCCCTGGCGCTGCGGTTTGCGGCGCCCTCAGGCGACGTACAGGTGCAAGCCCGTGCCGTGGTGCTGGCACTGGGCGGCGCGAGCTGGGCGCGGCTGGGCTCCGACGGCGCCTGGGTGCCATTGCTGGCCGAGCGCGGCGTGCCTGTCGCGCCGCTGCGGCCATCGAACTGCGGCTTCGACGTGCCGCGCCTGACCGAGCCCGGCGGAGGCCCGGTCGGCGAGACGCGGCGCGACTTCTTCCGCGAGCTGCTGGGCCGCCAGCCGCAGACCGCTGCCGGCTGGACACCATTTTTTACGGAGCGTTTTGCCGGCCAGCCGTTTAAATCGGTCGCCATTGCCTTCACCGACAGCCAGGGCCGGCAGTTCGAGCGACGCGGCGAGTTCGTGGCCACGGCCACAGGCGTGGAAGGCAGCCTGATCTATGCGGTGTCGCAACTGCTGCGGGACGAGATCGCATCGCAAGGCCATGCGACCTTCACGCTCGATCTGCTGCCCGACCATACGCCCGAGCGCGTGCTGGTCGAAGTACGGCATCCGCGCGGCTCGCGCAGCCTGGGCAGCCACCTCAAGAGCCGGCTGGGGCTGGACGGCATCAAGAGCGCCATCCTCTACGAACAGCTGGGCAAGGACGGCGTGAACGACCCGGTGGCATTAGCCCGGGCCATCAAGGCGCTGCCGATCACCGTGGTGGCGACCCGGCCGCTGGACGAAGCCATCAGCACCGCAGGCGGCGTGCCGTTCGAGGCGATGATGGATGCGGGCTTGATGCTGCAGCCGCTGCCGGGCGTTTTCTGCGCCGGCGAAATGCTGGACTGGGAAGCGCCCACCGGTGGCTACCTGCTGACGGCCTGCTGGGCGAGCGGCCAGGCGGCAGGCGAGGGCGCGGCCCGTTGGCTGGCGGCGCAGGTCTGAACAGAAGAAGAGTGGGAGAGCTGGCTGGTTCAGCAGGCGCCCCCGGCAACGGAGCCGGGCGGCGGTGATCAGCGCTCAGGAACGTGAGCACGTTCCCAAAAATCCAAGTTGACGAGCCTTACCCCCGGCACTGACTCTGCAGTTAGGGCTGCTTGGTTCCCCACCTGACCCATTTGGCTGCTTCACCATGCGGGGAGGCCCGTCACCGACGATTGTAGCCATTGTGCGGCGGCCTAGACGCGAAAAGGCCACACGAACTGACGTGAACTGAAGAACAGGCGGGCGGATGCGGCTCGCCTATGCCGTGATCAAGCCGTAGTCACCCTGAACACGCCCACCAGTTCTTCCAGTCGCGTGGCCTGGTGGCGCAGCGACTCGGCGGCCGAGGCTGCTTCTTCCACCAGCGCGGCGTTCTGTTGCGTCGCCTGGTCCATGTGCGTGACGGCCAGGTTCACCTGGTCGATGCCGGCCGCCTGTTCCTGGTTGGCCGAGGCGATGTCCTGGATCAGGCGGGTCACCTTCTGCACGCTGTCCACCACCTCGCCCATGGTGGTGCCGGCCTGGTCCACTAGGCGCGAGCTTTCGCCCACCTGCTGCACCGATGCATCGATCAACACCTTGATCTCCTTGGCCGCCGCCGCCGAACGCTGCGCCAGCGCCCGCACCTCAGACGCCACCACCGCGAAACCACGGCCCTGCTCACCGGCGCGGGCGGCTTCCACGGCTGCATTCAGCGCCAGGATGTTGGTCTGGAAGGCGATTCCGTCGATCACCCCGATGATGTCCACGATCTTGCGCGACGAGACGTTCACCGCGCCCATGGTGCTGACCATCTGGCCCACGACAGCGCCACCGCGCTGAGCGACCTCGGACGTAGCGCCCGCCAGCTCCGCTGCATGGCGCGCGTTGTCGGCGTTCTGCCGCACGGTGCTGGTGAGTTCTTCCATCGACGCAGCGGTCTGCTCCAGCGCGCTGGCCTGCTGTTCGGTGCGGCTGGAAAGGTCGTTGTTGCCCGCCGCAATCTCGGCGGACGCGGTGGTGATCGACTGCGTGCTGGCCCGCACCTCGCTCACGATGTGGGCGATGCTCTGGCGCATGCGTTCCATGCCGTGCAGCAAGCTGCTCTGGTCGCCCGGCTTCAGCGCGACCGGGGTGGACAGATCGCCCTGCGCCATCACCTCGCTCACGCCGGTGGCGTAGCCGGGCTCACCGCCTAGTTCGCGCAGCATGCCGCGTGTGATGACCAAGCCAATGGCCAGCAGCACCCCGGCCAGCGTCAGGGCGCCCAGACCGAACCGCAGGCTGCGCGCGTTCACCGTGGCTGCGACCGTATCCACATAAACGCCGGAGCCGATCACCCAGCCCCAGGGTGCGAAACCCTTCACGTACGAAATCTTCTGCACCGGGTCGGTGGCACCGGGCTTGGGCCAGAGATAGGGCACGAAACCGGCGCCGTTCTGCTTGACCATGTCCACGAACGCGACGAACAGGCGTTTTCCTGTCGGATCCTTGTTTTCAGACAGGTTCTTGCCGTCGAGTTCGGGGCGGATGGGGTGCATGAGCATCACCGGCACCATGTCGTTGATCCAGAGATATTCGCTGCCGCTGTAGCGCATGGGGCGCAGGGCGTCCTTGGCCATCTGCTGGGCCTGCGCTTCAGACACTTTGCCCTGGGTGGAAAGCGACTGGTAATAGGCCACCAGGCTGTGGGCGACCTCGACGGTCTGCCGTACGCTGGCTTGCCTTTCTTCCATGATGAGCTGTCGCTCCGATGCCAGCAAGATGGCCGTTATGGCGGCAATGCCCAGCAGGGCGCAGGCAATCAGCAGCCCAAGCCGCTTGGCGATTCCCATGGTTGCGCGTGGTGTGCTCGTTTGCATATCATTTCCTCGATCAACCGGCATTCCGAATGCCGGAATATGGCGCAATCCTGTGTGAGCAAATGTTAGCGATATCCCACCGCTTCGGGGGCTCGGCGGCCCCCGTAGAATCCCGTGGATGTCTTATCTCGTGCTCGCCCGCAAATACCGTCCCAAGAACTTTTCTGAGATGGTCGGGCAGGAGCACGTGGTTCAGGCGCTCTCCAACGCGCTGACGCAGCAGCGACTGCACCATGCCTATTTGTTCACCGGAACGCGTGGCGTGGGCAAGACGACGGTGTCGCGCATCCTGGCCAAGTCGCTCAACTGCCAAGGGCCGGATGGCACGGGCGGCATCACGGCCACGCCCTGTGGCGTATGCCAGGCGTGCACCGACATCGACAGCGGCCGTTTCGTCGATTACACCGAGCTCGATGCCGCCTCCAACCGGGGCGTGGACGAAGTCCAGGGCCTGCTGGAGCAAGCGGTCTACAAGCCGGTCCAGGGGCGCTTCAAGGTCTTCATGATCGACGAAGTGCACATGCTCACCAACACCGCTTTCAACGCCATGTTGAAGACGCTGGAAGAACCGCCGGAATACCTGAAGTTCGTGCTGGCCACGACCGACCCGCAAAAGGTGCCCGTTACCGTGCTGAGCCGCTGCCTGCAGTTCAACCTGCGGCCCATGGCGCCTGAAACCGTGCTCGATCACCTGACCCGCGTGCTGGCACAGGAAAACGTGCCCGCAGAAACCCCGGCGCTGCGCTTGCTGGCCCGCGCCGCGCGCGGCTCGATGCGCGACGCGCTCAGCCTGACGGACCAAGCCATCGCTTTTGGTAGCGGCCAGTTGCAGGAAGCCGGAGTGCGCCAGATGCTGGGCAGCGTGGACCGCAGCTATGTCTTTCGCCTGATCGACGCGCTGGCGCGGGGCGACGGGCGCACGGTGGTCGAAACCTCCGACACGCTGCGGCTCAATGGCCTGTCGGCTGCCTCCACGCTCGAAGAGATGAGCGCCGTGCTGCAGCGCATGGCCGTGCTGCAGGCCGTGCCCCAGCGCGCGGGCGACCTGGATGAAAGCGACCCTGAAGCCGCAGAGATCGCCCGCCTGTCCGCAGCGATGCCGGCCGACGAGACGCAATTGCTCTACAGCATCTGCCTGCACGGCCGGGCTGAACTGGGGCTGGCGCCCGACGAATACGCCGCACTGACGATGTCGTTGCTGCGCCTGCTGGCCTTCAAGCCGGCCAGTGCTGATGCCAACGCCGAGGCCGGCACGCCGGAAAAAAAAACTCTGAAGCCGGCTGAACCGGCCCGTATGGCCCAGCCGGCCGAGCCCGTTTCGGCTGCGGCGCAACCGCTGCCCGCGCCAGGCGCAGGCCAGCACCAGGCAGGCGATCAAGCCGCTGACGCTGCCATCAACGCGACGACCACTGCGCCTGGAGCCGAAGAGGCCATGGCTGCGCCCGCCGCCGATGTGGCCGTATTGCCTGACCGGGCGCCGTCCGCCTTGTCGACAGCGGCATTCGTTCCGGAGCCCGATCAGCCCCGCGTTGCAGAGCCATCAGCGCCGACTACGGTGACCACGCGGCAAAGCGAGCCGGTGCAATTGCCGGTGCGCCAACCAGAGAGTTTTCAACAAAATCGGGCTCCAGCGCCCGATAGTCAAGCGCAGAATGCTCCTGAATTCGTAGCAATCCCGGTGCGCAATGCACCCGAGCCTGGCGTGCGCCTGCAGCCATCGCCGGCCGTGGCCGGGCGCGCTGCCGCTGCGCGTTATACGCACACCGAAGAAGGCGACGTGTGGCATGCCACGGTGCAGCAATTGATCGCGGCCGAAGCCGTCACTGCGCTGGTGCGCGAACTGGCGTTGCAGTCGCAATTGGTGGCGCGCGATGCCGGCCACTGGCTGCTGCGGGTCGAGCGCGAATCGCTCAATCAGCCCGTGGCGCGCGAGCGTCTTCGGGCCGCGCTGGAGGCGCACGGCCATGCTGCGCAAATCAGCGTGGAACTGGGCGTGGTGATCGACAGCCCGGCGCGACGCAATGCGCATGCGGCGGCCGAGCGGCAGCGCGTGGCGCAGGAGATCGTTGAAAACGACCCGTACGTGCAATCGCTGGTGCGCGACTTCGGCGCGAAAATCGTGCCGGGCAGCGTCAAACCGGCATAGCGGGCAAAGAGTCCGGCGCTCAGGTGCCGCACGCCTTCATCTTCTCTTTTCTTCTCTTTTCTTTTTCTTTCGTTTCCCTCTCTTCTACACACAAAGCAAAGGACCCCCTCCATGTTCAACAAGGGACAACTCGCCGGCCTCATGAAGCAGGCCCAGGCCATGCAGGACAACCTGAAGAAGGCCCAGGACGAACTCGCCTTCATCGAGGTCGAAGGCGAATCCGGCGCCGGCCTGGTCAAGGTGCTGATGACCTGCAAGCACGACGTCAAGCGCGTCACCATCGACCCCAGCCTGCTGGCCGAAGACAAGGACATGCTGGAAGACCTGGTGGCAGCGGCCTTCAACGCGGCAGTGCGCAAGGCGGAAGACACCTCGCAGGAGAAGATGGGCAAGCTGACGCAAGGCATGCCAGGCCTCCCCGGCGGCATGAAATTCCCTTTCTAAGGGTTGGCTACCGCACGGGCGATCTGCGTCGTTGGGCGGTGCTCGGAATCCTCACGTACTTCAAGTACGTTCCGGTTCCTGTGCTCCGGCCGCCTAGCAGCTCATCCCGCGCGCTACGCCCGATGCGCCGTTGTTGTCTGATCCGGGAGTTTCATGTCCGATACGAGTTCTCTTGAGGGCCTGATCCAGGCGCTGCGGCGGCTGCCGGGGGTGGGGGTGAAGTCGGCGCAGCGCATGGCGTTTCATCTGCTGCAGCATGACCGGGCGGGGGCTGCGGTTCTGTCGCGGGCGCTGCACGATGCGACGCAGTCGGTGCGGCACTGCGAGCGCTGCCACACCTTCACCGAGGCGGCGGTGTGCGAGGTCTGCCTGGATCCGGAGCGGGATGTCACGCGCCTGGCGGTGGTGGAAACGCCGGCCGATCAGTCGGCGCTGGAGCGCACCGGGGCTTTCCGGGGGCTGTACTTCGTGCTGATGGGGCGGCTTTCGCCGCTCGATGGCGTGGGGCCGAACGACATCGGCTTCAAGCAGTTGCTGGAGCGCGCCAGCGATGGCGTGGTGCAGGAGGTGATCCTGGCAACCAGCTTCACGGCCGAGGGCGAGGCCACGGCCTATGCCATCAGCGAGACGCTCAAGAGCCGGGGCGTGCACGTCACGCGGCTGGCGCGGGGCGTTCCGGTGGGCAGCGAACTGGAATATGTCGATTTGGGCACCATCGCCCATGCGCTGGTGGACCGGCGCTGAAAGGGCGGGCTGTTTCAAAATCCGTTTGCTATTAAAAGAATAGCTGCTAGCGCTTATCCATCAAGCGCTAGAGGCCAAAAACACTGCAAAACCCATGAACACAACAATGCATGTGGCGCGCTTCACCGCCGCCTATTGGTGCGTGCTGATCGCCGCTCTGCTGCCGGTGGTGTGCGCCGTGCTGGCCAAACGCGGCAGTTTCCGCCTGTCCGACAACGACGATCCGCGGTCTTGGCTGGCGCGGCAGACCGGCTGGCGTGGCCGTGCCAACGCGGCGCAGGCCAACAGCTTCGAGGCTTTGCCGTTCTTCATCGGCGCTGTTGTCATCGCGCACCAACTCGGCGCGCCGCAAACACCGCTCGACATGCTGGCGCTGGCCTTCGTGTTGCTGCGGGTGGCGTTCATCGCGATGTACATCGGCGACATGTCGACCGCGCGCAGCATCGTCTGGGCGGCTGCGCTGCTCGTCAACATCGGCATTCTGTTCATCGGCTACCGCTAAAGCAGGTCGCAGGCGACGAGCCAACGCCTTCGGTATCCGACCTCCGGAATAACCCCGGTAAGCAATCATCCCTGACGGCGCGGCAGCCGTGCTTGGGGCACACTCGGGGCACGAATGTTGCGTTGCAGCATTTCTTGTGTTCTTGGCCTTTCTCTCTCGACATGTCCACATCGTCCGTCACCCGGCGCCAATGGGGCGCCCATGCCGCTCTGGCGACTGCCGCCGTCTGCATGGCCGCACCTGCGTTCGTGCAAGCGCAGTCGCTGGCGGGCAACGCAGCGCGCGTGCGCATTGCCGTGGGTGGGTGCAAGACGCTGTATTACCTGCCGCTGGTCATCGCAGACCTGCTGGGATTTTTCACGTCAGAAGGGCTTGACGTGTCGCTGCACGACCAGGCCGGCGGCGCCTTGGCGCTGCAGGCGCTCCGGGCCGGAGACGCCGATGTGTGCTGTGCAGCCTACGAACACACGCTGCGCGCCGCCGTGGCGCCGGGCATAACCACTGCGCAGGGGGCGCTGCGCAGTCTGGCCGTGTTGGGCCGCGCGCCGCAATTGGCACTGGGCGCGTCGACGCGGACCTGGCCTTTGCGCAGCGTGGCGCGGTTCAAGGGCATGCGCGTGGGGGTGTCTGCGCCGGGGTCTTCCACCCAGTTTCTGGCCAGCCTGTGGCTGGCACAGGCCGGGGCGGCGCTGGATGAGGTGAGCTTCGTGGGCGTCGGCTCCGGCATCGGGGCCTTGTCCGCGCTGCGCCAGGGCACCGTGCACGCGCTCTGCCATGCCGACCCGCTGATGACCCTGCTCGAGCAGCGCGGCGACGTGCGCCTGCTGGCGGACACCCGTACGCTCAAGGCCTCGGCCGATCTCTTTGCCGGGCCCATGCCCGCAGCCTGCCTTCTGGTGCCCGGCACCTTTGCAGAGCAGCGCCCGGCGCAGGCGCAGGCGCTGACCAATGCGCTGGTGCATGCGCTGAAATGGTTGCAGACCGCATCGCCCGCCGACCTGGCCCGCGCGGTACCGGCCGACCACATGATGGGCGACCGCAGTGCCTACCTGGCGGCCTTCCAGCGCACCCGCGAAACCCTGTCGCCCGACGGCCTGATGCCTGACGACGGCCCTGCCACGGCGCTGCGGGCGCTGGCGCGGCTGCGGCCCGAGCTGGACGCCGGGCGCGTGGATCTGGCGCGCACGTTCACCAATGCCTACGTGCGCAAAGCCAAGCTGAAATTCAATCTGTAGGGTGGGGCTGGAACATGGGCAGGGGACAAGGGGAGCCAGCTGCGCTGCTGTCCGACAGCCAGGAGTGCAGAGGCGCGCTAGAGTCGCCCAGTCGCGGCGGCGTGTCTGCAGGCCGCACCCCCTCATCTACCTTTAAGGAAACCCCATGTCGCTCAACCTCAGCATCGGCCCGCTCGTCGCCTTGATCGCGGGCATTCTGATTTTGGTGATGCCCCGGCTGCTCAACATCATCGTTGCGCTCTATCTGATCGTGATCGGCGTCCTGGGCTTGATCGGCATGGGCAACCTGCGGTTCTGAGCCACCACCCGCCGCGCGCGGCCCCGACGCGGCGCGGCGATTTCCTGATGCCTTCTAGCGCTTCTTGACCTTCGAAGGCGTGCCGCCCTTGCGCGCCACGGGCTGCTTGGCGTTGCGCGGCGTGGCTTGCTGCGTAGACGTCTTGCGCACGTTGGCAGTCGACACGCGGGCGGTGGACGTGGCGGCCAGCCGCACAGGCAGGTACATCACCACCGCCTGGCCGGCCTTGAAGGCCGCGTTGGCCTTCACGTCGTTCCAGTCGGCCACGTTGTCTGCGGTGACCTTGTAGCGCCGGGCGATGCTGGCCACCGTCTCGCGCTTGCCGGCGCGCACCGTGGTGCGGCGGGTGACGATTTCTGGCGTGAAGGCGACCTGGCCGTTGTCCGCTATCTGGCTGGACACATCCTGCCGGGTGGTGGTGGCGCGCGGCACCATCAGCGCCGAGCCGGCCTTGATCATCATGCGCGGCGGAATGTTGTTCACGGTGCGCAGATCGGCCTCGGCCATGCCCACGCGCTGGGCGGCTGCGCTGACGCTCATGGTTGTGGGCGCGCTCCACACGGTCCAGCTGGCGTACTGGCCTTCGGTGTGGGCTTCGAGGTTCTTGCGAAAGACCTGGGCGTTGTCCCAGGGCAGCAGAATTTGCGGCATGCCGGCAGCCAGGATCACCGGCTTGTGCAGCGACGGGTTGAGCGCGCGGAAGTCCGGCTCACGAATGCCCGCCAGGCTGGCGACCAGCGCCACGTCAATGTCTCGGGTAATGTCCACCACCTGGAAGAAGGGGTGGTTTTCGATCAGCGGCAGCTCGGTGTTGAATGCTTCCGGCCTGGCGACGATGTTCTTGACCGCCTGCAGCTTGGGCACGTACATGCGGGTTTCGGCCGGCATGGTGAGTTCGGTGTAGCTCGTGCCCAGGCCCAGTTTCTGATTGCGGGCGATGGCGCGGCCCACGCTGCCTTGCCCCCAGTTGTACGCCGCCAGCGCCAGGTGCCAGTCGCCGAACATGCCGTAGAGCTTTTGCAGGTAGTCCAGCGCGGCGCGTGTGGACGCCAGCACATCGCGGCGGTCGTCGCGGAATGCGTTCTGCTTCAAATCGAAGTCGTTGCCGGTGGCGGGCATGAACTGCCACATGCCCACGGCCTTGACGCTGGAGACGGCCTGTGGGTTGAAGGCGCTCTCGATGTAGGGCAGCAGCGCCAGTTCGGTTGGCATGCCGCGCCGCTCCAGTTCCTCGACGATATGGAACAGGTACTTGCTTGATCGCTCGGTCATGCGCTGCATGTAGTCGGGCCGGGTGGCATACCACTGCTCGCGGTCGGTCACCAGGTCGCCCTGCAGGTCGGGCATGGCAAAGCCGCGGCGGATGCGGTCCCACAGATCGGCAGGGGCGTAGAGCGACGCCACCTCACCGCTGGCCGCCTGCGTGGCGGTGATGGGCCGTAGCGGCCCGGAAGGAATCAACGGCGTGCTGGCGGGCAGGCCGCTTTCCGTATTGCCCGAGGAGGCCGACGGCCCCGTGGGCGTGCCCGTGGTGGCGCAGCCGGTCAGCCACACCAGGCTGGCGACGGCCAGGATCTTCAGAATCTTCATCGGAACTCGTTCTTCCATTGACGCAGCGCTGCCAGCACCTGGACAGCATCGGCGGGATTGACGTAGGCGTCGAATGCCTGGGCCGCTTGGGCCACGGCGGGTTCGCGGGTGCGAAGGAATGGGTTGATGTTGCGTTCGGTTGCCATGCGCGAAGGCAGCGTGGGCAGGCCTTGGGCGCGAAGCGACTCGCACTCGGACAGGTAATGGAGCAGCGCCCGGTTGCCGGGTTCCACCGCGCGTGCGAAACGCAGGTTCGAAAGTGTGTACTCGTGCCCACAGCACACCCGAGTGTCGCCTGGCAGCGCGGCCAGGGTGTCCAGCGATGCCTGCATCTGCGCGGGAGTGCCTTCGAAGAGCCGGCCGCAGCCGCCGGAAAAGAGCGTGTCGCCGCAGAACAGCGCCGGCCCGACGTCGGCCCCCAAGTCGGCGCAGTGGTAGGCGATGTGGCCGCTGGTGTGGCCCGGCACGTCGAACACCTTGAAGCGCAGGCCCAGAGCGGTGGCCACGTCGCCCTGCGACAGCCGGGTGAACGGGTCGGGAATGGTTTCATGCGCAGGGCCCCACACCACGGCCCCGGTGGCCTCACGCAGTGCGGCCACCCCGCCGACATGATCGGCATGGTGGTGCGTGACTAGAATCGCCTGCAATCGCAGCCCGGTGCGACGCAGCGCCTCGAAGACAGGCGCAGCGTCGCCGGGATCCACCACGACCGCGTCCTGCGCGTCGTGCAGCATCCAGATGTAGTTGTCGGCGAAGGCGGGCAGCGGCAGCAAGTTCATGAGCGACGAAATTATAGGTTTGCACCGTTGGTTCGACTCGGCGCCCGGCCGATACCTGCTGGCTTGGGAGCAGGAGCAGGTCGACGAGCTGGTCGCCGACGTGTTCGGCTACCACGCCGTGCAGTTGGGCATGCCGGGCTTGCAGGGCCTGCGCGCCAACCGCATGCCGCACCGCTGGCTGGCGCTGGGCGTGGCCGAATCACTGCTGGTGCAGGAGCCGGGCGCTGCCGCGTGTCGGCCCGATCTGCTGGCCGATGCGGTGGCGCTGCCGTTCGAATCCGCCAGCATCGACCTGGTGCTGCTGCCCCACGCGCTGGAGCTCAGCGTCGACCCGCACGCCGCGCTGCGCGAGGTCGAACGCGTGCTGGTGCCCGAGGGCCGCGTGGTCATCAGCGGCCTGAACCCCTGGAGCCTGTGGGGCCTGCGCCAGCGCCGCGCGCGGCTCTACCAGCGGTGCGGCGCGGGCGGCCAGCTGTATCTGCCCGATGTGGGTGAATTCATCGCGCCAGGGCGCCTGCGCGACTGGCTGCGGCTGCTCAACTTTGAGGTCGACACACTCAGCTTTGGCTGCTATCGCCCGGCCGTCGGGCATGCGCGCTGGCTGGAGCGCTTTGAGTGGATGGACGGCCTGGGCGCGCGCTGGTGGCCCATACTCGGGGCCGCCTACACGGTGGTGGCGGTCAAGCGCGTGCATGGCATGCGGCTGTTGCCGGCCCCGTGGTTGGCAGCGCCGCACAAGAAGGCAGCGGCCGTGCCGGTGGCGCAGCGGCACCGGCCCTGAGGCCGCGCGCTTTCTACGCTGCACCTGTCTATTTGTTTGTTTGTTTTTCGAGTTTGAGGGAGCGAGTTTTTGAATCAGGTCGTGATCTATACGGACGGGGCGTGCAAGGGCAACCCCGGCCCCGGAGGCTGGGGCGTGGTGCTGCGCTCCGGCGCGCTGGAGAAGGAACTGTTCGGCGGAGAGCTGGACACGACCAACAACCGCATGGAGCTGCTGGCGGTGATAGAGGCGCTGGCCGCACTCAAGCGCCCTTGTGCCGTGACGTTGTTTCTCGACAGCCAGTACGTGCGCAAAGGCATCACCGAATGGGTGCACGGCTGGAAGAAGAAGGGCTGGCGCACGGCGGCCGGCCAGCCCGTCAAGAACGTGGAGCTGTGGAAGCGGCTGGACGACCTCGTCGCCACCTCGGGTCACGTGATCGACTGGCGCTGGGTGAAGGGCCATGCGGGCGACCCCGGCAACGAGCGCGCCGATGCGCTGGCCAACAGGGGCGTGGACAAGGCACTGGGCCGCGGCTGAAGAAGGCGCGGTGCCGATCAGGCCGTGGCGGTGATGTCCTGCAGCGCCTCGTGAATGCTCTGCGCATCTTGCGGGCGCACCAGCCGCGCCAGTTCTTTTCCGTCGCGCAGAAACACCAGCGTGGGCCAGAGCTTCACGCCAAAGCTGCGGCCCAGACGCTGGCCCGGCCCGTCTTCCACCTTGACGTGCGCAACCTCACTGCGGTCTTCCAGCGCCTGCTGAATGAACGGCTGCGCGCGCTGGCAGAAGCCGCACCAGGGCGTGCCGAATTCGAGCACGGTCGCGCCGGCGGTGCCGTCCACGTCTTCGCGGGTAGGTGGCTGCACAAGGTGCCGATCGACATAGGGCATGGGGTTCTCCTGTGGTGAATATGGTAGTGGCTTGGTACTTTTCTAAGCTGCCGAGACGCGCGGCAGTGTCAGACCACGCCTTCAAACATCATCACGTCCACCACGTCGCCTGCCGCTACAGGGCCCTGGGCGTGGTGCAGCACGATGAGTCCGTTGGCCTGCACCATTGAGCTGAGCATGCCCGAGCCCTGGTTGCCGGTGCTGCGCACCTGCAGCGTGCCGTCCGGCGCGGTGCAGACCCAGCCGCGCTGGTATTCGGTGCGGCCGGCCTTCTTGCGCAGGGGCTCGGTGCACACCGCGCGCAGCAACGGCGCCGCGGCCTCGGTGCTGCCCATCATGCGCAGCAGGGCCGGGCGCACGAAGGCCAGGAAGGTCACCATCACGGCGACCGGGTTGCCGGGCAGGCCGAACAGCACGGCGCTTTCAGACAATGCATCTTGATTGCTATGTTTTTGATAGCTGCTTGCGCTTGATGTATAAGCGCTAGAGGCCAATTTGGCTTGTAATTCGGCGCAGCCGATGCGCCCCACCGCCATGGGCCGCCCGGGCCGCATGGCGATGCGCCAGAAAGCCACGTCGCCCAGCTGGCTCATCATGGCGCGCGTGTGGTCGGCCTCGCCCGCGCTGACCCCACCGCTGGTGATGATGGCGTCGGCACGCGTGGCTGCCTCGCGAAAGGCCGCTTCCAGCAGCGCCGGGTCGTCCTTGACCACGCCCAGGTCGATCACCTCCACCCCCAGCCGCGTCAGCAGGCCAAAGACGGTGTAGCGATTGCTGTCGTACACGGCCCCTTCGCGCGGCGGCTCGCCCAGGCTCAGTATTTCGTCGCCGGTTGAAAAATACGCCACGCGCAGGCGGCGCACGACGGTCACCTGCAGCAACCCCAGGCTGGCCAGCAGGCCCAGCGCGGCCGGGCCCAGCCGCGTGCCACCCGCCAGCGCCACCTGGCCGTGCATCAGGTCTTCGCCCATCAGGCGGCGGTTGTCGCCCGGGCGCAGCACATCGGCGGCGATGTGGATGCAGGGCTTGGTGCCTGGGTCTTGCGTGGTGAGCTCTTGCGGCACCACGGTGTCCGTGCCGGCGGGCATCACCGCGCCCGTCATGATCTTCACGCAGTCGCCCGCCCCCACGGTGCCGGCCCATGCAGCGCCCGCCAGCGCGGTGCCCACGCAGCGCAGCGACAGCGGCTCGCCCGCGCGCAACTGAGAGCCGTCGAAGGCATAGCCGTCCATGGCCGAGTTGTCGTGCGGCGGCACGTTCAGGGGCGAGACGATGTCGCCCGCCAGCACGCGGTCCAGCGCGGCGAAGACGCCCACGGCTTCGGTGCCGGCCACCGGCTGCACCAGCCGTTCGAGAAAGTCGTTCACGCCCGCCGCGCTCAGCGCCTGCGGGTCGTAGCCTGCCAGTTCGGCAGCGATCTGAGCGATGGTTTTCATGCGTTGGCAAACAGCGGAGAAGAAGGGAGCGGCCGCACCATGTGCAGCTTGTCGTAGCCGACGCCGGCCACCACCGTGGCGCGCGGCAGCAGCCCGTACGCGCGGAACCCGGCGCGTTCGTACAGCCGCACCGCGTGCGTGTTGACGGCGGTCACCGTCAGCACCAGTTGCTCCAGTCCCGCCACCTGCGCGGCCTGGTCGACGCAGGCCTGCACCAGTTGCCGGCCGATGCCGCCGCGTTGGCTGCCCGGGGCCACCATCATGGCGACCACCGTGGCGATGTGCCGTTCCTGCAGCCGCTCAGCGCGTTCGCAGCCGATGCTGCCGACCAACTGGCCTGCCGCGTCGAAGGCGCCCAGAAAGAACGTGCCGTCGCCAGGCTGCCCGGCCAGGCGCGCAGCGTAGTCGCTGGCGGGGCGCAAGGCGGCGGTGGCGTGGTCCGACGTAAAGGCCTCGGGCGCAGCACGCAGCGCCTCGACGCGCAGGGTTTTGTAGACCGGCGCGTGATCGGCCGTCAGCAGGGCGATGCGCACAGGCTGGGTAGCTGTCATGGCGCCGCGACTTCCTGCAGCGCCTGCAGCTCGGCCGGGGTGTTGGCGTTCAAGAAGGCGCGCGGGTCATCGCCCGGCTGGTCGAAGGGCACCACCGCGCAGGCGTGCTGGTCGGTCCAGCGGCCGATCTTGCGGCCGCCGGCCTGGATGAACTGCACCAGGCTGTCGAGCAGCGACACGCGCATCAGGCAGAAAACGGGCTGGGTGCGCACCGTCATTTCGCCGGTTCGGTCATCGGCTTGGCGGGCGGCTGCCATGGCGATATCGGCGCCTGCCGCATCGGTCGCCGCCGCCAGGCGCGCTGCCAGGTCGTGCGGAAAGAGGGGCGTGTCGCACGGCACGGTCAGCAGCCAGGCGGTCTCGCAGCGCTGCAGCCCGGTCATGAAGCCGGCCAGCGGGCCAGGGTAGTCCGTCAGTGCGTCGGGGCACACCGGCGCGCCGAAGGCGGCATAGGCCGGCAGGTTGCGGTTGGCATTCACCAGCGTGCGGCCCACCTGCGGCTGCAGTCGCATCAATGCGTTCAGCGCCAGGGGCTGGCCCATGAAGCTCTGCAGGCCCTTGTCGACGCCGCCCATCCGGCTGCCGCGTCCACCGGCGAGCACCAGTCCGGTGATGTCTTGGGGGTCGATCATGGAATGAGCGGTTTCCGTGGCTTTTTTTCTGCGGGGGCGGGCGATGGCATGAGGCAGCGAGGCGCGGGCCGGTCGGTCAGCCGCCGATGTAGCTCATCTCCACGCGGCGGCGGGCCGTGCCGCCCACCTCCGTGTCGGGCGGCAGGCTGCTGCGCAGTTCGGAATAGCGGTCGGTACGCTGCTGCCAGATGGGCGCGATGGCGGCGGCGAGCGCCTCATCGCTGGCGCCGCTGCGCAACAGCGCGCGCAGGTCCCAACCCTGGCTGGCGAAGAGGCACAGGTACAGCTTGCCTTCGGTGGACAGCCGCACGCGGTTGCAGTCCTGGCAGAACGCCTGGGTCACGCTGCTGATGACGCCCACCTCGCCCAGGGCCGGGTCGTGCCGGCCCTGGGCGTCGGCGTAACCCCAGCGCTCGGCGGTTTCGCCCTGCGCTGCGGCGTCCAGCGGCACCAGCGGCAGTTGCTCGCGCAGGCGGGCGATCAAATCGGCCGAGGGCAGTACTTCGTCCATGCGCCAGCCGTTGGTGGCGCCCACGTCCATGTATTCGATGAAGCGCAGCGTGACGCCGGTGCCGCGAAAGTGCCGCGCCATCGGCAGCACTTCGTGGTCGTTGGTTCCGCGCTTGACCACCATGTTGACCTTGATGCGGTCAAAGCCGGCGGCCTGCGCGGCGTCGATGCCGGCCAGCACGTCGGCGACCGGAAAGTCCACGTCGTTCATGCGGCGGAACACCGCGTCGTCCAGGCTGTCGAGGCTGACGGTAACGCGGTTCAGCCCGGCGGCCTTCAGCGCTGCGGCCTTGCGCGCCAGCAGCGATCCGTTGGTGGTCAGGGTCAGGTCGGGCGCTTGGCCCTGGGGCGTGCGCAGCGTGGCCAGTTGCTCTACCAGCCGCTCCAGGTGCTTGCGCAGCAGCGGCTCGCCGCCCGTCAGCCGGATCTTGCCCACGCCGTGCGCGACGAACTGGCGCGCCAGCCGGGTGATCTCTTCGAAGCTCAGCAGCGCGGATTGCGGAAGGTAGTCGTAGTCCTTGTCGAACACTTCCTTGGGCATGCAATACGAGCAGCGGAAGTTGCAGCGATCGGTCACGCTGATGCGCAAATCGCGCAGCGGGCGGCCCAGTGCGTCAAACAGCCGGCCCGTGGGCATGCCGACCGCGCCAGAGGGCAGGGTAGGCGTGCGCACCAGCAGGCGCTGGTCCACGAGGGGAATGACACGTTCAGCCATGTGCCGGATTTTGCCGCATGGGCCGTGTAGGGGTATCGGTAGCTGGCGCGAGCTTGATGCGAATCAACGTTCATGCAGGCGGTGCGTTTGTCCGCAAGCGGGCTGAGCCGCCCCGGCGTTAGCCCCCGGGTTGGACAACGGTATCGCAAATAATTATCATTTGACTACCTGAGTACGCAAGAACGCGCCCACGTTCCCACGCAAAAGGCCGAACACAGCAAGGAGTTGTTGCGATGGTCATCGACGTGGACAAGACGACAGGGGACTGCGCCGCCCCCGGCACGGCCCGGGCAGTAGCGCCCTTACCGCTGGCCGACTGGGAGCATGCGATGCGGCGCGCCGTGAATTCCTCCCGCTACCGAACGCCCAGCCACGCGCTCGCCTCAGCCACCCAGGCGGCCCGCATGGCGGCCGCCTTGGTCAACCTGCCACCCAGGGGCCACGAAGACAGCTGCGTGGCCGCGCTGGTCGTGAGCCTCCATCACCTGGCCGACCTGCACCTGCGGGCAGGTGATGTCGATGGCGCTGCCGAGCGCCTGGCGGGAGCGCACCAGCAACTGTTTGCCATGCTGGCTTGCGCCCAACGCGGCGCAGCGCTGCAACAGGCGGCCTGGCGACACACGCGCGAAACGCATTCGGCCCTGCTGCGCCATGTGGCCGACCACGGGCAGCACCCCGCGATTGCAAGCACGCTGCAGGCCGGCATGCTCGTCGGCACACCCGCCGGCGGCGTCATGCATTGACTGAACGGGGCCGTGCCCCGCGCCGCCCGAGCCAACCTTTTTTTGTTTTCTTCCACCACAGCCCCCGAAAGTTGATTCCATGCCTTACACGCTGCCCGCACTGCCCTATGCCTACGACGCGCTCGAACCCCACATCGATGCGCAGACCATGGAAATCCACCACACCAAGCACCACCAGACCTACATCAACAACCTGAATGCCGCCCTCGAAGGTTCGCCGCATGCCGATCTGCCGGTGGATCAACTCGTCGCCCAACTGGACCAGCTGCCCGAGGCGGTGCGCAACGCAGTGCGCAACAACGGCGGCGGGCACGCCAACCACAGCCTGTTCTGGACCGTGATGTCGCCCCAGGGCGGCGGCTTGCCCACGGGTGAACTGGCGCAGGCCATCGACGCCGACCTGGGCGGCATCGATGCCTTCAAGGACGCCTTCACCAAGGCCGCGCTCACGCGTTTCGGCAGCGGCTGGGCCTGGCTCAGCGTCACACCCCAGGGCAAGCTGGCCGTGGAAAGCTCCGGCAATCAGGACAGCCCGCTGATGCCGGGTGTTTCTTCGGGCAACACACCCATCCTGGGGCTGGACGTGTGGGAACACGCCTACTACCTGAAGTACCAAAACCGCCGCCCTGAATACATCGCCGCGTTCTATAACGTAGTGGATTGGCCAGAAGTGTCTCGTCGCTACGCCCAGGCACTCGCAAACCGACGCGGCTAAGCGCTGATTGCCCGTCTGCCGGATTGCCGCCCGTGTCCTCCCACTCCCCGCTCCCTAGGAAGCCTGCATTCATGAACCCTGACGACGCGACCACGCCCCGAGCCCCCTGGGGCCCGCGCAAGTGGCTGGGCTGCAGCATTGCACTGCTCGGGCTGGTGGCGCTCGCGCTGCAGTTTGCTGACTATCTGGAAGCGAACGAGCGCGTGGCGCAGGCGTGGCGCGGCGGTTTGGTGGCGGCGCTGGCCACCGCGCTGGGCACGGTGCCGGTGATGTTTTCGCAGCGGCTGTCCGAGAAGGTGCAGGACACGCTGTTCGGCTTTGGCGCGGGGGTGATGCTGGCGGCCAGTTCGTTCTCGCTGATCATTCCCGGCCTGGCGGCGGCACGTGATGCGGGCGCAGGCCCGTGGCAGGCCGGCGGCACCATCGGTGCGGCCATTTTGCTGGGTGCCTTGGTGCTGCTGGTGATGGAGCGTTTGCTGCCGCACGAGCATTTCATCAAGGGCGTGGAAGGGGCGCAGGCATCGCGCACCTTGCGGCGCACCTGGCTTTTCGTTTTTGCCATCGCGCTGCACAACCTGCCCGAAGGGCTGGCGATCGGCGTGGCCTACGCCGGATCGGACAGTGTGGGCGCCGGCACGCTGACCGCCGGAATCGCCATTCAGGATGTGCCCGAGGGGCTGGTCGTCGCCGTCGCCTTGCTGGCCGCCGGCTACAAGCGCCCGCTGGCCGTGGGGCTGGGCATGGCGTCCGGCCTGGTCGAGCCGATCGGCGCGGTGCTGGGCGCTGCGGTGGTCAGTGCATCGGCCGCGTTGCTGCCCTGGGGCCTGGGCTTTGCTGCGGGTGCCATGCTGTTCGTCATCAGCCACGAGATCATTCCCGAGTCGCACCGCAAGGGCCACGAGGCCTGGGCCACCGGCGGGCTGATGATCGGCTTCGTCATCATGATGCTGTTGGACACGGCATTGGGTTGATGGTTTGAGGTCTTATTGGCCTCTAGCGCTTGATGTATAAGCGCGTATAGCTATAGAAAATATAGCAAAGCGGTGGTGGCTCCGGCTTTTTTGTGCCGCCGGTCAGCCACACGCTTTCAGGCCGGGCAAATCCACGATTTCCAAAGTCCCGCGGTGCACCCGCAACAGGCCGCGTGCCTGCAGGTCCTGCAGGATCTGGTTGGTGGTCTGGCGCGAAATCGCGAGCATCAAGGCCAGTTCTTCCTGCGACAACACGATGGTGCGGCGCGTGCCGGCGCTGCCCTTGATCTGGCCATAGCCTTCTGCCATCAGCACCAGCCGGCGGGCCAGGCGTTGCGGCGCGGGCAGCAGGGCCAGCTCTTCCATGGCGACGAAGGCGACCCGCAGCTTGTCGGTCAGCAGCAGCGCCAGCGCGTGCCAGTGCGCGGGGTGGGCGGCCAGCCAGGCCAGCAGCGGCTCTTGCGGCACATGCACCAGGGTGCTGGCCTGCGCGGCGTGGGCGTCGTGCGTGCGCGGCGCGCGGTCGAAGACGGCGATCTCGCCAAACCAGGAGGGTGGTTCCAGCCGCGTGAGCAATGCGGCGCGGCCCCGGTCGCTGGGCCCGCCTGCGCCCGAAATATCGATGGCGCCGCGCACCAGTGCATACAGCCCGCAGGGCGGCGCGCCCCGCAGAAACAGCGCTTCGCCGGCAGACAGGGTGCGCAGTTGCGCCATTTGCATCAGGGCGCCAGCCAGCTCATGGGGCAGGGCGGCGAACCAGCGGCCGCAGGCCAGCGTGGGCAGGTGGGCGGCAGGGTGGGGCATGAAAGGAGGGCGGGACTTGTGTCGTACAGCCGACAGACGCACCGGGGCGACCGGCCGATTATGGAAACAGCCGGCCACGCGTAGCAGAGGGCAAAACCCGATGCCCCATGACCGCCGTCGCGTCACAGAACGCGTTCATCCGACGGAGACCTGCATGAAAACCTTGATCGACCACCTGTCGCAGTACGCCGACTACCACCGCGATCCGCGCAACATCCAGACCCATTTCGTCGGCGTGCCGATGATCATGCTGGGGGTGACGGTGCTGCTGTCGCGTCCCACCTGGCTGGCTGGCGGCGTGCTGCCGCTGTCGCCCGCTGTGCTGGCGGCGCTGGCCAGCTGTGTTTTCTACTGCCGGCTCGATCTGCGCTACGGCAGCTTCATGGCGCTGGTGCTGACGGCCATGCTGGCTGTGGGCCACTGGCTGGCCGGCCAGGCGACAGCGGTGTGGCTGGGCACCGGGCTGGGGCTTTTCGCTGTCGGCTGGGTGATCCAGTTCGTGGGCCACTACTACGAAGGACGCAAGCCCGCCTTTGTGGATGACCTGGTGGGGCTGCTGGTCGGCCCGCTCTTCGTGGCGGCAGAGCTGGGCTTTGCGCTGGGCTTGCGGCGCGAAGTGCAGCACGCGGTGGAAGAACGGTCCGGCCCGGTGCGCCTGGGGGTAAACGCTGCCCCGGCGCAGGGCGTCTGACCGGCGCTGGCTCGCACAATGGCGGTCACCATGCCGTCACACCACTTCTCCCACACGTCTCGCTGGATCACTGCTGCGGCTTGCACGCTCACGCTGGCCGGCTGCAGCAGCCTTGCTGGGCGAACACCATCGCAGCCCTCTGCCGAAGCAGCGCCCACCGTCACCGCCTGCCCGGCGCAAGTGCCGCCAACGGCCACCTGCTACGGTGGGCGCGATTCGGCAGGTGCCTTCTACCTCATCGCCGTGCCCAAGGACTGGGCTGGCACGCTGGTGCTGCACGCGCACGGCGGCCCGGAGCTGGGCGCGCCGAAGGCCGAGCGCACGGCTGAAGACCTGACCCGCTGGGCGGTGATGGTGCGCGCGGGCTACGCCTGGGCCGGCTCCACCTTCCGCCAGGGCGGCGTGGCGGTAAGCGCCGCTGCCGAAGACACCGAGCGCCTGCGCCGCATCTTCAACGACCACATCGCCGTGCCTCGCCACACGGTGCTGCACGGGCAGTCGTGGGGTGCGGGCGTGGCGGCGCGCGCGGCCGACCTGTTCACCGTGGAGACGGTGGGCCGGCAGCCGTACGACGCGGTGCTGCTGACCAGCGGCGTGCTGGGCGGCGGCTCGCGTTCGTACGACGTGCGCACCGACCTGCGCGCGGTCTACCAATACCTGTGCAACAACCACCCCCGGCCCACGGAGCCGGCCTATGCGCTGAACCTGGGCCTGCCCGCCGGCGCCCACATGAGCCGTGCCGATCTGCAGGCGCGTGCCAACGAATGCCTGGGGCTGGACCGGCCCGCCGCACAGCGCACGCCGGTGCAGCAAGGCCGCATCGAGACGCTGGAGCGCGTGCTGCGCATTCCGGCCAGCTCCATCCAGTCGCACCTGGCCTGGGCCACGTTTCACTTCCAGGACATCAGCAGCCACCGCACCGGCGGCGCCAGCCCGTTCGGCAATGTGGGCGTGGCCTACAGCGGCTCGGGCGACGATGCCGCACTGAACGCCGGCGTGCCGCGCCTGAAGGCCGACGCCCAGGCCGCACGGCGGTTTGCCGCCGACACCGACCCCACCGGCCGCATTCCCGTGCCGGTGCTGAGCGTGAAGTGGATCGGCGACCCTACCGCCTTTGTCGAGCTGGACTCGCAGTTCCGCACCACCATGGAGCGCGCCGGCAGCGGCGACCGGCTGGTGCAGACCTTCACCCGCCAGGGCACCCACAGCTACATCAGCGACCCGACCTACCCGGCGCTGGTCGCCGCGCTGCTGGACTGGGTCGAGCGCGGCGCCAAGCCCACACCCGAGCAGGTCGCCGCGCGCTGCCGGCAGGCCGAGGCGCAGTTCGGCGCCGGCTGCAGCTTCGAGCCAGGGTACGCGACCGTGCCTTTGGCGTCGCGCGTGCCCGAGCGCGAGCGGCCCTGAGCGGCAGTTGGCGGCTATGGGCCGCCTTGCCCCGGTGTGGCGCCCTGCAGGCAGCGGGCCTGGCGGCGTCGCCTAGAATCCGGGCCACCCGGCTGCGGCCGTTCTCACTCCCTCATTACGCGAGATCGCATGTCCCTGAACAACGTCACCCCCGGCAAGAAACTGCCCGAAACCTTCAACGTCGTCATCGAAATTCCGATGGAATCGGACCCGATCAAGTACGAAGTGGACAAGGAAAGCGGCGCCATCTTCGTGGATCGCTTCCTGACCACGCCGATGTATTACCCCACCAACTACGGCTACGTGCCGCAGACGCTGTCGGGCGACGGCGACCCGGTGGACGTGCTGGTGATGACGCCCTACCGCCTGCCGCCAGGCGTGGTCGTGCCCTGCCGCGCGATCGGCATCCTGAAGATGGAAGATGAAGCCGGCGTGGACGGCAAGGTGCTGGCCGTGCCTACCGTCAAGATCCTCAAGGCGTACCAGCACATCCAGTCGCTGGACGACGTCGAGCCGCTCAAGCTCAAGGCCATCAGCCACTTCTTCGAGCACTACAAGGACCTGGAAGAAGGCAAGTGGGTCAAGGTGCTGGGCTGGGACGGCATCGAAGCCGCCCACAAGGAAATCACCGACGGCGCGGCCGCCTACCAAAAGACGCTGGGCTGATTCAACTCAGACGCTCGCAAGCCGTCAACAAAAACCCGCTGGCACACCCAGCGGGTTTTTTCATGGGGCCTGCTGAAAGCCCTTTCATGCAGCCAGTTTGTCACCACCTGTAACCAAGCGCTGCTATGCTGCCCGCTTCGCTGTGCGCAATGCACCGGCCGCCACCTTGAAGGATCTGCTTCCCATGTCGACGTCGTCTTCCCTTTCCCCGCGCTCTGCCGGCAACGCCGCCGGTGGCGTCAATGCACCCGCCGAGTTCCTGACCTTCCGGCTCGGACAGGAGGAATACGGCATCGACATCCTGCGCGTGCAGGAGATCCGCTCGTACGAGCAACCCACCCGCATGGCCCATTCGCCGAACTTCATCAAGGGCGTGATCGACCTGCGCGGCGTGATCGTGCCCATCGTCGACTTGCGGCTGAAGCTGAAGTGCCCCACCGCCGAATACACCGACTTCACCGTCGTCATCATCTTGAACGTGGGCGGCACGGTGATTGGTGCCGTCGTCGACGCGGTGGCCGATGTGGTCGCGCTGGCGGAAGACACCATCAAACCCGCGCCGCAGTTCGAGAGCCAGGTGGATGCAGCCTTCGTGCGCGGCATCGCCACGGTGGGCGAACGCATGCTGATCGTGGTGGACATCGAGGCGCTGTTGAGCGGCCCTGAGCTGGGCCTGGTGCGCTCTGCAGCCACTGCCTGAGCCGGGTCACGAGGGCGGGTGGCACCTGCGCAGTGCCTCGCCGCCCTGGCATCGTCTTTCAGATGATTGCTATTTTTTTAATAGCTGCCAGCGCTTATCTGTAGGGCGCTAGAGGCACTTTTTGCTTGAAACCCGTGAATGGCAGGCGCAGTCATTCCACGACGATGCGCGCCCGGTGCGCGAGCGCGCGGTAGCGGCCGATCTCCTGCTGCATCAGGTTCCTGAACGTCTCCGCCCCAAGGGCGACCGGCTCCATGCCTTGGGCGCGCAGCTGCGACTGCAGTGCAGGGTCGGCCATGGCGGCGGTGGTCTCGCGCGCCAGCCGTTGCAGTATGGGCGCAGGCGTGGCAGCGGGAGCTGACAGGGCGTACCAGCCGTCGAACACCGCGTCCGGCAGGCCTTGCTCTGCCATGGTGGGCACCTGGGGCAGCAGGCTGGGGCGGCTGGTGCCGACGATGCCGAGCGCGCGCAGCTTGCCCGAGCGGATGTGCGGCTCCACGGCGGCCACGGTGTCTATGCCCATCTCGATCTCTCCGGCCATCACCGCCAGGGTGCTTTGCGCGCTGCCCTTGTACGGCACGTCCTGCAACTGCAGGCCGGCGGCCAGCGCGAACAGCTCGCCCGCCAGATGCGGGGCCGAGCCCGAGCCGAACGTGGCGTAGCGAATGCCGCGCGGCGTGGCGCGCGCGGCGGCGACCAGATCCTGCACGTTGCGCCAGGGCTGGTCGGCGCGCACCACCAGCACCAGCGGCGTGCGCGCCACGATGCAGATGGGCGCCAGGTCGCGCACCGGGTCGTACGGCAGCTTGGTCCGCAGCGCGGGGTTGACCGTGTAGCTGGTGGAGCCCGACAGCAGCAGGGTGTAGCCGTCCGGCGCCGCCTTGGCGACCGCGTCGGTGCCGATGATGGTGGAAGCCCCCGGCTTGTTGTCGATCACCACCGCCTGGCCCAGCCGCTGCGCCAGCCGCGTGCCCAGCGCGCGCGCCACCAGGTCGGTGCCACCCCCGGGCGGAAACGGCACCACCAGCCTGACTGTGTGGGCGGGCCAGGCGTCCTGGCTCCAGGCGGTGGGCAGTGTGGCGGCCAGGGCGCCCGCGCCGATCCACTGCAGGGTGGTGCGGCGCGAGATGGGAGCGGTGCGGGCGATGGAATGCGGTGAGGAGTTCATGCGGGCGTCTTTGGCGAAGGATTTTGTATCAGGCCGGAACGGCAGTGGCGGCAGTGGTGGCCCGCGCAGGCCATGGAGCGGCGGTGCCGCCGGCCGGCTCGCCCAGGTCCCAGTACAGCCCGGCCATGATGCGCAGGCCCTCGCGCGCCACGGGGGCGAGCAGGTGTTCGTTGGGCGCGTGCTGCGCGCAGGCCGGGTACGAATGCGGCACCCACAGCGTGGGCAGGCCCAGCAGGTCGGCGAACACGTCGTTGGGCAGCGAGCCCGCCAGGTTGGGCAGCACGTCCGGCGCCTGGCCGCTGCTGCGCTCGATGGAGCCGCGCGCCCAGTCCACCCAGGGGTGGGCCGGGTCCAGCCGGGTGGCGGCGCAGCCCATGGTGACGTCGATCTGCACGTCGCTAAAACCCTTGGCGTCCAGGTGGTCGCGCACGATGCCTTCCAGCTGTTGCCACGGCGTGCCGACCACGAAGCGCAGCTGGCAGTGCACCACCGCTTCGGCCGCAATGGCGTTGACCGGGCGCTGCGGGTTGCCGGCGCCCATGGCCAGCACCTCCAGCGTGTTCCAGCCCATCAACCGCTCGGCGGGCGTCAGGCCCGGCTCACCCCAGCCGGGGGTCAGTTCGGGGTCGTCCGCTCCGCCGCCGATGGCGATGCGGGCCAGCGCGTCGCCCACTGGCTTGGATATGGCCGGCGGGAGCAGGCCTTGAACCCGCAGCCGGCCGTTGCCGTCCACCATGCTGGCCACCGCGTTGCACAGCACCGTGGCGGGGTTGGACAGCACGCCGCCCCAGTTGCCTGAGTGGTAGCCGCGGGGCCGTGCGCGCAGCCGCAGCGTGAAGTTGACCGCGCCGCGCGAGCCCAGAAACAGCGTGGGCCGCGCCGCGCTCACGCGCGGGCCGTCGCAGGCGATCAGCAGGTCGGCCTGCAGGGTGTCGCGCTCCTGCGCGCACAACGCGTGCAGGCCGGGCGAGCCGGCTTCCTCGCCCATTTCGACCAGCCAGGTCACGTTGTAGCCCAGGCGGCCTTCGCGGGCGACCAGCGCGGCGGCCAGCCCGCCCAGGTTGACCGAATGCTGGCCTTTGTTGTCAGCCGTGCCCCGGCCGTACCAGCGCTCGCCCTCTGTGGTCAGCGCCCAGGGCGACAGGCCTTCGCGCCACTGCGCATCCTGCCCGCTGGTCACGTCGCCGTGGCCGTAGGTCAGCACGGTGGGCGCGGCCGGGTCTTCCACCCGCCGGGCAATGAGGAACGGGCCGCCGGTGGGCGACGGGTTGGGCTGCACGCGGCAGGTGAAGCCCAGGGCTTCGAACGCGGGCGTCAGTTCGCCCTCCAGGTAGTGCTGCAGCGTGGGCGGCACAGTGCCGGTGTCGCTTTCGGTGCGCAGCGCCACACGGCGCCGCAAGTCGGTGAAGAAGCGGCCGTCGTCGAAGTAGGCGCTGGCGAGGTCGAGGGCGTCGGTGCGTTGCATGGTCGATGAGTGGGTGGCGTGGCTGAAGCATGCAAGTAAAAGGCCGGAACGACATTGCCGGAAGCGCCGTTTTGGCATACTCATATTGCTTTTAAAGCAATACCCGATCTGCCGTTCGCCTCACGACCATGACGCCTTCTTTGCTCAGCACCCCGATGCGCTACTTCCTCGAAGTGGCGCAGGCCGGCTCGGTCAACCAGGCGGCGGCACGGCTCTTTGTCGCGGCCTCGGCCGTCAGCCGGCAGATCGCCAAGCTGGAAGGCAGTCTAGGCACGCCGCTGTTTGACCGCAGCGCGCGCGGCATGGTGCTGACAGCGGCCGGCCTGCGCCTGGCGGGCCACCTGCGCCTGGCCGCGCTGGATGCCGACCAAGTGCTGCAACAAGTGCTCCACCTGGGCGGCCAGGCGGCGGGGCGCGTCAGGCTCGCCTGCACCGAAGGCTTTGCCGCCGGCTTCGTTGCTGGCTGGGTGCTGGATTTTCAGGACGCCCAGCCCGGCTGCCAGATCGAGCTGCTGGTGGGCGCGCCAGACCAGGTGGCGCAATGGCTGCTGCGCGGCGAGGCCGACATCGGCCTGAAATACGCCATGTCGCCTGACGCCGGCCTGCGCGTGGAGCATGCGGCCCAGGCGCCCGTGCTGGCCGTGATGACGCCCGACCACCCGCTGGCGCAAGTCCGCACGGTGGCGCTGGCCGACGTGGTGGCTTACCCGTTGATGGTGGGCAGCGTCGGCATGACGGCGCGGCAATTGTTCGACCTGGCCTGCAGCGCGCGCGGGCTGCGCTACGAGCCGCTCTTCGTCAGCAATTTCTCGTCCGTCATGCTGCCTTTGCTGCGCAGCCCGCAGGTGCTGCTGTCGGGCCGGCTGACGGTAGTCCACTGGCTGGCGCGTGGCGCCGTCGTAGCCCGGCCGTTCGACGACGCCATGCTGGGCCAGCGGCGGCTGGAGGTGCTGTCGCTGCAGGGCCGCACGCTGCCGGCGCTGGTGGCCACGTTTTTGCAGGCGCTGGTTGAAGCGGTGGAAGCCGCTGCGGCGCCGCCCGTCAGTCCGCCGTGTGCCTGAACGGGCTGCGCGCCTGCAGGTGCTCCAGGTACTCCGCAACGCCTTCGCCTTCGCGCTCCAGAAACCGGTCCACCGCCTCGGCAAATGCCGGGTGCGCCAGCCAGTGCGCGCTGGTGGCCTGCACCGGCAGCAGGGCGCGCGCCATCTTGTGTTCGCCCTGCGCGCCGCCCTCAAAACGCTGCACGCCGTGGGCAATGCACCAGGCGATCGGCTGGTAGTAGCAGGCTTCGAAGTGCAGGCAATCCACCCGCTCGATGGCGCCCCAGTAGCGGCCAAACGCCACTTGAGGGTGTTTTTGGCCTCCAGCGCTTGATGCATAAGCGCTGATAGCTATCAAACTGGTAGCAATCGGCCGCCCGTCGCGCTCGGCGATGAACAGCACCCAGGCCTCGGGCAGATCGCGCTCCATGCGGTGGAAGAAGTCGCGCGACAGATAGGGCGGGTTGCCGTGCTCCAGGTAGGTGCGTTCGTAGCAGCGGTAGAAAAAGTCCCAGTCATCGCGCAGGATGTCGGCGCCCTGCACCGAGCGGAAGGTGACGCCCGCTTCGGCGACGCGGCGGCGCTCTTGCCGGATCTTCTTGCGTTTGTCCTGCGACAGCGAGGCGAGGAAGTCGTCGAAGTCGTGGAATGCGCGGGCGGAAGGTTCGGGGGGCGGCTCTTCGAAGGGAAGCGCACTCTGCGCAGCAGGGAGCGTGGGGGCTGCATTCTCGCCGTCACCGGGCCGCCCCAAGGCGGCGAGGGCCCCCTTGGGGGGCAGCGAACCATGCGCAGCAGGGAGCGTGGGGGCCTCATTCTCGCCGTCGCCGGGCCGCCCCAAGGCGGCGAGGGCCCCCTTGGGGGGCAGCGAACCATGCGCAGCAGGGAGCGTGGGGGCCACATTCTTCCAGTGGAATTGAACGGTGTGGCGCAGCATCAGGCCTTGCTGCTGCGCGGCCCGGACATCCTCGTCAGCGGCAAACAGCAGGTGCAGCGACGACAGCTCGGCTTCTTCGCACCACGCCAGCAGCGCCTGCAGCAACGTGGCGCGGGCCACGTCGCTGCGCGCCAGCAGCCGCGCGCCCGGCACAGGAGTGAACGGCACCGCGACGACGGCCTTGGGGTAATAGTCGATGCCGTGGCGCGCATAGGCCTGCGCCCAGGCGTGGTCGAACACGTATTCCCCATACGAATGCGCCTTGACGTACAGCGCGCAGGCCGCTTGCAGCATGTCGCCTTGCCACAGCGTGAAGAAGCGCGCCGTCCAGCCCGTGGCGGTGGTGGCGCTGCCGCTGTCGTGCAGGGCGGCCAGATACGCGTGGCGCAGAAAGGGCGTGGCGTGCGTCTGGTCGGCCAGCAGCGCGTCCCACGCAGCGGCATTAAGCTGGGCGGGGTCTTCGGCGACGCGCAACTCGTAATGCGGTTCGTCGGCCACGGGTGATCGGGAAGAGGGCGAAGGCAAAAGGCGGAGCTTTCTTTGAAAATCACGTATCCACAGCGATGCGCCGGAAGATGGGCCGATGTTGCCACCAGATCGCCAACGCCGCCGGTCCCGCGCCGTGCGGCAAAGCCCCGCGCAGGGCCAAGGACGGCGCCGGGCCGCCACAATCACCCGCATGACGCAACCGACGCATCGCCAACCCGTCCCCCTCGACCGCGCCACGCGGCTGCTCAACCACGGCCCCACGGTGCTGGTCAGCGCCGCGCATGGCGGGCGCAGCAACGTGATGGCGGCGGCCTGGAACATGGCGCTGGACTTCGCCCCGCCGAAGGTGGCGGTGGTGATCGACAAGGCCACCTTCACCCGCGGGCTGATCGAGTCGTCGGGCCATTTCACGCTCAGCGTGCCCTGCCGTGCGCAGGCGGCGCTCACCACCGCCATTGGCGGCGTCAGTGGAAAGGACGTGGACAAGCTCGCCACGTTGCCTGGCCTGGCATGGATCGACGAGCCCGCCAGCCCCGCGCCGTTGGTCGAGGGCTGCGTGGCCTGGCTCGCCTGCCGGCTGCTGCCCGAGCCGCACATCCAGCAGACCTACGATTTGTTTCTGGGCGAAGTCGTCGGCGCGTGGGCCGACGCGCGCGTGTACTCGGCCGGCCGGTGGCACTTTGATGAGCATGACGAGCTGCGCACGCTCCACCACGTGGCGGGCGGCCATTACCTGCTGGCCGGCGCGGCGGTGGACGGAGCCGCGAGCCCGGCCGTCTGACACCCCGATGACATAATGGTCTGAGTCTTTTTTCCACCGCCTACCCCCTTCCGCGCCGCGCTCTTCGTATGCCATTCGCCATCAGCATCGCCCAGTTCAATTTCATCGTGGGCGATCTGCCGGGCAACGCCCAGAAGATCATCCAGGCCGCACGCGACGCCCATGCCGCCGGTGCACGCCTGCTGCTCACGCCCGAATTGGCGCTGTGCGGCTATGCGGCCGAAGACCTGTTTTTGCGGCCCGCCTTTCTGGCGGCCAGCGACCAGGCCCTGGCCGAAGTGGTGCGCGCCACTGCCGATCTGGAGGGCCTGGCCATCGTCGTCGGCCACCCGCAGCGCCTGCCTGCCGACCCGGCCGGCCGTTGCGCCAACGCCGCCAGCGTGGTGCGCGCCGGCCGCGTCGAACAAACCTACGCCAAGCAAGAATTGCCCAACTACCAGGTGTTCGACGAGCGCCGGTATTTCACGCCCGGCAGCGACACCTGCGTGTTCGACGTCGATGGCGTGCGCATCGGCCTTCTGATCTGCGAAGACGCGTGGTTCCCCGGCCCGGCTCGGCGTGCGGCGGATGCCGGTGCGCAGTTGCTGGTCAGCATCAACGCCTCGCCTTTCCATGTCGGCAAAAGCTCCGAGCGCGAGCAGATCATGCGCGAGCGGGTGACCGAAACCGGCCTGCCGCTGGTCTATGCCCACCTGGTGGGCGGGCAGGACGAAGTGGTGTTTGAAGGCCGGTCGTTCGGGCTGAATGCCGATGGCTTCATCGCCTTCCGTGCCCCTGGTTTTGAAGAAAAACTGCTGCTAGCGCAGGTGGATCAAGCGCAGTCAGCTATAAAATTAATAGCAGACGTTGCTCCCGTGCCCACGCTGGAGTCCGATCTGTGGTCAGCCCTGGTGCTGGGCGTACGCGACTACATCGGCAAGAACGGCTTTCCCGGCGCGTTGCTGGGCCTGTCAGGCGGCATCGATTCGGCCCTGGTGCTGGCGATCGCCGTCGATGCGCTGGGTGCGGACAAGGTGCGCGCGGTGATGATGCCCTCGCCCTACACGGCCGACATCAGCTGGATCGACGCGCGCGACATGGCCGAACGGCTGGGCGTGCGCTATGACGAAATCTCCATCGCACCGCAGTTCGAGGCCTTCAAGGCCGCGCTGGCCAGCGAATTCGCCGGGCTGCCGGAAGACGCCACCGAAGAGAACCTGCAGGCGCGCATTCGCGGCACGCTGCTGATGGCGCTGTCGAACAAGTTCGGCTCCATCGTGCTGACCACCGGCAACAAGAGCGAGATGGCGACGGGCTACTGCACGCTGTACGGCGACATGGCCGGCGGCTTTGCGGTCATCAAGGACGTGGCCAAGACGCAGGTGTTCGCCCTGGCGCGCTGGCGCAATGAGAACGACCCGTTCGGCACGGGCGCGCGCCCCATTCCCGAGCGCATCATCACGCGCCCGCCCAGCGCCGAGCTGCGGCCCGACCAGAAAGACCAGGACAGCCTGCCGCCTTACGAGGTGCTGGACGCCATCGTGGCGCGCTACATGGAGGGCGACGAGCCCATCGAATCCATCATCGAAGACGGCTACGACCGGGCCGACGTGGAGCGCGTCACCCGGCTCATCAAGCTCAATGAATACAAGCGCCGCCAGGCGCCGGTGGGCATTCGCGTCACACGCCGCAGCTTCGGCAAGGACTGGCGCTACCCCATCACCAGCCGCTTTCGCGCCTGATGATCCGTACCAGATTTTTCGTATCGCAGCACATTCATTCCAGGAGACATTCCCCATGCAAATGATTACCGCCGTCATCAAGCCTTTCAAGCTCGAGGAAGTCCGCGAGGCCCTGGCCGACTGCGGCGTCACCGGCCTGACGGTGACCGAAGTCAAAGGCTTTGGCCGCCAGAAGGGCCACACCGAGCTGTACCGCGGCGCCGAGTATGTGGTGGACTTTCTGCCCAAGGTAAAGGTGGAAGTCGTTGTCAAGACGGACGACGTGGACCGCTGCGTGGACGCCATCGTGAATGCGGCGCGCACCGGCAAGATCGGCGACGGCAAGATCTTTGTGACGGCCGTGGAGCGCGTGGTGCGCATCCGTACGGGTGACCTGGACGAAGCAGCGGTCTGAGTTTGCTGCGCCCGCCGGGCAAGGCGGGCGCTTCAATTAGCCAATCAATCAGTTAATTAATCAATTAATCAAATCACGTCGCGCAGCGCAGTGACGTCCCGGTTGTTACCTGCTTCCTGCACCAAGGTGGTCAGCAGCGCGCCCACCTCGGTGTGCGTAGACAGCAGACCCATCTGCCAATCGCTCATGAAACCGCTCTGCACGCTGGTGCGCAGGAACGACAGCATTCCGTCGTAGTAGCCATCGACGTTCAGCAGGCCCAGCGGCTTGTCGTGGTAGCCCAGCTGCCGCCACGTCCACACCTCGAACAGTTCCTCGAATGTGCCGATGCCGCCGGGCAGGGCGACAAAGGCATCACAGCGCTCGGCCATCATCGCTTTGCGTTCGTGCATGTTCTGCACGATGTGCAGTTCGTCGCACTGGTGATTGGCCAGTTCCTTGTCCACCAGCGCTTGTGGAATCACGCCCACCACCCGGCCGCCGGCCAGGCGCGTGGCCTCTGCCACTGTGCCCATTAAGCCACTACGGCCGCCGCCATAGACCAGTTGGCCGCTGTGCCGGCCGATCCATTGGCCCACGGCCGTGGCCGCTTCGGCAAAGCGGGGAGTGCCACCGGAGCGTGAGCCCAGGTAGACGCAGATCGAGAATGCGGGATCAGCCATGTACAAACAACCTTTGATAGAGCGCCGCCGCCCACACGCCTGAGCACAGCAGCAAACTCAACAGCACCGCCGCACTGCCCAAGTCCTTCGCACGCTTGGACATGGCATGCAGTTCAGGGCCCACGCGATCGATGGCCGCTTCAATGCCGGAATTGAGCAACTCGGTGATCAGCACCAGCAGCACGGTGCCCGCCAGCAAGGCCACCTCGACCCAGCTGCTGCCGAGCCACAAGGACAGTGGCAACAGCACGAACGCCATGCAGGCTTCTGTGCGAAAAGCCTTCTCGCTCCAGCCCGCGCGCAGGCCTTGCAACGAATAGCCAGTGGCGTGCCAGACACGGTGAACGCCGGTGCGGGCCTTGTGAGGGTGCGGTGGGTGGGGCAGGGGAGGCATAGACATCAGGAAAGCTATTTTGGCGCAGGCCGTGGTGTGCGCAATGGTTGGCGCGAACTGGCTGGCACGCCAAAGTGCGGCGCAGCCGTTGTCTACGCCTGAGCTGAGGGCGGGCGCCTCAGTGTTTGCGGGGCGGCAGCTGAAAATGCACCAGGCGCGTGCCCGCCAGTGCATCGTGCCAGAACTGCCTTTGCGGGTGAAAGCGACTCAGCAGCGCCCAGATGAAGACCCAACCAAAAAGCAGCACCATCACCTCTACAGCATCAACGCCGAAGGAATATGCAGCCAGGGGGGGAAGAAACCAGAGCCAACTCAACACGTACCGGGCCAGCGCACGCAATTGGCTGATGTGCATACCGCTTGCATCGACAACTTTGATACGCCAAGTCTTCATGGCGAGCGTCTGACCCCTGGACCAGAACCAGGTGAAGTAGATACCGAACACCACAAACAGAAAACCCATCCGCAGGTGCCGGTTGTCCAGCGCATGGCGCGATTGGCTGAGTGCGTCGAAAAGGTAGCTGGCAATGAACACTACGCCGAACATCAGCATGCCTTCGTACAGCCAGCACGCCATGCGGCGCGGGAGCGACGGCGTCGTGCCGTTCAGCGCGATGGCGGGTACGCCCGTTGCGGAGTCGGAAGACGGGCTCGGGCTTGACATCGGAGAGGCGGGCATGCGGCGGTCGGGCGAAGTGGAGCCTATTGGGGGGGGTGCAAGGGTGCGAAGTCGCGCTCGGCTGGGGTGCCGTCGCCGTCTGGCGCCACGCCTGCAGGCGGCAGGGGTGCCGCCACTGCAGAAGGCACGTGAACAGGCGCCGTCTGTACAGCCGCACTGGAGGCTGTCGAGGCCGGCGAGGGTGCCAATACGGGAAGCGCCTGCGTGGAGTGGAATTCGTTCACCGGAGGAATCTTCGGCGGATTGGCGGGGCTGGCGGCGGTCACCGCCGCTGCGGCCGGCACCTTGGCCAGCTTGCGCGGCGCCACCGGGCGCAGAGCGGTGGCCGCCCCGGCCGGCTTGGGGGCCGCGCGTGCCGCGAGGCGCTCTTTTTCTTGCGGGCTCAAGGCTTGGTAAGCCTCCCACTGTGCGACTTTGCTGTCTGGCGCCAGCTTGGCGGTCGCGGCGTAGTTGAGCCGGGCCTGGCTGCGTTGCTGCGTGCTGAGGCTGGCCCAATCGGTCATGCGCTCGACCATCTTGACCTGCTCTTCAGGCGCCAGCGACTTGAACCCCCCGGCCAAGTTGAGCCAATGGCGCTTCTGAACCTCGCTCAACACCGGCCAACGTTCCGCCAGCGGGGCGAGAGCTTCTCGTTGCGCGGTTGTCAGTTGACTCCAGCTGGGGCCGACAGGCTGTGCTGGCTCTGGCGTGCGCACACGGCGCACGGCCGGGTTGCGCGCCTTCTTGTGCTGTGATGCCAATACTTCAGCAGGCACCGCCGTGCCGGGAGCCATGCGGACCTGCGTAACCACCCGCCAGCCACCCAAGGACAGCGCGCCCAGCAATGCAAAAGCCAGCACGGCGGCTGGCAGGATGCGGGGAGCGTCGGTCAGGCTGGGGGGCATGCAGTGTCGAATCAGCGGCTGTCGTCAGCCGTCTTGAGGAATTGAAGGAAGCCAGGGTCGGCATAGGCCGAGGGCGGCAGATCGTCAGTGAGCAGGGCGGTGTCCACCTCGGCGATCTCGTGGGCGATATTCTCGTCCTGCGCGATGTTGATGAACACCAGGCCGACCACCAGCGCCGTCAGCGGCACGGCCGACATCAGAGCGCGCCACCAGTTACCGCCTTCACCCCCCCAGCCGAGGGTAGCACTGCCGTCTGAAGACACCACCACCGGCGCGGCAGCGATCTCGCGCACCGGCACGAAGACCGGTTTGCGGCGCTTGTCCAGTGCCTGCATGCGCGCGGCCCGCAGGCGCTCGGAAATATCGTAAGGCAACGCGTCGACGCCCTCCGTCAGTCGCGCGGTCACGCGGCGCGCGTAACGGTCGGCGGCGAGTTCGGCGGAAGCGGGGGGTGTGCGATTCATAGTTCTATTCCTTTGGCCTTCAGTGCCTTGCCGAGGGTCTGGACTGCGCGAAAGCAGTGCGTTTTCACACTGCCTTCCGAGCAGCCCATGGCGGCTGCAGTTTCTGCAACATCCATTTCCTCCCAGTAACGCATCAGGAAGGCCTCCCGTTGACGGGGGGGCAATTCTTGAATCTCGGCTTCGATATTGCGAAACACCTGGGCGCGCCGCGTCAGGTCTTCGGCGCTCTGCGCGGTCTCGCTGCCGGTGTAGGCCTCCAGCAGGTCGAAATCGCCGCCTTCGTCGTCAGGGCCTTCGAAGTCGCTCATGCTGGAAAACAGCGCGTTGCGCGTCTTTTGACGGCGGAACCAGTCGAGCGTGCAGTTCGACAGGATGCGCTGGAACAGCATCGGCAACTCGTTCACGGGCTTGTCGCCGTAGTGCTCCGCCAGCTTGAGCATGCTGTCCTGAACGATGTCCAGTGCCGATTCCTCATTGCGCACGTGATAGATCGAGCGCTTGAACGCTCGCTTTTCTACGCTTTTGAGGAAGTCGGACAGTTCTCGTTCGGTAGCCAAGAGTGAATGGGCCCGCAAGAGACGGGCGAACAGGCGGCAAAGGCACCGCCAAATCAGTATGAGGCCTGGCGCCAAAGCGCGCGATTATGGCACCGGCGCTGTATTTTTCCGACAGGCGTCCGCGCCAGTGCGACAAATGCCATAATCCTGGCTGCAATTCAAAGGCAAACGGGTCCCGGTCCGGCGCAGCAATCATCTCGCCCATGGCCGAGGCCTCAAGTTCCGAGGCGGCTTCACAAGGGCTTGTTCAAGGGGCACCCAAGGTTTTTCGTCAGAGAAATTCGCAAAGGTTGATCATGGAAATCTCAAAAGCCGAAATCGCATCGGCAGCGGCCGCCATTCAAGGCGCCGCCGGCACCCAAGACCTCATGGGCGCCGAAATTCTCATCAAATCCCTGCAAGCCGAGAACGTCCAGTACATCTGGGGTTATCCGGGCGGCGCCGTTCTGTACATCTACGACGCGCTGTACAAGCAGGACACGATCCATCATGTGTTGGTGCGCCACGAGCAGGCGGCCGTCCATGCCGCTGACGGATATGCCCGCGCCACGGGTGAAGTTGGCGTCGCGCTGGTCACCTCAGGCCCGGGCCTGACCAATGCGGTCACCGGCATCGCGACGGCCTACATGGATTCCATCCCGATGGTAATCATCGCCGGCCAAGTGCCCACGCACGCCATCGGTCTGGACGCCTTCCAGGAATGCGACACCGTCGGCATCACGCGCCCCATCGTCAAGCACAACTTCCTGGTCAAGGATGCGCGCGATCTGGCGGCTACGATGAAGAAAGCCTTCCACATCGCCCGTACCGGCCGCCCAGGCCCGGTGGTGGTCGACATTCCGAAGGACGTGTCGTTCAAGAAGGTGGCTTACAACGGCTATCCACAGACTGTGGAGATGCGGTCGTACAACCCCGTGCGCAAGGGCCACGGCGGGCAGATTCGCAAGGCGTTGCAGTTGCTGTTGACGGCCAAGCGCCCTTACATCTATACCGGCGGCGGCGTGCTGCTGAGCAATGCCTGCGACGAACTGCGTACCTTGGTGGACATGCTGGGCTACCCGGTCACCAATACGTTGATGGGCCTGGGCGCTTATCCCGCGTCGGACCGCAAGTTCCTCGGGATGCTGGGCATGCACGGCACGGTCGAGGCCAACAACGCGATGCAGAACTGCGACGTGCTGCTGGCGGTGGGCGCGCGCTTTGACGACCGCGTGATCGGCAACGTGAAGCACTTTGCCCAGAACGACCGCAAGATCATTCATATCGACATCGACCCGTCGAGCATCTCCAAGCGCGTGAAGGTCGACATCCCTATCGTCGGCGACGTCAAGGACGTGCTGACCGAGCTGATCGCGATGATCCGCGAGACCCCCACGCGCCCTGAAGCCGGCGCCCTGGCGGCCTGGTGGGACACCATCGAAGGCTGGCGCAAGCGCGATTGCCTGAAGTACAGCATGGGCAGCAGCGACGTCATCAAGCCGCAGTACGTGGTTGAGACGCTCTGGAACATGACCAAGGACGCCGACGCCTACGTGACGTCCGATGTGGGCCAGCACCAGATGTGGGCTGCGCAGTACTACCGCTTTGAAGAACCACGCCGCTGGATCAATTCCGGCGGCCTGGGCACCATGGGCGTGGGCATTCCCTACGCCATGGGCATCAAGCTGGCCAAGCCGAATGCCGAGGTGTTCTGCATCACGGGTGAAGGCTCGGTGCAGATGAACATCCAGGAACTGGCCACCTGCCGCCAGTATGAAACGCCGATCATCATCTGTTCGCTCAACAACCGCTTCCTGGGCATGGTCCGGCAGTGGCAAGAGATCGAGTATTCGGGCCGCTACAGCCACAGCTACATGGATTCGCTGCCCGACTTCGTGAAGCTGGCTGAGGCCTACGGCCACGTCGGCATGCTGATCGAGCGCCCTGAAGACGTAGAGCCCGCGCTGCGCGAGGCCCGCCGCCTCAAAGATCGCACCGTGTTCCTGGACTTCCGCACCGACCCCACCGAGAACGTGTTCCCGATGGTGCAGGCGGGCAAGGGCATTACCGAAATGCTGCTGGGGTCGGAGGACCTTTAAGCCAGATCGGCCTCCAGCGCTTGTCCATCAAGCGCTAGCAGCTATCTTTTTGATAGCTTTCAACTTTGACGAATCTATTGCCTGCCGAGCCCGCCGCTTACCGGCGTCGGGGGAGGGCAGCGAAAAACGACAGTTTTCTGCGACCACTTGTGGATCGTGCTGCCGTCGCAAAAAGAGGAATCTGCACTCATGAAACACATCATCGCCGTCTTGCTGGAGAACGAACCGGGTGCGCTGTCGCGCGTCGTAGGCCTGTTTTCTGCGCGGGGCTACAACATCGAATCGCTGACCGTGGCGCCCACCGAGGACGCATCGCTGTCGCGCATGACCATCCAAACCCACGGTTCTGAAGACGTGATCGAGCAGATCACCAAGCACCTGAACCGGCTCATCGAAGTCGTGAAGGTCGTCGACCTGACCGAAGGCTCCTACACCGAGCGCGAGCTCATGATGGTGAAGGTGCGCGCCGTAGGCAAGGAGCGCGAGGAGATGAAGCGCATGGCCGACATCTTCCGCGGCCGCATCATCGACGTGACCGACAAGAGCTACACCGTCGAGCTGACGGGCGACCAGTCCAAGAACGATGCTTTCTTGCAGGCCATAGACCGCACGTCGATTCTGGAGACCGTTCGGACTGGCGCCAGCGGTATCGGTCGCGGTGAACGCATCCTCCGCGTCTAAGACATTCCTTCTTTTTCCATCCTGACCAACGCATTTTTTACTGGAGCGACCCATGAAAGTTTTCTACGACAAAGACACCGACCTGAGCCTGATCAAGGGCAAGACCGTGGCCATCATCGGCTACGGCTCGCAGGGCCATGCCCACGCACAGAACCTGAACGACAGTGGCGTGAAGGTCGTGGTTGGCCTGCGCAAGGGCGGTGCTTCGTGGGACAAGGTCGGCAAGGCCGGCCTGAACGTGCTGGAAGTGAACGACGCGGTCAAGGCCGCTGACGTGGTCATGATTTTGCTGCCTGACGAAGACATCGCAGCCGTCTACAAGAACAACGTCGAGCCGAACATCAAGCAAGGCGCTTCGCTGGCCTTCGCCCATGGCTTCAATGTGCACTACAACCAAGTCGTGCCCCGTGCCGATCTGGATGTGTGGATGGTCGCTCCGAAGGCCCCGGGCCACACCGTGCGCAACACCTACACCCAGGGCGGCGGCGTGCCCCATCTGGTTGCAGTGCATCAAGACCAATCCGGCAAGGCCCGTGACCTGGCCCTGAGCTACGCGGCAGCCAATGGCGGCGGCAAGGCCGGCATCATCGAGACCAACTTCAAGGAAGAGACCGAGACTGACCTGTTTGGCGAACAAGCCGTGCTGTGCGGCGGCGCGGTCGAGCTGATCAAGATGGGCTACGAAACCCTGGTCGAAGCTGGCTACGCCCCTGAAATGGCTTACTTCGAATGCCTGCACGAGCTCAAGCTCATCGTGGACCTGATCTACGAAGGCGGCATTGCCAACATGAATTACTCGATCTCGAACAATGCCGAGTACGGCGAGTACGTGACCGGCCCCGAAGTGATCAACGAGCAGTCGCGCGAAGCCATGCGCAATGCCTTGAAGCGCATCCAGAACGGTGAATACGCGAAGATGTTCATCCAGGAAGGTCGCCTGAACTATCCATCGATGACGGCCCGCCGCCGCAACACGGCCGACCACAGCATCGAAGTGGTGGGTGGCAAGCTGCGCGCCATGATGCCCTGGATCGCCAAGAACAAGCTGGTCGACCAGACCCGCAACTGATCTGCGATCAGCCCGGTGTGCGCCTCGTTCGCACGCCTGCCCAAAGGCCACCGCTGGTGGCCTTTTTTCATGGACATCCGTACCGGCGCCCAGGTGGTGGCCGGCTGGCTCTACACTGCGCTCTTCGCGCGCGGGCGCTCAAACCCGTCTGGTATGATTTTGATAGCTGCTTGCGCTTATCCAGCAAGCGCTGGAGGCCTATTTGATGCATAAAAACAATGACGGAGCCCGGAGTGGCGAGGTGCTGGTGCGCAGGCGGCGCAAGGGCATCTACATCCTGCCCAATCTCTTCACCCTGGCGGCGTTGTTCGGCGGTTTTTACTCGGTGGTGATGGCGATGGATGGGCGCTTCGACATGGCGGCGGTGGGCGTCTTCTGCGCCATGGTGCTCGACAGCCTGGACGGGCGCGTCGCCCGCATGACCAACACCCAGAGCGCGTTCGGCGAGCAGATGGATTCGCTCTCGGACATGGTGTCGTTCGGCGCCGCGCCGGCCTTGATCGCCTACGAATGGTCTTTGCGCGGACTGGGCCGCTGGGGCTGGATCGCCGCCTTCGTGTATTGCGCCTGCGCGGCGTTGCGGCTGGCACGGTTCAACGTGAACACTGGCGTGGTGGACAAGCGGTACTTCCAGGGCTTGCCATCGCCTGCGGCGGCGGCATTGGTGGCCGGGTTCATCTGGCTCATGACCGAGTTGGGCGTGCAACCGGGCGATGAGGGTTGGCTCAGCTGGACGCAGGTCACCTGGCTCACCTTCGCCTTCACGCTGTATGCGGGGCTGACGATGGTGACCAACGTGCCGTTCTATAGCTTCAAGGACATCCAGATGAAAAAGAGCGTGCCCTTTGCCGTGATCGTGCTGATCGCGCTGGCCATCGCCATCATCAACATCCACCCGCCCACGGTGCTGTTCAGCGTGTTTGTGCTGTACGGCCTGTCGGGCTATGGGGTGTACGCCTGGCGCAAGGCCAAGGGGCAGCACAGCAGCGTCATCAGCATGTCGACCGATGAGCCCGACGAGCGCGGTCTGCATAAATAAATGACGGCTGCGCTGGATACGAACTAAACCTACTGCAAGCAGGAGACCACGATGACTGACAAACTGATCATTTTCGACACCACCCTGCGCGACGGCGAGCAGTCACCCGGCGCGTCGATGACCCGCGACGAAAAGCTGCGCATCGCCCGCCAACTGGAACGCCTGAAAGTGGATGTGATCGAGGCCGGCTTCGCGGCCAGCTCCAACGGCGACTTCGAGGCCGTACAGAGCATCGCTCAGGCAATCAAGGACTCGACCATCTGCTCGCTGTCGCGCGCCAACGACCGTGACATCTCTCGCGCGGCCGAAGCGCTCAAGGGCGCGAACAGCGGGCGCATCCACACCTTCATCGCCACCAGCCCGCTGCATATGGAAAAGAAGCTCCGCATGACGCCGGAGCAGGTGCTGGAGCAGGCCAAGCAATCGGTGCGCTTTGCACGCAACCTGATCGGCGACGTCGAGTTCAGCCCCGAAGACGGGTACCGCAGCGAGGTGGATTTTCTCTGCCGCGTGCTGGAGGCCGTCATTGCCGAAGGCGCAACCACCATCAACGTGCCCGACACGGTGGGCTACGCCGTGCCCGAGCTGTACGGCAACTTCATCAAGACCCTGCGCGAGCGCATTCCCAACAGCGACAAGGCGATCTGGTCGGTGCACTGCCACAACGATCTGGGCATGGCGGTGGCCAACTCGCTGGCGGGCGTGAAGATCGGCGGGGCACGCCAGATCGAGTGCACTATTAACGGCCTGGGCGAGCGTGCTGGCAATTGCTCGCTTGAAGAGGTCGTGATGGCCGTGAAGACGCGGCGCGACTATTTCAATCTGGAGCTGGGCATCGACACCCAGCACATCCTGGCCGCCAGCCGCATGGTCAGCCAGACCACCGGTTTCGTGGTGCAGCCGAACAAGGCAGTGGTGGGCGCCAACGCCTTTGCGCACGCTTCGGGCATTCACCAGGACGGCGTGCTGAAGGCGCGCGACACGTACGAAATCATGCGCGCCGAAGACGTGGGCTGGACTGCCAACAAGATCGTGCTGGGCAAGCTGTCGGGGCGCAACGCGTTCAAGCAGCGGCTGCAGGAACTGGGCGTGCAACTGGAGAGCGAGGGCGAGATCAACGCAGCCTTCTCCAAGTTCAAGGAACTGGCCGACCGCAAGAGCGAGATCTTCGACGAAGACATCCTCGCGCTGGTGAGCGACGAAAGTGTGACGACGGAGCGCGAGCAATACGGCTTCGTCTCGCTGTCGCAGCACAGCGAAACCGGCGAGCGGCCGCAAGCCAGCATCGTGTTCACGGTCGAGGGGCGAGAGGTGCAGGGCACGTCGGACGGCAACGGCCCGGTGGATGCGTCGCTCAAGGCCATCGAGACCCATGTCAAGAGCGGTGCTGAAATGGTGCTCTATTCGGTCAACGCTATCAGCGGATCCACCGAAAGCCAGGGCGAGGTGACGGTGCGGTTGCAGAGCAGCGGCCGGGTGGTCAACGGGGTGGGCGCCGACCCAGACATCGTTGTCGCGTCGGCGAAAGCCTACCTGAGTGCGTTGAACAAGTTACAAAGTAAAGCCGACCGGGTGGCCGCCCAAGGCTGACTTGCGAATTTATAATTCACCCAGTTTCTAAAAGAGTCGCGCAAGGCCTTGATCTTGCGCGACTTTTTTTGATTCTGTACACTGCCTCACACTTCTTTCCGCTTGGAGCATTCAGATGCATGCACGCCCCGGCATCGCCGCCCGTTTTGTCCACGCGTTGGCCTTCGTCACGCTCAGCCTTGCGCTGGCTTCGCCCACCGCACATGCGGCAGAGCGAAAGAAGACGGTGGTGAAGAAGCAGGCGTCTTCCGTCACTGCCAAACGCCCGGCTGCGGCGGCTGCCAACAAGGTTTCTCGCAAGGCCGTGACGCGGGTCAAGGCGACCCGTGTCGCGGCGCGCAGCGCTCGAGCGCCGGTGCGCGCCGCAGCGATCGTGCCTGAGCGCCTGTCGTTCGGCCAATTGGCGGGCTTGCACTCGGTCACCGATCCGCTGGACTTGAAGTCCAGCGTGGCATTGGTCATCGACCAGGAAACGAATGAAGTTCTGCTCAGCAAGAACGACCACGCGGTGCTGCCCATTGCGTCGCTGACCAAGCTGATGACCGGCTTGCTGATCTCGCAGGCGCGCCTGCCGATGGATGAGCAGATCACCATCACCCAGGATGATGTGGATACCGAAAAAGGCAGCAGTTCGCGCCTGACCGTCGGCACCACGCTGACGCGCGGCGAAATGATGCACCTCGCCCTGATGTCGAGCGAAAACCGCGCGGCCCATGCGCTGGGGCGCACGTACCCTGGTGGCCTGAACGCTTTCGTGTCGCAAATGAACCTGAAGGCCAAGCTGCTGGGCATGACAGATACGCACTACGTGGAGCCCACCGGTTTGTCCAGCCGCAACCAGTCCAGCGCGCATGATCTGGCCATGCTGGTGAACGTGGCGCACAGCGACCCGCTGCTGCGCGAACTGTCCACCTCGCCCGGTTATGAAGTGGCTGTGGGTCGCCGCACACTGCAATACAACAACACCAACCGCCTGGTGAAAAGCCCCGCCTGGGACATCGGCCTGCAAAAGACCGGCTACATCTCTGAAGCTGGCCGCTGCCTGGTCATGCAGACGCAGATCGCCGGCCGCAAGCTGATCATGGTGTTCCTGGATTCGGCCGGTAAATTCAGCCGGCTGGGCGATGCGGAACGGGTACGCAACTGGGTGGAAACGCTGCCTGCACTGGGCAGCGAGAAGAGCTTTCACGCCGGCGCCAGCACCAAGGGCTGACGCCTTGTAAAAGCGGGGGTGCAGTCGTGGCACCCCGGGCTCGTCACTTCCTGTGATGTGGAGCCTCAGAAGATGACGGCAAGGGAGAGGCCGTCACGCCGCAATCTCAACCCAAACGAGTTGCTCTTCAAGCCTTTTCAAGCCTGCGTGAACGACGTGCGGCGACCGCTCACATAACCCAGCGCCTGGGAAATGGCGTCGGCGGTGGACTGCAGCTTGGGCAGCCAGCCCTCATCCAGGCGATCGGCAGGCGCAGAAATCGACAGGCCTGCTATCAGTTGGCCCTGGTCATCGAAGATGCCTGCCGCCATGCAGCGCACGCCCAATTCCAGTTCTTCGTTGTCGCGGGCAATGCCGTACTGACGGGCCTTGCCTAGTTCGCGCTCCAACACCGGCATTTGCGTGATGCTGTTGCGTGTGTGGCCGGCGAGGCCCGTGCGCGTGGCATAGGTGCGCACACGCTGTGGGTCGTCGGCTGCCAGAAACAGCTTGCCGGTCGAGGTGAGGTGCAGAGGTGCCCGCCCGCCGATGGCGCGCACCACCTGCATGCCGGAGCGCTCACTGTAGGCCCGCTCGATGTAGACGATTTCGTCGCCCTGGCGCACGCTCAGATTGACGGGTTGCTGGATCAGCTTGTGCAACTGGCGCATCGGAACCAACGCGGCATCGCGTACGCTTAAGCGCGCTTTCACCAGGTTGCCGAGTTCCAGCAGGCGCATGCCTAAGCGGTAGCTTCCTGATTCCGGCCGATCGACGAAGCGGCCGATCGTCAGATCGTTGAGGATACGGTGAGCGGTGGAGGGGTGCAGTCCCGTTTTCTCGCTGATTTCCTTGAGCGAAATGGCTTCTTCGCGCGACGCCAGCACGTCGATCAGGGTGAACATGCGCTCCAGCACCTGCACGCTGGGCTTGGACGGGACGTCTGAAAGATGTTTTTTCATGGGCTATCCGGTCGCTGCCTAACAACCCAACATTTTATGTTATGAAATTGTCAGATGTGTGATGACTTCGGAAAGTTCGCTTTTGGCGTCGCAGCTACGACGCACGACGCGGTCAGTCCGTGCGCGCCAGCCCGGGCTGCCACACATCACCGACCCGCAATTCGTGCGGAATGTAGTTCGCTTTGTAGCTCATCTTCGGGCTGGCTTCGATCCAGTAGCCGAGGTACACGTACGGCAGCCCTAGCGTGCGGGCCTGCTCGATCTGCCATAGCACGTTGAACGTGCCGTAGCTTGCCCGCGCTTCGGGCTCGTAGAACGTATAGACGGCAGACAGGCCGTCGCCCAGCACGTCCAAAATGGAAAGCATCTTCAGCGCACCGGGTGTGCCGTCGGCATCGCCGGGCTCTCTGAACTCCACCAGGCGCGAATTGACCCGGCTTTGCAGCAGGAACTGGGTGTACTGGTCGATGCTGTCGTGATCCATGCCGCCGCCGGCGTGGCGGGTGTTCTGGTAGCGCAGATAGAGCTCGTAGTGCTCGGGCACGAAGCCCAGGCGCAACACGCGCGCCTGCAGATGGCGGTGCCGTTGCCAAGCGCGGCGCTGGCTGCGGTCGGGCTTGAACCGGTCTGCCAACACCCGGAGCGGCGTGCATGCCTGGCAACCGTCGCAGTAGGGACGGTACGTAAACATGCCGCTGCGCCGAAACCCGCGGCCCACCAGGTCTGTGTACACGTCGTTCTGAATGAGGTGGCTGGGCGTGGCGACCTGCGAGCGCGCCTGCCGGTCAGGCAGATAGCTGCACGGGTAGGGGGCAGTCGCGTAGAACTGCAGCGTTTGCAGAGGAAGGTCGTTGAGTTGCGTCATGCCACAGGCCCGTCTGGCAGGATCTCGCTCCAGTATATGGGGTCGAACGCCCAGGTCATGGGCGGCGCATGCCGTGCCACCGCGACGTGCTCCAGAAACGCCGAGCGGTCGATTTCACGTGCGCCCAGCGACGCCAGGTGGCGGGTGTTCTGCTGGCAGTCCACCAGCGCTGCGCCTTGCGCGCGGCACAGTGCCACGAACGCCGCCAGCGCGATCTTCGATGCGTCGGTGGCGTGCGCGAACATCGATTCGCCAAAGACCGCCTGTCCGAAGGCGATGCAGTAAAGCCCGCCTACCAGGCGGCCATCGACCCAGGTCTCCACGCTATGGGCGTGCCCGGCAGCATGCAGCTCTTCGTAGGCCCGCACCATCGCAGGCAAGATCCAGGTGCCTGATTGCCCAGCGCGAGATGTGAGTGCGCAGGCGTGGATGACAGCGCTGAAGTCACGGTCGATGCTCACGGTGCAGTCGGGCTGGGATCGAAACCGCTGCAAGGTCCTGCGCAGCGAACGGTGCAGTTTGAATTGCGCCACGTGTAGCACCATGCGCGGGTCGGGGCTCCACCAAAGAATGGGTTGGCCGCTGCTGAACCAGGGAAAGATGCCCTGCTGGTAGGCGGCGCTCAGATGCTCCACATCCAGCAGGCCACCGGCCGCCAGCAGTCCTGGCGCTGGCGAGTCAGCGCCCCAGGCCAGCGTCGGGGGCGGAAAGGCATCTTCGGGCTCCAGCCAAGGCAACGGTGGATTCAAGGCGAGATCGGGTTCTGGCAATGGCATCAAGTGCTAAGAGGCGGGCCAGGCTGCATCAGGCCAGCGGGCTGTGGCTGCGGCGGGCAGCGTACAAACCCAGCCGCACCATCGTGCGATGGTTCAGCTCGACCGGAACGGCGGACCTTGCCAGTGCCGACTGGATGCGCGGTTTGCCCGCGGCCGTCTGATAAAGGCCCGGCTGGGCACGCTGCCCGCCATCACGGTCGAGCAGGCTGGCGACCAGCGGAAAGTTGGGCTTTTCGCCCCGGCGCAGCACGATGGCCGTTTCGCCATTGTCCAGCCGCACGAAGGTGCCCGGCGGGCACAGGCCCACGGTGCGTACCAAGGCGAAACTCACCTCATCGCCCTGTTCCACGTCCTGCCCGACGATGGCGCGCACCGAGTCGGTCGCGCTGCGGCCAACACGCGACTTCCGCGGACTGATCATTGCGGCATAGCGGTCGATGGTGGCGAGAACGCGGCTCAGGCGCTCCTCGGCACCGAGGTGACGCAGCGGTGCGGGCTCGCTGACCCGCTCGGTGGGCAGCGTATGGTGCTGGCCAACCACGTCCAGCCACAGGTCGTCACGCACTTCCAGTTGTTCCAGCATGTCTACGCCCAGGCGCGGGTGGCTCTCAATGGCCTGCTGCTGTATCGGCGTGGGCCGATCGCGCTGGTGGGCCAGTTCGTCCTGCAGCGCGGTCATGCCGATGTTCATGGTGAATGCCGCGCGCACCAGGCTGTCGCGTTCGTGCGGCGGCAGTTCCAGTTCGTGGGCCAGGATGTGGCAAAGCGTGCCGCAGACCAGCGCATGCGAGGTGCTGTAGCCCACCGACGAGGTCGCGGCGAGCTGGAACATGAGGTAGAGCGCGGCGTCGATGTCGTGCGCCACAAGGTCTTGCAGCCAGCGGTCGCACTGCCGCACCTTGGCCGTGAAGTCCTGCACCTGCAGTGGCCGCGCCAGCAGCACCGACAGTGCCGATTCAAGGTCGGACCACAGACCCAGCAGGTCTTCGTATTCGTTGTCGAGAAGGCGGTCGCTCGCAGCAGTTTGCGTGGTAGGCATGTCAGCGCCGCCTCTCCAGCACCATTTCGTCGTTCAAACGCGTCATCTGGAACGCGGAAAGAAAGCTGTTGCCCAGCAGCACATAAGGCATGGCCTGTGGCGTGACGACGGCGTCGACAGCGCGCAGTTCCACGTCGCCGATGCGCACCGAGTCGAGCTTGAGCCGCCAGCCTTGCGTGGCACCGTTGGCGGTGTTCATCATCACCGGCTGGCCGGCGCGAAAGGGCAGGCCCATGCGCTCGGCATCGGGCAGGCCGATGGCCACCGCAGTGGCGCCGGTATCCACCATGTACTGCATCACGCGGCCATTGATGGTGCCGCTGCCCATGAAGTGGCCCCGCATGTCGGATCGCAGCACCACGCGCTGGCCCGCGCTGGCCGAGCGGATGCTGACGGGCGCCGCGCCCAGCACCACCGTGCGGCGCTGGCCGGCCACGTCGACCACCACATCGTCGCGGCCGACGGACACCACCGTCACGCCCTTGTGCGTTTCACCGGGCGCCACGCCGCGGGGTTGCGATCCGTCGACCACCAGCAGTGCACGCGTGCCCAGAATGCCGCTCAGCGCCACCGCCTGCGCGCTGGCCGCCAAGGGTGCGGCCGACAGCATCAGGCCCAGCCACACCGCAGCCGACATTCCACCCGACCGTCCCGAATGCGGCGGCCAGCAAAGGCTTGGTGGGCGTTGGTCGGACATTCGGGGCACACGAGGAGAAGAGGTGGGGTGCCTTTAGTCGCGGAAGTTGTCGAACGACAGGGGAATGTCGGTCACTTCCTTGCGCAGCAGGGCCATGGCGGCCTGCAGGTCGTCGCGCTTGGTGCCGGTGACGCGTACTTTTTCTTCCTGGATGGCGGCCTGCACCTTGAGCTTGCTTTCCTTGATGATCTTCTGGATCTTCTTGGCCAGCTCGCTTTCGATGCCGTTACGCACCTTTACCAGCTGCTTGACCTTGTCGCCGCCAATCTTCTGCGGCTTCTCGATGTCGAGGAAGCGCACGTCCACATTGCGCTTGGTCAGCTTGCTGCGCAGGATGTCGTCGACCTGCTGCAGCTGGAATTCGGCGTCGCCGAACAGGGTAATTTCCTTGTCCTTGAACTCGATGGCGGCGGAGGTGCCCTTGAAATCGAAGCGTGTGCCGATCTCCTTGGCGGTGTTCTCCACAGCGTTCTTCACTTCGACAAGGTTGGCTTCACAGACGGTATCAAAAGAAGGCATGGCGTGACTCTCGGAAACTAGGGAAGAACCCTGCCCACGCATGGGCGGGTGCGACAATCCGGCCGATGTTAGTCGAGAAAAACGCCCCCCTGCAGCCCTGCAACACCTTCGGCATCGTCGCGCGCGCCCAGACGTTGGTGCGTGCCCGTTCGGTGCAGGACGTGCAGGCCCTGCTGGCCGACCCGGTGCTGGGCCGCCAGCCCGTGTTCGTCTTGGGCGGGGGCAGCAACATCGTGCTGACGGGCGACGTCAAGCCCGTCGTGCTGAAAATGGAAATCAAGGGCCTGCGCCTGGCGGCAGAAACCGACCGGCACTGGATCGTGGAGGCCGGCGCGGGCGAGGTCTGGCACGACGCGGTGGCCTGGACGCTGGAGCACGGCTTTCCCGGCCTGGAAAACCTGGCGCTGATTCCGGGCACCGTGGGCGCGTCGCCGGTGCAGAACATCGGTGCCTATGGCGTGGAGTTGCAAGACCGCTTCGAGTCGCTGGACGCGATCGACCTGGCAACGGGCCAGGTGTTTTCCTTGACCGCCGAGCAGTGCGGGTTCGGCTATCGCGACTCGGTCTTCAAGCACGCGCCGCAAGCGGCCAGCGACGAAACCGGGTTGCCGCGCGGCATGGGGCTGGCCGGGCGAGCGGTCATCACCCATGTGCGTTTTTTGCTGCCTAAAGCCTGGAAGCCCGAACTGGGCTACCTGGACCTGGAACGCAAGCGCGCCGAAGCCGGCGTGCAGGTGCCCACGCCGCGCCAGGTGTTCGACTGGGTGTGCGAGGTGCGCCGCGCCAAGCTGCCCGACCCGGCCGTGGTCGGCAACGCCGGCAGCTTCTTCAAGAACCCCACCGTCACGCCCGACCAGTGCGCGGACATCATCGCGCGCGAGCCCAAGATCGTTCACTACCCCATGCCCGACGGCACCATCAAGCTGGCGGCCGGCTGGTTGATCGACGCCTGCGGCTGGAAGGGCAAGAGCGTGGGCAAGGCCGGCGTCTATGAAAAGCAGGCGCTGGTGCTGGTCAACCGCGGCCAGGGCGCCGACAGCGTGACGGGCGGCGAGGTGATGACGCTGGCCAAAGCCATCCAGACCAGCGTGTACGAGCGCTTCGGCATCCGGCTGGAGCCGGAGCCGGTGGTGGTCTAGCGGCGCGACCTGCTCGCGTCATTGGCGATTTGCTATTAAATTTATAGCTGCTTGCGCTTGATGGATAAGCGCTAGAGGCCGATTTGACTCATATTCTGCTGCTTCAGTAGCCGCAGGCTCAGCCAGGTGGCCGCTCAGTCACGCGGCCGCAGCGCCTGCCGGCTGGGCGCGGAACGCCACCTGAAACCGGTTCCAGCCATTGATCGCCACCACGGTCAGGGTCAGCTCGACGATTTCCGCTTCGGTGAATTGCGCTGTCACTTCGTCATAAAGGCTGTCGGGCACGTCCTGCGTCTGGGCCAGCCGGGTCAGTGATTCGGCCCAGGCCAGCGCTGCACGCTCGCGGGCGTCGAACAGACCGGCCTCGCGCCAGGCGGCCACCAGATGCAGCCGCCGATCCGTCTCGCCATGCTTGCGCGCCACGCCCACATGCAGGTCGATGCAGAACGCGCAGCCGTTGATTTGCGAGACGCGCATCTTCACGAGCTCCTTCAGGCCAATGGGCAGCGTGCCGGCGCTGATCTGGTTCTCCAGCGCCATCATGGCTTGGGTGGGTGCGGGGTGGTTCTTGAGCAGTTGGATGCGTTGCTTGGACATGGAGTGCCTTTCGGTGGTGGTGAGAAAACGGTTGGGAGAGCGAATGGCCACGGCACAGCCCGCCTTGGTGCGGGCGACAAGTTGCCGGTGGTGGTGGAAGGGGCGCGCGGGCGCTACAGCCCGCGCAGCTTTTCCGGGTTCAACACGGCGTAGACGCCGTGGATCTGGGTGCCGTCGGTCTGCAGCGCCAGCGCCAGGCGCGGCACGGCGCCTTCGCGCAGTACCAGGCCCGGCGTGCCGTTGATCTGCACTTCTTCGAGCGTGAGGTATTGCAGGTGCAGGCGCCACACGGCGACGGCGAACCGGGCGAGCGCGCGCGGGCCGCGCAGCACCTTGGTGGCGGCGGGCACCTTGCCGCCCCCGTCGGGCGTCCAGGTCGCGTCGGCGGCGAACAGGGACAGCATGGCCTCGTGGTTCTGGGCGCGCATGGCGTCCACAAACCGATGCAGCAGCGCTTGCGCGGCGTCGGGCGTGGCGGTGAAGCGCACCTTGTCTTGCCGCACTTGGGTGCGGGCGCGGTGCACCAGCTGCCGGCAGGCGGCCTCGCTGCGGTTCAGCACGGTGGCGACTTCCGCATAGTCGCTGTCGAACACGTCGTGCAGCAGGAAGGCGGCACGCTCGTCGGGCGACAGGCGCTCCAGCACGACGAGCAGCGCGATGGACAGGTCGCTCGCCAACTCGGCCCGCGCATCGGCGGGCGGGGCCGTGCCTTCGGCAATCCACGGCTCGGGCAGCCAGGGGCCGCTGTAGTGCTCGCGCTCGGTGCGTGCGGCGCGCAGCCGGTCCACGCACAGGCGCGTGACGGTGGTCACCAGCCAGGCCTGGGCCGTCTGCACGCGATCGGCGTCGGTGGACTGCCAGCGCAGCCAGGCGTCCTGCAGCACGTCTTGCGCGTCGGCGCGGCTGCCCAGCATGCGGTAGGCCACGCCCATCAGGCGGGGGCGGTGCTGCTGGAAGGCGGCGGTGTGCGGGTCCATGGCAGTGCGGGCGTTGGCGTTCATACCCTCAAGACGGCTGGCACGGTGATTTTGTGACATGGTCGCGCCCTATGCGCCGCCCAAAAGAAAACCGCCCGGCCTTGCGGCGGGGCGGTTGCTATTCAATTTATAGCTGCCAGCGCTTATGTACCAAGCGCTAGAGGCCGATTTGGCACTTATTTCTTGTCGCTGTCGTCACCCAGCTGCGCCAGCGCTGCATTGCCGCCCAGCGACAGCAGGCCTGCCTGGGCGTACACGCCCAGCTTGTGGCGCGTGTCGATGATGTCCAGGTTGCGCATGGTCAGCTGGCCGATGCGGTCTGCCGGGCTGAACGGCGCGTCTTCCACCTTTTCCATCGACAGGCGCTCGGGCGCGTAGGTCAGGTTGGGCGATTCGGTGTTCAGCAGCGAATAGTCGTTGCCGCGGCGCAGCTCCAGCGTCACGGTGCCGGTGATGGCGCGTGCAATCCAGCGCTGGGCAGTTTCGCGCAGCATGATGGCCTGCGGGTCGAACCAGCGGCCCTGGTACAGCAGGCGGCCGAGCTTGAGTCCGTTCATGCGGTACTGCTCGATGGTGTCTTCGTTGTGGATGCCGGTCACCAGGCGCTCGTAGGCGATGTGCAGCAGCGCCAGGCCCGGGGCTTCGTAGATGCCGCGGCTCTTGGCTTCGATGATGCGGTTTTCGATCTGGTCGCTCATCCCCAAGCCGTGGCGGCCGCCGATGCGGTTGGCTTCCAGGATCAGTGCGACGGGGTCGTTGTATTCGACGCCGTTCAGCGCGACGGGCTGGCCTTCCTCGAAACGCACCGAGACTTCCTCGGACTTCACCTGCACGTCGTCCTTCCAGAACGCGACGCCCATGATGGGGTTCACGATGCGGATGCCCTGGTTCAAAAACTCCAGGTCCTTCGCTTCATGCGTGGCGCCCAGCATGTTGCTGTCGGTGCTGTACGCCTTCTCGGCGCTCATCTTGTAGCCGAAGCCTTCCTTCGTCATGAAGGCCGACATTTCGGCGCGGCCGCCCAGCTCGTCGATGAACAGCTGGTCCAGCCAGGGCTTGTAGATCTTGAGCGAAGGGTTGGTGAGCAGACCGTAGCGGTAAAAGCGCTCGATGTCGTTGCCCTTGAAGGTCGAGCCGTCGCCCCAGATGTGGACGTCGTCTTCCTTCATGGCGGCCACCAGCATGGTGCCGGTGACGGCGCGGCCCAGTGGCGTGGTGTTGAAGTAGGTGACGCCGGCCGTGCTGATGTGGAAGGCGCCGGCCTGCAGCGCGGCAATTCCTTCGTGCGCCAGTTGCGTGCGGCAGTCGACCAGGCGGGCCTTTTCGGCGCCGTATTCCATCGCCTTGGCGGGGATGGCGTCGTAGTCGGGCTCGTCGGGCTGGCCCAGGTTGGCGGTGTAGGCGTAGGGCAGGGCGCCCTTGTTCTTCATCCAGCGCAGTGCGGCGCTGGTGTCGAGGCCGCCGGAGAAGGCGATGCCAACCTTCTGGTTCAGGGGCAGGTTCTGGAGGATGGTGGCCATGTCGGTCAGGGCTTTCTTCTTGTGGCTCAGCCGAAGTGGCAGATGTAGTGGTAGGCGGTGGTGACGCGGATCTCGAACTTCGAGTTGCCGGGCACGCTGAACTTTTCGCCCGCCGCGGACTTCACCCAGGCATCGGTGCCATCGAGCTTGTATTCGCAGTCGCCGCCCACGCCTTCCATGATCTCGGGCGCGCCGGTGTTGAAAGTCAGCGTGGCGGGCAGGATCACACCCACCGATTTCTTCGTGCCGTCCGGGAACGTGATGTTGTGGCTCACGCACTTGCCGTCGAAATACACGTTGGCCTGGGTGGTGACGGACACGCCGTCGATTTTTTCGGTGGTCATGGATGCGGAGGAAGAGGAGGGAGACAAACCGGCGATTTTAGGCGTGCGATGCGTCAGCGCCATGCCCGAGCCCGGTGCCAGCATGAAAAAAGGAGCCTGGAAAGGCTCCTTGATGCAACTGAGGCGGTTCGGTCGGCACGGTTGCCGCCCGGTATCAGCGCCAGTAAGGATCGCGGTGGCGAGGGCCGTAGTAGGGCCGGCCGTAGGCGTCGTGGTATTCGATCACCACCGGTGGCGGCTGCTGCACATAAGCCACTGGGCCGGGCTGGGTCGATACCACCACGCCGGGCTGCACATAGCCGCCGCCTTGTGGGTAGCTGGTCATGCCCTGCACGGCGGGCTGCACGTTCAGCGGAATCCAGGCGCCCGGGTCATTCTGCGTACGGGTGTTGTACTGGCGGCCCGCGTATTCATAGACCACGTTGTAGCCCACGGCGCGGTTCTCGTAATACGTCTGCGTGCTGCACCGCTGCACGTTCTGATAGCCGCCGCGCGTGCCTTCCACGTTGTTGCCCAGCACCGCACCACCAATCACGCCCAGCGCCGTGGCCGCAGCACGGCCGCTGCCGCCGCCAATCGCGTTGCCGGCCGCGCCACCGGCGATCGCACCCAGCAAGGCGCCCGCACCGCTCGGGCGCTGCTCGGAATAAATCGTTTCATTGCCGCAGACCTGCTGCGGCACGGCGACCTGCTCGGTGATAGGCGTGGCGGAAAGCACGCGGCCCTGCTCCTGGGCGCTGGCGCCTGCCGCCAGGGCGGCAAGGGCTGCAAGGACGATGATCTTTTTCATGATGGAGAAGCTCCTTTCGGTCGGTGTACAACGCACCACTCAGGGAAAAAGTTTAGGCAGGCACCGTCGAGCGATTGAGCGGGTGGCGTAAAACTGCGTAAAGTTTTGTGCCGATGTGGGAAAGCAATGCCTGCAATCAGCCGTTGGAGCGCGCCGGCAGCTGTTCGTTCCACGCGGTCGCGTCAAAACCGACGGACACCTGCTGATCCGCAGCACCGGCCCATTCCACGACGGGGCGTTTGATGACCGATGCGTTTGCCTGCATCAACGCGCTGGCGCTGGCGGCGTCCTGCACGGCAGCCTGACTGGCCGCGTCGAGCTTGCGCCACGTCGTGCCCTGGCGGTTGACCAGGCGTTCCCAGCCGACGGCGGCAACCCAACCCCCCAGCCGGTCAGCCGGCACGCCTTGCTTCTTGAAATCATGAAAGCGGTAGTGCACGCCTTGGTCGGCGAGCCAGGCACGCGCCTTTTTGACGGTGTCGCAGTTAGGGATTCCGTAGAGGGTGATCGCAGGGGTACTCATGGCATGAATCATCCCTCATGCGCGCGTCGGCGACAATTCGCGGCTGTATGAACACCCCACTACTGACCCTGGCCGACTGGCTGGCTCATTGCGAGCGGCTACACCCCAAAAACATCGACATGGGGCTGGATCGCGTCCGCGAAGTGGCTCGGCGTATGGCCTTGCGCTTCGACTGCCCGGTGATCACCGTGGCCGGCACCAATGGCAAGGGCTCTACCTGCGCCATGCTGGAGGCGGTCGCCCTGCAGGCCGGTTATCGGCCCGGCGTATACACATCGCCGCACCTGGTGCATTTTGAAGAGCGCTGCCGCGTCCATGGCGAGATCGTTGCGGCTGCCGAACTGGTTCCCCATTTCGAGGCCGTTGAGAAGGCACGCACTGAAGGCAGTGACGCCGTGTCGCTCACCTACTTCGAATTTACGACGCTGGCCATCCTCCGATTGATGAGCCAAGCGCGGCTGGATGTGGCAATTCTGGAAGTGGGACTGGGCGGCCGCCTGGACGCAACCAACGTGGTGGATGCGGACTGCGCGGTCATCACCAGCATCGATATCGATCACGTTGAATTTTTGGGGCCTGACCGGGAGTCCATCGGCCGCGAGAAGGCGGGCATCATGCGGCCGGGCCGCCCCGTGGTGGTCAGCGACCCCATGGCGCCCCAAAGCGTGATCGACCATGCCGCCGAGATCGGAGCCGATCTGTGGCGGTTCGGGCAAGACTTCAATGTCTCCGGCGACAAGCAGCAATGGTCGTGGGCGGGCCGGGGCAGGCGGTATGCGGGCCTGGCCTATCCGGCCTTGCGTGGTGCCAATCAGCTGGTGAATGCGAGTGGAGCGCTGGCTGCCCTGGAAGCCGTGCGCGACAAGCTTCCCATCACTGCCCAATCGGTGCGCACCGGGCTGGCCATGGTCGAATTGCCCGGCCGCTTCCAGATCGTGCCTGGCCAGCCCACGCTGGTGTTGGACGTGGCGCACAACCCGCATTCGGTGGCTGCATTGACGGCCAATCTGGATGCGATGGGATTTTTTCCCACGACCCATGCCGTTTTCGGCGCCATGGCAGACAAGGAACTGGCGACCATGCTGGCCAAGGTGGGCCCGCTGATCGACCGGTGGTACTTCACCGATTTGCCCACGCCGCGCGCAGAAACCGCCGCCGGCTTGCAGCAGAAATGGAATGCGCTGCAGATCGTGGCGGGCGGGCGCCGGCAGGTCGCCACCAGCCTGCACGCCGATCCGGTGCAGGCCCTGCAGGCTGCGGTGGATGCTGCGGAACCCACTGATAGAATCGTGGTCTTTGGCTCGTTCTACACCGTTGGCGGCGTTCTTCACAATGGAACGCCGCGTCTGCAGGCCAAGCATCTCGGCGCATAACGGGTCCGCATTCCATGGCATTTTTCAAGTTCCGTTGGCCCGGCCAGAAAGCGCAGGGCGACAACGCCAAGCCCACCCGGCGATCACGCAGCAACGCGCATGCAGAGAGCATCGACGTCATGCGCCGGCGTGCCCGGCACCGGCTTATTGGCGCGGCCGTTTTGGTACTGATCGGCATCATCGGCTTTCCCATGCTGTTCGACACGCAACCCCGCCCGGTCGCGGTCGATATCCCTATCGAGATTCCTGATCGCAACAAGGTTGCACCGCTGGTGGTCCCCGATACTGCCAAGGCGCCTGTTGCGGCAGAAGCACAACCTGCTGCACAGGCATCCGGCTCCTTGACTGGCGGCAGCTCCGCCGGTCTGGATGCCGGGGAGGAGGTGGTGGCGTCCCGCAACGAATCCAAGCCTTCGGCACCTGTTACTGCAGCTTCGCGGACAGAGGCGAACGCTGCCGTGCGTTCCGATCACAAGCCTGAGGCCAAACCTGAGGCCCGGCATGAAGCGCGTGCCGACACCAAACCGGCCGCTGCAGCCGAGCCTGCTAAGCCCGTGCGCAATGACGATGCTGCGCGCGCACGCGCACTTTTGGAAGGCCGCACGGCCGTTGCTCAGCAGACTCAGCCTGCAACCGCAGCGCCCAAGGCAGACGAAGAGGCCCGTTTCATTGTGCAGGTGGGCGCCTTTGCGGATGCAGACAAGGCCCGCGAGGCGCGTTCCAAGCTGGAGCGTGCTGGCCTGAAGACTTATATGCAAGTGGTGGACACCAAGGACGGCAAGCGCACACGGGTTCGCGCGGGTCCTTTCGCAAACCGCCCGGACGCTGACAAGGCCGCAGGCCGTATCAAGGCGCTGGGCTTGTCTGCTTCCGTGCTCACGCTGTAGCTGCTCATGGACGCCGGGACGTTGGACGCAGGTTGGCACCTGGGTGCGCTGGACTGGGTTTTTCTCACCGTGCTGGCTGGGTCGCTGTTGATTGGCGCCTGGCGAGGGTTGGTATTCGAGTTGGTGTCATTGGCGGGCTGGGTGGCAGCTTTCATTGCCGCACAGTGGTTTGCCAGTGACGTGGGGGCCTGGTTGCCGATGGGCGACACGCAGAGTGCTCTGCGCCATGCGGCGGGTTTCGTGCTGGTATTTATCGGTGCCGTGTTTTTCTTCGGCTTCCTTGCATGGCTGACCAAGAAGATGGTCGATGCGGTGGGGCTGCGGCCAGCGGATCGTGCGCTGGGCGCAGTATTCGGGCTGCTGCGTGGTGTGATCGTGCTGCTGGTGGTGGCGTTGGTCGCTGGGTGGACGCCACTGCACGAGGCCGATTGGTGGAAAACATCGATTACGGCCCCCATGTTGCATGAGGTGCTCACATGGCTCAAGCCGGTGGTGCCAGAAGAGTTTGCAAGGCATCTGCCTTCTTGACCGGTTGGTTGCCGTGGTGTGCGGCTGATGGCTGGTTTTTCGGCGGGAGTGTCCCGCCTATCAATGGAACGCAAATATGTGTGGAATCGTCGGCGTGGTCAGCGCAGCTCCCGTCAACCAACTGATCTATGACGCCTTGCTGCTGCTGCAGCATCGTGGGCAGGATGCTGCGGGCATCGTGACCCAGGATGGGCGCAAGTTCTTCATGCACAAAGCCAAGGGCATGGTGCGAGACGTGTTTCGTACGCGCAACATGCGGGCGCTGCCTGGGCCCGTCGGGCTGGGGCAGGTGCGCTATCCCACGGCAGGTAATGCTTACAGTGAAGAAGAGGCGCAGCCTTTTTATGTGAATGCGCCATTCGGCTTGGTGCTGGTGCACAACGGCAACCTTACCAACGCGCAGGAGTTGCGCGCCGAGTTGTTCTCCACGGACCACCGACACACCAATACGGACAGCGATTCCGAGGTGCTGCTGAACGTGTTTGCGCACGAACTGGAACGAGCCTCGCGCGGTGTGCCGCTGCAGGTCGACGATGTGTTCGCCGCCGTGCGTGCGGTGCACAAGCGCGTCAAGGGCTCGTACGCCGTGATTGCGCTGATTGCTGGACACGGTCTACTAGCGTTCCGTGATCCGCACGGCATCCGCCCGCTTTGCATGGGCCGCAGTGCCGACGGCACGGTGATGGTCGGCAGCGAGTCGGTGGCGTTGGAGGGCACCAACCACGTGTTCGAGCGCGATGTGCAGCCGGGTGAAGCGGTCTTTATCACCCAGGATGGCGTGGTGCATGCGCGCCAATGTGCAGAGTCGCCCCAATTGAACCCTTGCATCTTCGAGTTCGTGTATTTGGCACGTCCCGATTCGGTGCTGGACGGTATCTCGGTGTACCAGGCGCGTTTGAATCTGGGCGAATCGCTGGCCAAGCGGGTGATCTCCACCGTGCCTCCGAGCGAAATCGACGTGATCATTCCCATTCCAGAGTCGAGCCGCCCGAGTGCGACGCAACTGGCGCATCTGCTGGGCATTCCATACCGCGAAGGTTTCGTGAAGAACCGCTATGTGGGCCGTACTTTCATCATGCCGGGGCAGGGCGTGCGCAAGAAGTCCGTGCGCCAGAAGCTGAATGTCATCGCCAGCGAATTCAAGGGCCGCAATGTGCTGCTGGTGGACGACTCCATCGTCCGCGGCACCACGTCGCGCGAGATCGTACAGATGGCTCGCGATGCCGGGGCCCGGAAGGTGTACCTCGCCAGCGCCGCACCTCCGGTGCGCTATCCCAACGTGTACGGCATCGACATGCCGACCAGCAGCGAATTGGTAGCTCATGGCCGCACGGTGGACGAGGTGCGCGAGTCGATCGGTTGCGATGCGCTCATTTACCAAGACGTCAATGCAATGAAACGGGCCGTAGGTTCGTTGAACCTCGCCATCGAAGGTTTCGATGCATCGTGCTTTGACGGCGTGTACGTGACGGGCGACATCACCGCCCAGGACATTGCCCGGCTGAACGAAGGCCGTGCTGGCATGGAAGAGCAGCATGAGGAAGACACGTCGCGCCTGGCATTGCCAAACGCGCAACATGCCTGATGCGCGGAGGCGACAGCGCGCCCGTCTTCAACGCCATTCTGAGAAGCCCACGCCATGATTGATCGATCCATCCTGCCCCCGGGCCTGCACCCTGACACCTTGGCCGTGCGTGAAGCCATTCCACGCAGCGTCTACGGCGAGCATTCTGAAGCGCTGTATCTGAGCAGCAGTTTTGTGCAGCCCGATGCCGCCACCGCTGCACGCCGATTCGCCGGTGGAGAGGCTGGGTATACCTACACCCGCACGTCGAATCCTACAGTGACCAGCTTTGAGCGCCGGCTGGCCGCCATGGAGGGAACCGAGGCCGCGATCGCAACGGCGACGGGCATGTCGGCCATCTTGCTGATGTGCCTGGCACTTTTGAAGTCCGGCGATCACGTGGTGTGCTCGCAGTCCATGTTCGGCTCGACCATCAAGCTGATCGGTGGTGAGCTGTCAAAGTTCGGCGTGCAGACCACCTTCGTTCCGCAGACCGACGCGGCCGCCTGGAAGGCCGCGCTCCGGCCGGAAACGCGTCTGATGTTTGCGGAGACCCCGACCAATCCGCTGACGGATTTGTGCGACATCCAGGCGCTGGCGGACATCGCCCATGCGGCGGGCGTGCTGCTTGCCGTGGACAACTGCTTTGCGTCACCCGCACTACAACAGCCGGCGCGGTTCGGTGCAGATCTGGTGATTCATTCCGGCACCAAATTCCTGGATGGACAGGGCCGTGTCATGGCCGGCGCGGTGTGTGGTTCGCGTGCACTGATCGAAGACAAGCTGGGGCCGCTGATTCGCAGCGCCGGCATGAACCTGTCGCCCTTCAACGCCTGGGTAGTGCTTAAGGGGCTGGAGACTCTGTCGCTGCGCGTCAAGGCGCAGAGCGCCAATGCGCTGCAACTCGCTACCTGGCTGGAAACCCATGCCCAGGTCGCACGCGTGTACTACCCCGGCCTGGCTTCGCATCCGCAGCACGCTCTGGCCATGCGCCAACAGTCGGGGCTGGGCGGCGCGGTTCTGTCATTCGCCGTAAAAACGGGCGCAGACTTCAACGCAGCTCGCGCAGGCGCATTTCACGTGTTAGACAGCACGCGCGTGTGCAGCATCACGGCCAATTTGGGTGATACGAAAACCACCATTACGCACCCGGCCAGTACGTCCCACGGACGTTTGACGGAAGACCAGCGGCAGGCAGCGGGAATCACCCAAGGTCTGATTCGCGTGGCCGTCGGACTGGAGCACATCCACGATCTGAAGGCCGACCTCGCCCGTGGCCTCGACACCCTGTAATGAACCTTCCCCAAGACATGTCCCAGCGCATCCGCACCCGTTTCGCTCCTTCGCCCACCGGCTTCATTCACCTGGGCAACATTCGCTCGGCGTTGTATCCGTGGGCATTCGCTCGCGCTACGGGTGGTGACTTCATCTTGCGCATCGAGGATACGGATGTGGAGCGTTCCAGCCAGGCTGCTGTGAACGTCATTTTGGAAGGCATGGCATGGCTTGGCATGCAGCCTGATGAAGGCCCGTTTTATCAGATGCAGCGAATGGAGCGGTACAAGACGGTGTTGGCCCAGATGCAGGCGAATGGCCTTGTCTACCCTTGCTATATGAGCGTGCAAGAGCTGGATGCGTTGCGCGAGCGTCAGATGGAGTCCAAGCAAAAACCCCGCTACGACGGGACTTGGCGCCCTGAGCCCGGCAAGGTGCTGCCCTCCGTTCCTGAAGGCGTGAAGCCGGTGCTGCGGTTCCGTAACCCCGCAGCCGGGTCAGTGGTGTGGGAAGACAAGGTCAAGGGCCGCATCGAGATCAGCAATGATGAACTAGACGATCTGGTCATCGCTCGGCCAGATGGAACGCCGACCTACAATTTCTGCGTTGTGGTCGACGACATCGACATGGACATCACCCACGTCATTCGTGGAGATGACCACGTCAACAACACTCCGCGCCAGATCAACATCTTCGAAGCGCTGGGCAAGCAGCCGCCGGTCTATGCCCATTTGCCGACCGTGCTCAACGAGCAGGGTGAGAAGATGAGCAAGCGCAATGGCGCAAAGCCCGTCACTCAATATCGTGACGAAGGCTACTTGCCTGAGGCGATGATCAACTATCTGGCCCGCTTGGGCTGGAGCCACGGCGACGACGAAATTTTCAGTCGCAAACAGTTTCTGGGGTGGTTCAATCTCGATCACCTCGGGCGCAGTGCTGCTCAGTTCGATGAAGCCAAGTTGCGCTGGGTGAATGCTCAGCATCTCAAGGCGATGCCAGATGAGGCGCTCGCTGCACTGATCGGTCCGTTGCTGAAGCAGCGGGGCGTTTCTGCGGCTGAACTGGCTGATGGACGACTGCCGCGGATTTGCGCGCTTTTCAAAGATCGATGCGACACCACGCTGGCACTGGCCGATTGGGCCATCGTTTTCTATGGCGAAGTCACCCCCAATGCTGAAGAAAAGTCCAAGCATGTGACTGAAGCGGTGTGGCCAGCCATTGATACCCTGCGCAATGCGTTGGCGCATTGCGAATGGGATAAGACTTCTATTGCGGCTGCATTCAAAGAAGTGCTGGCAGCGCATGGGCTGAAAATGCCACAGTTGGCCATGCCTGTGCGGGTGCTGACGGTGGGCACCGCGCACACGCCATCCGTAGACGCAGTGCTGGAGTTACTCGGCCGTGAAAAAATTGCAGCCAGATTGCTAAAGGCTTAAAAACCTGTCTATAATTCAAGGCTCAGGTGATGATGGCAAGCATAATATGTTGGTCAAAGTCAAGTGGGGGTATAGCTCAGCTGGGAGAGCGCTTGCATGGCATGCAAGAGGTCATCGGTTCGATCCCGTTTACCTCCACCACTGAGAGTTAGCCAGTAATTGGTTCCAGGTTTTGACCCTATCGTCTAGAGGCCTAGGACATCACCCTTTCACGGTGAGTACCGGGGTTCGAATCCCCGTAGGGTCGCCAAGTTTGTAGCACTTGGCTTGTGCTTGATGCATAAGCAAACGCTGCCTGCCAGGAGTGGTAGTTCAGTTGGTTAGAATACCGGCCTGTCACGCCGGGGGTCGCGGGTTCGAGTCCCGTCCACTCCGCCAGTTATCAATTCTGCAAGCCAAGCTGGCAGGATTCTTCTTGGTGGAAACCGAGAAAAGTGGGGGTATAGCTCAGCTGGGAGAGCGCTTGCATGGCATGCAAGAGGTCATCGGTTCGATCCCGTTTACCTCCACCACTGAGAGTTAGCCAGTAATTGGTTCCAGGTTTTGACCCTATCGTCTAGAGGCCTAGGACATCACCCTTTCACGGTGAGTACCGGGGTTCGAATCCCCGTAGGGTCGCCAAGTTTGTAGCACTTGGCTTGTGCTTGATGCATAAGCAAACGCTGCCTGCCAGGAGTGGTAGTTCAGTTGGTTAGAATACCGGCCTGTCACGCCGGGGGTCGCGGGTTCGAGTCCCGTCCACTCCGCCAGTTATCAATTCTGCAAGCCAAGCTGGCAGGATTCTTCTTGGTGGAAACCGAGAAAAGTGGGGGTATAGCTCAGCTGGGAGAGCGCTTGCATGGCATGCAAGAGGTCATCGGTTCGATCCCGTTTACCTCCACCACTGAGAGTTAGCCAGTAATTGGTTCCAGGTTTTGACCCTATCGTCTAGAGGCCTAGGACATCACCCTTTCACGGTGAGTACCGGGGTTCGAATCCCCGTAGGGTCGCCAAGTTTGTAGCACTTGGCTTGTGCTTGATGCATAAGCAAACGCTGCCTACCAGGAGTGGTAGTTCAGTTGGTTAGAATACCGGCCTGTCACGCCGGGGGTCGCGGGTTCGAGTCCCGTCCACTCCGCCAGTTGGTTGCAAAACCGCCGCAGTCGAAAGATCGCGGCGGTTTTTTTATGGCTCGCTACGCAGTCACCCCAGCACTCTTGGGTTGCCCCTATTGATGTGACTGTACACCGCATGTGCGAAAAATGCGGTGCCTGACGTGGCGAGTGCCAGGCACATAATTCAGCGTGGCGCCAAGCGAATTGCACCGTCTAGGCGGATGACTTCACCGTTGAGCATTTCGTTTTCAAAGATGTGGCGAGCGAGCTTCGCATAGTCGGTCGGCGTTCCCAGCCGACTCGGAAAAGGTACCCCCGCAGCCAGCGCATCCTGCACCTCCTGGGGCATCCCGAACAGCATGGGCGTGCCGAAAATGCCAGGCGCGATCGTCATGTTTCGTATGCCGGTGCGTGCCAGGTCGCGAGCAATGGGCAAGGTCATTCCGACGATGCCGCCCTTGGATGCTGAATACGCAGCCTGGCCGATTTGTCCGTCGTAAGCCGCTACGCTGGCTGTAGAGATCAGCACACCGCGCTCACCGGTGGATTCGGGCTCGTTTTTCCCCATGGCTTCTGCGGCCAAGCGAATCATGTTGAAGCTACCCACCAGGTTGACTGTGATGGTTTTGCTAAAAGTGGCGAGTGCATGCGCGCCATTCTTGCCGACGGTCTTTTCGGCCGGGGCAATTCCGGCGCAATTCACCAAGCCCATGAATTTGCCCAGCGACACCGCCTTGTCGATGGCGGCTTGCGCATCCGATTCCTGGCTGACATCGCAGCGAATGAACGCCCCGCCGATGTCTCGCGCAACGGCTTCGCCCTTGTCCACTTGCATGTCGGCGATAACGACAGTGCCGCCCGCCGAAGCCAGCATGCGCGCTGTACCTTCGCCCAGGCCCGATGCGCCACCTGTGACGACGAATGTCTTTCCCTGAATGTCCATGTTTTGTCTCCTTGTGACGTTAACGTAAACGTCAATTATGTCGCAAGGCTCGTGCAATATGGACGTGAAAAAGCCCGGCGAGCCGGGCTTGCAATCTGATGGGCTGCCAGCGATTCAGCGGAAGCCGACGCGATCCAGAATCTGTTGTACTTTGGTGGTGTTGGCTCCGACCGCGCTGATCGGAATCGTTTCACTCTTGAAGGACTTGCCTTCAGTCATGGTCTTGAGCGCTGGATTGCCCGGATCGATTCCTTTGGCTGCAGGCCATTCGTTGTTGCCATTGGCGAAGTAGTTTTGCGCTTCCGGGCTGGCCAGGTATTCAAGGAACTTGACCGCATTGGCCTGGTTCTTGGTATTGCGGGCAACAGCACCCCCCGCGATATTCAAGTGCGTGCCCCACGACTGTTGGTTGGGGAACACCACGCTGACCTTGCTTGCGATTGCCACGTCTTCAGGTTTGTCCGAGCGCAGGATACGCGCTAGGTAGTAGCTGTTGGTGACGGCGATATCGCATTCGCCGGCCGCTACACCTTTGATCTGGTCGGTATCCCCACCCTTGGGCTGGCGCGCCAAGTTGTCTGCCACGCCCTTGAGCCAGGCTTCGGTTTTGGCCGGACCCATGTGCTCCATCACCGCGCCGAAAAGGCTCAGATTGTAGGGGTGTGATCCGGAGCGAATGCACACCTTGCCCTTGTTTTTCGGATCACCCAGTTCTTCATAGGTGTCGACGTCTTCCTTGTTGACCTTCGCCTTGTTGTAGACGATGACGCGTGCGCGGGTGGACAGGCCGAACCACGGCGTGCCGCCGTCGGCTACGGGGGTGGCGCGCAGGTTGGCAGGAATGGCGTCGTCCAGTACCTTTGACTTGATAGGCAGGAAGAGGCCATCGACTTCGCCACGATAAAGGCGTGCTGCGTCCACCAGCAAAATCACGTCTGCTGGCGACGCCGTGCCCTCAGCCTTCAGGCGCGCAATGATGCCGGCATCATCTGCGTCGACACGGTTCACCTTAATGCCGGTGGCTTTCGTAAAGCCGGTATACAGCGCCTCGTCGGTTGCGTAATGGCGGGCCGAATACAGGTTAACGACCTGCTCCTGTGCGGCGGCGGCGCCTGCGGCCGCAAGAGCGCATAAGGCGAAAATCGATTTCAAGGAAGTCGACATGGCAATGTTCTTTCGGAATGTAAACGCTGGGAATGATAGAGCCAACGCGAATGGTTCTTAACAAGCCCTGGTGGTCAGCAAGGCATTGAACTGTCAAAAATACTGGTGGTGACTGGTGACTGGTGACTGGTGATTGGCGGATTAATACAGACGAAAAAAAGCCCGGTGGGTACCGGGCTTTGAAGGGATCCCTGAAGCATCTTCGAAGAGATCCAAGGAGACAACCGTTGGGCAAATGCGTTGAAGTGCACCCGCATGCAACTGGTTTGGCGTGCAAATCAAGCACGCCGAAATCCATCAGCGCTTGCGCGGCACGGCGTTGGCCGTGGCGGTCTTGGCAGCGTTGGCAGCAGTGCTGGCAACCGCGGTGAAATTGGCTTCAGCCACGTCGCTTGCATGCTTCACTGCCTTTTGCACCGACTCATAAGCCGTGTTGGCTGCCGACACGGCGCTGCGGAGCACGGCCACGCTGGTTTCGGAGCCGGCAGGTGCGTTGCGGGCAGCAGTGTCCACCAGGGTGCTGAAGTTACGCTGAGCTTCAGATGCCTGGGCTTCGAAGGTCTTGCCGATTTCGGTGCTGGTGCCCGAAGCGATGTCATACAGGTGACGGCTGTAGGCTGCGGTCTTTTCAGCCAGGGGCTGGAACATGCTGGCTTGCAGGGCCAGCAGCTCTTGCGCGTCCTTGGCGCTTAGTACGGCCTGGGTGTGATTGGCGACTTCCGACAGGGCGGCACGGGAGGCGGTCACGTTCAGTTCGACCAGCTTTTCAACGCCTTCAAAAGCCTTGGTGGTCAGGCCAAACAGGGTTTCCAGGTTGGCTTTGTGCGAGGCGAGCAGTTGTTCTGGGGTGAGGGACATGACATATCTCCTATGAAAGGGTTTGGAAGGCGTTGATGAATAACGACAACTGCAGCAACCAGACCACTTTCATGTTGCAGTGCAGCATGGGATCAAATTTTAGACAGTTCAGCGCGACACGCAAGTGCTTTTGTTGCGGTGCAGCAATTTTAGAGGCCGCACTCCATTTTGTAATGGGCCGCCTTCTATCCTGACCAAGATCGTCAATCCGTTCCGAGTGTCGCCCCATTGGCAGAGACACTGCAAGCAGCCGGGCAAAATGGCTTGCCATGTCTACGACCGAATCTTCATCACCCGTGGCCCGCCCATTGCCTCAAGCCCGAGCGACTTACAGCGTCTTCCGGCAGATCGGCACCCGCTGGGCCGACAACGATGCCTACGGCCACGTCAACAACGTTGTTTACTACAGCTGGTTCGATACTGCGGTCAATGCTTACCTGATAGAGCAGGGCGCCTTGGATATCCACCATGGTGACACCATCGGGTTGGTGATCGAAACCCAGTGCAATTACTTCGCGCCATTGGCTTTTCCGCAAACGGTGGAGGCCGGCATTCGCGTCACCCGCCTGGGAACCAGCAGCGTGCGGTATGAAGTCGGGTTGTTCGCCGAAGGAGCGCAAGAGACCGCGGCGTGCGGTCACTTCGTCCACGTCTATGTGGGACGGGAGGACCGTCGCCCACGGGCATTGCCGGCGGTGCTGAAGACCGCGCTGGCACCTTTGGTGCGGCCAGCCGGCTGACTTGGACCAAGTCAAGCCGGCGGCACTTCAAGTGCGTCCAGGCCTGATGCATCAAGCCCGGAGCGCAGTCCTCAAGGCTGGTAGGTATCGCCCAACACTACGCCTTCACGGCGCGGATCTGCTCCGCCTTGTAGCACGTTCACGCCGTTGCGTTGCACCCGAATGATGGTGCTGGTGCCGCTCGATTGAGCCGATGTGGATACCGTGTGACCCAGCGCGCGCAGGCCGGTGATCAGTGGATCGTTCGCACCGCCGTTGGCCGTGTTCACGTTGGGGTGCTCTCCACCTACGGATGTCGTTGCGCTGTTGCTGGCACCAAAGTCGATCAGCGATGTCGCCTGTTGGGCGTCCAGACCCCAGTCGAGTGCACCCACTACCGTCTTCACCACGTACTGAATGATCGTGCCGCCGCCTGGTGAGCCCGTGCCCATCAAGAAATCACCGATGCTGCCGTCCGCCGCTTTCTTGAACACCAGCGTGGGTGCCATTGAGCTGCGTGGCCGCTTGCCGGGCTCCAGTCGGTTGGCCACGGGCGCACCGGTACTGTCCGTCGGCGTAGCCGAGAAGTCGGTGAGCTGGTTGTTCAGCAAGAAGCCTTGCGTCATGTGGAACGAACCCAGGCTTGCTTCCACGGTGGTCGTCATGACCACCACGTTGCCCTGCCTGTCCACGATGGTGAAGTGCGTCGTGCCGTTTTCGTTGATCAGGCTCACCCCTTGCGGTGTGCTGCCCAGCACGCCAGCCGTGGCGGTGCCCATGCTGCGCGTGGGACTGATCAGGCCCGCACGGCTGCGCAGGTAAGGCTTGTTCAGCATCGAGTTCCACGAACCACCCGGCAGCGACACGAAGTCGGTGTCGGCAATGTACTTGTCACGGTCGGCATAGGCCAGGCGCTCGGCTTCGCTGATCAGATGCACACCCATCACCGTGGGCTTGCCGCCTTCGATGTCGATGGCAGTCGGCTTTTGGGCAGCGAGATCGAAGTTTTCCAGAATGCCCAGCGCCGATGCGACGGCGATGCCCCCCGATGACGGGGGCGACATGCCGCAGACCCAGTAGTCGCGGTAGGTGGTGCAGACCGGGTCTCGGCGCTTGGCCTGGTAGTTGGCCAGGTCGCTTAGTTCCGTCAGGCCAGGCGTGATGGCGACGGCGGGGTTGCCTCCGCTGGTGACCTTGATCTTGTTGACGATGCCTTGCGCGATGGCACCGGTGTAGAACGCGTTCGCGCCGCCACTGGCGATGGTGCTGAGCGTGGACGCATAGGCCGGGTTGCGGATGACCGTGCCCAGCGGTTTGGGCGTGCCGTCGGCATTCAGAAAGTATGCGGCGGCTTCCGCGTCGCGCGACAGGTTGGTGGCAGAGCCGGCAATAGCGCCGGCCATGCGGCCGCTGATCGGGAAGCCGTCAGACGCCAACTTCACTGCACCTGGGAACAGGTCTTTCCACTGCAATTTGCCGTGGTCGCGCTGTGCCAGTTCCAGCATGCGCACGGCGCCAGGCGTGCCGATGGAGCGGCCACTGGCACGGGCTCCGCCGGGCTGCGGCAACGTGCGGTCGGTGTCGCTGACCCAGCGCAGATAGTTTTCGTTGGCGGCGGCCGGCGCCGTTTCGCGGCCGTCATAGGCCTCCACTTTGCGTGTCGTCGCGTCGTAATGCAGCATGAATGCGCCACCGCCCAGGCCGGACGACTGCGGCTCCACCAGGCCCAGCACCATTTGCACGGCCACTGCGGCATCGACGGCCGAGCCGCCCTGTTTCAGCACGTCGCAACCTGCGCGCGACGCCAGCGGGTTGGCCGTGGAAACCATGTAGTTCTTCGCATGCACCGCTGTCTTGCCGATGCGGTAGCCCGACGCAGGCTCCGGCGCTGCCGGGTCCCCGGGCAAGCCGGAGCCGACTACCACCGACCCACCGCTGCTGACCGCCGTGCAAGCGGACGCCTCGGCAACTGTGTCGGCGTTGTTGTCGCTGCTGCCGCCGCATCCGGACAGCGCAAGCAGAGCCGCCATCAGCGTGGCAGAGAGGCGCCACGCAGGGCGCTTGTCATCGCCAGAGGGCGATGACATCGATGGGGGGAGGGAGCGTGAAACCATGGACAGGTGCTTTCTTTATTTATGTGTTGATGAAACATGCCGTTGTCTCTGCGGCGCCTAGGAGCTTACCGCTCGAAACAGCTCGGCAAGTCCGCTGCCGCATCTCGCAATATCCACGCCATCACCCTGCGGCTATGGTCCATGAACCTTGGTGCCACAATGGCGATAGAGACAAGCGCCACCTGGCGCCCCAGCCCGATCCGCGCTCATGCAGCGCAGCGTCCACATGATCATCACCAGCCTGCTCGACACCGACCTGTACAAGTTCACCATGATGCAGGTCGTGCTGCACCAGTTTCCCGGCGCGCAGGTCGAATACCGCTTCAAGTGCCGCAACCCCGGCGTGTCCCTGGCACCTTATGCCAATGAGGTACGCGACGAGATCCGCTCGCTGTGCGACCTGAAGTTTCAGGATGCCGAGCTGTCTTACCTGCGCTCGATGCGCTTTATCAAGAGCGACTTCGTTGACTTTCTGGCGCTGTTCCGGCTGAACGAAAAGTACATCACCATCACGCCTCTGCCTTCAGGCGAGCTCGACATTTCCATTGCCGGCCCGTGGCTGCACACCATCCTGTTCGAGATCCCGGTGCTCGCCATCGTCAACGAGGTGTACTTTCGCAACACGCAAAAAGTGCCCCACTTCACGGAAGGCCGTCTGCGCCTGGACACGAAGATTGCCCAGCTGCAGGGCGAGGGCCTGTCTGAGCTGAAGATTGCGGACTACGGCACCCGGCGGCGCTTCAGCCGTGCCTGGCATGAAGAGGTGCTGCGCGTGCTGTGCGCGCGGCTGGGCACTGGTGATCGGCGACCCGGCAACGCGGTGGGGCCGGGCCAGTTTGCCGGCACCAGCAACGTGCTCTATGCCATGAAGCTCGGCCTCACGCCGCTGGGCACCATGGCGCATGAATATCTGCAGGCTTGCCAGGCGCTGGGCCCGCGTCTGCGCGACAGCCAGATCTTTGGCTTCGAGATGTGGGCCCGCGAATACCGAGGCGACCTGGGCATCGCGCTCTCCGATGTCTATGGCATGACGGCGTTCCTGCGCGACTTCGACCTGTACTTCTGCAAGCTTTTCGACGGCGCCCGGCACGACAGCGGCGACCCCTTTGCCTGGGGCGAGCGGTTGCTGGACCACTACCGCAAGAACCGTGTCGACCCGCTCACCAAGACGCTGATCTTCAGCGACGCGCTGACGGTGCCGCGCACCATCGCGCTATACCGCCAGTTCCAGGGTCGCTGCCAGCTGGCGTTCGGTATCGGCACCAACCTCACTAACGACCTGGGCGATGCCCCGGCGCACGTGCCCCTGCAGATCGTCATCAAGATGACGCGCTGCAATGGCCAGCCGGTGGCCAAGCTGTCGGACACGCCCGGCAAGGGCATGTGCGACGACGAAGCCTACCTGGCGTACTTGCGGCAGGTGTTCGAGATTCCCGCCCCAGCCATCTGATCCGGCGCATGGCCGCCACTCACATCGGAAGTTGTCATATGCGTTGGTTTCGTTGGCTGCCCCGTGCAGCGCCTTGCCTGGTGTTCTGGCCGGGTGCCGCGTCCGCCGCTGGCTTCGACGGCGCGGGCCTCGCCCTGTGGTGGGGCGCACCGTTTGCGGGCATCCTGCTGTCGATTGCGCTCATGCCGTTGCTGGCGCCAGCCTTCTGGCACCACCACTTCGGCAAGGTGGCGGCTGCCTGGGCCCTGGCGTTCCTGGTGCCATTCGCGGTGGTCTTTGGCCCCAGCGTGGCCGGCGCCACTTTCGTCCACGCCTTGCTTGAGGAATACATCCCGTTCGTGATTTTGCTCACGGCGCTGTTCACGGTGGCAGGCGGTATCTACATTCGCGGCAACCTCCACGGCAGTCCTGCACTGAACACCGGCATCCTGGCCATCGGCGCGGTGCTGGCCAGCATCATGGGAACGACCGGCGCCTCGATGCTCCTGATCCGCCCGCTGATCCGCGCCAACGACCACCGCCCGCGCATCGCGCACGTCGTGGTGTTTTTCATCTTCATCGTTTCCAATGCGGGTGGCTCGCTCACGCCCCTGGGCGATCCGCCGCTCTTCCTGGGCTTTCTCAAGGGCGTCGACTTTTTCTGGACGGCCCGCCATATCTTTCCCCAGACCCTGTTTCTGGTAGGCGTGCTGCTGGCGCTGTTCTACGTGCTCGATGGTTGGTTCCAGCGCCACGAAGCGCTGCGTCCGCCTGACCCCACGCCGGACACCCGCTCCATCGGACTCGACGGCAAGGTCAACTTCGCACTGCTGGCAGCGGTGGTCGGGCTGGTGTTGCTCAGCGGCTTCTGGAAGTCGCCCGTGGCCTTCGACATCGCCGGCAGCCGCGTGGGTTTGCCCGGCCTCGTGCGCGACTTGGGACTTGTGTGCGTTACGCTGGCGTCGCTGTGGCTCACGCCGCGCCAGGTGCACGCAGACAACCAGTTCGGCTGGGCGCCCATGCAAGAAGTCGCCAAGCTGTTTGCGGGCATCTTTCTCACCATCGTGCCCGTCATCGCCATGCTGAAAGCGGGCGTGGATGGACCGTTCGGCGCCATTGTGTCTGCGGTCACCCGACCCGACGGGTCGCCCGATCCGGCGGCGTACTTCTGGGCTGCAGGCGTGCTGAGTTCGTTTCTTGACAACGCCCCCACCTACCTGGTCTTCTTCAACACCGCAGGCGCAGACCCTGCGGTGCTGATGACCACGCTGGCGCCAACGCTTGCCGCCATCTCGGCCGGCGCAGTGTTCATGGGCGCCAATACCTACATCGGTAACGCCCCCAACCTCATGGTCAAGGCGATTGCCGAGGACCGCGGCGTGAAGATGCCCAGCTTCTTCGGCTACATGCTGTGGTCGTGCGGCATTCTGGTGCCGCTTTTCATCGCCATGACGTTTCTTTGGTTTCGCTGACTTCACACAAAGGATCCCTCTCCCATGTCCAAGCCCCGCATCCTGGTTGCACGCAACATCTTTCCGGAAGTGGTCGAGCGCCTGTCGCAGCACTTCGAGGTCGAGTCCAATCCGCAGGACATCGTCTGGTCGCCTGCCGAACTGGCTGAGCGCGTGAAAGACAAGGACGGCGTGCTCACCACCGGCAGCCAGCGTGTGGATGCCGCCCTGCTGGCCGCTGGCCCCAAGTTGCGCATCTTTGCCAACATGGCCGTGGGCTACAACAACTTCGACGTCGATGCGATGACAGCCGCAGGCGTGCAGGGCACCAACACGCCCGACGTGCTGACCGAAACCACGGCCGACTTCGGCTTTGCACTGCTGATGGCCACCGCCCGCCGCGTGACCGAGAGCGAGCATTACCTGCGCGCCGGCCAATGGACGAAGTGGAGCTACGACATGTTTGCCGGCACCGACGTGCATGGCAGCACACTGGGCATTCTGGGCATGGGCCGCATCGGCCAGGGCATTGCCAAGCGCGGCGCGCACGGCTTTGGCATGAACGTGGTCTATCACAACCGCTCGCGCCTCAGCGCGGAACTGGAGGCCGAATGCAAGGCCCGCTACGTCAGCAAGGAAGAACTGCTGCGCACGGCCGACCACCTGGTGCTGGTGCTGCCCTACACGCCCGAATCGCACCACGCCATCGGTGCGGCCGAGCTGGCGCAGATGAAGCCCACCGCCAACCTGATCAACATCGCGCGCGGCGGGATCGTGGACGATGCGGCGCTGGCGCAGGCCTTGAAGGACAAGCGCATTGCCGCTGCCGGCCTGGACGTGTTCGAGGGCGAACCCAAGCTTAATGCCGCTCTGCTGGACGTGCCGAATGTGGTGCTGACGCCGCACATCGCCAGCGCCACCGTGCCCACACGCCTGGCCATGGCCAATCTGGCAGCGGACAACCTGATCGCCTTCTTCGACGGACGCGGCCCGCTCACGCCGGTGAACCAGCCGGTGGCCAAGCGCGCCTGACGGCCTGGCGCGGCAGTTTTGAGTCAAATTGGCCTCTAGCGCTTGATGGATAAGCGCTAGTAGCTATTAATTTGATAGTAAGTTGATGATGAAAGAGTGACCGACTGGATGACGATGGAGATGTTTGCCGTACTGGCCTTGCTGGTGCTGATCGCCGTGCTGCTGGGCTGGCTGCTGGTGCGCCGCTCACGCGTGGACTTGCCCCCTGAATGGCTTCAGCGCCTGCAGGCGCTGGAACGTACCGCGCAGTCCACACAGCTGGCCGTGGCCAAGACCGATGGCGCGATCGACGGCATGGGCCAGCAGCTGCGCGGTTTCACCCATACTACGCAGGGCACGCTGGAGAGCCTGCGCGGCGCCATCGACGAACGCCTGGCGCAGGCCGTTGCCGAATCGCGCAACGGCCGGGCCGAGCTGCTGGCCGCGTTCGGTGCCTTTGAAGGCAAGCTGGAGCAGCGCCTGGCGCTGGCCCAGGCCGATGCTGCCGCCGCGCGCAAGGAGCTGTCCGAGGCGCTGGCCAGCTTTCGCGCCGAACTCACGCACACCGCGCAGACGCTGGTGGCCGACAGCGGTCGATCGCGCGAAGCCATGGCCGAAAGCGCCAAGCTGTTCGAGCAGCGCATTCAGGAACGCTTCGAGGCGCTCACCCACGCCACGCGCGGCACGCTCGATTCGCTCAAGAGCGACATCCACGCGCAGCTGGGGGCCGTGTCCACCGCGCTGAAAGACCAGCTCGAAGCCAACGGCCAGCAGATTCGCAACCAGTTCGCGGTGCTGCAGGACGCGGTGTCGCAGCAGCTCGCAGGCATGGCGCAGGGCAGTCAGCACCACGCCGAGGCGCTGCGCACGGCGCTCAACGAACGGCTGGCGGCCATCCAGGCCGACAACACCGCCAAGCTCGAAGAAATGCGCCGCACGGTGGACGAAAAGCTGCACGCCACGCTGGAGCAGCGCCTGGGCGAATCGTTCAAGCTGGTCAGCGACCGGCTGGAGCAGGTGCACAAGGGCCTGGGCGAGATGCAGACGCTGGCCGGCAGCGTGGGCGACTTGAAGCGTGTGATGACCAACGTGAAGACGCGCGGCACCTGGGGCGAAATGCAGCTGGGCGCGATCATCGAGAACGTGCTCACGCCCGACCAGTTCGCCCGCAACGTGAAGGCCGTTCCGGGCAGCGACGATCTGGTGGAATTCGCCATTCGCCTGCCGGGCCGGGGCGACGACCAGCCAGTGTGGCTGCCCATCGATTCCAAATACCCGGTCGAGCAATACCAGCGCCTGCTGGACGCACAGGACGCCGCTGACAAACCGACCATTCTCTCGGCCGGCAACGCGTTCGAAACATCGATCAAGCTCGAAGCCAAGAAGATCTTCAGCAAGTACGTCTCGCCGCCGCATACCACCGACTTCGCCGTGCTGTATTTGCCCACCGAAGGCCTCTTTGCCGAGGTGATTCGCCGGCCCGGGCTGGTAGAAGCCGTGCAGAACGATTGTCGCGTGATGATCACCGGCCCTGCCAACCTGGCGGCCATGCTCAGCAGCTTGCAGATGGGCTTCAAGACGCTGGCGATCGAGAAGCGCTCGTCCGAGGTGTGGGGCGTGCTGGGTTCGGTGAAGACCGAGTTTTCCAAATTCGGCGAGATCGTCGAGGCCGCCAAAAAATCCATCGATGCGGCCGCCAAGCGCTTCGACGACGTGGGCGTGCGCACGCGCGCCATCCAGCGCAAGCTGCGCGACGTGCAGGAGTTGCCCGCGCCCACCGCCTCCACGGCGGCCGGCACGGCGTTGCCGGTGCCGCCCGTACCGGTGCAGGCGAGCTTGGATGACGAGGGCGAATGAGCCGCTCGCGCGTTAACCGGGCCATGCCATGAACGTCGCGCTGGCGCGCCTGATCGCCGGCCAGATCTGCATTCACGCCTGCATGGCAGGCATGCGCATGGCGGCGCCGCTGCTGGCGCTGCGCGAGGGCTACAGCGCCGCGGCGGTGGGCGTGCTGCTGGCGCTCTTTGCGCTGACGCAGGTGTTTCTGGCGCTGCCCGCCGGACGCTATGCGGACCGGCATGGCCTGAAACGCCCGGTGCGCCACGCGGTGGTGCTGGCGTCGGCGGGGGCGGGGCTCGCGCTGGCGTTTCCCATCTTTCCGGTGCTGTGCCTGGCCGCGCTGATGACGGGCGGTGCCTCGGGCGCGGCGGTGATCGCGTTGCAGCGCCACGTGGGCCGCGCCACGCGCGACGCCACGCAATTGCGGCAGGTGTTCAGCTGGCTGGCCATCGGGCCGGCGGTGTCCAATTTCCTCGGGCCGTTCAGCGCGGGCCTGCTGATCGACCACGCCGGCGCGCTGGTGGGCGAGGGCGCAGGCAGCACGGCGGGTTACCGCGCCGCCTTTGCGCTAATGGCCGTGCTGCCGCTGGCCACCTGGTTTTGGGTGCGTGCCACGGTGGAGTTGCCGCCCGTGATCGCCGCAGCCGGCGGCAAGCGCGCCCGGGCCTGGGACTTGATGGCCGATCCGGGCTTTCGGCGCCTGCTGCTGGTGAACTGGCTTCTGTCATCGTGCTGGGACGTGCACACCTTCGTGGTGCCGCTGCTGGGCCATGAACGCGGGCTGTCGGCCTCGGTCATCGGCACCATCCTGGGGGGCTTTGCCATCGCGGCGGCGCTGATCCGGCTGCTGATGCCGCTGGTCGCAGCGCGGCTGAAGGAATCGGTGGTGGTGGCCGGCGCGATGCTGGCCACAGCAGTGCTGTTCGCCATCTACCCGTTGCTGTCCACGGCTTGGGCGCTGGGCCTGTGCTCGGTGTTGCTGGGGCTGTCGCTGGGCTCGGTGCAACCCATGGTCATGAGCCTGCTGCACCAGATCACGCCACCTGACCGGCATGGCGAGGCACTGGGCCTGCGGCTGATGGCGATCAACGCATCGAGCGTGGTGATGCCGGTGCTGTTCGGCACGGCCGGTGCGTTGATTGGGGTGGCAGGCTTGTTCTGGGTGGTGGGCGCCACGGTGGGCGGGGGCGCCCGGCTGGCGTGGCGCATGGGCGACGCGCCGACCGCGCCGCAGCACTGACGCGGAAGAATCCAGCGCAGGCCAGAGGACTTCAGAGCTTGTAGAACGCCTTGATGATGTCCCACGCTTCCTGGGGCACGTCGGTGTAGTGGAAGAGCTTCAGGTCGGCCTCTGAAATGGTGCCTTGCTCCACCAGCGCTTCAAAGTTCATCACCTTCTTCCAGAACGACGTGCCGAACAGCACGATGGGCACGGGCTTGGCCTTGCCGGTCTGCACAAGGGTCAGCACTTCGAACAGCTCGTCCAGCGTGCCAAAGCCGCCAGGGAATGCGACCAGCGCCTTGGCGCGCATCATGAAATGCATCTTGCGCAGCGCGAAGTAGTGGAACTTGTAGCTCAGTGATGGCGAGATGAAGCGATTGCCGCTCTGTTCGTGCGGCAGGGCAATGTTCAGGCCCACGTTCAGAGCGCCGACGTCATGGGCGCCGCGGTTGGCCGCTTCCATGATGCCGGGGCCGCCGCCGGTGCACACGTAGATGCGCTCTGCTGGCGGCTGCGTCTCGCTGTGTTCGGCCACGATGCGGGTGAACTGGCGGGCCAGGTCGTAGTAGACGGCGTTCTTCACCCCGAGCTTGGCGCGGGCGATGCGTGTGGCGTCGCCGCTGGCCTCGGCCGACTCCAGCTGCACCTGGGCTTCGTCGGGCGCGACGAAGCGGGCGCTGCCGTAGACGACCACGGTGTTCTCGATGCCCTGCGCGGTCTGGCCCAGGTCGGGCTTGAGCATCTCCAGTTGAAACCGGATGCCACGCGTTTCGCGTCGCAGCAAAAATTCGGGGTCGGCAAAGGCCAGCCGGTAGGCATCGGCATGCAGCGGGTTGCCTTCGACGGCGTGGTTCTGCAGCGTGGCCCAGGCATCGGCCAGGTGGCTGTCTTTCAGGTCGTTGGTGGTTTCCATGGAGTCAGGGCAGCAAGAAAATGGGGTTTTGAGTGAAATCGGGCTCCAGCGCTTATCCATAAAGCGCTGGCAGCTATTGAAATAATAGCATCTTGGTGGTCATGCCTTCGGTGGTGCATCAGCCGCGCAGGATGGGCCACAGTGCAGTCACGGTCTGCACGCCCACCCAGGTCAGCAGGAGCGAGCCGCACACATGCAGCAGCACGGTGCCGGCGGCCAGCAGCCAGCGCGCCTGCATCATCATGGTGACGACTTCGGCCGAGAAGCTGGAGAAGGTGGTCAGCCCGCCCAGAAAGCCGGTCACCAGCAGCAGGCGCCAGAGCGGATCGAGTTGCGGCAAATGCTGGAAGACGCCGATGCAGATGCCGATCAGGTAGCCGCCGATGAGGTTGGCCGCCAGCGTGCCCCAGGGCAGCAGCACGGCGCCGCTGCTGAGCCACAGGCCCAATCGCCAGCGCAGCAAGGCGCCCACAAGAGAGCCGACGGAAATGGCGAAGACTGCGTGCATCGCCGCGATGCTAACGCGGTGTGCCGGCCGGTTGGGCCACCTCGCCCGCTGCAACCGCAATGCGCTGCCACGCGGCCACAGCGGCCAGCGTGGTGTGCATCTGTACGGTATGCGCGAAGCGGAAGGCGTCGCCGTGCACCGTTTCGTCCGGGAATTCGGTGATCAGCGTGACCGGCGCATCGCGCGGGTTCTCGGTCACCGTGAATGCGAAGCCGTGCAGGGCCTCGAAGGGAATCGGCCCGGCATGCTTTTCATATAGCGCCATCTGCCGCGCATTGAATTCAGCCAGGCCCGGCACGTCGCGCAGCGTGGCGGTGACGGCTTCCAGTAGCGCGCGTGCCTGCTGCTGGCGGCCCGCGTGGTGCCGCAGGATCAGGAAGAAGCCCTTTGGCAGCATCCAGTGTTCGAAGCCGCGCGGCACGTAGCCGGTCAGGGGCCGTGTCCATTCATGTGCCGGGTAGCCGTGCAGGTTGATGTGCAGGCCTGCGCCGGACAGCGCCAGCGCCTGTTCGCGCGCCGTGCGTTCGTACAGCGGCGCCGTTTCGCGGTATTCGATGTCGTCGCCCAGAGCGCTGTAGCGCGCCGCGTGGTGCATATGGTGCGGGTGCTGCGCGCACAGTTCGCGGTGCAGCGCGTAGCCGTCAGGGTTTTCCAGCGCGATCAGGGCGAAGTGAGCGCCGGGCTGGCGCCGCAGGGCCTCGGCTGCACGTAGCGCTCCGACCAGGCCCGAGGTTTCGTTCGCATGCTGCGCTGCGCTGATGAGAACCGGTGCGTCGCTGCCCGGCTGGTAGAGCACTTGCACGGTGCGGCTCTGGAGCGATGAGGCTGTAGAACGCTGCGTGGCAGGTCCGACCAGCGCGTCCAGCACAGCGTGAATGCGCTTGGGCGAAGGCGCCTGGGTGAGTGCGTGCAGCGGCTCATCCGGTGCATCGGCATCAGGCCACGCGGCGGCATCTTGCGTGCACACATCGAAGGGCTGCAGGGCGATGCGCACGCGGGGCGCACCGCTGGAGGCAGGCAGGGCGCGCACGTCGGGCACGATCTGGCCCGGCTGCAGACGGCGGTCGCCGGCAGGCCGGCCGGAGTGCCGCTGGAAGAATTCGAGCAGGGAGAAGTACAGGTCTTCGTGCAGCGCCTCGTGCGTGCTAAAGCGCTCGTCGGCGGCGGGCAGCGCATGTTCCATGCCCGGCGTATCAATGCGGATGCTTAAACGTTCGAAGTAGGGCTCCTGCGCTCCCCAGGCATGCGACTGCACGGTGTGCATCACATGGGCGAAGAGCTGTTCGTAGTCGGTCAGTACGGGGGTGTCGAGCCGGTCGGCCGCACCTGGCGCGGTGCCTGCGCGCAGCCACCCGGCGGGCGACCACTGCGGCTGCCCGATCAGGTCGGCATGCGGGCGGTTGGGCGCAAACACGCGGTGCGCTTGGCTGCTGCCGTCCTTGAATGCAAATTGCACGTCGTAATGCAGCCCCGCGGGCTGGTCGCAGGCGTCTCCCATTTCCAGCTGCAGCGCGCCTTCGGGCAACAGCGCTGCCAGGGGATAGGCCTCCAAGGCAAAGCGGCGCTCGGCACCGGGGCTGACACGCGGGAAGCGCACCGCGGCGCGCTCTATCTGCGGACGATCAACCGACTCGAGAAAGTAGTGCACCAGTGGCTTGTAGGCACTGTGCAGGCGGGCGTGCACGCCGGCTGCAGCCAGCTGGCGTTCTGCTGCGCGCCGGCTGTCGGCGTCTTCGAACAGCCAGCCTTCCAGATACACGCCCGCCCATTCCGGGCGACTGAAGCGTGCGAGCCATTCATGCAGCGTGCGGGGCACGGTGGCGTCCAGCAGGACGTGTTCGTCTAAAACGGGAAGCTGGGCCATGAATTCAGGCTCCAATATGCCTGTAGCGCTTATGTATCAAGCGCTGATAGCTATGAATTAAATAGCAGATGAAAGCAGGGCGGCGTTTCGGCGATTCAGGAGTCGCGCTCTTCGCTGGCCACGACGCGGCTGAGGCTGGGCGGCACGTCCTTGCCGGTGCGGCGCGCGCGGAACAGCGCCGCGCGCATCAGGAAGATGGTGGTCACCGGCACGGTGATGCCGATGAAGAGTGCGATCAGCAGTGCGTGGATGGCCAGCCCGCCGCCCTGCATCGAGAAGTACAGCAGCGTGCCATGCATGATGCACCAGCAGCCCATGGTGGCAATGACTGATGGCGCGTGCACGCGCTCGAAATACGTCTTCAGCCGCAACAGGCCCAGCGAGCCCAGCAGTGCGATGACCGAGCCGGCCAGCACCAGCAAGGCGATGGTGATTTCCGCCCAGAGCGGCAAGCTGCCTGTCGTCATTCGATCACCTCCCCGCGCAGCAGGAATTTGGCCATGGCAGTGGAACTGACGAAGCCCAGCAGCGCGATCAACAATGCCGCCTCGAAGTAGTTGGTACTGCCGTAGTAGATGCCCAGCACCAGCATCATCAGCATGCCGTTGAGGTAGGTGCAGTCCAACGCCAGCACGCGGTCTTGCGCAGACGGCCCGCGTATCACGCGGATCAGGCAGCACGCCATGGCCAGCGCCAAAATGAATAGCGCGATGGGCAGGGCCCAGGAAAGCACCGGGCTGGTCATTCGAAGATCTCCATCAGGGGGCGCTCGTAGCGCGTTTTGATGTGGTCGATCAGGGCCTGCGGGTCGCCGACCTCGAGTGCGTGCAGCAGCAGAACGGACCGGTCCAGCGACAGTTCGGCCCACGACGTTCCAGGCGTCATGCAGACGATGACCGCCAGCACGGCCAGGGCGTTGGGATCGCGCAGTTCCAGAGGAATGTGAACGAAGCCCGAGGGGTGCTTGCGCATGTGCTTGAACGCCAGAAAGCGCGACACCACGAGGTTGGAAATGGACGTGTCCACGATCACCGCAACTGCCAGCCGCAGCACGGTGCCCGGCTTGCGGATGCGTACCGGCAGCGGCCGCAATCCGCGGGTGATCACGGGAATGACCACCGCAACCAACAGCGCCAGCACGATATGGCCTGCGCTGAGAGACCGGTTCAGCAGCAGCCACACGCCGAAGAGCGCGACCGACAGCAGCGGAGCGGGAAAGATGCGGCGGATCATTGCGCTGCTCCTGGGATACGCGTGGCGTCGGGCGTGGAGGCCGGCGTGCCCGTGGTGACCGGACCGGGCGCGGGCTTGGCGGACATCACGGCCCGTACATAGGTGGACGGCGCGTGCAGGGAATTGGCCGTGGCTTGCATGAAGCGCATGACGCTGTCGGCCTGCACCGTCAGCACCACGCAGGCGGACAGCAGCACGGCGATGGGCAAGCCTTCGGCTACCCGCAGTTGCGGCGTGGGCCGGTCGTGGCTGGCCCAGAAGTGATTGATGCCGGCGCGGGTCAGCGCAATCAGCGCGACCAGCCCCGTGGCGATGAGCAAAGCGATCAGCATCCAGCCGGGTGCGCCGGGTTGATTGCCCGCGGACGATCCCAAGCCAAGCGGGTTCAACAGGGCGGTCAGCATGGCGAATTTTCCGACAAAGCCCGACAGCGGCGGCAGCCCGGCAATCACCAGCGTGCAGGCCAGGAACGCGAGTCCGAGGAAGGCGGCCGCCGCTGGGATGACCCGGCCGATCAGCACGACTTCATCCTCGTCCAGATTGTGCGCGGTGGTCGGCAGCAACTGTGCGTTGAGAAAGGGCGCATCGCCATCGGTTTCGTAGGGCGCCAGTGAGGCGCCGTCGTTGCGCCAGCGGTCGATCAGGTCGGCCAGCAGGAAGAGCGCACTGACGGCCATCACGGAGCTAGGCAGGTAGAAGAGCAGCCCGGCAGTCAGCACGTTCTGCCCGAACCCCAGGGCTGCAAGCAGCGTGCCGGACGACAGCAAGGCGGCGTGGCCCGCCAGGTTGGTGAGGCGCTGAGAACCCATCATGCCGATGGCCCCGAAGGCCATTGTGATGAGGCCGCCGCCAATCAGCCACAGGCCACCGAAAAGTGCCGAGGCGCCGGCTTCGCTGCTGAACATCAGCGTCCACAGGCGCAGCAGGGTATAGATGCCGACCTTGGTCATCAGCGCGAACAGCGCGCCCACCGGCGCGGTGGCGGCGCTGTACGCCGGCACCAGCCAGAAGTTGAGCGGCCAGACCGCGGCCTTGATCAGGAAGGCGGTCGCGAGGATGCCCGACGCTGCGTGCAGCAGGCCCCGGTCGGCCGCGGCCACTTGCGGAATGCTGCGCGCCAGGTCGGCCATGTTCAGTGTGCCGGTGATGCCGTAGAGCATCGACGCGCCGATCAGGAACAGCGACGACGCCGCCAGGTTGATGGCGATGTAGTGCAGGCCGGTCTGGATGCGCGTGCGGCCGGAGCCGTGCAGCAGCAGCCCATAGGAGGCGGCGAGCATGATCTCGAAGAAGACGAACAGATTGAAGAGGTCGGCGGTCAGGAAGGCGCCGGCCAGGCCCATCAGCTGAAACTGGAACAGCGGGTGGTAATGCACCCCCGCCCGGTGCCAGCGCGTGGCGGAAAAGACGATGGAACACAGCGCGACTACACCCGTCAGCACCAGCATCAGAGCCGAGAGCCGGTCGAGCACCAGCACGATGCCGAAGGGCGCCGGCCAGTTGCCGGGCAGGTACACGCCCATGGACGACGGCGCGCCCGCCTTGTGCGTCCACTGAAGCAGCGCGATGGCGATGACGAGGCCGAGCAGGGTGGACAGAATGTTCACGCCCAGCTTCAGCCGCTGGCGCTCTTCGCGCAGCAGCAGCATCAGCGCGGCCGTCACCAGCGGCAGCATGATGGGCGCCAGCATCAGATGCGGCATCAGCGAGGCGGTGAGCGTGTTCCACGTGCTGCTCATGGCATCTCCTGCACGTCGCGTGCGCGGCTGCCGTCCACATGGTCGGTGCCGGCAATGCCGCGCGAGGCCAGCAGCACCACCAGGAAGAGGGCGGTCATGGCAAAGCCGATGACGATCGCGGTGAGCACCAGGGCCTGAGGCATCGGGTCAGCGTAGTGCAGCAGATCTTGCGGCACGCCAGCGATCAGCACGGGCTCCTTGTCGATCGCCAGGCCCAGGCGGCCCATGCTGAAAATGAACAGGTTCACGGCATAGGAGAGCAGCATCAAACCCATGATGACCTGGAACGTGCGCGGGCGCAGCAGCAGCCAGACGCCCGAGCCGGTGAACACCCCGATGGCAATGGCGAGGACGATTTCCATCAACGGGCTCCGTCAGGTGGTGGAAAGGCCGGCGTCCCGTCCAGCGGTGCGGTGGCCGCAGCCTGCGCGACGGCGGCTTCACGCTCTGCGCGCGCGTCTTCCATCAGGCGGGCGTGGTAGCGGTGGCCGCGCACCGATTGGTGGGCAATGGCCGTGAGGATCAGAAGGGTTGAGCCGACCACCAGCGCGAAGACGCCAATGTCGAAGAACAACGCGCTGGCAATGTGGATCTCTCCGATGACCGGCAGATCGACGTGGGCGGTATGGCTGGTGAGGAAGGGGTAGCCCATCAAGACCGCGCCGGCGCCGGTGCCGAACGCGAACAGCAACCCGGTGCCGATCCAGCGGCGTGGGTAGAGCGGCAGGTGGGCTTCCACCCACTCCGTGCCCGAGATGATGTACTGAAGCAGCAGCGCGACGGACATCACCAGGCCGGCGACGAAACCGCCGCCCGGTTCATTGTGGCCCCGCATGAACAGGTAGAACGACACCAGCGTGGCGAAGGGCAGCAGCAGGCGCACCAGCACGGCGGGCACCATCAGGTAGCCCACGGCGGTGTCGGGGGCGTTGCGCGGGTTCAGCAAGTCGGTCTGCAGATCCGCCGGCAGGAAGCGTTGCTGTTCGGGCAGGTCCATGGCTTCGCGTGCCGGGCGAAAGCGCCTGAGCAGTGCATACACCGTGAGAGCGACGATGCCCAGGACGACGATCTCGCCGAAGGTGTCGAAGCCCCGGAAGTCCACTAACACCACATTGACCACGTTGGTGCCGCCGCCTTCGGTCAGGGCACGTTCGAGGAAGAAGGTGGAAGCGCTGTCCGCAAAGGGCCGGCTCATCATGGCGAACGCCAGCCAGGCCATGCCGCCACCGGCCGCCACCGCGATCAGCAGGTCGCGCAGGCGGCGGGCGCGCGCCACGCTCAGGCTGACGTTGGAGCTGCGCAGGCTTTCATCGCGCCGCGGCAGCCAGCGTAGGCCCAGCAGCACCAGGACGGTAGTGACTATCTCTACCACCAGCTGCGTCAGTGCGAGGTCGGGCGCAGAGAACCACAAAAAGGTGATGCAGGTGCACAGGCCTGCCCCGCCCATCAGCGTGAGCGCGGCCAGCCGGTGGTACTTGGCCTGCCAGGCGCCGGCCACGGCGCAGGCAATGCCTAGCGCCCACAGCACGACGAAGGTGGGCGACAGCGGCAACGTGCCTCGGTCGCCTAGCTTCAAGCCCTGCGTCCACAGCGGCATGGTGCCGGCTGCCAGCGTGGCCAGCACCAGCCAGAGCATCTGCCACTGCAGGCGCTCGGTGGACAGCAGCGCCCGGCCGGTGCGGCCCGCGCGCGTCAGCAGGGTGAGCGTGCCTTCAAACACGCGCTTGCCGCTGATGCGGTACATGAGTGGAGGCGCATCGACATGGCCGGCCTGCCGCTGCCAGCGCAAAAACAGGTACAGCGCAATGCCGCCGACCATGGCGACGATGCTCATCACCAGCGGCGTGTTGAAGCCGTGCCAGATCGCCAGGCTGTATTCAGGCAGGGTGCCGCCCACCACGGGCAGCGCGGCGGCTTCCAGAAACCGCCCCACAGACCAGGCGGGCAGCATGCCGACCACCAGGCAGGCCAGCACCAGCAACTCGACCGGCACGCGCATCCAGTGCGGTGGCTCGTGCGGCTGGCGGGGCAGGTCGGTGGCAGGCGGGCCCCAGAACACATCGACGATGAAGCGCAGCGAATAGGCCACGCTGAACATGCCTGCGATGGTGGCCGCCACCGGCAGCGCCACGGCCATGAAGGGCGCGGCGTTGATGTACACCGTCTCGGCGAAGAACATTTCCTTGGACAGGAAGCCGTTGAGCAGGGGCACGCCCGCCATCGACGCACTGGCCACCATGGCCAGGGTGGCGGTCACCGGCATCATGGTGCGCAGGCCCGACAGGCGGCGGATGTCGCGGGTGCCCGACTCGTGGTCGATGATGCCTGCCGCCATGAACAGTGACGCCTTGAACGTGGCGTGGTTCATGATGTGAAAGACCGCCGCCACGGCCGCCAGCGGGCTGTTGAGTCCGAGCAGCAGGGTGATCAGGCCCAGATGCGAGATGGTGGAATACGCCAGCAGACCTTTCAGGTCATGCTGGAACATGGCCGCGTAGCCGCCGATCAGCAGCGTGCACATGCCGGCGCCGCCCACCAGCCAGAACCAGGCTTCGGTGTCGCCCAGCACCGGCCACATGCGGGCCAGCAGAAACACGCCGGCCTTCACCATGGTGGCCGAGTGCAGATAGGCCGACACCGGCGTGGGCGCGGCCATGGCATTGGGCAGCCAGAAGTGGAACGGAAACTGCGCGCTCTTGGTGAACGCGCCCAGAAGAACCAGCACCAGTGCGGTCAGATAAAGCGGGTGGTTGCGCACCTGCTGGGCGGCGGCCAGCACGTGGTCCAGGTCGTAGCTGCCGACGATGTGGCCGATCACCAGCATGCCGGCCAGCATGCACAGCCCACCGGTGCCGGTCACCGTCAGCGCCATGCGGGCGCCGCGCCGTGCGTCCTTGCGGTGGTGCCAGTAGCCGATCAGCAGGAAGGAGAACAGGCTGGTCAATTCCCAGAAGAACGCCAGCTGGATGATGTTGCCCGACAGCACGACGCCGGTCATGGCGCCCATGAAGGCCAGGAAGAACGAGAAGAAGCGCGGCACCGGATCGGCGGCCGACATGTAGTAGCGCGCATACAGCACCACCAGCGCGCCGATGCCCAGCACCAGCATGCAGAACATCCAGGCGAACCCGTCCATGCGAATGACGAGGTTCAGGCCCAGCGAGGGCAGCCACATGATTTCCTGCCGTATCACCCCGCCCGCTGCTACCTGCGGAAAGCACAGCGCCACCTGCACGGTGCAGAACACCGCGATCACTCCAGCCAGGGTGGACTCGGTGTTGCGGGCGTTGGCAGGCAGTAGCGCTGCCAGTACGCTACCGAGGAAAGGCAAAAGGATGAGAAGAACGAGGGGCATGCCCGATCCATTCTACGGGCAGCCCCTGCACTGCCGCTATGAAAACCCGAGCAGACGACGGCCATTGGCCGTGCGCCAGCGCCTGAATTGAGTAGGGACCGAAACCGCGTGGCAACGCGATTTCGGTGGCGATGCGAAAGGGTTTTTCAGCGCTTGGCTGCAGCGGGCGTGGCCGGTGTTGATTGGTAGGCGCTGCCGTTCAACGTCAAACCTTCCGCCGAAAACTTGGCTGCAGAGCCAGGGCCGACGCCTTGCACCCGGGTGATCAGGTCTTGCCAGTCCTTGAAGGGCGCCTTGCTGCGCTCGGCCAGGATGCGGCCCGACACAGCGGGGCCGATGCCCTTGACGGCGTCGAGCTGGGCTTCGCTCGCCTGATTGACGTCAACGGCCGCAAAAGCGGCTGCGGCCCAAAGCATGGCTGCCATTGCGGTGATGGTCTTGAACATGGAAGCTCCCTGTCTTGTCGTGATGCGCAGCGACGGTGCTGCGCAGGCAGGGTAGGAGGCCAAGCTGACGCGAGCCTGAAAGCTCAGTGGCTCCAACGGGGTTGACCGACGCGGCCTTGGCAGCCTGAGGCGCGAACCGATCAGCGCTTCAGAGTTCTTCGACGCGGCGCGCTGGATAGCTGTCCCAGGTCTGGCAGCCCGGGCATTGCCAGAAATGCTGGCGGGCCTCGAAGCCGCAGGCGGCGCAGCGGTAGCGGGTGAGCGGTTTGACGGCCAAGTCCAGCGCGCGCTGGATCTGCGGGTGGAACTGCTCGTGGCTCAGCGTTTCCGTCGCCAGCCATTTGGCGGCGGCAACCAGCGACGGTTCCTTTTCAAGATGGCGCACATACCACTCGCGTCCCGGCCCCTCGGGCGCGCCCGGTGCCAGGTCGAGCGCCACGATGCCTTCCAGCAGATCGAGCGACGGGAACTGTTCGTAGTGCCGCAGCAGCAGATCGCGCACCTCGGCAGAGCGCCCGGTAGCGCCGGCCAGTTCCACCAGCAGCGGTGCCGCCAATGGCAGAGCCGCCGCGGCGTCGTCAGCCAGCTTCAGCAAGACCGCCAGGGCGGCTGGAGCGTCGCCCCTGCGCTGAAGCAGGCGTGCCAGCTCGATGGTGGCGCGGGGCGCACTGGGCGCTGCAGCCAGTGCGGATTCCAGCAGCTTTTGCGCAGCCGCCAGATCGCCTTGCGCGGCCTGGGCCAGGGCCTGCTCGCACAGGTAGTGCGCCTGTCGAGGGCCGAAGTCGCCCTGTTGCGAGCCCTGCATCTTGCAGGCGATGGCTGCGGCCTGCGGCCAGTCGCGTGACCTTTCGTAGATGGCCAAAAGAGCCATGCGCGCCTGGTTCTCAAAAGGGGTGTTCTCCAGCCGGCGCAGTGCGTCCTCCGCGCGGTCTAGCAGGCCGGCTTTCAGAAAGTCGAGCGCCAGCGCATGCTGCGCCCGTTCGCGGTCGGTGCGGCTCAGGTCGCCACGCGACAGCAGGTGTTCATGTACGCGTACGGCCCGGTTGTATTCGCCCCGGCGGCGAAACAGATTGCCCAGTGCGAAGTGCAGCTCGGACGTGTCCGGGTCGTTCTGCACCGCTTCGATGAAGGCATCGATGGCCTGATCCTGCTGCTCGTTGAGCAGATAGTTCAAGCCCTTGAAATACGCCTTCGGTGCGCGTCGGTTTTCCTCGCGCAACTGGCGCAGATCGAATCGCGACGCCAGCCAACCCAGGCCAAAAGCCAGGGGAAAACCGAGCAGTATCCAGCTGAGATCAAATTCCATGGAATGGAGGCTGTGGCGATGAGAGGTCGGCGGGCACCAGCGCAGCCGAGGCAGGAGTTGCTGCAGTCGTAGCGCCGGCAGACGCTTCCACCGCAACGCCAGCCTTGCGGGCCGCGCTGCGATGCTTCCACCAGCGCGGCACCATGCCCAGCACTCCAACGACCAGGCCCGCGGCAAAGGCCGTCAGCACGACCAGCACCAGGGGCGCGCGCCATTGCGTGCCGAAGAAGAAATGCACGGTGGCGTCTTGCTGGTTGTTCAGAGCGAAGGCGAACAGGGTAAAAAAAATGGCTGCCTTGAGCAGCCACAGAAAGTATTTCATGCGTCTCCCCAGTGGTGGGGTGATTCTACGGTCGCACTTGGTGCATCACAGGCCCGTACCCTGCAACGTTCGCATGCAAACATCTGCTGCAAGAGATCAGGGTCATTTATGCCTGTAGCGCTTTACACATAAGCGCTAGTAGCTATGAATTTGATAGCATCAGCCGCCGGAAGCATCCTTCATCTCCGCCGTTCGTTGGTCCACCGCTTCGCGCAAGGCTTTGCCTGGCTTGAAATGGGGCACGCGCTTTTCCGGAATGGCCACCGCTTCGCCGCTGCGCGGGTTGCGGCCCATGCGGGGAGGGCGGTGATTGACTGAAAAACTGCCGAAGCCCCGGATCTCGATCCGGTGGCCGCGCACCAGTGCATCGCCCACCGCATCCAGAATGGTCTTGACGGCGTGTTCGGCGTCGCGCTGGGTAAGCTGGCTGAACCGCGCGGCCAGTTCTTCGACGAGGTCTGATCGGGTCATGGAAGGCTTTGCAGAGACTGAGATGTATCACCAGAAAAGAAGGCGGGCGCCCGAAGCGCCCGCCGTGACCTGCCGGCATGCGCCGGCGGGTGTGTGCCGCAGTGGCTGATTACTTCTCGGAGTTGTCCAGCTTGGCGCGCAGCAGGGCGCCCAGGCTGGTCGTGCCGGCGCTTTCGCGCGTCGATTGCTGCGACAGGTTGGCCATGGCGCCTTGTTCGTCAGCCATGTCCTTGGCCTTGATCGACAGCTGGATGTTGCGGGTCTTGCGATCCACGTTTACCACCACGGCCGTGACTTCGTCGCCTTCCTTGAGCACGTTGCGGGCATCTTCCACGCGGTCGCGGGAGATTTCCGAAGCACGCAGGTAGCCGATGATGTCTTCGCCCAGATCGATTTCAGCGCCACGAGCATCCACGGTCTTGACCTTGCCGGTCACTGTCTGGCCCTTGTCGTTCACCGTCACGAATGTGGTGAATGGGTCGCCGTCGAGCTGCTTGATGCCCAGCGAGATGCGTTCGCGGTCCACGTCCACAGCAAGCACGATGGCTTCGACTTCCTGGCCCTTCTTGTAGTTGCGGACAGCGGCTTCACCGGCTTCGTTCCACGACAGGTCGGACAGGTGAACCAGGCCGTCGATGCCGGCAGCCAGGCCCACGAACACGCCGAAGTCGGTGATCGACTTGATCGGGCCCTTGACGCGGTCGCCGCGCTTGGTGTTCTGCGCGAACTCTTGCCATGGGTTGGCCTTGCACTGCTTCATGCCCAGGCTGATGCGGCGCTTGTCTTCGTCGATCTCGAGGACCATGACTTCGACTTCGTCACCCAGCGACACGAGCTTGGAAGGAGCGATGTTCTTGTTCGTCCAGTCCATTTCGGACACGTGAACCAGGCCTTCGATGCCGGGTTCCAGTTCCACGAATGCGCCGTAGTCGGCAATGTTCGTGACCTTGCCGAACAGGCGGGTGGCCGATGGATAACGGCGCGAAACGCCCATCCATGGATCGTCGCCCATTTGCTTCAGACCCAGCGAGACACGGTTCTTTTCGGTGTCGAACTTCAGGATCTTGGCCATGATTTCCTGGCCAGCCGTCACCACTTCGGAGGGGTGACGCACGCGGCGCCATGCCATGTCGGTGATGTGCAGCAGGCCGTCGATGCCGCCCAGGTCCACGAACGCACCGTATTCGGTGATGTTCTTGACCACGCCTTGGACGATGGAGCCTTCCTTGAGGGTTTCCATCAGCTTGGCGCGCTCTTCGCCCATCGACGCTTCCACCACGGCGCGGCGGCTCAGCACCACGTTGTTGCGCTTGCGGTCGAGCTTGATGACCTTGAATTCGAGGGTCTTGTTTTCGTAAGGCGTCAGGTCCTTGATCGGACGCGTGTCGATCAGCGAGCCTGGCAGGAAGGCGCGGATGCCGTTGACCAGCACCGTCAGGCCGCCCTTGACCTTGCCGCTGGTCGTGCCGGTGACGAACTCGCCGGATTCCAGGGCCTTTTCCAGGGCCAGCCACGAGGCCAGGCGCTTGGCGGTGTCACGCGACAGGATGGTGTCGCCGTAACCGTTTTCGATCGAGCCGATGGCCACGGAGACGAAATCGCCCACCTGGACTTCGACTTCGCCCTTGTCGTTCTTGAACTCTTCCAGCGGCACGTAGGCTTCGGACTTGAGGCCTGCGTTCACCACGACGAAGTTGTGCTCAACGCGCACGACTTCAGCGGTGATGACTTCGCCAGGGCGCATTTCGGTGCGCGTCAACGACTCTTCAAAAAGGGCGGCAAAAGATTCAGACATGTATTTCCTAGAGCCGCAAACAGGTTTCCGACAGCACCATTGCCATCGTTTCTAAGGCTGCCTGCGGAGGTTTTGCGGCTTGGGAGCCGCGGTTCGGTTGAGAACCACACGAGCCGGGCGCTGACAGCGCGGCGGGGGCTCGGTGGGCCCGTGCAGGGCGGTTTCACGCCCTACAGTGCTGGCCCATGCGCTACGGTGCAGCGAAGGGCTGGCGCTCCTGCCACCAGGCAACCACCTGTTCGACGGCCTCATTGATCGTCAACAGGGAATTGTCCAGCACCAAGGCATCCCGCGCTGGCTTCAAGGGCGCGACCGGCCGGGAGCTATCCCGGGCATCGCGCGCCTCCAAGTCGGCGCGAAGGTCGGCTATGTTAGCCGAAATTCCCTTTGAAATCAATTGTTTATGGCGGCGTTCAGCCCGGCAGGCGGCACTGGCTGTCAGGTATACCTTCAACTCTGCGTTCGGGAAGATCACCGTGCCCATGTCGCGCCCATCGGCCACCAGGCCCGGCAGCTGCTGAAAGCTGTGCTGCAGCTCGACCAGTGCCTCGCGCACCTGGGGCAGCGCGGACACGCGGGAAGCGTTCATGCCGGCCTCTTCGGTGCGGATGGCGTCCGTCACGTCGTCTTCGCCCAGCCACACATGGCCAGCGTCGAAGCGAACGGGCAGGGCGCGCGCCAGGTCGGCAATGCGAGGCTCATGTTCCGCATCGATCTGCAGGCCCGCGCGTACAGCGGCGAGTGCTGCGATACGGTACATCGCGCCCGAATCCAGGAACCGGTAGCCCAGCTGCTGCGCCACGGCGGCTGCGACCGTGCCCTTGCCCGAGGCGGTAGGGCCGTCGATGCAGATCACCGGAATGCGCTCGGTAGGCGTCTGCGCGACCGAGAACAGCGCTTCGAAGTAATCGGGAAAGGTCTTGGCCACGCACTGCGGATCGAGAATGCGCACGGGCAGCTTGGCGGGGTTAAACGCCGCGAGCGAAAAGCACATCGCCACGCGATGGTCGTCATAGGTGTGGATGCTGGCCGCACGCCAGTCGCCCGGCTTGGCAGGCGGCGTGACGCTAATAAAGTCCGCGCCTTCTTCCACCGTGGCACCCAGCTTGCGCAACTCGGCGGCCATCGCTGCGATGCGGTCGGTTTCCTTGACGCGCCAACTGGCGATGTTGCGCAGCGTGGTGGTGCCGTCGGCGTACAGCGCCATAACGGCCAGCGTCATGGCGGCATCGGGTATGTGATTGCAGTCCAGATCTATGGCCTTGAGGGGCCACGCGCCACGCCGGATGGAGAGCCAGTTGGGGCCGCTGTCGATCTGCGCGCCCATGGCCTGGGCGGCTTCGACGAAGCGGATGTCGCCCTGGATCGAATTCTGCCCTACGCCCAGCACCTTGAGGTCATTTTGGCCTGTAGCGCCCGCTGCAAGGGCGCCAAGTGCTATGAAATAGCTAGCGGACGATGCGTCGGCCTCTACGTGTATGCTGCCCGGCGACTGGTATTGGCTGCCCGCGGGAATAGTGAAGCGCTGCCACTGGTCGTGCTTCACCGCGATACCGAAGCGTGCCAGCAGCTCAAGCGTGATGTGGATGTAGGGCCGCGAAATCAGCTCGCCCACCACCTCAATGACCATGTCCTGGGTGCGAGCCACCAGTGGCAGCGCCATCAGCAGCGCCGTTAGAAACTGGCTGGATACATCACCGCGGACCTGGATGGGCTCTGTCAGAGAGAGCGAAGGCACACCCGCGCGGTGCGCGATGCGCAGCGGCGGATAGCCGTCCTGTCCCAGATAGTCGATGTGGCAGCCCAGCTGGCGCAGTGCGGCCACCAAGTCGCCAATAGGCCGCTCGTGCATGCGCGGCACGCCCGACAACTCGAATTCTCCACCCAGCAAAGCCAGCGCTGCCGTCAACGGCCGCATCGCGGTGCCGGCATTGCCCAAGAAGAGGCGGGCGGGCGACTGCGGAGCCCGGTCACCCAGGCCGGTGATGCGCACGGTGCTGCCGGTTTGCTGCACGTCGCAGCCGATCTGGCGCAGCGCGTCAAGCATGACGCGCGTGTCGTCGGAGGCCAGCAGGTCATGGACTTTGGTGGTGCCTTGGCTGAGCGCCGCGAGCAGCAGGACGCGGTTGGAAATGCTCTTGGAGCCGGGCAACTGAACGATGCCGCCAGCGGAAGCCAGCGGGGGAAGATCGAGGAAAGCGGTGGTGTACATCAGGAGGCGGTCTTGTTCGATCTTTGCGCGCCCATGCGCCAGTGCGTGCGGGTTTCGCTGGCCAGCGTGATCATGTCCTCGACCGCCTGGCTGTCGCCCCGTTGCATGGCCTGTTCGAAGTCGCCGAGTGCCTGCTTGAAGAGCTTGGCCTGTACCAGCAATTCGTCGCGGTTGGCCAGCAGGATGTCGCGCCACATCTTGGAATCGCTGGCGGCAATGCGGGTGAAGTCGCGAAAGCCCGGACCGCCCAGCGACAGAATGTCGTCACCTTCGGGCTGTGCCGTAATGCTGTTCATCATCGCAAACGCAAGCATGTGCGGCAGGTGGCTGACGGCGGCGAAGGCGGCGTCGTGCGATTCGGGCGACATGCTCTGTACGCGGCAACCCAGCGCGGTCCACAGCGTTTCGGCGCGCTGGATATGGGCGGTGAGGGTGCGCTCGGTCGGTGTCAGGATGACCTGCCGGCCGCTGTACAGCTCGGCATCGGCATATTCCACGCCCGACACTTCACGGCCGGTGATGGGGTGAGCGGGCACGAAAGAGCCGACCTGGTCGCGCAGCGCCTGGCGCGCAGCCTGCACCACGTCGGCCTTGGTGGAGCCAACATCCATGATCAGCATCTGCGGCGTGACCAGGTGCTTGATGGCTTTGAGCGTGGATTCGGTCGCGGCCACCGGAACGGCCAGCAGCACGATGTCGGCACCGGCTACCGCCAGCAACGCAGAGGGTGCCTCGACATCAATCACGCCCAACTGCCGCGCCCGGTCGGTGGTGGAGGGTGACTTGCTGTAGCCCACCACCCGCTTGACCAGGCCTGCCTTCTTGAGCGCAAGCGCGAAAGAGCCGCCCATCAGCCCGCAGCCGATGAGCCCGAGTTGCTCAAACATGCTGGTCCTCCGCGCGCGGGCACATAGACACCGCACCCCACGGGCGGCATGCAAAGAAAGCCGTGCGGATCATGGTGCGACCGGGTAGGAACCCAGCACCTTGTAGAAAGCGCACAGGCTGCGCAACTCTTCCAGCGCGCGTGCTACGTGAGGCTGCGTGGGGTGGCCGTCCAGGTCGATGTAGAAGTAGTACTCCCACTGGCCCGTGCGCGCCGGGCGCGATTCGAAGCGCGTCATGGACACGCCGTGCGTCTTCAGCGGCACCAACAGGTCGTGCACAGCGCCGGGCTGGTTGGGCACAGAGATGACCAGGCTGGTGCAATCCTTGCCGCTGGCCGGCGGAGTCTGTAGCGTGTGCGGCAGGCAGATGATGGCAAAGCGCGTTCGGTTGTAGGCGTCGTCCTGGATGGCATGCGACACGATGTGCAGGCCGAACTGCGAGGCAGCGCGTTCGCTGGCAATGCCGGCCCAGGCCGGGTTGGTGGCGGCCAGCCGTGCACCTTCGGCATTGCTGGACACGGGGCGGCGCTCCACATGCGGCAGGTGCTTGGAAAGCCAGCCCTGGCATTGCGCCAGCGCCTGCGGGTGGGCGAGCACGGCCTCAATGCCTTCGAGCGTGTTGGACTGGCGCAGCAGGTTGTGGCGTACAAGCAGGCTGACCTCACCCACCACGTGGCAGGGCGTGTGCAGGAAGAGATCGAGCGAGCGCGTGACCACGCCTTCGACCGAGTTCTCGACGCCGACCACGCCGTACTGTGCGCTACCCGCTGCCGTGGCGTGGAACACCTCGTCGAAGTTGGCGCAATACATCAGGTCGGCTGCGCCGCCGAAGAATTCCACCGCTGCCTGTTCGCAAAAGGTGCCGGCAGGGCCCAGCACGGCCACGCGCTGCGGGGCCTCGAGCGCCAGGCAGGCGGACATGATTTCGCGCCAGATGGCGGCGACGTGCGGCCCCTTGAGCGGGCCCGGGTTGGCCGTCTGGATCTTGTCGATCACCTGCGCCACCCGGTCCGGGCGGAAGAACGGCGTGCCTTCACGCTTCTTGACTTCACCGACACGCTCGGCCACCAGTGCGCGCTGATTCAGCAGCGTCAGCAGTTGCTGGTCGATGTTGTCGATCTGCAAGCGCAGGCTGGAGAGATCGGGGGAGGCTTGCGGAGTGGACATCGGATGGGAATGGAAAGGGCTTGTGGCAGCTGCCGTCTCAGGCTTTTTTCAAGCCTGCTTCTGCTCGAATTCTTGCATGTAGGACACCAGGGCCTCGACGCCTTCGATGGGCATGGCGTTGTAGATGCTGGCACGCATGCCGCCCACGGACTTGTGGCCCTTGAGCTGCAGCAGGCCGCGTTCTTTGGCGCCTGCCAGGAAGGCCTCGTTGCGGGATTCATCGCGCAGCAGGAACGGGATGTTCATGCGCGAACGGGCGTTCACCGCCACCTTGTTGAAGTACAGCTGCGACTGGTCGATGTAGTCGTACAGCCGCGCTGCCTTGGCGATGTTGCGCAGTTCCATCGCGGCCACGCCAGTGGCATCGCCTTCGCGCTGGCGCTTGAGCCACTGGAAAGTGAGGCCGGCGATGTAGATGCCCCAGGTAGGCGGGGTGTTGAACATCGACTGGTTGTCCGCGACCACCTTGTAGTCGAAGGCGCTGGGGCAGATCGGCAAGGCATGGCCCAGCAGGTCTTCACGCACGACGACCAGTGTCAGCCCGGCAGGGCCAAGGTTCTTCTGCGCGCCGCCGAAGGCAAGGCCGACGCGCGACCAGTCGACCGGGCGCGAGGCGACGTGCGAGGAGAAGTCGATGACCAAGGGCGCATCGCTTCCCAGCGCCCGCAGGTCGGGCAGTTCCTGGAACTCGACGCCGTGGATGGTCTCGTTGCTGCACAGGTGCAGGTAGCTCGCACCCCGGCTGAGCTGCCATGTGGCAGGGTCGGGCAGGGTGGTGAAGCCGCTGCTCTCTCCAGACGCAACCACGCGCACTTCGGACGCATACCGCTTCGCTTCCTTCTGCGACTTCTGGCTCCAACTGCCGGTCACCACCACGTCCACCGGCGCTGCGCGAGACAGGTTCAAAGGCACGATGGCGTTTTCGGCCAGCCCACCGCCTTGCATGAACAAGATCTTGAATTCCGGCGGCACCGCCAGCAATTCGCGCAGGTCGGCCTCGGCCTGCTCGTAGATGGCGATGAACTCCTTGCCGCGATGGCTCATCTCCATCACGCCCATGCCGCTGCCGTGCCAGTCCAGCATCTCTGCAGCGGCTTGCTGCAGCACCTCGACGGGAATGGCGGCTGGGCCGGCAGAGAAGTTGTAGGGGCGGTTCATGGTCGAAGATTACTAGTCAAAAAAGCCTGTAGCGCTTATCTAATAAGCGCTTATAGCTACTATTTTAATAGCAGGCAAGATTCTCGCGATGAGAGGCTTGCCTGTGGCCGATCAGGCGTCGCCTGCAGCGGGTGGTACGCCGGAGTCGTCCGATTCGGCATCCGCCTCTGGTGCGTTGGCGTCGTTTTCGACGATCCGCTGCAAGCCGCTCAGTTGCGAGCCATCGTCCAGCGCGATCAAGGTCACGCCCTGCGTGGCGCGGCCCAGTTCGCGGATCTCGGACACGCGCGTGCGCACCAGCACGCCCTTGTCGGTGATCAGCATGATTTCGTCATCCGCACGCACCAGCGTGGCGGCGACGACCTTGCCGTTGCGCTCACTTTGCTGGATGGCGATCATGCCCTTGGTGCCGCGGCCGTGGCGGGTGTATTCGACAATGCTGGTGCGCTTGCCATAACCGTTTTCGGTGGCCGTGAGAACGCTCTGCGTTTCGTCTTCGGCCACCAGCATGGCGATCACGCTCTGGCCTTCTTCCAGCGTCATGCCGCGCACACCGCGCGCTTGCCTGCCCAGCGGGCGAACATCGTTTTCGTCGAAGCGAACAGCCTTGCCGCCGTCAGAAAACAGCATGACGTCATGCTTGCCGTCGGTCAGTGCAGCGCCGATCAGATAGTCGCCGTCGTCCAGATTGACGGCGATGATGCCGCCCTTACGAGGGTTGCTGAAGTCGTCCAGCGCTGTCTTCTTCACGGTGCCCATGCTGGTTGTCATGAAGATGTAGCGGTCGGCCGGGAAGGTGCGCATGTCGCCGGTCAGGGGCAGCACGACGTTGATCTTCTCGCCCTCCTGCAGCGGAAACATATTGACGATGGGGCGGCCGCGCGATCCACGTGAACCGGCCGGCACTTCCCAGACTTTGAGCCAGTAGAGCCGGCCGCGGTTGGAGAAGCACAGGATGTAGTCGTGCGTGTTGGCGATGAAAAGCTGGTCGATCCAGTCGTCTTCTTTCGTCGCCGTGGCCTGCTTGCCGCGTCCACCACGCTTTTGCGCGCGATATTCAGACAGCGGCTGGCTCTTGATGTAGCCGGTATGCGAGAGCGTCACCACCATGTCGGTGGGCGTGATCAGGTCTTCGGTGGACAGGTCTTGCGCGCTGTATTCCACCACGCTGCGGCGGGCGCCGAGCTTGGACTGGCCGAACTCCTGCTTGATGTGGCCCAGCTCGTCGCCAATGATGACCGACACGCGTTCGGGCTTGGCCAGGATGTCCAGCAGGTCTTCGATGACCGCCATCACGTCCTTGTACTCGGCCACGATCTTGTCCTGCTCCAGCCCGGTCAGGCGTTGCAGGCGCATCTGCAGAATTTCCTGCGCTTGTGTGTCCGACAGGCGATACAGGCCGTCCTGGCCCATGCCGAATTCGCGCTCCAGCCCTTCAGGGCGGTAGTCGTCAGCGTTGATCACGCCGCCGTCCTCACGCGTGCGGGTCAGCATCTCACGCACCAAAGTGCTGTCCCAGGACCGTGTCATCAACTCCGCCTTCGCGACTGGCGGCGTGGGCGATTCACGGATGATGCGAATGAACTCGTCGATATTGGCCAGCGCCACCGCCAAGCCTTCAAGCACATGGCCCCGGTCGCGTGCCTTGCGCAGCTCGAACACCGTGCGACGCGTGACCACTTCGCGGCGGTGCTGCAGGAAGACGACGATCAGTTCCTTCAGGTTGCACAAGCGCGGCTGACCGTCGATCAGCGCGACCATGTTCATGCCAAAAGTGTCCTGCAGCTGCGTCTGCTTGTACAGGTTGTTCAGCACTACTTCTGGCACTTCGCCGCGCTTGAGCTCGATCACCAAGCGCATGCCGGACTTGTCCGACTCGTCCTGGATGTGGCTGATGCCTTCGATCTTCTTCTCGTGCACCAGCTCGGCCATGCGCTCTTGCAGCGTCTTCTTGTTGACCTGGTAGGGCAATTCGTCAACGATGATCGCCTGGCGCTGGCCGCGGTCGATGTCTTCAAAGTGGCAGCGTGCACGCATGATGACCTTGCCCCGCCCGGTGCGGTAGCCATCTTTGACGCCGTTGATGCCGTAGATGATGCCGGCGGTAGGGAAGTCGGGCGCCGGCACGATTTCCATCAAGTCGTCGATGGTCGCCTCAGGATTGCGCAACATGTGCAGGCACGCATCCACCACCTCATTGAGGTTGTGCGGAGGAATATTGGTGGCCATGCCCACCGCGATACCCGCCGAACCGTTGACGAGCAGGTTTGGCAGCTTGCTGGGCAAAACCAGCGGTTCTCTTTCACTGCCGTCGTAATTGGGGCCGAAATCGACCGTGTCCTTGTCAATGTCGCCCAGCATTTCGTGTGCGATCTTGGCGAGCCGAATTTCCGTGTAACGCATGGCAGCGGCGTTGTCGCCATCCACCGATCCGAAGTTGCCTTGACCGTCCACCAGCATGTGCCGCAGGGAAAAGTCCTGTGCCATGCGAACGATCGTGTCGTAAACCGCGCTGTCGCCGTGGGGGTGGTACTTGCCGATCACGTCGCCTACGATACGAGCCGACTTCTTATAAGGACGGTTCCAGTCGTTGTTGAGCTCGTGCATCGCAAAGAGCACGCGGCGGTGCACAGGCTTCAGGCCATCCCGCGCATCGGGCAAGGCGCGACCCACAATTACGCTCATGGCGTAGTCTAGATAACTACGCCGCATTTCCTCTTCTAGGCTGATTGGAAGGGTTTCTTTTGCGAACTGGGTCATGGCGGGGAAGGTGGCGGCAATGGAGTTTCATTTTAGTTCCAAGACTGTGTCGCGGGTTTGCAACATATCTGCGCCATTGCGCTGCTGTCCTACGGTGCCCACCCGGTCTAAACCGTCTTTGGGTTGTTACGTATGGCACAATCAAATCAACGTTTTTAGTGATGGTCACTGAGGACGTCCCTGATTCGCAGCGCGGCTGCGGCTTTTTCCCCAAGAGGAGAACCATGAAGAAACTGAACAAAGTGGCGATGTTGTTGGCCTCTGCCGTAATCGCGACCTCGGCTGGCGCTCAAGTGAAGGCAGCTGACGGCGGCAAGGTCATCGACAACTGGCAAAACGGCAGCGGTGAGTTGGTTTGGAAGAACGGCACCAACGAACTCTGCTGGCGCGATGCCAACTGGACCCCCGCCACGGCCGCTGTCGGCTGCGACGGCGCTCTGGTTGTTCAGGCTGCCGCTCCTGCTCCTGCAGCCGCACCGGCTCCAGCTGCTGCACCAGCACCGGCTCCAGCTCCAGCTCCAGCAGTGGCCTCCAAGGTTACCTACGCTGCTGATGCTTTCTTCGACTTCGACAAGTCCGTGCTGAAGCCTGAAGGCAAGGCCAAGTTGGACGACCTGGTCTCCAAGGTCAAGGGCATCAATCTGGAAGTTATCATCGCCGTGGGTCACACCGACTCCGTTGGCACCGATGCGTACAACCAGAAACTGTCGATTCGCCGTTCGGAAGCTGTCAAGGCATATCTGGTTTCCAAGGGCATCGAACGTAACCGCGTCTACACCGAAGGCAAGGGCGAAAAGCAGCCTATCGCTGACAACAAGACGAAGGAAGGCCGCGCCAAGAACCGTCGCGTTGAAATCGAAGTGGTCGGCACCCGCGCCTCCAACTAATCGATATTCAGTCGATCCAAAAAAGCCCCGGAAACGGGGCTTTTTTTATGCTCCGCTTTTTCTGATGGGACAATCAAAGCCATGAGTGAACACGTCAATGCCGACCCTGCCGAGTTGGCCAAATTTTCCGAATTGGCTTATCGCTGGTGGGATGTCGATAGCGAATTCAAACCTCTGCATCAGATCAACCCCCTGCGGCTGGAGTGGATCGATCATCTAGCCCCTTTGACGGATCAGATCGTGCTGGATGTCGGCTGTGGCGGCGGCATTCTGGCTGATTCCATGGCTCGGCGCGGTGCGCACGTGACTGGCGTTGATCTCGCGTCTAAAGCCTTGCGCGTTGCGCAGCTGCATGCACTGGAAACTCAAACGCCTCGGGTTCAATATCGCGAAGTCAGCGTCGAGACGCTAGCTGCTGAGCGGCCAGGCTCTTTTGACGTGGTGACTTGTATGGAAATGCTCGAGCACGTACCCGACCCTGAATCGGTGGTCAAGGCCTGCGCACAGTTAGTGAAACCGGGAGGGTGGGTGTTCTTTTCCACCATTAATCGAAATGCCAAGGCATTTTTGCTTGCCATCGTAGGAGCTGAATATTTGCTCAAAATGCTGCCGAAAGGCACACACGAGTATGCAAAGTTTCTCAAGCCCAGAGAATTAGCCTTAGCATGCCGCAATTCAGAGCTCAATGTCGTCCAGACACGTGGGCTCGAACACAACCCGGTCACAGGTCGGTATTGGCTTAGTGCTGACACCAGTGTGAATTATCTTTTTGCGACAAGGCGTCCCCACCAATGAGCAACGCAGGCTTCGACGATGTGAAGGCAGTGTTGTTCGATTTGGACGGAACACTGATCGACAGTGCACCAGATCTCGGTGCGGCGGCAGATAAGTTGCGTGTGGATCGGGGATTGTCATCGCTGCCTCTGGCAAGCTACCGGCCTTTTGCAGGTGCGGGCGCGCGAGGCATGCTGTCGGTGGCCTTCGAAATGACGCCCGAGCATCCTGAATTCGCTGTGTTCAGAGACGAATTCTTCTTCAATTACGAGGCCCGTATTCTGGATGGAACCTATGCGTTCGACGGGGTGTCAGAATTGATTGTCCGACTCCAGCAGCAACACATCTTGTGGGGGGTGGTAACCAACAAGGCTGCGCGATTCACCCAGCCGTTGGTACAGGCGATGCCCCTTTTTCAGTCAGCGGGCGCGGTGGTGAGTGGAGATACGACTCCTTTTTCCAAGCCACATCCTGAGCCGCTGTTCGAAGCTGCCCGCCGTTTGGGAGTGGATCCTCAGCATTGCATCTACGTTGGCGACGATGAAAGAGATATCGTGGCCGGCTTGGCTGCGGGAATGAGAACTGTCGCGGCTACCTATGGTTATCTGGGCGCGAAGGCGCCGCAAACTTGGGGCGCACACGAGTCCATTAAATCTCCGCTCGAGCTCTTGAAACTGCTGGGACTGGACTAAGATACGAGGCTTGGGGCTGCCCTGGTTTCGACGTGGGTTCGGAATCGGTGTGGTGCATGTCGAGCTTGATTGGCGCTCGTAAATCTGCATTCAAAAAACTAACTGCAAACGACGAACGTTTCGCACTCGCTGCTTAATTGCCAGTGAGCCTTGCAACAGTTGGCCGATGGGCTGGGCAAGGGGGTTCTGAGCAATCAGCACCTCCCGGCTGCAAGGATAATTACATGGGCTGGCTTTGATCCGGGTACCTTGGATTGAAGCGAGAAAATAGGGTGCTGGCGGACGTTGTAGCGTGCGACTGCGCGACAACGTTAGCGAGATTTAAATCAGACCGCTAAACATGTAGATCTGCCCGATGAAGGCTTGCGGACGCGGGTTCAATTCCCGCCAGCTCCACCACTCAAGACACCGTCACACTCTGGAGAACCCAGGCTGTGGCGGTTTTTTCTTGCCTGTGCGTGTTTTGCGGTGTCGCAGGATTTGCACCGAATTCGCACGGAAATCGCACCGATCATCACGCTCGGCTGGTGAGGATCAACGCATTTGCGCGCGAAGCGCCATCAAAAGTTGCGAGAGCGTCGGCGGGTAAGATGCATGCCCGATCACGACTCAAGCCCTGGCGCCGTATCCACGAATGCTGCTGCGTCCTTAAATTTGTTCGCTGCGAAAGTTAATCTCATTCGAAGACGTACCCGCACCGGCCTCAATGGCGCACCGCCGGAGCGGAGCCGTCCTACAGCCCGCTGCGCTTGTGTTTTCTAGGATCGCTCACAACTCAGGAGCAAAGCATGTCTGACGCCCCAACAAAAACCGGCCAGGACCGCCGCTTTATCAGCTTGGAGCAAGACTACGAAGTGCGTGACTGGACTCAGTCGGTCAAATGCAGCGAGGAGGAATTGCACGCTGCGGTCAAAGCTGTAGGCAACTCGGCGGATGATGTTCGCGCACACCTCCAAGGTCGGCGCAAATAGTGCATTTCAGTGCGATTGGGCGCCCAGTAGCAACTGCATGCCGGTGCGCTTGGCCAGTTCTGCGCGCTCGGATCGTTCTGCTGCCCGTGCGCCCAGCTCTTGCCGATGGATGGATCGAACACCAGCTTGAAGACGCGCGACGGCACGGCCACTCCACGGACGCCGGTGCGCTGCTCACTTGGCTGGAAAACCTTACCTGTTACCACATACACGTTAGCGCGGGCGCGCATCACATAGCGCCGCGTGCCTTCCTCGATTTTGTCCCAAGGCATGCCGTTCTGCTTCGGGTTCTGCGACATCATGTTGGCCAGTCTGAACGACTGCGCCATCGCCTCGCGCGTGCCCCTGTCACCAGCGGGAGCGTGTGGCCCTGCGACCAGCCAGGGCCTTTGTAAACGCCCAGTTCTGCGCTCTCGCTCGAGGGCATCGGCAAACGCGCCGGCGGCCTTGGCCTGCGAGCCGCTGTCGGCCAACCTGTGAATGCGACCGCAGCCGCTGCCGGATCTGGAACTGACGCGGACGGCGCCGGCTACGCCAGCGAGCGCGACGCCGCCGGGCAGATAGCCATCTGCCGCGCGAAGTACGCAGAGGTGGCTAGCCAGGTCGATCAGATCTTGGACATGGAGGAGCAGCGCGACGCGCGCCGGGCTCAGTGACTTTCCTGTAAATGCTTGTCGTTTGGCTCTATCGGCTCAATGCGACCAGGAGCCCGCCCAAGCTCGGCAGCCCGCGATATTGCGGGCTTCGATTGTCATTGCGAAGATCAGCGATGGCGCCGGGCTCGAGCAATGCCAAACATGGCGACAACCGACGTGAGCAGTAGCAGACTCCACTCGGAAAGGGTAGGGATAGCACTGGTCCCACTCGGAGCCGCAGGCGCAGCTGCGACGTTGATAGTGACGGTCGCCGTCGAGCACGCAGGGGTGGGATTCGTGGTCGAGGCTACAGTACACACGCTATACGAAAAGGTGTCGGTGCCGGTATAGCCAGCATTCGGCGTGTAGACGATAGTGCCATCTGGGTTGAAAGTAACCGTGCCATTTTGGGAGGCGACTGGTCCTTGCGTCGGGTTCGCGAGCGGGGCAGTACCAGGAGCTGACGATGTGTCGTTGTCAACCAAATTAATGGTTACTGGCTGTCCAGGCGGAGTTGAGCCGGAGTCATTGGATGCAGTGACCGTCGGAACCGACGAGTTGGAACAAGGCAAGTTTGCCTGTACAACCCCGGCAGGGTCGGGCTGAAGCGAGATGTCATCCAGGAACAGATCGTTGCCGCTGGTCACTATGGAATTGTTCCGAATACTGACTGCATATTGTCGGGTTCCGCATGAATCGGTAGTGAAAGTCCAACTTAAACGAACCCATTGACCGGCTTCAGTGATTCCCGCTGTGGTCGTCCTGGGCGACAGGCTCAGGCCGTCGGTGTCGTCGGGCTCACGCACTTCGAATGACAGGTCTGTAGGTCCGCCGACGATGTAGCGCCATGCCACCATGGTGTAGGTGGTGGACGCTTGAAGCGTTGCGATACGGCGATAGATGGCATTTTGTGTATTGCCTGCGTTCACCACCAGAACAGCTCCACCGGGCGCGCCTGCGCCGGTGTGGTCGCGGAGCCCGGCGCTAGGGCCTGTCTGGCCGTTCTGCCACCAACTCCCACCGCCGGTCGCGATCACCAATGATGGATCCAGGACGGTGTAATGCCCGTCAAGTACCGCCTTCTCGTCGGCGTCACCGTTGGGATTGGCGAATTTGTAATAGCTCACCGTGCCGCTGGCGGCAAATTGAGGCACATAAGGAGAGGGCTGACGAGTGGCAGTCGCCCCAAACGTCTCAACGAATGGGTCTGCGTGGGTGCTTCCCGCTGCGCAGAGCAGCAAAACAGAGAGAGCTTGGAAATGGCGGTTGAGTTTCACGTTCTCTTGCAGTGGAATTGAATAGGGTTTGGATGCTATCGATTCGCACTGTGAGGTACTGTGAGGAAACAATTGAATGACGAATAGTTGCTGTAAGACGGCGCTCTGCCTTGGATTGAGCAGTCCTTTCTGCTCGGACCAGCTTTGCTGCATTTGGCTGAGTACTCGGTCCGGGCGACTGATGGGTTGGCGTTTGGATTGAGAAGCTGTAAATTTAACCAGTATTCAATACCAGCATGCTCATGGACCCACCGCTTCTTCTTGCCGCGTTGCGTTGCGCCTTCGTCCCTCCCAACGGAAGCTAAGATCGCGGCCGCAACTCGCTATGCCCATAAATTTGAGCGTGCGTATGGCTTTCCCAGGGATGTGGCCGCCGCCTTTCGCCTCATCTGCGCACAGGATAGGGCTGACGTCATCTCGACCGCAGAAGCGGGGGCTGTAGATCAGTGGCGACGGGCGACCGATAAGACGCGCGAGCTGGTTCTATCCCTGGCCGGTGACGTGGATGAGGCGTATTTCGACGAGCGGCTTGGCTGATGGTCCAGGTGGCCATCGATGTGCTGGGCGCCTTCGCCGCTTGGCTATCTCAGGCCAGGCCAGGGCGGAGTCGTGGCGCCGGTGGGCTTGCATCTTCTGCATCCTAGGTCAGCCCTTCTGGTTCTATCCCGCATGGAAGGCGCAGCAGTGGTGCATATTCGCGGTGTGCGTGCTGTAGGCAGTTGCGTGGCTCAAGGGCCTGCCTGACCTGGGGCTTCTACATCTGGGACGAGCACGTCAGCATCGGCACCACACCGATTTCGCCCACGCGCGATGATGCCGAAACCTTGGCGTAGCGCCTGCTTGCATTGCATGCTCAGTTTTTCGGACTGTACGAAATCGAATAGCGTCGAGACATGCCCAACACGCAATCGGTGTCTGGCAGTGTTTGGCGAGGCTTTCAGAATCGCACCGATTTCGCACTGATTGGCGCTCGAACCGCGCCCGCTCAGGGTCGAACGCGGGTTCAAGTGCCGCTAGCGCCACCACCTAGTAAAAGACGCCTACCAACTTGGTAGGCGTCTTTTTTATTTGGGCTGTCAGAACCGATCAACGGTTACTGCGCCACACGAACAGCCTGCCGTGCCAGCAGTTTCCACTTCGCGCTTTGCTTTTGCCAGACGCCCAGGATCTTGATCTGCACCTTGCCGGGTTTGCCCGAGTCGTTGGTGTCGGCCGTCAGGGTGTGGCGCACGATGGCGACGTTGTCGACCACTTTGATGGTCTGGTCTGTGATGACTACGGTGACGAAGTCGGAGCGGCCTGCGACCAAGTCGGCGATGAAGCTGTCTTTGGTGTCCACGCGGCCGCCCGAGTGGCCGTAGCTCAGGTCGCTGGCCACCAACTCACCCAGGGCTGCAGGCGTGGGGTCGATCATCGCGATGCGCAGTCGCTCTGCGGCGGTGGCGACTTCCGACTCGGACGAGGCGCTCGTTTGTGGCGCTGTCGAGCAAGCGGACAAAGCTGCAATGCAAACGGCTGCGACGATGAGTGATTTGAACTTGAACATGGTTGCTGTCTCCTGGTGTGTGTTTTCTATTGGAAATGCAAAACGCGCCCGTGCGCGCGTCTCTCGGTTTCATGATTTGCACGGACAACCGGCCCGATAAACGGGCCGGTTGCATGACTGGGGGCTGTGGGCCTTATTGAGGGCCGAGCTTGTCGATCAGAGCCTTCAGCTCTTCCACTTCGGAAGGCTTCAGGTCAGACAGGGGTGCACGCACGGGGCCTGCATCGTGGCCGACGATCTTGGCGCCGGCCTTGATGATGCTGACGCCGTAGCCTTCGACGCGGTTGCGGATTTCCAGATAGGGCATGAAGAACTCCTTGAGCAGCTTGTGCTGCGTAGGCAGGTCGTCGGCAGCCACCGCCTTGTAGAAGTCCATCGCGGTCTTCGGGATGAAGTTGAACACGGCCGACGAGTACACCGGCGTGCCCAGTGCCTTGTAGGCGGCTGCATAGACCTCTGCCGTGGGCAGGCCGCCCAGGTAGGAGAAGCGGTCGCCCATCTTCATGAAGATGGAGGACATGGTTTCGATGTTGCCCACGCCGTCCTTGAAGCCGATCAGATTCGGGCAGCGCTCGGCCAGAATGGCCAGCGAGTTGGGCGTTAGCTTGGTGCGGTCACGGTTGTAAACGATGACGCCGAACTTCACGCTGTTGCACACCTGTGCCACGTGTTCGATCAGGCCTTCCTGGCCGGCTTCGGTCAGGTAGTGCGGCAGCAGCAGAATGCCGTGGGCGCCCAGGCGCTCGGCTTCCTGTGCATGGGCGATGGCGGTGCGGGTAGGGCCGCCGGCGCCGGCAATGATGGGCACCTTGCCGCGGCAGGTGTCGACAGCGGTCTTGACGACCTGGCGGTACTCGTCGCCAGCCAGGGAGAAATATTCACCCGTTCCGCCTGCAGCAAACAACGCACTCGCGCCATACGGAGCCAGCCATTCCAGGCGCGCGGCGTACGACTTCGCATTGAATTCGCCTTGCGCGTCGAAGTCGGTGACTGGGAAGGACAGCAGGCCGGAGCCCATGATGGTCTTGAGTTCTTGAGGTTGCATGACTGCGCTCTGTAGTGGGTAAAGACGAGAAAAACGGAAAGGGTAGAAGCAAAGGGGTGGAATGAGCGGCCCTCGTTCGGGCCGCGCACTCATCAATCCAGGCGGATGTTGCCTGCCTGAACCACGCTGGCCCAGCGTGCGCGTTCCTTCGCGAAGAACTGGTCTTGCTCGGCAGGCGTCATGGTGACGACTTCGGCGCCCTGGCCGGCCAGGCGCGAGCGGATCTCAGCCGCGCGGATCACGGTGATCAGCGCCTTGTTCAGTTGCTGAATCACCGCTTCAGGCGTGCCCTTGGGGGCCAGAATGCCTTGCCAAGTGCCCGAATCGAAACCGGTGATGCCTTGCTCGGCGATGGTGGGCACGTCGCCGATCAGCGGCATGCGGGTGGACTTGGACACGCCCAGAATCTTCAGCTTGCCGCTTTGCACGTGGGGCAGGGTGGCGAGCATGCCGTTCATCAGGATCTGGGTCTGGCCAGCGACGGTGTCTTGGATCGCGCTGACGCCGCCCTTGTATGGCACGTATTGCCACTTGGCGCCGCTGGCACGCTCCAGTGCCACGCCGGCCAAATGGGGGGCGCTGCCGGTGGCCGTGACGGCGAAGTTCAGGTCTTCCGTCTTGGACAGGGCGATCAGTTCCTTCAGGTTGTTGGCCTTGACCGAAGGATGCACCACCAGCAGGTGAGGCGAGTAGGCCAGCATGGTCACGCCACGCAGGTCGGTGGAAGGATTGAACTGCAGCTTGGTGTAGACCGATGGGCTGATTGCCAACGCGCCCACGTCGCACAGCAGCAGGCTGTAGCCATCAGGCTGGGCCTTGGATACGAAGTCCGCGCCCAGGTTGCCGTTGGCACCCGGCTTGTTTTCGACGATGACAGGCTGCTTGAGCAGATCGGACAGCGGCTGGCTGATGGAGCGCGCAATGATGTCCGAGCTGCCGCCTGGTGGGTAGGGCACGATCAGGCGGATCGGCTTGCTGGGCCAGGCAGCTGGTTGTGCGATGGCGGCGGTGCCGCACAGCAATGCAGCGGAGCCCAGCAGGGCCAGACGGCGATTCAAAGTCATTGATGTCTCCTGAATTAAGTTGTAGGTCATCATACAACTAAAGATCAGGCAGCAACAAGTGAGTGAAATCCCGTAGAAGTGCGGTGAGAAAGGCTGCACGTGCCAGCCAGGATTGCTCGGCATCCTGGCTCGGATTGCTATTTAAAGAATAGCTGTAAGCGCTTTATGGACGGGCGCTAGAGGCCATTTTGACCAAAAATTTGGTGATGCGGTGCCCGCATGGTGGGCTTGCCATGCGACACGTCCTGACGGCATCTCTATAACTGTTTGAGGTCTTGAAGAACTAGCGGTGCCGGCAGGCCGTGCGGCAATCCGTGCCTCCAACCTCAGCTTGCCTTAGCGGCTTCCTGTGCCAGCCGCAAGCGCTCGCGGCTATTGGTCAGATGGATGCGCATCGCGGCACGGGCCGATTCCGGGTCTTGCCGGGAAATGGCCATGTAGATCTCTTCATGCTCGCGATTGACCCGGTGCAGGTAAGCGTCACCGGGCGGTGCGTTGCGAATGGCCGAAATGCGCGTACGCGGAATCAGCGTGGTGCCCAGGTGATTCATGATGTCGGCGAAATAGGGATTGCCCGTTGCCTGCGCAATCTGCAGATGAAAGCGGAAGTCGTGCGTAACGGCATCTCCGCCCTCGGCCATGCTGCGCGCGAAGTCATCCAGCGCGCTACGCATGACAGCCAACTGCTCGTCCGTGCGACGCTGGGCCGCCAAGCCGGCGGATTCGGTTTCCAGGCTGATGCGCAGTTCCAGCACCGCCAGTACGTCGACAGATGCGGCCAACTCGGACGGATCCAGCCGGAAGACGCCCCCGGCACGCGGTGGCAGCACAAAGGTGCCGATGCCGTGGCGGGTTTCCACCAAACCAGCGGCCTGCATTTTCGACAGCGCCTCCCGGACGACGGTGCGGCTCACGTCGTGCACGCGCATCAACTCCGATTCGGTGGGCAGCTTGTCGCCGGGGTTCAGCGCATGGTCGCGAATCTGCCCACAGAAGTCTTCTACCAGCACGTTTGCCAGCCCGCGAATGCGGCGCGGCGGAGGTGCCAGAGGCACTGCCGCGACAGCTTCTTGTGGGTATGCGGGTAATCCCTTTGGCAACGTGCTCATGGTCTGATGATAATCCCCCTTACGTTGTACGACAACATATAACAAATTGTCCAAAGCTGCTTCATGAGTCAAAAAAACCGAGTTCATCGTCTTCTTCTGACCGGCGCCGCAGGAGGTCTGGGCCAAGTGCTGCGCGAGCGCCTGGGCGCCTTCGCGGACATTGTTCGCCTCTCCGATATCTCGCCGCTCCAGCCTGCCAGCGGCGCAAGCCAGGCGACTGAAGAAATCGTGGCCTGCGACCTGGCCGACAAGGCGGCCGTCGATGCACTGGTGGCCGGCTGCGACGCGATCGTTCACCTGGGTGGCGTGTCCGTCGAGCGGCCTTTCGAGCAGATTCTCGAAGCCAACATCAAGGGCGTGTTCCACATTTATGAGGCTGCGCGCCGCCACAACGTGCGCCGCGTGGTGTTCGCCAGCTCCAATCATGTGATCGGTTTCTACAAGCAGACCGAGCGCATCGACGCGCATTCACCCAAGCGGCCCGACGGCTATTACGGCCTGTCCAAGGCGTTCGGCGAAGACATGGCCAGCTTCTATTTCGACCGCTACGGGATCGAAACCGTGAGCCTGCGCATCGGCTCATCATTCCCTGCGCCGCGCGACCGCCGCATGTTGAGCACCTGGCTCAGCTACGACGACCTGACGCAGTTAGTGGACAAGGCGCTTTTCACGCCGAACGTGGGCCACACCGTGGTGTTCGGCGCGTCCGACAACCGCGACAAGTGGTGGGACAACAAAGAAGCCGCGCACCTGGGCTATCAGCCCAAAGACAGCTCCGAGCGCTTCCGCGCTGAGGTCGAAGCCCAGCCCGCACCGGCAGCCGACGACCCGGGCGCCGTCTACCAGGGCGGAGCCTTCACCGCCCAAGGCCCGTTCGAAAGTTGAGGTCTGCCATGGCCCATGCCACTGCCGCCCACGACGCGGAACTGGTGCTGGATGCGCGTTGCGCCACGGGTGAAAGCCCGGTCTGGCGCGCGCACGACCAATCTCTTTACTGGGCCGACATTCCCGCGGGCGTTCTGCACCGCTGGTCGATGGCCCAGCAGCCGCCGGTGCATCAGCAATGGCGTGCACCCGAAATGCTGGCCTGCATGGCAGCTGTCGAAGGTGGCGCGCCGGGCCAGTGGATCGCCGGCCTCGAAAGCGGCGTTTTCCTGTTGGATGTGCCGCTGGATGGCGCAGTCGACCAACTCGCCGCGCGCTCTTTGGCCGCCGCGCCCCACGCACGTTCCGGCATGCGCTTCAACGACGGCCGCTGCGACCGCCAGGGCCGCTTCATCGCCGGCACCATGCTGCAAGACATGGGCGCCGCTGCCCGGGTGGGCCGCGTGTACCGCTACGGTGAGCAAGAGGCCGCATCGGGCCGGTTGACCGACCTGGAACTGGGCGAGCTGATCGTGCCCAACGGCATCGCGTTCAGCCCTGACGGCCGCACGATGTATCTGTCCGACTCGCACCCGCAGGTGCAGGCCATCTGGGCCTTTGACTACGACACCGACACCGGCACGCCCCACAACCGGCGCCTGTTTGCCGACATGACCGATCTGCCGGGCCGCCCCGACGGCGCCGCGGTGGACGTCGACGGCGGCTACTGGATCTGCGGCAACGACGCTGGCCTGGTGCACCGCTTCACGCCCGACGGCCGGCTGGACCGGTCGCTGGCCGTGCCGGTGAAAAAGCCCGCGATGTGCGCCTTTGGTGGCCCGGCCATGGACACGCTCTACGTCACGTCGATCCGCCTCGCTGGCGTCGATCTGTCCGACCAGCCGCTGGCTGGCGGCGTGTTCGCGCTGCGTCCTGGTGTGCAAGGTGTGCCTGAGCCCGGTTTTCGATTCGCTGCCTGAACGAATTCACGCGCGCGACCCATCGATTTCCTTTTCTCTTTTTCTCGTTCCCCCGGCTTTTTCTTGCGACCGTCCTTCATTCAAAACCACACCACAGAGGCAGACAACATGAAGCAATTGAAATTCAAGGCCACCCTGGCCGCGCTGGCCACCCTGGCAATGGGCCTGATGGCTCCCGGCGCAGGCGCCACTGAGTTCCGCTCGGCGGACATCCACCCCGACGACTACCCCACCGTCACCGCCGTGAAGTTCATGAGCGAGCGCCTGAAAGCGCTGTCCGGCGGCAAGCACACCATCAAGGTGTTCAACAACAGCGCCCTGGGCAACGAGAAGGACACCATCGAGCAGGCCAAGATCGGCGCGTTGCAGATGGTGCGCGTGAACATCGCCCCCATGAACAACATCTGCGCCGAGACGCAGGTGCCCACCATGCCGTTCCTGTTCCGCTCGGTCGACCATCTGCACAAGGTGCTGGACGGCCCGATCGGTGAAGAGATCTTGAAGAGCTGCGAAAAGCAGGGCTTCGTGGGCCTGGCGTTCTACGACAGCGGCGCGCGCTCCATGTTCACCGCCAAGAAGGCCGTGCGCACCTTTGCCGACATGAAGGGCCTGAAGGTTCGCGTGCAGCAGTCCGACCTGTGGGTGAGCATGATCGAGGCGATGGGTGCCAACGCCACGCCCATGCCCATGGGCGAGGTGTACACCGGCCTGAAGACCGGCCTGATCGACGCGGCCGAAAACAACTACCCCACCTACGAAAGCGCACGCGCCTTCGAAGTGGCCAAGTACTACACCAAGACCGAACACTCGATGGCGCCGGAAATGCTGCTCTTTTCCAAGCGCGCTTGGGACCGCCTCTCGGCTGAAGAGCAGGGCTGGATCCGCCAGGCGGCCAAGGAATCGGTGCCCTACATGCGCAAGCAGTGGGCCGAGCGCGAGATCAAGTCGCTGGCGATCGTGAAGGCCGGCGGCGCCGAGATCATCGAGATCGACAAGGCCCCGTTCCAGGCCGCGATGAAGCCGGTGTACGACAAATTCATCACCGACGCCAAGCTCAAGGATCTGGTCAAGCGCGTCCAGGACACGAAGTGACTCGCCCACCTGCCCGCTGCATTCGGGTCTGCGGCCCAGTGTGCGGGGCAGGGTGGTGATTTGCTCCTGAATTAATAGCTGATAGCGCTTGGTGGACGGGCGCTACCGGCATATTTCACTTAAATTTTATGTACACAAGACTGTGTCGTGCGCTGGCGCGTGCGTGCATGTGGCTGGGCATCATCGGCCTGGTCGCGGTGATCTGCGCGGTGAGCTGGCAGGTGTTCGGCCGCTACGTGATGAACAACACGCCCACCTGGGCGGAAAGCCTGGCGCTGCTGCTGGTGATCTACGTCACCATGTTCGGCGTGGCCGTGGGCGTGCGTGACGCCGGCCACATCGGGCTCGAATCGTTCCTGGTGCTGGCGCCCGACTGGCTGCGCCTGAAGATGGAATACCTGATCCACGTGCTGATCATGATCTTCGGCGCCGTCATGGCCTGGAGCTGCGCGTCGCTGGCCGAATCGGTGTGGAGCTATCGCCTGCCCACGCTGTGGATCTCCGAAGGCTGGAAATACGTGCCGGCCACCATTGCCGGCGTCCTCATCGTGATGTTCTCCATCGAGCACATCATTGCGCTGGCCAAAGGCCGCGAAGTCGAACCTGCCTGGGGTTGATCGAGACAAGCCATGACCATTCCACTTTTGATCCTGAGCATCTCGTTCACGGTGTTCCTGCTGCTGGGCGTACCGGTGGCGTTTTCCATCGGCCTGTCTGCGCTGGCCACGTTGCTGTATGAAGGCCTGCCACTCGAAGTCGGCTTTCAGCAGATGACGTCCGGCATGGGCATCTTCTCGTTCCTGGCCATTCCGTTCTTCATCTTCGCGGGCGAATTGATGCTCTACGGCGGCATTGCCGACCGCATCGTCAACTTTGCGCGCGCCTTGATCGGCCACGTGCGCGGCGGCCTGGGCATGTCGAACGTGGTGGCCTGCACGCTGTTCGGCGGTGTGTCCGGCTCGCCGGTGGCCGACGTGTCCGCCATGGGCGCGGTGATGATCCCGATGATGAAGAAAGAGGGCTACCACGCCGACTACGCCGTCAACGTGACGACGCATGCGGCGCTGGTCGGTGCGCTCATGCCCACCAGCCACAACCTGATCATCTATGCGCTGGCGGCGGGCGGCAAGGTGTCCATCGCGGCGCTGATTCTGGCTGCGCTGGTGCCGGCGCTGGTGCTCACCATCAGCAACCTGGCAGCGGCCTATCTGGTGGCCGTCAAGCGCGGCTACCCGAAGGGCACCTTCCCGGGCTGGCAGATCGTGGCGCGCTCTTTTGCTGCCGCGCTGCCGGGTCTGTTCATCGTCGTGCTGATCCTGGGGGGCATTCTCTCGGGCATCTTCACAGCGACCGAATCGGCCGCCGTCGCAGTGCTGTACGCGCTGGCGTTGACCATCCTGCTGTACCGCACGCTGAAGTGGGAACACTTCATCAAGGCGGCTTCGAAGGCGGTGCGCACTACGGGCGTCATCCTGCTGTTGATCGGCATTTCCAGCACCTTCGGCTACCTGATCAGCCTGTACGGCGTGGCCGAGCTGACGGGCAAGATGCTGTCCGAGATCACCACCACGCCGTGGATGATCTTTCTGCTGATCAACGTCATCCTGTTCGTGCTGGGCACCTTCCTGGACATGGCCGCCACCATCTTGCTGTGCACGCCCATCTTCCTGCCGATCGCACAGGAATACGGCATGACGGCGGTGCAGTTCGGCATCGTGATGCTGGTCAATTGCGCGCTGGGGCTCAACACGCCGCCGGTTGGCACCACACAGTTCGTGGGGTGCGCCATCGGCGGGGTGTCGGTCGGCACGGTGATGCGCACCATCTGGCCGTTTTATGGCGCACTGATTTTCGCGTTGGGGCTCGTCACGTTCGTGCCCGTGTTCTCCACCTGGCTGCCCAGCCTGTTCATGGTCGTCAAATGATGACGACACCAGAAAGTGAGTCTTCCATGATTGCTCGTTTTTCGCTGAAGTACCTTGCGCCTTTGGCGGCAATGGCCATGCTAGGTGCCTGCGGCGGCAGCTCTTCGTCCTCATCAAGCTGGGTGTATGTCTCCAACGCCGACAGCCAGGACCTGTCGGTTTTTGAACTGGACCGCAAGGCAGGCACGCTGCGGCTGACCGAGACCGTGCCTTTGGGCGGGCAGGCCATGCCGATGGCCGTGTCGCCCGACAAGCGCACGCTGTACGTGGCGTTGCGCTCGCAGCCGTATCGGGTGGTCAGCCTGGCCATCGACCCGTTCACGGGCAAGCTGCGCAAGCTGGGTGAGGCGCCGCTGGCCGACAGCATGGCCAACATCGACACCGATGCCACCGGCCGCTGGTTGTTTGCGGCCTCTTACGGCGGTAACAAGATCACGGTGAACAGCATCGGCACCGACGGCGCGGCGGGTCCCGTGCAACAGACCATCGCGACATCGCCCAACGCCCATGCGATCCATGCGGACGCGGCTAACCGCTACGTGTTCGCCACCAGCCTGGGCGGGGACAACCTCTCGAGCTGGAAGTTCAACGCCACCACCGGCCAGTTGACCGCCAACGAGCCGGCGCTGACCACCATCACACCGGCCAAATCGGGCCCGCGCCACTTCGTGTGGGACAACGCCCAGCGCCACATGTACTTGCTCAATGAGCTGGACGCGAGCCTGGATGTGCTGGACTACGACGCCGAGCGCGGGACCTTGCGGGCGGCGCAACGCGTGACCACGTTGCCGGCCGGCTTCACCGGCAAGCCCTGGGCGGCCGACCTGCACCTGTCGCCCGACGGCCGCACGCTCTACGCTTCCGAGCGCACGACCAGCACGCTGTCGAGCTTTCGCGTGAATCCCGCCAACGGCCAGCTGGAACCGCTGGGCCAGGTGCCTACCGAGAAAACGCCACGCGGCTTTGCGGTGGACTCATCGGGCAAGTTCCTGATTTCCACGGGCCAAGAGTCGCACAGCGTGTCGGTGCACCCCATCGACGCCGCCACCGGCTTGCCCGGCACGCCCACGCGCATTCCGGCAGGCAAGAACCCGAACTGGGTCGAGATCGTCGATCTGCCGTGATGACTGCCGGCCGCAGCGGCCGGCCCGTCACCTCAAGGTTTTGTGTGGCAATGCTATTAAATATATAGCTACTAGCGCTTATGTATAAAGCGCTAGAGGCCAATTTGACCAACAACTGCAACGCAAAGGATCTGGGAATGTCTCTGGAGAAACCGTCGCTCAATGACCAGCCCACGCGCCGCCGCTTCGTCGCCGGTGCGCTGGCTGCCACGGCAGCCGGCACGGTCGCCAGCGCCAGCGCGCAGTCATTCGACTTCAAGCCGCAGCAGCGCTACCCCGACCCGTCTGTGCAGATCCTGGACCCGGAATTCGGCAAGTACCGCATCTACAGCAGCAGCGTGGAGCAGATCGCCACAGGCTTTCGCTGGGCGGAAGGCCCGGTGTGGTTTGGCGACGGGCGCTACCTGCTCTTTTCCGACATTCCCAACAACCGCATCATTCGTTGGGACGAAGCCACGGGCACCACGGGCGTGTTCCGCAGCCCATCGAACTTCTCCAACGGCCTGGCGCGCGACCGGCAGGGCCGGCTGCTGGCGTGTGAACATTTGACGCGCCGCGTCACCCGCACGGAATACGACGGCCGCATCACCGTACTCGCCGAGGGCTACAACGGCAAGCGCTTCAACTCCCCCAACGACATCGTCTGCGCCAAGGACGGATCCATCTGGTTCACCGATCCGCCGTTCGGCATCGGTGGCCATTGGGAGGGCGAAAAAGCCCAGCCCGAGCTGCCGCATTCGGTCTACCGCATCGATGCCGCCACGGGCAAAGTCGCGCTGGTGTTGGACGACCTGGCCGGCCCGAACGGCCTGTGCTTTTCGCCCGACGAGAAAGTGCTCTACATCGTCGAATCGCGCCATCAGCCGCATCGCGTGGTGTGGGCGTTCGATGTGGCCGCTGGCGGCCGCCTGTCCAACAAGCGCGTGCATATCGACGCCAACGGACCGGGCGCGCTGGACGGCATCAAGTGCGACGAGTTCGGCAACCTCTGGTGCGGCTGGGGCAGCAACGGATCGGCCAGTGCCAGCGCAGCGGACCTGGACGGCGTGATGGTCTTCAACCCAGCAGGCAAGGCCATTGGCCACATCCGCCTGCCCGAGCGCTGCGCCAACCTGTGCTTCGGCGGCCCCAAGAACAATCGCCTCTTCATGACCAGCAGCCATTCGATCTACGCGCTGTACGTGGAAGCTCGGGGCGCAGTTTGAATCGAATCGCTTTCATTTTTTTTCATCAGCAGGAGATACACACCATGCAACGCAGATCCATCATCGGCTCCGCAGTCCTCGTCGCCACCGGCGCTCTGTGGGGCTTGACGGCTTCGGCCCAGACCACTTGGCCCACGGGCAAGGCCATCACCTACCTGGTGCCTTTTGCCGCTGGCGGCACTACAGACACGTTGGGCCGGATCATCGGCCAGCAACTGGGCACCGCGCTAGGCACCACTGTGGTGGTCGACAACAAGGGTGGTGCGGGCGGCAGCGTGGGCTCGGAAATCGCCTCGCGCGCGGCACCGGACGGCTTCACGCTGCTGGGCGGTACGGTCAGCTCGCACGCTATCAACGTGAGCCTGTACCCGAAGCTGGGCTATGACCCGATCAAGTCCTTCGCGCCCGTCACGCTGATCGGCACCAATCCGGTCGTGCTCGTGGTGGCTGCAAACAGCCCGTACAAAACACTGCAGGACGTGCTGAATGCCGCCAAGTCCAAGCAGGGCGGCCTGTCGTCTGCATCGGCCGGTACCGGCAGCTCGCAGCATCTGGCGCTCGAACTGCTGGGCTTCAAGTCGGGAATCAAGTTCACGCACGTGCCCTACAAAGGCAGTGGCCCGGCCATTCAGGACGTTATCGGCGGTCAGGTCGACATGATGTTCGACACCACGGTCGTGGCCGGCCCGCACATTCAGAGCGGCAAGCTGCGCGCCATCGCGGTCACCTCGGCCAAGCGGCTCGCGTCCATGCCCGATGTGCCGACTGTGGCGGAGTCGGGCGTCAACGGCCTGAAAGATTTTGAAGTCGTGTCCTGGCAGGCGATCTTCGTGCCGACCGGTACACCAGCACCTATCGTCACCCGACTGCACGAGGAGATCCGCAAGATCCTGCAGCAGCCGGACATGCAGACACGCCTGAAAGGCTTTGGCATGGAGCCCGCCGACATGACCACGGCGCAGGTCGCGGCCTTCCAGAAGGCCGAAGTGGAAAAGTGGGCTCAGGTGATCAAGGCGGCCAACGTCAAACCAGACTGATCGCGCAGCAGCAGGGGCCCTGGCCCCTGTGCGTGCGCAGCGCCCCCATGAAAAAGGCCCAGTGAAGACTGGGCCTTTTTCATGGGGGGGCTTTCACGCGATGGCGGTCTGCACCCTCAGCGACGATGCATCGGTGGCAAGCGCGTTGTGCGAGCCGTCTCCGCCCATGCGGAAATAAGCGGCGGGGCTGTTGGCCATCATGATGTAGGCGCTCAGGCAACTGGCCGGCAGCGTCATAGTGCCCACCGCTTCGTCTTCAGCCATCGAGAAAGTGGCCGGAGGCAGCGTCGTCGCCAGCGTGAAGCCAATCAACAGCACGGTGCCGCGCGTGGCAACCCGGTTGCCGATGACTTCGATACAGCCCACCGCCTGTTCCAGCACGTAGTCACGGTCGGAATAGGTGGCATGGCCGGAGAGGGCAATCACCCTCACCCCACGCACCTTTATGACCTCGCCGTCGTCCCAGGTCGGAGAAAGATCGAGCGGCGTGAACTGCTGAAGCAGGCCTTTTTGCTGGCGGGTTCTCAGTGGATAGTTTCCCATGGTGTGTGCATTCTTAGTGCCGATGGCCTGATCTGCCGTCAGCGCGCCTGGTGATAAACGGCAGCCCAACGGTATTGTCAGAGGCCGTGGATGGCAATCCGTGGAAAGTCGAAAATGAAACAGACCTTGATCGCCTTTGTGCAAGTCTCGACGCGAGCGCGCTATTGGTTTGTGGGACGCCTCTTACCTGCAGGTCATCCAATGCCGACGGGTACCCCGCAGGGCGCGCAAGCGGTTGAGACGCTGGCGCTGCGAAGCCGCTCAGGGTATTCCTGCGCGGTGCCCTAGGCACTACTCCCTAGAATAGTTTGGAGAGAAACACGATGGGCAAACCGCCCCGAGGAGCCAGCTGTGCCTGAAGATCATCCCACCGCCGACCCGGCATCCCCCGCACAGCGAGTGATCAAGAAGTACCCTAACCGGCGGCTCTATGACACATCGACCTCAACCTACATCACGCTGACGGAGGTCAAGCAATTGGTGATGGAAGGAGAGCTCGTTACGGTACGCGACGCCAAGAGCGGCGACGACCTGACCCGCAGCATCCTGCTGCAGATCATTCTGGAAGAAGAAGCCGGCGGCGCGCCCATGTTCACGGAAGCGGTGCTTGCCAACATCATCCGCTTCTATGGGCATGCCATGCAGGGGTTCATGGGCGCTTATCTGGAGAAGAATGTGCAGGCCTTCACCGAGATCCAGGCGCGCATGACTGAGCAATCGCAAGCCATGACGCCCGAGATGTGGAGCAAGTACATGCACCTGCAGTCGCCCATGCTCAAGGGCATGATGGGCTCGTATGTCGAGCAGTCGCAGGCCGCCTTTGCGCAGGTGCAAGAGCAGATGCAAAAGCAGACCGAACAGATGCTGGGCGCTTTCGGTATCAAGCGCTAGCCCGGCAGGGCGCCGGGTCGATGAGCGGCCTGCGGGCGGTCGTCCGGCTGCCCGCTCGCGGCTCACCCCTGCAGGCACCGGCAGTTCTGCCGTGGCCCTGAAGGCTGTTTGCTGGTGTTGCGCAGCCACAGCAGCAGCGCGCTGGCGGCAGCCCAGCCGCCCAGCAGCAGCACGGCGTACACGGCTGCAGGAACAAGGTAGGGAACGCTGTGGTTCCATGATCGTGCAATGCCCAGAAAGCTGGCGTACAGCCACGAAACCGACGACGCCGTGGCCAGAGCTGTCAGGCCCAGCATGTGCGCCTTCGGCAGATCAAGGAAAGCCGTGTCTCCCTGCAGCATCGGGAAAGCCCAACGGTGCATGACCCAGCCGTTGAAGGTGAGGCACGCGACGATGCCCACCTTGACCCACAGTTTCTGGTTGTTCAGATAGTCCGGAGATTCCATGGAGCCGAGCACAACGAGCATGGCACCGGTGGCCCACAGGACGGCCAGGGAGGCGCTGACCACGGCCTGCGTCCACTTCAGCGACACGATGCCCTCGCTGGTCATCGGGGCTCGCGCCTGGAAGAGAAATTTGGTGTCGAACTCCAAGATCTTTCCCACGGCCACAGCCATGGCAATGAGGTGGGCGAAAAGGATGGCGTATTTAAGAGTCATGGTGCGGAGATCCGATGGGAACGCGGGCAATGCGGGTAGAGGAGGGCCGTGGCATCAGCGGGACAGGTCCGGCGCCTCGCCTTGCAAGGCAGGGTCCCAGTGTTCGTCGGCCTTGCCATCGCGGATCCGCCAGGTGTCGAACCAGGTGGTCGTGTAACGGCCATTCGGGCCCTGGACGGTTCTGGGGTACAGCACCGTGACCAGATCGCCTTCGGCCATCACCGCCACGATGGGTGTGCTGATGCGTTGAGGAATCGCGCGTGGCTTGACCTTGAGCACCCCTGTGAAGTACTGCACCACCGCGTCTCGCCCCGACTGCGCGTTGGGGTTGTGCTGGATGTAGCGCTCGCTTAGATAGCGGTCTGCCCGGTCCCAGTGACCGCCCTCCAGCAGTTCCCGGATGATCTGGTAGGCCACTTGTTTGTTGGCGTGCAGGCGCGGATCCGGGCTGGTGAAGAGTGCCTCTGCGTTGGCGGACGGGGCCACCGGTTCTTGTGCTTGCGCCAAGCCCAGCCAGGTAGACAGTGCCAATAGAGCGGCGATAAAAGGAAAGCGTTTCATGGCGTCAAGAGCAAAATGAAATGGAAAGAGACAACAGGCTCGCGATCACTGGCATCAGCACCGGCACCGCGTGACGGGTTGCGGCCCAGCTGACAAAACCACGGTGCAGGCCGGTGCAGTGACAGGCGGCGAATGGTTTCACGTAAACTAACTATTCGCAAGTACGCACAAAAAGGTAAGTGATGGATGCTGTGATGACGCCCGTGACGACTGATGAGGAGAGCAGGTCTGCCAAGTTCACGCGGGGGGATGTGTTCGCTGCCGCCTGCCCTTCTCGCAGCGTGCTGACCAACATCACCAGCCGCTGGGGCGTACTGGTGCTGATTTCGCTACGCGACGGCACCCTGCGCTACGGCCAGATCCGGAAAAGGATCGGTGGGGTGAGCGAGAAGATGCTGGCGCAAACGCTGCAGGCGCTGGAGCGGGACGGGTTTGTGCGCCGGGTGTCGCTACCCGTTGTCCCGCCCCACGTGGAATACTCGTTGACGCCGATCGGCCAGGAAGTCGCCGGCCAAGTGCAGGGGCTGATCGATTGGATCGAAGACAACATTGCGGCCGTGATGTCAGCGCGTAGCGCATCACCGTCCTGACCCACGCACTCTCACGTCCTTAGGCCGGGCGCTGCGGCCGCGCCGCGGGTTTTCAGCGCTGCCAGATATAATCCGCGACCGCTTCGCCAGTACGTTTTGGGCCGATAGCGTCTGGAAGGCACGGTTCGGCGAACGCAAGGCCGACACCCGCAGCGCACAGGGCCACTGCGTGACCGCATGTCCGCCGGATGGCACGCGCCGTGCAGGTGCGCAGCCTGGGCACTACATGCCATACGCACGAGGACTGTGCTCGCAATCTTTCCCGCCGCATCAGCAAGGGGGCTCCGGAGCACCCCGCCACAGCCCTGCGGTGACGGCCCCGCCCACACACCAGAACGCTCTGCGCGCCCCACGCGACAGGCACCTTTTTCGACAGGTACAACACGATGAATTCGACAGCAGTAGACGCCCCGGTGGTGGCCCCGACCAAGCGCGCGCCCACCATTGGCATGGTCTCGCTCGGCTGCCCGAAGGCGCTGACCGACTCCGAGCTCATCCTCACGCAGCTCAGCGCCGAAGGTTATGAAACATCCAAGACCTTCCAGGGCGCCGATCTGGTCATCGTCAACACCTGCGGCTTCATCGACGATGCCGTGCGCGAGAGCCTGGACACCATCGGCGAGGCATTGGCTGAAAACGGCAAGGTCATCGTGACCGGCTGCCTGGGCGCGCGAGCCGGCGAGGGCGGCGGCAATATGGTGCGCGAGATGCACCCAAGCGTGCTGGCCGTGACCGGCCCGCATGCCACGCAAGAGGTGATGGACGCCATCCACCTGAACCTGCCCAAGCCGCACGACCCGTTCCTCGACCTGGTGCCCGGTGGCTTTGGCGTGGCGGGTATCAAGCTCACGCCCAGGCACTACGCGTATCTGAAGATCAGCGAAGGCTGCAACCACCGCTGCACGTTCTGCATCATCCCGTCGATGCGCGGCGACCTGGTCTCGCGCCCCGTGGGCGACGTGCTCAAGGAAGCGCACGCGCTGTTCGCCGGCGGCGTGAAAGAGCTGCTGGTGATCAGCCAGGACACATCCGCCTACGGCGTTGATGTGAAGTACCGCATGGGCTTCTGGGACGGCAAGCCCGTCAAGACGCGCATGCTGGAGCTGGTGGCCGCTCTGGGCGAAATCGCCGAGCCCTACGGCGCCTGGGTGCGGTTGCACTACGTCTACCCGTACCCCAGCGTGGACGAAGTCATTCCGTTGATGGCGACCGGCAAGGTGCTGCCTTACCTGGACGTGCCGCTGCAGCACAGCCATCCCGACGTCTTGAAGCGCATGAAGCGCCCGGCCAGCGGAGAGCGCAACCTGGAGCGCATCCAGCGCTGGCGCGAGGCCTGCCCCGAGCTGGTGATCCGCAGCACCTTCATCGCCGGCTTTCCGGGCGAGACGGAAGAAGAATTCCAGCACCTGCTCGACTTCGTGCGCGAGGCGCAGATCGACCGCGCCGGCTGCTTTGCCTACAGCGACGTGGCCGGCGCTGCGGCCAACGAGCTGCCTGGCATGCTGCCCATCGAGCTGCGCGAAGAACGGCGCGGGCGCTTCATGGCGGTGGTGGAAGAGGTGTCGGCCGCCAAGTTGCAGCGCCGCGTGGGTGCCACCATGCAGGTGCTGGTGGACCATGCGCCCGCACTGGGCAAGAAGGGCGGCCGGGGCCGAAGCTACGCCGACGCGCCCGAGATCGACGGCGTGGTGCACCTGCTGCCGCCCGAGAAGATCAGCAAGCAGCTGAAGGTGGGTGAATTCACCCGCGCGCGCATCGTGGGCACGCAGGGGCACGATCTGGTCGGTGTGCCGATCTGATCTACTTGTGGGTTAATTTGCTACTATTTTAATAGCTGCTAGCGCTTGTGCAATAAGCGCTAGAGGCAAAAAAGACCATAAAAAAGGCTTCCCGAGGGAAGCCTTTTTCGTTGCCGAGAGACGGGTGGCGCTCAGACGCGCTTGCGGTATTCGCCCGTGCGGGTGTCGATTTCGATCTTGTCGCCCTGGCTCACGAAGAGGGGCACTGGCACTTCGAAGCCGGTGGCGATCTTGGCGGGCTTGAGCACCTTGCCGGACGTGTCGCCCTTGACGGCTGGTTCCGTCCAGGTGATCTCGCGTTCCACGCTGGTGGGCAGTTCGACCGAGATGGCCTTGCCGTCGTAGAACACCACTTCCACGGTCATGCCGTCTTCCAGGTAGTTCAGCGCGTCGCCCATGTTTTCGGCTTCGACTTCGTACTGGTTGAATTCGGTGTCCATGCAGACGTACATCGGGTCGGCGAAGTACGAGTACGTGCATTCCTTCTTGTCGAGGATCACGTTGTCGATCTTGTCGTCGGCCTTGAAGACGTTTTCGGTGCCGAAGTTGCCGATCAGGCTCTTGAGCTTCATGCGCACCGTGGCAGCGCCGCGGCCGCCGCGTGCGTACTCGGTCTTCAGGACGACCATGGGGTCCTTGCCGTGCATGATGACGTTGCCGGCGCGGATTTCTTGAGCGATTTTCATAGCAGATTGCTGGGGTTGAAGCCGCTCTACGTGCTGGAGCGCGCGGGATGCCTGCCGTTCCCTCAGATCGCCCAAGGTGTGGCAGGCCCGGCGCCAGCGCATGTTCCGCGGCGGGGTGCACCGGCGGGGCATTCTTGGGTCACCAGGAAGTGCCGCCTTCATTTGGCGCAAAGCCATGGATTTTAGCTTTTTTCGGCTAAGAAACCCAGCAGCTGCGCCAATAGATCGTCCTGTGCCAGCAGCCGAGCGCGGGCCGAGAGCGTGCAGGCCTGCCATTCGGCCAGCATCGGGGCGCTGATCCGGGGCAATTCGGCCTGACTTTTCAGCCCGTTCCAGACATCGTGAAAGCGACGCAGCGATGGCGGTGCATCCAGCCAATCGAGAAACGCCTGCAGCTTGGCGTGGTGCGCGCCGTCGTCTTGCGGGTAGATGTGCCACACGAAGGGCTGGCCCGCCCAGAGGGCGCGCACCAGCGAATCCTCGCCCCGCACGCAGTTCAGATCGCAGGCCCACAGCATTTCGTCGAAGGCTGGCTGCGGGCAGGGCGCCAAGTACTGCACCTGCAGCGACGGGTACTGCGGCTGTAGTGCCTGCACCGCCGCCGTGGCCCGGCCTGGCGTGGCCAGCAGCCGCACGTCGCTGCGCGAGGCCAGCTGTTCCAGCAAAGCAGGCAATCCTGCGGGCTCATAGCAAAAGAGCGACACGGCGCAGTCCTGTGCGCCGATGGCGCGGCCTGCGCGCCAGGCGGGCCGGTCGAACGCGGACTGCCGCTCAGCCAGACCGGCCTCGCGCAGCAGCCCGCCGGTGCGCGGTGTGAAGCCGGGGTAGAAAAACCAGCGCGTGCAGCCCGCGCCCGGCCCGCTCGATTGCAGCGAGGGCAGCCGATGGCTGCGTTCCACGTAGCTTTCTGCGGACAGGTATTCGAGGTTGATCCACAGCGGTTTGGAGTGTTTTTGGCCTCTGGCGCTTGCTGAGTGAGCGATGGCAGCTACGAAATCAGGAGCAATCTCGCAGCCGAAGGCTTCGATCACCACATCGCCCGGGCCGTCGGCCGGGGCGTGGCTGGGCCAGGGCAGCACCTCCACGCCCGGCTGGCCGCCCGGCGCCATCCAGGCGAGGGCGCTGGCGTCGTCGGTCCACAGGCGCACGCGTTCGCCGCGCGCGGCCAGTTGCGCGCACAGGCGCCAGCACACGCCGATGTCGCCGAAGTTGTCGATGACCTGGCAGAAGACGTCCCAGGTGCGGGTCGGGGTGATGGTGTTGATCACGCGATGGTGTCCTCTTCGGCAGTGGCAGCGCCGCGCAGATGGTCGACCAGCAACTGCGCCACGCTGGACAGTGACTCGCCAGCCCGCACGCACAGCGAAAGCCGGCGCTGCGCCCAGGGCTCGGCCAGCGTGATCGCCCGGATGGCCAGCGCGCCGCGATACAGCTGCGCGCTGCCGCGCGGCATCACGCCCACGCCCAGCCCGGCAGACACCATCAGGCACAGCGCGTCGTAGCCGGTGACCTGAATGCGCAGGCGCAGCGGCCGTTCCAGTTCGGCGGCAGCGCGCGTCAGCACATGGTTGATGGCGCTGCCCGGGTGCATGCCGACGAAGTCGCAACCCAGCGCATCGGCAAGACGCACGCTGCGCCGCCGCGCCAGCGCATGGCCGACAGGCACGACCAGCACCAGCTCATCGGTGCGATAGGGCAGCAGCGCCACGCGTTCGCCGTAGCTGCCATGGTTGAGGATGCCCACGTCCGCCGCGTTCTCCGCCACCGACCGCGCGACGGCGGTACTGATCTGTTCCTGCAGTTGCACCTGCACCTGCGGGTGCGTGGCCATGAAGCGCTGCAGCTCGGCCGGCAGAAACTGCGTGATGGCCGAGATGTTGGCCACCACGCGCACCTGGCCGCGCACGCCGGCGTGAAAGTCGCGCATCTGCGCGGCGATGCCGTCCAGGTCGTTCAGCACGCCGCGCGCCATGTCCAGCAGCGCGAAGGCGGCGGCGGTGGGCTCGGTGCCGCGATTGCTGCGGGTGAACAGCTCCACGTGCAGGGCCGATTCCAGCTCCGTCAGGCGCCGGCTGGCGGCCGACGGCGCGATGTGCTCGCGCGCAGCTGCGCGGGCGATGGCGTTTTCTTCCATCACGGCAACGAAAAGACGCAGGGAAACGGGGTCGAGCTTCATGGGCCGGCATGGTAGCGCCGCCATGACGGTTTGCGATGGCAGCGTCGCGCATCAGCGTTTTGGGCGCGCGGCCCGGCGCGGCATCATCCGCCTCAACTTCCGAGGGCGATGAGAGACATGACGACGACAACGAGTGCCGACCCAGCAACCCCTGCCGCGCTGGGCGGCGTGCGCGTGATAGAGATGGGCCAGCTGATCGCCGGCCCGTTCTGCGGCAAGACGCTGGGCGAGTTCGGCGCCGAGGTGATCAAGATCGAAGCCACCGGCACGGGCGACCCGCTGCGCAACTGGCGCATGCTGAAAAACGGCACCTCGGTGTGGTGGCAGGTGCAGTCGCGCAACAAGCGCTCGGTGGCGCTGGATTTGCGCCAGGCCGAAGGCCAAGCCATCGCCCGCCAGTTGATCGCCGAGGCCGACGTGCTGATCGAGAACTTTCGCCCCGGCACGCTGGAGGGCTGGGGCATGTCGCCCGATGAGCTGCATGCGCTGAACCCGGGCCTGGTCATCTTGCGCATCTCGGGCTACGGCCAGACGGGGCCTTACCGCGACCTGCCGGGCTTTGGGGTGATCGGCGAGGCCATGGGCGGGCTGCGCCACCTGACGGGCGAGCCGGGCCGCGTGCCCGTGCGCGTGGGCGTGTCGATCGGCGACACGCTGGCGGCGCTGCACGGCGCCATCGGCGTGCTGACGGCGCTCTACCACCGCAAGGTCAACGGTGGGCAGGGCCAGGTGATCGACGTGGCGCTGCACGAGGCGGTGTTCAACGTGATGGAAAGCCTGATCCCCGAATACAGCGCTTTCGGTGCCGTGCGCGATGCAGCGGGCAGTGCCTTGCCGGGCATCGCGCCCTCCAACGCCTATCCTTGCACCGATGGCTGGGTGCTGGTGGCGGGCAATGGCGACAGCATTTTCAAGCGACTGATGGAGGCCATCGGCCGCCCCGACCTGGCCCAGGCGCCCGATCTGGCCGACAACGCCGGCCGCGTGGCGCGCGTGGGGGAGATCGACGCTGCCATCCAGGCGTGGACCACGGGCCGCACCGTGCAGGTGGTGATGGATACGCTGGGCGTCGCGCGCGTGCCTGCCGGCAAGGTCTACACGGCGCAGGACATCGCACAAGACCCGCACTACCGCGCCCGCGACATGCTGCTGGCCCAGGCCACGCGCGACGGCGACACGGTCGAGGTGCCGGGCATCGTGCCCAAGTTGTCTGCCACGCCGGGCACCATCCGCTCCAGCGCGCCGCACTTGGGCGACGACACCGACACGGTGCTGGCCGAGGCGGGCCTGAGCACCGAACAGATCGCGCTGCTGCGCAGTAAGGGAGTGATTCAATGAGCGCGCAAGAAGCACCGACGGTGTGGCAGGGCGGCGGGCGCCGTATTCACATGCAGGAAGTGGGCACGCGCGACGGCCTGCAGATGGAAGCGGCCTTTGTGCCGACTGAGGACAAGATCGCGCTGGTGAACGCGCTGTCGGCCACGGGGCTGGCGAAGATCGAAGTCACCTCGTTCACGTCGCCCACGGCCATTCCGGCGCTGCGCGACGCGGAGATCGTGATGCGTGAAATCGAGCGCATGCCCGGCGTGGTCTACACCGCACTGGTGCCCAACCTTCGTGGCGCCGAACGCGCCATCGAGTCGCGCGCGGACGAGCTGAACCTGGTGATGTCCGCCAGCGCCACGCACAACCTGGCCAACCTGCGCATGACGCGCGAGCAGTCTTTTGCCGCGCTGGCGCTGGTCATCGCCAACGCCCAGGCGGCCGGCGTGGCGGTGAATGTGTCGCTGTCGTGCGTGTTCGGCTGTCCTTTTGAAGGCGATGTGGAGCAGGCTGATGTGTTCGGTTGGGTGCAGCGTTTTGCCGACCTGGGCGTGCAGGGCATCACGCTGTGCGACACCACCGGCATGGCCCACCCGGCGCAGGTGGCTGCGCTGACCGGTGCCGCCCGTGCGCGCTGGCCGGGCATGGTGTTCACGCTGCACTTTCACAACACGCGCGGCATGGGGCTGGCCAATGTGCTGGCGGCCATCGATGCGGGCGCGGATCGCTTCGATGCCTCGCTGGGCGGGCTGGGCGGCTGCCCTTATGCGCCCGGTGCGTCGGGCAACGTGTGCAGCGAAGAGGTGGTGCATGCGCTGGAGCTGATGGGCTACGACACGGGCGTGGACTTGCGCGCGCTGACCGCCGCCGCCGCCCGGCTACCGGCGTTGATCGGCCACGACATTCCGAGCCAGATCGTCAAGGCGGGCGAGCGGCTTGCGCTGCACCCGGTGCCGGCGGACTTCGACGCGGTGCGGCAGAGGGCGCTGGCGCGCTGACGCCGCTCGCTGCGTTCAAGCCGCACCCATCCACCACAACACAACATCACCAGGAGACACAAACGATGACCCAGACATCATTCCATCCCACACGCCGCCAGGCCCTGGTGACGACGGGTGCCTTGCTGTGCACCACCAGCCTGGGTGCGGCAGCGCAAGACAACTACCCCACCAAACCCATCACCATGGTCGTGCCGCAGGCAGCCGGCGGCGCCAACGACGCCATCGCCCGCGTGCTGGCGCAGCGGCTGTCAGAGCAACTGGGCCAAAGCGTCGTGGTGGACAACAAACCCGGCGCGGGCGGCACGCTGGCGACGGCCTCTACCGCCCGTGCGCGGCACGACGGCTACACGCTGCTGCTGACGGCAGACAGCGCGCACGTGATCGGGCCGGCGCTCTACCGCAGCCCCGGGTTCGATCCGGTCAAGGACTTCGAGCCGGTGGCGCCCGTGGCCACGGCGGGCTATGTGCTGGTCGCGCACCCGTCGTTTGCGGCGAACAACGTGGCCGAACTGATCACGCTGGCCAAGGCGCGGCCGGGGCACTATTCCATCGCGTCCGCAGGCAACGGCACGCTCAACCATTTGATTGGCGAACTGTTGCAGAAAGCGGCAGGCATTCAACTGCAGCACGTGCCGTACAAGGGGTCGGCAGCCGCAGCCACTGACGTGGCGGGCGGGCAGGTGCCGCTGTCGGTGCAGAGCCTGCCGTCATCCATTGCTTTCATCAAGGCCGGCAAGCTGAAGGTGCTGGGTGTGGTGAACGAACGCCGCGTGGCCGCGCTGCCTGATGTGCCGACCATCGGCGAGACGCTCAAGGGCTTTGGCCAGGCGCCCTGGTATGCGCTGTTTGCGCCGGCTGGCACGCCCGCACCCATCGTGGCGCGGTTGCAGGCGGAAGTGGCCCGCGCGCTGGATCAAAAAGACGTGATCGACAAGCTGGCCAGCGTGGGCTGCGAGCCGTTCAAGGGCACGTCCGCGCAACTGGGCGCGCTGGTGCAGTCCGACCTGCCCAAGTGGGCGCGCGTGGTGAAGGACACGGGCTCCACGCTGGATTGACGGCACGCGGCAGGGCCGCCGCCGCCAAAAATTTTTCATTCAACGACAACGAGACGAGGAGACTTTTCATGACCCCATCTTTTTTCACCCGCCGCGCAGTGTCCGTGTTGGCTCTCGGCGCAATCTGCACGCCACTGGCCGCTTGGGCGCAGGCGCCTTACCCGTCCAGGCCCGTGACGATGGTGGTGCCCACCGCAGCCGGCGGCACCACCGACCTGTCGGCCCGCATGGTGGCGCAGGCCCTCGGGCCGGTGCTGGGGCAGTCTGTGGTGGTGGACAACAAGGGCGGCGGCAACGGATCGATTGCGGCGGCCATCGTCAAGCGCGCCGAGCCCGACGGCTACACGCTGCTGATGCAATATTCCGGCTACCACGTCATCTCGCCGCTGCTGACACGGCAAAAGCAGTGGGAGCAGGGCGACTTCCAGCCGGTGGCGAACGTCATTTCGGCGCCGCAGATCATCGTGGTGCGCGACGGCCTGCCGGTGAAGACGCTGGCCGAACTGATCGCCTACGCCAAGGCCAACCCCGGCAAGCTGAACTACGCATCGTCGGGCAACGGGTCGCTGCAGCACGTGACCGGCGCCATGCTGGAGCAGCAAGGCGGCATGAAGATGGTGCACGTGCCGTACAATGGCACGGGCCCCGCGCTGCAGGACTTGCTGGGTGGGCAGGTGGACCTGACCTTCGGCACCGCGCCGCCGTTCATGTCGCACATCCAGGCAGGCAAGCTGCGTGTGCTGGCGGTGACCGGCAAGGAGCGGCTGCCCAGCCTGCCCAACGTGCCGACCACGGCGGAGGCCGGTTACCCGAAGGTGGACGCCACCTCGTGGTTTGCGCTTTTCGCTCCGGCCGCCACACCGAAGGCCGTCATCGACAAGCTGGTGGCCGATGTGCGCACTGTGGTGCAAAGCCCGGCTTTCGCGCAGAAGGCGCAAGAGCAGGGCGCCACGGCCGACTACCAGGGCCCGCAGCAACTGGCCGCGCGCGTGAAGGCCGACCTGGCCAACTGGGCCAACGTGGTGAAGTCTGCGCACATTGAGGCCGACTGAGCGCCCTGTTTTTAAGTGTTTTTGGCCTCTAGCGCTTGATATATAAGCGCTAGCAGCTATCAAAAGCATAGCTTGTGCGAGGGCTTTTGCGCACAGCCACAATACGGTGCATGTCCGATGTGCATTCCGCTGAATTGCTGGCCCAGGTGGCCGGCTTGCCCCCGTTGCCGGGCGTCTACCGCTATTTCGATACCCAGGGCGCGCTGCTGTACGTGGGCAAGGCGCGCAACCTGAAGAAGCGCGTTTCCAGCTACTTCACCAAGACACATGGCGGCACGCGCATCGGCCACATGGTGGGCAAGATCGTGCGGCTGGACACGACCGTGGTGCGGTCCGAGGCCGAGGCCTTGCTGCTGGAAAACAACCTTATCAAGTCGCTGAACCCGCGCTACAACATTCTGTTCCGCGACGACAAGAGTTATCCATATCTGAAGATCACCGGCGTGGCCGCACGCGATGGCACCGGCGAGCAGCCCGGTCAGCAGTTTCCGCGCATTGCGTATTACCGCGGGGCGGTGGACAAGCGCCACCGCTATTTCGGTCCTTACCCTGGTGCCTGGGCAGTAAAGGAAACCATCCTGCTGCTGCAGAAAGTGTTCCGCCTGCGAACCTGTGAAGACACGGTGTTTGCCAACCGCACGCGGCCCTGCCTGCTGTATCAGATCAAGCGTTGCACGGGCCCCTGCGTGGATTTGATCTCGCCCGAGGCCTACGCCAGCGACGTGCACCATGCCGAGGCCATGCTGCGCGGCGAAACGCAGGAACTGCTGCAGGCGATGGAGGCGCGGATGATGGAGCACTCCGGCAAGCTCGAATTCGAGCAGGCGGCAGACGTGCGCAACCAGATTACGGCGCTGTCGCGCGTGCTGCACCAGCAGTCCATTGAGACCACGTCGGACAAGGACGTGGACATCCTCGCCGTGAAGGTGCTGGGCGGGCGGGCCTGCGTGAACCTGGCGATGGTGCGTGGCGGGCGGCACTTGGGCGACCGCGCCTACTTTCCGGTGCATGTGGAAGATGCCGCAGCGATCTTTCAAGCGGAAGAGTCCGCCGAAGACGCTGCCGAGGGCGTGCCGACGGATGCGGCAGCAGAGGGCAACGTGGCTGCGCCGGAGGCGACTCGTTCCATCGAAGCGCAGGTGCTGGAAGCCTTCATCGCGCAGCATTACCTCGGCGTGCCTGCGCCGCCCGTGCTGGTCACCAGCCAGGCGGTCGACCGCGGCCTTCTCGCCGCGCTGTCGCAACAGGTGGGCATGCGCATCTCGGCGGTGCACCAGCCGCGCGAGCAGCGGCGCGTGTGGCTGGAAATGGCGCAGAAAAACGCCGACATCCAGCTGGCGCGTCTTCTGGCGGAAGAGGGCTCACAGCAGGCGCGCACGCGGGCGTTGTCCGAGGCGCTGGACTTGGAGGTCGAAGACCTGGCCACGCTCACCATCGAGTGTTTCGACATCTCCCACACGGCGGGCGAGTCCACGCAGGCATCGTGTGTCGTGTTTCACCACCACAAGATGCAGAGCAGCGAATATCGCCGCTACAAGATCGAAGGCATCACGGGCGGCGACGACTACGCTGCCATGCGCCAAGTGCTCACGCGCCGGTACAGCAAGGTCGCCGAAGCACAGCGCGAAGCCGGCGGCGCCGAGCCCGCGCCAGGCCAGGCCCGGCTGCCTGATCTGGTGTTGGTGGATGGCGGCAAGGGCCAGGTCAGCATGGCGCGCGAGGTGTTCACCGAACTGGGCCTGGATCTCACCCGCATCGTCGGCGTGGAAAAGGGAGAGGGCCGCAAGGTGGGCCTGGAAGAATTGGTGTTTGCCGATGGGCGCGAGAAGGTCTATCTGGGGCGCGACTCGGCGGCGCTGATGCTGGTGGCGCAGATCCGCGACGAAGCGCACCGTTTTGCCATCACCGGCATGCGCGCGGCGCGTGCCAAGGTGCGCGTAGGCGGCGGCCAACTGGAAGAGATCGCCGGCGTGGGGCCGAAGAAGCGGGCGCGACTGCTGCAGCGCTTTGGCGGCGTGCGCGGCGTGGCGGCGGCCAGCGTGGACGACCTGACCACGGTCGATGGCATCTCGCGCGAACTGGCCGAGGAAATCTACCGCGCGTTGAGGTGAGCCCTGCCACCCGGCGCGTGACACAATCGCCCCATGTTCCTGACAATCCCCACCATCATGACCTGGACGCGCATCGTCGCGATACCTTTGATCGTGGGGGTGTTCTACACGCCGCTAGATCCGGCAACGCGCAACCTGATCGCCACCGTCCTGTTCGTGGTGTTCGCCGCGACCGACTGGCTCGATGGCTACCTTGCTCGCAAACTCAATCAGACCTCGTCTTTTGGCGCGTTTCTCGATCCTGTCGCAGACAAGTTTTTGGTGTGCGCGTCACTGCTGGTGCTGGTGCAGCTTCAGCGGGCGGACGTGTTCGTCGCACTCATCATCATCGGCCGCGAGATCGCCATCTCTGCGTTGCGCGAGTGGATGGCCCAGATCGGTGCCAGCAAGAGCGTCGCGGTACATATGCTCGGCAAGCTCAAGACCACGGTGCAGATGGTCGCCATTCCATTTTTGCTCTACGACGGCCGGCTTTTCGGCGCCATCGACACGGGCGTGTGGGGTACCTGGTTGATCTGGATCGCTGCCGTGCTGACGGTGTGGTCCATGGTGTATTACCTGCAAAAGGCCTTGCCGGAAATTCGCGCCCGCGTCACGCGCTGACGCCTTGCACCCGCTGTCGAAAATGGTGTCTAAATGCGACTAGAATCGCCAGCCGCGCCATCGCAAAGCGGCTTGTCCCGTATTGACACCCGCAAACCCGATGGCTTTAATCTGGCAGCTTTGACTGCTGCTCTGCCCCTTCCGCATTCCTCCATCACCAGACCTTGGCACGTGCCAGGCTGATGGACGAGGGGCCAGATTTGCATAAGACATTCCACCCACTCTTTTCTCGAGAGGCTTCTTGTGAATAAAACCGAACTGATTGAGCACATTGCAAACAACGCCGACATCTCCAAGGCTGCCGCTGCTCGCGCGCTGGAGTCCACGATCGAGGCGGTCAAGAAGACTCTGAAGAAGGGCGGTACGGTGTCGCTCGTCGGTTTTGGTACCTTCGCGGTGGGCAAGCGCGCCGCCCGCACGGGTCGTAATCCCCGCACCGGTGATACGATTAAGATCAAGGCTGCTAAAGTTCCGAAGTTCCGTCCAGGCAAGGCTTTGAAAGACGCCTTGAACTGATGGGTAGTTTCGGTGGGGTCCTTAGCTCAGTTGGTAGAGCGGCTCCTTTACACGGAGTAGGTCGGCGGTTCGAGACCGTCAGGACCCACCACCACCACACAAAGGCGAACGCGAGTTCGCCTTTTCTTTTGCCGCATTGAAAGATCGACCATGTTCGAATCCATCCGCAAGCACTCCAAGATCGTGATGATCCTGCTGTTCTTGCTGATCATTCCTTCGTTTGTGCTTGTGGGCATCGACCACAACTACTTCTCCGAAAAGAGCCCGGTAGTCGCACGCGTCGACGGGCATGACATCACGCAGGCCGACTGGGACAACGCGCACCGCGCCGAGACCGACCGCATTCGTGCACAGTCCCCGCAGATTGACGGCAAATTGCTCGATTCGCCTTCTGCGCGCTACGCCACGCTGGAGCGCCTGGTGCGCGACCGCGTGTTGCAGACGGCGGCAAAAAAGCTGCATCTGGGTGCAAGTGATGCGCGTCTGGCCCGTGAACTGCAAAACATTCCTGCCATCGCCAACCTCAAGCGTGCTGACGGCACACTCGACGGCGAAGCCTATCGCGCGCTGGTGGGTGCTCAGGGCCTCACTCCTGAAGGCTTCGAAGCCCGCGTGCGCAACGATATCTCGGTCAATCAGGTGATGGGCGCCGTGATGTCGTCGTCCTTCAGCAGCACGGCGGAATCGAAGTTGGCGCTGGATGCGCTTTATCAGCGCCGCGAGGCGCAGATTGCCAGATTCAACCCCGCTGACTTCGCCAGCAAGATCACCCCGACTGACAGCGATCTGCAGGCCTACTATCAGTCGCACACCACGCGCTTTCAGCAACCAGAGCAAGCAAGTGCTGAATATGTGGTGCTCGACCTTGATGCCGTTCGATCGGGCATCACGCTCAGCGAAGATGATCTGCGCACTTACTACAAGGAAAATCTGACTCGCCTGGCAGGCAAGGAAGAACGACGGGCCAGTCACATCCTGCTGAACTCCACAAAAGACGCACCTGCGGCCGACCGGGAAAAAGCCAAGGCCCGCGCCGCCGAGTTGCTCGCGCAAGTGCGCAAGGCGCCTGCCAGCTTCGCTGAAGTGGCGAAAAAAGAATCGCAGGATCCAGGCTCTGCCCCGACAGGTGGAGATCTCGGCTTTTTCGGCCGCGGTGCGATGGTCAAGCCTTTCGAAGACGCAGCATTCGCCATGAAAAAGGGCGAGATCAGCGATGTCGTTGAGAGCGACTTCGGCTATCACATCATCCAGCTCACTGACGTCAAAACGCCGCGCCAGCCTAGCTTTGAGGAAATGCGCGCCTCCCTGGAAGCCGAACTCAAGCAACAGCAGGCGCAACGCAAGTTTGCCGAGGTGGCAGAGACGTTCGCCAATGGCGTATACGAACAGTCGGACAGTCTGCAACCCGTTGCTGACAAGCTCAAACTCAAGGTCCAAACGGTCACGGCTGTGACTCGCACGCCCAAGCCAGACGCCAAGGGCGCGCTGGCGAACAGCCGGTTCCTGGAAGCGCTCTTTCAGCCCGATTCGCTGCAGAACAAGCGCAACACGGAAGCCGTGGAAATCGCACCGAGCACCATGGCTGCAGGTCGCATCACAGCTTACTCCGCTGCCCAGACCCTGCCATTCGACAGCGTGCGTGCGCAGGTGCGGGAGCAGTTCGTCACTGAAAAGTCGGCAGAACTGGCTCGCAAGGAAGGTGAAACCAAGCTCGCAGCCTGGAAAGCGGCGCCCACGTCGGCAACTGGCTTGACCGCACCGCTCACGCTGTCCCGCGACCAGACCCAAGGCCAACCACGCGCCCTGGTGGACGCAGTCCTGCATGCGCCTGTGGACGCCCTGCCTTCTTTATCCGGTGTCGATCTGGGTGCCTTGGGCTATGCCGTGGTCAAAGTCAATCGCGTGATTGATCGTGCAGCAGTGGATGCTGCGACCGCACAGCAGCAGCATCAACAGTACCAACAGGCCTGGGGCTCTGCCGAAGCGCTGGCCTACTACGAATTGCTCAAGCAACGTTTTGAAGTGCACATCAAGGCACCCCGTCCAACGGCCGAATGAGGCAGTGATTAAAGGTACGAGTTTGATGGGGGCCCGATTTTCTGGCTATAATTCGAATCTACGGTGGCTGTAGCTCAGTTGGTAGAGTCCAGGATTGTGATTCCTGTTGTCGTGGGTTCGAGCCCCATCAGCCACCCCAAAAATGAGATCGCCGCATTCAAAAGAATGCGGCGATTTTTTTTATCAATTTTTTTGGGCAGTCGATCGGTGCGGGCTCCTCATGACCGGCCGCCTCACACGGTCGGACAGTCTGGGGTCAGTGGCTCTGCCAATAGCGAGGGCGCCGGAGCATCGCTAAGCAAGATCGACTCATATAAGGCGGCGTACTGCCGCGCTGCTTTCTCCCAGCCGAAATCTTGCCGCATGCCACGTCGCTGCAGGGATTGCCATGCAATAGGGTCAAGCCACAGTCGCATGACGCGTTGCATGGCTTCGTCAAATGCAGGTTGATTTGCCTGGCGCATTACAAAGCCTGTGCCCTTTCCGGGCGCTGCAGTCACGTCCAGTACTGTGTCCGACAACCCTCCAGTCGCTGTTACCACGGGCGGCGTGCCGTAGGCCTGGCTGTACATCTGATTGAGCCCGCAGGGCTCGAAGCGGGAGGGCATCAGGAAGCAATCCGAGCCTGCCTCGATCTGATGGGCCAGTGCTTCGTCGAAGCCGAGCGTGAGGTGGACCTGGTGAGGGTGAGCGGCCGCCAGGCGAAGAAGCGACTCTTCAAGCACCGCATCACCTTTTCCGAGCACTACGAGGTGCGCGCCCTGAGCCAGCAACGCTGGCGCGCCAGCAATGACCAGATCGACCCCCTTTTGCTGAGTCAGTCGACCGACCAGACCAAGCAGCAGTTGTTCGCTAGGGGCCAGCCCCGCTCGTTTGCGAAGTGCTTCACGATTAAGGGCTTTCAATGCCAAGTCGTCAGGCCCGTACTGTGCGGCGATCAGCGGATCCGTACGAGGATTCCACACGCTCGTGTCGATACCGTTGAGCAGCCCATGAAGATGTTTTGAGCGTTCACGCAGAACGCCGTCCAAGCCAAAGCCCAGAGCCACGTCCTGGATTTCGCGGGCGTATGTCGGGCTGACAGTAGTGATGACATCGGCTTGCTGAAGGCCCGCCTTCAGCATAGACAACTGACTCCAGAACTCCACGCCTTCCATGCCGCGATAGGGCTCTGGGATGTCCAGGAGGTCTGCAGCATCCATGGGGAACACACCCTGGAACGCCAGATTGTGGATGGTCATCACACTGCGCGCCGTTTTAGCACGGCCCGCAAGGCGCTCGCTTTTTAGATAGAGCGGTGCCAGGCCGCAGGGCCAGTCATTCGCGTGCACGATATCGGCTCGCCAGTTCAGCGGGCTATGGTCTGTTGCTAGGAGCGCCGCCACATGTGCCAGCAAGCCGAAAGGTACAGCGGCATAGGGCGGCGCACCTGCGCCGGAATCACCATAGGGGAAGCGCACGTTCCTAAATGCGAACGGGCAAGACAGAAAGAGGAAGCGTTCTCCCGATGCTTGTTCTACCTGCAGCAGCTGTGCATCAGGCCAGCGTCCCACTCGCGGCACTGCGATGACACGCTGGACCGATCCACCGATCTCCATGCCTCCGTAGGCAGGCATGAGCGTAATCACATCGTGGCCCAAAGCGCTAAGGGCGCGAGGCAGCGCAGCAGCGACATCACCCAAGCCACCCGTTTTCACGAAAGGACCGCATTCAGGGGTCACGAACAAAATTTTCATGCTTCGCCTTGTATCGGAATCAGAACGGCGAATGGCAGACGCGTTCCATCGGCGACATTGCCCAGAACCGTCTGCAACAACCACGGCGCGGTGTTGTCGATGATCTCGCCTGTCATCCAATTCAACCATCGCCGGGCGCGGGCCAGGGACGGATGCGTACCCGCCACATCCACGGCTGCATCCCCCCAATTTCCGGTGTGTTGCGCCATCACGCGTGTGCTCACGACGACAAAGGCTTCACCTTCGCGGATTCGCGCAAATGCCAGCGCATGGGCGTCATTGCCATCCGCTGATGTGATGGGCAAAGGCAAGTAGGTCGAATCCTTACACAACGCTGTGTAGCTCTTGCGCAACTGTAAAAGGCGCCAGGTGACGAGTTGCTTGGTTGCGGCAGGAATGGAGCCTTGCGTGCCGAGCAGGCTCTGCCATTCATGCGCCTGAGGATATCGCTCTTCGTACATTTCCCGCACGGACTCTAAAGATGCGGTGAGTGGTGCGTAATCCACTGGACGCCGGTTGTCGGGATCCACCAGCGAGAAATTCCAGGCCTCGCAACCTTGATAGATATCCGGCACGCCGGGCACGGTGAGCTTGAGCGCCAGTTGGCATAAGCCGTTCCGAAACCCCTGTGGCGCGACTTGGTGCACGAAGCTTTCGAGGGCCGCTACGAACCGGTCGCTAGAAAGACTCTTCTCAATGTAGTGGGCCACAGCAGTTTCGTAGGGCTCGTTGGGGAAGAGCCAGTTGGTGGCGAGCTTGGCTTCCCGCATGGCCTTAACCATGTAGCGCTGTATGCGTTCGATCAACTCCCTGCGTTGTTCCACAGCGGCGCCTTCAGCGGGCCAAATGCCTATCACCGCCTGGTATAGGCTCCACAGGTCATGCCGGCTGGGTACCTCAACACCGTCAATGATCGACGTGAAACGCTTGCCGATCATCTCCAGTTCATGCACCAGTGCTTGCCACGCCTGTGGCACCTCCGAAAGCACGTTCAAGCGGGCACGCACGTCTTCCGAACGCTTGCTGTCATGCGTCGATGTGGCCAGCATGCTGTAGGGCAGGTGCTTTGCCCGTTGCTGATTTGCATGATGGAATGCAGCGATGGACAAGCCAAAGCGACGTGGCTCGGCTCCCACGTCATTGAGCGAAACCAGGCGCGTGTAACGGTAGAAAAGAGTGTCTTCGATGGCCTTCGCCATCACTGGCGCTGTAAATTGCTGCCAACGTTTGACGAAGCGTGCGCGCAGTTCGGGCTCAGCTCCAGGTTCTCCAAGCAATACCGTCTGAAGGTAGGCTAGAACCCCGCCCTCGGAAGTGCCGATACGACGGCGGGCGGCACTGATGGCCCAAGCGATGTGCTGTCGGTCAGTGTCGCTGGCCTGTGCCGCACCAGGCACGATGTAGGTGCGATACACCGGAAAGAAAGCAGCGACTTCCACCAAGGCCAGATTCAGCTGATTGCGTGTGAAGTCGCACACCGCCCTGTCTGCCCGGGTGATCTGACTCAGCGTGTCGACCAGCCATTGCAGATCGCACGCCAGCGCCGTCTGGATGATGAGTCGCTTGCATTCATAGCCTGCTTTATCAAACGCCTGCGTGTCGCCGGTGAACTCTGCATATTGCGCATCGAAGTCAGCTTGCGCTTCAGCATCGACAAAAAGGCCGTTCACTAGAGTACTGAAGCGGTATCCCGTGCCGCCGTGCACACGCCAATCCGCGGGCAGAGGTTCGTGGTCTGCCATGATCTTCTCGACCAAGACATAAAGCGCGCGAGGGTGGTCGGTTCCACCAGCGTGCTGCAGCGCCAGATAACGATTCTGCAATTGGTCGAAGTACTGGGCGGGATCCGCCAAGCCATCGGGATGGTCGATGCGCAGGCCTGTCACCTTGCCCTCAGCCGCCCAGCGCAGAGGCAAAGCATGCACTGCTTCGAAGACCGAAGGGTCTTCCATGCGAATCGCTGCAAGAGAATTCACGTCGAAAAACCGACGGTAGTTGATGTCGTCCCCGGCCACACGCCAATCTGCCAACCGATAGGCTTGAGACTGCAACACGCTGTCCAGCATGCCAAAGCTAGCCGAATCACCAGCCGTTCCGTTGATTCTAGACAAGCACAAGCTCACCCATTGCCATACCCAATCGTGTGCTGCCGCTATGCGAGCCAGCCGCTGGCAGAGAAGGGGGGCATCGCGCAGCCGTGCGGCTTTGAGTTGAGCCTCTGGCGTGTCGCGAGCGGGTAAAGCTGCTAAGCCATCGATAAGCGACTGCAGATCAGCGAGGGTCGATGCTGGTACTTCCGGGCCCGCGACAGGCAAGGGCACACCGCTGAGCACCTCTGCATAGCAGCGGGGATCCAGCGGAATGGCACGTTCCCAGTAAGCGACATAAAGCTTGCCGCTGTCTTTTTCAAATCGAATTTGCAGCTCGCCAGCTTCCAGCACCTTGCCATAGTGGTCGCCAAGCACGGGCAACAGCACGCGGTGACCCGTCTGGGGGGTCGGCGGATTCCACTCTATGTCGAAAGTCGTCGCGTGCAGTGACGCCTGCCCATGTTCCAGCACGTCTTGCCACCAACGGTTGGCTGTGTCGTCAATACCCATGTGATTGGGCACCGTATCGAGCACGTGGCCCATGCCGCGCTCTTGCAAAGCCCCACACATCGCCGCGTGGTCCGCATCGGTACCTATTTCGCTATTGATGCGCGTAGGGTCCACCACGTCATAGCCGTGTGTACTACCTTTGGCGGCCTGCAGGTAGGGCGATGTGTAAAGGTGGCTGACACCCAGTGCGTGCAGATAAGGCAGCACAGCGGTCGTGTCGTTGAACGTGAAGCCGCCATGCATCTGAACCCGATAGGTCGCCAGCGGGATGTCCGCTGTTTCGAGTGCCGCCAGTTGGTGCGGTGTTGCCAATGCGCGGTGCGATCGTTCAGCCTGCAATGCGCGAGTAATTTCGACAAAAAACGGGTCAGATGCAAGTTGTTCTAGATTTGTGCCTAGACGCCGGCGCCAATTGGGGTGCCGGTCCTCGGTCGTTCCGGGCACATTGGGCTGATGCACCTGGCCCGTCAAGTCTTCGAGCTGTACACCCACCAGTCGGCTAGGCGTCAATGCCAGAAAACCATGCACGGCCGCTGCGAGAGCGGGTGTCATCTGCGGCGCGGATTGCGCATCGATTGTCATTCCCTGTGGCAGTAGTTGGGATGCATCCAATGCCGCAAGCAACTGAGTTCTGTCTTGCGCTCTGGCCATCAAAGCGCGTACATGGTCATCTCCCTCGTTCAGCCATCCCAGCCGTTGATGAATGGCAATATCGTCAGCGGCCCAGAAACCGGCAAGTGTCGGCAGATCATGCGTCGTAACGACCGCAAGTGCCTGCCGCTCCCATTGCTCTGGTGGCTTGAACATCCCTCCCTCAAGTCGCTCGAAGATCAACGGGCGATAGGAAAGAACATCGCAGCGAGCCATGGCTTGCCGCATGACCGGCGCCACATTGCCGAGGTCCTCGCCAATCACCATGCAACGGTGGCGATGACTCTCGACACGCAAAACAGCCAACTGCGCTTCAAGCGGGTAGTGCACATAGGTGCCTCCGCCGGAGCCTTGCCAGTACAGCCGCATCAGCCCCATGACATGGTCCATGCGCAGTGCTCCAGCGTCGCGCATCACCGTTTTCAGTAACTGTCTCAAAGGCAAAAAATCGGAGTCCAGCAACGCCACGGGATTGATCGGGGGCAAGCCCCAGTCCTGGCCTTGCAAGCTCAGCGGATCGGGAGGAGCGCCAATATTCATGCCCCGGGCATACAGGCCTGAATGGACCCAGGTCTCAGACCCCCCATCGCTGGACCCGACGGCCAAGTCGCAATAGAAACCGAGCGGCATAAGCGAGCGCGCACGCCGGGACGCCTGTGCCATTTGTTCGTGGGCAAGCCATTGCAGCCACAGGCGGTAGGACACGAGCTCTGCATGCTCCTGACCGAACGATTTAGCAGCACTACCGAACGGATCTTGCAGCTCAGCTGGCCACGCAGGCCAGCCCCATACGGCTGGGTCGGCGGCGTGCAGCGTCAGCTGAATCGCTTCGAAGAGAGCATGAATTCCCAAAGTCGGCTGGTGCTGTGCGGCAAAGCTTGCGAAGGCCTGACCACGATTAGTGCTCAACGTCATTTCGTTCTGGAGGAAGTCGGTCCACAGCAGCGACAAGGCTGCCTCCTTGATGGCAGCTACCTCGTCATAAAGCACTGTTTCGCTGGACTGAACGGCTGTCAATCGCTGTTGAAATCCTCCGTCCTTGACGAGATCTTGCAGGGCCCGACAGCGAGAGAATTCGGGAACCGCCGTCACGTCGATGTGAAGCAGGTTCAAAGCCAATCTGCTGCTGGGGCTATAGGGGCTTGCGTCATTAGGTCGATCAGGTCGCAACGCATGCAGCGGGCTGATGCCTATGAATGCAGCGCCCTTCGAAGCGGCCAGGCCTGCCAGCGCAGTCAGGTCAGAAAAGTCCCCAATGCCCCAACTATTATTGGAGCGAAGCGCATACATCTGCGCCGTGATTCCCCACCAATGTTCTCCGGCTGTCAGCCCTTCGGGAGTCCAGCACGCTGCCGGAGTGACGATAACCAACCGTTGGCTTGAGCCAAAGTGAAGCTGGTAATACCCCGAGGGCAAGTCGGCAGGAATGCACGCTTCCTGCCCATGGCCCTGTGCTGACGTACCGCGTTGTTCTGCGCCCTCAAGATCGCGCAAGGCCCAGTCGGCAACGTGACCCAGGTCGACCGTCGTGCTTGAGCCTTGTGCGATGACGATCGGCACTGCCTTTTTCGGCTGGGAATGCTCACCCATCGATGTGAGTGCCTGTGCAATTACCCCTTCAGAAACTTGTACGGGTGTTCCCCAGAAGTCTGTGTACTCGGTGGAAATTCCGGCCTCACGGGCACGGCATGCCAGATTGGCGGAATGTGAGTTCATTGCGGTGGATTGTTAATAGTCATCGTTGTTGCAGCCGTCATTAACGGAAGAAAGCATCATCCAACGTGCAGACCAGGGTGGCCAGACCGACGCATCGCCAAGGCGTCGGATAGAGAATATTTCTCGAGCTGTGAAGCCGGGCGGCAGAGGCAGGTCTTTGGCTTGGACGGCAGATTCACTCAAATTGACTTCCAGCCGAATCGTGCTCCCGCCCGCGTAGTGCCAGTGGACACGTAGTGCCCACGCGCCAATGCGTTCAGCCGCATGACCATCAACGTTCAGCCGCAGCGCCAGCGGCTGCAGCCATTCACGCCTCGCTTGCAGTGCCTGTTGAACCAGGCCACTACGCGCTGCGCCTTTGGGCCCCGCTGCCTCTTCCCAACGCAGTTGGCTGGAGTGAAGAGATGCAATGTCGCAGGGGTCGGGCAGTTGTTGTCCGTCGGGGACTGCATGACTGAATTCGCGCTGGCGGCCTTCACGCACTGCATCGCGCAATTCACCCTCCCATTGCGCGAAGTACAGAAAAGGAGTCGAGGCATCGAACTCATCACCCATGAACACCATGGGGGTTGCAGGCGTCAGCAGAGACAACAGCAATGCCAACTCTGCGGCATGCTCTGGCACCAGATGCGCAAGCCTTTCACCAAATGCACGGTTGCCGACTTGGTCGTGATTGCCCATGAAGTTCAACATCGAACCCAGCGGCACTGATGGCGGCGAAGAGGTCTGAAGTGAGGATTCAGAATGGCCGTGCGGAAAAGCAAATCCGTGCGTGAGCACAAGCGCCAGCAGTGCCACCGGATCTTGGCCAAACTTGGCGTAGTACCCCTGCGTTTCGCCGGTAAGAGTGACATGCAGCGCGTGGTGAAAGTCGTCATTCCACTGCCCGTCGTACAGACCGGGCGCGCGGTCTGCAGTCAGGCGTTCCGCTTGGTTGCGGTCGTTTTCAAGCACCAGATGAATGGCCCTTCCTGCATGGCTGGCGAAGTCGCGCACACGCGTGCTGATTTCTTGCAGGATGTCGGGCCGGCTGTCATCCACGATGGCGTGAACCGCATCCAGCCTCAGACCATCCATGCGGAATTCATCGACCCAATACAAAGCGTTGTGCCCAAAGAACGAGCGCACTTCTTCGCTGCCCGCCTGGTCGAAATTGATGGCTGCACCCCACGGGCTCTGGTGCTCTGTCGAGAAAAAAGCCGGCGCGTAGGCGCCAAGGTAGTTGCCATCCGGCCCGAAGTGGTTATAAACCACGTCGATGAACACGCATATGCCGAGTGCATGTGCATCGTCCACCAAGTGCTTGAGATCGTCGGGTGACCCGTAAGCAGGGTGCGGTGCAAAGGGCAGCACTCCGTCATAACCCCAGCCCCACTCGCCCGCAAAAGTGGCTAGCGGCATCAATTCGATGGCTGTAAAGCCTAGCGCGGCCAGTCTAGGCAAATGCATTGCGGCAGCGCTGTAAGTGCCCTCGGGTGTGAAGCTCCCCACATGCAATTCGTAAAACACCAGTTCGTGCCAGGGGCGCCCACGCCAATCCGTTTGCCATTGGTAGGCCTGCGAATCGGTCACGCAGCTGGGCTGATGCGGGCCATCGGGGTTATAGCGTGATGCAGGGTCGGGCACTTTCAATGCATCGTCGATCTGCCACTGATAGGATGCCCCAGGGCTGCACGCCTGAACACGCGCATTCCACCAACCTTTTGTACCAAGCATCGCCGGTGTAGCCGTCGATTTTTCCGCTCCGCCGGTTTCGCCATGAATCAAAGCGACCGTTTTGGCAGCGGGCGCCCATAGAGAGAACAGCCTCTCATTGCCGGCAGTAGGCCGCTCCCCGAAAGGCATCTCGTGACGGTTGATCATAGAAACTCTTTGGCCGGTTCGCTGTCGGGCGACTGAACGCAAGGTCCCGTCAGCACTGCCATGGAGTGGGCCTGCAGTGTCCACTGACCACCTGCATGAACAATCGCTGCGCCGTCGTCTCCTCGATCTGAAACGATGCCGTCCCGGGTGTCTAGGCGGAGCTGCCAGGCGCGCCCGGCAGGCTCATCAGGAACGGTGAAGGTTGCGTCCTCGCCAGACGAATTGAACAGCAGCATCAGCGAGTCTTCGCTTTCAATCCTGCTTTCCATGATGGCGGCTACACAGCGCACGGCAGGATCGTCCCACTCCTCAGGGCTCATGGTCAAACCCCACACGCTTTTCCACTCGACCGTCACCACGGCTTGTTCTCCAGCACCGTGGTGAGGCCATTCGCTGAGTCTGACGACGGGCAGAGACCGTCGCAGCTCGGTCAGGGCTGCAGTGAACGCCTGCAAATCCTGCGCGAAGGGCTCGGCTGCCCGGTTCCAGTCATACCAAGACAACGGCGAGTCCTGGCAATACCCATTGTTGTTGCCTCTCTGAGTGCGGGCCAGTTCGTCGCCACCGAGAAGAAGTGGCGTGCCGTGCGATAGGAACAGCGTGGTGAGGAAGTTGCGCGTTTGCCGTGCACGCAGGCTAATGATGTCGGCGTCGTCTGTAACACCCTCGGCGCCACAGTTCCACCCACGGTTGTGGTTCTCGCCATCATTGCCATCTTCGCCGTTGGCGTCGTTGTGTTTTTCGTTGTAGCTGACCAAGTCGGCCAACGTAAAGCCATCGTGCACGGTCACCAAGTTGACGCTGGCAGTCGGACGACGACGACGGGGCTCCAGCATGTCAGCCGAACCGCAAAGGCAGGCGGCCAGGCCAGGAAGGCTCCCATCGGCGTTGGCCCAATAGTCACGAACGGCGTCGCGATAACGGCCGTTCCACTCCATCCATCCGGTAGGAAAGCCGCCAAGTTGGTAGCCATCCGGGCCTAGATCCCAAGGCTCTGCAATCAACTTCACGCGAGACAGAACGGGGTCTTGCGCTATGGCGTTGAAAAATGGGGCTCGCCAGGTGTATGCGCCAGCTGCATCCCGTCCCAAGGCAGAAGCCAGGTCGAAGCGGAAACCGTCCACGTGCATCTCTGTCACCCAATAGCGCAAGCTGTCGAGAACTAAGCGAAGGGCAGGGGGGCTGCTGGTATCTACCGTGTTGCCAGTGCCGGTGTAATCCACGCAAAAACGGGGGTCTTCGCCAGACAGGCGGTAGTAAGACGCGTTGTCGATGCCCTTCAAGCTGAGGGTAGGCCCCAGATGATTACCCTCTCCAGTGTGGTTGTAGACCACGTCCAAAATCACTTCGATGCCTTCGGCATGCAGTGCTTTCACCATGCGTTTGAACTCGTCCACACCGCCGTCGGCGCTGGGTGAGGCATAGCGCGGCTCTGGCGCGAAGAAGCCGATGGTGTTGTAGCCCCAGTAGTTGACCAATTCCATTTCCACCAAGCGCTGGTCATCGATAAATGCTTGAACTGGCAGAAGTTCTACGCTGGTCACGCCCACCTTCTTGAGATGGGCGATCGCAGGGCCGGATGCGAGACCCGCATAAGTGCCACGCTGCGCTTCCGGCACATCGGCCAAGGTCTGGGTGAAGCCCTTGACATGCACCTCGTAGAACACGGTGTCTTCCGCGGGAACACGTGGCGGCTGATCGTCACCCCAATCGAATTTGGACCGAATCACGAGGGATTTCGGCGCCTTCTGGCCGTTGTCTACATCGCTGATGCTCAGGTCATCTTCTGCTTGCCCAACGGTGTATCCGAACTGATCTGCACTTCCCACCACCTTTCGGTCGAGTGCAAGAGCATAGGGGTCCAGCAGCAGTTTGGCAGGATTGCATCGTTGCCCGGCTTCAGGCACGTAGGGGCCATGCACACGCAATCCATAGCGTTGCCCTGGCTTCACGCCTTGCACATAACCATGCCATACGTCGTCCGTCAATGCCGGAAGCGCGATGCGCTGGAGCTCACGATCATCCTCAGCGTAAAGGCACACCTCTACGCGATTGGCGATGCTGGAGTAGACAGCGAAATTCACACCGTTCCGGTCCGCTGTCGCACCCAGTGGCCATGCCGCTCCACGCGTGACGACATGGTGGGTTCGTCGCGAGCGTTTCGCGCTTCTGTTGGGGGCTGAAATCGAAGGGGGGCTCACACGTGTCATGCAACCAGCTCCGCGTCGGTGTGGCACGGTACGCCGGCTGAAGGAAGGCGCAGCCTGCCGTCCTCTAATCCATTGGCGCCACCCATGGCGCGTTTGATCGGGAAGTAACAACGCGGGACCACAACGATGCCGCTCGGCGTTACAGGGAAGCGCGCCCTGTCCGCTTCCAAGTCAAAACCGATGCGTTCGTTCGGAGGAATGTCGTTGTCCTGGTCGATGATGGCCCGACGAATCTGCGCGCCGTGCCCGATGCGAGAGCGTTCCATCACGATGCAATGCTGAAGCCTGGCGTTGCGCTCAACCAGAACCGAGCGCCGCAGCATCGCGTGATCGAGCATGGCGCCATCCACGATGCTTCCCGACCCCACAACGGAGCGGTGGATCACGCCATCTTCGATCTGAGCAGACTCGGCTTGGTCAGGGCTTGCATATATAGGCCACTGCCGGTTGGTCATGCGAAACCTTGGGGTGGCGCCCAGGGTATCGAAGTGAGCATCGAAATACGCGTCGATGGTGCCGACGTCCCGCCAATAGGCATGCTCTTCATACGGCTCGGTACCGGGAATCTCATTGGTGGTGAAGTCATACGCCATCAATCGATGCGACTTGAGCATGGTCGGGAGAATGTCGCGGCCAAAGTCGCTATGGCCCGTGGCATGGGCCTTCTTCAACTCTTCCAGTAGCACGTCCGCATTGAACAAATAGTTGCCCATCGATGCCAGCGCGTGCGTAGTGCTACCAGGCATCGGCTCGGTCGTTGCTGGCTTTTCTACAAAGTCGTGTATACGGTGATTGGAGTCGATGTCCACAATGCCGAATTGGTTTGTCTGCGACAACGGAACAGGCAGCGTGGCGACGCTGACATGCGCGTTGTTGGCCACATGAAAGTCCACCATCTGGCGCACGTCCATGCGATAGATATGGTCTGCACCAAACACCGCCACGATGTCGGGCTGGAACGACTCGATCAAGTGAATGTTTTGGTACACCGAATCTGCAGTGCCCTGAAACCATTCGGGGCCGTTGCGCATCTGCGGCGGCACGACAGTCACAAAGTGCTGTGGAATGAAGCGCGTCATGGTCCACGACTGACGAATGTGCTCGATCAGCGATTGCGACTTGTACTGCACCAGCAGATAGATCGAATAGATTTCAGAGTTCACCAGGTTCGACAACACGAAGTCGACGATGCGGTGCTTGCCGTTGAACGGCACGGCCGGCTTGCAGCGCTCGGCAGTGAGCGGGTGGAGGCGGGACCCTTCGCCTCCGGCCATCACGATGGCGAGAACATTGCGTGTGCGAGACATGGGGAACTCCAGTCAGATCAAACCCTGGCGGGCCGGTTGGACAAAAAAAGGGTGGAAAGCGGCGGTACCGTCAGCGTGACGGTCCATGAGTCATGCGAAAGGGGAACGGCGTCGACGCCACCGGCGTTGCCCATGCCACTTCCGCCATAGCAGGCGGCATCGCTGTTGAGCAGTTCGTGCCAGTGGCCTGCGCAGGGCACCTGTACCTGCTGGTCATGGAAAGGGCGGGGCGTCAGGTTGTGGACAGCTAGTACCACCTCTTCGCCTGACTGGCGAAAAAAGGCGAGTACGGTGGCATCGGGCTTGGACAGATTTGCCCATCGAAAGCCATCTCGGCCGAAGTCGCTTGCGTACAGTGCAGTGAAGGCGCGATAGAGGTGGTTCAGATCCGCAACCCATTTGGCGATGCCGGCATGACGCGTCTGGCTCCACTGATGCCAGTCCAGCGTGCGCTCGTGGTGCCACTCCTCCACCTGACCGAATTCCCCACCCATGAACAGCAGCTTCTTGCCGAGGTGAAACCACATCATCCCGTACAGCGGGCGCACGCCAGCGAATCGTTGCCAGTCATCACCCGGCTGTCGCATCAACAGGCTGTGCTTTCCGTAGACGACTTCGTCATGCGACAGTGCCGGCACGAAGTTCTCATCGAACGCGTAGACAGACGACAACCTTATATCGTCCCCTTGCCAGCTGCGTTGGATGTGCGGGCGCTGCATGTAGCGCAGCGTGTCGTTCATCCAACCCATGTTCCATTTCATGCCAAAACCCAGACCGCCGTCGTGCACCGGCGTGGACACGCCGGCCCATGATGTCGACTCCTCGGCGATCACCTGGACGTCGGGGAAGGCGGCGTACACAGCCGCGTTCAGGTCTTGCAGAAATCGGACGGCATCCCAGTTCTGATTGCCGCCATCCTGATTGGGAATCCGTTCACCTGGCTTGCGCGAGAAGTCCAGATACAGCATGGACGACACGGCGTCCACGCGGATGGCATCGAAGTGATACTTTTCCAGCCAGAACAGCGCATTGCCAATCAGAAAATCGCGAACCTCAAACCGGCCATAGTTAAAGATCAGGCTGTTCCATTCTGGGTGGAAGCCCTGGCGAGGATCTTCGTGCTCATACAGCGCAGTGCCGTCGAAGTGCGCCAGTCCATGCGTGTCGGATGGGAAGTGCGATGCCACCCAGTCCACCATCACGCCAATACCGTGCTGGTGCAGCGTGTCCACCAAGTCCATCAGATCCTGCGGCTCACCATAGCGCGCGGTGGGCGCGAAATAGCCAGTGGTTTGATAACCCCACGAGCCATAGAAAGGATGCTCTGAGACAGGCATCAGCTCGACATGTGGGAACCCCATCGCCTCGCAGTGCGCCCCTAGCCGATGACTAATTTCTCTGTAGTTCAGAAACCGTCCATCTTTGTGCCGTTGCCACGATCCAAGATGCACTTCGTACACCGAAACAGGTGAGTTCAGACTTTGCCGCTGAGCTCGCGAGTTCATCCACTCGCTATCACTCCACGTGTAATCCAGACTCCAGATCTGCGAGGGGGTGCCCGGCGCCAACTCTGCGCGAGTAGCGTATGGATCGGCCTTGTCCACACAGTGTTCGTTGGCAGCGTGAATGCCATACTTGTAGAAGTCACCATGGCAGGCGCTTGCAACGGTGGTGACCCAACGGCCAGAGCAATCCTGCAGGCGCTCCATCGCCAGGGGATGCCATTGGCTGAAAGACCCCATCACTTCTACCTGGGATGCGTTTGGCGCCCACACAGCAAATGATGTGCCTTTCGCCGCTGCATGTGCTCCCAGTGAATCACATTGCTGCAAGTGCGCCGCCACGCCGCTAAGAGCTGGCGTCTTTGATGGAAGCGAAGAAATCTGGGCCGACATGATGTTCTGCCAGCATCGTCTGCTGCACTGCACCAAATCCTTGCAAGTGCAGGCCGCCAGGCCGCGTAGGCTTTGGACTACGGTCGCAGGCCAGCTTTGATTGAAGCGGCTTTCCCCACGGGTAACACCCATCCTCAGCGGGCCAGACTCGAACACCTTTTCAGTGATAACGTCGACTTATTCACGATCACGCATCACGCATCACGCATCACGTACATGCGTGCGTACAAGCAGTCGGCAACATGGCCTCTCCGAGGCAACTCACTCTAGAAATTAACGACTGGTTCGATCCTTGGTCGGGCGGTTCTGATCAGGCAGATGACGTTCACCGACTTGGCTGCGTGGCCACCACCTTTCGATCAGTTCGGCCGCGCGATCCCTTCCTCCTAGGCCAAAGGCCAGGGCCAATGCGAAGACCAAGCCTCCCAAGATAATCAAAAAGCTCTGGCGCACGATGTCGCCGCCGATGCGCAGTTGATCCAGCGCGATCAACACGACGAAGATCAAGACCGCGTACTGGGCTACCTTGCCCAGCAAAACGGTCTCGCCCATGCCGCTGCGGCGCAAATAGCCCGAGACCATTTCGCCGACGAACCGGGCAAAGTAGGAGCCCAGTGCCAGGATCAGCAATGCGATGAACAGGTTGGGCACGAACCACAGGACGCGGCTCAAAAGGGCGGTCACATAACTCAGACCCAGGCCATTGAATGCGATCAGCAATGCCGCCAGCAACACCAAGGCGTAGACCAACAACCCGAAGATCCAGGTGGTGTCGCCGCGAATCCCGGCCTGCATCAGGAACCCGTCCAGGCCCGAGCGTTCTGTCAGCACCTTGAAGTTGATCGCTCGCAAAGTGCGGGTGACCGCAAAGCGCGCGGCCTTGGCGACGAGCCAGCCGGCAGCGACGACCAGCAATGCGACAAGCAGCTTGGGAACGAATGCGCCGAGCTGAAAGAGCATGGCCCGTGCCGGTTCCAGGTGAATTGCGAAGTTGTCCATAAAGTCTCTCTAGAGTTCAGTGCGACAGATGCAAGCGTCCAGGCTCACCCCTGCAGCGGATTGGACAGTGAAGGTGACGGTGCGGGCGCAGCGGCCGCGCCGATGAGCGCCAGGATTCCCTGCAGCGGGACTTGAGCCCAGTCCACCCGGTTGCCAAGCTCGTAACGCAGCTCGTAGAGCGCTTTTTCAAGCTCGAACAGCGAGATCAACCTGAGATCGGCATGCGCTCCCGCCATGGCATACGCGTCAAGGAAGGCTGTGCGAGCCCTGCGCTCCCATTGCTGTGCAGCTTCATCCAGGCGCAGGATTTCTTCCGTGCTCTGGCTGGTGCGCTTCAGGGCTGCCCACCGTGAGTAGTTGAACGACCGCAGCATTCCAGCCACGTCGCGCAAGGGCGAGCTCTTGGCCCGTCGCTCCTCGAAGCTGCGGCCAGGCTCGCCTTCGAAATCAACGATGACGAAATCATTGTCAGTCACCAGCACCTGGCCCAGGTGGTAGTCGCCGTGAAAACGGGTCTTCATGGCGCCCTGCAACCCCGACCCGGTTCCAGCCGCAGAGCCAAGGGTCTCCAGCACCAGAGACTGCCGGGCAAGCACCGCTTGGGCATCTGCCTGGGCCGCAGGGGGCAGGTCCCCGATGCGCGTTTCAAGCAGCGAGAACGTGTCCCGAGCCTCAGCCATGGCGCGGGTGCGAAAGGCCTCCACGTCTTGCACTGCGATGGGCTCCGGGTCGAACGCCGCGTCGCCCGTGGTCAGTGCCAATGCCTGGTGCAACTGTGCGGTTCGCCGTCCCAGTGTGGTGACCAGCGCGAGGAAACCGCCGTGCGCGTCCGCAGAGATGGCAGACGGGGCGAACCGCACGTTTTCCAGGAACCGCTCCAGGTAGCCTTGGGTGTAGTCCCAGCCATCACCTTGATTGGACACATACGACTGCACCATCGCCAGCGTCATGGTGGTGCCGTCTGCCGCGGTGTACTCCACCGCCCCTGCCACCGGCACGCAGTGCGAAAAGCGTGCGACTTCCGTGAGAAAGCGGCCCACCTCCAGCTCGGGGTTCTGGCCCGGGCGCACCCGCCGGTAGCCCTTGAGGAAAAGCGCTTCTCCGAGCGTGACAACCGTATTGCTGCTCTGTGCGCTGGGACGGCCCACCGGCCACTCGTCCAGGTCCGTGACCAGGTCGGCAAAAGCCGAGGTGCGGTGGAACCGAAATGTGCCGCCGCCCTCGGTCGGCAGCTGCTCGTTGTTGCCAATGGCGCGCACCATGGCGCGGCAAAACGATTCGTCGTGAAAGGCGTCACCCATCACCCCGACGTTGGCCTGCTGGCGTACGCGAGCCACGCCGGCCGGCGCGATGCGGCGCATGCGCTCTTCGTCGCCTTCTTCCCAGGCCAGGGCCAGCGGGACGAAATACGATGCGGGCGGCGCGTCTGCGGCCTCCACCGTGACCAGCGGCAGCATCCATTCGCAGTCCTGCCCGACCTTCCACACCGTGTGATCCTGGATGCGCGCGCGGTCGGTCGCCGTGCCTTTGCCTCCATACCACCGTTGCAGCTCGATGAAGCGGGGCAGGGTGTCGGATTCGAACTGAGCGCGCATGCGCTCGGACATACCGATGCGCCAGGGCATGACCTTGTCGCGAAAGAAGCTGGTCCATCCATCGAACAGAACCAGCACGGGGCGCTCCTGCAGATCGAGCCCGTCCTGATGCCAGGCCGGCACGTCCGCCTCGGTGGACAGCTTGAACCAATAGAACCCGTAGGAATGCAGGGTCAGAAGGTAAGGGAGATCGCCGATGGGCGGGAACGTCACCCGGCCCAGCATCTCCAGTGGCGCGCGCCCTTTGTAGGCCGACAGGTCCAATTCAACCGGCTGGGCCGCTCTTGACAGGTTGAAGACCGTCAGGATCACGTCGTCGTCATGCTCACTGACGTAGGCAAGTATCTTCCGGTTGCCAGGTTTCAGGAACGTGCGCTTTCCGCGGCCGAACGCCCGGCTGGTATTGCGCACCGCTAGCATGCGCCGGGTCCAGTTCAACAGCGAACTCTGGTCGCTGGACTGCGCCTCCACATTGAGTGCTTCGTATCCGTAAACCGGATCCATGATGGGTTGCAGATACAGCCGCTGCGGGTCCGAGCGGGAAAAGCCCGCATTGCGGTCGGGGCTCCACTGCATGGGCGTGCGCACGCCGTTACGGTCACCCACGAACACGTTGTCGCCCATGCCGATCTCATCGCCGTAATAGATGATGGGAGATCCTGGCATCGACAGCAGCATGCCGTTCATGAGCTTGACCCGGTCGATGTCGTTTTCCATCAGTGGTGCAAGGCGCCGGCGAATGCCCAGGTTGATGCGGGCGCGCATGTCCGCTGCATACATGGTGTACATGTAGTCGCGTTCACGGCTGGTCACCATCTCCAACGTCAGCTCGTCGTGGTTGCGCAGGAAGATCGCCCACTGGCAGCCATCGGGAATATCCGGCGTCTGCTGCAGGATCTCGACGATCGGATGGCGGTCCTCTTGCGCGATGGCCATGTACATGCGCGGCATCAGCGGAAAGTGATAGGCCATGTGGCACTCGTCGCCATTGCCGAAATACTCCCGCACGTCCTCGGGCCACATGTTCGCTTCGGCAAGCAGGAAGCGATCTTCATACTCGGCATCGATGGCGGCGCGCAATTTCTTGATGACCGCGTGCGTCTCCGGCAGGTTCTCGTTGCTGGTGCCGTCACGCTCGACCAGGTACGGAATGGCATCCAGCCGGAACCCGTCCACGCCCATGTCCAGCCAAAAGCGCATGGTCTTCAACACGGCTTCCAGCACAGCGGGGTTGTCGAAGTTCAGGTCGGGCTGGTGGCTGAAAAACCGGTGCCAGTAGTAAGCCTTAGCGACAGGGTCCCAAGCCCAGTTGGACGTCTCGGTATCGGTGAAGATGATCCGGGTGCCTTGATAGATCTGGTCGGTATCGCTCCAGACATAGAAGTCGCGTTCAGGCGAGCCGGGCAGCGCGCGGCGGGCCCTTTGAAACCACGGATGGTCGGCCGATGTGTGATTGATGACCAGTTCAGTGATGACCCGCAGACCGCGTTTGTGGGCCTCTGCCAGCATCTCTTTGAAGTCGTCCAGCGTTCCGTACTGGGGGTGGACGTCTTCGTATTCGGAGATGTCATACCCGTCGTCGCGCAGTGGGGACGGATAAAAGGGCATGAGCCAGATGGTGTTCACCCCCAGATCCTTGACGTAGTCGAGCTTGGCCGTCACCCCCTTGAAGTCTCCCACGCCGTCGCCGTTGGTGTCATAGAACGCCTTGACGTTGAGCTGGTAGATGACCGCATCCCGGTACCACTGCGGGTCGCCTGTCGTGTCGATCTCCTCGTTCTCAGGCGTGACGGATGGTTGCGGCTCAGGCAATGGGGGCAAGGTTGCGGCGATCGGCAGATCGGGCGTGCTCTGGACCAGGTTGGCGTTCATAAGAGGGCTTTGCTTATTCGAAATGATCGAAGTTATCCAGTTGGCCTACGCGGCGCCGAACGGTGAAGATGTGGGCCGGTGAGCGCTGTGGGTCCAGCAGCACGTAGTGACGGTCGCCCTGCCAGATGAACCGCTGATGGCTTAGCAGGTCGTGCATCTGCCAGTCGGCGGGCGGCGGATCGGTCGGTGCCAACGCAATGTCGGCGGGCGACAGGTGCACCCAGCCCGACTGCGGGTTGTAGGGGTCCAGGTTCACCACGGTGACCACCATGTTCCGGCCGTCGGGCGAACGCTTGGCATAGGCAATCAACATGTCGTTGTCCACCTCAAGGAAGCGCAAGCTGTGATCGGCGTGCAGCGCAGGGTTGTCTCTGCGGATTTGGTTCACCCGTGAGATGAACGCGCGCAAGTTCCCGGGGCGTTCCAGGTCCCAATGCCGCAGCTGGTACTTTTCCGAATCCAGATACTCCTCGCTGCCTGCGCTGCGCGGAACGTGTTCCAGCAGTTCGTAAGCGGGGCCGTAGATGCCGTAGTTCGCAGCCAGCGTGGCTGCCAGCACCAGGCGCGACATGAAGACCGCAGGCTCGCCGCCCTGAAGCTGCTCATGAAGAATGTCGGGCGTGTTCGGCCATACATTCGGACGGAAGTAATCGCGCCCCGAGCAACGGCTGAGTTCAGTGAAGTACTCGGTCAGTTCCTGTTTGGAATTGCGCCAGGTGTAGTAGGTGTACGACTGGCTGAAACCGCGTTTGGCCAGCCCATGCATGACTTTCGGCCGGGTGAATGCCTCGGCCAGAAAAATGACGTCCGGATGGTCGCGTTGGATATCGTTGATCACCCATTCCCAGAACGGAAAGGCCTTGGTGTGCGGGTTGTCGACCCGGAATATCCGCACGCCCTCGCCGATCCAGTGCAGGAACACGCTACGCAGTTCTGCCCACAGGCCTTGCCAATCGTCGCACTCGAAGTTGAACGGATAGATGTCCTGGTATTTCTTGGGTGGGTTTTCTGCGTACTGGACCGTGCCGTCTGGACGCCAGCGGAACCAGTCCGGGTGCTCCGCCACATAGGGGTGATCGGGCGCGCACTGGAATGCGATGTCCAGCGCGATTTCCAGTCCGTGCTCGGCGGCTTTCTGGACCAGGCGGCGGAAATCAGCCGCATCGCCCAGCTCCGCAAGAATGGCTTTGTGGCCGCCTTCGGCGGCGCCAATGGCCCATGGGCTTCCCACGTCGCCTTCCACGGTGGTCAGCGCGTTGTTCTTGCCTTTGCGCTGTATGCGTCCGATGGGGTGAATCGGCGGGAAATACACCACGTCGAAACCCATGTCGGCGATGCGTGGGAGCAGTGCCTCCACATCCTTGAACGTGCCGTGCACACCAGGATTGGGCGACGCGGACCTTGGAAACAGCTCATACCACGTGCTGTGGCGCGCCCGTGTGCGGTCCACACGCAGCGCAAGGCTTGCCGGGTGCTTGACTTGCAGGCGCCGGTCAGGATGCCGCCTCATCGCTGCCGTGGCCGCGTCCTGAAGCGCCAGCTCTTTCAGGGCCGAGCACTCCTGGGCATCCGTCGATTCGGCCGCACCACGTTCCAGGCTCACGGCCCAACGCTGCAGCAGCTGCTGGTCTTCAGAGGCCGCACTGGCTGTGGCGCGAGCAGCCGCTGCCGCTGCCTCTGCGGCTCCCACTCGGGCTGCGATGCGGATGTCCTGCGGGTCCACGCGACGCTCCAGTTCACGGCGCCAGGATTCGAAGCCATCGACCCACGCAACCACGGTATAGCGGTACAGGCCGGGCGCGGGCGGCGTGAACTGCGCCATCCACTCGTCGTTGACGAGTGCCTCCATGGGAATCTCTTGGACGGCGGGGTGCGCAGTGTCCGCGCCTGTGTCTTGCCACCACTGCAGCATCACACGGGGTACGTCGTGTCCGTCGGTGAAGCAGTGCGCTGTTACCTTGAACGGCTCGCCGGCTACGTGCTTGGCGGGAAACCGCCCTGCATCCACGCATGGGAGAACGGCATCGATCACCACTCTGGCGCGACCGTCCAGCCCACAGGGCGCTTCGGGACGGCGCTGGGCTACTTGCGTACTGGCGGTGGCGGTCAATGGGCTAGCGGGCGTTGATCGGGCCGATGGAAGGGCTTCAGGTGTCTTGGGCATGGCTTGCAGGCTCCAGGCGAAAAATGAGGGTGGACAGAGGCGGCAGCGTCAGGCAAAGAGATTGATCGCGGTGGTGCGATCGCACGGGTGTCGTGTCGGCTCCCCCGAGGTTTCCCCAGCCGGCCCCGCCAAATTCACGTGCGTCGCTGTTCAGTACTTCTTCCCAGCGCCCGGCGGTGGGCACGCCCACCAGGTAGTTGTCCCGCGGGATCGGTGTCAGGTTGCACACCACCAGTACGGGGGAGGCGCCAGCCTGGCTCGACTCCCTGGAGGGCTTGCGAAGGAAAGCGATGACGCTTTGCTGCGCGTCGTCCGCTTCGATCCATTCGAAGCCTTCGGCCGAAAAATCGACCTCGTGCAGGGCGGGCTCGCCTCGGTACACACGGTTGAGTTCACGCATGAGGCGTTGCACGCCGCCGTGCAGCGGGCTGTCGCACACCCACCATTCCAGCTCGCCCTCGTGCGTCCACTCACGCCTTTGGCCGAACTCGCCGCCCATGAAAAGCAGCTTCTTGCCAGGGTGTGCCCACATCAAGCCGAACATGGCACGCAAGTTGGCGAACTGCTGCCATTCGTCTCCCGGCATCTTGTTGATCAATGAGCCTTTGCCGTAGACCACCTCGTCGTGGGAAAGCGGAAGCACGAAGTTCTCGTTGAATGCGTACACCAGCGAAAAGGTGAGCTTGTGATGGTGGTACCTGCGATTGATCGGGTCTTCCTTCAGGTACGAAAGCGTGTCGTGCATCCAGCCCATGTTCCACTTCATGCCAAACCCCAGGCCGTTCATCTCGACAGGGCGCGACACCATGGGCCAAGCGGTGGATTCCTCAGCGATGCTGACGGTGTCTGGGTGCTCGCGGTAGACGGCCCGGTTCAGCAAACGCATGAATTCGATGGCCTCGAGGTTCTCGCGGCCGCCATGTCGATTGGGAATCCATTCGCCTTGCTTGCGTGCGTAGTCGAGGTAGAGCATCGATGCGACCGCGTCCACCCGCAGGCCATCCAGGTGGTACTTGTCCAACCAGAACAAGCCTGAAGAGATCAGGAAACTGCGAACTTCGTGTCGCCCGTAATTGAAGATGGCCGAATTCCATTCAGGATGGAAGCCCTGGCGGGGATCGGCATGCTCGTACAGATGCGTTCCGTCGAACTCGGCCAGACCGTGGGCATCTTCTGGAAAGTGCGAGGGCACCCAGTCCAGCAATACCCCGACGCCCCGCTGATGCATGTGATCGACGAAGTACATGAAGTCTTGCGGAGTACCGTACCGGGAGGTCGGCGCGAAATACCCGGTGGTCTGGTAACCCCACGAACCGTAGAACGGGTGCTCAGTGATCGGCATCAGCTCCACGTGGGTGAACCCGAGCGAGATCGCGTAGTCGGCAAGCGCGTGGGCCAGCTCGCGGTAGTTCAGGAACTCCCCGTCCTTGCGTCGCCAGGAGCCCGGATGTACCTCGTAGATGGACATCGGCGCATCCAGCGCATTGCGTGGCCCTCTGCTGCCCATCCACTGCGCGTCGCTCCACTCGTAATCCAGTGACCACACCCTGGATGCCGTGCGCGGCGGCAGTTCGGAGCACACCGCAAATGGATCCGCTTTCTCAAGCACGCGCGCGCCGTGCTGGGACACGATGCGGTATTTATAGGCTTGTCCATGTGCAGCATGAGGCACATGGCCTTCCCACACGCCGCTGATGTCGCCGTGCAGGCAAAGTGGGTCGGCATCGGGGCTCCAATGGTTCCAGTCGCCAATGACCGACACGGATGCGGCATTGGGCGCCCAGACGGCAAAGTCCGCCCCGTCGCCATCGGGCCGCACGTGACAACCCATCGCCTGGTACAGCTTGGAGTGAGTGCCCTCCCGCATCAGGTAGGCATCGTGGGGTGTAAGCAAGGCAGAAGAAGCAGACGGCACAGCGGGTTCCTGAAAGACGGAGGCAACCACCGCGCAAGACCGGGGCGGCGTCGCCCATGAGGAAAACCCATTGGTGCATAGCCTGTGTCGTCGCGCCGCGCGGAAGGGGCGGTTTGCCATGTAGGACAAGATCGCATCGACGTTTGTGCGCCGGAAGATCCGGGCCGCAGCCGGCTCACAGGGAGTAGCCGGAGAACGCGTCTAACATCCTGCTCGGTGCACATAGTCAGGCGGCGCGGGAGCGTCTGGCGCCACAGTACTGAATCGCCCCGGGTTTCAAGGAGGCTCAACACTCTGAGAGGATTGAGCCATGAGCAAATTGAACAAGTTCTCGCCTGAGGTGCGTGAGCGCACGGTGAGGATGGTGCAGGAGCAGTGTGGGGAGTACCCGTCGCTGTGGGCAGCCATCGAGTCCATCGCCCCGAAGATTGGCTGCGTGCCGCAGACCTTGAACGAATGGGTCAAGCGCGCCCAGGTCGATGCCGGTGCGCGTGAGGGCGTCACGAGCAGCGAGGCGCAGCGGATGAAGGGAACTGGAGCGCGAGGTCAAGGAGCTGCGCCGGGCCAACGAGATACTGAAGTTGGCCAGTGCGTTTTTCGCCCAGGCGGAGCTCGACCGCCTACTGAACTCGCCAGTCAGACCGCCGCGGTAGCGGCCTGACTTAAACCAAACGGCCTCCGCGGAACCCGGGGCGATTCAAGCTGATATCAAACGACTGTCCTTCGTCGCTGTCAGCATTCATGAATGCTCCAGTGGCTTTTGTTGCGGAATGGTCGCTCGCACCCATGGCGCCTCCACGAGAATCTCTGCGTGGCCTGATTTGCCGCAACTAGGAGGCCAAGAATTATGAATTGGTGGTAATTTCTCATTTTTTTCAAGCTGTTTTTAGATTCAGAACCATGCGTACATCTGCCGCCACTACTTCCGCACTCATTTCATGCTGAAGGGCCACGCGTAAAATTCCTTTTTCGTCATACAAGTACGAGATGGTCGAGTGATCCAAGGTATATGAAGATCCCGTTGGAACCTTCTTAAAGAATATCTTGAAAGCTTTTGCTGTCTCTTCTGTCTTTGCTGTTGAGGTCGATAGTCCAATGAAACTAGGATCGAAGGCTGAGGTATATGCTTTGAGCACTTCCGGTGTATCTCTCTCTGGATCAAGAGTCACAAACAGAACTTGAAGTCGATTGGCGTCCTTGCCTAGCATTCGCCTTACCTCGGCCGCTCTAGTAAGTGCAGTGGGGCAAACATCCGGGCATTGCGTGAAGCCAAAAAAAATCAATACAGCTTGCCCATGAAAATCAGTCAGACTTCTTTCCTTTCCGTTGGGGTCGAGCAACGAGAACTGTTGGGCATATTGAGCGCCGGCTAAATCAATCCCATTGAACTTTTTTTGAGATGGTGGATTGCAGCCGACGAGCGATAAGAATGCAGGTGCCGCAGTAAACAAAACCAAACGACGATATTGGTTGGGGAGCATAATTATTTTCTTTCATCTCGATGACGAGAAAATGACTAATTAGCGATGGGCTGTGTGTCGCGCTTCAATACAGTGGAAAGTTGCTGCTGGGATACCGGTTCTGATTGCAACGGCGATATCACACGCGAAGCCATGCGCTAGGAATTAATCGTGTGTGATTTTTTCAAAACCTTCGAAATAAGGATTTGCAGGGAGGTAGATTTGAAATTAACTTGGCAGACGGCATGCAATGCCAGTGCAGATGCCGCTAATGACAACAAGGCTTCATCCATCCAAGTCGACACTTTCACCCGCTATTGCAGCCGAAGCGAGGTCTTCTCAACTGGCGTGAGGTGGTCCCCGAGCGGGGAGTGGGGGCCCTAGCAAGGTCGAAATGTGCGTTACGTAGGCCTTTTGCAGCACATAAGCAAAAGGTGTGGTCTCGCCTAGCTTTGAGGGCTCAACACAGGCGAGAAGCATCTGCGCCAAACATTCCGGGCATTCAAGTGTCCGATGAGCTAAGAGATCTTCGTCGGTGTCGACTGCTATCAGCTTCACTACCCCTTGGGTTGAGCACACCACTTCCATAGCCTTCGGAGCAACGATGGGGAATCCCACAGCTGCGCCTAAGGTCAGCATGAACCAAACTAGAAAAATCCGTCCTACCAGGGCTGAACTTGGGAGCGAATGCACTGACATCATCGATCAACTCGTGTTCTTTAGTACCCGAAAGCCTGTGCGGCAGATTTCAGCTGAACTCAGACCGGCATACCGTACGTGAGCGCTCTCGCCTTGCCCCAGAAAACTCTATACATAAATATCGTATAAACAACGATCACGGGCAGGGTCACAGCAACTCCTACACCGATCACAGCTAGAGATCCGGTAGCGCTGGCGGCCTCCCACACCGTCAGTCGATCTATGACGATAAACGGGTAGATGCTGTAAGCCAGTCCAAAGAAAGCCAGCACAAAGACCAATACGGTCGCTACAAAGACAATCCAGCCGTACCCAGCGAGCACAACACGCGGTGTATTTAGAACGTGTCGCACGGCGAAGAATGAACCAACACAGGCAAGGGGAATTGGTAATAGCGCGAACAATTCGGGCAGTACAAACCACTTTTCCGAGACCGTACGGCTGATAAGCGGCGTCGCAATTGAGATGCCTGCGAGCGCAGCACCCATAGGCCAAAGCACTTTTCGTCCCCACACTATGGCCTTCCCTTGCAAGTCGCCTTCCGTTTTCATGATCAGCCAGCCCACGCCCAGCATCGCGTATGCCGCAGGTAGAGTGAAAGCAATCCCCCATGCAAAAAGGGTAGCCCATGATCCTTCTTTGAAACCGGTCACGTAAGCGCCGAGCATCCAGCCTTGAGCGAGCGTTGCGACAAAAGAGCCGGCAGAGAACAACCAGTTCCAAGTCGCCTTATGCGAGTCACGCGCTTTGACGCGAAAGTCGAACGCCACCCCGCGCATCGTTAGACCCAGCAGCATCACAGCGACGGGCAGATAGAGGGTGGAGAGAACCAGGCCGTGAGCTTTGGGAAAGCAGATGAGTAGTATCCCGACCCCCAGTACCAGCCACGTCTCGTTGGCATCCCAGAAAGGGCCGATGCTGGAGATCATCACGTCCTTCTCGTCGTCGGATGCCCATGGCAACAAGATGCCTACGCCCAAGTCGTATCCATCCAGGACGACATAGGCGAGCAGAGCTAAACCCATGACAGCCATAAAAATCAATGGAAGCGCTGTTTCCCAATTCAAATTCATTTTGATTCTCAGATCGCCTGCGGAGCAGGGGGACGTGCAGCAGCAGTGGTCATGGTGGGATGTTCCGCCATGTACTTGATTACGCCCACATAGGACACGAGCAGCAATCCATACACGGTAAGGTAGGCGATTAAAGTACCCGCGACCATCCCAGGCGGATGCGCCGCCACTGCCTCACTGGTCCGAAACAGACCGTATACAAGGAAGGGTTGGCGGCCGATCTCTGTCACGTACCAACCGGCCAGGGTTGCAATCCAACCGGAGAACGTCATACCCACAAGAGTGCGTAGCAGAATTCGCGGCACAGTGGCTAGATCGCTTCCGCGCCGACGGTAAAGGACGAATGCTCCCCACCATGCCACTACAAGCATCAGCATCCCTACACCAACCATCACGCGAAAACCCCAGAAAACAGGAGCCACAGGCGGGTGAGCGTTCGGAAATTCGTTGAGCCCCTTGAGTTCCGCATTGATGTCATGCGCCAAGATCAGGCTGGCAGCTTTAGGGATCTGGATGGCGTAATCTGTTCGTCCTTCTTTCTCATTTGGTAAGCCGAATAGAGTGAGCGGCGCGCCCTTTTCTGTGTGCCAGATCCCTTCTATGGCAGCGATCTTCGCGGGCTGATGCTCAAGCGTATTAAGACCATGCAGGTCGCCCATGAAGATCTGCAGAGGGATTGCTACGGCGACCGCTGTAATGGCAGTACGGAGCGCGCTGCGAGTGCCGGCGTTGGCGGTGCCTTTCAGCAGCTGCCAAGCGCTGACTCCAGCAATGAGAAATCCTGCTGTGAGCGCGGAGGCCAATAGTTTGTGCCCTAGGCGGTAAGGGAACGATGGATTGAAAACGATTGCGAGCCAATCCGAGGCATAGAACTTACCATCAATAATCTCGTAGCCCGCAGGCGTTTGCATCCATGAGTTGAGACTGATGATCCAGAACGCAGAGAGCGTCGTGCCTAACGCGACCATCAGAGTGGCAATCAGATGCACTCGGTCAGAGACGCGGCCCCGGCCGAACAGCATGATTCCTAAAAACGATGCTTCCAGGAAAAATGCAGTGAGCACCTCATAACCTAAAAGAGGCCCGGCAATGTTCCCAACCTGTTCCATAAAACCGGGCCAGTTGGTGCCGAACTGAAAACTCATGGTGATGCCGGACACCACACCAAGCGCAAACGTCAACGCAAACACCTTGGTCCAGAAGTAATACGCCTGCTCCCATCCCGCGGCGGCAGGCGTGTCATTTGTCGCACGGTGTCGTAGACGAAAGAACACTAGGAACCAGCACAACGCAATGGTGATGGTGGGAAAGAGTATGTGAAAGCTGATGTTGGCAGCGAACTGCACCCTGGAAAGCGTGAAAGTGTCCATTTCAGGCAGCCTTGTCCTTGCCTGTCGATCCCCCTTTACCAGTCAGCCGATCCTTCAGCTCAAGAACGCGGGTGACGGCAGTCCCCATACCCATCAGCTGGATGGCAGTTTCCGGTGCTAAACGCTGCACTTCGTCGAACCAGTTCATGAGCCGGTCAATAAGCTCGTGCATCTCTCGCATCCGCTCCTGCGCATGGCGCTCCTCGTCGGAACCCGGGCGCTCTAGCAACGCCATTCGCAGCATAGACAGCGTCGGTTCGATTTCGCGCCTGCGTCGCTCCTCGGCTAGAACTCGGAAGATTTCCCAGATGTCCTTCGGCGCTTCAAAGTACTCCCGCCTGTCCCCTGGCTGGTGGCTTAGCTTCACCAGACGCCAAGCCTGTAGTTCCTTGAGCCCCATGCTGACGTTAGATCGGGAGAACTCTAACGTCTCCGCGATTTCGTCCGCATTGAGCGGATGAGAGGAAAGAAAGATGAGCGCGTACATCTGGCCGACGGTGCGGTTGATGCCCCAGCGACTACCCATTTCGCCAAAGTGAGCAACAAACTGGCGGTTCAAAGGTGGAAGGTGTTTGACGTAGGTCATATCGCATTGTGTCTTAAAATTGCTAAAAGTTCAGTAATTACTGAAAATATAGTAGACCGATCTTGTTGGTTTAGAGCCTGTGGGCCCATAGTGGTTTCCAATCAAAGCATGCCCAACTAACTGGCGGGTTGTGCATGCCTTCACGCGTTCCGCGGTACAGATGTGATCGAATACCGTCAAATTTCCCTGGTAAAGGCCCGCTCTCTGTGAATCGCCCCGGGTTTTCTAGACACCTCTGAGCCTCAAACCTGAGGCCCAATAGGAGGTGCCATGAGCAAGCAGAGATACCCCGAGGAATTCAAGACCGAAGCGGTCAAGCAGATCGCCGAACGAGGCTACAAGGTGGCCGATGTGTCGGCC
>NZ_JAVTJJ010000007.1:0-177488 GCF_031843945.1 Acidovorax sp. WCS2018Noco2-16
CGCTGCAAGCGCGCAGTGAGTTCTGCGGCACACCCCGCCCGCGAGCACCGCAGGTTGCCCCGTAGCGCAGCGAAGGGGACGCAGACAGCAGGGTCGCCCTTTCTTTGCTTACTTTCTTTCGGCGAAGCGAAAGAAAGTGAGTGCGCCGCCGGGCGCATCCCCCGGCCCCGGGACGCAACCTCACAACAGCTGTCAAAAAGATAGCTGAAAGCGCTTGCCAAATAAGCGCTAGAGTCCAAAAAGACCCCAAACTTCCTTCGCGTTGATGAAGCAAAGGAGAGCAAGCGTTCAGCCGGCCACATCACCCCGCCCCAGGAAGCAATTCCACCAGCAAGATACAAGACAAATAGCCCTCTAACGCTTGATAGATAAGCGCAAGCAGCTATCAAATAAATAGCAATTACCCACCCCGAAGCGCCCTCTCAATCCGATTCCGCTGCACCGTCGTCTTAGGCACCTTGAACGGAAACCAAGCCCGCACATCCTCTTCCAGCCCGATCCCGTGCATGTAGTTGTAGATCGCCTTCTTCAACCCCAGCCCCAGCGCATCGTGGTCCACACCCGTAGGGTCAATGAAGCCCACATCGTTCTTCGCGAAGTCGCCCGGCGGCAAAGGGGCCAGCGTCACGCCGTACTCCTCGGGGTTCTTGCCCACCGGCGAGTGCACGGTGCAGGCAAAGCGGTGAAAGAACCCGCTCTGGATGCAGCCGTTGGCGAACAGCTGGCGTACGTACTCCAGCGCGTCCACCGTGTCCTGCACCGTCTGCGTCGGAAAGCCGTACATCAGGTAGGCGTGCACCAGAATGCCGGAGTCGCTGAACGCCTTGGTCACGCGCGCTACCTGGTCCACCGACACGCCTTTTTTCATCAGCTGCAGCAGCCGGTCAGACGCGACCTCGAGCCCGCCCGAGATGGCGATGCAGCCCGAGTCGGCCATCAGCTCGGCCAGGTCGGGGGTGAAGGTTTTCTCGAAGCGCACGTTGCCCCACCAGCTGATGCCGGCCTTGCGCTCGATCAGCTCGGTGGCCAGGGCCTTGAGGGCCTTGGGAGGGGCGGCTTCATCGACGAAGTGAAAACCCGTCTGCCCGGTCTCGCGCACGATCTGCTCGATGCGGTCGGCCAGCACCGCCGCGCTCGCGCCCTCGTAGCGGCTGATGTAGTCCAGGCTCACATCGCAGAAGCTGCACTTCTTCCAGTAGCAGCCGTGCGCCACGGTGAGCTTGTTCCAGCGCCCGTCGCTCCACATCCGGTGCATGGGGTTGAGCATGTCCAGCAGCGACAGGTAGCGGTCCAGCGGCAGGCCGTCCCAAGTGGGCGTGCCCACTTCGGCGAAGGCCACGTCGGCTTCCATCATGTTCACGTACTGCACGGCGCCGTCATCGCCGCGCACGAAGGTGCGCACCAGCCGCTGGCGGCCGCGCTGGCCCTGCAGGTGCTCCAGCAGCGCCAGCAGCGGGCGCTCGCCGGCGTCCAGCGTCACGTAGTCCACATGGTCGAACACGCGGGGGTCGGCCAGTTCGCGCAGCTCGGTGTTCACGAAGCCACCGCCCAGCACCGTGGCGATGTGCGGCCAGCGTGCCTTGATGGCCTGCGCAATGCGAAACGCCGCGTATACCGAGCCGGGGAAAGGAACGGACAGCAGCACCACCGTGGGCTGGTGGCGCTCAATGGCGTCGTGTGTGAGTTGCACCAGCATGTCGTCCACCAGCGTGGGCGGCGCGGCCAGCGCCTGGGCCAGCGGGTCGAACGTGGGCTGGCTGCCAGCCAGCGATTCGGCGTAGCGCACGAACTCGAAGCGCTCGTCCACCGCGTCGCGCAGCACGTCGGCCAGGTCGTTCAAATACAGCGTGGCCAGGTGCTTGGCCTTGTCGTGCAACCCTAAGGCGCCAAAGGCCCAGCCCAGCGGGTCGCCGCCTTCGTCGTCCACATACACGTCGAGCGTCGCAAAGCGCGGCCCCTCTGGCAGGTAGTGCCGCCCGGCGATGCGGTGCGCCAGCGTGCTGTCGCGGCCCTGCAGGAAAGCGATGGCGGGGCCGATGGTGGCCAGGTAGCGGCCTTGCTGCTCTGCGAAAGATTGCACGGCAGGGCTGCGCTTTTTTGGCGGCAAGGCCTGCACGCGCGCCGCCACGTCTTTCAGGCCTTCGGGCGACAGCAGCCGCAGCACCAGCGCCAGCGCCAGGTCTTCCTGGAACGCGGTGACGCCGCGCGAGCGCAGAAAGCCCGTGAGGTAGGCGGTGGACGGGTAGGGCGTGTTCAGCTGCGTCATCGGCGGGATGACGGCGAGCACGCGGCAGGCAGAAGCGGACATGAAGGCGTGGGGTTGTGAAGCCCGATTATCCCGGTCGGTGTGCACACCCGCTGGGCCAGGGGCATGCGGCAGGCACATTTTTGGCTTTGCCTACCATCGCGGTCTTACCTGTTTGGGTCACAGGAGAGAGTGTGGTTTTCATGAAGATGCAACGTCGGGCCTGGGCCTGGAAAGTGGCGGCCGTGGCAGCGGCCGCATGGGTGGGCAGCGCCGGCGCGCTGGCGCAATCGGCCTATCCCTCGCGCCCCGTCACGCTGGTGGTGCCGTTCCCGCCCGGCGGCAGCAGCGACACGATTGGCCGCGCGATCGCACCCAAGCTGGGTGAAAAGCTCGGCCAGACCGTGATCATCGACAACCGGCCCGGCGGCGGCACGGCCGTGGCGGCCGGCTACGTGGCGCGTTCGGCGCCGGACGGCTACACGCTGCTGATCGGCTCGGGCTCCATGCTCACGCTCAACCCGGCGGTGCGCAAAGACCTGCCCTACGACTCGATCAAGAGCTTCGAGCAGATCGGCATGCTGAGCCGCGCCGGCATGGTGCTGCTGGCCGGCAAGGACGCGCCCTTCAACACGCTCGCGCAGGTGCAGGCCGCAGCCAGGAAGGCCCCGGGCCAGTTGCCCTATGCCTCGTTCGGCGCCGGCACTGCGTCGCAATTCACGGCCGAGATCGCCTGGCTGGCCATGGGCGTGCAGCTGCTGCACGTGCCCTACAAGGGCAGCGCGCCCATGCTCACCGACCTGATCGGCGGCCAGTTGCCGCTGGCCATGGACACGGTGGTCACCGCGGCGCCGCAGATCAAGGCGGGCAAGGTCCGCGCCATCGCCGTGGCGTCGCCCAAGCGGCTGCCCACGCTGCCGCAGGTGCCGACCTTCGCCGAGGCGGGTTTCCCCGACGTGGTGCTGGAATCCTGGGGCACGGTCATGGCGCCGCGCGGTCTGCCGTTAGCCGTGCACGCCCGGCTGGAAAAGGCCTTGATGGAAACCATGGCCGACGCCGGCGTGCGCAAGGCACTGGCCGACCAGGGCGTGGAGGCCGTGGTCGGGCCGGCCAAGCAGGGCGACGCGCTGCTCGAGCGCGAACTGCCCTTGATGCGCGCCGTGGCGGCGTGCGCCGGCATCAGCGCGGACTGATCGGCGGCTGCCCTGTGCTCTGCCGGGCTTGCCGGCGGGCCATCTTGGTCTGGTACATGGCCTGATCGGCCAGGCGTATCGCATCAGCGGCCCGATGGGGGCCGGCTGCGGGGGGCTGGCAGACCACGCCCACGCTGGCGCCTTCGTAGTCGAGCGAGATGCCGTTGAGCTCGAAGCGCCCGCGCGTGGCATCGGTGATGCGCTGGGTCAGCGTCTCCTGCGCAGCGCGGGCGGCGTGCCCGGTGTGCGCGCTCAGGCTGATCACGACGAACTCGTCCCCACCCAGGCGGGCGGCCATGTCCTCCGCGCGCAGCGTGCCCCGCAGACGCTGCGCCACGGCCATGAGGAACTGGTCCCCCGCCTCATGGCCGTGGGTGTCATTGATCGCCTTGAAACCGTCCAGATCCATGAAGGCGATCAGCACGTTCATTTTCTGGCGCTGTCCCTGGGCCAGCATCCGCTCCAGTGCGGCCACCAGCGCGTGGCGGTTGGGCAAACCGGTCAGCGCGTCGGTCGTGGCAAACGCCTGCAGCTTCTCGTTGGCGGCCAACAGCTGGTGGATCAGCTGCTCGCGCTCCACCTGCTGGCCAATCAGGTACGCGAACAGGGTCAGGATGCGCTCGGCCTGCGCCGTGCGGGGCCGCGAGCGCGGGCTGACCGCGCAGAGCGTGCCGTACAGCACGCCGTTGCCAGTGCGCACGGGCGTGCTGGAATACGTCTGGATGCCCAGCGCGCGCGCCGCCTGCGAATCGGGCCAGCGGTCCGGCACGTCATTGACGAACGTCTGGCCCTCGTTCAACGCCCGCTTGCACAGCGAATCGTCCCAGGGCACCGACAGCCCTTCGCTGATCTGCAGCGCGCTCGAATTGCGCGCATACAGCACGCGCTGTAGGCCCAGCGTGTGGTCGATGGAGGTGAGGTAGGTCGATTCAAGGCCCGTCACCGCCTCCAGCATCTCCAGCAGCGGCCGTGTGAGTTCTTCCACGGTGCGGGCGGTGGACACGGACTTCGACAGGTGCTCAAGGATCTGGGTCATGCGCGGAAATTATCCCCTTGTGGCGTCCGGACGCCGTGCGGGTCTCTGCCTTGCATGCCCTTGCGCCGTGCCCTGGTGTTGCAGCGGGACACCCCCGTATCCTGAATCGACGACACACTCTGCCCATGCCGCGCCGCATGCGCAGCACCCTGTCTGCCCTTCTTCTCCTGATCGCCATGGCCACCAGCCTCTCTTCTTGCGCCACCCCGGCGGCCCCGCCGCATGCACAGTCCTCCCAATACGTGGATGGCAAATTCCGCAACCAGGCGCCGCGCCGCCCGCTGGGCTTTGCCAAGACGGTGAGCGTGTTCTGGAACTTCCTGACCGGCAACAAGCCGCCGGACACCGTGCCCAGCCAGCCCATCGCCGTGCAGCCGCTGACCCGCGCCGCGCTGCTGGCCGCGCCCGATCTGAGCCTGTGGCGCCTGGGCCATTCCACGATGCTGATGAAGCTGAACGGCGGCTTCTGGCTGACCGACCCGGTGTTTTCCGAGCGCGCTTCGCCGGTGCAGTTCGCCGGCCCCAAGCGCTTTCATGCGCCGCCCATCGCCATCGATGAGTTGCCGCCCATCACCGGCGTGGTGCTCTCGCACGACCATTACGACCACCTGGACCACGCGGCCATCCTGGCGCTGGCGCCCGCGGTGGAGCACTTCGTGGCGCCGCTGGGCGTGGGCGACCGGCTCATCGCCTGGGGCGTGCCTGCGGCCAAGGTGCAGCAGTTCGACTGGTGGCAGGGCACGACCATTGGCGGCGTGCAGCTGGTGGCCACGCCCGCGCAGCATTTTTCGGGCCGCAGCCTGACCGATGGCAACAGCACGCTGTGGGCGTCATGGGTGCTCATCGCCGGCGGTGCGGCCGGCGAGACTCGCATCTTTTTCACCGGCGACACCGGCTACTTCGACGGTTTCAAGGCCATCGGCGAGCGCTACGGACCGTTCGATCTGACGATGGTGGAAACCGGCGCCTACAACCAGGACTGGCCCGACGTGCACATGCAGCCCGAGCAAAGCCTGCAGGCGCACCTGGACGTGCGCGGCCGCCACATGATGCCCATCCACAACGGCACATTCGATCTGTCGCTGCATGCGTGGAACGAGCCGTTCGAGCGCATCGATGCGCTGGCAGCGCAGCGCGGCGTACCGCTGGTCACACCCGCCATGGGCGAGCGCGTGGACATCGCCGCGCCCACCGGCACGCAGCCCTGGTGGCGCGCGAGCGTGGCCCAGCCTGCGGGCTGAAAAAATCTGTTCTAGGGAATCGACCTTGCCGCGCGCGCTGCTCAGGCCGGCGGTGCGGTTGCGGCTGCAGACCTGCCGGGCTATCGCAGCCCAGGTGCCGCCCCGCGCCCCGTCAGCTGCCGAGTGATCGCCGCCTGCAGCGGCGGCAGCCGGCGCGCGCCCTGCAGTACCAGCTGGCGCAGCAGCCGTGGTAGCGGCCGCGCATCGGTGTAGAGCCGCACGATGGCGTTCGTGCCCTGGTAGATGGGCAGGGCGTGCCGGTGGTGGGCGCGGGCGTAGCGGGCCAGCACCGACGCCGCGCCGATGTCCTGTCCGCGCGCTCTGGCTTCGGCCAGCACCCGGCTCAGGCCCTCGACGCCCGCCAGGCCCAGGTTGTAGCCGTGCGCCGTCACCGGGTGCATGCCCACGGCGGCGTCGCCCAGCAGGGCGCAGCGGTGTGCGCAAAAGCGGTGCGCGTACACGGCGACCAGTGGGTAGGCATGGCGCTCGCCCACCAGCTGCATGCTGCCCAGGCGCTGCTGGAACTGGGTGGCGACCTGCGCGGCGAATTCGCCTGCGTCCTGCGCCATCAGCGCTGTGGCATCGGCCGTGTCCGTGGTGACCACCACCGAGCACCGATGCGTGCCGTCCTGCCCGTCGTCCGGCAACGGCAGCACGGCCAGCGTGCGTGCGTAGCCGAAGCACTCGTGCGCCACGCCGCCGTGCGGCTGCGCGTGGCGCATGCGGCAGACGATGACGGTGCGGCCGAAGTCGGTCATCTGCGCGCCGATGCCCAGCTGCCGCCGCGTGGCGGAAAAGCGGCTGTCTGCGGCCACCACCAGCGGCGCCTGCAGACGCGTGACCGGTGTCTCGGCGGCGCTGCTTGGCTGTGTGTAGTCCACCTCGGCATGCGTGGCTAGCGTGGCGACCCGGCCCACCTGCGCGCCGCAGACGATGCGCACGCCCGGCGTGGCAGATGCCGCTTGCCAGGCCGTGCGGCGCAGGGCGTGGTTGGGCACGATCCAGCCCAGGTGGTCGGCGCCGCTGCGGTGCGCGCCGGGCGCCGCCAGCTGCAGCGCCGCGTGCTGGCCCACCGGCCCGTCGTGCACCTGCGCTTCGGTGATGCGGCCGATCTCGTGGGCGGCCAGCATTTGCCAGCTGCCCAGCCGGCGCAGCGTGTCGCCGCTGGGGTGCGTCAACGCGATCTCGCGGCCGTCCGGCGCGGGGCTGGCCAGTGATGCTTCGTCCTGCTGGTCGAGCACCGTGACGCGAAAACCGGCCTGCCCGAGCGATGCGGCCAGCGACAGGCCTGCCGGGCCCGCGCCGACAATCAGGACGTCGGTCGGGTCGGCGCTGGGGCTGCTGCGGTGGGCGGGCGACTCAGGAGACATGGCGGTTCCGCGGCGGTGGATACGGGGTGATGCGGTGGGCGTTGCGGTGGGGTGCGGGTCGAGGCGCCGTGGGCGGCCACTGCCTGCGCGACCATTGTCGGACAGCGGCAAACGCGCCGCTTGGCCTGCGTCAAAGAGCGGAGAGAAAGAAACCTTGTTGAATGGCGCTATGTTTTTAATAGCTGCATATCATTGTTGGATAAGCGCTAGAGGCCGAAAAGACCCAAAATTCACACGGCTTGGGTGCCATAACGCCTGCCTCACTGGGTTGCACAGGCGCTCCGCGCCCACGAAAAAAGGGCTCCGCGTGTTCGGCGGAGCCCCTTTGAGTGAGTGCGACAAGCAGCCGCGCAGCGCGGCGGGGTCAGGTCAGACCGAAACGCCCTTGCGATCCGTCAGCCAGGCCGGTGCGTCCTGCAGCGCCACGGGGCGCAGGAAGCGGTCCAGCGCGGCGTAGCCCACCGAGGTGGTGAACGGCGCGGTCGACGCAGGGAACGGGCCGCCGTGGTGCTGGGCGGCGGTCACTGCCACGCCGGTGGGCACGCCGGTGAACAGCACGCGGCCGCTGATTTGCGTTGCGGCGCGCACCAGGTCGCGGTTCTCGGCCGTGTCGTTGTCGGCACCCCAGATGGTGACGGTGAGCGAGCCGCCCACAGCCTTCAGCACGGCGATGGTCTCGGCAACGGAGCCCACGCGCACGACCAGCGCGGCAGAGCCGAACACTTCATCGTGCAGCTGGTGATCGGCGATGAAGTCGGCAGCCTGCACTTCACCCAGGAACGGGCGCGGCGTGGCGCCGGCGGCGGCCGTGTCGCTCACCAGGGCCTTGAGCTTGGCGTTGCCCTTCCAGGCGGCCACGCCCTTGTCGAACGCGCCACGGATGCCGGGGGTCAGCATGGCGTGGGGGGCCAGGGCGGCGAGCTTTTCAGCCAGGGTGGCGACGAAGGCGTCGCCCGAGGCGTCCGTGCGCACCACGATCACGCCGGGGCTGGTGCAGAACTGGCCCGAACCCAGGCAGATGGAGCCGGCCAGCGTCTCGGCCAGCGCGGCGCCGTTGGCTTCCAGCGCGGCAGGCAGGGCGACCAGCGGATTCACCGAACCCAGCTCGCCGTAGAACGGGATCGGGCGGGGGCGCTCGGCGGCCACCTTGGCCAGTGCCGTGCCGCCCTTGAACGAACCCGTGAACGCCACGGCAGCGATCGCAGGCGCCTTTACCAGGGCCACGCCGGCTTCGATCGAGCCGCCTTCGACCACCTGGAACACGCCGGCCGGCAGGCCGCGCGCAGCCACCACCTTCTGTGCCAGCGCCACGGTCTGGCGCGTCAGCTCGGGGTGGGCGGGGTGGCCCTTGATGACCACGGGGTTGCCGGCGGCCAGGGCCGAGGCGGTGTCGCCACCCAGCACGGAGAACGCGAATGGGAAGTTGCTGGCCGAGAACATGGCCACCGGGCCCAAGGGCACGCGCACGCGCAGCATGCGAGGACGGCCGGCGGGCGGCGCACCTGCCACGGCCGGGTCGTCGATGGTGGTGTGCGCGTCGCCGCGCTCGATCACGTCGGCAAAGCCGCGCAGCTGGAAGGCGGTGCGGTCCAGCTCGCCGTTCAGGCGCACGGGGCCTAAGCCGCTTTCGCGGTCAGCCAGGGGCACCAGGGTTTCGCGCTGGGCTTCCAGGGCGCTGGCCAGGTCGCGCAGCAGGGCGGCGCGGTCGGCGGCGGAGGTGGCGCCGAAGGCATCAGCGGCCTGCGCCGCGGCGGCCACAGCGGCGTCGATCTGGGCGGGGGTGGATTCAGCCCAGGCGTCGCCGTGGGGTTGGCCTGTGCGGGCGTCGATGGATTGGAGTGTGTTGGCCATAAGTTGTCTGATGTCTGATAAGTGAGAGCCCGCAGAGCATAGCGCGGCTAGGGCGCCGCAGGCAAGCCGGGCTGTCTGCCGCCCTGCCGGCGAAGCGCCTATTCCTACGCTCGTGTTCGGGTGCTGCCGGTAGAGTGGGCCTTCTTCCAACCCGACCCAGGATCCGACCATGCGCGTGGACATCTATCGCCGAGCCGAAGCCGAAGGCAAGTTCTCTCACCTTGTCGTGCCAGAAGGGCGCCAAATTCCCCAGGAGGCGATCAATACCGACTGGGAAAGCGAGCTGGCCGGCCAGGAGCTGGACGAGGGAGCCGCGCATTGGGACGACTTCGGCATTGCCGAGCCCGGTCGGCAGATCAGCGAGAAGGGCTACGCAATCACCAGCGTACGGGAACAGACGGACTGATCTGCCGAAGGGCTGCTTCAGCAATCTGAGCCGATGGCATTTCCCAAGGCGCTGTGGTCCCCGCGCGCCTGTTGGCAAGAGAAAAGTGCGTTGAACCGGGTATTTGCCCTGTCAAAAATTGCAACAATGTTGCCGCGCAGCGGGATCCTTGCTGCGTGCTTCGAAGAAGGTGCGGGCGCTATATCGGCTGCCCGCCACCTCGCCATTTTTAAAACGAGGGAAATTCATGAACACTTCTCGCCTGAGCGCGCTTGCGCTCGCTTTGTTTCTGGCCGGCTGCGTTACCAATGGCTCCAAGGGCAGCTCGTCCGCAGATTCGTCGCCCATCGCGTCCGTTGCTTCCGCTCTGGGCTCGGTAGGCGGTGGCAGTTCTAGCAGTACCGACAGCAAGATCGGCGCTGCAGCGGACGTGTTCAAGGCGGCCACCGTGTCGGACGAGGAGCTCAAGGCGGTATCGCTGCAGCTGCGCGCCTATGAAGAGCGCACCGAAAAGGTGGCCCCAGCCAACAATAAATATGCCCAGCGCCTGGCCCGGCTCACCAAGAAGCATGTCAACGAAGACGGCCTGAAGCTCAATTTCAAGGCCTACCTGAGCAACGAGGTCAATGCCAACGCCACGGCAGACGGCTCCATTCGCGTCTACAGCGGACTGATGGACATGATGAACGACCAGGAACTGCTGGGCGTCATCGGTCACGAGATCGGCCACGTGAAACTGCAGCACTCGCTGAGCGCCATGCGCACGGCCTACCTGGCTTCGGCCGGCCGTAAGGCCGCGTCTGCCGCCGGTGGTGTGGGCAAGCTGGCCGATAGCGACCTGGGTGCGCTGGGCGAGAAGCTGGTCAACAGCCAGTTCTCGCAAAGCCAGGAGACGGCCTCCGACGACTACGGCCTGGCTTTCATGAAAAAGCACAACTACAAGGTGAGCGGCATGGAGTCGGCCTTCCGCAAGCTGGCGGCGCAGAGCGGTGGCAAGGGCGGTGCGCTGGACGAGATGCTGTCGTCACACCCCAACCCCGCCGGCCGTGCTGACCGCATGCGCGATCTGGCGGCGAAGTAAAGCAGTAGACATTGCCGCGCCTCGCATGGCATGACTCCCCATCCCCTCGTGCGTCTGGCACCGCGAGGGGATTTTTCTTGGGCTCGATAAGCGCCATGGCCATGGCCCTGGGGCGTGAGAGCAGGCTCGTTTTGCTGTCAAGCCAGCGACGCGCTGTGGATGACATGTCCGGGTGATACGAAGTAGGCTGCGCTGCTATGGAAACCATGAAATTGCTGCCACCGCCGTACGTTCCCCAGATCCGCCTGTACCAGGACTGGCTGGGCCGCGAGCGGGGCCTGGTGTTCGATGATTACGACGCGCTCTGGCGCTGGTCCACCACCGACCTGGGCGCCTTCTGGCAGAGCATGTGGGATTACTTCGACGTGCAGTCGCCCACGCCGTACACCGCCGTGCTGGCGCGCAACGCCATGCCGGGCGCGCAGTGGTTTCCCGGCGCACAGGTCAACTACGCGCAGCAGGCCCTGCGGCATGTGGAGGCGGCCCACGCCGCCGGTCAGCCGGCCGTCATCAGCCGCGATGAAAGAGGCCGCCACCGCGAGCTGAGCTGGCCCGAGCTGCGCCGGCAAGTCGCGTCGCTCGCGCTGCACCTGCAGCGCCAGGGCGTCGGCCCCGGCGACCGCGTGGCCGCGTACCTTCCCAACATTCCTGAAGCACTGGTCGCCCTGCTGGCCACCGTGAGCCTGGGCGCCATCTGGAGCGTCTGCGCGCCCGACATGGGCACGGCGGCCGTGCTCGACCGCTTCCGGCAGATCGAGCCCAAGGCGCTGATCGCGGTCGACGGCGTGACCTACGGCGGGCGCGAGTTGGACCGCACCGGCGTGCTGGCCGAGCTGCGCGCGGCGCTGCCGTCGCTGCAGCACGTGGTGGTCGTTAACAACCTGAATGCTACTAAAACTATAGCTGATTGCGCTTGCTACATAAGCGCTACAGGCCGAAATGATGCTGAAGTCGCTGCCTTTGAGCCGCGCTGGGTGCCGTTCGATCACCCGCTCTGGATCGTCTATTCCAGCGGCACCACCGGCCTGCCCAAGCCCATCGTGCATGGCCACGGCGGGATGGTGCTGGTGGCGCTGCAGCTCAAAAGCCTGCACAACGACATCGGCTGCAGCTACGAGCCCAATTCCTTAGGCGAGCGCTATCACTGGTACAGCTCCACCGGCTGGGTGATGTGGAACGCGCAAGCCAGCGGGCTGTTGTCGGGCACGACCTGCGTGATCTACGACGGCAACCCCGGTGGCACCAAAGACAATCCCGACTGGGGCGTGCTGTGGCGCTTTGCTGCCGAGACCGGCGTCACCTTCTTCGGCGCCGGCGCGGCGTTCTACGCCAACTGCATGAAGGCGGGGCTGGAGCTTGCCGCCTGCGGTGACCTGTCGCGCATCCGCGCGTTGGGCACCACCGGCTCGCCGCTGTCGGCGGACGTGCAGGCCTGGGGCACGGCGCAGTTCGAGCGTATCGGCACGCCTGACGCCGCCGCGCCGGTCCGCGCAAGCCAAGGCGCGGCCCCCTCGGGGGGCAGCGACCCACACGCAGTGGGGGAGCGTGGGGGCGAACCCATCTGGTGGAACAACATCTCAGGGGGCACCGATTTTTGCGGCGCCTTCATCGGCGGCCACCGCGAACTGCCGCAGGTGCCCGGAGAGATGCAGTGCCGCATGCTGGGCGCAGCCGTAGAGGCCTGGGACGCTGAAGGCCACCCGGTGGTGGACGCCGTGGGCGAGCTGGTCTGCACGCAACCGATTCCCTCCATGCCGCTGTACCTATGGGGCGATACGGACGGCAAAAGATACCTCTCCAGCTACTTCGACATGTACCCACCGGGCCACGGCCGCCAACCCGGCGGCGGCGACGGCCCGCCGGAGATGGGCGCGGTCTGGCGGCACGGCGACTGGCTGAAGGTCACGCCTACGGGCAGCTGCATCATCTACGGCCGCAGCGACGCCACCATCAACCGGCACGGCCTGCGCATGGGCACCAGCGAGCTGTACAGCGCCGTCGAGGCCCTGCCCGAAGTGCTCGACAGCCTGGTGGTCGATCTGGAATATCTGGGTCGCCCCAGCTACATGCCGCTCTTCGTCGTGCTGCGGGATGGCGTGGTGCTGGACGACGCGCTGCGCCAGCGCATCGCCGGTGCTATCCGCACCGCGCTGTCGCCGCGCTTCGTGCCCGACGACATCCTGGCCGTGGCCGAAGTGCCGCGCACCCTCACCGGCAAGAAGCAGGAACTCCCCGTCAAGAAGCTGCTGCTGGGCCAGCCACTGGACAAGGTCGTGAACAAGGACGCCATGGCCAACCCCGGCAGCCTGGACTGGTACGTGGCCTACGCGGCGGCGCGGACGAGCAGCACCCACGCTTGACCCCCATCAGTCGCTGAACTGTCCGAACCCCCGGGAGCGCTGCTGACCGTGCTGGGCGATGTTCGGCCGCGACCTGCGCGGGGGGTGCGGGCAGGACGCGTCGAAGGCCGGGTGAGTCGCTCCTGCGCTGGGGCGGCTGTCGCCTGAAAATGCAACAAATGGTGCGCGCGCCACTATCATCGTCGGCAATTGCGCTCACAACCCATGTTGCCCCCTTCGTCCCCAGCCGCCGATCCGCTAGGTGTGCCTCCGGTTCCTGGCTTCGCCCGCCCTGGCCAGTCGTTCGCCGGCTATGAGGTGGGGGAAACTTTGTACCAAGGCCCCCGTTCGGTCGTGCTGCGCTGCCGGCAGGTGAGCGGACCGGCGGTCATCGTCAAATTGCTGCGGTGCGACCGGCTGGGGCCGGGCGACGTGGCCCGGTTTCGGCGCGAATACGAATTGTCGCGGCGCGTGCCACATGAGCGCGTGGTCAGCGCCACCGCACTCGGCAGCCATGACGGCGTGCTGTTCATCACCATGCCCGACGACGGCGCCACCGCTCTGCGCGAATGGCTGCGGCAGGGCCCGCTGCCCATTGCACAGGCGCTGGACATCGCGCTGGCCGTGGTGGACGCCCTGGAGGCCATTCACGTGCGCAACATCGTGCACAAGGACGTGGCGCCAGGAAACATCATTGCGCGGCCTGGCGGCGTCGTTCGCCTGATCGACTTCGGCATCGCCGCCAGCGTGTCGGTGGAGCGTACGCAGGCCGTGAGCCTGCGCGAGCTGGAAGGCACGCTGGCCACCATGGCGCCCGAGCAGACGGGCCGCATGAACCGCGACCTGGACTACCGGGCCGACTTCTACGCGCTGGGTGCCACGCTCTACGAATTGCTGACCGGCGCACCGCCCTTCGGCGCCATCGACGACCCGCTGCGCGCCGTGCACGCCCATCTGGCGCTAATGCCCCCGCCATTGCAGGCAGGCTGCCCGCAGGCTCCGGCCGTGCTGGGTGCGTTGGTCGACCGGCTGCTGGCCAAGGAGCCCGAGTCGCGCTACCAGAGCCACCATGTGCTGCGGCGCGATCTGCAGCGCATTCGTGCATCGTTGAACGACCCTGCTGCGCTGCAGGGCCTGGTGCTGGCGCAGGGTGATCTGTCAGAGCGTTTTCACGTCGCTGGCCGGCTCTACGGCCGCGCGCCTGAGGTGCGCCAGTTGCTGGCCGCTTTCGACGCGGCAGCCGGCGGCGCCGCGCGGCTGGTGACGCTGGACGGTGCTCCGGGCGTGGGCAAGACCGCACTGGTGCAGGAGGTGCAGCGCACCCTGCTGGCGCGGCAGGGCCAGATGGCCAGCGGCAAGTTCAACCAGTTCGGCCAGCCTGCGCCCTGCGCCGCCTTCGTGCAGGCGCTGGCGCAGCGCACCCGCCAGTTGCTGGCGCTGCCGCCGGCCGAACGCGCGGTGTGGGGCGCCCGGCTGCAGTCGCTGCTGGGTGCCAACAGCGCCCTGGCGCAGTCCACCCTGCCCGAGTTGGTGGCCCTGCTGGAGCCCGCCGCGCCCGATGAGCATGCGCTGGGCCCGATGGAGGCAGAAAACCGGTTCGTGCGCACCATGCAGTTGTGCTTTGCGGGCCTTTGCAGCGCCGACTCTCCGCTGCTCGTTTTCATCGACGACCTGCAGTGGAGCGACCGGCTGTCGCGCCGGCTGCTGCGCGAGATGGTGCTCGACGACGGCCTGCAGCACCTGCTGGTGATCGGCGCCTACCGCGCCGACGAAGTGGGGGCTGACCACCCGTTGGCGCAAGACCTGGCCACGCTGGCCGCCCAGGGCGACGCGGGCGGCCGGCACCTGGCCATGCGGCTCGATGCGCTGACGGTCAGCGACGCGGTGCAGTGGCTGGCCGATGCGTTGCAGCGGTCGCAGACCGAGGTGCAGCCGCTGGCACAGCTGTGCTATGCCAAGACCGGCGGCAACCCCTTCTTTCTGGGCCGTTTTCTGCACGACCTGCACCAGCGCGGCCTGATCTGGCTGGACCGGGCCGAGCCCCGCTGGAGCTGGGACAACGAACGCATCCGCCACGAGCATGTGGCCGACAACGTCGTGGCGCTGATGCTCGAGCAACTGCGCCGCCTGCCACCCGACACGCGCACCGTGCTGGCGACGGCCGCATGCCTGGGCAGCCGGTTCGACCCGCACCTGCTGGGCGTGGCGTGCGCGCGCACCACAGCCCGCGTGGCGGCTGCCCTGCACCCTGCGCTGGAGGCCGGGCTGGTGGTGCCCCGTGACGCGCGCTACAAATGGCTGCCGGTGCTGGACGCGCAGGAAAGCCAGGGCGTGCAGGCCGAGTTCGCCTTCGCCCATGACCGCGTGCAGGAAGCGGCCTACCTGCTTTCGTCCGAGCTGGCACGGCCCGCCCTGCACCTGCACATCGGCCGGTTGCTGCGCGACGCACGGCCGGGCGAGCAGCCCGATTTCGCGGTCGTCAACCACCTCAACCTGGGCCAGGCCCTGGTGCAAGCGCCCGCCGAGCGCGCGGCATTGGCCGGCTACAACGCGCGCGCCAGCGTGCTGGCTTGCGAGGCCGCATCGTTCGATTTGGCTGCGCATTACGCGGCCCAGGCCGTGGCATTGCGCGGCGCCGAGGGCTGGCACGCCGACGCTGCGGGCGCGCTCGAATTGCACGTGCATGCCGCGCGCATGGCGGCCCTCACGGGCAGCGCCGACATCATGGACGCGCTGATCGACACCGCGCTGCCGCATGCCGCCACGCCCATGGCACGGGCGCGTCTGCTGGACGTGCGCATCGAGTCTTTCTACGCATTGGGCCGGCTCGACGACACGCTGGAGTTGGGTTTGAGTGTGCTGCAGCTGCTGGGCGCGGCGCCGCCCGAGGCCGCATCGCCCGCCGACGCGGTGCAGCTGGTGACCGATGTGCGCGCCGAGATCGAGGCCATCGGCTTCGACGCGCTGGCTGCACGCCCGGCGATGACCGACGCGCTGTGCCTGCAGCAGTTGTCCGTGGTGGCCAAGATGACCGCCGCTGCCTATATCGCCCGCCCGGCGCTGCTGCCGCTGCTGACGGTGCTGCAGGTGCGCCTGATGGTGGCGCATGGGCACGCGCCCGTGGCGCTTTCGGCCTATTCGGTCATGGGGCTGATGGTGGCCGAATTCCTGCAGGACTACCCCTTCGGCTACCGGCTGGGCCGCCTGTCGATGGACCTGGTGGAGCGCCACGGCTGGCGCCATGTGCATGCGCACGCCGGGTTCTCGTTCAATGCCTTTCTGCGCCACTGGATCGAAGGCCTGGCCAGCGGCCTGCCGGGCCTGATGTCCGTGCACCGCAACGGGCTGGAGACGGGCAATCTGCGGCATGCGGGGCTGGGACTGTACGTGCACGGCTACCACGCGCTGCTGGCCGGCATGCCGCTGGCCGATCTGGAAACGCAGCTGGAGGCTGACGCCACCACGCTGCGCCGCATTCGCCAGCCCGTGGCGCACGATTATCTGGGCGCGTTGCTGGCCGTGGTGCGCGCGCTGCGCCGCCCGATGTTCGACGCCGAGCCGCTGGAGCAGCAGGCCGCCGGCTTCTCGGCCCGCGCGCTGGAGCAGACCTATGCCGACCGCGCCGACCAGACCGGCGCCATGTTCCTGCATGCGTGGCACTGCATGCTGCACGCGCTGGCCGGGCGGGCCGAAGAGGCCGTCGCCGCGGGCGATGCCGCCCAGGCCCTGTTTGCGGCCGGGCGGGGCATGGCCATGGTGCCGTTCTGCGTGTTCTTCTCTGCCATGTCGGCGCCGCACAGTGGCCGGCCCGATGCGGCGCAGCGCTGCAAGTCGGCCCTGCACCGGCTGGAGCTGTGGGCACACACCTGCGCTGACGTGCGGCCGCTGGCCTATCTGCTGCGCGCGCGCATGGCGGCCTTCGACATCAGTCTGCCCGGCCCCCCGGTGGATGTGCAGGCCGAAATCGATGCGGCCCAGCGCGCCGCGCAGACGCTGGACAACCTGTTCGTCCAGGGCCTGGTGCACTGGTCGGGCCACCAGGACGCAGCGCCCGCGCACCTGGCCGATGCCGCCGCCCGGGCCGAACGGGCGCAGGCGCGTGCGCTGTTCCTGCGCTGGGGCGCGGTGGCGCTGGCTGGCCGCATCGAGGAGCCCCGTGCCGCGGCGACCGACCCGTCGTCGCGCCCATCCGCATCGGCCTCCTCGCTGCCGGGCGGCGCCTTGCTGGCGAGCCCGGGCAGTGCGCTGGACTTGTCCACGCTGATGAAGGCGGTGCAGGCCGTCACGGCAGAGATCGCGCTGGATGCGCTGCTCAATCGCCTGCTGCAGGTGCTGCGCGAAAGCGCCGGCGCCAGCCGCGCGGCTGTGGTGCTGAGTGATGGCACGGTAGCCGGCGCCTGGTCACTGCGCGCCGACAGTGCCGCGCCCGCCGATGCCGGGCCCGACGGCACGCCGCTCGAAGACGCCGGTGCGCGCCTGCCGCTGGAGGTGCTGCGCACCGTGCTGCACCTGGCCGCCCCGGTGCTGATTCCCGATGTGCTGCAAGCGCATGTGTGGCGGCGCCTGCCTTACTTCAGCACGCGCTCGGTGCGCTCGGTGCTGTGCGTGCCGCTGGTGCGCCTGGGCAGCACCATGGGCGCGCTCTATCTCGAAAACGACGCGATGGCGGGCGTGTTTTCGCAGCAACGCATCCAGTTCCTGGAGCTGCTGTCGGGCAACGTGGTCAACGCCATCGACAACGCCCGGCTCTACGCGCAGTGGCGCGGGCTGGCGCAAACGCTGGAGCAGCGCGTGGCCGAGCGCACCCAAGCACTGGCCGAAAGCGAGTCGCGCCTGATGTCCATCCTGCACAACGCGCCGCTGCCCATGCTGGTAACCAACGTGGCCGAAAACAGATTTGTCTACGTCAACGAACGTGCCGCGCACCTCTCAGGCATGCCCATGGCCGAGCTGATGGAACGCGAGCCGCGCAGCCTCTATCGCAACCCCGGCGAACGCGACCGCATGTTTGCGCAATACCGCCGGGACGGTGTGCTGCGCGACTATGAAACCAGCCTGCTCACGCCGGACGGGCGCGAGCTGTGGGTGCTGGTGTCGATGGTGCCCGTCACCTATGACGGCGCGGCCTGCGCGCTGGCGACCATCGTCGACATCACGGAGCGCAAGGCGATGGAAGACGCGCTGCGTGTGGCCGCCACCACCGATGCGCTGACTGGCACGGCCAGCCGCCGGCATTTCATGGAGCGCTCCGAGGCCGCCGTGGCGCAGGCGCGCCGAGCGCCGCAAGGCAGCGCCGCCGCAGCGCTGTCGATGGTGATGTTCGACGTGGACGACTTCAAGCTCGTCAACGACCGGCACGGTCATGCGGCTGGCGACGCCGTGCTGCGCGCAGTCACGGCGGCTGCCGTGGGCCGGGTGCGCGCGGGCGACCTGGTGGGGCGGCTGGGCGGCGAGGAATTCGGTATCTTGCTGCCCGCCACCGGCCTGGCCGATGCGGTGGCCCTGGCGCAGGCGCTGCGGGCGGCCGTTGCGGCGGTCAACGTGCCGGTCGGCGACTCGGTGGATGCCTTGGCCGATGTGCCGGCAGGTGCAGCGGGCGTGCAGGTCACGGCCAGCTTCGGCGTGAGCACGCTGGCGCCCTGCGACACGCTGGACACCCTGCTCGCGCGTGCCGACGGCGGCCTCTACCAGGCCAAGCACCAGGGCCGCAACCGGGTGAACTGCCTGCCGACACCGCAGGTGCCGGCCATGGGCAACGATCTGCCGCCGACCCCCGCTGCTCCGTAGGATTCGCCTGACGGCCCGCCGCGTGGCTGCGTTCCATAATGGTTCGCAACGCCGGCCGGCGCTCTCCGTCTCGTCGCCAGGCCGACCGCCATCCCAAGGAATCCCATGAACGCACCCGTCCCCAAGCGCTTTTCGATGATCCGCGAGTTCCACCTCGCAGACTGGTTCACGCTGGGCAATGCCGTGTGCGGCGTCGGCGCGCTGTTCTCATGCATGACCTTTCTGGCCACGGGCGACGTGCGGCACATCTATTTCGCCGCCGCGCTGGTATTGGCCGCGCTCATCTTCGACGTGCTCGACGGCCGCATCGCCCGCTGGCGCCAGAAGTCGTCGGCCATGGGACGCGAGCTGGATTCGCTGGCCGACGTGATCTCGTTCGGCGTGGCGCCCGCCATCATTGCCTACGCCTGCGGCATGCAGGGGCTGTACGACCGCATCGTGCTGGCGTACTTCGTGGCCTGCGGCGTGTCGCGCCTGGCGCGCTACAACGTCACGGCCGAGACGCTGTCGGACGGCTCCGGCTCGGGCAAGGTGAAGTACTTCGAGGGCACGCCCATTCCGACCTCCATCGTGCTGGTGGGCGTGATGGCGCTGGCCGCCTGGCTGGGCGCCGTGGGCGACCAGCTGTGGTTCGGCTCGGTGCGCCTGGGTGGCTTCACGCTGCACCCGCTGGTGCTGCTGTTCGCGGTGTCGGGCTCGCTGATGATCAGCCGCATCCGCATTCCCAAGCTTTGACGCTGAAACGATCTAGCCAGGCAACTTTTCGGGTAAGGCTCTTTTGCTATTGATTTAATAGCTGCTAGCGCTTATGGATAAAGCGCTGGAGGCCATTTTGGCTTCAATTCTTCCAGTGATGGCCCACATGTCGAATCCGGCGCGGTCTTGGGGCAGTTCGGCGGCAGTGCCCGCTGCGGTGCCCTCAGCCCCGCGCAGGACACGTCCTGATGCAGCCCGTGCCGTGGTGCGCTGTACACTTCGCGGCTTTCCGGCGCCGGGCCCCGTGAGCGGCGCGCATCTCTCATTTTCATCTTTCCGCGCACCCACAAGCTTCATGGCCGTTGATACGGCGGGCGCTGCCCGCACCAGCTTTGACCTCAAGAGCGCCCAGTTGCCGGTAGTGGCCGTGGCGCTGAAGACGACCGACGCCGCCGTGCTGGCCGCCGACCTGGCAGCCCGGCTGGCCGACGACCCTGAATTCTTCGACAACGACCCGGTGCTGATCGACCTGGCCGGCGTGCGCGATGCCGCCGAGCCGGTGGACTTTGCGGCGCTTATCCAGTCGCTGCGCGCCCTGCGCACCCAGCCCGTGGCCGTGCGCGGCGGCAACCCCGAGCAAATGCAGGCCGCCCTGGCCGCCGGCCTGGTGGCCGCGCCCGAGGCGGCCCCTGTGCGCGCTGCCATCCCGGCCGGCGCACCTGCAGCGCCCGTGCGCGAGGTGGTGCGGGAAGTCGTCCGCGAGGTCGAAGTACCCGTCGAGGTGCCCGTGGCCGGCCCCAACACTGTGGTGGTCGACAAACCCCTGCGCTCGGGCCAGCAGGTGTATGCCCGCGGCGGCGACCTGGTGGTGATGGCCGTGGTGAGCTTCGGCGCCGAAGTGATCGCCGACGGCAACATCCACATCTATGCGCCGTTGCGTGGCCGGGCGATTGCCGGCGCGCGTGGCAACACCGAGGCGCGCATTTTCAGCACCTGCCTGGAGCCGCAACTGGTCTCCATCGCAGGCATCTACCGCACTACCGAGACCGAGCTGCCCGAGAACGTGCGCGGCAAGCCGGCGCAGGTGCGGCTCGAAGGCGAGAAGCTGCTCATCGAGCCGCTCTGAGCCATTCCCATTTTTCTTCACTTTCGATTTTTCCGTCCATCCGGATCACCAACGCAGGGAAACAGCACACCATGGCCAAAATCGTCGTCGTGACCTCCGGCAAGGGAGGCGTGGGCAAGACCACCACCAGTGCCAGCTTCGCATCGGGCCTGGCCCTGCGCGGCCACAAGACCGCCGTGATCGACTTCGACGTCGGCCTGCGCAACCTCGACCTGATCATGGGTTGCGAGCGCCGCGTGGTCTATGACCTGATCAACGTGATCCAGGGCGAGGCCAACCTGAACCAGGCCCTCATCAAGGACAAGCAGTGCGACAACCTGTTCGTGCTGGCCGCCAGCCAGACGCGCGACAAGGACGCACTGACGCAGGACGGCGTGGAAAAGATCCTGAAGGATCTGGCGGCGATGGACTTCGAATACATCATCTGCGACTCGCCCGCCGGCATCGAAAGCGGTGCGCTGATGGCGATGCACTTCGCCGACGAGGCGTTGCTGGTCACCAACCCCGAAGTCTCTTCGGTGCGCGACTCCGACCGGATCCTGGGCATGCTGGGCAGCAAGACCAAACGCGCCATCGAAGGCAAGGAGCCCATCAAGGAGCACCTGCTGATCACGCGCTACAACCCCGGCCGCGTGCAGGAAGGCCAGATGCTGAGCCTGGAGGACATCCAGGACATCCTGCGCATCGATCTGATCGGCGTGGTGCCGGAATCGGAAAGCGTGCTGCAGGCCTCCAACCAGGGCACGCCCGCCGTGCACCTGCAGGGCTCGGACGTGTCCGAGGCCTACAAGGACGTGGTCGCGCGCTTTCTGGGCGAAGACAAGCCGCTGCGCTTCATCGACGCGCAAAAGCCTGGCTTCTTCAAGCGCATCTTCGGCGGGAGGTAATCGGCATGGCTTCGTTTCTCTCTTTTTTGCTGGGCGAAAAGAAAAAGACCGCCAGCGTCGCCAAGGAGCGCCTTCAGATCATCCTGGCGCACGAGCGCAACGGCCGCAACGCGTCCGAGCCCGACTACCTGCCAGCCCTGCAGCGCGAACTGATCGCGGTGATCTCCAAATACGTGAAGATCAACCCCGATGACCTGAAGGTGCACCTGGAACGCCAGGACAACCTGGATGTGCTTGAAGTAAAGATCGAGTTGCCCGACGCGGTCAAGTAAAACCCGCCCAGGGCTCCATGTCGGTCAATGAGACCCGTTGGCCCTGAGTCCGACAGCAGGTTTAGGGTCAAATCAGGCTCTAGCGCTTATGCATCAAGCGCTGGCAGCTATCATTTTTGATTGGCACTCGCCAGCGCAGGCGCCGCGCCCAGCGGCAGTTCGGCATAGAACATGCCGCCGTGATAGAGCAGGGGCGATGCGCCCTCCAGGTGGCTGCACTGCTCCACCTCGCCCACGAAGATGGTGTGGTCGCCCTCCACGTACTGGCTGCGGTTGAAGCACTCGAACACCGCCGCCGCGCCCGCCAGCACCGGCGCGCCCGCCACGCCGGGCGCATGGTCCACCCCCGCGAACCGATCGATGCCGCGCGTGGCAAAGCGCTCTGCCAGCGCCTGCTGCCCGGCGGCCAGCACGTTGATCGCGTAGTGCGAGCCGGCCGCGAAGGCCGGCAGCGACGACGCCCGGTGGGCCAGGCTCCACAACACCAGTGGCGGATCGAGCGAGACGGAGTTGAACGAACTGGCCGTCATGCCGACCAGCGAGCCGTCGGCCGCGCGCGCAGTGACGATGGTCACCCCCGTGGCAAACATGCCCAGGGCGTCGCGGAACTCGCGCGTGGAAAAGCCCGGCGAGCGGGCGGCGAGGGGGCGGGGCGTTGGGGAATTCACGGGCAACGAAGCGCGGCGCAGCGCGCGGCGGTCAAAAAGGGGTGGGCTATTATGGTCTGCGCATCCGCCGTGCCGCGCGGGCGGCCCGCTCCCCATCCTGTAGTCCATGGCTCTTCTTCCCACCTTCACCACCCTCGGCTCCGGCCACACCGTCTTGATGCTGCACGACGTGGACGGCAGCCATCTCACCTTTGCTCCCCAGGTTGAAACACTGGCCAGCGCCGGCTACCGCGCCGTGGCGTGGGACATGCCCGGCTACGGCCACAGCGCGCCCATCGAGCCCTACGGCTTCATGGGCCTGGCGCAAAGCTGCACGCGGTTGATCGACGCGCTGCAGGGCGGCGCCGTCACCCTGGTGGGACACGGCATGGGCGCCATGCTGGCGCTGGAAGTGGCGCTGCGCCAGCCGCAGGCCGTGCGCCGGCTGGTGCTGTGCGCGGGCGGCCCGGCGCTCGATGCCGCCAGCGAAGCCGCCTGGGTGGCGCCGCGCCTGGCCGCGCTCGATGCCGGCCAGTCGATGGACGCCATCGCCCAGGCGCTGGTGCCGCGCACCATCGGCACCGGCGCGCTGCCCGAGGGCGTGCGCCTGGCCAGCCACGCCTTGAGCCAGGTGAACCCGTCTGCCTGGCGGCATGCGCTGCAGGCCCTGCCCACGTTTGCCCGCGGCGCTGCCGAATTCGCCCGCGTGCAGGTGCCCACCCTGCTGGTAGGTGGCGAGCAAGACCGCTGCACCCCGCCCGAGGCACTGCAGGCGCTGGCCCACGTGCTGGTGGACGCGCGCCACGTCTCCATGCCCCACGTCGGCCACTGGCCACAGCTCGAAGACCCCGACGCCTTCGACGGTGCGCTGCTGGACTTTCTGGCGGCGACCCCCAGCCGGGTGCTGCACTGATGCGGCCGGGCGATCACACACCCGGCACGGTGGCTGCTGCCCTGCGCTGGGTGCTGCCGGCCCTGGCCGTGCTGGCCTTGGCTGCAGGCGGCTGGCAACTCTGGCAATCGCCCCGCGACGGGCGCGACACCGCCCGCGGCCCACTCGGCGCGGCGCTGTTCGCCGAAGGGGCCGACGCGCCTCTGCAACTGCTGGGGCCACGGGTCTCCCACCCATCCGGCGTTGCCCAGGCCCCGCCGCGGCCTGCCGCAGCGGCAGCACCTGCCGCACCCTTGGCACGGCCCATTCAAGCCGCGTCGCCGCAAGCCGCTGCGGCCGCATGCCAGCGCCTGCTCAAGCGCCTGCCCACCATCACCGCTGCCGACTGCGCCGCCACGCTGCTGGCCGAGAGCGGGGCCCAGTCCGTGCTGGGCACGCCGATCTACTGGCGCGATGTCGCCCCGGTGGTGGCCCCGCAGATGGCCCCCGCCACGGCGAGGAGCGCCGAGCCCCTGCGCGTGCTGGTGGTTGGCGCCATGCACGGCGACGAGCTGACGTCGGCCTCGCTCGCACTGCGCTGGATCGCGCTGGCCGAGGCGCAGGTGCAGGGCGCAGCAGGGCGTCTGCCCGTGCACTGGCGCTTCATTCCGGTGCTGAACCCCGACGGCCTGCTGGCCAAGAAACCCACCCGGGTGAACGCGCGCGGCGTGGACCTGAACCGCAACTTCCCCACGCCCCACTGGGATCGCGATGCGCCCATCTACTGGGACAAGCGCACCCGCAAGGACCCGCGCCGCTGGCCCGGCCCCACGCCGCTGTCCGAGCCGGAGTCACGCTTTCTGCACACGCAGATGGAGCAGTTCGCGCCCGATCTGGTGGTGAGCATCCACGCGCCGTACGGCGTGCTCGACTACGACGGCCCGCTGCCGCCGCCCAGCCGCCTGGGGCAGCTGCGGCTCGACCAGCTGGGCATCTTTCCCGGCTCGCTGGGGCATTACGGCAGCGTGCGTCAGGGCATGCCGGTGGTCACCATCGAGCTGCAGCACGAGCTGCGCATGCCGGCAGACGAGCAGGTGCGCGCGATGTGGCGCGATCTGCTGCGCTGGATGGACGCGCATTTGGCGGAACCACCCCAAGCCACCGCCAGTCCTTGAGGTTTACAAAGGAAATCCGCCTCTAGCGCCCATATATCAAGCGCTCTTAGCTATTAAAAGCGTAGCAATTGCCTGCTTCGCCAGCGAGCCGTGCTGGCTCCATAGCGCGCGCAGGTCGTGGGAAGCAGGCCTGCGAGGCCCGGTGCGCGCGTTACCGGCGCTGGTTGCGATGTGCTGCCGCTGCCATCTCGGCCAGCAGTGGAGCGCGGTATTCCGGCTGTTGCGTGGGCTTCTCGATCAGGAACGCTGCGCGGTCCTTGCCCTGTATCCAGGCCGGCGGCTTGCCACGGCCGGTCCAGGTGGCGCCCGATTTTTCGTCCAGGTACTTGGCCGCGACCTTCTTGGTGGTCGGGGCCTTCCAGGGGAACACCTGCTGCGCGGTGAATCCGAATTCTTCCACCCACGCGTGGATCTGCGCGAGCGCATCCTTGGCCTCGGTGCTGCGGGCCTGCGCAATCTTTGCTTCCAGCTCGGCGCGAGCGGCCAGCAATCTTTTCAAATCAGTTGTCATTTCGGTGCAAGAAGTCCAGGGAGGCGCTGATCGCCGTAAGGCGCAATTATCCCGTCCGCTGCCGCTTCTTGCATGGCGATGGCAGACCAACCTGCGGGTCGATGCGGGTGATGTCAGTCCGGGCCACAATCCGGCGCCCGTCCGTTCAAGGAGCCCGCCATGCATCGCCGCGAACTCATCCGCCTGGCCACGGCAGCCGCCGTTGCCACGTCGCTGCCGCGCTGGGGCTGGTCGGCCACGGTGCGCCAGCGCAATCTGTTCCCGCTGGGCGTTGCCAGTGGCGCGCCTTCTGCCGACGGATTCGTGCTGTGGACGCGCCTGCTGGACGGCCCGGTGCCGGGCAGCGTGCCCTTCGACTCGCCACGCGGCGTGCTGCCCGATGCGCTGACAGTGCGCTGGGAGGTGGCCGAGGACGACGCCTTCCGCCGCATCGTGCGCAGCGGCCAGGCTCAGGCGCTGGCCCTGCTGGGGCACGCCGTGCACGTGGAGGTGACGGGCCTTGCGCCGGGCCGCTGGTACTTCTACCGCTTCATGCATGGCGACGCCGTCACGCGCACGGCCCGCACGCGCACCGCACCGGCGGCCGACGCGATGCCGCCGAAGACGCGCTTTGCCTTCGCCTCGTGCCAGCGCTGGGAGCAGGGCCACTACGCCGCCTACCGCCACCTGCTCGACGAAGAGCTCGATCTGGTGCTGTTTCTGGGCGACTACATCTACGAATACGCCATGCCCAGGAAGCCGCCCGCCACGGCGCTGGTGCGCACGCACACGCTGCCCGTAGCGGCAACGCTGGCTGACTTCCGCGACCGCTACGCGCTCTACCGCACTGACGAACACCTGCAGGCCGCGCATCGCGCCTGCCCGTGGATCGTCACCTGGGACGACCATGAGGTGCAGAACGACTACGCGGGCCTGGGCGGCATCGGCGCGGCGGGCGACTTTCTGGTGCGGCGCAATGCCGGCTACCAGGCGTTCTATGAAAACATGCCGCTGCGTGCATCGGCGCTGCAGCGCGGGCTTGCCGGGCTGGGCACGCTGGACGCGGTGCGCGTGCATGAACGCCATGCGTGGGGGCCGCTGATGAACGTCCATGTGCTGGACACGCGCCAGTACCGCGACCGGCAGGCCTGCCGCGCGCCTGGCAGCGCATCGGAAGGGCCCGTGTCGCCGCAGCGCTGCGCCGAACTGCGCGATCCGGCCCGTTCCATGCTGGGCGCGCAGCAGGAGCGTTGGCTGGCACAGGGCATCGCGCAGGATGCGGCCAGCGGCGTGCGTTGGAGCGTGCTGGCGCAGCAGACTCTTTTCTCGCAGCGCAACAGCCGGCAAGCGCCGCAAGAGAGCTTCAGCAGCGACACCTGGGGCGGCTACCCCGCCAGCCGCCAGCGCGTGCTGGATGCGGTGCGCAGCGCCCGGCCGCGCAACACCGTGTTCGTCGGCGGCGACATCCACCAGAACTGCGTCTGCCGTGTGCTGGCCGACTTCTCAGACCCCGGCTCGCCCGTGATCGGCAGCGAGTTCTGCGGCACGTCGATCTCCTCGGTCAGCAATGTGCCGCCTGAGCGTGCACAGCAGACCGTGCGCCGCAACCCGCACATCCTGCTGGCGAGGCCCGATCAGCGCGGCTACGCGGTGGCGGAGGTGACGCCCGAGCGCTGGACCACCACGCTGCGGGTGGTGGACGACGTGACGCGGGAAGACAGCGGTGTGTCGACGCAGGCGCGCTTCGTGGTGGACGACGGCGTGCCGGGGCCGCGCGCTGTGTGAGGTCGGTGGGTCAGGCGACGGATCAAGCGATGGCTCAGGCGGCCAGGGGCGTGACGGAGCGGCCCCGCACCGGCGAATCCATGCCCAGAAAGCCGAAAGCCATCGCCGGCTGCTCGCCGCTGATGAGCTCGGCCATCGCCTTGCCTGAGCCCGCGCCATGCGTCCAGCCCAGCGTGCCGTGGCCGGCGTTCACCCACAGCTTGCCGACTTTGGTGCGGCCGATGAACGGGATGTTGGTGGGCGTGGCCGGGCGCAGGCCCGTCCAGTACTGCGGGTTGCCGCCTTGCTCGAGCGTGCGGGTGTCGCATACGCCGGGCAGTATCTCTTCGATGCGGCGCGACAGCATGTGGCAGCGCGCGCGGGCTAGCGGGCTGTCCAGCGACAGGTCGTAGCCGCCCAGCTCGATGGTGCCCGCCACGCGCAGGAAGTTGCCCAGCCGGCTCATGGCGATCTTCTTGCCGTCGTCGATGGTCGAAACCATGGGCGCGCCTTCGGGTTGGAGCAGCGGAAAGGTGGCGCTGTAGCCCTTGCCGGGGTAGATCGGCAGGTGCACGCCCACGGTGCGCAGCAGCGGCGCGCTGTACGAGCCGCAGGCCACCACGACGGCGTCGGCCGTGAGGTTGCGGGTTTCAGGGTCTTTTTGGCCTCTAGCGCTTGATGGGCGAGCGCTGATAGCTACTGATTCGATAGCGTCACCTGCCTGGTTCAGCCGCACCACGTCGTGGCCGTAGAGAAACTGCACGCCGCGCTCCGCGCAGCGGCGGGCCAGTTGCTGCGTGAAGACGCGCGCGTCGCCGCTCTCGTCGGTGCTGGTGTAGGTGCCGCCGGTGATCCGGTCGCCATAGGCGCGAAAGGCGGGCTCGATCTGCAGCAGTTCGTCACGGCTGACCAGGCGGCGCTGCACGCCGTGGCGGCGCATCACCTCGACCGCGTGGCCGGCGGCGTCGAATGATTGCTGGTCGGTGTAGAAGTGCGCAATGCCGCGCTCCAGCCGCTCATATTCGATGCCGGTGGCGCGCACCACGTCTTTCAGCGCGGCGTGGCTGTACGCGCCCAGGGCCACGATCTGCTGCACGTTGCGCTCGAAGGCCGCGTCATTGCACTGCGCCAGGAACTTCAGGCCCCAGCGCCATTGCTCCAGGTCGAGCTGCGGGCGAAACAGCAGCGGCGCCTCCTTGTCGAACATCCATTTCAGCGCCTTCCAGGGTGCGTCGCGGTTGGCCCAGGGCTCGCAGTAGCTGACCGAGATCTGCGCCGCGTTGGCAAAACTCGTCTCCAGCGCCGCGTCGGGTTGGCGGTCGACAACGGTGACGTCATGGCCGCGCTCAGCCAGGTGCCATGCGGTGGAAATGCCGATGATGCCGGCGCCGAGAACGATGGTTTTCATGGCTGGGCAGTGTGCTGCGCGTTGCGGCGAATTAAAAGCAAAATTAAACTTGCTCCAGTTTCATCAGTTAGTCTTATTGAACAATCTAATGAGCACCTACGACCCCGCCGCCCTGGAATGCCTGGCCGCCATCGTGGAAGAAGGCGGTTTCGAGCGCGCCGCGCAGCGCCTGAATGTGACCCAGTCCGCCGTATCGCAGCGCCTGCGCGCGCTGGAGGCGCAGGTCGGCTCGGTGCTGATCGTGCGCAGCCGCCCGCTCAAACCCACCAGCGCCGGGCAGTTGCTGCTCAAGCACACCAAACAGCTGCGCTTGCTGCGCGCCGACCTGGAGCGTGACCTGCAGGAGCTGGCACCTAGCGCACAGGGCAGCGGACGCGAGGACGAGCGCATCTCCATTGCGATCAACGCCGACAGCATCGCCACCTGGGCGCTGGACGCGCTGCGCGACCTGGTGCGCCAGCGCCTGCCGCTGGAAATCATCGCGGACGACCAAGACTTCACGCAGGAATGGCTGCGCTCTGGCCAGGTGCTGGGCTGCGTCACCACGCTGAAGAACGCGCTGCGCGGCTGCAAGGTGGTACCGCTGGGCGCCATGCGCTACGTGGCCGTAGCCGCGCCGGACCTGGCCAACCGCTATCTGCCGCAGGGCCTGACGGCGCATAACTTTCGCGACGTCACCTTCATCGCCTTCAACCGCAAGGACGACCTGCAGGCCGAATTTGTGGCCCGCACCTTTGGCTTGAAGCGCGTGGCGTTAAACCAGCTGTTCGTACCCAGCTCCGAAGGCCAGGTGCGCGCCGTGGCCGCAGGCTGGGGCGTGAGCGTGGTGCCCGAGTTGCTGGCCCGCCCGCTGCTGGCCGATGGCCGGCTGGTGGACCTGGCTGCCGGCCACACGCTGCCCGTGCAGCTGTACTGGCACTGCTGGAACCTGGAGTCGGAGGTGCTGGATGCGCTGACCGACGCGCTGACCAACGCCGCCGCGCGCGCGCTGACCCAGGCCGGCTGACCCCGGCCGGACGCGCCGCCCGCGTGACGGCCATGCAACAACGCGGGTTTGCCCGTGGGGTCTTGCTGCTGTGCCGGCGCGGCCTATCGATAAGATCGGCCCGATGAATATCCCGCAGCCCCGCCCCTCTTTCAAGGAGCAGATGCATCAGGCGCGTGAGGAAGCGATCGTCACTGCCGCCAGCCGCCTGATGGGCGAAAAAGGCTTCGAGGCCATGACGGTGGACGAAGTGGCCGGCGCGGTTGGCATTGCCAAGGCCAGCCTGTACAAGCACTTTGCCGGCAAGGACGAACTGTGCGCTGCCGCCATGGTGCATGTGGTGGAGCGGGTGGATCGCTTTCTGCAGGGCGTGCCCGCCAGCCTGGCGCCGCTGGAGCGGCTGCGTGCCTTGCTGCGCTGGTCATTGGAGCTGCAGCTGACCGACGAGATGCCGCTCATGCTGAGCCGCAACTCCGGGCTGGCCGGGCCGCTCAAGACCTGCGAGGCGTATCAGACATCGTTGCAGGAAGTGAGTGCGTTGGTGATCGACTGGATCGAGCAGGCCCAGGCGGCCGGGCAGATCAATCCCGCGTTGCCGCCCGATGTGGTCTCGTGCGCGTTGTTCGCGCGATGCGCGGACCCCATGTTGACGATGCTGCGCGAGCGCGGCACCTACACCGACGCGCAGATCGTCGGATGGGCGACGGAAAGCTGCCTGTCGGGCCTGGCAGCACGGCCCTGAAGCCTGCCCCGCATGGCTGCGGGGCGCAGCGCCAGCGCGTCAGCGCACCAGCAGCACCGGCACCGTGCTGTTGGCCAGCACCTGCGTGCTGACCGAGCCCATCACCAGCTTGCCCAGCGCGCCGTGGCCGTGCGTGCCCATCACCAGCAGGTCGTACTTGCCCGAATCAGCCACCTTGGCGATGGTCTCGCCCACGGGGCCGACCTTCACCACGTTCTTGATCTGCACGCCGTGGCGGCCCAGGAACTTGCCCACCGGAGCGATGACCTTCTCTCCTTCTTCGGCGTAGTACTTGTCCACGGCTTCCTTGCCCAGTGCGGCGCGCGCACGGGGTGGCAGCTGGGGCTGCACGGTGACGGCTGTGAAGGTGTGGGTGCCAGCCAGGAGTTCTTCGTGCGTGGCCAGGTAGGCCAGCATCTTCTTGGTGTAGGGGCTGCCGTCGACGGCGAGGAGGATGTTCATGCGATGACTCCAGAAAGTGAAATGTCAGACTAATCCGCGCTCGTGGCTGTTGTCTTGACCTGGGTCATCTTTGTTCTGGGCGCAAGGCGATCATACGGTCACGGTTGCCTGCGGCTTGAAGGACACCTGCTCGCCTTTGCGGGCATAGCCCAGCGGGTTGGCGACCACGCGACAGCGCCAGGGCGAGCCATCGGCGCGCGCGCCCTGCACCGTGTAGTCGCTGGGGGCGTGCAGATGGCCGTGCAGCCACAGGTCGGCGTGCGGCAGGAGCTCGTCGAGCGCATTGCAAAAGCCGGCGGTGCCGGGCACAAGGCCATAGCGCGGGTCGGCGCTGAGCAGGCTGGGCGCGAAGTGGGTGACGACCACGGTCGGGCCGCCCGCCCAGGGCTCGGCCAGCGCCGTGCGCAGCCAGGTCTGGCAAGCGAGCGATTCCTCGCGCATCGGCTCGGCCAGAAACGGCTCGCCCGCGCGGGTGCCGCCGGTCTTGCGCAAGTAGAAATTGGCGGCGCGAAACGCCTTGTCACGGTGGCGCAGGCGGCGCGTGGTGTCGGGGTTGCCCTCGTTGTCGGCCAGCGCGTCGAAGTCGCTCCAGAGCGTGGTGCCGACGAAGCGCACGCCTTGCAGCAGCACCGTCTCGCGTTCCAGCCATACGATGCCGAGCCGCTCGCAGGTACTGCGCAGGCGCGCGTGCGCGGCGTCAAAATCTTGCGCGTCGTATTCGTGGTTGCCGGGCACGAAGAGCACCGGCACCGGCCAGCCCGCGTATTGCGGCAGCGGCGAAAAGCGGGCCAGGCCAAAGTCGTCGTCCGCCAGCATGGTGCCTTCCTGGTAGGAGCCGATGTCGCCGGCCAGCACCAGCACGTCGGCACCGGGGGCGGGCGTGGCGGTGAAGTGCGGGTGCGTCTCCAGGTGCAGGTCGGACAGGAGTTGAATCTTCATTCGTGCGATTGTGGCGGCGCCACCGACTCGTGCGGCGCACCGCTGCGCAAGCCCGACTGCTCCATGGCCTGGCGCAGCCAGCGGTGGGCCGGGTCGTGCCGGCGGCTGCGGTGCCAGAGCGCATCGACGTGCACGGTCGGCAGCGGCATGGGCAACTGCCGCCAGACCAGTTCGTCCTTCAGGCTGGCGACGCCCACGAAGTGGCGGGGAAGCACGGTCAGCAGGTCGCTGGCGGCCACTACCCGGCCGGCGGTGAAGAACTGGTTCACGGTGAGAACGATGCGGCGCTCACGCCCCAGCGCGGTGAGCGCCTCGTCGATGAAGCCGTACGGCCTGCCCGAAAAGCTCACCAGCAAATGGCGTGCGGCGCAGAAGCGGTCGAGCGTGAGCGGCACCTGCGCCAGCGGGTGGCCCTGCCGCATCACGCAGACGTATTCGCCGTCGTAGAGCCGCGTGCTTTCGTACGCCACCAGGTTGCCCGACTGCGCGCGCGCCGTCAGGTCGGCCATCACGGCAGGAAAGTAGCCTACCGCCATGTCGGCCGCCTCGTCGTCGAGCAGGCGGCGCGGGTCGCGGGTGGTGAGCGGCACCACGCGCAGCGACACGCCGGGCGCCTCCCGCTGCACGATGTCCACCAGCGGCGGGATCAAGGTGGCGCCCGTCGCGTCCGCCATGGCCAGCACGAAAGTGGTGTTGGCGGTGGCCGGTTCGAAGGCGCCCGGCGCCAGCGACTGTTGTAATTGCGCCAATGCCGCGCGCACCGCCGGCCACAGCGCCAGGGCGCGTGGGGTGGGTTCCACGCCCTGGCCGCTGCGCACCAGCAGCTCGTCGCCCAGCGCATCGCGCAGCCGGCGCAGTGCATTGCTGACGGCCGGCTGAGTGAGAGACAGCGTCTCTGCGGCGCGGGTGAGGTTGCGCTCGGACATCACCGCGTCGAAGACGCGCAGCAGATTCAGATCGAACGTGCGGAAGTTCAGCGGCTGCATGGTTGAATCATCACTGGTGTGAATGACTGGGATTCAAAATATAAAGTGGAATCGTTCTGGGGTAAACCCTAAGATTCACCCCATCAGCCCGGCAATCTCGCCACAAGCGGCTTACAAAGGGTTTCACATCATGTCCAGCTTCATCCAAATCGACTATCGCACCGAACATCCTGGCGTGGCACGCGCAGAAAACGCCTTCGCCTCGCTCAAGGGCGCTTTCACCCACTTCAGCGGTGCCCGCGCCGGTGCGTCCCTGCTGCTCGCCGCCCTGGTGGCGTCTTTGATGGTCGTGGCCAACCAGGTCATTGACACCTGGGGCGAAGGCCACCTGCTGGCTGCCTGGATGGTGTTGTGGATGGTTGCCTTCGTTGCCCTCGCCCTGTTGGCCGGCCCTGCACGCGGCGTTGCCGCCAGCCTGCGCGCACAGTATGGCCGCTGGACCGAAGCGCTGCGCCGCCAGGAAGAAGACGAGCGCACCTGGAACGCCGCTCTGCACGACGCCCGCATCATGGCCGACCTGAGCCGCGCGATGAACGGCATGGCCGTGGACAACGTCCGCCGCTACTACTGATCCAGGCGATCCACTCGCCGGGCGTCCATCGCCGGCAAGAAGAAAAGGGCACCGCAAGGTGCCCTTTTTTCGTTGTACGCTGCATTTTCTTTTTGCTATTAAATTAATAGCTGATGGCGCTTATGAATAGAGCGCCAGAGGCCTAAAAGGCTATAAATCTGCCGCGGCTGTGGGCTCTGACTCAGGGAGTCCACCCGCCGCCCAGCGCTGCCACCAGCCGCACCTGTGTGGCCAGTTGCAGCCCCAGGGTTTCGAGCGCAGCGCGCTGGCTGGTGTAGGTGAGGTTCTGCGCGGTACTCAGCTCCAGAAAGTTCACCAGGCCTTCGCGGTAGCGGTTGGTGACCACGCGTTCGTTCTCTTGCGCCAGCGCGACCAGGCGTTGCTGCTGTGCCGCCTGGCCTGCCAGCGACAGCAGGCCGGAGAGCGCGTCTTCCACCTCTTGCCATGCCACCAGCGCGCTCTGGCGGTAAGCGGCCACGCGCTCGTCGTACTGGGCCTGCGCCTCGGCAGTCAGCGCGGCGCGGCGGCCGCCGTCGAACAGCGTGGCTGCCAGCGTGGGGCCCAGCGACCAGACACGCGAGGGCGTGTCCAGCAGCCGCGCCAACTGGCTTGCGTTGCCGCCCGCGCTGGCCGACAGCGTCAGGTCGGGCCACCACGCGCTCTGCGCCACGCCGATGGCGGCGTTGGCGGCGGCCACCTGCCGCTCGGCCACCACCACGTCGGGCCGGCGCAGCAACAGGGTGGAAGGCAGCGTGCCGGGCACGGCCGGCAGCGACAGCGCAAAGCCGCCTTCGGGCGCCAGCTGCCAGTCGCCGGGCGCGCGGCCCAGCAGTACGGCGACGGCATGCTCGGTCTGCGTGCGCACGCGGGCCAATTCAAAGATCTGCACGCGCAACGATTCACGCTGTGTTTCCGACTGAATGACGTCGGCCCGCGCCACCAGGCCCGCGTCGTACTGGTTGCGCGTGAGCTGCAGCGCCCGGTCGTACGACGCCAGCGTCTGCTGCAGCAGCGCGTTCTGCCGGTCGATGATGCGCAGTTGGAAGTAGGCCTGCGCGGCCAGCGACTGCACGGCCAGGCGTGCGCCCGCCACGTCGGCGGCGCTGGCCTGCAGGCCGGCCTGACCGGCTTCGACCAGGCGACGCACGCGGCCCCACAGGTCGGGCGTCCAGCTCAGCTGCAGGCCGGCGTTGTAGCGGGTGCCGGCGCTGCGGTCGTTGTCGCTGCTGCTGTTGCTACCGCCACCTCCGCCGGACCGGGTGGCGCCGGCGTTGGCCGTGAGCTGCGGCAGCCGGTCGGCACGGTTGCCGTCCAGCCGCGCCTGTGCCTGCCGAAAGCGCGCTTCGGCCTGCGCGATGGTCTGGTTGGAGCGGCCCGATTCATCCAGCAGCGACTGCAGCGCCGGGTCGGCGAACAGCGACCAGCTGGCGGTGTCGGGCGCGGCGCCAGGTGTGGAGCCAGGTGCGGGCACGGTGCTCCAGCCGGCGTCGTGGCGGAAGGCGGCGGGGGTCTGCAGCGCGGGGCGCTGGTAGTCGGGGCCGGCGGTGCAGCCAGCCAGAACGGACAGCGCGGGCAGTGCCAGCCAGGGCAGGGCGCGAAAGAGTGGAAGGCGAGGCGGCGTCATGGCGTGTGGGGTGCGGTCAGCGGGGCCGGCGGGGCGTGTACGGGGCCGTCCGCTTCGGGACGGATCCAGCGCTGGCGCCAGCGTTCGAGAATCTGGTAGACCACCGGCGTGGTGTAGAGCGTGAGCAGCTGGCTCACGGCCAGCCCGCCGACGATGGCCAGCCCCAGCGGGCGCCGCAGCTCGGAGCCTTCGCCCGTGCCCAGCACCAGCGGCAGCGCGCCCAGCAGGCCGGCCAGGTTGGTCATCAAAATGGGCCGCAGGCGCAGGGCGGCGGCGCGGCGGATGGCCTGGTGCGGCGGCAGCCCCTCGCGGCGCTGCGCGTCGAGCGCGAAGTCGATCATCAAGATCGCGTTCTTCATCACCACACCGATCAGCAGAAAGAGGCCCAGCAGCGCCATCAGGCTGAACGGCGTGTGGGTGACCCACAGCGCCAGCAGCGCGCCCACGCCTGCCGGCGGCACGGTCGACAAGATGGTGATGGGGTGCAGCGTGCTTTCATACAGAACGCCCAGCACCAGGTACACCGCCAGGATCACGCCCAACACCAGCCAGGGCTGCGCGCGCACGGCACGGTCATTGGCCGTGTCGGCCGTGGACGGGGCCAGGTGCACATGGCTGGGCAGCATCACCTTGTCCATTACCGCATCGAGCGCGCGGCGCCCGGCCTCTTGCGTGACGCCCGGCGCCAGGCTGTAGCCCACGTACATCGATGCGAACAGTGCGTCGTGGAACACCTGGTCTTCCGCCAGCCCGTAGCGCCAGCTGGCAAAGGCCGACAGCGGCACTCGCTGGCCGGCCGCCGTCAGCACCTGCACCTGGCTCAGTGATTCGGGCTGGGCCGTCCAGCGCGGGTCCACCTCCATGACCACGCGGTACTGGTTGAGCCGGTCGTACAGGGTGGCCACCTGCCGCTGCGAGAACGAGTTGTTCAGCACCGAGGCGACGGTCTGCATGTTCACCCCCAGGCGTCTCGCCGCCTCGCGGTCGATCTGCAGCAGCACCTGTTGCGCACCGCCGTCGCTCACGGTCTGCACGTCGGCGAATTCGGGCGTCTCGGCCATGGCCAGCGACACCTTGCGCGCCCAGGTGCGCAGCGAGCGCACGTCGCCCGAGCGCAGCACCACGTTCGATTCGGCTTCGCCAAATCCCACGCCGCCGATGCGGATGTCCTGCTCGATGCTGGGGCTGAGCACGCCGCCGGGCACGGCCGGGGCCAGTTCACGCAGCCGGTTGACCACCGCCTGCGTGGGCTCGCCCCCGCGCTCGGCCAGGGGTTTGAGGCTCACGATGAGAAAGCTGTTGGCGATGCTGCCGATGCCGCCGCTGGTGCCGGCCACATGCGCCACCGCCGGGTCTTGCAGGATGAGCCGGCGATAGGCCTCGATCTTGGGTTGCATGACCTGGAACGAAAAGCCGTCGTCGCCGCGGATGAAGGCATGCACCACGCCCGTGTCCTGCCGCGGAATCATGATCTTGGGCAGCGACTGGTAGAGCCACACGTTCAGTGCGATCACCCCCGCCAGCGCCACCATAACAATGCTGCCGTGGGCCAGCGCCCAGCCCAGGCTGCGGTCGTAGGCATGGCGCACGTCGGCCAGCATCAGCGCGCTGGCGTGCGCCAGCCGCTCGCGCCAGCCGGGCGGCCGCACCCGGGCAGTGCGTGCACGCCGGGCCTGCAGGCCGTAGGCGCACAGCACCGGTGTCACGGTGAGCGACACCACCAGCGAGATCACCACCGCTGCCGTCAGGGTGAGCGAGAACTCGCGAAAGAGCCGCTGCACGATCCCGCCCATGAAGAGGATGGAGATGAACACCACGGCCAGCGCCAGCGTCATCGCCACCAGCGTGAAGCCCACCTCGCCCGCGCCGCGCATTGCCGCGCGCAACGGCGAATAGCCGCGCTCGATGTAGCGCTCCACGTTCTCCAGCACCACGATGGCGTCGTCCACCACCAGCCCGGCCGCCACGATCAGCGCCATCAACGACAGGTTGTTCAGCGAGAAGCCCGCAACGTACATGAACGCGAACGTGCCGATCAGCGACACCGGAATGGCGACGGTGGGAATGAGCGCGGTGCGCAACCGGCCGAGGAAGGCGGTGACCACGGCCACCACCAGCGCCACCGACAGGGCCAGGGTGAAGTGCGCTTCGTGCAGCGTGGCGCGGATGCCGCGCGAGCGCTCCAGCACGATGTCCAGGCGCGCACCGGGGGGCATCAGCGTGCGCAGGTAAGGCAGCTGGGCCTGCACGGCGTCCACGGTGGCGACGATGTTGGCGCCCGGCTGGCGACGCACCTGCACGATGACCGCGTCCTTGTCGTTGTGAAAGCCCCGGCTGTAGCGGTTCTCGGTGGAATCGGACACCTTGGCCACGTCCCCCAGGTGTACCGGCGCACCGTCCACCTGGCGCACCACCAGGGGCGCGTAGTCTGCCGCGCGGGCGGGCGCCTCGGGCATGGCCAGCTGCCAGCGCCGGCCAGCGTCTTCCACCGCGCCCAGCGGCTGCACGGCGCCCGACTGCACGATGGCGGTGCGCACCTCGTCCAGCGCCACACCCTGGTGGGCCAGCGCGCCGGGATCGAGCTGCACGCGCACGGCAGGCAGCGAAGCACCGCCCACCGTTACCTCGGCCACACCGGGCACCTGCGAGAGCCGCTGGGCCAGGATGGTCGAGGCCGCGTCGTACAGCGCGGAGGGCGGCAGGTGCGGCGACGACAGCGCCAACACCACGATGGCCCGCTGCGTGGACTGCACCTTGCGAAAGTCCGGGTTGCTCTTCATGCCCGCGGGCAGCTGGCTGCGCACGGCGTTGAGCGCGGCCTGCACGTCGCGTGCGGCGGCTTCCAGGTCGCGGCCCAGTTCGAACTCCAGTTGCACTTCGGTGGCGCCCTGGTTGCTCGAAGAGGTGATCGCTTGCACGCCGGCAATGGCACCCAGCGCGCGTTCCAGCGGCGCGGCCACGGTGGCAGCCATGCTTTCAGGGCTGGCACCGGGCAGCCGCGCGTTCACCTTGATCACCGGGTAGTCCACCTCCGGCAGCGGCGCCACGGGCAACTGCCGCCACGCCAGCAGGCCCACCAGCACCAGGGCTAGCGCCAGCAACCCGGTGGCGACCGGGCGGCGAATGAAGATGCGCGCCAGGTTCATCCCGCCGTGGCCTGGGTGCTACCCGCAGCGCCGGCCCGGCGGCGCGCCAGCCGCTGCGCCAGGCGGTCGAAATAGAGATACACCACGGGCGTGGTGAAGAGCGTGAGCACCTGGCTGACCAGCAGCCCGCCCACCATCACGATGCCCAGCGGCTGGCGCAGTTCGGCGCCGGAGCCGCCCGCCAGCATGAGCGGCAAGGCGCCCACCAGCGCGGCCAGCGTGGTCATCAGAATGGGCCGCAGCCGCATCAGCGCGGCGCGGCGAATGGCCTCTTCGGCCGGCAGGCCCAGGCTGCGCTGTGCATGGAGCGCGAAGTCGACCATCATGATGCCGTTCTTCTTGACCAGCCCGATCAGCAGCACGATGCCGATCACGGCAATCATGTCCAGCGGCCGGCCGCTGACCAGCAGCGCCAGCAGCGCGCCCACCGCAGCCGAGGGCAAGGTGGACAGAATGGTGACGGGGTGGATCGTGCTTTCATACAGCACGCCCAGCACGATGTACATGGTGACCACCGCCGCAAGCACCAGCCACAGCGTGTTCGAAAGCGACGCGCGGAAGGCCTCCGCCGCGCCCTGAAAGCGCGTCTCGATCTGCGGCGGCAGACCGGTGGCTTTCAGCTCCGCTTCAATGGCTGTCACTGCCGCGCCCAGCGACGAGCCCGTGGCCAGGTTGAACGACACCGTCGCGGCCGGGAACTGTCCCTGCTGCGATATCTGTAGCGCCGCCGGCCGCTGCGATATGCTTGCCACGGCCGCCAGCGGCACGCTGCGCCCGCTGGGTGTGGTGATGAAGGTGGTCTGCAGCGCATCGAGCCCGGAGGCCTGCTGGGGTGCCACCTCCAGCACCACGCGGTATTGGGTGGACTGCGTGAAGAGCGTGGCCACCTGGCGCTGGCCGTAGGCGTTCTGCAGTGCGGTAGCGATGTGGGCCACGGTGAGGCCCAGGCGCGCGGCGGCGTCCCGGTCCACGTCGATGTACGCCTGGCGGCCCTGCTGCTGCAGGTCGCTGGCCACGTCGGCCAGCTCGGTGCGCGCGCGCAGGCGCTCGACCAGACGCGGCACCCAGGTGTCCAGCAGGCCCGCATCGGGCGTGGTCAATGTGAACTGGTACTGGGTGCGGCTCACGCGGTCTTCGATGGACAGCTCTTGCACCGGCTGGAACCACGCCGTGATGCCCGGCACCTGCGCGGCCCGCGTGCGCAGGCCGTCCAAAATGGCGGCGGCGCTGGCCGAGCGGTTACCGTGCGGCCGCAGGTTGACCAGCATGCGCCCGCTGGCCAGCGACGCATTGCTGCCGTCGACGCCGATGAACGACGACAGGCTGGCCACGTCGGGCTCGTGCAGCAGCGCATCGGCCAGCGCCTGCTGGCGCTGCGCCACCACGGTGAAAGCGCTGTCGGGTGGCACCTCGGTCACCACCTGCACCACGCCGCTGTCCTGCACCGGAAAGAATCCTTTGGGCACCACGAGATAAAGCAGGCCGGTCAGTACTACCGTGGCCAGCATGACCAGCAGTGTGAGGCCCTGGTGGCGCAGCACCGTGTCGATGGCCTGTCCGTAGCGCACCATGACGCGGTCCATGAAACCGTTGGAGCCGCCGTGGTGCAAAGGCTTTTTCAGCAGGCGTGCGCTCATCATCGGCGTGAGCGTGAGGGACACCAGCAGCGAAATGCCGATGGCCACCGCCAGCGTCATCGCGAATTCGTGAAAGAGGCGCCCCACCACGTCGCGCATGAAGAGCAACGGAATCAGCACCGCCACCAGCGACACGGTGAGCGACACCAGCGTGAAGCCGATCTCCGACGCGCCCTTGAGCGCGGCCTGCATCGGCGGCAGGCCGTCCTCGCGGTGGCGGGCGATGTTCTCCAGCATGACGATGGCGTCGTCCACCACGAAGCCGGTGGCGATGGTCAGCGCCATCAGGCTCAGGTTGTTGACCGAAAAGCCCAGCAAATACATCACCGCGAAGGTGCCCACCAGCGACAGCGGCACCACCACGCCAGGAATGAAGGTGGCCGTGGCGCTGCGCAGGAAAAGAAAAGTGACCAGCACGACCAGCCCGATGGCGAACACCAGCTCGAGCTGCACGTCGCGCACCGAGGCGCGGATGCTCTGCGTGCGGTCGGTGAGCAGGGTGACGTCCACGGCGGCGGGTAGCGTGGCGGTGAGCTGCGGCAGCAGGGCGCGCACGCGGTCGGCCACCTCGATCACGTTGGCGCCGGGCTGGCGCTGAACGTTCAGCAGCACGGCCGGCTGGCGGTTCGCCCAGGCGGCAAGAAAGCGGTCTTCCGGGCCGCTGGCGATGGTGGCCACATCGCCCAGGCGAATGGGGGCGCCGAGGGCGGTGGAAGTAGTGGCCGTTGCGCTGGCCGTCCCGGCTGGGGCATTCGCGGGGACGACGCTGCCGCTGGGCGTGCGCCAGGCCACGATCAACTGGCGGTAGGCCTCGGGCGATGTGATCTGGTCGTTGGCGTCCAGCAAAGTGGTGCGGTAAGGGCCGTCAAAGCTGCCCTTGGGCTGGTTGGCGTTGGCACCGGTGATGGCGGTGCGCAGGTCTTCCATGCTCAAACCGTGCGCGGCCAGCGCCGTGGGGTTGGCCTGCACGCGCAGCGCCGGCCGCTGCCCGCCCGCCAGGCTGACCATGCCCACGCCCGACAGCTGCGCCAGCTTCTGCGCCACGCGCGTTTCCACCAGCTCGTGCACCTCGTGCAGCGGCAGCGTGGGCGAGGTGATGGCCAGCGTCAGGATGGGTGCGTCGGCCGGGTTCACCTTGCGGTAGATGGGCGGCGCGGGCAGATCGGTGGGCAGCAGGCTGGCAGCGGTGTTCAGCGCCGACTGCACGTTCTGTTCGGCCACGGCCAGGTCGGCATCGAGCGTGAACTGCAGCGTGATGACCGAGGCCCCGGCAGAGCTGGTGGACGACATCTGCCTCAGGCTGGGAATCTGCCCCAGCCGGCGTTCCAGCGGCGCGGTGATGGTGCGCGCCGTCACGTCGGGGCTGGCGCCGGGCTGGAAGGTGAACACCTGCACGATGGGGTAGTCCACCTGCGGCAGCGCCGCCACCGGCAACAGGCGCCAGGCGATGGCGCCGGCGACCAGCAGCGCCAGCATCAGCAGCAGCGTGGCCACCGGCCGCAGGATGAAGGGGCGCGACAGGCTCATGGTGTGGGCACTGCGGTCAGCGGGTGGTGCCGGGCGCCGCTGCGCTGGCTGGCACGGTGGCCGGCGGTGTGGCGCTGCTGGCCTTGGAGGCCGCCTGCGCGCGCTGCTGCGATTGCTGCAGCTGTTGCGCGGTTTGCGGCGGCTCGCCATCGCGCACCTGCACCACATTGCTGCCTTCGCGCAGCCGGTCCAGGCCTTCCAGCACCACGGCGTCGGTGGCCTGCAGGCCGGTCTCGATCAGCACAGAGGTGCCGTCGCCCGGGCCCACGGTCACGCGGCGCAACGCGGCCTTGCCGTCTTTCACGGTGTAGACGTAGGGCCCCTGGCTGCCGTACTGCACGGCGTCCACCGGAATCACCAGCGCGCCTTCGTGCGTGCGCACCTGCAGCCGCACGTTCACGAACTGATTGGGAAACAGGCTGTCGTCGGCATTGTCGAACTGCGCGCGCAGGCGCAGCGTTCCGGTGGCAGTGTCGATCTGGTTGTCCAGCGTGGTCAGCCGGCCGCTGGCCAGCACTTGCTGTTCGGTGCGGTCCCAGGCCTGTACCGCGAGCTTGGTGTTGCCGCGCCAGCTGGCGCGCACGGCGGCGAGCTGCGTTTCAGGCACCGAGAACACCACGCTGATCGGCCGCGTCTGCGTGATGGTGACCAGCCCCTGCGCGTCATTGGCGGTTACCAGGTTGCCGGCATCCACCCGGCGCAGGCCCAGGCGGCCGCTGGCCGGAGCCTCGATGCGCGTGTACGACAGCTGCAGCCGGGCTTCGTCCACCTGCGCGCGCGCGGACTGCGTGCCGCCGCGCAGCTGGGCCACCAGCGCTTCCTGGCTGTCGAGCTGCTGGCGGGCGATGGAGTCTTGCTGGAACAGTGTGCGCAGGCGAGCCAGGTCGCGCTCTGCGCTTTGCAGCTGTGCCTGGTTCTGCTGCTGCTGGCCTTCGGCCTGTGCCACCCGCACGCGGTAAGGCGCGGGGTCGATCTCGGCGAGCAATTGGCCTTTGCGTACTTCCTGCCCTTCCTGGAACAGCACGCGAGCCAGCGCACCGTCCACCCGGCTGCGCACCACCACCGTCTGCAGCGGCGTGACGGTGCCGATGGCCTTGATCTGTTCCACCAGCGGCTTGCGCTCCACCGCCACCATGCGCACAGGAATAGGGCCGTTCCAGGGGTTGGGGCCGGTCTGTGCAACGCTGGGCTGGCGCCAGAAGGCGTACCACGCCAGGCCCGCTGCCAGTGCGAGAACCGTCAACCACAACAGGCGCAGCCACAAGCGCCGCGTGGACGCAGGCGCAAACTCCTCAAAAACCTTTTCAACCATCTCGACGAACCCGTTCTGGAGGACTGGACTGTGTGCGCCACGGCGCATGGCCGGGCGGCGGGGTGACTGTCACACGCTCTGGGCGAGGTGCGCAGACGCTGGTGATCCAGCAGCATGGCGTCATCGGCGGCTGCCGCGTGCAACGGCCGACACTGTAGCCGATGCAAAGGGTTTAAATGAGAATCTCTGTCATTTGAAGGTGTTTGAAGTTCGCCTCGGCGCTCTGAACAGTGGCAAAAGAAAAGCCCCGGCCACCTGGGTGGCACGGGGCTTTTGCGGTTTGGCCGCGCTATCGGCGCATCAGGCGCCCAGGCGTTCTTCCAGAGCGGCCTTGGTCTGCAGCATTTCGGCGGGCAGGTGGTAGGCCAGCTGGTCGAAATGCGCCGTGTGCAGCTTCAGCTCGTCTGCCCAGGCGGCCTGGTCGATGCGGGTCACGGTTTTGAACTGCTCGCCGGAGAAGTCCAGGCCCGTCCAGTTGATCTCGCTGTATTGAGGCGCGACGCCGATGGCGGTGGTCTCGCCTTCAGCGCGGCCCTCGATGCGGTCGATCATCCACTTGAGCACACGCATGTTCTCGCCGTAGCCGGGCCAGACGAACTTGCCGGCGTCATCCTTGCGGAACCAATTGGTGGTGTAGATGCGCGGCAGCGTGGCGCCCGTTGCGGCGATCTTCTCGCCCAGGTTCAGCCAGTGCTGGAAATAGTCGCTCATGTTGTAGCCCATGAACGGCAGCATGGCGAACGGGTCGCGGCGCACTACGCCCTGTTGGCCGGCAGCGGCAGCGGTGGTTTCCGAACCCATGGTGGCCGCCATGTAGACGCCTTCAGTCCAGTTGCGGGCTTCGGTCACCAGCGGCACGGTGGTGGAGCGGCGGCCACCGAAGATGAACGCGTCGATCTTCACGCCCTTGGGGTCATCCCAGGCGTCGTCGAGCGCAGGGTTGTTGGTGGCAGCCACGGTGAAGCGCGCGTTGGGGTGTGCGGCCTTGGCGCCGGTTTCCTTGGCGATCTGGGGCGTCCAGTCCTTGCCCTGCCAGTCGATCAGATGGTCGGGCAGCTTGCCGGTGTCCTTCTCCATGCCTTCCCACCACACGTCGCCGTCATCGGTCAGCGCGACGTTCGTGAAGATCACGTTCTTGTCGAGGCTGGCCATGCAGTTGGGGTTGGTGTGGTAGTTGGTACCCGGTGCCACGCCGAAGTAGCCGGCTTCCGGGTTGATGGCGCGCAGGCTGCCGTCGGCTTGCGGCTTGATCCAGGCGATGTCGTCGCCGATGGTGGTGACCTTCCAGCCTTCGAAGGCCTTGGGTGGCACCAGCATCGAGAAGTTGGTCTTGCCGCAAGCGCTCGGGAAGGCGGCGGCCACGTGGTACTTCTTGCCCTCGGGGTTGGATACGCCCAGGATCAGCATGTGCTCGGCCAGCCAGCCCTGGTCGCGGCCCATGGTGGAGGCGATGCGCAGCGCAAAGCACTTCTTGCCCAGCAGCGCGTTGCCGCCGTAGCCGGAGCCGTACGACCAGATCTCGCGCGTCTCGGGGTAGTGCACGATGTACTTGGTCTTGTTGCAGGGCCAGGACACGTCCTTTTCGCCGGCTTGCAGCGGGGCGCCCACGGTGTGCACGCAGGGCACGAAGTCACCTTCCACGCCCAGCACGTCGTACACGGCCTTGCCCATACGGGTCATGATCTTCATGTTGACGGCCACGTAGGGGCTGTCGGACAGTTCGATGCCGATGTGGGCGATGGGCGAGCCCAGCGGGCCCATGCTGAAGGGCACCACGTACATGGTGCGGCCGCGCATGCAGCCGTCGAACAGCGGCTGCAGCGTGCTGCGCATCTCGGCCGGGGCCATCCAGTTGTTGGTCGGGCCGGCGTCTTCCTTCTTGGCCGAGCAGATGTAGGTGCGGTCTTCCACGCGGGCCACGTCGGTCGGGTCAGACCACGCCAGATAGCTGCCGGGGCGCTTGGCCGGGTTCAGCTTTTTGAAGGTGCCGGCATCCACCAGTTGCTGGCAGAAGCGGTCGTACTCTTCCTGCGAGCCGTCGCACCAGTAGATGCTGTCGGGCTTGCACAGGGCGGCCATGTCGGCCACCCAGGCCAGCAGGCGGGCGTTCTTGACGTATGCGGGGGCCTTGAGATCCAGGCCTTGCATGGTGGGTGCGTTCATCGGGAGCTTCCTAAGGTTGAAAAACAGTTTTTTCAAAGGAAGCGAACCGATGACGGCGCGGCCTGTGTGAGCACGCTCGAGACTCCTGAGCGCTGCCTTTGAGAAAACGGCTGAATGCTCAGTCGGCGGGTGGAGCCGAGGGGCTGCCCTTGCCTTGTTGGGCGGCGGGTGCCCCGCCTTCCACGGGTCGGCTGGGATGACGATTTTATGAACCGACGCCGGCCGTGTCTGTAAGACGCGGGGTAAATCCATGCAAAAAAAGCATGGGGTTATGCGGTCAGTGTGTTCAGGCGGATGGGCTTGGGGTTTGTTCCAGCCACTGTGCATGTCCTGTACGGCGCAACGCGCAGGCCGGGCATTCTCCGCAGCCGTACCCCCAGCTGTGCAGCGTGTCGCGCACCCCGTGGTAGCAGGTGTGCGACTGGCGCACCACGATGTCCACCAGCGCGTCGCCGCCCAGCTCGCGCGCCAGCGCCCAGGTGGCGGCCTTGTCGATCCACATCAGCGGTGTTTCAAAAGTGAAGCGCTGGCCCATGCCCAGCGACACGGCCACCTGCAGGGCTTTGAGCGTGTCATCGCGGCAGTCGGGATAGCCGGAAAAGTCCGTCTCGCACATGCCGCCCACCAGGGTGTGCAGGCCGCGCCGGTAGCCCACGGCAGCGGCCAGCTGAAAGAACAGCAGATTGCGGCCCGGCACGAAGGTGTTCGGCAGGCCGGCTTCGGTCATCTGGATGGCGGTGTCGCGGGTGAGCGCGGTGTCGCTGATCTCGCCCAGCACCGCCAGGTCGATCATGTGGTCGTCGCCCAGCCGCCCGGCCCACTGCGGAAACTTTTCGCGCACGGCGGCCAGCACTTCGATGCGCGCCTGCAATTCCACCTGGTGCCGCTGGCCGTAGTCGAAGCCGATGGTTTCGACGTGCGCAAAGTGGGTGAGCGCCCACGCTAGGCAGGTGGTGGAATCTTGCCCGCCGGAAAATAAAACGAGTGCGTGGCCGGGTCTCATGAAAAGTCCTTGCAGGAAAAAGTAGGAACGAAGGGCATCGGAAAAAGAAAAAGCCCCGCTGGGCGGGGCTCCGGGCGATGCGAGAGCAGCGCCTTCAGGCCATGTAGATCGCGATGAACGCCAGCAGGAACATGATGACTGCGCCGACAGCGGGCAGCACGATGGGCATCAGCGGCACCACCGCCTCAATGGCGTCGGGTGCGTGCGTTTCGCCAGCGTGCGGGGCCGTGGTGGTGTCGTGTGCCATGGGCTTTGTCTCCTGCATGTGTTCTGCCTAAAAGTTACGCAATTCTAGCGATGCTGCCGCAGACGCACATGCGGCCTTTCCCGGGGGGATGGCAGCCAAGTGGCACGGCGGTCGCCACAGGCGCGGCTCTAGGCCAGCAGCAGCCGCGCAAGGGCCGCCCCGCCGCGCTGGCTGCGTCCCCCTTCCCGCCTTGCGCAGCGAGGCGAGAGAAGGGGGAAGGCGCGAAGCGCCTCAGGGGGATGCACTCCTTCAATACGGTTTGCGATCCGCCACGGCTGGCGGCACCCACTGGTACAGCCAGGTTTCGGTGATCGGCCGACCGTTCTCGCGCAAAAAGAGGCGAATGGTGATGGGCGCCGTGCTCTCGTCCTCTGGCCGCACATCGAACATGGCGCGCCAGCCGTTGATGGCGTCCAGGGGGCGGGCCGAGGTGATCTCCACCTTGCCGCGGCTCACGGTGATCACTGGTTCCACCTTGGCGTCGCGGCCCAGCGCGGCCAGGTTCTCGCCCGCGAAATCGACCGCAAAGCGCCACGAGAAATACTTGCGCGGCTGGCCCACCACGCCGCCCAGGCCCGTGCGGGTGGCCACGCAGCGCGCCAACGCAGGCTTGGCCGGCGCATCGGCGCCCCAGAACAGGCGGTAGCCGATCAGCCATTCCTCGCCGGCCTGCGGTTTGCGCTCAGGGTTCCAGAAAGCGACCACGTTGTCGAAGGTCTCGTCCACGGTCGGAATCTCCACCAGCTGGATCGAACCCTTGCCCCAGTCGGCCTTGGGCTCGACCCACAGCGAGGGCCGGCGCTCGTAGAACACACCGTCGTCCTGGTAGTGGTCGAAGTTGCGGTCGCGCTGCAGCAGACCGAACCCGCGCGGGCCCTGGTCGGCGAAGGCGTTGAACTGCAGGGTCGGCGGGTTGGTGATGGGGCGCCACACCCATTCGCCGTTGCCGCGCCACATCGACAGGCCGTCGGAGTCGTGGATCTCCGGGCGCCAGTCGTTGGCCATGCGCTGGTCGTTCTCGCCGTGCTGGAACATGCTGGTGCACGGGGCGATGCCCAGCCGCTCGATGGTCTTGCGCGGATACAGGGCCGCGTCGATCTCCATCACCTGCGTGCCGCCCGGCGTGATGGCGAAGCGGTAGGCGCCGGTGATGCTGGGCGAGTCGAGCAGTGCCAGCACCACGACGGTGTTCGAGCCCGGCGCGGGGCGCTCCAGGTAGAACGCGGTGAAGTCGGGGAATTCTTCGGGCCGCTCCATGCCCGTGTCGATGGCCAGGCCGCGCGCAGACAGGCCGTACTGCCATTCGCCGCCCACGGCGCGAAAGTAGCTGGCGCCCAGAAAGGCCGCCACGTCACGCACCGGGTCGGTGTGGAAGTTCAGGCGAAAGCCCGCAAAGCCCAAGTCAGGCGGCAGGTCGCCGGCCTTCAGGCCGCTCTTGCCGTAGTCGAACATGGCCGGGTCATAGGCCAGTTCCTGCGCCTGGCCATTGGCCAGTTCGTACATGTGCACGGGTTTCTTGAAAAAGAGCCCCAGGTGGAAGAACTTGGCTTGAAAGCGCAGCTTCTCGTCGGCCCATAGCGAGTGATCGGCCTGGAATTGCATGGACTGGTACTGGTCCCAGTCCAGCGCCGACACCGACGGAGGAATGTTGCCTGCCGGGGGCGTGTAGGCCTTGGTGGCCAAGGTGCGCGCTTCGCCCTTCAATGCGGCAAAGTCGAAGGCGCGGGGCTTGCCAAGTGGCTTCATGGCGGCGAAGGCCTGCGTCCAGTTCAGGCCGAGGGTGCCGGCCGAAGCCAGCGCGGCGCCGCGGCCGAGGGTGCGCAGAAAGTGGCGTCGTTGTGGTTTTTGCATGGGTGGGCAGTGTGCCGAAAACCCGGGCCTCCGATGCAACGGCGTGTGAAAGTTCGGGGAATTTGCGCCAATTGCCGGTGTTTTCCTACAGCGACACGCGCGCGCTGCCTGCAAAAGCCCAGGTTTCGCCGCGCGGCCCCTGAGGCCCTCAGATCATGTCGACCTGCATCTGCGCGCCCCTTAGCTGCTCCAGCACCTGCTGCACATGCGCATGGCCGCGTGTTTGCAGCACCAGTTCGATCTCCACGTTCTGCGCGGCCAGCGTCGTGAAGGCGCGCTGGTGATGCACTTCTTCCACGTTGGCGCCGGCGTCGGCCACGGTGGCGGTGATGCGCGCCAGCACGCCCGGAATGTCGCGCGCGCTGACCTTGATGCGGGCAAGGCGCCCCGAGCGCACCATGCCGCGCTCGATGATCGCGGCCAGCAGCAGCGGGTCGATGTTGCCGCCGCACAGCACCAGTCCCACCTTGCGGCCCTTGAAGCGCTCGGGGTAGCGCAGCAGCGCGGCCAGACCGGCGGCGCCTGCGCCTTCCACCAGCGTCTTTTCAATCTCCAGCAGCATCAGCACGGCCTGCTCGATGTCGCCTTCATCCACCAGCACCAGGTCGTCCACCAGTCGCGCGATGATTTCCTGCGTGACCTTGCCGGGCCGGCCCACGGCGATGCCCTCGGCAATGGTCGACGTGCCCTGCACGTGCTGCGTCCCCTTGATGGCGTTGACCATGGCCGGAAAGCGTGAGGTCTGCACGCCCACGATCTCGATGCCGGGCTTGAGCGCCTTGGCCGCGGTGGCAATGCCGGCGATCAGCCCGCCGCCGCCCACGGCGATGACCAGCGTGTCCAGCTCGGGCACGGCCTGCAGCATTTCCAGCCCCAGCGTGCCCTGGCCGGCGGCCACGGCTTCGTCGTCATACGGATGCACGAAGGTCAACCCGCGCGTGTCGGCCATGGAGAACGCGTGTGCACGGGCTTCTTCGAGCGTGTCGCCGTGCAGCACCACCTCGGCGCCGAAGCCGCGCGTGCGCTCCACCTTCACGCCGGGGGTGAAGCGCGGCATGACGATGACGGCCTTCAGGCCCAGGCGCTGCGCGTGGTATGCCACGCCCTGCGCGTGGTTGCCGGCGCTCATGGCGATCACGCCGTTCTGGCGCTCATCGGCCGACAGCTGGCTGAGCTTGTTGCAGGCGCCGCGTTCTTTGAAGGAGGCGGTGAACTGCAGGTTCTCGAACTTGAGGAACACCTGCGCGCCGACGATCTGCGAGAGCGTCTGCGATTCCACGCATGGAGTGTCAAGCACCTGCCCTTGCAGGCGGGCGGCGGCGTCGCGGATGTCTTGAAGGCTGAGCATGGGCGGTATTGTGGTGCAGGCTAAGGAAATGCTGTTTGCTATAAATAATATAGCTACCAGCGCTTATTAGTAAAGCGCTAGAGGCACATTTGGTTATTATTTTCGCAGCGCGGGCCGCAGGTGCGCCAGCGGCAGCGCTCCGCTGGCCTTCACTTCGCCCAGCGAGAAGCTGGTGTGCATGTCTTTCACATTAGGCAGATTCAGCAGTACCTCGCGCGCAAACTGCGAAAAGCTGTCCAGGTCGCGCGCCACCACCTGCAATTCGAAGGTGCCGGTGCCGCTGATGTAGTGGCAGGCCACCACCTCCGGAATCTGCGCGATGGCCAGCTCCATCTCGCGCGTCAGCCCGCCCGTGCTGCGGTCGGCGTCCAGCCGCACGAAGGCCAGCACGCCCAGGCCGATCTTGTGGCGGTCGATCTCGGCGCGGTAGCCCTTGATGAAGCCGGATTGCTCCAGCGCCCGCACGCGGCGCCAGCAGGGCGCCGCCGACAGGCCCACGCGCTGGGCCAGCTCGGCGTTCGTCAGGCGGGCGTCGGTCTGCAGTTCTTGCAGGATGGCGAGGTCGTATTTATCCAGTTCTTCCATGAATCGATTGTTTCAAGAAAGGATCTTTCTGAAACGAGGGTAAACACGGCACGAATGAGAAAGGACATATCCGGCGCGCGTCCCTAAACTTCTTCGCATAGGCCAAGCCCACGAGGCGCGGCCGCCTCACGACGATGGAGAGACAAATATGAACGCCCAACTGCCCGAGCACATCCGCCGCGCTATCGAGACCGTCACGCTCGACGACAACCCGCAAAGCGGGTTGCACCACAAGGACGTGGCGGGCGGCAACGCCGCACGTAGCGGATTTGGCGTCGAGCTTGCTTGCAAAGGAAATGTGCAATGAACGCCCCGCTGCCAGAGCACATCCGCCGCGCTATCGAGACCGTCACGCTCGACGACAACCCGCAAAGCGGGTTGCACCACAAGGACGTGGCGGGCGGCAACGCCGCACGTAGCGGATTTGGCGTCGAGCTTGCTTGCGAAGGAAATGTGCAATGAACGCCCCGCTGCCAGAGCACATCCGCCGCGCTATCGAGACCGTCACGCTCGACGACAAATACGCCCTACCCGACGGGCGTGCCTTCATGAGCGGCGTGCAGGCCCTGGTCCGCCTGCCCATGCTGCAGCGCCAGCGCGACGCCATGGCGGGGCTGAACACCGCCGGCTTCATCAGCGGCTACCGAGGCAGCCCGCTGGGCACTTACGACCAGGCGCTGTGGTCGGCCAAGAAGCACCTGGCCAAGAACCACATCGTGTTCCAGCCCGGGGTGAACGAAGAGCTGGGCGCCACGGCCGTGTGGGGCACGCAGCAGTTAGACCTGTACCCGCAGACCAAAAAGTACGACGGCGTGTTCGGCATCTGGTACGGCAAGGGCCCGGGCGTGGACCGGTGCTCGGACGTGTTCAAGCACGCCAACATGGCCGGCACATCCAAGCACGGCGGAGTGATCGCCATCGCGGGCGACGACCACATCAGCAAGAGCAGCACCGCGCCCCATCAGAGCGACCACATCTTCAAGGCCTGCGGCCTGCCGGTGTTCTTCCCCAGCAGCGTGCAAGACATTCTGGACATGGGCCTGCATGCCTTCGCCATGAGCCGGTTCTCAGGCGTGTGGTCGGGCATGAAGACCATCCAGGAGGTGGTGGAGTCGTCCAGCAGCGTCTCGGTCGACCCCGACCGCGTGAACATCGTCATGCCCGAGGACTTCGCCATGCCGCCGGGCGGCCTGCACATCCGCTGGCCCGACGCGCCGCTGGAGCAGGAAGCGCGCTTGATGGACTACAAGTGGTATGCGGCGCTGGCGTATATCCGCGCCAACAAGCTCAACTACAACGTGATCGCCGGCCCGAAAGACCGCTTCGGCATCATCGCCAGCGGCAAGGCCTACAACGACACGCGCCAGGCGCTCATCGACCTGGGCCTGGACGAAGACGTCTGCCACCAGTTGGGCATCCGCGTGCACAAGGTCAACGTGGTGTGGCCGCTGGAGGCCACCATCACCCGCGACTTTGCTCAAGGGCTGCAAGAGATTCTGGTGGTCGAAGAAAAGCGCCAGGTCATCGAATACCAGATCAAGGAAGAGCTCTACAACTGGCGCTCCGACGTGCGGCCCAACGTGCTGGGGAAGTTCGACGAGGTGGAGGGCGACAACTCCGGCGGCGAATGGAGCATGCCCAACCCCAGCCAGAACTGGCTGCTGCGCCCCAAGGCCGACCTGACGCCCGCGATCATCGCGCGGGCCATCGCCAAGCGCCTGAAGAAGCTGGGCGTGCCGTCCGACGTGGTCGCCCGTATGGACGAGCGCCTGGCCGTGATCGACGCGCGCGAACGCGGCATGGCGGAATTGAAGGTGGAGACTGGCGACCGCACGCCGTGGTTCTGCAGCGGCTGCCCGCACAACACCAGCACCCGCGTGCCCGACGGCTCGCGCGCGGTGGCCGGCATCGGCTGCCACTACATGGTCAACTGGATGCCCGACCGCAACACGTCCACCTTCACGCAGATGGGCGGCGAGGGCGTGACCTGGGTGGGCCAGGCTCCGTTCACCACCGAACGCCACGTGTTCGCCAACCTGGGCGACGGCACCTACTTCCACAGCGGGCTGCTGGCCATTCGCCAGAGCATCGCGGCGGGCACCAACATCACCTACAAGGTGCTCTACAACGACGCCGTCGCCATGACGGGCGGCCAGCAGGTGGGCGAGCGGCCTGAAGGGCATTCGGTGCTGCAGATCATGGCCAGCCTGAAGGCCGAAGGCATCGCCAAGCTGGTCATCGTGACCGACGAGCCGGCCAAGTACGACGGCGTGAAGCTGGCCGAAGGCGTGACGGTGCACCACCGCGACGAGCTGGACACCATCCAGCGCGAATTCCGCGAGATCGCCGGCTGCACGGCCATCATCTACGACCAGACCTGCGCGACTGAAAAGCGCCGCCGCAGAAAGCGCGGCACCCTGGCCACGCCCGACAAGACGGTGGTCATCAACGAGCTGGTGTGCGAGGGCTGCGGCGACTGTTCGGTCCAATCGAACTGCCTGTCGGTCGAGCCGGTGGAAACCGAATTCGGCCGCAAGCGCCGCATCAACCAGAACAGCTGCAACAAGGACTATTCCTGCGTGAAGGGCTTCTGCCCGAGCTTCGTCACCGTCGAAGGCGGCACGCTCAAGAAACCCAAGAAGGAAAAGAAGGGCGATCTGTCGGTGATGCCGAACCTGCCTGAACCGGTGCTGCCGGTGGCCGAGGCCGCGTGGGGCATCGTCGTGGCCGGCGTCGGCGGCACGGGCGTGATCACCATCGGATCGCTGCTGGGCATGGCCGCGCACCTGGACGGCAAGGGCGTCATCACGCAGGACGCAGCAGGCCTGGCGCAAAAGGGCGGCGCCACCTGGAGCCACATTCAAATCGCCAACCGGCCGGACGCCATCTACACCACCAAGGTCGACACCGCCAAGGCCGACCTGATCATCGGCTGCGACCCCATCGTCGCCGCCACCAAGACCACGCTGGCCGCCATGCACCCGGGCCGCACCTACGTGGCGCTGAACACGCACGGCACGCCCTCGGCTGCCTTCGTGCACAACCCCGACTGGCAGTTTCCGGCCGGCAGCTGCGAGGCGGCCATTGCCGGCACGGTGGGGCAGGGCAGCCTGGACGCGTTCGATGCCGACCAGGTCGCCGTGCAGCTGCTGGGCGACAGCATCTATACCAACCCGCTGATGCTGGGCTACGCCTGGCAAAAGGGCCGCGTGCCGCTGTCGCACGCCGCGCTGATGCGGGCAATGGAGCTCAACGGCGTGCAGATCGAAAACAACCAGGCCGCCTTCGAATGGGGCCGCCGCTGCGCGCATGACCTGGCCGCGGTGCAGGCGCTCTTCAAGGCCGCGCAGGTGATCCAGTTCGTCAAGAAGCCGGGCTTGGCCGAGATGATCGCCAAGCGCGTGGACTTCCTGACGCAGTACCAGAACGCCGCCTATGCCGCCGAATACCAGGCCTTCGTGGACAAGGTGCGGGCCGCGGAAGCCACCGTCGGCACCACGACGAAGCTCACCGAGGCCGTCGCGCGCTACCTGTTCAAGCTGATGGCGTACAAGGACGAATACGAAGTCGCCCGCCTGCACACCGATGCGGCCTTCGTCGCCAAGATCGACGGCATGTTCGAAGGCGACTACCGCGTGGTGCACCACCTGGCGCCGCCGCTGACGACCAAGAAGAACGACAAGGGCGAACTGGTCAAGCAGCCCTTCGGCCCGTGGATGCGCCGCGCCTTTGCGGTGCTGGCGAAGTGCAAGGGCCTGCGCGGCACCGCGCTCGACCCGTTCGGCCGCACCGAAGAACGCCGCACAGAGCGCGCGTTGATCGGCGAATACCGCGCGGCCATCGACGAGCTGCTCGCCGGGCTGTTGGCCGAACGCCTGCCGCTGGCCGTGGAGATCGCCCGCATCCCCGAAGGCATTCGCGGCTACGGCCACGTGAAGGAACGCCACCTGGCTACCGTGCGCCCGCAGTGGGACGGCCTGATGGCGCAGTGGCGCAACCCCGGGGCCGAGCGGCAGATGGCCTGAGCGCCGGCGTCATCCCTGCCGGCCTCATTATTCGATTTGCTATTAAAATCATAGCTAATAGCGCTTATGGAATAAGCGCTAGAGGCCCATTTGTTGCTTGAATTGATGGGCTGACAGCGGGTGCGCCGGCCAAAGCCCGGCAGGGCGCGGGTTATGACAGGCCCGCTGGGGCGGCGCCGAATACAATGCCCGGTTACGTCCCGCCCGGCCTCGTTGGCTGCAGTGCGGGCGTCCGAATCGACCCCTCACTCCGTGGAGCTTCCCGCCGTGTTCATTTCTTCCGCCTTCGCCCAGACCGCCCCTGCTGCCACCGCCACCGGCGGCGGCCTGATGGGCTCGCTCACCGGCATGCTGCCGCTGGTGCTCATGTTCGTGGTGCTGTACTTCATCATGATCCGTCCCCAGATGAAGCGCCAGAAAGAGCACCGCGCCATGATCGAAGCCATCGCCAAGGGCGACGAAGTGGCGACGTCCGGCGGTCTGCTGGGCCGTGTATCGCGCGTGTCCGAAGGTTACTTGCACCTCGAAATTGCCTCGGGCATCGAAGTGCAGGTCCAACGCAGCGCCGTGGCGCAAGTCTTGCCCAAGGGCACGGTCAAATAAAGACAACCCCCTGAGCGGCTGTGCCGCTTCCCCCTTCTCTCTGCGCCGACGCGCGGGCAGGAGGGCGACGCCAGTGGCCTGGCACACAGCCAGTTCCACGGCGTCTGCTGGCCTGGGTCTGGATAACAGAGAGAAGAAGCGCGATCATGAACCGTTACCCGGTCTGGAAGTACGCGATCCTCGTGATCGTGATGCTGGTGGGGGTGCTCTACACCCTGCCCAATTTCTTCGGTGAGGCGCCTGCAGTGCAGGTCTCCTCGGCCAAGGCCACCGTCAAGGTGGACGTGGCCGTGCAGCAGCGCGTGGAGGCGGCCTTGCAGGCCGCTGGCGTCGCCGCCGACCAGGTCGTGCTGGAAGGCAACTCGGTGCGCGCGCGCTTCGACACGCCCGACAACCAGCTCAAGGCCAAGGACGCCATCCAGCGCGCCCTGGTGCCTGACGCGAACGATCCGCCCTACATCGTGGCGCTGAACCTGGTTTCGCGCTCGCCCGCCTGGCTGACCGCGCTGCATGCGCGCCCCATGTACCTGGGGCTGGACCTGCGCGGCGGCGTGCACTTCATGCTGCAGGTGGACATGCAGGCCGCGCTGACCAAGCGGGCCGAATCGCTCGCCGGCGACCTGCGCACCACCATGCGCGACAAGAACATCCGCCACGGCGGCATCAGCCGGGACGGCCAGACGGTCGACGTCCGCGTGCGCGACGAAGCCACGCTGACGGCTGCGCGCAACCTCATCGCCGACCAGTTCCAGGACCTGCAGGCCACCAGCACGCCGGACGGCGACGGATTCCGCCTGCGCGCCACCATCAAGCCCGAGGCCGTGCGCCGCGTGCAGGAACAGGCCCTCAAGCAGAACATGACCACGCTGCACAACCGGATCAACGAACTCGGCGTGGCCGAGCCGGTGATCCAGCAGCAAGGGTTGGATCGCATCGTCGTGCAGCTGCCCGGCGTGCAGGACACCGCCAAGGCCAAGGACATTTTGGGCCGCACCGCCACGCTGGAAGTGCGCATGGTGGACGAAGGCTCCGACGCGCGTTCGGCCGAGATGGGCTCCGGCCCCGTGCCGTTCGGCTCCGAGAAGTACCTCGACCGCAATGGGCAGCCGATTATCGTCAAGAAGCAGGTCGTGCTGACCGGCGAGAACCTGACTGACGCGCAGCCCGGCTTCGACGGCCAGACGCAGGAAGCCACCGTGAACCTGACGCTCGACGCCAAGGGCTCGCGCATCTTCCGCGACATCACGCGCGAGAGCATCGGCAAGCGCATGGCCATCGTGCTGTTCGAAAAGGGCAAGGGCGAAGTGGTGACCGCGCCCGTCATCCGCAGCGAAATCGGCGGCGGCCGCGTGCAGATCTCCGGCCGCATGACCACCGCGGAAGCCAACGACACCTCGCTGCTGCTGCGCGCCGGCTCGCTGGCTGCGCCCATGGAAATCATCGAGGAATACACCATCGGCCCGAGCCTGGGCGAAGACAACATCCAGCGCGGCATCAACAGTGTGGTCTGGGGCTTTGTCGCGATCTCGGTGTTCATGTGCATCTACTACGCCCTGTTCGGCGTGATCTCGTCCATCGCCCTGTCGGTGAACGTGCTGCTGTTGTTGTCGATCCTGTCGATGTTGCAGGCCACGCTGACATTGCCCGGCATCGCCGCGCTGGCGCTGGCGCTGGGCGTTGCCATCGACTCGAACGTGCTGATCAATGAGCGCATCCGGGAAGAACTGCGCGCGGGCGTGTCACCGCAGGCAGCCATTCATACGGGCTACGAGCGTGCTTGGGCGACGATTCTCGACTCCAACGTCACCACGCTGATCGCCGGCCTGGCGCTGCTGGCTTTCGGCTCCGGCCCGGTGCGTGGCTTTGCCGTGGTGCATTGCATCGGCATTCTGACCAGCATGTTCTCGGCCGTGTTCTTCTCGCGCGGGCTCGTCAACCTGTGGTACGGCCGCAAGAAGAAGCTCAAGAGCGTGTCGATCGGCCAGGTCTGGAAGCCTGAGCCGGAAGCTCCGTCCGCACCCGTTGTGACCAAGAACATTTAAGGAGGAAGAACCATGGAGTTTTTCCGCATCAGAAAAGACATTCCGTTCATGAAGTACGCGTTGTTGCTCAACGCGATTTCCTTCATCACGTTTGCGCTGGCGGTGTTCTTCCTGATCACGCGCGGGCTGCACCTGTCGGTGGAGTTCACCGGCGGCACGGTCATGGAGGTGGCCTACACGCAGACCGCCGACATCGGCAAGGTGCGCGAGACCGTCACCAACCTCGGCTACCCCGAAGTGATCGTGCAGAACTTCGGCACGTCGCGCGACGTGATGATTCGCCTGCCCGTGCAAAAGGGCGTTACCTCGGCACAGCAAAGCGAGCAGGTGCTGGCCGCGTTGAAGGCGGCCGACCCTGAGGTCACCATGCGTCGTACCGAATTCGTCGGTCCACAGGTGGGGGAAGAACTGGTGCACGGCGGCCTGATGGCGCTGGGCGTGGTGGTGCTGGGCATCGTGATCTACCTGGCCTTCCGCTTCGAGTGGAAGTTCGGCGTAGCGGCGGTCATCGCCAACCTGCACGACGTGGTCATCATCCTGGGTTTCTTCGCGTTCTTCCAGTGGGAGTTCTCGCTGGCCGTGCTGGCCGGCGTGCTCGCGGTGCTGGGCTATTCGGTGAACGAGTCGGTGGTGATCTTCGACCGGATCCGCGAGGCCTTCCGCAAGTACCGCAAGATGAACACGCACGAGGTGATCGACCACGCCATCACCAGCACCATGAGCCGCACGATCATCACCCACGCCTCGACCGAGGCGGTGGTGCTGTCGATGTTCTTCTTCGGTGGCCCGAGCCTGCATTACTTCGCGCTGGCCCTCACCATCGGCATTTTGTTCGGTATTTATTCGTCGGTGTTCGTTGCTGCCGCCATCGCCATGTGGCTGGGCGTCAAGCGGGAAGACCTGGTCAAGACGCCCCCCCGCAAGGACGGCGACCCGAACGACCCGAACGCCGGCGCTGCCGTCTAGAACCACCTTATGAACGCACCCGCACAGCCCACCCGGGCGCGCCGGGTGCGTGGCCTGCAGCCTGCCGCATGCGCACAGGGACTGCGGGCCAGGTTCGAGGGTTCACCATGCTTTCGGCCGGCCGGCCGGCGCGACTAAGATCAGGCGCGTATGCAAGAAGCAGTTCCTTCCCCTGTTCCACACCGCCGGCTGGGCCGTGTGGCGCGGCACCGGTTTGCGGAAGGCCTGTGCGCGGCGCTGCCGGCGCTCGACAGAAAGCTGCTGGATTTCCTCGTCGAGTTGACGGGCCTCACCGCCACACAGCGCGAGATGCAGTCCCGCCGGGATGCCCTGACGCGCTATCAGCAGCATCACCTGAAGTGGATCGAGGGCGTTGCCCGGGCCTGGCGCAGCAGCTTGGCTCCGCTGGTCACCACGTCGCGCGGCGCGCTGTCTTCCGCCACCGACAGCTTCGAGCTGGTGAGCGACGACGTGGTCGAAAACAAGATCCTCGCCTCGCGCATCGCCCTTACCGTGGCCGAACATGCCGGCACCAACTACGATGCACTGCGCCAGCGCACCCAGCAACTGGAAGGCCAGGAGCTGGAGAGCCACGACATCCTGCGGCCCGAAGTGCTGTGCCTGGCACTGGTAGACCAGTGGGTGCATGCCGGCCTGCCGCGCACCGATCTGCAGTTGCCGCTCGATCCGCTGCAGCGCGAGCTGGCGGCGCTGGTGCAGGCGCAGTACCAGGAAGCTGCGGCATTCCTTGAAGCCCAGGGCGTGCAGGCGTCCAACGACCTGCGCTCGCGGGTGCGCCGCACCGCCGGCGGCTCGCTGGTGGGTGGTGGTGGTGCTGGTGCGGCCGACAGCGCAAACGCCGGCGTCAACGCGGCTTCCACATCGTCTGCTGGCGGCCTGGCCACGCAGGCGCTGCGCGCCTCGCGTGAAGCGCTGGCAGGCGGCGCCGGGCTCCGCTCCGGCCTCACCCAGCCCGGCCCCGTGACGGGCGCGCCCTCCGGCCTGTTCGTCACGCCGCTGGTGCGTGCGCGGCAGCGGGCGCAGGGCGTCATGGGTCAGCTGCGGCGCTTGCTGGTGCAGCCCGCGCCCGGCGTCGATCTTTCGCAGCCCGGACAGTTGATGCACCCGGGTCAGCCCGGTGTGCCGGGCCAGCCCGCGCCGCCGGCATCGGCCGCGCTGGTGCAGGCGCTGGCCGCGCAGCGCATGCAGGCCGACAGCTATTACGGCGGCGCCACCTTGGTCGAGGACTACAGCCCGGTGGCCGTCGTGCAACTGGTGGGCGCCGTGCGCGAGCGCTCTGCCGAGCTGAAGAAGAAGGCGACGACTGCGGGCGAAAAGGCCATCATCGAAGTCGTCGCCCTGATGTTCCAGAGCATCCTGAGCGAAGACCGCATTCCGCCCTCGGTGCGGGTGTGGTTCGCGCGGCTGCAGGTGCCGGTGCTGCGCGTGGCGCTGGCCGAGCCGGAATTCTTCAGCAACCTGACCCACCCCGCGCGCCAGCTCATCGACCGCATGGGCGCGGTGGTGCTGGGCTTCGATGCGGCAGCCATCAGCGGCAGCGCCATGGAAGGCGAGATCCGCCGCGTGGTACAGGTGATCGAGCAATACCCGGAAACCGGGCAGCGCGTGTTCCAGCTGGTGTATGACGAGTTCGAGAAATTCCTGTCCAAGTTCCTGACCGAGAAGCAGACCACCTCGCGCCTGGTCACGGTGGCGCAGCAGGTCGAGCAGCGGGAAACGCTGGCGATCCAGTACACCATCGAGCTGCGCGCGCTGCTCAAGGACATGCCGGTGCGCGACGAGATCCGCGAGTTCCTGTTCAAGACCTGGGCCGAGGTGCTGGCCCTGTCCGCCGTGCGCGACGGCCCGCAGCATGCCGACACCACCGTGTTCAAGCAAACGGCGGCCGACCTGGTATGGGCCGCCAGCGCCAAGCCCAACCGCGCCGATCGCGCCAAGGTCATCCAGACCCTGCCGGCTCTGCTGCAGCGCGTGCGCCAGGGGCTGGCGCTGGTGGGCACCAGCGGCGAGGCGCAGGACGCCCAGGTGAAAGTGCTGACCGACACGCTGGCCGACGCCTTCCTGTCCAAGACGGCATCCATTCCGCAGGCGCACATCGACACGCTGGCGCGGCGCCTGGCCAACCTGGAAGACTACCTGTCCGACGCCACGCTGGGCGAGATGCCGCTCAATGCGGACAACATCGAGATGCTGCTGGGCATCGACGCGTCCTCGATCCACGTGGTGGCCGACAACGGCGCGCCGGTGCAGGCCGAAATGGTCGCTTGGGCACAAGAGCTGCCGGTGGGCAACTGGTACACGCTGGACCACAACGGCGCCTCTGCCCAGGTGCAGTATGTCTGGCACAGTGCGCGCAAGCAGCTGCATCTGTTCGCCGCCACCGACGGCAGCAGCTACCTGCTGCAGCTGCACCGGCTGGGCGCCTATCTGCAGGCCGGCCTGCTGGTGGGGCAGGACGACGAAGGCCTCACCACGCGCGCCACACGCGACGCGCTGGCCAAGCTCGACGCGAATCCGGAGCGGCTGCTGGGCTGAGGTTTCCGCAGCGCGCACCGGGGCGTGCCCGCGCGGCTACTGGCTATTGCTTCGGAATCCCGGCACGCTGAATCACGGCTGACCAACGCTGGATCTCGCTGGCCAGCAATGCCGCCTGCTGCGCGGGCGTGCTGCCCCGCGCCTCGACTCCCCACTCCTGCAACTGCCGGCGCAGCTCCGGTGCGGCCAGCGCGGCGTTCACTTCGCGGTTCAGCCGGGCGATCACGTCGGGCGGCGTGCGGGCGGGTGCCGCCAGGGCGTTCCATGAAGTCACGTCGAACCCCTTTGCTGCTGCATCGCTTTCCGCCACGGTCGGCACGTCCGGCAGCGACCTGGCGCGCCTGGCGCCCATCACCGCGAGCCCGCGCAACGCCTTGCCGGTGATCTGGCTCGTCACGGGCGCGAGTATTTCCACGGCCGCATCCACCTGGCCGCCGCGCAACGCAGTGACGACGGCGGGCGTGCCGTTGAAAGGCACCACCTGCACGTCGATGTTCAGCGTGCTTTTCAGCAGCTCGGCCGCCAAGTGCTGTGTGCTGCCCACCTGCACGGTCGCGATGTTGAGGCGCCCGGGCCGGGCCTTGGCCTCGGCGATCAGGGTGCGCATCGAGGTGATCGGGCTGTTGGCGGCCACCAGCACCGCCAGATCGAAGCTGCCCAGCGTGGAGATGGGCGCGAAGTCTTTCACCGTGTCGTAGGGCAGTGAGGCGAAAAGGCCTGCGCTGACTGCGGTGCCGTTCGACATCAGCAGCAGGGTGTGCCCATCGGGCGCGGCATTGGCGACCGTGCTGGCGGCCACCACGCCGCCCGCGCCGGGCTTGTTGTCCACCACGATGCTTTGCCCCAGCGACGCGGCCATCTTCTGCGCCACGCTGCGTACCGTCAGGTCGGCCACGCCGCCCGGGCCGAACGGCACCACGATGCGTATCGCCCGCGAGGAAAGGGGTTGCGCCAACGCGCGCAAGGGCGGCAGGCCCAGCGCCAGCAGGGCGCTAAAGGCCCAGCGTCTTCTATTCATGGAAAGGTCTCCTGCGCCCCCGGACGCGGGCCGGAGGTCGAGCCTCACTATGACCGGCCTGCCGCCGCGTGCCTAGCGCCAGCGCCCTCTGTCTGCTATGCCTTGCCGGCATGGCATGACGACCGGGGTACAGCCCTCATCAGACCCCATCAACCCGCGCTGCCCTCATCGCCCGCGTCTTCTAAAGCACCCGCCAACACCTTGCGCACCGTGTCGCCGCCAAAGCCCCGCGTCATCAAAAAGCGCGTCTGCTTCGCGCGCTCCTGCAAGCTTTGCGGCGGGCCGTCGAAGCGGCGGCGCCACACGGCGCGGGCGCGGTCGATTTCCGTGTCCTTCAAGCGTTCGGCCGTGGCGCGCACCAGGGCTTCGTCCAGCCCTTTGCCGCGCAGCTCCTGCATCACGCGCTGCATGCCCAGCCTGGGGGCGCGGCGGTTGACGACCGAATCGGCGACCCGGCCGGCGTTGATGAAATCCTTGGCCTCCAACTCGTCGAGCACGGCGGCCAGGTCGTCGCCTTCCTGCACGTGGCGCGACAGCTTGGTCTGCAGCTCGGCGCGGGAATGCTCGCGCTGTGCCAACAGGCGCAGCGCGCGGCCCTTGAGCGATAACGTGGCAAAACCCATTGGTGCTATGAAAAATGTAGCTTGCAGCGCTTGTCAATCAAGCGCTGCAGCCACTTTTCGTTCAAAAATCGCAGATGGAAGGGCGTGCCGGATTCAACCCCGGATCACTTCTCCGCCCGGTCGGCTTTGTCGGCCTTGGGCGCCTTGTCGGCCTTGCCCTCGGCTGCTGCGGGCACGCCGCCCGGCAACAGCGAGATGCCCAGGCTCTCGCGCACCTTGTTCTCGATCTCCACCGCCAGGTCAGCGTTCTCGCGCAGGAATTCGCGGGCGTTGTCACGGCCCTGGCCGATCTTCTCGCCGTTGTAGGCATACCAGGCGCCGCTCTTTTCGATGATGCGCGCTTCTACGCCCATGTCGATGATCTCGCCTTCGCGGCTGATGCCTTCGCCGAACAGGATGTCGAACTCGGCCGTCTTGAAGGGCGGGCTCACCTTGTTCTTCACCACCTTCACCTTGGTTTCGTTGCCGATGGCTTCGTCGCCCTTCTTGATGGTGCCGGTGCGGCGGATGTCCAGGCGCACGGAGGCATAGAACTTCAGCGCATTGCCGCCGGTCGTGGTTTCGGGGCTGCCGAACATCACGCCGATCTTCATGCGGATCTGGTTGATGAAGATGACCATGCAATTGGTCTTCTTGATGGTGGCAGTGAGCTTGCGCAGCGCCTGGCTCATCAGGCGGGCCTGCAGGCCGGGCAGCGCGTCGCCCATCTCGCCTTCGATTTCAGCCTTGGGGGTCAGTGCGGCCACCGAGTCGATGACGATCAGATCCACGGCGCCCGAGCGCACCAGGCTGTCGACGATTTCCAGTGCTTGTTCACCGGTGTCGGGCTGGCTGATCAGCAGGTCGGACAGCTGCACGCCCAGCTTCTGGGCGTACTGCACGTCCAGCGCGTGCTCGGCGTCGACGAAGGCGCACTGGCCGCCCACCTTCTGCATCTCGGCGATGACCTGCAGCGTGAGCGTGGTCTTGCCCGAGCTTTCCGGGCCGTAGATCTCGACCACGCGGCCACGCGGCAGGCCGCCCACGCCCAGGGCCACGTCCAGGCCCAGCGAGCCGGTGGAGACGACCTGGATATCCTCGATCACCTCGCCTTCGCCCAGGCGCATGATCGTGCCCTTGCCGAACTGCTTTTCGATCTGCGCCAGCGCGGCTTGCAGGGCCTTGGCCTTTTCGGCGTTGACGGGTTGTGCGGGGTTGGTGTTCTTGACTGCGACGTCCATGGAAAACTCCTGGAAAAACAAGGGGGTTATGCGTTTCATCCGATCTGCTGTTAAGCACAGGCTGGATGCTTGAACAGTAGTTTATGGGCGGGTTGCAAGGTTTCAAAGCAAATTTTGGTCAGTTTGGCTGACAATCGACCCATGGCTGATTTGACTCACTCTCCGGCTGCCGGCGACAGCTGGCGGCACACCCACCTCGGCCGGCTGCTGGGTCATGCCATGCGGCGCTTCGACGCCCGTGTGCTGCAACTGATGGCGCACGACGTAGAGGTGCCGCTGGCGCTGTCCAACCTGGCCGCGCGTGACCAGATCAGCGCGGCGCATGTGCACATCACGCGCCACCTGGCGCTCTCCGGCGACCGGCTGACCGACCTGGCGCGCCGCGCGGGCATGACCAAGCAGGCCATGGCCAACCTGGTGGACCAGTGCGAGGCCTGGGGCTTGGTCACGCGCGAGCCCGACCCGCTGGACGCCCGCGCACGCCGCGTGCGCTTCACGCCCACCGGGCTGGCCTGGCTGCAGGCTTTTCAGCGCGCCGTGGCGCAGGCTGAGGCGGAGTTTCGCGATGCGGTCGGCCACGACGTGGCCACGGTGGTGGCCATTGGGCTGGAGGCTTATGCCGGCGGTGATGCGCCGGTGGACTGACGCCTAGAATCACCGCCACGCGCGGCGTGTCGAAGCTTCGACCCCAGACCGCGCACCAGGAGACCAACGCATGCGAATTCTCATTGCCGAAGACGACCAGGTGCTGGCCGACGGCCTGCTGCGCACGCTGCGCGGATCGGGCGCGGTGGTCGACCATGTGGCCAGCGGCACCGAGGCCGACGCCGCGCTGCTGGCCAATAGCGAATTCGATCTGCTGATACTGGACCTGGGCCTGCCGCGCCTGCACGGCCTGGAGGTGCTCAAGCGCCTGCGCGGCCGGGGCTCGGCCATGCCGGTGCTGATCCTCACCGCCGCCGACAGCGTGGATGAGCGCGTCAAGGGCCTGGACTTCGGCGCCGACGATTACATGGCCAAGCCGTTTTCGCTGCAGGAGCTGGAAGCGCGCGTGCGGGCGCTGACCCGGCGCGGCATGGGCGGCACCACCAGCGTGATCCGCCACGGTCCGCTGGTGTACGACCAGGCCGGGCGCGTGGCCACCATCGACGGCCGCATGGTCGAGCTGTCGGCGCGCGAGCTGGGCTTGCTCGAGGTATTGCTGCAGCGCGCCGGCCGCCTGGTCAGCAAGGAACAACTGGTCGAGCGACTGTGCGAATGGGGCGAAGAGGTGAGCAACAACGCCATCGAGGTGTACATCCACCGCCTGCGCAAGAAGATCGAGCGCGGCCCGATCCGCATCGCCACGGTGCGCGGCCTGGGCTACTGCCTGGAAAAGGTCGCGCCCGAGCGCTCGGTGGCATGATTGCTCTTGTTTTTATAGCTACTCGCGCTTGACCATCAAGCGCTAGAGCCTTAAAACACCTCAAACCCTACCACCCACCGCTCACCACCGTATGGCAGCCGAGCCCTTGGCGTGAAGATCTTCCAGCGCGAACAGCGCTCCCTGTTCGGCGAAATCCTCGACTGGATGCTCACGCCGCTCTTGCTGCTGTGGCCCGTCAGCCTGGCGCTGACCTGGCTGGTGGCGCAGGGGCTGGCCAACAAGCCGTTTGACCGCGCGCTCGAATACAACGCCCACGCGCTGGCGCAGTTGGTCACCGTGCAGGACGACCGGGTGCAGTTCAACCTGCCGCAGCCCGCCAGCGAGATCCTGCGCGCCGACGAATCCGACATCGTCTACTACCAGGTCGTGTCGCCCGACGGCGCGTACCTGTCGGGCGAGCGCGAGCTGCCGAAGCCGCCCGACGACGAAAAGCCGTTCTCTGGCGAGGTGCGGCTGCGCGATGCCGAGCTGCGCGGCATCGACATCCGCATCGCCTACCTGTGGGTGCGCGTGCCGCTGCCCGGCGCGCCGGCGGCGCTGGTGCAGGTGGCCGAAACCCGTGAAAAGCGCAGCGTGCTGGCCACCGAAATCATCAAGGGCGTGATGCTGCCGCAGTTCGCCATATTGCCGCTGGCCGTGCTGCTGGTGTGGCTGGCGCTGGCGCGCGGCATCAAGCCGCTGTCGCAGCTGGAAGAGCGCATTCGCGCGCGCAAGCCCGACGATCTGTCGCCGCTCGACCACAAGGCCGTGCCGATGGAAGTGGCGCCGCTGGTCGACTCGGTCAACGATCTGCTGCGCCGGCTCAACGAATCCATCGCCACGCAAAAGCGCTTTCTTGCCGACGCCGCGCACCAGCTCAAGACGCCGCTGGCGGGCCTGCGCATGCAGGCCGACCTGGCGCAGCGCGAGGGCTCAGACACCGAGGCGCTGCGCCGCTCGCTGCAGCAGATCGGCCGCAGCAGCATGCGCGCCACGCACACCGTCAACCAGTTGCTGGCGCTGGCCCGGGCCGAGGGCGGCACCGGCATGGTTCGCCAGCCGGTGGACCTGGCGCGGCTTGTGATCGAAGTGGTGCGCGACAGCGTGCCGCGCGCATTGGAGCGGCACATCGACTTGGGGTACGAAGGCGCAGAGCCTGGCGCGCCCGGCGTCTGGATGCATGGCAACGCCACGCTGCTCAAAGAGCTCGCGCGCAACTTGCTGGACAACGCGATGAACTACACGCCCTCCAACGCAGGGCAGCCCGGCGTCATCACTGCGCGCGTGTTGGCCGACACCTTCGGCCACGTGCTGCTGCTGCAGATCGAAGACTCCGGCCCTGGCGTGCCCGAAAGTGAGCGCGACCTGATCTTCCAGCCGTTCTACCGCGCGCTGGGCACTGACGCCGACGGCTCGGGCCTGGGCCTGCCCATCGTGGTGGAAATCGCGCGCCAGCATGGCGCCACCGTGCGGCTGGACGACGCGCAGCCAGGGCATGTGCCGCCCGGCGCGCGATTCACGGTGCAGTTCGCGTCACAGCCGGCACCTGCGCCCAGGCACTCGACCGGTCTTGAATGAAAAAAGCCCGCGCAGCAGGCGGGCTTTTTCTATGGTTGACCAGTGAGCACCCGCAGGGGCGCCCTCAAGTCAAGCCCATCAGTTGGTCATCGGAACGGTGCGGCTTTCGTACACGGACGCCACGGCGCTGGTCTCGCCACCCAGGCGGCGGACTTCGGCCACGTACTCAGGGCCGCTGCGCATGCGTTGGTATTCGGCCAGGCGTTGGGCGTACAGCGGGTCGGCGGCTGGCGAGCCTTCACCCACCTGGTACTGGCCCAGGCCTGCCATCTGCCACAGGTTCCAGTCGGCCTGCACTTCGGCGCGAGACACCTGGCGCGACGTGTCCGACACCATCGCCACAGGCGTTGGGCCTGCCCACACTTCCTGGTTCACGGGTGCGCCGGACATGCTGCCTGCGGCGGATGCGCCGGTGGCTGCGATGGCGAGGGTAGCTGCTGCGATGAGGTGCTTGCTGTTCATGTTGGGAAGTCCTTTCGAGGTCACACGGTGAGTGCAAAAAAGCGGTTGTCGAAGCGCGATGGCAAGGCAGGGGAGCGATGTCTTCGCGTTTCGCAACGTGTTTGCTTTTTGCTGCGAGGAAGGTCAGTGTGGACTGCGATGCAGGCGCTGCGTTGTGCGAAAACGCAGGGATTCGTGTCAGGTCCAGTCCGACGCGCCTGTGCTCCCTGGCGCCGCCGGGCGTACGCCATCCGGTCGTTTCCCAATGACAAAGACAACGCCGCCGCAAGGCACTGGAGTGTTGATCTTCCAGGCCATTGCGGCGGCGTCGTGCGGCTGTTTCCAATCGCTCTGCAGCCATTGGGCTGCGCTTTTTTTGAACGCTGCTTACAGCGCTTGCATTCACATGCAGGTGCTGCGCGTGCTGATCGCGTCGATCAGTTCACCGAGCGCTGCGATGCGGCGCCGGCGGTATTCACGCTGCCGCCCAGGCGCTGCACTTCAGCGACGTATTCAGGGCCGCTGCGCAGGCGTTGGTAAGCGGCCAGGCGTTGTGCGTAGGCGGGGTCGGCCACGTCGTTGTGGTCGCCGGCGTTGGCCTGGTTCAGGCCGGCACGGTTCCACAGGTTCAGTTCGGCCTGTACTTCAGCGCGAGAGAGCGACGCGCCCGAAGCCACAGGCTGGGCGCCGAACCATTCTTCTTGCGATGGGGCAGCAGCAGAAGCGGTGCCAGCAAAGGTGGTGGCGGCCAGGGCGGCAATGGCGAGGAGGTGCTTGGTGTTCTTCATGACAGTGCTTTCTTCAGTGATCTACAGGGCGGAATTGCTCGCTGCATGGACTGAAGTGTGTGCTTTTGCCGCTTTGGCGTATGTGCGCAAACGCACAGCTTTTCGCAGTTGCCGCCGGAGTGAAAAGGGCGCTGCGGCGCAGCTTCTTTTCAGGTCATTCAGCGGGTGGCCACTGGTGCGCCGGGTGCGGCACGTGCAGCACCTGCAGCGGCTGCGAGCGCCCGCGCACCTGCACTTCCACGGGCGCGCCCAGCGCGTCGGCCACGCCCGCCTGGCGCGCAGCCTCCAGCGACAGCACCAGCCGCGCGGCAGCCACCTTGGAATAGTCTTGCAGCCGGCTGGCGGTGTTCACCACCTCGCCCACGGCGCTGAACGTGGTGGCCTCGCCATAGCCCACGCAGCCCAGGGCCACGCGGCCGGCGTGCAGGCCCATCCCGAAGTCCAGCGCATGGCCGAACTGCGACGAGAAGCCGGCTCCCCATTCGTCCATGCGCTGCTCGATCAGCGCAGCCGCCTGCACCGCCTGGCGGCAGGCAGTGGGCAGGTCGGTCTGCAGGCCGAAGATCGCCATCACGCTGTCGCCGATGAACTGGTTGGCCAGCCCGCCGCTGGCCTGCACCGCTGCGCCCACGCGGGCGAAGTATTGGTCCAGCACCCAGGCCAAATCGAACGGCCACTGGCGTTCGGCCAGGCCCGACCAGCGCCGCAGGTCCACGAAAAGAATGGCTACCTGGCGCTCTTCGTCGGCTGGTGCAGCGGGCGGATTCGAGCGGGAATCGGCGCGAAAGAGCGGCGTGACGGAGATGTCACCGCGCGGGCGCAGCTGGCAGGCCAGCCGCACGTCGGGCGGCGCCTGCACGCGCGCCAGCGTCAGGCGCTCATCGCGCCCGGGCGGGGGTAGAACGCCCGGTGCGGCCTGCACGCGTACGCGGCAGGTGGAGCAGCGCGCCCGCCCGCCGCAGCGCGACAGGTGGGCGATGCCGTGGGCGCGGCTGGCTTCGAGCACGCTGAAGCCCAGCGGCACCTGCACGGCGCGGTCGGGGTAGCGCACGGTAATGGGGCCGCCGCCGCGCCACTGCCGCAGCGCGTCCCAGGCCCAGCGCAGCGCCAGCAGCGCGGCCAGCGCGAGCAGCCAGCCCATGCGCAGCTGGTCGGTCAGCTGGCCGGCGGCCTGCGCGCCCCCGGGCGTGGGGCGGGGCGATGGCGGCAGGCCGGCCCACTGCAGCTCGCGCGCCATCGCCAGCACGCCTAAAGCGGCCAGCACCGGCAGCAGCACCGCGCCGGTCAGCAGCAGCGGCTGCCAGCGCCGCCAGCCGGCACGCACGCGCAGCGCCAGGTGCAGGCCCAGGCAGCCGTGCGCCCAGGTGGCCGTCAGCAGCAGCCATTGCAGCGTGAGGCCCTCGGGCGTCCAGATGGCGCGCACGGTGCGCGCGTAGGTCGGCTCCACCGCCAGCCACTCCAAAGTCCAGCGCGTGCCTACCGCATGGGCGGCCAGCAGCAGCGGCAGGGCCAGGCCCAGCGTCAGCCGCACGGCTTCGATGGCCGGCATGCGCAGGCTGCGGCGCTGCCAGACCGCCACGCAGGCCATGGCGAAGTGCGCGGTGAACGCGCCGTAGAGCACCAGTGTGCCCAGCCACGTGCCCCAGGCGCCGTGCAGCCCCACGCGCAGGCCTTCAGCCGCTGCCAGCGACACCAGGCCCGTCGCATGGTTGGCCAGGTGCAGCGCCACGTAGACCCACAGCACGATGCCGCTGACCCAGCGCACGTTGCGCAAGGAAGGCCAGGTCGATGAGTGGGGCAGATGCATGCGGTGGGTAAGGGTTTGCGCCGGGCGAGGCGACGCTGCGGCGGGGCGCTGAGCATAATGCGCCGCCGCATCGCCCGCTTCGCTCTCCTCTCATCGCGTGTTCGCCCCCACGCCCAGTCCATGACCGCCTCCGCCCCCGCACGCTCCAGCCTGGCCCTGCGCCGCATCGCCCTGTTCGAGGGCCTGGGCGATGCCTGCCTGGACAGCATCGCCGCCGCCTGCGACTGGCGCACGGTAGAGGCGCGCCGGCCGCTCTTCACCCGCGCGTCGGACGGCGGCGAGGTCTACTTTCTCGTGTCCGGCCGCGCGCGCATCACCACCTATTCGGCCAGCGGGCGCGAGGTGGCGTTCCGCGATTGCGAGCCCGGCGAGCATTTCGGCGACCTGTCGGCGCTGGACGGCCTGCCGCGCTCGGTCGACGTGGTGACGCTGGAGCCCTCGCTGCTGGCCTGCCTGTCGCAGCAGGCGTTTCTGGAGCTGCTCCAGTGCGAGCCCGCCTTGGCCATGCGCATGATGCGCAACCTGACGCGGCTGGTGCGGCTGCTGACCGAGCGCGTGATCGACCTGAGCACGCTGGGCGTGCACACGCGCGTGCACACCGAGCTGCTGCGCCTGGCGCAGGAGGCGGGCGTGGCGCCGGACCACAGCGCGCGCATCGCGCCCGCACCGCCGCATGCGGAGCTGGCCAGCAAGATCAGCACGAACCGCGAACAGGTCACGCGCGAGTTGGGCGCCTTGAGGCGGCGCGGTGTGCTGAAAAAGGAAGGCGCGCACACGCTGGTGGTGACCGATGTGCGCTTGCTGGAAGCGCTGGTGGCTGCCGTGCGGGGCGATTGACGGCGGTTATTTGCTATTAAATTAATAGCTACTTGCGCTTGATGGGTAAGCGCTAGAAGCTTATTTGATTCAAATATTCGCTGCGGCGCATCAGGCGAATGGGGCCAGCGCCTGCGGCGCCTCCAGTCCCAGCAGCCAGTCCCGAAAGCGCACCAGCGGCGCCAAGTGCGCTCGCGCTTCGGGGTAGCAGAGCCAGTAGCCCACGTCGCTGGTGTAGCCGCCCGCCGGCAGTGGCTCGGCCACTGTGCCGGCGGTGATCTCGTCCTGCACGAGGCAGCGCGGCACCAGCGCCACGCCCATGCCCACCGACACCGCGCGAATCATGGTCTGGAACTGGTCGAACTGCGGGCCCGAGAGTGTGTTCTTCACCGGAACGCCGTGCGCCTCGCTCCAGCGCTGCCACGCCTCCGGCACCGTGACGTGGCGCATCAGGGTGCAGCGCGCCACGTCGCTCAGGGTGCGCACGTCCACCTCGCCCACGCCGCTGCGCGGCACGATCAGCGCCACGTCGTTGCCCGCCAGGTAGTGCGAGCGCGCGCCCGGCCAATGGCCGTCGCCAAAGAGGATGGAGCAGTCCAGCTCCGGGTCGGAAAAGTCGTAGCCGTGCACATAGGGCACGAAATGCAGCGTCAGCTGCGGGTGCAACTGCTGCAGCTGCGGCAGGCGCGGGATCAGCCACTTGGCCGCGAACGTGGGCAGCGCCGACAGGTGCAGCGCGCTGCCGCCGTCGCCGCCGCTGGTGATCAGCTCCAGCGTCACTGCCTCCAGCCGCGCCAGCAGCGCGCTCACCGCCTTCTCATAGCGCTCGCCTGCGGGCGTGAGGGACAGGCGCTTGCGGCTGCGCTCGAAAAGGGCGATGCCCACCCAACGCTCCAGCTCCTGCACCTGCTTGCTGACGGCGCTCTGCGTCAGGTGCAGCGCCTCGGCAGCGCGGGAGATGCCGCCGAAGCGCGCCACGGTGCAAAAGGCGCGCAGCAGATGCAGCGGAGGATTCAGGCGGCGCAAGGACATGGCGGGAAAAGGGATGGGTCGATCCGTGGGGAGATTTAAATCATTCCGAATTGGAATGTTATCAGGCACAGCCATTGCTTTTTAGTCTGGGCCGACTCCGGTACTCTCACTCTCATATTCAAAGGAAGACCCTCCATGCAACGTCGCCATCTTCTGGCAGCCCTGGCTGCTGCTTCTGTCGCTCCTGGAATGTCCTTTGCGCAAGACAAGCCGCTGCGCATCGTCGTTCCCTTCCCGCCGGGAGGCGCTACCGACATCGCCGGCCGTGCCCTGCAAGAACCTCTGCAGCGCCTGCTGGGCCAGCCCGTGGTGATTGAAAACCGCGCCGGCGCGGGCGGCTCCATCGGCATGGCGGAAATCGCCCGTGCCGCGGGCGACGGCCTGACCTTCGGCGTGGCCACGCTGTCCACGCACGGCGTGAACCCGGCCGTCTACGCCAAGCTGCCCTACGACCCCATCAAGGACTTCGCCGGCGTCACCGAGATCGTCAAGGCGCCGGGCATCATCGTCATCAACCCGCAGGTGCTGCCCGTGAAGGACTTCGCCGACCTGGTGAAGTACCTCAAGGCCAACCCCGGCAAGATCTCCTACGCCACGCCCGGCAACGGCACCATCGGCCACATGTGGGGCGAGCTGTTCAAGAGCAGCACCGGCACGGCCATGGTGCACATTCCCTACCGCGGTGCGGGCCCGGCCATCAACGACGTGCTGGGCGGCCAGGTGCCGGTGTACTTCGACCAGGTGGCCTCGTCGCTGCCCCACGTGAAGGCGGGCAAGCTCAAGGCGCTGGCCGTGTCGTGGCCCGAGCGGCTGGACGTGCTGCCCGACGTGCCGACCTACGCCGAACTCGGCTTCAAGCAGGCCAACGAACCTTCGTGGTTCGGCCTGGTGGCGCCCGCGTCCACACCTGCAGCCGCCGTGCTGCGCGTGCAGCAGGCCGTGGCCGCGGCGCTGAAAGAGCCGGCCGTGCGCGACCGCCTGGCGGGGCAGGGCCTGTATGCCTCTGGCACGTCGCCGGCCGATTTTTCGCAGCAGATCGTGCGGGAGATCGAGAAGATGAAAAAAGTGGCCGCCTATGCCAAGATCAAGATCGAATAAACCCGCTGGAGCGATGTGCCTATGCAAGCCGTGCTGAAACTCATCCACAGCCATTACCAGCAGGCCGAGCCCGGTGCCGCCGGGGCGCCCTGCGCGCCCCCGGCGCAGCGCACGGTCAGCGTGGTGCCCGGCCGCACGCCGGTGGTGCTCGACTCGCCGCACAGCGGCACGGTCTATCCGGACGACTTTCGCGCCGCGCTGGACTTGCCCGTGCTGCGCCGCGCCGAAGACACCCACGTCGAAAAGCTCTACAGCTTTGCGCCCGCTCTGGGCGTGGGCTGGGTGGAGGCGCACTTTCCGCGCATCTACCTGGACGCCAACCGCGACACCACCGAGCTGGACGTCGAACTGCTGGACGGCCCGTGGGCCGATGAGGTCACCACCGACCCGGTCGTGCTGCAGAAGGTGCGCCTGGGCAAAGGCCTGATCTGGAAGTTCACCGACGAAGGCGTGCCGATCTATGACCGCCAGCTGGGCGTGGATGAAGTGCGCGCGCGCATCGAGCGCTGCTGGCGCCCGTATCACCAGGCGGTGGCGCGGGAGATCGACGCGGCCCATGCGCGCCACGGCTACAGCATCCACATCAACTGCCACTCCATGCCCGCCGTGGCCGCCAGCCATGCCACGCTGCACCCGGGCCTGGTGCATGCCGACTTCGTGGTGGGCGACCGCGACGGCACCACGGCCAGCCCGCTGCTGTCCGAAAAGCTGTGTACCTTTTTGCGCGGCCGTGGCTACAGCGTGGACTACAACCACCCGTACAAGGGGGTCGAGTTGGTGCGCCGCTACGGCAAGCCCGCCGAGCAGCGCCACAGCATTCAGGTCGAGATCAACCGCAAGCTGTATATGGACGAGCAGACGCTGGCCGTGAACGAGGCCGGTTTTGCGCGGTTGCAGGGCGACCTGAAAGCCATGGTGGAACTGCTGCTGGCGACCGACCCGCGCGGCTGACCTGGCTGCTTGGCCGTCCCGCCGACCCCGCCCGCAACGGCGGGGTTTTTTTACGCGTGGGTGGCAGGTTGCTGGCGCCGCTGCAGCGCCGCCAGCAGCGAGGCCGCCACGATCAGCCCACCGCCCAGCAGCGTGCGCGGCTGCAGCTGCGCGGCCGACAGCACCACCGACGACACGCTGGCGAACACCACCTCCGAGAGCAGCACCACCGCCGTGGTGCCAGCCGCCAGCCGAGCGGCGCCGAACTGCAGCGCCCAGTTGCCCAACAGCAGCAGCACCGCCAGCCAGGCCGCCGTCACCACCCAGGTGGCATTGGGCGCGGGGAATGCCTCAACCACGCCCACCTGCAGGCCCACGCAGGCCACGGCCAGCGCCATCAGCATGCAACCGCCGAACATGGCGAACATGCGCGCCTGGCCCGGCACGGCGTGCAGCCGCCGCAGCGTCACGTTGGTCAGCGCGAACATGAAGCCGCCCAGCAGCGCCAGCCCGTCCGCCATCGACAGGCCCTGCAGCAGGCGCGCGGGCGATGCGTCTTCGGGCAGCAGCACCAGCGCCACGCCGGTGAAGGCCAGCAGCAGTCGGCCGATCGCCGCCGGCGTGGGGCGCTCGCCCAGCACGCGCCAAGCCAGCAGCACCGCCCAAGCGGGCATCAGATAAAAGAGCAGGATCACGCGTACCACGTCGCCCACCGTCACCGCCCAGTTGAAGGCCACGTTGTTCAACCCCGAGCACACCGCCAGCAGCCACAGCTGCGGGTGCGCCCGCACTTGGCGCCCAATGCCCGGGCGCAGCGCCAGCAAGGCCAGCAGCACGCCGCAATACATGACTGCCGTGGCCCACAGCGGATGCAGGCCGGCGCCGTGCATCTGCCGGAACGGCCACCACGCCAGGCCCCAGACCAGGGCGTTGAACAGCAGGGCGGCAATCGGCAGCAGCGGGGACGGGGTCATGAATGAAAAACGGCTCCAGCGCTTGATAGATAAGCGCTGGTAGCTATAAAAATAATAGCAAATGAAACTGCTACAGGCGCAGGCCGTGCGCTGCGTGCAGCGCGGCTGCGGCTCAGTGGTGGTGGTCGTGCCGGGCGATGTGCAGCAGGTGTTCCACCTCTTCGCGGTGCACCATGCAGTTGCGCCGGTGCCAGCGCTGGATGAGCCACATCACCCCGGCCACCACCAGCCCGAACGCCGTGATGGCGCCGAACACCGACAGTCCCATCTTCAGCGACAGGCTGTAGAACGCGCCCAGCGCCAGAATGCAGGCCTGCTCGTTGAAGTTCTGCACGGCGATGGAGCGGCCCGCGCCCATCAGGTTGTGGCCCCGGTGCTGCAGCAGCGCGTTCATGGGCACCACCAGGTAACCGCCCAGGCCGCCCAGCAAGATCAGGAACGGAATGGCGATCCAGATGCTCTTGATGAACACCATCATCACCAGCAGAAGGCCCATGGCGATGCCCAGCGGAATGACCTTGGTGGCCGCGTCCAGCCGCATGCGCATGGACGCCACTACCGCGCCCACGGCGGTGCCGATGGCGACCACGCCGGTCAGGGCCGACGCCTGCGTGGTGTTGTACGACAGGGCCGCTGCCGCCCAGGCCAGCACGATGAACTTCAGGTTGCCGCCCGCGCCCCAGAAGAGCGTGGTGGTTGCCAGCGAAATCTGGCCCAGCTTGTCGCGCCACAGGCGGTTGTTGCAGGCCCAGAAGTCCGGCAGCATGGCCACCGGGTTGGCGGGCATGGGCCGCATCTCGACGCCGGTGTGCGGAATGCGCGTGTTGAACCAGGCGGCCACCAGGTACAGCAAGATCATGGCGGCGATGGCCGCTTCAGCGGGGGTGTCCACGCCGGTGTCCAGCATCGGCATGTCGAATGACAGCAGCGCGCCCGACACCGCAGGCCCCACCAGCTGGCCGCCCAGCAGCACGCCCAAAATGATGGACGCGATCGTCAGCCCCTCGATCCAGCCGTTGGCCTTGACCAGCTGCGACGCGGGCAGCAGTTCGGTGAGGATGCCGTACTTGGCGGGCGAATAGGCCGCAGCGCCCAGGCCCACCACTGCGTAGGCAATGAGCGGGTGCGAGCCGAACAGCATCATCAGGCAGCCCACCACCTTGATGGCATTGCTGAAGAACATCACGCGGCCCTTGGGCATCGCGTCGGCGAAGGCGCCCACGAACGGGGCCAGCACCACGTAGAACAGCGCGAACATGGGCACCAAAGCGGCGCGCTGCCATTCAGGGGCGCCACCGGTGCGCAGCAGTTCGACGGCGGCCACGAATAACGCGTTGTCGGCCAGCGAGCTGAAAAACTGCGCCGACATGATGGTGTAGAAACCGCGCTTCATCGATGGGCTGAGGGCTGCATCAGTCGGGCTGATGTCCTGTTAAATATCTCAAACTGCTACAAGTGAGCGGCGGTTATATCACGCAGCCTGGGGCGCCCAATGCCAGAATTCCGACCTTTCTCCCCGTAGAAATACCCCCATGCCGCGTCCCATTCAGGCCACCATCCACCCCGCTGCGCTGCAGCACAACCTGGCGCGTGCGCGCCGCGCTGCACCCGACACGCTGGCCTGGGCGGTGGTCAAGGCCAACGCCTACGGCCACGGCATCGAACGCGTCTTCGACGCCCTGCGCGCCGCCGATGGCTTTGCCCTGCTGGACCTGGCCGAGGCCGAGCGCGTGCGCGCCCTGGGCTGGCGCGGCCCGATCCTGCTGCTGGAAGGCGTGTTCGAGCCGCGCGACCTGGAGCTGTGCTCGCGCCTGGGCCTGTGGCATGCCGTGCATTGCGACGAGCAGATCGACTGGCTTAGCCGCCACAAGACGCAGGCGCCACACCGCGTCTTCCTCAAGATGAACACCGGCATGAACCGGCTGGGCTTTGCGCCCGAGCGCTATCGCGCCGCCTGGGCGCGGCTGAACGCGCTCACGCAGGTCGACGAGATCTCGTTCATGACCCACTTCAGCGACGCCGACGGCCCGCGTGGCACGGCGCACCAGATGGAGATCTTCCGCACCGTCGCGCAAGACCTGCCCGGCGAGCGCAGCGTGTGCAACAGTGCCGCCACGCTGCGCCAGGGGGGCGACCCGTCCGTGCGCGGCGACTGGATCCGCGCCGGCATCGTGCTGTACGGCAGCGCGCCCGATCACCCCGAGCGCACAGCCGCCGACTGGAACCTGCAACCCGCCATGACGCTCGCTACCCGTCTGATCGCCGTGCAGCACCTGAAGGCGGGCGACACCGTGGGCTACGGCTCGCGCTTCACCGCCGACAGGCCGCTCACCATCGGCATCGCTGCCTGCGGCTACGCCGACGGCTACCCGCGCCATGCAGACACCGGCACACCCGTACTGGTGAACGGCGTGCGCACGCGGCTCGTCGGCCGCGTCAGCATGGACATGGTCACCGTGGACCTGACCAACGTGCCGGGCGCAGGCGTGGGCAGCGAGGTCACGCTCTGGGGTCGTGCCGCCGGCGGCGCCGCGCTGCCCATTGACGACGTGGCGCATGCGGCCGGCACCGTGGGCTACGAGCTGATGTGCGCCGTGGCGCTGCGCGTGCCGGTCGTCGTGGGCTGAGCCTTTCGTGGCAGCGCCAGACCGCAAAAAACGGCCCACGTCCACCTGGCGCGGCATGCGCGCGCCGCGCCGCGTGCTGGCGGGCAGCCTTCAGCAGCGCCACCGGCTGCACGTGCATGGCTGGTGCATCGGCAGCTTCACGCTGGCGCTGATGTGGGCCACATCCCACGCGCAGATGGTGCTGGGCGTCGATTCGCTGGCGTTGCGCTATCTGCTCACGCTGGGCGTGGGCTATGGAGCCTATGTGCTGGTGCTGCGCCTGTGGGCGGCCTGGCTGGTGCGGCCACGCCGGCAGCCGCGCGACACCGACGGCTGGCTGGACGCCGCAGACCTGCCCCTGCCTGATTTTGCTGGAGGCGGCGGGGCGCGGCCGCCATTGCCGCGCTCGGGCGGTGGCGGCGATTTCGGCGGCGGCGGGGCCAGTGGCGACTTCGGCGATCCGGTGGCCGGCGGGGACGGCAGCGGCGTGCTGGGCGACCTGGCGGGCGGCGCGCTGGAAGCCGCCGGCAGTGCCGACGAAGGCGCCGTGGTGGTCGTGCCGGTGGTGGCCATCTTTCTCGTCGGCCTGGCGATCGTTTTCGGCGCGGGCGCGCTGGCCTGGCTGTACTTTGGTTGGGAAGTGCTGCTGGCCGTCGCGGTGGAGGTGGCTTTCTCGGTCGCCACGGCGCGCGCCGCCATGGGCGCCGAGAGCGCCGGCTGGCTGGCCGCGGCCGTGCGGCTGACCTGGAAGCCGCTGCTGGGCGCGCTGGTGTGCGCCGTGCTGCTGGGCGCCGGCATCGACCACTTCATTCCGCACGCGCAGTCGCTGCCGGAGGCGGTACGCATCCTGCGCGGGCGTTGACAGAAAGCATTCGGCGTGTCGTCACCGGCGCGGCCAAGCACCGGCAGGTCATATGGATACAACCAGAAAATGGTTACGTGTGGGTCTCAGGGGCGGCATAGTGGCAACACTTTTTTCCCCCTCGAAAGATCTGCCACACATGCGCACTTCCAAAACCTTGCTTGCCACCGCAGCCATAGCCGTGTTCACCGCATCGGCGCTGCCGCTGGCAGCCGGTGCCGCCACCTTCCGCTTTGCCCGCTCGGCCGACGTGTCGTCGTGGGACATCCACGCGCAGAACGTGGGCGTGAACAACGCGCTGCATTCGGCGGTGTACGAAACGCTGGTCGAATACAACAGCAAGACCTTCAAGCCCGAGCCGCAGCTGGCCGCCGCCTGGAAGCTGGTCAGCCCCACGCAGCTGCGCATCAGCCTGCGCCAGGGCGTCAAGTTCAGCGATGGCTCGGCACTCACGGCCGACGACGTGAAGTTCTCGCTCGAACGTGCCAAGGCCAAGACGTCGAACTACGCCGTCTACACCCAGGGCATCGACCGCGTGGAAGTGGTGGACGCGAACACCGTCGACATCTTCTCCGACGTGCCCAACCCGGTGCTGGTCAACCAGCTGACCGAGCTGCGCATCATGAGCAAGCCCTGGGCCGAGAAGAACAACGCCACGACGCCGAAGGACATCAAGACCCCCGACGAGCCCTACACGCACCGCAACACGCTGGGCACGGGGCCGTTCGTGCTGAAGTCGTGGGCGGCCGACCAGCGGCTGGTGCTGGCGGCCAACCCTAATTGGTGGGGCAAGGGCAAGTTTGGCGGCAACGTGACCGACGTGGTCTACACCCCCATCAAGTCGGACGCCACGCGCACGGCGGCGCTGCTGTCGGGCGAAGTCGACTTCGTGCTCGATCCCAGCCTGCAGGATGTGCCGCGCATTCGCCAGCAGCCGGGCCTGAAGGTGCTGGACGGCGCCGAGAACCGCACCATCTTCCTGGGGCTGGACCAGTTCCGCGACGAGCTGCAGAACTCGAACGTGAAGGGCAAGAACCCGCTCAAGGACGTGCGCGTGCGCAAGGCCCTCTACCAGGCCATCGACATCAACGCCATTCAGCGCGTGGTGCTGCGCGGCCTGGCCCAGCCGACTGGCGCGATCGTCGCGCGGCAGGTGAACGGCTGGACCCCCAAGGCCGACGTGCGCTGGCCCTACGACGCTGCCGCCGCACAAAAGCTGCTGGCCGAGGCGGGCTACCCGCAAGGCTTCGAGGTGGACTTTGCCTGCAGCGCGGGCCGCTACATCAACGACGAGCAACTGTGCCAGGCCATCACCGCCCAGTGGGCCAAGGTGGGCGTGAAGGCCAAGCTGCGCTCGCTGCCGTTTGCCACGTACTTTCCGATGATCCAGCGCAACGAAGCCAGCATCTACCTGCTGGGCTGGGGCGTGCCGACCTTCGACGCGTTCTATTCGCTGCAGTCGCTGATCCGATCGCCGGGCGCGGGCGGTGACGGCAACTTCAACCTGGGCCGCTTCAGCAATCCGCAGCAAGACGCACTCATCGAGCGCATCAAGAAAGAGACCGACACCGCCACCCGCAACGGCCTGATCGAGCAGGCGCTGATCAAGGACCACGAGCTGATCTCGCACATTCCGCTCTACAACCAGATCATTCCGTGGGCGGCCACGCAGAAGGTGGAGATCGTCCACCGCGCCGACAACCGCATCGACTGGCGCCTGTTGAAGGTGAACTAAAGCCTTGCCGGCTGCGGAGCCAGGCGGCCAGCGCCGCCCTGGCGCCCCCGACCTATGTGGCCAGCGCGCGCTGCACGGCCGGGCGCGCGGCCATGCGCTCGAAGTGCGCCTGCACCTTCGGAAACTGCGCAATGTCCACGCTGTCGCTCTGGAGCCAGCCCGCCACGGTGAACAGATAGCCGTCGGCCACCGAATACGCATCGCCCAGCACCCAGGTGCCCTGCAGGTAATGGCGCTCGATCAGCGCAAAGCAGTCCGCCATGTTCTGCGGCACCTTGCGCTGCATGGCGGCGATGGCCTCGGGCTCGTCGGCCCAGCGGCCGGCGCGCGGGCGATGGGCATGGGCCACGTGCACGGTCGACGCCAGATAGCTGTGCACTTCCTGCATGCGCGCAAAGCCGAACGCATCGGTGGGCGCCAGGCGGGCGGCAGGAAAGCGCTGCGCGATGTAGGCCAGCAGCGCCGGGGTTTCGGTGAGCACGCCTTCTTCGGTCACCAGCACCGGCACGCGGCCCTTGGGGTTGATGGCCAGGTACTCGGCCGATTGCTGCTGCCGGGCGGAGAAATCCACCCGCTGCAACTGATAGGGCGCCTGGGCTTCTTCCAGTGCGATGCGAACGGCGAGGGCGCAGGTGCCGGGGGCGAAATAGAGGGTCAGTGAAGAAGGCATGGCGGGGCTCTGCAAGTTGGTTTGCTATTAAAAATGAAGCTAGTTGCGCTTGCCATTCAAAGGCTTCAGGGTCGTTTGGTATGGAAAACGCCTGTTATCAAGCGCTAGTAGCTATGGTTTCAGGAGTTCACGGCGCCGTGGCGTGGTACAGGCCGCGCTCGCTCGCCATCAGCCGCACCAGGCCCAGCAGCGCGCTGGTGTGGGGCGTCGGCACGCCGGTCACTTCGCCCAGCTCGTGCACGGCGCCCACCAGCGCGTCGATTTCCAGCGGCCTGCCGGCCTCCACGTCCTGCAGCATCGAGGTCTTGAACGCGCCCAGCTTGCGGGTCACGGCATGGCGGTCTTCGGGTTGCTGGTCGATGGGCAGGCCCAGCCGCTCGCCGATGGCCTTGGCCTCCAGCATCACGGCCGAGATGAGGCCGCGCACCAGGTCGTCGCCCAGGATGCGGTCGGTGGTGGCGCCCGTCAGCGCGCTGATCGGGTTGACGGTGAGGTTGCCCCAGAGCTTGAACCACACGTCCTGCTGAATGCGCGGCGACACGTCTGCGTCCACGCCCCCTGCGCGCAGCAGGCTTGCCAGCGCATTGGCGCGGGCTGTGTCCTGGCCCAGCGCGTCGCCCACGATCAGGCGGTTGCCGAAGTGCTGGCGCACGTGGCCGGGGCCTTCAAGCGAGCAGCTGGCATGCACCACGCCGCCGATCACCTGGGCCGCAGGAATGGCACGCGCCACCTGGCCGCCGGCACCCACGCTGTGCAGCGTGCGCCCGCGCGCCGGGCCGTCGCAGCCATCCAGAAACCACCACGGCACGCCGTTCATGGCGACCAGCACCTGCGTCTGCGGGCCGATCAGCGGGGCGATGCGGGCGGCGACATCGGCCAGGGCCGGGGCTTTGACGGCGATGACGACCAGGTCCTGAACGCCCAGGGCTTGCGGCGTGTCGGTGGTGCGCACTGGCACCTGGACGGTTGTGCCATCAGGGCGGATCAGTCGCAGGCCATGGGCCTGCAGGGCAGTCAGCGTGGCGCCGCGCGCAATCGCGCTCACGTCGCCACCCGCGTGGGCGAGCGCCACGCCCAGCCAGCCGCCAATGGCGCCGGCACCGTAGATACACACTTTGGCCAAGACGATCCTCCCAGGAATGCCGCGGCCGCAGGGCCGTGTACGGAAGATGGTAGACCGTCTTGGCGCTGCACCGCCGGCCTGCTGCTTACCGCAAAAAAGCCAAGGCCCCACACCGGTGTGCGGTGCGGGGCCTTGTTGCTTCAACGATCAGCCGCGAAGCCGATCGCGCTGATGTGTGATCAGTTGGTGGTGCGTGGCACGCTCGAAGGCTGCGAGGCCGGTGTGGCGGGCGTGGTGGCGGTGCCGCCGAACGATGGCGTAGCTCCGCTGGTGGTGCCCGTGGCCGAGCCGGAGCTCATGCCGGCACCCGCACCCGAGCCCGTTGCGGCCTCAGGGGCTGGTGTCGGTGGCGCGGATGGGGCCGGCGTCATCGGCGCAGGCGTGGTGCTGTTGGCTGGCTCGCCTGGCTTGTTGCGGTCGCATGCGGTCAGCGCGAATGCGGAGACGATGACGAGCGGTGCAGCCACCAGCCAGCGGGAAGCGGTGCGGGGTGTCTTGGAAGAGGTCATTGGTTTTCTCCTTGGAATGAAGGCGCGGCGAACCGCCGCTGGAGCCGCCATGCTAGGCAATGCGCACCGTCTCCAAGGTAGGATAGTGCTGACATCGCATTTGCTTACGTCCTTTGCTTTTCAGGTGCCTGCAACCCTTGCGCCCTTGCATACGGACGTGCCTGATCGCACCTCCGCATCCCTATCAGCACACCGCTTGCACACAAAGGCGATTTGCGCCGTTGCCAGCCGCCGCCCTTCAGAATCTTCCCTCCCATGGCCAAAGAAAAAACGCTCTTCACCTGCAATGCCTGCGGCGGCACCAGCCCGCGCTGGCTGGGAAAGTGCCCTGCCTGCGGTGCCTGGAACACGCTGGTCGAAACCGTGGCAGAGGCCGGGCCGGGCAAGAACCGCCTCAGCGCGCCGCAGTTCGCGGGACTGGCGCAGGCGCAGGCCGTGATGCCGCTGGCCGCCATCGAGGCGACCGACATTGCTCACACGCCCAGTGGCATCGACGAGCTGGACCGCGTGCTGGGCGGCGGCATCGTCGAAGGCGGCGTGGTGCTGATCGGCGGCGACCCGGGCATCGGCAAGTCGACGCTGCTGCTGCAGGCGCTCGATGCCTTTCAACGGCTGGGCCTGCCCACGCTGTACGTGACGGGCGAGGAAAGCGGCGCGCAGGTGGCGCTGCGCTCGCGCCGTCTGGGGCTGGATCACAGCCAGGTCAATGTGCTGGCGGAAATCCAGCTCGAGAAGATCCTGGCGACCATCGAAGCTACCCAGCCGGCGGTGGCGGTGATCGACTCGATCCAGACCGTGTATTCCGACCAGCTCACCTCTGCGCCAGGCTCGGTGGCGCAGGTGCGCGAATGCGCGGCGCACCTCACGCGCTGCGCCAAGTCGTCGGGCGTGACCATCGTGCTGGTGGGTCATGTGACCAAGGAAGGTGCGCTGGCGGGCCCGCGCGTTCTGGAGCACATGGTCGACACGGTGCTGTACTTCGAAGGCGACACGCACAGCCAGTTCCGGCTGGTGCGCGCCATCAAGAACCGTTTTGGCGCCGTGAACGAAATCGGCGTGTTCGCCATGACGGAAAAGGGCCTGAAGGGCGTGACCAACCCCAGCGCCATCTTCCTGAGCCAGCACAGCGAGCCCGTGCCCGGCAGCTGCGTGCTGGTCACGCTGGAAGGCACGCGGCCCATGCTGGTAGAGATCCAGGCGCTGGTGGACGAAGGCGGCCCCAGCCCGCGCCGCCTGTCGGTGGGGCTGGACCGCGACCGGCTGGCCATGCTGCTGGCCGTGCTGCACCGGCATGCCGGCGTGGCCTGCATGGACCAGGACGTGTTCGTCAACGCCGTGGGCGGCGTGCGCATCAGCGAGCCGGCGGCCGACTTGGCCGTGATGCTCGCCATCACATCCAGCCTGCGCGGCAAGCCCCTGCCCAAAGGCTTCATCGCCTTCGGCGAAGTGGGCCTGGCTGGCGAGGTCCGCCCCGCGCCACGTGGCCAGGAACGGTTGAAGGAAGCTGCCAAGCTGGGCTTCAGCGTGGCGGTGGTGCCCAAGGCCAATGCGCCCAAGAAGCCCATCGAAGGCCTGACCATCCATGCGGTGGAGCGTGTGGACCAGGCGATGGAAGTGGTGCGCGGCATCGGCTGAGCGCAAGATCGTCGATGCGTTCTAAGCACGATCCACAGCGAAAGGCCTCCCGGCCTGCGAGACAATCGCGGGCATGAACCTGCGCCGCATCGCCATCCCCCTCGGTATTCTTGTGCTTTGTTTTGCCGCCTGGCGTGCCATGGGCTGGCAAGGCGTGATGGCAGTGGCCGGTGGCCTGGTGATGTGGGCCTTGCTGCATTTCACGCGGCTCATGAACGTGATGAAAAAGGCATCGAATCGGCCGATCGGCTACGTGGGCAGTGCCGTCATGCTCAATGCCAAGCTGCGCAAAGGGGTCAACCTGCTGCACGTGGTGGCGCTCACACGGTCGCTGGGTGAGCGGCTGTCGCCCGACGGCGCCGAGCCCGAGCGCTACCGCTGGACAGACGGCAGCCAGTCGCACGTGACGTGCGAATTCCGCGCGGGCGTGCTGGTGCAGTGGGAACTGGTGCGCCCCGCGCCGGCTGCCGATCCTGCACAGGCGCCAGCCTCAGCGGCAGACGGATCGTAAAATCGCGGGTTCAGCGATTTCCCGCAATTTCCGCAGATTCTGCGGTTTCCCCCGATTCGATTCGTTTGCGACAAAAGGATGCCCATGAGCCCCGTAGTTCCCTCGATGGCCGACCGTGACGGCAAGATCTGGATGGACGGCCAGATGGTCGACTGGCGCGATGCCAAGATCCACGTCCTGACCCACACCCTGCACTACGGCTGCGGCGCCTTCGAAGGCGTGCGCGCGTACAAGACCGAACAGGGCACCGCGATCTTCCGCCTGGAAGAGCACACCGAGCGGCTCTTCAACAGCGCCAAGATCCTGCGCATGAAGATCCCGTTCACCAAAGAAGAGGTGAACGAGGCGCAAAAGGCCGTGGTGCGCGAGAACCATCTCGAATCGGGCTACCTGCGTCCGCTGACCTGGATCGGCTCGCAAAAGCTCGGCGTGTCGCCGCGTGGCAACCAGATCCACCTGATGGTGGCGGCCTGGGCCTGGGGCGCCTACCTGGGCGAGGAGGGCATGCAGCGCGGCATTCGCGTCAAGACCAGCAGCTACACGCGTCACCACGTCAACATCACCATGACGCAGGCCAAGGCGGTGAGCAACTACACCAACTCGATCCTGGCCAACATGGAAGCGCTGGACGATGGCTACGACGAAGCTCTGCTGCTCGACAGCTCCGGCTTCGTCTCCGAAGGTGCTGGCGAGAACGTCTTCGTGATCAAGAACGGCGTGATCTACACGCCTGATCTGTCGGCCGGTGCCCTGAACGGCATCACCCGCAACACGGTGTTCCACATTGCCAAGGATCTAGGCCTGGAAATTGTGCAAAAGCGCATCACGCGCGACGAGGTGTATATCGCGGACGAGGCCTTCTTCACGGGCACCGCCGCCGAAGTGACGCCCATCCGCGAACTCGACCGGATCGAGCTCGGTAGCGGCAGCCGCGGCCCGATCACCGAAAAGATCCAGAGCGCCTTCTTCGACATCGTCAACGGCCGCAATCCCCACTATGCCCACTGGCTCACGAAGGTCTGATCGCCATGTCCCAAGCTGTCATCGAACTGCTCGCCAAAGACCTGAACCCGCAAGGCGGCGTCTTCTGCCCCAGCCCCAAGGCTGACATGAAGGTCTGGAACACCCATCCCAAGGTGTACCTGGACGTGGCCCACACTGGTGAGGCCAAGTGCCCTTATTGCGGCACTGTGTACCGGCTGAAGGCGGGCGAAACCGTCCGTGCCGGCCATTGAGCCTGCGGCGTTGGCGGGTGGCGCCTCGGGTCAGCTACCTGTCCGGGCCTGGATCGCTGCAGGCGCGTTGCCAGATGCTGCCGGGTTGAGGGCCGCCGTGCTGCTCGAACAGCGCAGCGAAATGGCGGCGCTCGCCACCGCGCAGCTTGATCAGCGGCGCTGGTTGGGGCTCGGCCGCAACCAGGCAGAGGCGGGGGTACAGCAAGTACCACTTCCAGCGCAGCGCCTGCTGATAGAAGAACGCCGTGTCCTCGGCCTTGAACAGCGCCAGGCGAAAGGCATTGGCGCGCCGCAGCACCTGTTGGGCGGCCACGTGGATCAGCAGATAGGCCGGGTCTGGAATGCCTTGCAGCGGCGTGGCGGCGTCGTCGCGCGCGCGCAGCGCCGCCAGGTAGGCGTCAGTGCCGGTCTCGATCAGCGCATGGTGGAATTCCTGCTGCCACGCCACCACGAAGTGCGACTGCGCGGGCGCACCGAACGCCCAGCTTTCCACTATCGGGAAGCGGGCGTCGTGCGTGTAGCCGTCCAGGTAGAAGCCCACGAATTGCGCTCCGCGAGAAAGTCGCGACGTGTCCATCCACTGGGGCGAGCGGGTCAGCAAAATGGTGGCGTCCAGCCAGTAGCCACCGTGGTGGCGCACCAGATACAGACGAACCCAGTCCGACTGCTTGGTGGGATGCAGCTGCGTGAAGCCGGGCGGCAGATCTGCTGGCGCGATGAAGTTGCCCATATTGCGGCGGTTGATGACCTGCACGTCGAAGCCCGGGCAATGCGCGCGCCAGTTGGCGACGCATTGGTCCACCAGCGGATCGACCGTTTCGGAGTCCCAATAGGTCCAGATGCGCTGCGGAATGGCATCGATGTCGGACCTGGCCCGCGCTGCGTCGCCAGCGGGGCTCTCGAGCCCTTCGAACAGCAGGGCCTCGGGCCGATTGCGGTAGGTGACGGCGTAGCGCGGGCGCAAGCAACTCACCAGCCGATAGACGGTGTGCAGGGCGCGGGCGGAAATGCGGATCGTCATGGAATGCAATGGGGTCGGTACTTCTCGGGGGCGCGACGACCGGCATTCTGGCACCGCCGCGCTGCGTTACGATCCGCCGCCCAGGGCGACCCCCAAAGAAATGGCCGGTGGGCTGCAGCTACGCAGCGCCCGGTTACCGCTTTTGATCCTGTTTGCGTGCCTGCGGAGCACGACGTGCTAATCCGATGACCCTCGCCTCTGTTTTGTCCCTGCTGGGCCCAGGCCCCTGGCCGCGCCGCGTTGCCACCGCAGCCGCCTTTCTTGTGCCGGCCCTGGCGCTGACCGTATCGTCCGGCTATTCCTACGGAGCCGTGCTGTTATTGCTGGGGGCACTAGCGACCCTGCCGCAGTGGGTGCGGCGCAGGCCAGACGTTCAGACCGTGGTGCTGGCGGGCGTGGTCGTCGTCATGGGCATGTTCTGGTTCATCCTGGCGGCTCCGGAGCCCGGGTGGAACCAATGGGACCGCCCGATGAAGTTCTTTCTTGCGGCCTGGTGCCTGCTCTTCGTCACGCAGTTTCCGCCCCGGCCCATGGCGTTCTACTGGGGGGTGCTGGTGGGCTGCGTAGGTTGCGGCGTCGTCGCACTGTGGCAGGTGTTTATTGAGGATCAAGCGCGTGCCTCGGGCTTCCCCACGGGCCGGACCAATGCGATCCAGTGGGGCAACCTGGCGATGTTGCTGGGTGCCATCCTTGCGGTGCAGACCATCGCACTGCGCAGACAGCTAGGGCGGTGGCGCGTGGTGCTGGCGGGTTTGGCGGCGCTTGGTGCGGTCAACGCGTCGGTGCTGTCGCAGTCGCGCGGCGGTTGGCTCGCGCTCCTGTTGTGCACACCGGTCGTTCTGCTGCTGCTGTTTCAGCTCAACCGCAAGGAAATGTGGCGATGCCTGGGTGTGACGGCCGTGGCGCTGGTGACCATGACTTTGCTGAACCATCAGATGATGGTCAAGCGCTGGGAAGTCATGGAGCACGAAATGGAGATCTACGAGGCCAAGCGCGAAGCCGGCAACTCCGTGGGGCAGCGCCTGGAGCACTGGCGTTTCGCCTGGGATCTGGGGCGCGAGAAGCCGCTGCTGGGCTGGACCACGCAGGGCTACATGCTGGAGAAAGAAAAGCGTGTCGCTGCAGGGCTCTACCAGCCGTCCATCAGCGAATACGTGTTCGCGCACAACGAAGTGCTCGACGTCTTCGTCAAGGCCGGCTCGCTCGGTGTGGCCTGGCTGCTGGCGCTGTACGGCTGGCCGATCTATCTCTTCTGGCCGACCCGGCGCCGTCTGGCGCGCCATGCAGGCATGCCGGCCGACTGGCGGGCTCGCATGCTGGCGATGCGGCTGGGCGGGCTGTGCGTTCCGGTGCTGTATGTGGGGTTCGGCCTGACGCAGGTTTTCTTTGCGCACAACAGCGGAATCATGGCCTACCTGTTTCTGATCATGCTGCAGTGGGGGGCGGTTCTGGGCATGGAGCGCCACGCCCGAGGCGCCGCCAGCGCATGAATTCCACCGCCGCCGCCGCTGGCACGCCGGCCCGGCCGCGGGTACTGCACTTTGTGACCGGCGGCTTTTCCGGCGCGACGCAGGTGGCTGTGGACCTGGTGCGCGCCCATGCCGCGTCGGGCCATTTCCAGCCCCTGCTGGTGCTGCGCCGCAAGCGCACCACGTCGGCCGAACGCGTGGCAGCACTGCGCGCCGAGGGGCTCGCCGTCGAGGCCGTCGCTGGCTGGGCGCACGCAGCCACTGTGTGGCAGCTGGCCGCGCTGTGCCGGCGTTGGCGGCCCGACGTGTTGGTGGCGCATGGCTTCAGCGAGCACCTCTGGGGCCGCTATGCCGGGCTCATCGCGGGCGTGCCACACCTGGTGCACGTGGAGCACAACTCGCGGGAGCGCTACACCGCCTGGCGCCTGCGGCAGGCGCTCTGGCTCAGCGACCGCACCGACGCTATCGTCGGCTGCTCCGAGGGCGTACGCCGCAGCCTGCTCGAGCGCGGTTTTCCGGCGGCCAAGACGCAGGCCATCTCCAACGGCATCCGGCTCGAACCCTTCGCCAGCGCGGCCCAGCGCGGGTGGAGCGACCGCGTGCCCGGCATCGTGATGTCCGCGCGCTTTGCCCGGCAGAAAGACCACGCCACGCTGCTCAAGGCCGTGGCGCTGCTGCGCGACCGTGGCCTGGCGCCACCGGTGCGGCTGGCCGGCGGCGGCAAGGCCGGTGCGCGCCGCGCGGCAGAGCGCTTGTGCGCAGAGCTGGGCTTGCAGGGCCAAGTGGAATTCCTGGGGCACTGCGATTCAGTCCCCGAACTGCTGATGCAGCACCAGATCTATGTGCTTTCCACCCACTACGAGGGCATGCCGCTGGCGCTCATCGAAGGCATGGCCGCCGGCTGTGCGGTGGTGGGCAGCGACGTGGTGGGCGTGCAGGACGTCGTCGAGCCTGAGCGCAACGGCCTGCTCGCCGCGCACGGCGACCCCAAGGCCCTGGCCGATGCGCTGGAGCGCCTGCTCACACAGCCGGCCCATGCCGAGCGCATGGCGCATCAAGCACGGCTCGATGCCCATCGGCTCTACGGCCTGCCGACCATGACGCAGCACTACGAAGCCCTGCTGCGCCAGGTGATGGCGGGCGATGCGCACGGCCGCAGCCCATCCTTTGGCACACGCCCATGACGACGAGCTCCACCCCGCCCTCGGCCCCGTGGCTGAGCGTGCTCATTCCCGTCTTCAACGTAGAGGACTACCTGACGGCATGCGTGCAGTCCGTACTCGACCAGTCGGCCGACGACGCGGCGGGCGTGGAGGTGCTGCTGCTCGACGACTGCTCCACCGACAGCTCGGCCCAGCTGATGCAGTCGCTGGCCGAGCGCTGGCCGGGGCGCCTGCGCCTGCTGCGGCACGACGCCAATGCCGGCCTGAGCGCGGCGCGCAACACCATGATCGACAGCGCGCGGGGCGACTACCTCTGGTTTCTGGATTCCGACGACAAGCTGCTGCCAGGCGCCATCGCCGGCCTGCGCCGCATCGTGCAGCAGCACGCGGTGGACGTGGTGCTGTGCGACTTCCGCGTGTGGCGCCGACACGAACGGATCAAGCACGTGCTGCGTGGCGAGCGCCACCGCGCCACGTTCGACGGCCCCTCCGGCGGACCGCAGGAGGGCGGCGACGCGCTGGCGGCCGGTTTGCTGATGACGGGGCAGCTGCATGCCTGGTCCAAGATTTCGCGGCGCGCACTCTGGGCCGACGGCCTGCGCTTTCCGCCTGGGCGCTACTTTGAAGACATGGCCACCATGCCGCTGGTGGCCCGCCGCGCCCGCAGCTTCTATTACGCGCCCCAAGCCTGGGTCGCCTATCGACAACGCGAAGGCAGCATTCTGGCCAGCACCAACGTGCGCAAGGCCGCGGACCAGTCGGGCTCGTTGCTGGCTTTTGCAGCGGAGCGGGCCGCGCTGCAACCGAACGACGCGCTGCCCGACCGCTTGCCTGATCGCCTGCGCTTGGCACTCGCCCACCAATGCGCCCGCAACCTGGTCGGCGCGATGCGCAGCCTGCACCGCATCGGCACCGCGGAGCCGCTGCCGGTGCGGCAGGCCGCTGCGGAGCGTTTTCGCCTGGACTTCGACACCGCGTCTCCGATACCGCTGGCAGCGCTGCGCCGGCAATACCTGTGGCGCGGCTGGTGGATGCGCGGCCTGCGGCTGGGCCGCTGGTACGCTTACCAACCACGATGACGACTGCCCGATCCCCTTCCCAGCTGACTTTCAAGAACCGCGCCGAGCTGTGGCTGGCGGGCGCCATTCGCCGCTACTGCCAAGCCACCGGCCGCACGCTGGAGCCGCACCAGCCCGCTGCACTGCGGTGCTATCCGATTGGCGTGCCCGGTGCGCCGGTGACCGCACCCATTCCGCGCGTGGTCTGGACCTACTGGAACAGCCCCACGCTGCCGTTGCTCGTCGAGCGCTGCATCGCCAACTGGCGGCAGGTGAACCCGGGCTTCGAGATCCGGGTGCTCGACGATGCAGCGCTACGCGAATACGTGCCCGACGCGCCCGATGCGCTCGCCCGCGTGGCCCCGGCCAAGCGCTCCGACTGGATCCGCCTGCGGCTGCTGCGTGACCATGGCGGCATCTGGATCGATGCCAGCACCATCCTCACGCAATCGCTCGACTGGGTGATCGAGGCGCAGCAGCGGGAATGCAGCGACCTGGTGGCCTACTACCTGGGCCGCTTCACCACCGATGCCGACTGCCCCGTGGTCGAAAGCTGGTTTCTCGCTGCCCCGCCCGGCAGCCGCTTTGCCGCCGACGCGTTCGAGGAATTCAACGCACGGGCGATCAACCGCACCGGCGAGCAGTACATCGACTGCCTGCGCGAAGAGGGCGTGTTCGACCTGGTGCGGCAGAACATCGATGCGCCGGACTACCTCAGCATCCACCTGGCCATGCAGTACGTGATGCGCAAGCGCGGGGGCTACCGTCTGTGCCTCTCGAATGCGGAAGATGGCCCGTTCCAGTACCACGTGCTGGGGCAATGGCGCCGCACGCCGCTGAAGCTGCGCCTGCTGTTCTCACGCGTGGCGGGCGAGTTGCCGCCCGTCATCAAGCTGCGCGGCCCGGATCGGCGCCGGCTGGACGACTACCTGGGTCGGGGGCTGTATCTGCCGGACAGCGTGGTGGGCCGGCTGCTGATGGCCGACCACACTCACTAATACCTGTTTGCTATAAAAATAATAGCTGCCTGCGCTTGATGGATAAGCGCTAGAGGCCGATTTGGCTAATATTTGGCAGTTGCGCTCGCTACGGCGCGCCATTCCTGCTCCAGCACCGCCACCAGCTCCCCGGCCGGCAATGGCCGCGCCGCCGCCACACCCTGGCCGGCCCACAGCGCAATTGCTTCCGCGCGACCCTGTGCGGCGGCCGCACGGCGCAGCGGCCCCATCAGCGCGTTCTGCACCGGGTAGGCCGGCACCGTGGCCTCATGGGACGCCAGCCGCTGCATCGTGGCGTTGACGATGCCGCGTGCCGGCCGGCCCGAGAACACGCGGGTCAGTCGCGTGTCGGTGTCGCCCGCCCCGGCCAGCGCTGCGCGGTAGGCGGCGCCGATGCCCGATTCAGGGCAGACCAGAAAAGCCGTGCCCATCTGCACGGCCTGCGCACCCAGCGCCAGTGCAGCGGCAATGCCGCGCCCGTCCATGATTCCGCCCGCGGCGATCACCGGAACGTCGATGGCATCCACGCATTGCGGCACCAGGGTCAGCGTGCCCACCTGGCTCGATTCAAAGTCTTCTAGGAAGGTACCGCGGTGCCCGCCGGCCTCCACCCCGCTGGCGCACACCGCATCCGCGCCCACGGCCGCCCAGGCGCGCGCCTCGGCCACGGTGGTGGCGGTGCCGACCACCACGCAGCCCGCAGCGTGCAGCCGCTGGACCTGCGCTGCGCTGAGGATGCCGAAGGTGAAGCTGGCCACCGCCGGGCGCGCGGCTATCAGCGCTTCGAATTGCGCCGCGAAGTCTTCACACCAATGCGCGGGCACGGCGGGCTGCAGGCCGAAGTCGGCGTACAGGGGCGCCAGCCGCTCCATCGCCTCGCGCACCGTGGCGTCGCCCGGCGTGGGCGTGTCCTGCACGAAGAGGTTCATGCCGAAGGGTTGGTCGGTCAGGCGGCGCACTTCGGCGGCGGCCTCCTGCATGGCGGCGGGCGAGCGCATGCCGCAGCCCAGCTGGCCCAGCCCGCCCGCGTCGGAGACGGCAGCGGCCAGCGCAGGGGTGTCGGCACCGGTCATGGGCCCTTGCACGATGGGCAGGGCGATTCTCAGGCGGGCGAGAAGTGCGGAGGCGGGGAGCGCGCGTGGCTGTGTCATGGCAAGGCTCTGATGGGACGGAGGTGGTAGAGAAAGGAGCGGCGTCAGGCGCCCCGTAAGGCTTGGAGCAGCGCATCCAGCGCGGCCGACTGGTAGCCGCGCCGGCGCACCAGCACCGTGTCGCAGTCACCCAGCGGCAGCAGGCGCAACGCAGGTGGCTCGCGCATCAGCTCGATCACCGCCTGCGGCACCACGCCGGCGCAGCGCCCGGCAGCCACGCAGGCCAGGATGGCGTGGTACGAGGCCAGCTCCAGCACGCGGAGCGCAGCGCCGTGCAGCTGCTGGCGCATCCAGTCTTCGCCCATGCGGCGGTAGGTGCAGCCGCTGGTGAAGGCGGCCAGCGTGTTCACCTGCAAGTCGCCCGGCTGCGTGACTGGCGGGTGGCTGGCGGGCAGGGCGATGTACAGCGATTCGGTGAACACGGTAGTGCGCTCGATGGGCGCGTCCAGGTCCACGCCCGGCGGTGGCCAGGCGACCAGGGCGCAGTCGCTGGCATGCGCCAGCACCTGGTCGACCAGCGGGCCGGACGGGCCGGTGCGCAGTTCCAGCTGCACCTCCGGCCACTGCGCGTGCAGTTGCGCCAAGGGCGCGGGCAGGCGGGCGGCGGCCGTGCTTTCCATGGCGCCCAGCCGCAGCCGCCCGCCGGGGCGGCCCGGGTGTACGCTCTGGCGGGCCTCTTCGGCCAGCGCCAGCAGGCGCTCGGCATAGCCGCTAAGCGCCGCGCCGGCCGGCGTCAGCGCCATGCCGCGGCCTTCGCGCAAGAACAGCGTGGCGCCCAGTTGTTCCTCCAGCTGCTGCATGCGCGTGGTCACGTTGGACTGCACCCGGCCCAGCCGCTCGGCGGCGCGGGTCACGCTGCCTTCCTGGGCGACGGCGCGGAAGATTTCCAGGGCTGCCAGATCCATTCGTTATTCTCTTTATGAGATGATTTGTGCCAATAATAATCTCTTGAAGAGAATAATCAATGCGCCCCGGCATGACCCCTGTTTCACCTGCTGATCGCCCGCTGGCTGTCGCCCTGGCCGGCATGGCCGCCCTCGCGGCTGCCATGGGCATCGGCCGTTTCGCCTTCACGCCCTTGCTGCCGATGATGCTGCGCGATGGCGTGGTCACCCTGGCGGGCGGCAGCTGGCTGGCCACCGTCAACTACGCCGGCTACCTGGCCGGCGCGCTCGCCTGCATGGCGCTGCCCTGGGTGGCGCCGCGCACCGCGCGGGCCTGGCAGGGCGCGCGGCTGGCGCGCTGGGGACTGGCGGCCACGGTGGTGCTGACCTGCGCCATGGCGCTGCCCGTGGCGGCAGCCTGGCCGGCGCTGCGGGGGGCGGCGGGCTTCGTCAGCGCCGTGGTGTTCCTGAACGTGTCGGCCTGGTGCATGGTGCGGCTGGTGGCGCTGGGCCAGCCGGCGTTGGGCGGGCTGATCTTCTGCGGGCCGGGGCTGGGCATCGTGCTGACCGGCCTGTCGGCCAGCGCCATGGTGGCCGCCCACTGGCAGGCGGCGGCCGGCTGGGCGGTGTTCGGGCTGCTGAGCGCCGTGCTGTGCGCGCTCGTCTGGCCTGTGGTGCGCGGCGCGGCGCAGGGCGCGCCTGCAGCCGGCGCCGTGCCCACGCAGGCAGCGCCCACTGCGCCGCCGGGCGGCCCGCCGGCGCGGGCGCTGCTGGCACTGGCGTACGGCCTGGCGGGGCTGGGCTACATCGTCACCGCCACCTTCTTGCCGGTGATTGCGCGCGGAGCGCTGGCGGCGGGCTCGCCCTGGCCCGACCTGTTCTGGCCGCTGTTCGGCGCCGGCGTGGCGCTGGGCGCGGCGCTGTCCACCCGCACCCCGGCCGCGTGGGACCGGCGCTGGCTGCTGGCCGGCTGCTATGTGGTGCAGGCCGCCGCCATCGGCCTGGGGCTGGCATGGCCGCAGGCGGCGGGCTTTGCGCTGGGCAGCCTGCTGCTGGGCCTGCCGTTCACCGCCATCACCTTCTATGCGCTGCAGGAGGCGCGGCGCCTGTGGCCGGCAGCCGGCGACAGCTTTGCCGGCCTGCTGACAGCGGCCTACGGCGTGGGCCAGATCGCCGGCCCGCCGATGGTGGCGTGGATGCTGCACCGCGCAGCCACGCCGCAGCGCGGCTTTGTCGATGGCCTGTCGGTGGCGGCCGGCGCGCTGGTGTTGGGGGCGGGGGTGCTGGTGGTGATGGCGCGGCGCTGGCCACTGGTGGCCAGGCGCTGAGCCGGAGGCGGCGCTTCAGCCGCCGCGCGGCAGGGTCAGCACGAAGCACGCGCCGTTCGCGCCGTCCGGCCGGGCGGTGCATTTCACCTCGCCGTCGTGCCGCAGGGCGATGGAGCGCACCAGCGCCAGCCCCAGGCCCACGCCGCCGGAGCGCTCGCTGGCACCCGGCAGCCGGTAGAACGGCTCGAAGATGCGTTCGCGCTGCTCGGGCGGCACGCCCGGACCCTGGTCGCACACGCTCACCTCCACCCGCTGGCCCACGCTGCGCAGCGTCACGGTGATGTCGCCCTGGCTGTAGCGGCGGGCGTTCTCCAGCAGATTGCGCAGCGCGCGGCGCAGCAGCTTGGCCACGCCGCGCACTTCCAGCGCGTCGGCTGCGGTGCCGGCGCCCGCCTGCAGTTCGGCATCCACGCGCACGCATTCCTCGGCGGCCAGGCCCATCAGGTCGACCACCTCGACGGTGCCCACGTCGGCCTCGCGCGCGTCGAGCCGGCTGGCCAGCAAGATTTCATCGACCAACTGGTCCAGCTCGGCGATGTTGCGCAAGATTTCGGCGCGAAAGCTGGGCGAGGGCGCGTCGCCCTGCATCAATTCGAGCCCCATGCGAATGCGCGTGAGCGGCGAGCGCAGCTCGTGCGATGCATTGGCCAGCAGCGACTTGTGCGACTTCACCAGCGTTTCCACACGCGCCGCCGCCGCGTTGAACTGCCGCGCCAGGTCGGCCACCTCGTCCTGCCCGCGCTCGGCCACGCGCACCGACAAATCGCCTTCGCCGAAGCGCTGCACGCCGCGCTGCAAGTGCTCCAGCCGCTGCAGCAGTCGGCGGATGATGGGGAACACGCCCACGGTCACCGCAATGCCCACCAGTGCCAGCATCCACAGAAAGCCGAAGGGCGGGCGCAGCCAGAAAGCGGCATCGCGCCGGTCGGGGCCGAGCGGGCGCTGACGCGGCGACATCTGCAAGGTGTAGGCAGCGCCGTTGTCCACGTCCAGCATGAATTCGACGCCCTCGCCCCGATCGCCCGGCCGGCGCTGGGCCTGGCCCTGCAGCACCGGCTTGCCGGCCGCGTCGCGCAGGACGAACTCACGTCCTTGCGGCAGCGCGGTGTTCTGTGCGTTGTGCTCGGCGGCAATGCGCCAGGCCAGCCCCACCAGCAGCGCAAACACGGCCACGCCGCCGACGACGGCCAGCCAGATGCGCAGGTAGAGGCGGCGTGAAAACGGGCTGACCAGGGACATGCGAGTGCGCCCTTCAGTCTTGCTGCTTGGCGAAGACGTAGCCCACGCCGCGCACCGTGAGGATGCGGCGCGGGTTCTTGGCGTCTTGCTCGATGGCGGCGCGGATGCGGCCCATGTGCACGTCGATGGAGCGGTCGAAGGCTTCCAGTTCGCGGCCGCGTACGGCCTCCATGATCTGGTCGCGCGTCAGCACCCGGCCGGCGCGCTCGGCCAGGGCGACCAGCAGGTCGAACTGGTACGAGGTGAGCTCGGTCGGCTGGCCGCCCACCGACACGGTGCGCGCGTCGCGGTCGATCTCCAGCGTGCCGAAGCGCAGCAGCTGGGGCGCCGGCCGCGCGCCGTTTTCGCGGCGGCGCAAGATGGCGCGGATGCGCGCCAGCAGCTCGCGCGGCTCGAAGGGTTTGGGCAGGTAGTCGTCCGCGCCCAGCTCCAGACCGATGATGCGGTCCATCGGGTCGCCCTTGGCGGTCAGCATCAGCACTGGCACCTGGGCGGCGCCGCCTTGCAGCGAGCGTATGCGACGGCACACCTCCAGCCCGTCCATGTCGGGCAGCATCAAGTCGAGGATCACCAGGTCGGGCAGCGTGGCGCCGCCGTCGCCCTGCAGGTGCGCCAGGCCGCTGCCGCCGTCCGCCTTGTGCGTGACCTGCAGGCCCGACTGGGCCAGGTACTCGCCCACCATTTCGGCCAGGCGGGTGTCGTCTTCGATCATCAGCAGTTGGGAACTCATGGCAGGGCGTCGGGTTGGGTTTTATGCAGAGGCTTCATGGTCGCGCCGGGGCATCTCGGTGCGTTGAAGTCTCTGTAAAGTTAGGTAAACGCCTGCCTATGCGTCAAGCGGCGGGCGGTGCGGCTGCGAAGTCAATCGATTCGGCCGGCACGGCACGAATGGGCGTGCCAAAACTCTGGAGCGACGGCAGCGTGCCGTTGTGGTGCGCGCGGATGGCGTCGGCCTTGGCATGGGGCTTGTCGTGCGTGGTGTGCGCGTTGGCGGCGATGGTGATGGGAAAGCCCAGGGCCGCAGCGCGGCGCACGGTGGTGTCCACGCAAAACTCGGTGGCGTAGCCGCAGACGACCAGCTCGGTGGCGCCGCTGGCCAGCAGTTTGTCGGACAGGTCGGTGCGCAGGAACGAGTCGGGCGTGGTCTTGCGCACGAAGGCGTCGGCCTCTTTATCTACCCGCAGGTCGCTCTGCAACTGCCAGCCGGCGCTGCCATGCACCAGCGGGCCGTCGATGCCCTCGGCGTGTTCGTGCTGCACGAAGATCACCGCCGCGCCGGCTGCGCGCGCGCGGGCGGCCAGGGCATCGATGCGGGCGATGACCGCATCGGCATCGGCCGGGCGCGGAGCGGGGTCGAACAGGGCGGACTGCGTGTCGATGATGATGAGTGCAATGGTCATGTTTTGCTATTAAAAATATAGCTATAAGCGCTTATATATCAAGCGTCAGGGGCCAATTTGACTCTGGAAGCCAGCGCCACCAGCACCAACACCGGCAAGCCCAGCAGCGCAGTGCCGACGAAGAACTCCGGGTAGCCATACGTGTCGACGAAGCGGCCCGAGAACCCGGCGATCCACTTGGGCGCCAGCAGCATCATCGAGCTGAACAGTGCGTACTGCGTGGCCGAATATTGCACGTTCGTCAGGCTCGAGAGGTAGGCGATGAACGCGGCCGATGCGATGCCGCCCGAGAGGTTGTCGGCCGACACCACCAGCATCAGCAGCGTCACGTCGTGCCCCTGCGTGCTGAGCCACGCGAACAGCAGGTTGCTGAGAGCGCTGAGCACGGCGCCCAGCATCAGCACCCGCATCACCCCCAGCCGCATGGACAGCACGCCGCCCACGAAGGCGCCGGCCAGCGTAGCCAGCACGCCGAAGATCTTGCTGACTGCCGCCACCTCGTCCTTGGTGTAGCCCATGTCCACATAGAACGGGTTGGCCATGATGCCCATCACCACGTCGCTGATGCGGTAGATGGCGATCAGCCCCAACAGCAGCGCGGCCTGCCAGCGGTATCGGCGGATAAAGTCGGCGAACGGCTCGACGAGCGCGCCGCGCAGCCATTCGGCGGCGTTGCGTGCGGGCGGCAGCGGGCGCGGCGCGGGCTCGCGCGAGAGCAGCACGGTCAGCGTGCCGACCAGCATCGACGCGGCCATGACGAGGTAGGCCACCTGCCAGGCGCCGTGCTGGTAGCTGCCGGCAGCGGCGGGCGATTCGGCCCGCGCGGCCACCCACAGCACGCCGGCGCCGGCCCAGATCATCGCCAGCCGGTAGCCCGTCTGGTAGGTGGCGGCCAGCGCGGCCTGCTTGTCGGCATCGGCCGATTCGATGCGGAAGGCGTCCAGCGCGATGTCCTGCGTGGCCGAGCCGAAGGCCACGAAGAGCGCGCACCACACCATGGGCGCCAGGGCCACGCGCGGGTCGTTGAACGCCATGCCCACCAGCCCGGTCATCACCAGCGCCTGCGACAGCAGCAGCCAACTGCGGCGGCGGCCCAGCGTGCGCGTCAGCCAGGGCAGCGGCAGCCGGTCCACCAGCGGCGCCCACATCCACTTGAAGGCATAGGCCAGGCCCACCCAGCTCAAGTAGCCGATGGTGGTGCGGTCGATGCCCGCCTCGCGCAACCAGAAGCTCAGCGTGCCCAGCACCAGCAAGAGCGGCAGCCCGGCGGCAAAGCCCAGCGCCAGCATGCGCAGGCTGGCGGGCTCCCGGTAGACGCGCAATGACTGGCGCCAAGTGCGGCGGGCTGGGGCAGTGCCGGGCTGCGCTGCGCTGGGCCGAGGGGCAGGGGGTGTGGACGTAGGGGGCATGTCGGGAGAACGGGGGCGAGCGGGCGGCGTCGTGCCCGTGGCCTGAGAGGGCCGGGGCCCGGGTGGAACGCCAGGTGTGATTGCCGGCGATTATCGGCCGGCGTTGCAGCAGACGCCGGCCAGCCTGCGCCAGCCGGGAGCCAGCGAGTTCGTCAGGCTGCGCGGACCAGCTTGAGTTGCGGCGGGGCCACCAGGACTTCTTCCACCACCTCTTCCGGCTCCGACGCGGCGCTGACGAGGAACGCGGTCGCCGCCTCGGCCGGCATGGGCCGCGCGAACAGGTAGCCCTGCAGCAGGTGGCAGCCCCAGTGCTTGAGCAGTTGGGCCTGCTGCACGGTCTCCACGCCTTCTGCGACGATCTCCAGTCCCAGGTCGAACGCCAGCCCGATGGCGGTGGCGCACACCGCCTGGCCGCGGCCGCTGAGGTCGACGTCGCGAATGAAGGACCGGTCGAGCTTGAAGGCGTGCACCGGCAGGCGCCGCAGATAGCTCAGCGACGAATAGCCGGTGCCGAAGTCGTCGATGGACAACCGCACGCCCAAGGCGCGCAACGCGGTCAGCCGCTCGGTGGCGCGTTCCAGTTGCGACATCAGCACGGATTCGGTGATCTCCAGCTCCAGGTCAGCCGGTTGCAGGCGGTGGCGGGCCAGCGTTTGCATGATGAGCGATTCGAGCGACTCGTCTTCCAGTTGGTGTACCGAGAGGTTCACCGCCATGCGCATGCCGGTATGGCCCTGCGCCTGCCACTGCGCGAGTTGCCGGCAAGCTTCGTTCAACACCCACGCACCCAGGCGGTGGATGACGCCGCTGGTTTCGGCCAGCGTGATGAACCGCAGCGGAGATATCAGCCCGCGCAACGGGTGCTGCCAACGCACCAGGGCTTCCATGCACGCCACCTGGCCGGTTTCGCCATGCACCTGCGGCTGGTAGTGCAGCACGAATTCATCGCGCTCGAGCGCCATGCGCAGCGCGTCTTCCAGCTCCATCTGTTCCTGCAGCTGGTCTTTCAGCGCGGGGGTGAAGGTCTTGAGGGGGCTACCACTGCGGCCGGTGGTCTTGGCTTCGTGAAGGGCCAGCTCTGCGGCGTCCATCACCGCCTCGGCTGTCATGCCGTCGCCCGGAAAGCGCGCTACGCCTGCGCTGGCGCGCACGTTCAGCACCTTGCCGAAGACGGCGATGGGCAGGGCGAAGGCGTTGTCCAGTTGCGCATGGCGCTGTGACACCGCATGTGGCGCCAGCCCGGTGCACACCACCGCAAAGGTAGCGCCATGGCCGCGCGCCAGCAGGTCGCGGCCCTGCACCGCCTGCTGCAGGCGGCCGGCCAGCTGGGCCAGCAGGGCGTCGCCAGCGGCATGGCCGTGGGTGGCACAAATCAGGTCGAACCGGTCGATGTCGAACACGAAAACGGCCAGCGAGGCGGCGTTGCGCTGGTGCTCGTCCAGCAGCGGGGTCAGCTGGCGCAGCAGGCCGGCGCGGTCGGTCAGGCCGGAAAAGCGGGTGTCTTCGGCGTCAGGCGCCCGGCGCGCCATGCGGCCTGCAGGGTGGGCTTGCGGCTGCTGTTGCTGCTGCGCCTGGGGCTGCGGCTGCTGTTGTTGCTGCGCGACGGAACGGCGCCTGGCGGGTGCAGCAGGTGGGCGCAGCTGCGCGGCTGAACGCTTGCGCGGACGCACTTGCAAGCGTCCCAGGTCCTGCATGACCACCCAGAGGAAGAGCACGCTCATGACCAGGAAGCCGAAGCCGGCCACATAGGGAAGCGACAGCACGCCCATGTCGGACAAGGCGGCCAACGCCGAGCTGACGGTCATCAGCCCCATGGCCAGCCACGGCAGCTTGCGCCACACACCCTCTTCGTAGCGGCCCGTGCGCAGGCGCGGCAGGCTCGCCACCATCAAACCCAGCGTCAGCAGGCGCAGCAGGTGGAACAGGGTGTCCGGCGTGCCCGACAGCAGGCGGATCGACTCGCCCCAGGGCATTTGCACCAGCCGGTCGGCGTGCAGCTGGCTGAAGCGGTAGCCATAGTCGGACGTGAAGTTGTGCGCCACGATCACCAGCGTGACGGCGGTGACCGCTGCAGTCAGCCGCAGGCGCGGCCGGCGCGACGCCAGCGATTCGAAGAAGAATGTGCACACCGGCACCACCACCAGCGACCACAGGTTCAGCCAGCGGTGTGCCTGCAGCGCGGCAGCCGAGTCGGTAGCTGAATATTGCAGGGCGTTGCCCATCTGGAACAGCGCGAAGACCACACACAGCGCACCATAGCTCCACTGGGCCCGCGGCTGCGTGCTGTGCCGAGCGAGCACGACGGAGTACCCGGCACCCATGAGCAGGAAGCCGACAGAAATCAGGTACGCCGTGACTAGGGGGCTGTCCATGGGGGCGGCGCGGGCAGGCGCGCCGATACAAAATATGACATTTGATTGTGCCCCAGATGCGGTTTTCGTGTGGCAGGGCTTTTGCCGCTCTACAGAACCTGGCGATGCCGTCCTACAGGTAGCGCGCTACCATCCCGCGAGTGACGCCCCCCGCATCCACCCCTGCCGCCTGTTCCGTGCGCGCCTACAGCGGCGAATATGCGGTGCATGCGCACGACCACGCCCAGGTGGTGTATGCGCTGGCCGGGCGCATGGAAATGGAGGTGGCCGGCCGCTCCCTCTGGGTGGACCGCGCCAGCGGCATCGTCGTGCCCGCCGGGGTGCGGCATGGCTTTCATGCCCCGCCGGGTGCCCGTTTCTGCGTGATCGACCTGCCGCAAGTCAGCGGCACCGAACGCGTGCGCCGCTTCGCCGTGCCGGCCCAGGCGCGTGGGTGGATCGACATGGCAGCGGCCATGGCTGCCGAGGCTGATGATCTGCACCCGGCTTTCATGGGGTTGGGCCTGCCCAGCGGCGTCGTTCATGCCTGGGCCGCGCAGGCGGCCGGCCCCACCCCGGCGCTGCCCCAACAACTGGACGGCCTGTTGCACGCGCCGCGGGTGCTGGCGCGGCGCGCGCTGGCACCTGAGCGGCTCGAGCAAGCCGTGCGCGCCGCGCTGCACGAGCCCTGGCCCACCGCCCGCATGGCTGCGCTGTGCCACCTGAGCGTGCAGCGCTTTCACACCCGCTGGATCGAGCTGAGCGGTGCCACGCCGCAAGCCTGGCTGCGCGGCGTGCGGCTGGACGCGGCCACCCGCTGGCTGGCGGGCGGCCGGCCGCTGGAGCGCGTGGCGCTGGCCTGCGGTTACGCCACCGGCTCGGCGCTGGCCTCGGCGCTGCGGCGCGAGCGCGGCACCGGCGCCCGCCAATTGCGCCAACGCAGCCAGCCTGCACCTTGAGCGTTGCGCGACAGTCGCGGTGCGTGCGCCGTGGCACCCTCACGGCCATGGTCGCCTCTCGCTCTTCCTCTTCCTCTGCGGCATCTTCTTCGGGCGATGCCACCCGCCACGGTGCGCGCGGCATCGCCATGGTGCTGCTGGCCGCCATGCTGTGGGGCACCACCGGTACCGCGCAAAGCCTGGGGCCGGCGGTTCTGTCGCCTTACTGGGTGGGCGCCTTGCGGTTGGCGGTGGCGGCGGTGTTCTTCGCCGCGCTGACCGGCGTTCTGCGCCAGCGCGGCGGCACGCTGGCCTGGCCGCGCGTGCTGGCGGCGGGTGCGTGCATGGCTGTTTACAACCTCAGCTTCTTTGCCGGCGTGAAGGCCAGCGGGATAGCGCTGGGCACGGCCATTGCCATCGGCAGCGGGCCCATCTGGGCGGGCCTGCTGCAAACCTTGCAGGCGCGCCGCCTGCCCGCACCGGTATGGTGGGCCGGCACGCTGCTGGGCGTGGCGGGTGGCGCGGCCATGGCGCTGGACGGCGGCGGCCCGGGCGGCCGGGGCGGCGCGTCGGCAGGCGGCATCGCCCTTTGCCTGATGTCGGGGCTGACGTATGCCGCCCACACCCTGCTGAACAAACCGCTGGTGGAGCGCGCCGGCGCCGCCACGGTCAACCTGGCCGTCTTCGGCACGGCGGCGGTGCTGTCGTTGCCTGCGGCTGCCGTGCTGGGCGGCCCGCTCGCCCTGTCGGCCGGCACGTGGGTCACCGTGGGTTACCTGGGCCTGGTGGCGACCGGGCTGGCCTACCTGCTGTTCACCAGCGCGCTGCGCTACATCTCCGGCGCCACCGGGGTCACGCTGGCGCTGGCCGAGCCGGTCACCGCCTTCGTGCTGGCGGTCGTGGTGGTGGGCGAATCGCCTTCGCTGCTGTCCGTGGCAGGGCTGGTGGCAGTGCTGTCGGGCCTGCTGATCGTGGTGTGGGCGGAGCTGCGCGCCAGCCGGCGCGGCTGAGGGCTGTGGCCTGCGCTGCGCCGGCACCGCTGCCTACACACAGGCGGTGGCGCGCCGCTAGACTCGGGCGCCATGCAAAACACCCACCTCTCTGCCGCTTCCGCTGCCGACTCGAACCCTTCCAGCGGGGACGTGTCCGGTTGCCGGCTGTGCGCACTGCGTCAGGGCCATGGTGCCTGGAACGCACGGCGCGGCTTTCTGATGGCGGCGGGCGCTGCCTTTGCCGGCCCGGCGCTGGCCCAGGTCGATGTGGGCTCGTCGTCCGCCATGCGCCAACTGGTGCCGGCCGAAGCGCTGGAGCAGGCCGCCACGCAGCAATACAGCAAGATGATGGAGCAGGCCAAGGCCCAGCGCGCCCTGGCCGGTGACACCAACCCGCAGCTGCAGAAGCTGCGCGGCATCTCGCAGCGGCTGATTCCGTTCAGTGCGCAGTGGAACAACCGCGCTACCGCATGGAAGTGGGAGGTCAACCTGATCGGCAGCAAGCAGATCAACGCCTTTTGCATGCCAGGTGGCAAGATCGCCTTCTACACCGGCATCCTCGACCAGCTGAAGCTGACCGACGACGAGTCCGCGATGATCATGGGCCACGAAATGGCCCACGCCCTGCGCGAGCACGCCCGCGCCCGCCTGGCCAAGACGCAGGCCACCAGCATGGGGCTGTCGCTGGGCGCGCAGCTGCTGGGCCTGGGCGACCTGGGCAATGCGGCGGCCAACCTGGGCACGCAATTGATCACGCTGAAATTCAGCCGAGGCGATGAGACCGAGGCCGATCTGGTGGGCCTGGAGCTGGCCGCACGCGGCGGGTTCGACCCTGACGCGTCCGTCAGCCTCTGGCGCAAGATGGGCGAGGCCAACAAGAACCAGGGCGGCCCGGCGTTCCTGTCCACCCACCCGAGCGGGCCCGACCGCATTCGCCAGCTGGAGGCCAACGTGCCCCGCGTGGAAGGGCTGTACAAGGCGGCCAAGCGCGGTTGATTTTGGGTCAAATAGGCCTCTGGCGCTTATCCATCAAGCGCTATTAGCTATAAAAGAGATAGCAAAAAACGACGGCCCACGATAGGCACGCAGCCCATCGTGGCCCATTGCAGCTTGCTTAGAACAGCTTCACGATGGCCGGCACGCTCAGCACGGCCGTGTAGTAGCCCATGAACTGCACGCCGGTGTTGAAGCCGAAGGCGCGCGACAGCAGTCCGCCCAGCAGGCCCATGGTCAAAATCACCAGCAGGCCCAGCACCTGGCCTTCCCATACGCTGATCACGATGATGAGGCCCACGAAGGTGGCGATGATGGCCTCGTGGCTGACCTTGCGCGACACAAACAGCGCTGCGCTGCGCGCGTAGTTCATGGCGAAGGGGTACGACACCACAGCCGCCAGCAGCACGGCCAGCATGCCGTAGCCCAGAAACTCCCAGTGGTTCAGCAGGTTGTGCAGGTTGTAGGTCTGGCCGGTGGCGGCATCGACGGTAAAGCGGGGCGGCGCGTTGAACAGCGGCGCGGCCGGGCCCGCGGCCACGGGGCTCAGCGGCAAGCCGAAGGCGATCAGCGGAATCAGCGCCTCGGCGATATAAGTGGCCTCGGTCACGCCGTTGCGCGCGCTCAGCACCGTCGTCAGGCGGTGGTAGGCGTGCTTGATGCGTGAACCCACCAATTCGCCCAGCACCACGGTCATGGCCACGGGGCTGAATACGAAGGTGGCGCTGGAGATGGTGGCGGTGATCAGCGTCCAGCGGGTCTGCACGCGGTCCATCACTCGCAATGGGTTGGGAAAGTAGCCCGACCAGCCCTTCACGTCCGGCGCCAGGTTGAACTGGCGCACCTTGTCGCGCAGCATGCGCTGGCGCCCGGCCGGCGCGATCACGGTGAACAGGTCGGCGATCAGCGGCCCGATGGCGATGCCCAGGAAGTAGCTGATGCTGAGCTTCACGTCGTACTTGGCCGTCAGGCTTTGCAGCGCAATGATCACCACCACGAATGGAACCAGCAGCGCCACCGAGGCCCAGCGCCCGGCCGAGAAGTAGGCGATGAGGATGGCCGCGCCCAGGAAGATCCACGGCGCGGTCTTGGTGATGGCGGCGCCGAAGGGCGCCAGCATCACGGCGAACAGCACGGCCAGCGGCACGGCAACGAAGGCCGCCACGATGGCGCCCGACACCATCTTGCGCAGGGCGATGTGGGGCACGCCCAGCTTGCGCAGCATGTTGGCATCCTGCAGCAGCGGCGTGGCCAGCGTGTCGCCCGGTATGCCCAGCAGGGCGGTGGGCACGGCGTGCGTCATGTGCTTGGCTACGGCGCCGGCCAGAAAGAACGTGAAGATGCCTGCGGGCGGCACGCCCAGCAGCACCACCAGCAGCGTGAGGGGCGCCAGCGTGGTGGTCTCGTCGGTGCCCGAAACCAGGCCGATGGCGGCGAACACCACTGCGCCCACCAGCCCCATGGCGGCGGCAACAGCGATGTCGTTGATCAGTTGGGGATCCATATCGTGCGCTCCTGGGGATCAACGTGGCGCGGTGACTGAGGCAGTCACCGATGCGGATGCCGGCGCGGCCATGGCAGCACCCGTGGACGCGTCTGAGTCCGGCTGGAGTTGCTGCTCGTGCTGCTCGAACAGCTCGTAGAGCTTCAGCTCCTTGAGCTCCTGCACCACGGCGGGCGGCAGGTCGGCAATGGAGCCCAGGCCGCCGGGTTGCGCGGCCAGCTCCTGCAGCACTTCGCGCCGCCAGGCGGGGTCGGTGGAAAGATCCTGCTCGGTCACTTCGCGCTTCGGGGGAAAGGCCCGCGCGCAGATCACGCCGGCGGTCACGCAACCCGCCAGGCCGGCCAGCATGGCGTAGGCGTGTGCCAGTTGCCGGGATTCGACGAACGTGGCGAGCCAGCGGCTGGCCAGGAAGAACCCGACCACGCTGATGCCGATGCCGATCGCGATGGACCAGGCCAGATGCCGCAGGTCGACGGTGTCGCCCCACACTTCGGCCAGCCGCCAGTGGGCGGGGTCTTTGGTTGTCATGTTGGTCTCCTGATTTGTTCTGGGTCGGTGGTGGGGCGGGACATGCAGCGCACTGGCGGCCCCACCGCCGCCAGCGCTCCGTGGGGTTCAGCCCTTGGCGCGCAGCTCCTGCAGCACTTCCAGCGCGCGATCGGTGCGCACGTCGTGCTCGTCGGCCAGGCGTCGGGCCACGGCGTCGACCTCGTCGCCCACCGCACCAGCCACCAGTGCGATGTTGCGGGCGTGCAAGGCCATGTGGCCGCGCTGGATGCCTTCGGTGGCCAGCGCGCGCAGGGCGCCCAGGTTCTGCGCCAGGCCCACGGCGGCGGCGATCTCGCCCAGCTCCTGTGCGCTCTTGACGGCCATGATCTTCAGCGCCAGGCGCGCCAGCGGGTGCGTCTTGGTGGCGCCGCCCACCAGGCCCACGGGCATGGGCAGCTCGATGGTGCCGACCAGCGCGCCGGTGCGGTCCTTCTCCCAGCGCGTGAGCGAGGTGTAGCTGCCGCTGCGGCTGGCGTAGGCGTGGGCGCCGGCTTCCACCGCGCGCCAGTCGTTGCCGGTGGCGACGATGACGGGGTCGATGCCATTCATGATGCCCTTGTTGTGGGTGGCCGCGCGGTAGGGGTCGATGGCGGCGAAGGTGTACGCGTCCAGCACGCCTTCGATGATCTCCTCGCCGCTGCGCTCCTTGGTGGCCAGCGTCTGGGCCGTCAGGCGCACGCGGGCGCGGGCCAGGCGCAGGTCGGCCAGGTTGGACAGGATGCGCAGGCGCACCGAGCCGCCCGTGATCTCTTCGACCAGCGGCGCCACCGACTCAGCCATGGTGTTCACTGTGTTGGCGCCCATGGCGTCGCGCACGTCCACGATCAGGTGCATGACGATCATCGCGCCGCGCGGCGAGTCGGGGAACACATGCACCTCGATGTCCTTGCAGCCGCCGCCAAGGCCGATCAGCACCTTGTCGCGGCTGTTGGCGCGCTCGATGATCCGCTCGCGCGCCTGCAGCACCGCAATGCGGGCGCCGTAAGGGTCGGTGATGCCCACCACCTGCACCTGCGCGCGCATCAGCGGCAGCGTGCTGGAGGTCTGAAAGCCGCCGTCAGCGCGTGCCAGCTTGGCCATGTACGACGCGGCAGCCACGATGGAGGGCTCCTCCACCGCCATCGGAATCAGCACGTCGCGCCCGTTGATCTGGAAGTTGCTGGCCACGCCCATCGGCAGCTCGAAGGTGCCGAAAACGTTCTCGATCATGCCGTCGGCCAGTGCGATGGGCAGGGCGCCCGGCTGGCGAATCAGCGCGCGGTCCTCATCGGTCAGGCCGCAGGCGTCGGCCAGAAAGTCCCAGCGCTGGGCGGGCGTGAGGGCGCGGAAGTTGGGCAAGCGCGAGTCGGCAACCATGAATGGCATCTCCTGAAGTCATGAATCTGGTCGCCGACTGTAGGCAAACTGTACCCTTTTCAAAAGGTACAGTTTGCGGGAACAGTACCATCGCAGTGCAACAAAAAGGGGGTGGCGATGGCAGATGGCAGAGGACGGTCGGCACCCATTGCCGGCAAGCTGGCGGACCTGATCGGCCAGCAGATAGCGGACGGCGTGTACCGCCCCGGCGACAAGCTGCCGTCATTGCGGGAGCTGGCGCAGTTGCATCGCTACGCCAAGAACACCATCGTGGCGGCGTTCGACCTGCTGGTCTCGCGCGGGCTGGTGGAGCCGCGCCGGGGCTCGGGTTTCTTCGTGCTGGGCCCGGCGCGCCCGGCGCAGCGGGCCGACGAGGACGCGGGACAACTGGGCCGCGCGATGGACATCGTCTGGCTGATGCGTGAGCAGCTCAAGACCGAGCCGGACGCGGTGGGCGTGGGCGATGGCTTTCCGCCCGTCGAATGGCTGGCCGACATGCGGCTGGACCGCTATCACCAGAAGGTCGTGCGCACGGGGCTGGGCTCGCTGTTCCGCTACGGCAGCCGCTACGGCTATGCGCCGCTGCGTGACAGCCTGGTGCGCAAGCTGGGCAACTTCGGCCTGCAGGCCACGCCCGGCCAACTGGTGCTGACGCACGGTGCCAACGACGCGATGGACCTGGTCATCCGCTACTTCGTGCCGCCGGGCGCCACCGTGCTGGTGGATGAGCCGGGCTACTACCCGCTGTTCGGCAAGCTCAAGCTGGCAGGTGCGCGCGTGGTCGGCGTGCCGCGCCTGGCCGACGGCCCCGACGTGGCGGCGCTGGAAGCGATCCTGCAGCAGGAGCGCCCGCGCCTTTTCTTCACCCAGTCGCTGGCGCACAACCCGACGGGTTCGGACATCACCGCTGCCAAGGCCTACAAGGTGCTGCAGCTGGCCGAGCGCCACAATTTGGTGATCGTGGAAGACGACCCGCTGGCCGACTTCAAGCCCACATCGGCCGTGCGCCTGTCCACGCTGGACCAGCTGGAGCGCACGATCTACATCGGCAGCTTTTCCAAGTCGTTCTCGGCCGCCCTGCGCGTGGGGTTCATTGCCTGCAATGGCGCGCTGGCCAGTGACCTGGCCGATCTGAAGGCGCTGATCCACGTGAGCGGCTCGGAATACTGCGAACGCATGGTGGACGTAATGCTGCGCGAGGGCCATTACGAGCGCCACCTGGTGCGCCTGCGCCAGAAGCTCGGCCAGGCCACGGCGCAGGCGCTGGCGTGGTTGGACGGCGCGGGCTGCGAGGTCTTTGCGCGCACCCCGCAAAGCCTGTACCTGTGGGTGGCGTTTCCGGGGGTGGACGACTCGCTGCGGCTGGCCGAGGCGCTCATGGCGCGCAAGGTGACCATGGCGCCAGGCCGCGTGTTCCATTCAGACGCGTCGCTGCCATCGCGCTGGTCGCGCTGCAATGTGGGCGCCATGCTTGACCCGAGATTCCCGGCGGCCGTGCGCGGGATACTGACCGCGCCCTGAAGGCTACGGCGCTGCATATTTAAGCCAAATTGGCCTCTGGCGCTTATGTATCAAGCGCTGGCAGCTATAAAAATAGTAGCAATTGCTTGACTGAGCGCTACCTGGCGCAAGGTAGCGCTCGCGCGCCCTCAGGTGTTGCCCACGTACGGATTGCTGCGCCGCTCGCGCCCGAAGGAGCTTTCCGGCCCGTGCCCGGGGATGAACACGGTCTCATCGCCCATGGGCCACAGCCGCTGCACGATGCTGTCGACCAGATGCTGGTGATTGCCCTGCGGAAAGTCGGTGCGGCCGATGCTGCCGGCGAACAGCACGTCGCCCACAAAGCAGCGCTCGATTTGCGGCGCGTGGAACACCACGTGGCCGGGCGTATGGCCCGGGCAGTGGCGCACGTGCAGCTTCTCCTGCCCGATCTGCACCGTATCGCCATCGTGCAGCCAACGCGTGGGCGTGAACGGCCTTGCGGGCGGAAAGCCGAACATCGCGCTCTGCTGCGGCAGCCCGTCGATCCAGAACTGATCGGCCGGATGCGGGCCTGTGATCGGCAGCGACTGCGCGTCGGCCAACTCACCCGCGCCGCCCGCGTGGTCGATGTGGGCGTGCGTCAGCCAGATCTGCACCAGCGACAGCCCGCGCTGCGCCACGGCCTGCAAGATGAGCGGCAGGTCGCCGCCCGGGTCGATGACGGTGGCTTGACTGGTGGCGTCGCACCAGACCAGCGAGCAGTTTTGCTGAAAGGCGGTGACGGGAATCGTGTGGTACTGGAGCATGGGGCGAGGCCTGGATGTTGTTAACAGCGGGTGGATTTTGCAAACACAGTGTGGATCTATGCACCACAGAGATGGGACTTTGCCAGCATGGACTGGACCTATCTGGCTTCCACGCCGACGCTAGTGAGGGACGTGCGTGCGTCGCGGTTCGGCGGCATCAGAGCCGGCAAGTCGGTCTGGCGGGTCTCTAACCCCAGATGGCTGCGAAATCTCTGTCGAAGCATTGCAACGAACCACCGGGCAGCGCTTGTCGTGCCGTGCCCATTGTCGTGACGGCACACGATGTGTGCTGTCGATAGATCTGAAATCCGGCCCTTTCTGAGAAAGGCTCAAGGCCACCAAGCTGTACTCAAAAGTACGGAGGACAAGGAAAGCCAGTGAGCGCTAATTGAACCCTTCATAGCCCGACATGCGTACAACCGAGTCGGCTCTCGGCACTCCTGACCCACGTGGAAACGAGGTCATTCAAACCAAGCGCTGCCGCCGATCAAACGTCTCGTCTCCGTCGGGTATCAGTAATCGACTTTGACCGTAAGTCCCCAAGTCCTCGGGGAGCCCAGGGACGCCACGTAGGCACCGTTGGCTGTGGCAGTCACCGCTTGAAAGTAGCGCTTGTCCAGAGCATTGCGCACCCAGAGTGACAGATTCCACAGCTGGCGGCCCTGTACCAGATCCCAACTGGTGGCCACATTGAACACCCCATACGAGGGGACGCGGGAATAGGTCGACGCATCCAGCGTGCCATCCTTGCCGGACTGCCAAGCGTAGGCCGCTGCTACAGCATGGGTCACGGAAGGCGACCAGCGGTAGCGGTATTCCCCCCCGGCCCTGAACATCCAGCGTGGCGCGCCGGCCACCTGGCGCCCGGACAGGCTGCAGCGTGCAGCGGGCTGCGCAATGGCCGCCTCGGGAGGGCATGGCGCATTCTCGTACCCCAGGTAGCGCGCATCGTTGAAAGACCCGTTCGACCAAAGCGTCAGCCCCCGGGACGGCCGGCCCTTGAGTTCGAGCTCGATGCCCCGCGATCTCACGTCGCCCGCGTTGGTCAGAATCTGCACGTAGTTGCCGACCCCTGCGCCGGACGGCACCAAGTAGGCTGTCTGATAGCCGTTGACCATCGCCGCGAAGAAGTTCAGGTTGACGTGCAAGCGGTCCTCCTGAAAGCGTCCCTTGAAGCCTATATCCAGGCTGTTGACCCGTTCGGGGCCGACCATCAGCGAGTCCACACCTAGCGGCCCCGGGGCCGCGCCCGGTCCCGCGAGATTGATACCGCCGGATTTTTCCCCGTGCGACAGGCTCACATATCCCAGCAGTGCGGGCTCCAACTGGTAGCTCGCGCTTAACAATCCCGACGGGCTGAACTGCCGCGTGCGCAGTGGACCGGTGTCGTAGGCGCCCAGCACCAGCGGGTTGTTCCGCAGCACCGCGGTGGCAGACGAGCCGCCGATAGAGTCACCACGGTGGATGCGGGCCTTTTTGACTTCCTCTGTGACCCTCAGCCCGGCAGTGATGTCCAGCCGATCTGTGGAGTGCCACGTGGCTTGCGAGAAAAGCGCGTAGCTTTGCGTGTCCAGTGATCCGTGGTTGATGCTGTAGGCGTTGGCAAATACCGGAGTGGGCGTACCTTGCAGCACGATATCGGCGCGTGGTCCGAAGTCGGTCCATCCCGCATTGCGGGTACGTTGCCGCAGCAGGTAGGTGCCGACAACGTAGCTGATCGGTCCGCCCGACGGGCCAGCCAGCCGCAGCTCCTGCGATATCTGTTGCTGCTGCAGTGCGCTGCCTCCTTCCACAAGAACCGGAATGTTCAGGCTGTCATTGGTGATTCTCGTAAAGCGCCAGTCGCGTGCGGCGGTGATCGATGTGATCTCGGCGCCCGAGGCCAGGCGCCAGCGTGCTTGGGCCGATAACGCGTTCTGATCGCTGCGGACGGACTCCTCCCCGTCCACGTTGATTTCGCGCCGCCTGGGATCGGTGACGATGCCCGTCGCACCGCCCGCGATAGCCCGGGCGACGGCCAGGCCGGGGCCGAGGCCATAAGTCACCGCAGTGCCGCTGCTGCCGCGCTCGCGGTGGTGCTCGCCAATAAGCCGAAGGTCAAATCCGGCGCCTTGGCGCACCAGCAGTTGTGCACGCACTCCTGATCGGTCGCTGCCCCCCAGCTTTTCGCCGTTGTAGAGGTTGGTGATCACACCGGGATCGTGGGAGTCGTACACAAGCAAGCGGCCTGCCGCGTCTTCGGCCAGGGGCCCAGACAAGATGGCTTGTGCCTGCCGCAGGCCGCGTTCTCCGGTGGACAAGCGAACGCTTCTCTCCCGCTCGAAGGTCGGCGGCTTGGTGTGCACGCTCAGCACGCCTGCAGTGGTGTTCTTGCCGAACAGCGTGCCCTGCGGCCCCCGCAGCAGGTCCACGCGCTCCACGTCCAGCAGGTCGAACGCGGCCATGCCGGCCCGGCCCAAATAAACGTTGTCTAAGTACACCCCGGTGCTCCCCTCCAGCCCATCATTGCTTGGATTGAGGCCGATACCTCGCACGGCGATAGTGAGTCGGCGCGCGTCGGGGGTGGCGATGTTGGTACTCGGCAGTTGCTGCGCCAGATCGTCAAGGCGCTGCATGCGCAACGTGTCGATCTCGCGCTCCCCAATCACCGTGACCGGTACCGGAACTGATTGCACGGCTTCTTCGTGGCCGCGGGCGTTCACGGTCATCGGTGGCAATGTCCCCCCGTCGAGCGGCTGCGCAGCCGTCATTGAGGACGTCATACAAATTGCCAGACCCCATGCGGTGGCCGAGAGGTTGAAGGTGCGGCAGATAGCGGCGGTTGATGATTTCATAGGAACGGAGCAACAGGTCACCGTCTCATTGGGTGACCGAGGGTCGGGATGCGCTGGTCATCGCTCGTCCGGCGCGGGGCCGCCGATGGGCAGAACCAAGCGGAAGGTGGCTCCTTGCGGGCTGTTCTCGGCCAGCACTACGTCGCCGCCGTGGCGCCTGGCGATCTCGCGGGCGAGATGCAATCCCAGTCCCGAGCCGGCGACGGTCGCCACCGTGTCCGAGCGAAAGTACTTCTCAAAGATATGTTGAATGTCTGCTGCAGGGACGCCGGGCCCCCGGTCGGTGACGTCGATCTGGGCCGCGTCGCCGACACCGGTCAGCGTGACCGACACGCTGCTGCCCGGCGGTGAATACTTCAGTGCGTTGTGCATCAGGTTCTGCAGTGCGATCTCGATGAGTGCCCGGTCTGCGACGACCTGCGGCAGGCGTTGCACCGTCAGCTGAAGACGTCCCGTTGCTGCCTGGTTGAACCCTTCGCACAGTTGCTGCAACAGGGCGTGCATATCAAGGGATTGCAGCCGCAACGAGCGCTCATCGAGGTGAAGCCGGTCTGCCAGCAGGATGTTCTCGATGAGCATGGACAAGCGCAGCACTGAACGGCGGATGCGCTCCGTCCTGCGCTGGACGGTCGCCTCCCTGCCGAACCTGGACAGATCCAGCGACTGGGCTGCCGCGTCGATGACTGCCAGCGGGGTGCGGAATTCATGCGACACCATCGAGACGAATTCCTGCTGCTGGTCCGCCATCTTGCGCGTTTCCTCCAGGGATTGCCGAAGGCGCGTCTCCAGCCGGCTGCGCTTGCCGATCTCGTCACGCAAGGCCACATTGGCGCCGGCCAGCTCGGCCGTGCGACGTGCCACGGTGGATTCAAGCGCCTGCTCAGCTTCTATGCGAGCGGACAGTGCGAGCGCGCGCTCCTTCAGCACCTCCCGCTCGGCGCGCCGCGTGCGGTCTGCCACGGCCACGTTCAGCACGATGAGATGGGTCAGGGAGCCCAGCAGGTAAAGGTGCTCAGGCGCGGCCCCCGGCACCGCATCGCCCAGCCACAACTTGACCAGGCTATAGAGGCCGATCAGCGTGCCCACCGAAAAGGCGAGCGCAGGCAGAAGGTATTGCCACAGCCTTCGCACCGCCAGCAAATAAAAAACGAAAGCCGCACCGAAAACGGTCGACATGGTGGTGACCAAGCTGACCCAAGGGCCGATTCGTGTGTGCAGGGGCGTCAGAGCCAGTGCGAACGCCACCAGATTGAACGCAGCGACGGCGGCGAAAAAGTGGGAGGCCGGCGGCCAATGCCTGCGGAACCCGAACATCCGTGCCATGAACAAGGTGGCGACTGTGTTGAAGAGGCAATTGATGGCCAGCACGGCTTGCGCGACACGTTCGGGCCGCGTGTCGAGTATCCATTCCGCGAGATAGCCCAAACGGGCCGTTGCCAGGACGGCGATGGCCACGACATACAGCGCATAGTGTCCGTACAGCGTGTCTCTGAGCCACGACATGAAGATCAGGTTCATGCAGACGGACAGCAGCGCAGCGCCCAGCAAAACGCCGATGGCCGTGTAGTCCCGCTTTTGGAAACGGGCAAACCCCCCGGGCTGCCAGACGTCCATTACTACCCGCAGCGGCACGCCTGCATTGCTGAGCTTCAGGTAGTACTCGCGTGGATCCAGCCCAACATCCATCGGAAAGACGAAGTTGTGGTCGGGGACTGCGCGGCCTCTGAAGGGCTGGCGGTCGCCCAGATGGGTTTCAACGTAGCCGCCGTGGCCGTCGGGCGCATAGAGCGTGGCGTTGTTGATTCGAGGGGGGCGCAGCCGCAACAGCCATCCGGCTGCGGCCTCAGGCGTGCGCTGCAATATGAAACGCACCCACACCGTATCCTGCGTGAAGCCCCTTTCCACGGCACCGGGCAGATGACTGAAGCTGTCCCTGTGCGGGCCATTGGCCACGTCTTCTATTGTCTGGGTACCGGATGGATCGCTGTGCATCCACAGCGCGCCGCCAAGGTCTATCGGCTGCTCCACGCCGTCGCTGGCGCCCAGAACCAGTGCATGCGCAGGGAAAATTGCCATCAGCGCTGTTGCCACAGCTAGCGCAAGAACACGCAGGGCGCGGAAACGGAACCAGGCGAGGGCAACAGATGGCAGGTAAGGCGGCATGGGATGGCCGTGCATGCCAGCCGGCCGAAACAAAGCGTAAAGCGTGCGAATCTACAATTATTGCTATGTCATCGGCAAGCTCTCATTCCGCCTTACGCGTCTACGTTGTTGAGGACGACGACGATCTTCGGGACGAAATGGTCTTCTCGCTGGGCGAGCTGGGCTTTGAGGCGGAAGGTTTTGCTGCGGCGCCTGCGTTCTATCGGGCCTTCGCGTTGGCACCGTGCGACATAGCAGTGGTCGATATCGGGCTGCCGGGAGAGAGCGGGTTGTCGATCGTGGCCCACCTGCGCAGCATCGTCGGGGTGGGGCTCGTGCTGGTCACGGCGCGCGGACAGCTGGAGGACCGCCTGAATGGCTTGCGACAGGGCGCTGACGCTTATATGGTCAAGCCTGTCCACCTGGAAGAGCTCGCTGAGACGCTGAACGCTTTGGGTCGGCGCCTGCACGGTGACCGAGCCGCCAAGATGCCGGTGCAAGCGCTCGCGCCTGCCGCAGCTTCGGTGTCGGCAGCGTCGGTGCAAGACAACCCGGATCTGCATGACTGGCGGCTTCTGCAGGGCGACTGGGTCCTGTGCGATCCCGCAGGGCGGCGCATGAAGCTGACCACCACGGAGCGCACCTTCGTTGCGTGCCTTTTCAAGAGCCGGGGCAGCGCGGTCAGTCGTGACGATCTCATTCGCGCCCTGGGCGGTGACGTCTATGACTTTGATGGCCACCGGATTGACGCCATCGCCAGCCGGGTCCGGCGAAAGGCCGAAAAGCAGGGCATGCAACTGCCGCTGCACGCGGTCCGTGGCACGGGATACGTGCTGGTTCGCTGACGCCACAGCCGCGTTCCAACGCGCGGCCATTGCCGCTCCCGCTTGTGCGCGGGGCTGCCAAACAACTGCCCACCTTCCACGCCCACTCATCGTCTCTGGTGTTCGTCAGGAACGGTCAGGAACGGTGATGAAGCATGGATGAATGTATCGGGCCTTCTCCGCAGACTCGGGGCCGTTGCACGCTACAGGCTCTCATCCCCGATGGAAAATCCATGCTATCTCGCGCGGTTCGACCACGCAGTCATTCCACAAGCTCGTCATAAGAAGTCGTGTTTGATGGCCCCCAGCTGGGCACTTGCGGCGGGATTCGTGCTTCCGCTCATGGGCTTTTCCTCGGCTGCGATGGGTCAAACCGCCGACCTGGTGCTCGCGCAGCACGTGGTCGCCCCCGATCCGGTACCCGCCGGCGGCATCGCAACCATCACGATGACCGTGCAGAACAACGGCACCGGTACTGCAAACAACGTTGTGCTGAGCGACGCGATCCCCAGCGGCTCCACGTTCGTCAGCATGGCTGCAAGTGATGGCGGGACGTGCTCCACCACCGCTCCGTATGCGTGCACATGGGCAACCATTCCCTATCCTGGATCACGCACGGTGACGCTGCGCGTCCGATTGCCCGCTGCGACGGTCTGGACCAATGCGGCCTCGGTGACTGCGAATACCCCAGACTCGAACGGTGGAAATAACGCGCTGACGCGGAACATCACCGTCGTGGCCGCCGCGGACTTGGGGCTCACCGCGACGAGCTCAGCCGGCGCGGGAACCATCGCTGCGGGCACGCCGTACACCTATGCCCTGAACGTTAACAACGCTGGCCCGGACCCGCTGCCAAGTGGTCAGGCGCCGGTCGTCACTTTCAATGTCCCGACCGGGTCTTCGGTCACTGGTGTGCCCACTGGTGCCGGATGGACATGCCAACCTACGACTGCCTACCCCAAAACCGCACCAGCGGGCGGAGCACCAGGCGCAGAAATTACCTGCTCCCGAGCAGATGCGCTGGCTGTGGGAGCAAGCTATCCGCCGATCACAGTTCCTGCTGTGGCCAATGTCACTGGGTCGGTCGACGCGACGTTCGATGTGCGCTCCAACTTCCCTGACGGTGACACTGGCAACAACGCTGCGACGGTACGTGTGGATCTCAGCGCGGGCACCGACATGGGCATCAGCAAGACGGCCAGTCTGGCCGCCGTTGGAGGCGCCACGCGAGCAACCTACACGCTGACTGCGCGGCAATTGGGCGGCGGAGCGCCCACTGGAGTCACGGTGCGCGACACCCTGCCAGCAGGACTTGTGTATGCCTCCCACAATGCGCCGGCCCCCTGGGTTTGCGAGTTCGGGGGCGCACAGGCCGACACCTTGACCTGTGTCTACGACAACGGGGCGGCCTACACAGGAGGGGCTTTCTCCACGCTTCCAGCCATCAGGTTGGTCGCTGACGTCACCGGCATAGGTAACATTCCTAACACAGGAAGCGTCGAGGCGGCGGAACCCGACGCCAACGGCGTGAACAACACCGACACCGTGACGGTGAACAACTCGGCTGACCTGGGAATCACCAAGACGCCGAGCGTGAACCCGGTGGTGCTGGGAGCACCCTACACCTGGACGATCCGCGTCAGCAACTACGGCCCGATGCCGGTGTTGAGTGGGCAGTCCATTCAAGTCGTGGAAAACCTCCCTGACGGAATGGTGGTCGAGAGCGCCGTCAACAATGCGGCCTGGGTTTGCACGGGCGCTTACACCGCTGGCGGTGCTCCGGTTTCGTACCCGACGAATGGAAGCGCGGTCACTCTGTCTTGTTCGCATGCCCGAACGGCGGACCTGGGCTTCAATGCAAACAATGGAACGGCGGCGCCAGCCCTGGTGGTTCCAGTCTCTAATTCGACCGCCGGGACGCTGACGAATGCAGCCTGTCTGGCTCTGAGCGGCCCAGGCCCTGTCGAGGCGGGCACTGGCGGCGGCTTTCGCAACAATTGCGCGTCGAATGGGACGGGCGGGACCGACCCGGCCAATTCTGCAGACATCCAAATCGTCAAGACAGCTTCGCAGACCGCGGTGATCGTGGGCGAGCCGCTGACGTACACCCTGCAGGCCACCAACCTCTCGTCGACGAACACTGCCACGCGAGTGCACGTTTATGACGTCGTGAACAACCTGCTCACGAGCGCTACTGCGCCGGGCCTGGTTTCCATCACCGCGCCTGCCGGTGCGTCCTGCGGCCCCACCGCGCCAGCGAATGTGAATTCCGCCGACGTGGATTGCAATCTGGGAGATTTGCCGCCGAACGAAACCAAGATCGTCACCATCACCATCCGCCCCAACAATGCGAATGCAGCGCCGTTGGACCGAGTCAACACTGCCACTGTGAATTCTCTGGACATCGGCGATCCCGTCCGGAGCAACAACAGTTCTTCGGTCACGACCAGTATCTTGCCGCGCGTTGACGCGACGGTCACCAAGACGGTGAACCCGAATGCCGATGTTCGCGTGGGGCAGCCAATGGTCTACACCGTCACCGCCCGAAATGCTGGGCCATCGACGGCCAACGAGCTGACGATCACAGACGTCATGCCGGCTAACACGGCTTTCATCAGTGTTGGCACCGCCTCCAATAATGGAACGTGCTCATCCATTCCTACGGTAGGTGCCGGCGGCACGCTGATATGCCGTTGGACCAACGTCCCTGCGAATAACAACCGGACGGTGACGTTCATTGTCCGCCCGCTTGCCGCGGCCCTCGGCAACACGATCAACAACGTGGTCGACGTAGCGGTTGGCACCAATGACACGGAGACGGACACCACCAACAACTCTGCCAACGTCAATGCGAGCGTCATTGATTCGCTGGTAGACATCCTGGTTCAAAAGACTGACACCATGGATCCCGTCCCACTCGGCGGCGACACGACGTATCGCATCAATGTCCGTAATGCTGGCCCGTCCTTCGGCACGAATATGGTGTTGGTCGACACCTTCCCGAACGCAGGGAACACGGCACGCTTTAGCTATCAAGGCGATTTGACAGCCACCGTTGCGGGGGCGCCGGTCACTGCCTCGTGTACGGAGCCAGCAACCGGGTCGATGAGCGGCACGCTGCGCTGTACCTTCCCGACGTTGGCGGTGGGTGCTTCGAATGAGGTGGTCATGACCTATCGCATGCGTGCGGAAAGCATCATCACTGCCGGAGACTATTCCGGCACGCAGGGCAACAAGGCGGTCGTATCCGTTGACGAAAACGAGATTCAGTTGACCAACAATGAAGTCAATGAAGACACGACCACAAGCCGTGCGGCCCCCGCTGCTGGCAGTGAGATCGATCTCAGCATCTCGAAAACCGCCTCAGCCGACCGTGCATTGCCCGGCGCAGAGTTCGACTACACCCTGACGGTGAAGAACAACCAGGCAGCTGGCAGTGGCCGCAATGTGGTGGCATCCAACGGCGCTCAGGTGACCGATACGCTTCCAGCGGGTTTGACGTTCGTGTCTGCAGCGGGCTGCTCTTATGCAACTGGCACACGCCAGCTGACCTGTGTGATACCGAGTCTTGCTGCAGGCGCGTCTACCGTGTTCACTCTGCGAGTGAAGGTTGATTCGCCCTACACCGGGGCGGCCAGTGTGAACAACACCGCTTGCGTGGATATGCCCGGCGATCCGGTGAGCGCGAACAACTGCTCGACAGCCCCCAAGACAGTAGGCACGCCGCCTTTTTCTCCCTCCCCGATTCCGACGATGTCGGAGTGGGCGCTGATGGTTCTGTCGATGCTGCTGGGTGCGCTTGCGATCCATCAAGTGGGGTCTAGCGCGCGTCGCCGTCCTTAACGCCCTGCTGGAAGTCGCACACGCCCGCTGCCTTTTCGAAGGCAGCGGCTTTCCTGCGCTCTTCGACAGCGTTTGTCGAGCCGGAAATGCAGAGCGGGGCCCGAAGGCGCTCTGCGGCCCGAAGCAGACCCTGCTGAGGTGGAGACCTCGAGCTTTCCCCTGCTCATGACGAACTTACGCGGTGTGAGGACTGGGTGCTCCACGCTGCCACCAGAAGGCTCCTACCCGGGAGCCAGGCGGTGCCTCAAACGTGCAGTGATGTTCCGCAGGAACGCCAACATCGCTGGAGGAATTGTGTTTCCGCGCGAATTCCGGTACTACCCTGCCAGTAGATGCGCTCTCTTTGAGTGCGCAGCGTGAGGAAACGCAAAAATCCGTTCACCGCTTCATTCGCGTACTCAACCACCCCTCGGCTACTGACTTTTTAGAGGCCCTCGCAGGTCGAAAGTTAGTCAGAACGTCCCAGAAGCCGCAGGGGCGGTGTGGAATGGCCCGTTTCTAACAGCGTCCAGTCCCCCGTCGCAGCGGCTGGTGCTGCTGGCCGGGCGCTCGGTGTCGCGGCTCGTCCGTGTCCGCGCCGCGCAGCCCGACGTGGGCCGGTTGTCCGACATCGGCGAAGCGGGATCCAGAGCAGGCTGGGCGCGCCGGGCACCACGATGCCACCAGGGCGTGCCTGATGCGCGCATCCTTCTTCATTTTTAGGGAGCTCACCATGAACGGTCCTTCTGATTCGCTTGTTCTGCCTGCGGCGCACGGCGCCGGTGGCCTGCCGCACCGAAGCAACGACGATGCACTGTCGTTGGATCGCTCGGTGGCGGGTGAAGAGGATCCGGGCGCATCGCTGGATGAACTGACCCATGTACCGCCCCCCGCGCCCGGCCGTGCGGCGCCGACGCCCTCTTCTGCCTGCGTGAAGGATGCCCCTTCTTCACCCGCTCCCGGCTCGGCTGCCCGCTAGGCCGGCTGACCGTTCGCAGCGGCGCTGCGCAGGTCGGCACATCGGCCCAAGCGGTAGCCGGTCAGAAAAAAAGCGGCAGGGTGAACCTGCCGCTTTTCTGCAGTTATGTGCGATCTCTGCCGCCGCCCGCCGGGTCAGGCGGCTACCGCTTCAGCGTTCGGGTTGATGGCGGATTCGGCCAGCATGGACAGTTTCTTGTCCGTCGCCTTTTCTTCTTCCAGGGTTTCTTCCAGCAACTTGGCGGCTTCGGCGAAGCCCAGGTGCCGCGCGAAGGTCGCCAAGGTGCCATAGCTGGCGATCTCGTAATGCTCGACCTTTTGCGCGCAACCGATCAGCGCAGCGTCGCGCACCACGCCCTTGTCGCCTTCGGAGATGGCGTCCTGGGCTTCTTCGACCAACCCTTCCATGGCGGAGCACTTGATGCGTTTCAGGCGGATCTCGCACAGCTCCACGATGCGGTCGATCCGCTCGATCTGGCCCTGGGTTTCGCCCAGGTGGTTCTCGAAGGCTGCGGACAGCTCTGCGTTCTCGGCAGCGCGGGCCATCTTGGGCAGAGCCCGGGCGAGCTGCTTTTCTGCGCTGTAGACGTCCGACAGGTCATGGATGAACAGATCCTTGAGGGTTTTGACGGTCATGGTGATCCTTCTGGTTGAAAGTTGGAATAAGGGAGAAAGGCCAGCCTAGAAAAGCCGCCGTTCGTCCGTTGTAGGACGTTGCCGCTGGCCAAGCGGAGCGTCCTGAACCCCGCTTCGGCACCGCCCGGCCATGACCCATTCGGCTGGTGGTCAGGGGCGGGTAGGCGCCGCTAGTCAACGTGTGTCGTCAGGCGCCTAGGCCCCGTCCCGCGGGTCTTTTTCGTTCTGCGACCCCGCTTCGGTCTCGGCCTGCGGCACCACCTTGGTGGCCACCACCGCGACCGGATCGCTCGCGGGAAAGGTGTCGCTCACTGCATCGTCGAGCGTGTCTTCTGTCACGGCCTGGACTTCTACCGTGACGTCTTTCGGTGCCGCGCCCTCGGGCTGGGTGCGGGGCGCATCGGGGTGGCTGTCTTGCGTAGGGAAGGGCCAGGGTTCGGGTGGCTGCATGGGGTCGTCCTCCAACAAAGATGAGCGGGCCAGGGCGCACGCGTGCGCGATGCAGTACAGGTTGCGCTGGTGAGCGGCCGCGCGGGTGTAGGAAGAGCACGCGCGGCGTGTGCCGCCGGCAGGGCATCGACGGTGTTGCGGTCTCGCCCTCGCAGCCGGCGGAGCCGGTTGCCAATTCGATCGCGCTTTGCACAAGGCGCGGCATGATGGTGGGTGGAGCGCGCACCGTGCGCGCCACCCACCGCTTCTTTCGCACCGCTGCCATGACCTTCGACGCCGATACCGCATCTGTCTTTCAGGAAGATTCCGTCGCCCACCTCACCGCGCTGATCAACGACAACTCCGACTGGATCTGGGAGGTGGACGCTGCCGGCCGCTATACCTACTGCTCTGCCCGGGTCACGAAACTGCTGGGGCACACGCCGGACGACATGATCGGCCGGACGCCGTTCGACTTCATGCCCCCGGCTGAGGCTGAACGCGTGGCGCAGGTGTTCGGCGCCATCGCCGGCGCGGCGCGGCCCTTCGCAGGGCTGGTAAACCGCAACCTGCACGCGGACGGCCATGTCGTGGTGCTGGAGACGAGCGGCGTGCCGATCTTCGATGCCCACGGCACGTTACGCGGCTATCGCGGTATCGACCGCGACATCTCTGCGGTGGGTGAACGCTACCTGCAGCTCGAATCGGTGTATGCCACGGCGCCCGTGGCTCTGGGAACGGTGGACCGCGAAGGCCGCTTCATGCTCGCCAACCAAGCCATGGCCGGGCTCTTCGGGGAAGACGCCGCGGGGCTGCAGGGCCGGGCGCTGGCCCAGCTGTTTACACAGGGCGGCCAGCGCATGACCCAGGATTTTCTGCTGGCGGAAGCTGGGCACCCACTGCCACACCATGAGTTCGCCTGGGACGGCCGCTGGTTCTTCGCCGAAGCGCGTCCGCTTGCCGACGCAGTGGGGCGGGTGATCGGCCTGTCGGTCGCCTGGACCGACATCACGCGCCGCAAGCACGCCGAACAGCAGCTGACCGCCGCGAATCAGCAACTGGAGCGCTACGCCCAGCAGGACTATCTGACGGGCCTGTACAACCGGCGGTACTTGGACGACCGCCTGGCCCGAGAGATCGCGCGCGCCCTGCGAAACCGCCAGCCGCTGTCCCTCTGCATGGCAGACGTGGACTTCTTCAAACCCTACAACGACACCCAGGGCCACATCGCGGGCGACGAGTGCCTGCGTGCGGTGGCCAGCGCGCTGGCGCAAGGCGCGGTGCGCCCGGGCGACGTGGTGAGCCGCTATGGCGGCGAAGAATTCGTTGTGGTGCTATGCGGCACCGATGCGGAGGGTGCGCTGGTGGTGGCCGAGCGGCTGCGGGCTGCGGTGGCGGCACTGCAGCTGCCCCACGCCGGCAGCCCGTTCTCCCACGTGACCGCCAGTGTCGGCGTGGTGACCTGCCAGCCCGGGCCGCGCACGGCGGGCGGCGAAGCGGCGCCGTGCACCGTGCCCGACCTGCTGCGGGCGGCGGATCAGGCGCTCTATGCCGCCAAGCACCAGGGCCGCAACCGGGTGGCGCAGCAGGTGCTGGCCTGACGGCGTATCGCCGAAAAATTGAGTGAAATATGCCTCTAGCGCTCTACAGATAAGCGCTGGTAGCTATCATTATTGAAGCATCTTGCGATGGCATGTCGTGGTCACAACGCCAGGTCGTACCCCACGGTGATCAGCGCGTGGTCACAGGACTGTGCCGTCTTGTAGATGTGCCTTGTGCGCGCCAGCGCTGCGATGGCCGGTGTCGCCAGGTGGTGCGCTTTCACGAAATGGCCGTCGTGCCGGGCACGGGCGGGCAGGAACCGGGGGAGGCTGGGGTGGGCTTTCCTTCGTCGGAAAGGGCCAAGGTGCACGTGGCGTCATGGTGATAAACCTCCGGAGCAGCGAAGCAGTCGAGTGGAAGCGCAGCAGATGGTCCCGAGCCTGCGCTTGCCGATGGCAGCAGGCTGTAGGAGGACCCACCACGCTGGGTGTGCGAGTGGGGACGGCGCTCAAGGAGCCAGGCAACAGCAGCGCCAATCTTTCAATTGCCTGTCACCCTACCGTGATGTAAGTCCCGGTAGTGGCAGAGGTTCTGCCAGCGCATGATTCGCCCCATGAAATTGTTGCTGGTCGAGGATGACTTTGATCTGTCGGGCGCTTTAAGCCGCAGCCTGGGCGTGCGCGGCTTCGAGGTGCTCGTGTGCTCCGATGGCCTGGAGGCGCTGGCCATCGCGCGCAAGAAGCCGTTCGACGTGATCGCGCTCGACCTCACCTTGCCTCACCTGGACGGGCTGGAGCTGCTGCAGCGCCTGCGCTCCGGCGGCGACACCACGCCGGTGCTGGTGCTCACCGCGCGGGGGACGCTGGGCGAGCGCATTGCCGGGCTCAACCTGGGCGCTGACGACTATCTGGTCAAGCCCTTCGACCTGGAAGAGCTGGCGGCCCGCCTGCATGCGCTCACCCGGCGCATCGGGCGCAACGGAGAGCTGCGCTGCGGGCTGCTGCGGCACGAATCAGGCTCGGGGGTTTTCTACCATTCCGACGTTCCGTTGGATCTGTCGCCGCGCGAAGGCGAATTGCTGCGCACGTTGATGCTGCGCATCGACCGCGTGGTGCCCAAGGAGGACCTGCGCAATGCCGTCTTCGGCGGTGACGACGCCGTGCAGCCCGACGCCATCGAGGTGCTGGTGCACCGCCTGCGCAAGAAGATCGTTGGCACCAAAGCCGAGATCATGACGCTGCGGGGCGTCGGCTACCTGCTGTGCGACGACGCCAGCCAGGCAGCGCAGCGGAGCAGCCGGTGAGCCTGCACGTCCCCTGGCCATGGCGCAGCCGCGCGCGACCCGCGTCGCTGCGCAGCCTGCTGCTGTGGTCGTTGCTGGGATCGCTGTGGGCGCTGGTGCTGGCGGCTGTCGCGTGGCAGGCGCATGCCGCGTACCTGCAGCTGGCGGATGCGCAGGACGCCCGGCTGCGCGATGCGTTGGCCGGACTGGTGCGTGCCATGGAAGGTGCGCCCGATGTGCCGCTGGCCGATCGCGTGGAGCCCATCGATGCGATGCTGGCTGCCTTCCGTATCAGCACCGCCGGCGGCGAGTGGATTGCCGGCGAGCGGGGTTGGAGCGCCTACCCCTGGCGTCGGCAACTGGCGCAGCAAGGGCTCGCCGATTTCTACATCAGCCATGGGCAAGGCGCGCTGCTGCGCTCTGTAGCGGTAATGGTTCAGGCGCCAGGCGGCGCTGTATCGCAAGTGCTGGTGCAGGTGGGCCTGCCGCTGGTGCAGCGGTGGCCCTCGGCAGGCGTCTTGCTCACCGGCGCGTCGGGTGCTCTGCTGGCGGGCGCGGTGCTGCTGTCGTTGGTCATTTGGGTCAGCGTGACCTTGACGCTGCGCTGGGTGCAGCGCTGCGTGGCCACCCTGGTGCAGCCATTGGCCGATGCATCGGAAGACACCGGCCCTGCCGAACTGCGCGAACTCTCGCAACAGGTGCGGGCGCTTTACCGCAGCGAGCACGACTGGGTGGACGAGCAGCGGCGCTTTCTGGCCGAGGCATCGCACCAGCTGCGCACGCCCATGGCGGTGCTGCGCACGCAGCTGCAATCTGCTATCGACGGCACGGTGGCCGCGGCAGAGGTGCTGCCGCAGATGCTGCACACGGTGGACCGTGCCACGGGCTTGGCCAACCAGTTGCTGAGCCTGACCAAGCTGGAGCAGCTCAAGCGCTCGGGCGGGCTCACTCCCACTGACATCCGCGCTGCGGCACGTGATGCGGTGATGGAGCTGTCCCCGCTGATCGCCGCCAAGCGGCTGGATTTTTCGCTCGAGGGCCCGGCCGCATACGCGCCGGCCGACGCCGTGATGCTCGGGGAGCTACTGCGCAACCTGCTGGCCAACGCCATTCACCACACCCCGCACAACGGTCGGCTGGGCATGCTGCTGCGTCACAGAGGTGAGGGCGGCCAAGGCGGTGAAGGGGGCGCCGAGCTGTTGGTATGGGACGAAGGGCCTGGTGTCGATGACACGGTGTTCCCACGCCTCTTTCAGCCGTTCACCGCGACCAAGGGTGGCGTGGGGCTGGGGCTGTCCATCTGCCGCCAGATCGCGGATGCGATGGGCGCCACCATCCAGATCTTCAACCGCATCGATCAGGGCAAGGTCATCGGTGTCGATGCAGTCATCTCCTGGGGTCAAGGCCCGTGAAGCAGGCTACGTTGCCGCGCGCGCCGCCCTACTGCACAGCCTCTTCTCATCCTCATTCGTTCACATCACAAGGAGACATCTCCATGCATGCCATCCGCTCTTGCCTGGCCGCCATCGCACTGGCCAGCCTGGCGACCGCCGCACCCGCCCAGGGCACCGGTCAGGTCAACGTCATCTGCTCGGTGCAGGACGCCTGGTGCTCGATCATCGCGTCCAGCTTTGCGCGCTCGACGGGTATCAAGGTCAACATGGTCAAACGTGGCTCGGGCGAGGCGCTGGCCCAGCTCATTGCCGAACGCACCAACCCCAAGACCGATGTGTGGTTCGGCGGTACGGGCGACCCGCACCTGCAGGCTGCCGAACTCGATCTGACGCAGGAATACCAATCGCCCCACCTGAGCCAGTTGCATGGCTGGGCGCAGGAACAGGCGCGGCAGTCGTCCTATCGCACGGTCGGCGTGTATTCCGGCCCGCTGGGCTTCGCCTTCAACACCGAGTTGCTGGCCAAGAAGAAGCTGGCCGCGCCGCAGTGCTGGAAGGACCTGACCAACCCGGCCTTCAAGGGCGAGCTACAGGTGGCCAACCCAGCCAGCTCGGGCACGGCCTACACCATGATCGCCACGCTGGTGCAGCTGATGGGAGAGGATCAGGCGTACGACTACCTCAAGCAACTGCACAAGAACGTGAGCCAGTACACCCGCTCGGGCACTGGCCCGATCAAGTCGGTGTCACGCGGGGAGGCGGTAGTGTCCATCAGCTTCGTGCAGGATGCACCGGGCGAGCAGATGCAGGGCTTTCCGATCGCCACCCACACGCCCTGCGAAGGCACGGGCGCCGAGGTGGGCTCCATGTCCATCATCAAGGGCTCGCGCAACCTCGAGAACGCCAAGAAGTTCTACGAGTGGGCGCTGACGCCAGCGGCACAGCAGCTGGGCGCGGCCGTCAAGCAGTTCCACCTCCAGTCGAACAAGGCCACACCGCTGGACAGCAACACGCCTGATTTCCAGAAGATCAAGTTCATCAATTACGACTACGCCAAGTACGGCAAGACGGCCGAGCGCAAGCGCCTGATCGAGCGCTGGGAGCGTGAAGTGAACTCCCTGCCGCGATAAGTCGGAGCACGTTTTCATGAAGACTCATCACAACGGCGCCATCGCGCTGTGGGCAGCGCTTGGCCTGGCTGCTTTTACTTTGCTGCCCTGGCACATGGTTCCCGACGGTTTGTTCTCGCTGCAAAGCTGGGGCGAACTGGTTGGTGGCCACAACACATCGACCGGTCTGGCGCAGGTGCTGCTGCACCGGCGTGCCTGGTTGATCGTGGCCGCCATCGCGCTGGCCCTGGGGCTTGCCGCTGCCGCCATGCAGCCTACGCGGCGCCAGGGCCGTGTGCTGGTCTGGTCGGGCGGGCTGGGGGTGGTGGCCCTGCTGGTGCAGGGCTTCGCCATCGGCCCGGCGGTGCTCGCCGATGCGGCTGCCCAGGGTGTTTCACACGGCTTTTCGCTCGCCAGTTGGCTGGCGGGGCCGGACGCCATGCAGCCCGGTTTTGGGCTGGGCGCTGCCAGCGTGCTGGTGGCGCTGCTCACGCTGGCGGCCTTCGGCGCGGCACGGCTGGGTGCGTTCAAGGGCGACCTGTTCGTGGCCAGCTGCGTGCTGCTGAGCGCCGGCCTGCTGCTGCTTTTTGTCGCCTACCCGGTGCTGCGCACCCTGTCCGGCGCCTTCATAGACGAGAACGGGAACGTGGGCGTGACGGCTGCGCTCGCCCGCCTGGGCGCCGAGCGCATCTGGGGCCTGGGATGCCTGAATTCGAGCCTGCAGTGCGGCGTGGCCTGGAACACGCTGTTCCTGGCGGTCTTCATCGGCGCGGGCACCACGGTACTGGGCACGCTGCTGGCGCTGATCGACGACCGCAGCGATTCACGCATTCGCGGAACGCTGCGCGTGCTGGCCCCGCTGCCTATCGTCACGCCGCCGTTCGTCGTGGGGCTGGGGCTGATCCTGCTGTTCGGCCGTGCGGGCATCGTCAACCAGTTCCTCGAATGGGCCTTCGGCATTCCGCCTTCACGCTGGTTCTACGGCGCGTTCGGTGTGGCGCTGGCGCAGATGTTCGCCTTCACACCCATCGCTTACATGATCATGCGGGGCGTGGTGCAAGGCATCGGCCCGTCGCTGGAAGAGGCGTCGCAGACGCTGGGGGCTTCGCGCTGGAGCACGTTCTGGAATGTGACCTTCCCGCTGCTCAAGCCGGGCCTGGCCAATGCCTTCCTGGTGGGCTTCATCGAAAGCATTGCCGACTTCGGCAACCCCATCGTGGTGGGCGGGCAGTTCTCGGTGCTCTCCACCGAGGTGTTCTTCGCCATCGTGGGCGCGCAGTTCGACCAGGGCCGCGCCGCCACGCTGGCCTGGCTGCTGACCCTGTTCGCGCTGGGCGCCTTCGCCCTGCAGCGCGGCCTGCTGGGCAAGAAGAACTACACGACGCTGTCGGGCAAGGGCGATGCCGGCATCCCCATGCGCCTGCCAGACAGCGTGCGCCGCGTAGCGCTGGCGGTGTCGGTGCCTTGGCTGCTGTTCACAGCCGTGGTGTACGTGTTCGCCTTCAGCGGCGGCTTCGTGCAGACCTGGGGGCGCGACTACACACCCACGCTGGCGCATTTCCGCTCGGCGTTCGACGTGATGTGGACGGGTGGGGTGGAGTTCGTCGGCGTGGGCTGGCCGTCGCTGATCACCACGCTCAAGCTGGCGGCCATTTCGGCCCCGCTCACTGCTGCGCTGGGGCTGATGGTCGCGTGGCTGCTGACGCGGGTGCAGTTCAGGGGGCGCAACCTGTTCGAGTTCTCTGCGCTGCTGGCATTCGCCATTCCAGGCACCGTGCTGGGCGTGAGCTACATCCTGGCCTTCAACGGGCCGCCGTTCGAGCTGACGGGGACCGCCATCATCATCGTGCTGTGCTTTCTGTTCCGCAATCTGCCCGTGGGGGTGCGCGCCGGCATTGCAGCCTTCAAGCAGTTGGACCCATCCCTGGAAGAAGCCTCCGTCATGCTGCGCGCCGGTACCGCGCGCACCTTGCGCACGGTGGTGCTGCCGCTGCTCAAGCCGGCACTGGCGGCAGCCCTCATCTACAGCTTCGTGCGCTCCGTCACCACAGTGTCGGCGGTGATCTTCCTCGTCACCGCAGAAACCGAGCTGGCCACCACTTTCATCATCGGACGCGTGGGGCAGGGTGACTACGGTGTGGCGCTGGCCTACAGCACGGTGCTGATCATCGCCATGGGCGTCGCTACCGCCGCCATTCACATGGCCGTGGGCGGGCGCAAGCTGGGCCGCCGCAGCGTCGCAGGCCGCACGCGGTGATCCCCGGGCTAATGAACGCACACGAGCAACATCAAGGAGCCCCCATGAACGGCATCGAATTTCGCAACATCTTCAAGCGCTACAGCACCTCGGCCAGCGCGCCGGCGGTGGTCAACGACATCAGCTTCACCGTCCCCCGGGGAACGCTCACCACCATTCTGGGGCCCTCGGGCTGCGGCAAGACCACCACCCTGCGCATGATCGCGGGGCTGGAGACGCCCAGTGCCGGCCAGATCTTCATCGACGGCAAGGACGTCACCACGCTCGGGCCGGCGCAGCGCAACGTGAGCCTGGTGTTCCAGAGCTACGCGCTGTTTCCGCACATGAGCGTGATCGACAACGTCTCCTATGGCCTGCGCATGTCCGGCATGGCCAAGAGCGAGGCGGCGGCCAAGGCGGTCGCCATGATCGAGACCGTGGGCCTCAAGGGCCTGAACGAGCGCATGCCCAGCGAGCTGTCTGGCGGGCAGCAGCAGCGGGTGGCGCTGGCGCGTGCGCTGGCACTGGAGCCGGCGGTGCTGCTGTTCGACGAGCCCCTGTCCAACCTGGACGCCCGCCTGCGTCGGTCGATGCGCGAAGAGATCCGCGCCTTGCAGCAGCGCCTGAAACTCACCGTGGCCTATGTCACCCACGACCAGAGCGAGGCACTGGCCGTGAGCGACCAGATCATCGTGATGAACCAGGGTGTCATCGCACAGCGCGGCACACCCAGCGAGTTGTACGAATCGCCCTGTTCGGAGTTCGTGGCCGGCTTCATGGGCGAGGCGATGCTGTTCGATGGCGTCAGCAATGGCCAGGGCTATGCCGACCTGCCCCCGTTGCGCATACGCACGGCGCCCGACATGGCTGCCGGGCCGGTCAAGATCGCCGTGCGTCCCGAAGCGTGGCGCATCCATGCTGCCGGCAACGAGGGTCTGGCTGCGCGCGTCACCAAGCGCACCTATCTGGGCAACGTCATGGAATACACGCTGAGCACGGCGTTGGGCGAGATCTTCGTGGTCTCCCCTGAAGTGGCCCAGCCGCTGAGCCCCGGCGCGCCGGTGAGCCTGGACCTGGCGGGGCATGGGGTGTCGGTCGTCGCGGCTGCCTGACCAGCACGCCACGTGCGCCCTGCGGGGGCGCAGCGTTCACAGCGTCAGGTCGTAGCCCACGGTAATCGGCGCGTGATCGGAGAACTTTTCCGTCTTGTAGATGTGCTCCGTGCGTGCCAGCGCTGCGATGGCAGGGGTGGCCAAGTGGTAGTCAGTGCGACAAATAGCCTACATAAAACCTGGGTGGTGCGGCCATGTCAGAGGACCGCCCCCGGGCCGGAAGCAGACGCTCAGCTGTGTTGCCAGCGCAATCTTCCGAGGCCGCCGAACATCGCGCTGCTTGAGTTCGGCGACCTTTCTACTCAACCTTAAAGCGAGCACTTAGTCCTTGCAGGGCCAAGCCGCTCAAAGCTATGGTAGGGGCGGCACAACCCTTGGCGATGATGTGAATGGTCAGCTCACGCGCCTGAGGAGACAGGGCGGTATGGGTGATGCAGTGCTGCGTCATCATGCCGGTGAGATACAGGTCGGTGATGCCGGCTTGGCGCAGGATCTTCTCCAAGTCGGTGTTGAAGAAACTGTCAGCTTGACCTTTCACGACCATTGGCGAATCGCCCAACGCGGCAGCGACATGGCCATGGGTTTTCACACCCTCGGTGTCGGGCTTGAACGCAGGAGCATCTGCGGAATTGACGTGCTGCACGCCGACGACCAGCCATCCGTCGCGCTTCGCTTGTCCAATTGCTTCTACCGCACCTTTGCAAGCTTCCTCCGCGTTTTCCAGTACAAATCCGCCGCCGGGAAAGTACTCATTTTGAATGTCGATGACGACAAGTGCTTTTTTCATGGTTTTCTCTTTTCAGGTCATAGGGCCTGCCCGAACTCTTGGGCAGGGTCACTTCATCAGAACTGCATGGCCTCGCCGTCGTCTGGGATCGTCACGCGGTTTTGAATCTTCTTTTCCTGCACGAATTCGCGCAGATCCTTGCGGCTGAGCGACATGTGGTTCACCGAATCCATGTGGACAGCGACGATCGCGGCATTGGGCGCTGCTTGGGCGGCCTGCAGCGTGTCCTGCTTGCCCATGATGATGGGATGCTCCTCGAAACCGCTCATAAGGGCGCTGCCCGTGTTCAGAATCACCACAGCTGGCTTGTACTGCTTCAGTGCCTGATCTACTTCCGGGCGCCACACCGTGTCGCCGGCAACATACACCGTCTTGGCGTCGGGCGCAGAAAACACGACCCCCATAACGGGACCCATACCTTCGGCCCGTGCCGGGTCCGCGAACCACAGATCCGTGCCGTGCTGACCGCCGGTCTTGCTCAACGTGACTCCGTTGAAGGTGGTGGTGCCCGCAAGGACGCGCACATCCTTGAAGCCTTGGCCACGAATGGTCTTGGCATCCGTTTCGTTTTGAACGAACAGGGGCATGTTCTTGGGTATCTGGCGCTGCGCCGCGTCGTCCCAGTGGTCCGTGTGGGTGTGGGTCACCACGACGGCTTCGACGCTCTCCATGACATCTTCAACAGAGAACGGCAGGTCCACCAATGGATTGCGGAGTTCGCTGCGATAGGTGTTCGGAAAGCCAGGAAACGCGCCTTTTGCTGAGAGCATCGGATCGACCAGGAACGTGGTGCCCGAGAAGTCAATCTTGACGGTCGCGTTTCGGATGTGCTGAACCTTGACGGTCTTCGCTTGAGAAGTGGGGGCCGTCGGGGCGCTGGCGCCGGTGTAGGCGGTGGCGCAGGCGACAAGCATGGCGGTGGCGCCCAAGGCGACGGCGCTGCGCAAAACGTTCAAGACTTGCATGGTTTTCCTTTTCAATGATTGCTGGTTGCGCGAAGTGAGATTGCGTTCGCGCGATGGGGTCAATTTTGCGGACGGGCAGGGTTCTGCACCAGTGACCCAAATGCCGTTGTTCGATATAATCGGGCCATCATTTGAATCTCGGAGCCGTTGTGCAACCTGTGCGAGTCGTAGTGCTGGCGTTTGAGGGGGTTAGCCTTTTTCACCTCTCTGTCCCAAACATCGTTTTCGGCATGAAGCCGGCACCTGAGGGATTGCCTCCGTATGAAGTTCAGTACTGCGCGCCGGTGCCTGGCCGTATTCGCAGCGACCAAGGCGTGGAGATCGAGGTGTCCTGCGGCCTCGACATCATGGCGAAGGCCGACCTTGTCATCGTTCCCGCATGGAGCAGTCCCGAGACCATCGCTCCCGCGGTGCTTTCGGACGCCCTGCGAAAGGCCCATGCGCGCGGCGCCCAGGTCGTCGGGCTGTGCCTGGGCGCTTTTGTGTTGGGCGATGCGGGTTTGCTGGACGGGCGCCGTGCAACGACCCACTGGGCTTGTCGTGAACTCTTCGCCAAGCGGTTTCCGCTGGCCAACTTTCTTCGTGACGTGCTTTATGTAGACGACGGTAACGTCATGACGTCTGCGGGAACGGTGGCTGCGATCGACTGCTGCTTGGACCTTGTGCGCCAGCGCCATGGTGCCGAGGTGGCCAATCGTGTGGCGAGGCTGCTGGTGACGCCGCCGCACCGTCAGGGTGGTCAGGCGCAGTACATCGAGCAGCCGGTGCCTGCGTTGCCCAGCGAGAATCGTTTGCCGGGCGTTTTGGAATGGGCGAGGACGCACTTGTCGGAGCCCTTAACGCTGGATGTGCTGGCCGACACAGCACGCATGAGCCGGCGAACCTTCACCCGACGTTTTCGTGAGGCCACGGGGAGCACGTTCATGAAGTGGCTGACTGCCGAGCGTGTTGCAAGGGCGCAGCAGTTGCTGGAAACCACTGGACTGCCGATCGAACGCGTCGCCACCGACGCGGGATTTGGTACCGCACTGTCGCTGCGACAGCACTTTGCGAGCCAGCTGCACACATCTCCGTCTGCATACCGGCAGCTCTTCTGTGAAGGTCAACAAAGCGCATCGAGGTAAAAACGCCTGAAGACCGAACCCTGCTGCACGCCCAAGCCCGGCACGCCTTTGGCAAACGAAGCGGAGGGCGATGCCCTGCCTGATTAAAGGTCGAGTTCGTAGTCGATGGTCAGAGGTGCGTGGTCGCTGAACTTGACGTCCTTATAGATGGCGACAGTACGGGCGGTTTCCGCCACGGACGGAGAGGCCAAGTGGTAGTCCAGCCGCCAGCCGACGTTGTTCAGGTAGGCCTGCCCGCGATTGCTCCACCAGGTGTATGCCGCATCGGTGGTGTCCGGCTGCAGCTGACGATAAACGTCGATCAGTCCACCGGTTGCTTCAGTGATGTGCAACAACTTTGTCATCCACTCGCGCTCTTCAGGCAGGAAGCCGCTGTTTTTCTGGTTGCTGCGCCAGTTCTTTAGGTCGATCTGCTGGTGCGCGATGTTGATGTCGCCGCACAGAATGAATTCGCGTTCTGCCTTCAGCTGCATCAGGTGGGGATGGAATTCCGCCAGGAAGCGGAACTTGGCCAGTTGCCGCTCCGGGCCTGACGACCCGCTGGGGAAGTAGGCGCTGATGATGGACAGCTTGCGGGATGGCGTGTCGAAGCGGGCCTCGACATAGCGGCCCTCGTTATCGAACTCGGCCGAGCCGTAGCCGATTCGCACGTCGCTGGGCTCATGGCGCGAGTAGATGCCCACGCCCGAATAGCCCTTTTTCGTCGCGAAGTGGAAGTGGCCCTTCAGGCCCGCCAGATGTTCAAAACGGCCCTGCATGTCAGCCGACTGGGCTTTGATCTCCTGCACACAAATACAATCCGGCCGGTTTGCGGCGATCCAGGCTTCGACGCCTTTGGAGGTGGCCGAACGGATGCCGTTGAGGTTGAGGCTGGTTAACTTGAACAAGGATGAACTCATGGTGACAGACAACGCGCAAAAGGTGGAACAGGCTCGCCTGGCGCAAGATTTCGTGCAGTTCGCCGAGGCCTCGGGTGTGCTGCGTTTTGGCGAATTCAAGACCAAGGCGGGCCGCATGAGCCCGTACTTTTTCAACGCCGGGCTGTTCGACGACGGCGCCAAGATGGGCCGCCTGGCGGAATTCTATGCAAAGGCGCTGCTGGCCAGCGGCATCGAATTCGACATGGTTTTCGGGCCGGCCTACAAAGGCATTCCTCTGGCCGCCACCGTGGCAGTAGAACTGGCGCGCCTGGGCCGTAACGTGCCTTTTGCCTACAACCGCAAGGAGGCCAAAGACCACGGCGAGGGGGGCACGCTGGTCGGCGCCCCTCTGAACGGGCGTGTTTTGATCGTGGACGACGTGATGTCCGCCGGCACCGCTGCGCGTGAATCCATCGCCCTCATTCGCGCTGCGGGCGCCACGCCGCATGCCATGGCGATTGCATTGGATCGGCAGGAAAAAGCCACTGAAGACGGCCGCGACGTAGAGCACAGCGCGGTGCAGTACATGCGCGGCCATTTGGGCATGGAGGTCTGCACTATCGCCACGCTGGCCGATTTATTGCAGTATCTGGCTGAAAGCGGAGAAGGCGCCGGGATGGCGGCCCACCACCAACGCGTGCTGGCCTACCGCCAGCGCTACGGAGTCGGCCCGGCGTAACGAGCGCTTCACTTCCTCAAAACACCCAGCACGCTCACAGGAATCGGCATTTGAACGCACCAGCAGCATCGACGAGAACGGCGCCCATCGCGAAGGCCAGGGTGGCGCGTAGCTCGACTGCGGCGGCGGTTGTGGCCGGTCTTGCTGTGGGCAGCTTGTGGGCCATCCCTGCAGGGGCGCAGTCCACCCCGGGTGCGACTAGCGGGGCCGTCTACAGTTGCGTCGACCGCCAAGGTCGCCGCCTGACGGCCGACCGCCCGATTGCCGAGTGCACCGACCGCGAGCAGCGCGTGCTGGACCAGACCGGTGCCGAGCGTCGGCGCCTGGGCCCCACGCTGACCGAGCAGGAGCGTGCCGTTGTCGAAGCGCAGCGCCAGCGTGAGGCGGCAGAGCGCGCCCGTGTGATGGAAGAGCGTCGCCGTGAGCGTGTCCTGGTGGCGCGCTATCCCGACCAGGCTACGCATGACGTCGAACGCGAAGCAGCGCTGGCGCAGGTGGATGAGGTGACCGCTGTAGCGCAAAAGCGCGTGGACGACCTGCTGCGCGATCGCAAGAAATTCGATACCGAGATGGAGTTCTACCGCAAGGACCCGACCAAGGCGCCCATGACGCTGCGCCGGCAGATCGCCGAGCAGGACGATGCGCTGGCCGAGCAGAAACGCTTCGTGATCGTGCAAGAGGCGGAAAAGCGCCGGGTGAACCAACGGTTCGACGCCGAACTGGCCCAGTTGCGGCCGCTCTGGGCCGCCAAGGCCGCTGCGCAGAGCGCGGCACCGCTGGTGCTGCCACCGCTGCGCTGACGGGTGCGCGGCCGCCGCACGCGGCTTTCGGTGCGACGGGCCTGGGTTCAGGCGGCTGCCAGTTTGGCGCGCAGCACGTCGTTGACTTGCTGCGGGTTCGCCTTGCCCTTGCTGGCTTTCATGGCCTGGCCCACCAACGCGTTGAACGCCTTGTCCTTGCCAGACTTGAACTGCGCGACGTTGTCGGGGTTGGCGGCGATGACGTCGTCGATGATCTTTTCCAGCGCGCCGGAGTCGTTCATCTGCTTGAGGCCCTTGGCGTCGATCACCGCGTCCACGCTCTTGTCCTCGCCGGTCCACAAGGCATCGAACACCTGCTTGCCGGCATTGTTGGAGATCGTGCCGTCGGCAATGCGCGTCAGCAGAGCAACCATTTGCTCAGGCTTCACGGGCGCATCTTCTATAGCGATTTCATCTGCGTTGAGTCTCCGCGACAGCTCACCCATGATCCAGTTGCAGGCGATCTTGGGAGATACCGGCGTGTGGGCGCCCGCAACCACTTGCTGGAAGTAGGTCATGGTGGCCTTGCTTTGCGTCAGAGCCGATGCGTCGTATTCCGACAGGTCGTAGTCGGCGACGTAGCGCGCAGCCACAACGCGAGGCAAGGCATCCATCTGGGCGCGTTGCTCTTCGATCCAGGCTGGCGAGATCTTCAGCGGTGGCAGATCCGGGTCCGGAAAGTAGCGGTAATCCGCCGCGTCTTCCTTGGTGCGCATGGCGCGCGTCTCGCCCGTGTCGGGGTTGAACAGCACGGTCGCCTGCTGGATCGCATGGCCGTCCTCGATTTGCTCGATCTGCCAGCGGATCTCATAGTCGATCGCCTGCTGCATGAACTTGAAGCTGTTCAGGTTCTTGATCTCGCGGCGCGTGCCCAGCGGGTCGCCTGGTTTGCGCACCGAGACGTTGGCGTCGCAGCGAAAGCTGCCTTCCTGCATGTTGCCGTCGCAGATGCCGATCCAGGTCACGATCTTGTGCAGCTCGCGCGCATAGGCCACCGCCTCTTCGCTCGACCGCATGTCGGGCTCGGTCACGATCTCCAGCAGCGGCGTGCCGGCGCGGTTCAGGTCGATGCCGCTTTGGCCAACGAAGTCTTCGTGCAGCGACTTGCCGGCGTCTTCTTCCAGGTGCGCGCGCACCAGTTTCACGGTTTTCTTTTCATCACCCAGATAGAACGACACCTCGCCGCCCTGCACGACGGGGATCTCGAACTGGCTGATCTGGTAGCCCTTGGGCAGATCAGGGTAGAAGTAGTTCTTGCGGGCAAAAATGCTCTCTGGCGCAATGGTGGAGCCGAGTGCCAGTCCTAATTTGATAGCGCAGGCCACCGCTTCGCGGTTCATCACCGGCAGCGTGCCGGGCAAGGCCAGGTCCACCGCGCAGGCCTGCGTGTTGGGTTCGGCGCCGAAGGCCGTGGGCGCACGGCTGAAAATCTTCGATTGCGTGGCGAGCTGGGTGTGGGTCTCGAAGCCGATGACGACTTCGTAGCCGTGGATCAATTTGCTGCTGGTGGTCATGTCACAGGCCTCCTGGCTGGCGGAGGTGGAAGTCGGTCGCCTGCTGCAGGCGGTGCGCTGCGTTGAGCAGGCGGCTTTCCTGGAAGTAGTTGCCGATCAGCTGCAGGCCCACGGGCATGCTGCCCTCGCCGAAACCCGCCGGCACGCTCATGCCGGGCAGGCCGGCCAGCGATGCGGGCAGCGTGAAGATGTCGGCCAGGTAATCGGCCAGCGGGTCGCTGCCGTGCTCGCCCAGCTTCCAGGCCACGGAGGGCGCCACCGGACCGGCGATGACGTCGCAGTCCTTGAACGCCTGCTGGAAGTCGTCGGCGATCATGCGGCGGATCTTCTGCGCCTGCAGGTAGTAGGCGTCGTAGTAGCCATGGCTCAGCACGTAGGCGCCGATCATGATGCGGCGCTTGACCTCGTCGCCGAAGCCCTCGGCGCGCGTCTTCTTGTACATGTCCACCAAGTCGGTGTAGTCCTTGGCGCGGTGGCCGAACTTCACACCGTCGAAGCGGCTCAGGTTGGACGACGCCTCGGCCGGCGCGATGATGTAGTACACGGGAATGGACAGCTCGGTGCGCGGCAGCGTGATGGGCACCAGCTTGGCGCCCAGCTTTTCGTATTCCTTGAGCGCGCCATCGACAGCCGCGCGTACGTCGCCAGACAGCCCTTCGCCGAAGAACTCGGCAGGAATGCCGATGCGCAGCCCGTCGATGCTGTCGCCCAGCTTGGCACTGAAGTCTTCAGCCGGCACGTCCAGGCTCGTGGAGTCGCGGTCGAGGTCGGGGCCGCACATCGCCGAGAGCAGCAGCGCGCAGTCTTCGGCCGAACGCGCCATGGGGCCGGCCTGGTCCAGGCTGGAGGCGAAGGCGATCATGCCGTAGCGGCTGGCGCGTCCGTAGGTCGGCTTGATGCCGGTAATGCCGCAGAATGACGCCGGCTGGCGGATCGAGCCGCCCGTGTCCGTGCCGGTCACGGCTGGCGCCAGCCGTGCGGCCACGGCCACGGCGCTGCCGCCGGAAGAGCCGCCGGGCACACGCGCCGTATCCCAAGGGTTGCGCACGGGCGCGGGGGCGTCTAAGCCCACCGGCGCGATGGCCGAGTTTTCGTTAGCCGAGCCCATGGCGAACTCATCACAATTGAGCTTGCCCAGCGTCACGGCGCCGGCATCGGCCAGCCGCGTAACCACGGTGGCATCGAACGGCGACTGGTAGCCGGCCAGCATCTTCGAGCCGGCGGTGCTGGGAAAGTCGCGGGTGACGAAGATGTCTTTATGGGCGATGGGCACGCCGGCAAGCGGGCCGGCCGTGCCGGCGGCCAGGGCGGCATCTTGCGCGCGGGCCTGGGCCAGCGTGACCTCTTCGTTCACGGACACGAAAGCGCCCAACTGTTGATGAGCGCGGGCGCGCGCCAGGAAATGCTGGGCGGCTTCGACAGCGGAAACCTGTCTGGTGCTCAGTTGGCGGGCCAATTCAGCGACGCCCAGATCGTGCAGGGCGGAAGTTTGGATGTCGATCATGCGGCTTGTCTCACTCAATGACCTTGGGCACCAGGAACAGGCCCCGCTCGACGGCGGGCGCGCTGCGCTGGTTGGCCTCGCGTTGATCGGGCTCGCTGGCCACGTCTTCGCGCAAGCGCAGGGCCACTTCCTGGATGACGGCGATGGGGTGCGGCAGGGGCGTCAAGCCAGCAGTATCCACAGCCCGCATTTTCTCGACGATGCCGAAGAAGCCGTTGAGCTGTGTGAGCATGCGCTCACTGTCTGCGGGGCTCAACTCGAGCCGCGCCAGATTGGCGATGCGGCCAATGTCCTGGGATGTCAGTGCCATAGGGAAAGAGGAGGGGGAAACCGGATGTAAAGCCCAATTCCGGGTTGCGCCATTGAGAGTTATTCACAGGGGATGCGGTATTATCCCGCCTTTGCCGCAATCGCCTCTCCAACGCCGGTCATTGTGCGAAAAAAGCCAACAAACACACCCTAAAACCCGGCGACGGCAGGCCGACGCGCATGCCGTGCCCAAGAGGAATATTGAATGTTCGGAGTCTTCCGTCGGTACTTCTCCACCGACCTTGCCATTGACCTTGGCACCGCCAACACCTTGATCTTCGCCCGCGACAAAGGCATCGTGCTGGACGAGCCTTCCGTGGTCGCCATCCGCCACGAAGGCGGCCCGCACGGCAAGAAGGTCATCCAGGCCGTCGGCCGTGAAGCCAAAGCCATGCTGGGCAAGGTGCCCGGCAACATCGAAGCCATCCGCCCGATGAAGGACGGCGTGATTGCTGACTTCGTGATCACCGAGCAGATGATCAAGCAGTTCATCAAGATGGTGCATCCGCGCACTCTGTTCACGCCCAGCCCGCGCATCATCATCTGTGTGCCCTGCGGCTCGACCCAGGTCGAGCGCCGCGCCATCAAGGACGCGGCCGAGGCCGCAGGCGCCACGGCGGTCTACCTGATCGAAGAGCCCATGGCCGCTGGCATCGGCGCCGGCCTTCCCGTGTCGGAAGCCTCGGGCTCCATGGTGGTGGACATCGGCGGCGGCACGACCGAGGTGGGCGTGATCTCGCTGGGCGGCATGGTTTACAAAGGCTCGGTGCGCGTCGGCGGCGACAAGTTCGATGAAGCCATCATTAATTACATCCGCCGCAACTACGGCATGCTGATCGGCGAGCCCACGGCGGAATCCATCAAGAAGCACATCGGCTCGGCGTTCCCGGGCTCCGAAGTGCGCGAGATGGAAGTCAAGGGCCGCAACCTGTCCGAAGGCGTGCCGCGCAGCTTCACCATCTCCAGCAACGAAGTGCTGGAAGCGCTGACCGACCCGCTGAACCAGATCGTTTCGGCCGTCAAGAACGCGCTGGAACAGACCCCGCCCGAGCTGGGCGCCGATATCGCCGAGCGCGGCATGATGCTGACCGGCGGCGGCGCTTTGCTGCGTGACCTGGACCGTCTGCTGGCCGAAGAAACCGGTCTGCCCGTGCTGGTGGCCGAAGACCCGCTCACCTGCGTGGTGCGCGGCTGCGGCATCGCGCTGGAGCGCATGGACCGCCAGGGCAGCATCTTCACAAGCGAGTGATGGCACAACCCCTTGTGGCGCTTCGCGCCTTCCCCCTTCTCTCGCCTCGCTGCGCGATGCGGGAAGGGCGGAGTGAGTGCCGCGGCTCCATGCCCGCCCGCGCGGGCATGGACGGCTCGAACGCCCCTTGCCTCCGACAAGGGGCCGGACGCCAGTGGCCTGGCAAAGCCAGTTCCACGGCGTCCGCTGGTAGGGCCGTGCGCCGACCTTCGGCCGTTTGACGGCGCTCCGCGCTACGGAATACGATTCGAGCCATGCCCCACGGCACCCTGGAACGGTCTGCGCCGTCCTTCTTCCGGCAAGGGCCGTCGCCGCTTTCCCGACTGGTTCTCTACAGCGCTCTAGCGCTGTTTTTGATGGTGGCCGACGCGCGCTTCGGTGTCACCGATCCGTTGCGCAAGGTGGTCGCGACGGCGCTGTACCCGTTGCAATGGGCCATGCTGCAGCCGGTGGAATTCGTCGGGCGCGGGGCGGGCTATTTCCAGGCGCTGGATGCAGCCGAGCACAGCCGCGAAGAAGCCCAGCGCAAGATGACCCTCATGTCGCAGCGGGCCAACCAAGCGGAAGACCTGCAGCAGGAGAACGCCCGCTTGCGCAAGCTGCTCGAGCTGCGTGAACGCATTGCCACCCCGGCCCATGCCGCCCAGGTGATCTACGACACCGCAGACCCCTACACCCGCCGCGTGATGATCGACCGAGGCCAGATGGCCGGTGTGGAGCTGGGCTCGCCCGTGCTCGACGAAGCCGGCGTGCTGGGCCAGGTCACCCGCGTGCACCCGTTCCTGAGCGAAGTCACACTGCTCATCGATCGCGACCAGGCCATTCCCGTGATGAACATCCGCACTGGCGCGCGCAGCGTGGCTTACGGCGACCCGATCGCGGCCCACGGCGGCGGAATGGAGTTGCGCTTCATGCCCGGCAATGCCGACGTGCAAGAAGGCGATCTGCTCACCACCAGCGGGGTGGACGGGCTCTACCCGTCAGGCTTGCCCGTGGCACGCGTCATTCGCGTGGAGCGCCGGGCCGACTCGGCCTTTGCGCGCATCTACTGCGTGCCGTTGGCGCAGGTGCAGAGTGCACGCCACGTGATGGTGCTGCAGCCGCTCACGGCCGAGCTGCCGGCGCGGCCACCGCCGGTCGAGGCGGCCCCGAAGCGAAAGGCGCGCCGATGATCATGCCCAAGGGCCAGCCGCTGCTGATGCCGGTACGCCCGCTTTTCATTGCCGCCAGCTTGCTGGCTGCGCTCGCCGTCAACATGCTGCCGCTGGGCCGGGTGGTGTGGACGCCAGACCTGGTCATGGTGCTGCTGGTGTTCTGGGGTGTGCATCAGCCCCAGCGCGTGGGCATGGGCGTGGCCTTTGCCATGGGCGTGTGCATGGACGTGTACCAGTCCGCGCTGCTGGGCCAGCACGCGCTGGCCTATACCGCGCTGATGTACGGCGCGATCTTCGCGCACCGCCGGCTGCTGTGGTTCAGCGTGCCTTCGCAGGCCTTGCAGGTGCTGCCGCTCTTCGTGGTGGCGCATGCGATCGAGTTGCTGGTGCGCCTGTTGGCCGGCGGTATCGTGCCCGGCATCGAGGGCCTGGCAGCGCCCGTGCTGGAATCCTTGCTGTGGCCGCTGGCCAGCTGGGTGCTGCTGGCGCCCCAGCGCCGCCCGCCCGACCGCGACGAGAACCGACCCCTTTGACCATCACCATGGCTGCATTGGCCTTCACTGTCTGCTTCGCTCGCTGCGTGGGCAACGGCGCATCGACGCAGGTGTGCCCATGAACGAGCTGCGCAACAACGAAGCCGACGCCTCGCGCTTCCGGCTGCGTGTACTGGTCGTCGCTCTGGTCGTCTTTCTGGCCTTCTGCCTGATCGTGGCGCGCCTTCTGGTGCTGCAGGTCGGGCGGCACGACGAGCTGGCGGGGCAGGCGGAAAGCAACCGCACGGCGGTGGTGCCCATCGTGCCCAATCGCGGCCAGATCATGGATCGCAACGGCGTTGTGCTGGCCACCAACTATTCCGCCTACACCCTCGAAATCACGCCCTCCAAGGTCGACAGCCTGGAAGACACCATCGACGAACTGGCCAAGGTGGTCGATGTGCACCAGCGCGACCGGCGCCGCTTCAAGCGGTTGATGGAAGACGCGCGCAGCTTCGAATCGCTGCCCTTGCGCACGCGGCTCTCCGACGAGGAGGTGGCCCGCTTCACCGCGCAGCGCTATCGTTTTCCGGGGGTGGACATCAAGGCGCGCCTGTTTCGCAACTATCCGCTGGGCGATATCGCCAGCCACGCCATCGGCTACATCGGCCGCATCAACCAGCGCGAGAAAGAGCGCATTGACGATTCGGAAGACGCCGCTAACTACCGCGGTACCGAACACATCGGCAAACTGGGCGTGGAGCAGAGCTTCGAGACCACGCTGCACGGCCTGACCGGCGTGGAGCGCATGGAAACCTCGGCCGGCGGCCACGCCGTGCGCCGGCTGGCCAGCCACCCGGCCACGCCCGGCAACACGGTGATGCTGTCCATCGACATCAAGCTGCAAAAGCTGGTGGAAGAGATGTTCGGCGACCGTCGTGGCGCCCTGGTGGCCATCGACCCGCGCAACGGCGAGGTGCTGGCACTGGTCAGCAAGCCCACGTTCGACCCGAACCTGTTCGTCGAAGGCATCGACACCGAGAACTGGCAGGCGCTCAACGAATCCATCGACAAGCCGCTGCTCAATCGTGCGCTGCGCGGCACCTATCCGCCGGGCTCGACGTACAAGCCCTTCATGGCGCTGGCGGCGCTGGAACTCGGCAAGCGCCCGGCCTCGCAGGTCTATAACGACCCGGGCTTTTTCAACTACGGCGGGCGCACCTTCCGCAGCCATGAAGGCGGGCTGGGCGGCGTGGACATGCACCGCGCCATCCAGTTTTCCAGCAACACGTATTTCTATTCGTTGGCCGTGGACATCGGCGTGGATGCCATCCACGACTTCATGAAGCCGCTGGGTTTTGGCCAGATCACCGGCATCGACCTGGGCGGCGAGGTGCGCGGCACATTGCCCAGCACCGAATGGAAGCGCAACGCCTACAAGCGGCCCGAGGCGCGGCGCTGGTATTCGGGCGAGACCGTGTCGCTGGGCATCGGGCAGGGCTACAACAACTTCACCATGCTGCAGCTGGCAGTGGCCGAGGCCACGCTGGCCAACGGCGGCACACGCTACCGCCCGCATCTGATCAAGGCCATTCGCGACACCGTCTCCGGCCAGGTGACCGAGGTGGAGCAGCCGCCCGGCGAACGGCTGGGCTATTCGGCCAAGAACGTCGAGATCGTGCGCAACGCGCTGATGGCGGTGAACAAGGGCGGCACCGGCACGCGCGTGTTCGCGGGCGCGCCCTACACGTCGGCCGGCAAGACCGGCACGGCGCAGGCGGTGAGCATGGGGCAGAACGTCAAGTACAACGCCAAGGCGCTGGAAGAGCACCAGCGCGACCACTCGCTGTTTGCCGCATTCGCCCCGGCGGAGAACCCCAAGGTAGCGGTTGCGGTGATCGTGGAAAACGCCGGCTTCGGCGCTGCGGCCGCCGCGCCCATCGCGCGCCGAGTGTTCGACTACTGGTTGCAAGGCGACTACCCGAGCGAGCAGGACCTGGCGGCTGTGGTCAAGGGCCAGGCCAGCGCGCCCATCGGCACGCCGCGCCGCGCGGTGGACGTGCCGCTCATCGCTCCCTGATCGGCCCGTTGGCTGAGCCGGGCCGGACCGATCCGATCACGGCTTGGGCGAGCGCGGCGGCTGCAACTGGCTCACCACGAGCGCCAGCACGATCAGCGCGGCGCCCGCCACGCCCGCCGCACCCAGGCGCTCGCCGATCAGCCACCAGGCCGTCAGCGCGGCAAACACCGGCTCCAGCCCGAAGACGATGGCGCTGCGCATGGCGTCCACGCGCTGCTGGCCCCAGGCCTGCAGAGTGACCACCAGCACGCTGGCGACCAGGCCAAGATACAGCAGTGCCAGCCACGACGCGGTGGGCAGCGCCGTGAGCGCCGTCACCGACGACGCGACGCCACCATGCCGCGCCAGCAGCAGCACGGCGGCCGCAGCGAACATCACCACGGCCTGGGCCGACGCCATGCGGGTGGCGCGCAGCGGCTGGTGCGCGGTGCGGCGCGCGCATTCTTCCAGCGTCAGGATGTAGATGGCATAGAACAGCGTGCTGGCCAGCGTCAGCGTATCGCCCAGGTTCCACGGCTCGTGCTCATGGAACATCAGTGCCATGCCGGCCAGGGCCAGCGCGCAGGCGGCCCACAGCGTCCAGCCGTAGCGGCGCCCCAGCACGGCCATGGCCAGCAGCGGTACCACCAGCACGTTCAGCCCGGTGACGAAGGCGTTGCGGTTGCTGCTGGTGCGCGCCAGCCCTTCGATCTGCAGCCAGAAGGCCAGAAACAGCAGGCCGCCCAGCAACAGGCCCCAGCGCAGCTCGGCCTGACGCATGTCGCGCCACAGCGGCGCCAGCACCAACAGGGCGATGGCAAAGCGCAGCCAGATCAGCTGCAGCGCGTCGAGCTGCGCCGATAACAGCTTCATGGCGGGAAAGGTGGTGCCCCAGACCAGGGTCACCAGCAGCAGGGCCAGCAGGCCCCGGCGGTCAGCACGCATGCGGGATTTTCTGTGGCCGGCGATGCCGGCAGTATCAAAAACAGGAGCGGCTAGCGCTTGATCTATAAGGGTTTCAGATATATTTATATCTGAAAGCTTTATCCATAAAGCGCAAGCAGCTCACTTTTCAGGAGCAATCGCCGAAGCGAAGGGCGCGCCCGGCCCACCCGCCACTTCAGGCCCCCATGCGGCCGATGAAGGCGCGGATGCGGTCGTTGGCCGGGTTGTTGAAGAACTCCGCCGGCGGCGCATCGTGGGCGATGCGGCCCTGGTCGAAGAACATCACGCGGTCGGCCACCTCGCGGGCGAAGCCCATTTCGTGGGTGACGACGATCATGGTCATGCCGCCGCGTGCCAGCTCGCGCATCACGTCCAGCACCTCCTGAACCATCTCGGGGTCGAGCGCCGACGTGGGCTCGTCGAACAGCATCACCTTGGGCTCCATGGCCAGCGCGCGGGCAATGGCCACGCGCTGCTGCTGGCCGCCCGACAACTGCCACGGGTACTTGTGCGCGTGGTCCTGCATGCCCACGCGGCGCAGCAGCGTCATGGCCTTGTCGTTGGCCTGGGCGCGCGGTATGCGGCGAATGCGGCGCGGCGCCAGCGTCACGTTGTCCAGCACGCTCATGTGGCCGAACAGGTTGAACTGCTGGAACACCATGCCGACTTCGCTGCGCTGCTGCTGCAGCGTGCGCTGGTCGTCGGTCACCGGCGCGCCGCCGATAGTGATGGTGCCGCTGTCGTGCGGCTCCAGCCGGTTGATGGCGCGCAGCAGCGTGCTCTTGCCCGAGCCCGATGCGCCGATGATCACCGTCACCTCGCCCGTATTGAACGTGGTGGACACCTCTTTCAGCACCTGATGCGCGCCGAACGACTTGCACACCCGGTCGGCCACGATGTAGTGGTTGGCGTTGTGGGCCGCGTTCATTGGATGCGACCTTCCACGTCGAAGCGGTGTTCGATGGCGTTGGACACCTGCGTGACCAGCGTGGTCAGCAGCAGGTAGGTGACGGCCACCGTGGTCAGCGTGGCGATGGGCTGGAAGGTCGCGGACTGGATGCGGTTGCCCACGTTGGTCAGCTCCACCACGCCAATGGCGTAGGCCAGCGACGAGTCTTTGAGCAGCGCCACGAAGTTGCTGATCAGCGGCGGCAGCGAGATCTTGAAGGCCTGCGGAAGCACCACGTCGAAGAACACGAAGGTACGTGACAAGCCCAGCGCGCGCGCCGCCTCGGTCTGCCCGCGCGGCACGGCCAGCAAGCCGGCGCGAATCGCTTCGGCGTTGTACGCGCCCACGTTCAGGCCCAACGCGACGACGGCCGCGGCGAAGTCAGGCAGATTGGCGCCAGGAACCAGCACCGGCAGCGCGAAATAGACGAAGAGAATCTGCACCAGGAGCGGCGTGCCGCGAATGGCCCAGATGTAGATGCCGGCCACCCAGCGCAGGCCGATGAAGCGCGCCGTGCGGGCCAGCGCGGCCGCGGTGCCCAGCACCAGCCCGACGGCGCCGCTGACCAGCGTGAGCAGCAGCGTGGTGCGGGCACCATCCGAGAACGCCTGGGCGTTCGGGCCGATGGGGTCAGGAAAGAACGAGAGCACCCAGCCCAGCAGCGCCAGGGCAAGCACCATCAGCACAAGGGCGGTCACCAGCGTGGCATTGCTGCGTTGCTGGCGGCTCCACTGCGTGGGCCAGATTGCGGTCAGCATTTGATGAAATGAGGCCGGCGCCCGGAGCGTGAGCCACGGGCGCCGGTGGGTTCGTTAATGAACAGAAGGGCTTACTTCGTGCAGCGCACGTCTTCGTTGAAGTACTTCTTGGAGATGGCGGCATAGCTGCCATCGGCCAGGGTTTCCTGGAAGGCTTTGTTCCAGGCTTCGGCCAGGCCGGTGTTGCCCTTGTTGACGGCCGGCGCGATGCGCTCGACGAACAGCATGTCGCCGAGCTTGAAGCCGGCCTTGGCGTTCTTGGTGGCGGCTTCCTTGGCCACGAACTTGTCGCTGACCCAGGCGTCCACGCGCTTGGAAATGAGGGCACGCTGCGCGTCGGTGTCTTGCGGGAAGTTCTTCACTTCCTTCACGCCGGTGAGCTTTTGCACGTTTTCCAGGTAGCTGGTGCCGGTCTGCACGGCCACGACCTTGCCCTTGAGGTCATCGGCGGTGCGCGTCTTGCCGTCGACAGACACGATGATGCCGCCCGAACAGTAGTGCGGCTCGGCGAACGTGACGGCCTTGGAGCGCTCTTCGGTCACGCCGTGCGATGCGATCACCACGTCCCAGCGGTCTTGCGGCAGGCCGGTCAGCAGGGCGTCGAAGCCCAGCGTCTTCCATTCGAGCTTCACGCCCATCTTCTTGACCACGGCCTCGGCGACTTCGACTTCGAAGCCGGTCAACTTGGTGCCCTGGAAGAAGTTGAAAGGCGCGAACTGGCCTTCGGTGGCGATGATGATCTTGCCGTCCTTCTTGATGGCGTCGATCGTGCGGGCCTGCACGGAAAAGCCGGCACACAGGGCCACGGCCAGAGCAATCGTCTTGAGCATCTTCATCTGCTGTTCCTGCGGGGGGATGGTTCCAGGTACAAAAAATCCGGCTTGGCGGTTGGCCAAGCCGGAGCGTTGTCGCACGCCCTGTAGGGGATGAAAAGAGGGCGTCACGAGGCGGTCACATTATAGGGACGGGACTGGCGCACCAGGCACTGCCGCAAACCCTGAGCGGGCTGCAAGCAAGTTCAGGGCCCGGCTGCATCGCCATGGTTTCAAGACCGGCGGATCAGCGTGGATTTACCGAACAGGCTCTCCAGCAAGTCCACCGCCAGCTCGGCCGTCTGATTGCGGATGTCGAGCGCGGGATTCAGCTCCACCAGATCGGCCGAGCGCAGCGCGCCGCTGTCGGCAAGCATCTCCATGCACAGCTGCGTTTCGCGGTAGGTGGGGCCGCCGCGCACCGCCGTGCCCACGCCGGGCGCGACGGACGGGTCCAGGCAATCCATGTCGAAGCTCACGTGCAAATGGGTGTCGGCGTCAACATCGCGCAGCGCGCGCTCCATCACCACGCGCATGCCCAGCTCGTCGATGGCACGCATGTCGTAGACCTCGATGCGGTGCTCGCGCACGAACTGCTTTTCGCTGTCGTCCACGCTGCGCACGCCCACCAGCCCGATCTCGCCGGCCCGCAGCGCGGGGGTGCCGGCCAGCCGCGTCAGGCCCGCCGGGCCGTGGCCCAGCAGGCAGGCGACCGGCATGCCGTGCAGGTTGCCGCTGGGGGTGGATTCAGGCGTGTTGGCGTCGGCATGGGCATCGAACCACAGCACCTTCAGCCGCTTGCCGTGGTTGCGGCAATGCTGGGCTGCCGCGCTGATGGAGCCGATGGCCAGGCAGTGGTCGCCGCCCATCATCAGCGGCAGGTGTCCCGCCTCCAGGTCGGCCAGCACGGCGGCGTAGACGGCCTCGTTCCAGGTCGTCACCTCCATCAGGTGCCGGAAACCGCTGGCCGCCTCGGCCTGCGGGTTGCCGGGGCCGGCCAGATTGCCGCGGTCGATCACATCGAAGCCGCGGGCGCGCAGTGCGCGGGCGATGCCAGCGATGCGCAGCGCGTCGGGCCCCATGCTGGCGCCCAGCACGCTGGCCCCCACGTCCGTGGGCGCGCCGATCAGGGTGAGGGTGGGCGTCGTGGTGGTCATCGGTGCAGGCTCCGTGAAGGTGGGCAGGTCAGCGCAGGAAGGCGTCGTAGCCGGTCTTGAGGATGAGCGCGCTCACCACGAAGATGAATATGCCACGCACGAAGCCGGTGCCGTGCTTGAGGGCCATGTGTGCGCCCAGCACGCTGCCCACCACGTTGGCCACGGCCAGCGGCAGCGCGAAGTGCCACCACACGTGGCCCTTGGCGGTGAAGAGGATCAGCGCGGCGACGTTGGTGGCCAGGTTCAGCAGCTTGGCCGACACCGATGCGTTCAAAAAGTCATAGCCCAGCAGCCGTACGAACAGGAACACGAAGAAGCTGCCGGTGCCCGGCCCGAAGAAGCCGTCGTAGAAGCCGATGGTCAGGCCGATGGCGCAGGCGGCGAGGGTCTCGGTGCGGCCCGCCAGGCGCGGCGTGTGGTGGCGCCCCAGGTCTTTCTTGGCCAGCGTGTAGATCAGCACCAGCACCAGGATGAGCGGCAGCAGCTTGCGCAGGAAGTCGGCCGAGATGACGGTCACCGTCCACGCGCCCGCGAAGGCGCCGACGAAGCCTGCCGCTGCCGCCGGCAGCATCGCCTGCCACGGTATCTGCACGCGGCGGCTGTATTGCCAGGTGGCGATGCCGGTGCCCCAGACGGCGGCGCTCTTGTTGGTGCCCATCAGGGTGGCGGGCGGGGCGGTGGGGAAGGTGGCGAACAGGGCCGGCAGCAGCACCAGGCCGCCCCCGCCCACGATGGCATCCACGAACCCGGCCAGCAGCGAGGCCAGCGAAACAATGATCCATTCCATAGGCCGGCGATTGTCGCACTGCGATGCGGTGAATTTGCTATTCAATCAGGAGCATGCTGCGCTTGTCAATCAAGCGCTGGAGGCCTCTGGGGCTTGTGGGATTTATGCGTTCGGAAAAAGAAAAGGCGCCGGGGTTGCCGGCGCCTTGTAAAAAATGCATCTCATGGGGGATGCTTGGAATGTCTTGTTGGAGTTGGTAAGGTTTGTCTCCTCAGTCCCCTCGTCTGGCACGCCTTGAGCGCGCTATCGAGTGCGTGGACTGTAACGGCGCGCACTGCCGTGGTGCATCAGTGGTTTCCCGCCCCTGTGCGGGCGCTCAAAACCGGTTCGGTCATGCACCGAAAAATGGCACGACCGTTCACTTCGCGTCGGCGCGAATCCAGTCCGCCGCCTTCTCCGCCATCATCAGCGTGGGCGAATTGGTGTTGCCGCTGGTGATGGAAGGCATGGCGCCTGCATCCACCACGCGCAGCCCCGCGATGGTGCCGCCGCGCCCGTCGCGCACGCGCAGTCTGGAATCCAGCACCGCCATGGGGTCGCCGTCTCGCCCCATGGCGGTGGTGCCCACGGGGTGAAAGATCGTGGTGGCGATGTCGCCGGCCAGCCGCGCCAGGTCCTCGTCGGTTTCGTACTGCGGCCCGGGCTTCCATTCGGTGGGCTCGTAGCGCGCCAGCGCCGGCTGGGCGGCGATGCGGCGCGTCACGCGCAGGCTGTCGGCGGCGACCTGGCGGTCTTCGGGCGTGCTCAGGTAGTGGGGCGCGATGGCTGGGGCCTGGCGGAAGTCGGGGCTCTTGATGTGCACGGTGCCCCGGCTGGTCGGGTTCAGGTTGCACACGCTGGCGGTGAACGCCGGAAACGCGTGCAGCGGCTCGCCGAAGGCTTCCAGCGACAGCGGCTGCACGTGGTATTCGAGGTTGGCGTAGGGCTGGTCGGCACTGCTGCGCGTGAAGGCGCCCAGCTGAGAGGGCGCCATGCTCATCGGGCCGCTGCGCTTGAGCGCGTATTCCAGCCCGATCTTGGCCTTGCCCAGCCAGCTGCCGGCCAGCATGTTGAGCGTGGGCACGTGGTTGACCTTGTAGACGGAGCGAATCTGCAGGTGGTCTTGCAGATTGGCGCCCACGCCGGGCAGATCGACCTGCACGTCGATGCCATGCGCGCGCAGCAGATCGGCCGGGCCGATGCCCGAGAGCTGCAGCAGCTGCGGTGAATTGACGGCGCCCGCGCTCAGCACCACTTCGCGCGTGGCATGCGCGGTGGTCATCTCCTCGCCCGTCCACACATGCACGCCGGTGCAGCGGCGGCTGCCGTCTTCCTGTGTCTCGATGATCAATTGGGTGGCCTGCGCGGCGGTCCACATCTCGAAGTTGGGCCGGCCGTAGCAGACAGGGCGCAGAAACGCCTTGGCCGTGTTCCAGCGCCAGCCGGCCTTCTGGTTGACCTCGAAGTAGCCCACGCCTTCGTTGTCGCCGCCGTTGAAGTCGTCGGTGGCCGGAATGCCGGCTTGCTGCGCTGCTTGGGCGAAGGCGTCCAGCACGTCCCAGCGCAGGCGCTGCTTTTCGACCCGCCACTCGCCCAGCCCGCCGGTGGTCTTGCTGCCGTGCAGCTGGCGAAAGCGCTCGCTGGCCGTGTCGGGCTTGTCCAGGCGCCAGTGGTCTTCATGGCGGCGAAACGCGGGCAGTACGTTGTCCCAGCGCCAGGCGTCGTCGCCCGTGACCTGCGCCCACTGGTCGTAGTCGCGTGCCTGGCCGCGCATGTAGATCATGCCGTTGATGCTGCTGCTGCCGCCCAGCGTCTTGCCGCGCGGGTAGCGCAGGCTGCGGCCGTTCAGGCCCGCTTCGGGCTCGGTGTGATAGAGCCAGTCGGTGCGCGGGTTGCCGATGCAATACAGGTAACCCACGGGAATGTGGATCCAGTGGTAGTCGTCCTTGCGGCCGGCTTCGATCAGCAGCACGCGGAAGCGCCCACCGGAACTCAAGCGGTTGCACAGAAGGGCGCCGGCGGTGCCGCCACCGATGATGATGTAGTCGAAAGTGGTGTCGCTCATGTCGGGCGGAAAAGGTGCACCGGGCGGGCACGATAAAGGGATGAATGGCCGGCGCCATTGTGCGGAACGCCTGAAGACTGTCGATAGGGAAACAGCTGATTGCTATGTTATTTGTAGCGTATTGCGCTTATATATCGAGCGCTACGGGCCTTTTTGATGTATTTTTCATCGACAAGCCATACTGTACCGATGAGTACACTAATGGCGACTTTGGCTGACGTGACAGCCTGTTGCACTCAGCTACCATGCTGCAGCGCCAACGTGCGCCGGCGCCCCGCTGACGCACTGCGCGCGCTGCTTTTCCAACCTCTCAAGCTCCACCCGATTCCACCACCGACTGACCGATGACCGACCGCCAGCCCAGCATCACCCGCACCGACGCGCCCGAGGGGCCGTCCGCCATGCTGCATGGCCGTTGGGGTGCGGCGGAGCTGGGCGAGCGGCGCCAGTGGCGCAAGCTGTCCGCGCAGCTGGCTGAATCGCCCCCGGCCGCCGGCCTGGGCTGGGACTTGCACGACCTGGACTGGCTCGACCACGTGGGTGCGCAACTGCTCTGGAACCACTGGGGCCGCGCCTGGCCAGAGCGCCTGCAGTTGACCGACGCGCAGCGCGACATCCTCCAGCGCATCGAACAATTCAGCAGCGAAGAGCCGCCCGCCGAGCGCTGGAGCCTGACCGAGCAGATCGACACGCTGGGCGCCAAGGTGATGCACGCCGTGGGCCACGGCCGCGACCTGCTCACGCTGGTGGGCCAGCTGGTCATCGACCTGCTGCGGCTGGTGCGCAACCCGCGCCTGGTGCCGTGGCGCGACGTGTCGGGCCACCTCTATCGCATGGGCGCCACCGCGCTGCCCATCACCGCGCTGGTGGGCTTCTTGATTGGCGTGGTGCTGGCCTACCTGATGAGCCTGCAGCTGCGCCAGTTCGGCGCCGAATCGTTCATCGTCAACATCCTGGGCATCTCGCTGATCCGCGAACTCGGGCCCATGCTCGGCGCCATTCTGGTGGCGGGCCGCTCGGGCTCGGCCATCACCGCGCAGATCGGCGTGATGCGCGTGACCGAAGAGCTGGACGCCATGCGCGTCATGGGCATCGCCCACGGCCTGCGGCTGGTGCTGCCGCGCGCGGTGGCGCTGGGCATCGCCATGCCGCTGATCGCGCTGTGGACCACGCTGGCGGCGCTGGGCGGCGGCATGCTGGCGGCCGACATCGCCATGGGCATATCGCCCGCGTACTTCGTGCAGGCACTGCCGGCGGCGGTCGCCCCGGCCAACCTGTGGATGGCCATGGCCAAGTCCGCCGTGTTCGGCGTGGCCATCGCCCTCATCGGCTGCCACTGGGGCCTGCGCGTCAAGCCCAACACGCAGAGCCTGGGCGAAGGCACGACGGCTTCGGTGGTGAGCTCCATCACCATGGTCATCATCGTGGATGCGCTCTTTGCCATTGGCTTCAAGAACCTGGGAATCTGACGCGATGACCGACGCCGTTCTCATTCCCGCAAACGACCTGGCCGCCGATGCCGCCAGCGCCGGCTCGGCCGCGCCGGCTCCACCGCCGGCCGACGCACCGGCCGTGGTCGAGGTGACAGGTCTTTCCACCGTGTTCGGCAAGGGCGACGAAGCCTTCACCGTGCACCAGAACCTCGACCTCACGGTGCAGCGCGGCGAAATCCTCTCGGTGGTCGGCGGCTCGGGCACCGGCAAGACCGTGCTGATGCGCCACATCCTGGGGCTGACGCAGCCCACCGAAGGGCGGGTGACGGTGCTGGGCGAGCCAGCCTCGCAGCTGACCGCGCGCGGTGCGGCCAGCCGCGTGGGCATGCTGTTCCAGCAGGGCGCGCTGTTCTCGGCCTTCAACGTGCGCGACAACATCGCCTTTGCGCTGCGCGAGCAGGGCACGCTGCCCTCGCGCCTGGTGTGCGACGCCGCCATGGTCAAGCTGCAGATGGTGGGCCTGAAGGCCGAGCACGCCACGCGCATGCCGGCCGACTTGTCGGGCGGCATGATCAAGCGCGTGGCCCTGGCGCGCGCGCTGATCATGGACCCGCCGCTGTTGATTCTCGACGAGCCCACCGCCGGGCTCGACCCCAACAGCTCCGACGATTTCTGCGAGCTGCTGCGCGAGCTGCACGCCTCTTTGGGCCTCACCGTCATCATGGTCACGCACGACCTGGACACGATCTTCGCGCTGTCCACCCGCGTGGCGGTGCTGGCTGAAAAACGCGTCATCGCCAGCGGCACGCCGCAGGAAGTGGCGCAGGTCGACCATCCCTTCATTCACCAATTCTTTCTCGGCGAACGCGGCCGGCGCGCCATGGCCCCTGTGCCTGCGCCTGCGCCCGATTCGCCGCAATCCGACAAGGACGACTGATGGAAAACAAGTCTCACGCGCTCGCTGCGGGCATCTTCGTCGTGGTCGTGACTGCGCTGCTGGCGGGCCTGGGCCTCTGGCTCACCCGCGACCGCACCGACTACACGCTGTATGAAATGTCCAGCAAGGACAGCGTCAGCGGCCTGCAGCCCGAAGCGGCCGTGCGCTACAAGGGCGTGGCCGTGGGCAAGGTCACGCGCATCGGGTTCGACCCGCAGGTGGCGGGCAACGTGCTGATCCGCATCGCCGTGAACGAATCTGCGCCCGTGTCGCCCACCACCTTCGCCACGCTGGGCTACCAGGGCGTCACGGGCCTGGCGCACATCCAGCTCGACGACGCCGACGCGCCGCTGCAGCCGCCGCCCCCGGGCGACAGCGGCCTGCCGCGCCTGCCGCTGCAAAGCTCGTCGTTCAGCCAGATCGCCGAGCAGGGCCCCGCCATCCTGGCGCAGGTGCAACAGGCGACCGAGCGCATCAACAAGCTGCTGGGCGACGAGAACCAGGCGCGCTTCACGCTGGCGCTGGACAACCTGGCGAAGGCCGCTGGCAGCGCCAACACGCTGGTTCAGCGCATCGACAACACAGTCGCTACCAAGCTCGACCCGGCGCTGGCCACCGTGCCGGCCGTGGCGCAGGACGCGCGCGCCACACTGCAGGCACTGCGCACGGCCGGCGACAACGCGGCTGCCGCAGCCGGCGAGGTGCGCACCGCAGTCTCCAAGCTCAGCGTGGAGGGCGGGCCTATCGACCAGATCGCGGACAGCTCCAAGTCGCTGTCCGACGCGGCCGATCGCTTCGGGCGCGTGTCGTTGCCGCGCCTGAACAACGCCGCCGATGAAGCCGCCCGCGCCGCCCGCCGCCTGGGCCGCACCGCCAGTGGCATCAGCGATAACCCGCAGTCGCTCATCTACGGCAACGGCAGCGCGTCCGCCGGCCCCGGCGAGCCCGGCTTCACGCCGCCCCAGCGCACGGCCCCCGCACCTTGAGCGCCCGTCGCCACCGAACACGTCTTACGAAGGAAATCGGCATGTTTACTATTAAAACAATAGCTGCAAGCCCTGGTGGATCAAGCGCTAGAGCCCTGTTTGGCTTGTGTTTTGCAGCTGCTCTGGCAGGCTGCTCGGTGCTGCCCACACCGCCCACCCGGGCGGAGGTCTACGACTTCGGCCCCGGCCTGGCCGGCGTCCAGGCCAGCCCACCCGCGCAGGCCGTTACGGCACCGGCCGGCAGCGCCAGCACCGCGGCGCTCGCGCCCGTCGCGCTCGCCGAAGTCAGCACCACCGGCGTTCCCGAAGGCAGCACCGCCGTGCTTTACCGCCTGGCCTACGCCAACGCGCAGCAGCTGCGCCCTTACGGCCAGGCCCGCTGGAGCCAGCCACCCGCCCAGCTCGTGCAGCAGGCCCTGCGCGACCAGATGGGCCAGCGCCGCGCCGTGCTGCTGGGTGAAGAAGGCATCGCCCAACTGCTGGACAACGGCCGCCCCCCCACGGTGGTGCGCGTGCAGCTGGAAGAGTTCAGCCATGTCTTCACCGCGCCAGGCACCAGCGGCGGCCTGGTGCGGCTGCGTGCCTCGATCGGCGAATCCACCACCGCCGGCGAAAAGCTCATCGCCCAGCGCGTGTTCACCGTTCAGCGCCCCGCTGCCACGGCCGATGCGGTCGGCGGCACGCGCGCGCTGGCCGACGCCACGACGCAGGCCGCCGTCGAGCTGGAACAGTGGCTGGAGCAACTGGGCCGCTGAGCGCGACGCCGCAAGGCTCAAGACAACGAAAAAGGGGCGCCATGAGCGCCCCTTGCCGTTCCTGCCGCTTCAACCCATTCAAGCGATCAGAAACTGTGCCGCAGCGTCACCGTCGCGTTGCGCGGCGCGCCCGGCAGGTTCAGGTTGGGGCTGCTGCCGTGGGCCGACACGATGTACTGGCGGTCGAACAGGTTGCGCAGGTTCAGCTGCACGGTGGTGCTCTTGCCGATGCGGTACTGCGCCATGGCGTCCACCACCGTGTAGCCCGGCAGCGTGACGGTGTTGCCTGGGTTGGCGAAGCGCGCGCCCACGTAGCTCACGCCGCCGCCCACGCTCCAGGCATCACCCAGCGCCTGGGTGATCCAGGCCGAGAGCGCGTTGCGCGGCGTGATGGTGGCGCGCTTGCCCTGCACCGGCTGGCCGGCGTCGGTGGTGTTGGAGCGCACCACGCGCGCATCCAGATAGGCGTAGCTCACGGTGGCCTGAGTGCCGGCGCGCAACTCGCCGGCCAGCGACAGCTCAAGCCCGCGCGTGCGCTGCGTGCCGATGGGGATCAGGCGCGTGGGCTGCGTGGGGTCGGTGGTCTTGATGTCGGTGCGCTCGAGCTGAAAGAGCGACGCCGTGGCCGTGGCGCGGCCGTCCAGCAGCTCCCACTTGGTGCCCACTTCGTAGTTGGTCGTCTGCTCGGGCTCGATGGCGGCGTTGGTGGCCGACAGCGCGAACATCTCGGCCGACGGCTGGTACGACCGGCTGACCGACACGTAGTACGACTGCACGCTGTCCGGCTGCCACACCAGCCCCAGGCGCGGGCTCCAGGTGCTGTCGGTGCGGCCGAAGTCGGCCTGGCCCGCCAGCCGGTTGTCGGTGTCCTGCCCGAAGCGGTCGTAGCGCAGGCCGGCCAGCAGCTTCCACTGCGGCGTGAAGGTGATCTGGTCCTGCACGTAGAGCGCGCGCGTGTCGTAGCGGTTCAGGGCGCTGGCCGTCAGCGCACCGCCGCCGTTGAGCGGCACCACCGGCAGCACCGGGTTCAGCACATTGACGGTGGCGACCGTGCCGCCGGTATAGGTCAGCGCGTCCTTGTTCTGCTGGCCCAGCTCCAGGCCGTAGAGCAGCTCGTGCGCCACGCTGCCGGTGCGCAGGTTCTGGATCAGCTCGGTCTGGTTGAACACGCCGTGCTCGAAGCGGTCCACGCCCGAGCGCGTGAGCGCCACGGTGCCCGCCGCGTCGTTGGTGGTGCCGGCGGGCAGCGTGTTCTGGCGGTCGAGTTCGTAGTGGTAGTAGCGCAGCGCGTTGCGCACGCGCAGGCTGTCGGAAAAGCGGTGGTTGAAGGTGGCGGTGAACGAACCCACGGTGGATTCGGACGTGTCCGCATCGCGCGCGTTGGCCGAGCCGAAATAGGTGCGCGGGTTCACGTTCACCGGCCGCCCGCGCAGGGCGGGAATGCCGAAGTCGGTCACGCGCTCATCGCGCAGCCATTCGGCCTGCAGCATGAGCGAGGTGTCGGTGCCGGGCTTCCACAGTACCGACGGCGACACCGTCTGGCGCTTCAAGAATTGCTGGCTGCGGTAGCTGTTGGCGTCTTCGGCCGCGCCCGTCACCCGCCACGACCAGTCGCTGCCGGCGGGCGCGCGGCCCACGTCGAACTCGGCGCGCTTGTCGGCCCAGCTGCCCAGGCTGACGGCCACGTCCGACACGTCGGTGCCGGGCTTCTTGGTCACGCGGTTGACCAGCCCGCCTGAAGAGCCCCGCCCGTACAGCACGGCGGCCGGGCCCTTGACCACTTCCACGCGCTCGATGTTGGAGAGGTCGCGAAAGTACAGCGCGTCGTCCCGAAAGCCGTCGACGAACTGGTCGCCGATGCTGGTGAAGCCGCGAATGCTGACCTGGTCGCGCTGCCCGTCGCCGTGCGACAGGCCCACGCCGGCCACGTTGCGCAGCGTGTCCTGCAGCGACGTGGCGGCCTGGTCGCGCAGCACCTGCTGCGGAATCACGTTGATGGTCTGCGGCACATCGCGCAGCGGGGCCTCGGTCTTGGTGCCGCTGGCCGAAGAGGGCGCGTAGTAGGCCGTGTCTTCGGCGCCGCGCGCGGCCTGCACGCGCACCTCGCGCATCGTGCTGCCGGCACCCGTGGTCGCAGCGCCAGCGTTGCCCGCCTCCACGGCGCGCTCGATGGTGAAGGTGCGCTCGTCCTGCGCGCGCACCACCAGCCCGCTGCCCGCCACCAGGCGCTGCAGCGCGCTCTGCACGTCGAGCGTGCCCTGCACCGCAGGCGCCTGCACGCCCTGCGCCACGTCGGCCACGAACAGAATCTGCACGCCACTCTGGCGCGCGAGCGCACCCAGCGACTGCGCCAGCGGTTGGGCCGGCAGGTTGACGGACACGGGCGTTTGGGCCGATGCGGAGGCGCAGGCGAGGTACAGCGCGGCGACAAAGGCGCTGAGGGTGGCGGCGCGGCGCGGCCGGCTAAAGAGGGCGGTGGACATGGCGGTGGACAGGATGGAAAAGGGCTGCGGGAAGGATGAAGTGACCCGGCGCTGCACGGTGCGCGCGGCGGGCCTTACTGCTAGCCGCGTGGCGCGGCAGGTTTGTACACCCTGTGCCGTAGAAAAAACGGTAGCTGCTGGGTTTGGAGCCGTTTTTTAAGCCAAATTGGCCTCCAGCGCCCGCCCATCAAGCGCAAGCAGCTATGGTTTTTGATGTGCATAGCGGCTGGCGATCTCCACGCCGCCATCCGGCCGGTGGTCGACGCGCACCGGCGCCAGGCGCGGCAGCAGGTCGATGAGCTGGTCGAGCCGGTCCAGGTCGAACTGGCCCGAAATGCGCAGCGCGCCGGCGCCGGAGTCGGCCAGCACGATAGGGGCGCGCCGGTGGCGCTGCATCTCGGCCACGGCGTTGGCCAGCGGGGTGGCGTCCAGCACCAGCCGGCCCTCGCGCCAGGCGCCTACGGTGAGCGGGTTCACCAATTGTGGCGCGGGCCAGCGGGTCGGATCACTGCCGGCGCGCAGGCTCTGACCGGCCGACAGGTCGACCGGCGCAGCGTTGCCGGCGGCGGAATGCACGCGCACTTGGCCTTGCAGCACGGTGACGGTGGTGCCGCCGTTGCCGTTGCTGTGGGCATCGCTGCCTGCAGCGGGCGTCTCGCGGCGCACGGTGAACACGGTGCCGATGTCCTGCACCACCACATTGCCCGCCGCCACGGTGAAGGGCCGCTCCAGCCAGGGCAGGGCGGCATGCCAAGGCGTGTGGGCCACGGTGAAGGCGGCCTCGCCGGCGGTCAGCGTGAGCCGGCGCGAGCGCAGGTGCTGCGCCACTTCCACGCGCGACGCGGTGTTCAGCCGCAGCTCGCTGCCGTCGGCCAGCACCACGGTGCTGCGCTCGCCCACGGCGGTGGCCAGCGATTGGCGCTGCAGTGCCGGATCGGCCCAAAGCAGCGCGGCAACCGCCACCAGCGCGACGGAGGTGAGCGTGGCTGCGCCGGCGCCGTGCAGGCCCGTGCGGGCGTGCCGGCGGTGCGCGGCAGCCTGCTCGATCTCTTCGGGCGTGGGCAGGTGCTGGCGCAGCAGGTCGGCAAAGGGCGCCAGGGCGTCGTCGATGGGCAGGTGCGCGCTGCGGCCGCTGCGGGCCGGTGTGGGGGCCGGCTCGGCGCCCTGCGCTTCAGCCGGCATGGTCTGCCACCAGCACCGGCGCCACGTCGCGCAAGGCCCGGGCCAGGTGGCGCGCGACCATGCCGCGCGAAATGCCCAGGCGTCGCGCGGCCTCGTCCTGCGGCATGCCGTAGAGCTTGGTCAGGATGAAGGCCTCGCGGCTGGCCTGCGGCAGGCCTTCGATGGCGGCCAGCAGCGCGCGCTGGCGCTGGCCGGCGGCCACGGCCAGCTCGGGCGGCGACAGCCGGGGCGCGGCGGCGGGCGCGTGCCACTCCAGCTCCAGGCCGTTGATGGCGGTTTCAGGACGGCGCGCCTGGGTGCGATACCGGTCAATGGCCAAATCGCGTGCAACGCAGCGCAAAAACGCCAGCGGGTTGCCGATGGTCTGCGGCACGGGGCGCTCCAGCAGCCGAACGCACAGGTCGTTGACGATCTCGCGCGGCTGGCACTCGTCGCCGAAGCGTCGGCGCAGCGACGCGACCAGCTCGTCGTAGTGCTGCACCAGCACGGCCAGCAGGGGCTCGGGCGATGGCGGCGGCAACAGCGTGGTGTCGGTGGGCGGCATGGTGGCGCATTATAAAGAGAATGGGAATTATTCTTATTGATTGAATGGTGTGGCGCAGGCAAGGGTCGGGTGCGGCGGGCACAATCGGCCTCTTTTCACTGGCCACCGAGGCCAGCCGCGAACACCACGGATCCGGAGGGTTTCATGAGCATCGATCTCGCACACATCAACGCCGAACTCGGCCGCAACGCGCAAGGCCTGGTCGACTGGGCCATCGGTCTGGGGCGGCCTGCCATCGTCACCACCAACTTCCGTCCGTTCGAAGCGGTGATCCTGCACATGGTCACCCGCGCGCAACCCGACGTGCCCGTGGTGTGGATGGACAACGGCCACAACACCGAGGCCACCTACCGCTTTGCCGACGAGGTGGCCAAGCAGCTGGGGCTGAACCTGAGCATCTACCTGCCCCGCCGCTCGCGCGCGCACCGCGAGGCTGTGGACGGCCCCGTGCCCGCGCTGGACGACCCGCGCCACGCGGCGTTCACCGAAGAAGTGAAGCTGGAGCCCTTTGCCCGCGCGCTGCGCGAGACGGCGCCACAGGTGTGGTTCACGGCCTTGCGCGCCACCGATACGGCCGTGCGCGCGCAGATGGAGCCTGTGAGCATCAACCCGGACGGACTCATCAAGGTGGCACCGCTGCTGCACTGGTCGTCCAAAGAACTGTACGAATACCTGCAGGCGCATGGCCTGCCCAACAACTTCGATTACGTGGACCCGACCAAGGGCGAAGACAACCGCGAATGCGGGCTGCATCTGTCGCACTGAGCGGCGGTGTCATTCAATCGCAAGGCGTGCCTGAGGCACGCCTTTTTTGTGGGCGCGCGGTTCGTAGGCTTGGGCTGACGCGGGCTGCGTCATGGCACCTACGCCCTGGCCCACAAGGCGCTTTTACAGTTCGTTCCATCGCACACAGCACGGTTTCTCTCCATATCGGAGCGGCGGGCTGAAGCGACAACAACGCAAAGGAGATCGCCATGAACGAAGACACCGTCAAGGGCAACTGGAAGCAGTTCACCGGCAAGATCAAGGAGCAATGGGGCAAGCTGACCGATGACGACCTCGATGTCGCCGCCGGCAAGCGTGACCAGCTTCTGGGCAAGCTGCAAGAGCGCCACGGCCTGGCCAAAGACGCGGCTGAAACCGAACTGAAGTCGTGGGAAGGCCGTAACCCGGACTTCCGCTACGACCGCTAAAAAGCAGTCTCTGCCAGGCCCGCGGGCCTGGCCTGCATCGAATCCAACAAACAAACAACAAGGCCCGCGTCGGGTGGTCGTCATCGACACCGCACAAGGGCAGCAGAACCCCTTTTTGACCCGAGGAGAAATTCAATGAAACATACCCGTAACCTCATTGCCATCGTTGCTGCCACCATGCTGGCCACGTCCGCCATGGCCATGACCAGCGCCGAACACAAGACCGCCAAGGACCAGATATCCGCCACGTACAAGGCCAACAAGGCCAAGTGCGATGCGCTGACCGCCAACGCCAAGGACATCTGCCAGAAGGAAGCCAAGGGCGTTGAGAACGTGGCCAAGGCCGAGCTGGAAGCGCAATACAAGCCCAGCGACAAGAACACCTACAAAGTGGCTGAAACCCGCGCCGATGCCGACTACGAAGTCGCCAAAGAAAAGTGCGATGACATGAGCGGCGACGCCAAGAACGTCTGCCAAAAGGACGCCAAGGCAGCCCACGTGACCGCCAAGGAAAACGCCAAGGTGGCCCGCGCCCAGGCCAAGCCAGCCGACACCGCTGCCAAGAAGGACGCCAACGTCGCTGAAGTGAAGCAAGAAGCCACCGCTGAAAAGCGCGAAGCCCAGTACAAGGCTGCCAAGGAACGTTGCGACACGATGAGCGGCGACGCTCAGAACAAGTGCGTGGCTGACGCCAAGCGCATGTACGGCCAGTAATTCGCTGTCGCCCCAGGCAACTGCGTTACTGAGTACAAAAACAAAGCGGGGAGCACCGGCATCTGAAGAGACGGCCTGCGTTATCCCACTGTGAGGCCCTGCGGTTGCAGGGCCTTTTTTCGTTGGTGAGACGACTTTGGATTTGCTGAGCTGAATCAATGCCGCCTTCGCCATCGATCCCTAAGCTGCCCGCTGAGCCCGGCCATTCGGTGGGCGTTGAAAGGACGGGTCATAAAGATGGCGCAATTGGAATGGTCGCTGGGGCTGGCGCTGGATCTGCCGCTGATGGACACCACCCACCAGGAATTCGTCGAACTGCTGGCGGCGGTGCAGGCGGCCGATGATGCGGCGCTGCTGCCTGCCTGGCATGCGCTGGTGCACCACACGGTAGAGCACTTCGGGCAGGAAGACCGGTGGATGCAGTCCACCCGGTTTGCATCCAGCAACTGCCACTCGATGCAGCATCGCGTGATCCTGCAGGTGCTGGGCGAAGGCACCGAGCGGGCGGAGAAGCACGGCGAGTTGCAGGTGCTGCGCGGCATGGCGTCGGAGCTGGCCGTGTGGTTTCCGCAGCACACGCAGAGCATGGATGCCGCACTGGCGCTGCACTTGCGGCGCGTGGGGTTCGACCCTGTCACCGGCCAAGTCGCTGCGCCGGCAGAATTGCCTGCCGCCTTGATCGAAGGCTGCGGCAGCGCATGTTCCGGCGGTGACGAGGACGGGCGTGGTCATCGTTCAGAAGTGCCGGCCACGGCGTTGGTGGATGAGGCGGCACCTGCCTGACACTGGCTATATCTCGTCAACCCATACGGCTTCGCGGCAGGCGCATGCCCGCCATGCGCCACGCCAATAGCCGTAGCGCGCGGCGCAGCGACACCGGCATGCCGCCGCCCACGGCCGGGGCGTAGGCGGCTTGCAAAACTTCCTGTTTCACGCTGCGCAGCGCTGCACGGTCCTGCGCCGCCAGGGCGTTCAGCAAGCGGTCGTGATAGCGCTGCACTCGCTGCGCCTCGGCATACGGCAGCGCAGGACCGCTCGGCTGGGCGCGGTTCATTCGGCCTCCCGGGGTGCAGCGTGGGCGGCGCCCTCTGGCCGAGCCGTGCCATACCAGTTGACCTTGCGGGTGAGCACCATCACCGCGCCCAACACCACAAAGAGTGCGATGGAGCCCACGGCCAGCGCGGTCTGTTCCAGCTGCAGCAGCACATACAGTAGGCCGTAGAGCAAGGCAATGCCCGCGCCGAACGGCACGCCGCGCAGCGCCCCGCCCAGCATGTGGCTGGCGTAGTAGCCCAGCAGCAGCACGCAGGCGCCGGCGGCCGCCGCATACGAGACACCGAACGGCAGATGCTCCGACAGGCTGACCAGCAGCAGAAAGAAGCTGCACAGCGCGGTGCCCACCAGCAGGTATTGCACCGGGTGCACGCGCAGCTTCTTCATCAATTCAAACAAAGCCACCGCCACGAACGTGAGCGCGATGAACAGCACGCCGTACTTGGTGGCGCGGTCGGACAGGGAATATGGATTCACCGGGTCGACGAAGGCCACGCTGAAACTGTCGGTGCAGCCGCGCGCCGGGTTTGTGGCGGCTTCCGTGCGATCACCGTCTTCACTGTCTTGCAAGGCGGGATCAGTCCAGCCGGGGTCGCAGATGCGGCGCCCGGCGATCACGTCCTGCTGCGCCGTGGATGCCAATGACGACAGCCGCCAGCGCGCAGTGAAGCCGTCAGCGCTCCATTCGCGTTCGGACGGCAGAAAACGCCCGGAGAAGGAAGGGTGCGGCCAGCTGCTCTGCATCTGCACGTCGGTGGTGCTTCCCAGCGGCACGATGGCCAGCAGCTCTGTGCCGACCAGTTCCAGGTCGAGGTTGGCGCTGACGGCACCGGGCTGGTGGACCAGCGCTTGCGGCAATTGAGCATGCAGCCCGCGCGCGTAGGTGGGGTGGAAGGTGCCGGGCTTGAGCGCCAGCGATTGATCGCCCACCTGCAGCTGCGCGGTGCGGATGCCGCGCGCATCGCCCACGGCCACCATCAGGATCGGGGCGCCGCACTGCATGCGCGAGCCTTTCACGGTCGCTTGCGGCCGCAGGCTCGACAGGTCGGCCCATTGCGCCGTCAGGTGCGCCTTGAGCGTGAAGGCGTTGACCTTGTGCAGGCCGCGAGCGCGCTCTTCCATCACCGCCGCCGTGCGCATCTGCAACTGCTCGGGCATGGCGGTCAGACGGAACTCGCGCCGCCGCTCCACGCTACGCCGGTCCGCCCCCGTGCCCACGGTCTCGTCCCAGCTTTCCACGCAGGCGCTGTGCATGAACGGCCCCAGCAAGGTCTGCGGCCCGGCCAGGCTTTGCGCCACGCTGCGGGTGGCTTCGCTGCGGTATCGCTGCCGGTCGCGCACGACGTCTTCGATCAGGCCGAGGCCGAAAAGCAGCAGCGCGGTGATGACTGCCAGTGCGGCGATCTTGGTGAAGATGGGGTGTTTCAAGAGACTGGTCCTCCATGAGTGGTTCATGGAGAGGCAGTGTTCTGGCTCCCGGTGAGCAGGGAATGAAGTTTGTGAAGCGAGGGTGAAGTGCTACGTGCTTGCGTGCATTCTTAGCCCCGGATGGGAGAATGTCGGCCCCCAACGAGGAGTCATCATGAGATCCAGGCCTACGGCTGCGAGAGTGCCGAGCACAACGTTTTCTCTTACTTTGGGTGTCGTGCTTGGAATCGGTGCAATAGCTGGTGTTGGCAGTGTCCACGCAACGGGCAAGACTGCGGAGGTCGTCTGCACTTACGCGCCCAGTCAAAGTCGTCTTGTCGCTGCGGTGTCTGCATCAGCTGGCGGGTCGGGTGCGACAACGGCAGCAGTAGCAGCCGCCACAGGTTTGACGGTCGTACCTCATAGCAGTGGCGCGTTGATTCTCACGGGCTCATCAGGGTACGTAGCCGGGACGCTGGGCGCTACCGCTTCTGCAGTGGCGGCTGCGCCGACAGTAGTGGCAGTCAGTCTGCTGGTGGGAGGAGCTGTTGTCGCGCTGGAACTGCTGTGCGCGTCAAAGAATCACCCAGAGCAGGTTGCTCAGATTCATGCAGCGACTGAAGAGTTCTTGCGGCGGTTCAAGCCTGCAATTCAAAAAGCTCAGCAAGAAGCGGGGCAAATGGTCAAGTCCGTTCGGCCTGCGTTGGGAGAAGGTGTTGTCAAGGTACGCACGGCGACTCAAGGCGCCATGAAATACGCGTATCGCAAGAGCGTGGATGCAAAGGGTATTTGGGAAGAAATGCGCAAATAAGGGTGACTCCAATACAGTTGCAGCTGCATCGGCCTACTAGTTCACACTGATTTTATGGCGATGGGAAAAGCAGTTTTGCTCGTGTTCCTGGGTGGATATTTTCAATGCCCAGACTGCCCCCATGCAGCGCCATCACGCGCCGCACGATGGCCAGGCCCAGCCCGGAGCCGCTGCGCGAGCCATCCGGCCGTGCCGTGGTGAAAAAGCGCTCGCCCAGGCGCGGCAGGGCGTAGTCGGGCACGCCGGGGCCGTTGTCCTGCACGGTGATCGCGCGGCCGTCGAGCTGCACGCGCACCGTGCCGCCTTCGGGCGAGAAGTCGATGGCGTTGTCGATCAGGTTGCCGATGGCCAGCGTGACCAGCTCCGCCTCCCACGGGCCGCTGGCGCCGTCGCCGCTCAGCTCCAGTGCGATGCCGCGCTGGCGGGCGCGGGCGGCGCTTTGCTGCACGGCGCGTTCGGCGCAGTCGCGCAGGGCGACCGGCGCGGCGGCTTCGGCGTGCTGGCGCTGCTCCAGCTTGCTTAGTTCGAGCAGGCGGTCGATGAGGCGCTGCAGCCGCTCGCTCTGCTCGACGACTTGGGCGGCGAACTGCGCGCGGTCGTGCGGGGGCAGATCGTCCTGCAGCAGCTCGCCCGCGCCGCGGATGGCGGCCACCGGGCTCTTCAACTCGTGCGTGAGGGCGCGCACGTAGCCTTCGATGTAGTCGTGGCCCTGCAGCCGCTCGCGCATGCGGTCCATGGCGCGTGCCAGGTCGCCCAGCTCGCCGGGTACCTGAGGCACGGGCGGCGGCGGCGCTGCGAAGTCGCCCGGCGCCTGCACGCTCAGGGCGTAGTCGCGCAGGCGGCGCACGTGCCACACCGTCCACACCGTGACGGCCACGCCGACCAGCGCCGACAGCACCAGCAGCAGCACGCCGCCACGCAGCACCTTGTTCTCGGCCCGGTCGATGAAGCGCTGCACGGCACGCGTGGGTTTGGCCACGGTCAGCACGCCGGCGATGCGGCCGCCCACCTGAATGGGCGCGGCCACATACATCACGCCGCTGGTGTCGTCGCCCGATACGTCGCGGCTGGCGCGGGCGCCGTATTCGCCGCGCAGCGTGCGGGCCACGTCGCGCCACTGCGAATAGTCTTCGCCCAGGGCTTTGCGCTCGCTGTCGAAGACGACGCGGCCCGTGGCGTCGGTCACGTAGATGCGGAAGTCGAGCGTCTGCTTTGACAGGCCCCAGATGGACGCGTCGATGGGCCGGCTGGCGTAGCTGCGCACGTGCCGGGCGAAGGCGCTGTCGGGCGCATCAGGAGCGTCGGCGCGCAGCCGCCCGGCGGCCAGGTCGTCGCTCGCCAGCTCGGCCAGGATGTTGGCGGTGTCCACCATCATGTCTTCCATCACCTCGCGCACGCTGGGCTTGATCTCGGCCGTGAACACGCGCAGCACGAAGAACGCGGCGATGCCGTTGATGAGGAAGAAGGCGAACAGCAGGCGGATGCCGAGGCGCATGGGTTCAGGTGGGTATTGTGGTGAGTGCTATTAAAAATATAGCTGTCAGCGCTTATATATCAAGCGTTGGAGGCCGATTTGACTCATATACCGCGCTCGCTCAGCCGTCCAGGCTGTAGCCCATGCCCCGGTGCGTGCTGATGTATTCGCGCGCCGGGTCGGCCTCGCGCAGCTTGGCGCGCAGGGTCTTGATGTGCGTGTCGACCGTGCGGTCGGTGCTGTCGCTGTCGTCGCCCCAGGCGGCGGCCAGCAGCGCGTCGCGCGAATGGATGCGGCCGGCGCCTGCCAGCAGGGCGGACAGCAGGCGGTATTCGCGCCGCGTCAGCGCCAGCGCGCGGCCGTGCAGGTAAATGCGCTGGCCGGCGGCGTCGTCTTGAAAGGGGCTGGCAGGAGCCGGCGCAGCGGCGGTGGCGCCGGAGCGCCGCAGCAGCGCCTTGACCCGCGCTGCCAGCTCGCGCGGGCTGAAAGGCTTGGGCAGGTAGTCGTCGGCTCCCAGCTCCAGGCCCAGCACGCGGTCGATCTCTTCGCCCTGCGCGCTCAGCACCAGCACAGGCGTGGCCTGGCCGACCAGGCGCAGCTCGCGCAGCAAGTCCAGCCCGTTGCCGTCGGGCAGGCCCACGTCCAGCACCACCAGGTCGAATGGCGCGGTGCGCGAATCTCGTAATTGCGAGCGCGCGTCGCGCAGCAACAGGCTGTGCAGGGTGGCCAGGCCCTCGCGCTCCAGCGCATAGGCCACCGTGCGTGCGATGGCCGGGTCGTCCTCGACCAGCAGAATGCGCGCAGACATCGGCGGGCCCGCCCGTTCAGCGCGCGACCAGCACGGGAAAGAGCTTGCCCAGGCCGTCGGCCATCACCTCGACGGCCAGCGCCGCGAGGATCAGGCCCATCAGCCGGGTCATCACGTTGATGCCGGTCTTGCCCAGCACGCGGGCGATGGGGTCGGCCAGCGCAAAGCACAGCGCCGTGGCAATCGCGATGACCACGCCGTAGCCCACCAGCGCCGCGTGCTGCCAGAAGGTCTGCGCGCGGTCGGCGTAGATCACCACGGTGGACATGCTGGCCGGCCCGGTCAAGAGCGGAATGGTCAGCGGCACCACGGCGATGCTGTCGCCCTGCGCGGCTTTCTCGGCGCCTTCTTCCAGCTCGTTGGTCATCGGTTTCGCTTCGGCGGGCTGCGCGTTCAGCATGTTCAAGGCGCTGATGAGCAGCAGCATGCCGCCGCCCACCTGAAAGCTCTGCAGCGAGATATTGAAGAACGCCAGGATCTGCAGGCCCAGCAGCGCACACGCGGCAATGACGCAGAACGCGCTGAACGAAGCCACCTGGATGGTGCGGCGCCGCTCGGCCGAGGAAAAGCCCGCCGTGTAGTGGATGAAGAACGGCACGATGGCCAGCGGGTTGACGATGGCCAGCAGCGCAATCAGGGGTTTGAGCGATTCCATCAGCGTCCTCCGGAGATTTCCATGAGTGTCATGGTGGTGTAGGGCGACGCATCGCCCATCAGCCACACGATGCCCTCGGCGACTTCCTCGGCCGTGCCGCCGCGCCCCATCGGCACCAGGTGCGCCAGGTCGCGCACACGGTCGGGCAGGCCGCCGCTGGCATGAATGTCGGTGTCGATCAGGCCGGGGCGCACGGCGTTCACGCGAATGCCCTCGGCCGCCACCTCGCGCGCCAGGCCGAGCGTCAGCACGTCGATGGCGCCCTTGGCTGCGGCGTAGTCCACGTATTGGCCCGCCGCGCCCAGTCGCGCTGCGGCGCTGGACACGTTCACGATGCTGCCTCCCGCGCCGCCGTGCTGCGTGCTCATGCGGCGCACGGCCTCGCGGGCGCAGTAGAAGCTGCCCAGCACGTTGACGTCGAACATGCGGCGCAGGCGCGCGCCGTCCATGACGTCCACGCGGGCCGGCACATCGACAACGCCAGCGTTGTTGACCAGCGCGGTCAGTTGCCCGAGCCGCGTATCCACGGCTTGGAACATCGCCACCACGTCGGCTTCTACGGCCACGTCGCCCTGCACGGCAATGGCTTGGCCCCCGGCCTCGGTGATCTGCCGCACCACGGCGTCGGCCGCGCCGGCCTGGCGGGCGTAGTTCACTGCCACCGCCCAGCCCTGGCGGGCGGCCAGCACTGCCGTGGCCGCGCCGATGCCGCGGCTGCCGCCAGTGATCAAGGCCACTTTGTCCATATGCTGTCTCCTGCAAGAATGTGCGGCATTACAGCACTGCGGCGCGCCGTCCGGCAGTCCCACGGGCCGATGCCGCAGATGATCCGCAGTTGTCTTGAACTTTCCACCACGAGGAGCATGCATATGGGCAGTTTTGTCGATCTCACTTCCGCCGACGGTTTCACCGTACCCGCCTGGGTCGCGCAGCCCGAAGGCCCCGTGCGCGGCGCCGTGGTGGTGCTGCAGGAGATTTTTGGCGTCAACTCGCACATCCGCAGCGTGGCTGACCGCCTGGCCGCACGGGGCTATGCCGCGGTGGCCCCAGCCACGTTCGAACGCGTGGCGCCCGGCGTGGAGCTGGGTTACACCGGCGAGGACATGCAAGCCGGCATGGCACTGAAGACGCAAGTCGAAGCGCTGCCCGGCGCCGGCGTGCTGCCGGACATTCAGGCGGCCATCGATCATGCCGCGCAACTGGGCGGCGGCAAGGTGGGCATCGTGGGTTTCTGCTGGGGCGGCCTGCTGACCTGGCGCGCCGCGTGCGAATTGAAGGGCTTGTCCGCTGCCATCTGCTACTACGGCGGCGGCATGACCCAGGACGAAGAGGCGGCGCGCACGCCAGCCTGCCCGGTGCTAGCGCATTTCGGCCGCCGCGACCATTTCATTCCGCTGGATGGCGTGCAGGCCCTGAGCCGCGCGCATCCGGAGGTGGAAATCCACGTCTACGACGCCGACCACGGCTTCAACTGCGACCAGCGCGGCTCCTACGACGAGGCCTCGGCCACTGCGGCGCGCGAACGCACGCTGGCCTTCCTGGCCCAACACGTCGGCTGATCGGTTTCTGACCGATTCGGGTGGTTGCGCGGCGCCTTGCGCAGCCACCTGCAGGGCAGGTCGAGCGAGTGGGAATGGACGGTTGATACGCGCTGGCGCCGAGTGCGTCAAAATCACGCCCATGAACGCGCTCAACATCGCTGAATACACCCAGACCCTCGGTTTACAGGCAAAAACGGCCTCTGCGCTTATGGCACGGGCGCCGGCAGCTATCAAAAACAGAGCATTGCTGGCGCTGGCCCGCCTGTTGCGCGAAAGCGTTGGCGACCTGCAGGCAGACAACGCCCGCGACCTGGAACGCGCCCGCGCCGCCGGCCTGGCCGAACCTATGGTGGACCGCTTGAAACTCAGCCCCCAGGTTCTGGAGACCTGCGCCCTGGGCTGCGAGCAACTGGCGGCCATGCCGGACATCATTGGCGAGATTTCCGGCCTGAAGCAGCAGCCCAGCGGCATTCGCGTGGGGCAGATGCGCGTGCCAATTGGCGTGTTCGGCATGATCTACGAGAGCCGCCCGAACGTCACCATTGAGGCCGCCAGCCTGAGCATCAAGAGCGGCAACGCGTGCATCTTGCGCGGCGGCTCCGAGGCCATCGATTCCAACAAGGCGCTGGCCCAACTGGTGCAGCGCGCGCTGGCCGAAGCCGGCCTGCCCGAAGACGCCGTGCAACTGGTGCAGACCACCGACCGCGAGGCCGTCGGCCAGCTGATCGCCATGCCCGCGTATGTGGACGTGATCATCCCTCGCGGCGGCAAGGGCCTGATCGAGCGCATCAGCCGCGATGCCAAGGTGCCGGTCATCAAGCATCTGGACGGCAACTGCCACACCTATGTGGACGACCCCTGCGACATGGCCATGGCCGTGAAGGTGGCCGACAACGCCAAGACGAACAAGTACAGCCCATGCAACGCCAGCGAGGGCTTGCTGGTGGCGCGCGGCGTGGCGGCGCAGTTTCTGCCGCAGATCGGCACCGTCTATGCCGCCAAGGATGTGGAAATGCGCGGCTGCCCTGAATCGCTGGCGCTGCTGGCCACCGTGCCCGGCGCCAAGCTGGTGCCTGCCACCGAGCAGGACTGGAGCGAGGAATACCTCGCGCCCATCATCAGCATCAAGGTGGTGGACGGCGTGGATGAGGCCATTGCCCACATCAACCGCTACAGCAGCCACCACACCGACGCCATCCTGACGCGCGACCACGTGCATGCCCAGCAGTTCCTGCGCGAGGTGGATTCCGCCAGCGTGATCGTGAACGCCAGCACGCGTTTTGCCGATGGCTTCGAGTACGGCCTGGGGGCTGAAATCGGCATCAGCACGGACAAGTTCCACGCGCGCGGGCCGGTGGGCATCGAAGGGCTCACTTCGCTCAAGTGGGTGGTGCTGGGCGAAGGCGAAGTCCGCAGCTGAGGCTGCGGACCACCGTCATGAAGATCATTATTTTGGGCGCGGGCCGCGTGGGCTACAGCGTGGCCGAGAGCCTGGTGTCCGAGCAGAACGACATCACCGTCATCGACACCGACGCGGAGCGCTTGCGGGACCTGGAGGCGCGCTTCGACCTGCGGGGCGTGGTCGGCAACGGCATCGACCCGGCCGTGCTGGCCGAGGCCGGCGCGCGCGACACCGACCTGTTGATCGCCTGCGCGGCGCAGGACGAGACCAATCTGGTGTGCTGCAAGGTGGCGCAGCTGATGTTCAGTGTGCCTACGCGCATCGCGCGGGTGCGCTCTTCCGGCTTTGATACCGAACAGGGAAGCCTGTTGCTGGGCAAGGACGGCTTCGGTGTGGACAGGATCATTTGCCCCGAAGAGTCGCTGACCCGCTACATCGGCAAATTGGTGGAGTTTCCCGAGGCGCTTCAGGTGCGCCAGTTTGCAGGCGGGCGGGCCTGCCTGGTGTCGGTGCGCGCGCGGCTGGGTGCCGCCATGGTGGGAATGAAGATCGCCACCATGCGCGAGACTGCGCCCGAAGTCGCCATGCGCATCGTCGCGATCTACCGGCGCTTTCCCGAAGAGCCCGACCGCTTCATTCCGTGCGACGGCGCAACGCGTGTAGAGCCGGGCGACGAGGTGTTCGTGCTGTCTGCCCGCGAGCACATTCCGCAGGTGCTGGCTGCGCTGCACCGGCGCGGCGACCAGCCGTCGCGACCCGTGCGCCGCATCATGGTGGCTGGTGGCGGCCGTGTGGGCCAGCGCCTGGCGCGGCAGCTGTCGCAGCAGGGCGGCTTCAACGTGAAGATCATCGAGGAAGACCCAGCCCGCTGCCTGGCGCTGGCCGCAGAGTTGCCCACCGACATCCTGGTGCTGCAGGGCGATTCGACCGACGAGGACCTGCTGGGCGACGAGGGCATCGAAGAGGTCGACCTGTTCCTGGCGCTGACCGACGACGACGAAGACAACATCATGGCCAGCCTGCTGGCCAAGCGCATGGGCGCGCGCCGGGTGCTGGCGCTGATCAATCGCCGTAGCTATGCCGACCTGATGCACGGCACGCAGATCGACATCGCCCTGTCGCCCGCGCAGGCCATGCTGGGCGAGCTTCTGGCGTACGTGCGGCGTGGCGACGTGCAGGCCGTGCACAGCCTGCGCCGGGGCGTGGCCGAGGCGCTGGAGATTGTGGCGCGGGGCGACCGCAAGAGCTCGCGCGTGGTGGGCCGCAAGGTCAGCGAGATCCACCTGCCGGCCGAGGTGCACATGGGCCTGATCGTGCGTGGCCTGCCAGAAGCGCGGGGGGTGGAGCCGGCACTGGACGTGGAGCCCGAGGTAATCATTCCGCGCAGCCACACCGTCATCGAGAGCAACGACCATGTGGTGTTCTTCCTGCCGCACAAGCGGCTGGTGCGCGACGTGGAAAAGCTGTTCCGCGTAAGCGCCACGTTCTTTTGACGTGCCGGCCAGCGCGCAGATCCCCCCCCCGTCTTCCATACAACCCACCCCATCCCATGGCGGATCTCTTTCCCGTTCTGCGCGTGCTCAGCGTGCTGCTGGCGATGTTCGGCCTGTCGATGGTGGTGCCGCTGGCGGCGTCCTGGTTGGCCAAGGATGGCCTGTGGGCGATGTACGTCGCGTCGCTGGCGATCACCTGGGCGGTGAGCGGTGCGCTCTGGCTGCAGACCAGCCATCACCGCCGCGAATTGTTGCCGCGCCACGGCGTGATGCTGGTGTCGCTGGTGTGGGTGGTGCTGCCGCTCTTTGCCGCGCTGCCGCTGCTGTTCACCACGCACCAACTGGGAAGGCCGCTGTCGTTCACGCATGCCTACTTCGAGGCCGTGTCGGGCCTGACGACCACCGGCGGCACGGTGATGACCCAGCTGGATGACCTGCCGATGTCGGTCAATCTGTGGCGCACCTTCATGCAGTGGATCGGCGGCATGGGCATCTTGATTCTGGCCGTGGCAGTGCTGCCGCTGCTGGGCGTGGGCGGCGCCCAGCTCTTCAAGGCCGAGGCGGCCGGGCCGGTAAAGGACACCAAGCTCACCCCGCGCATGACCGAGACGGCAAAGGGGCTGTGGGGCGTATACGTGCTGTTCTCCGTCGCCTGCGCCCTGGCGTACTGGGGCGCGGGCATGACGCCCGAAGACGCGCTGATGCACATGTTCGCCACGGTGAGCCTGGGCGGGCTGTCGTCGCATGACCTGAGCTTTGCCCACTTCAAGTCGCCGCTGCTCGAAGCGATCGCCGTGGTGTTCATGCTGTTCGCCAGCTGTAACTTCGCGCTGTATTTCATCGCCGTGCGCAAGCGGCACCTGCGCGGCTTCTGGCGCGACGCGGAGATGCGCGCGACGATGGTGGCGCTCATCGGCGGCGGGCTGGTGGTTTCCGTGCTGCTGTGGGCCAAGAACATCTATCCGCTGTCGGACGCGCTGCGCTACGGCATGTTCCACGTCATTTCGGTGGCGACCACCACCGGCTTCGTCACCACCGACTACCTGGGCTGGCCGGTGTTCGCGCCGGTGTTCATGCTGCTGCTGTCGGGCGTGGCGACCAGCGCGGGCTCGACCGGCGGCGGCATCAAGATGGTGCGCATGCTGATCCTGATGAAGCAGGCGCGGCGCGAGATGACGCGCATCGTGCATCCGCGTGCGGTGCAGCCCTTGCGGCTGGGCGACGCGGTGGTGGACCCGCGCATGATCTTCTCGGTGCTGGCGTTCATGCTGGTCTATGGCGCCACGGTCATCACGCTCAGCATGGTGCTGCTGCTGACCGACCTCGACCCTGTCACCGCCTTTTCGGCCATTCTGGCCAGCGTGCATTGCATGGGACCGGGCCTGGGTCAGCTGGGGCCGGCATCGTCCTACGCCGTGCTGACCGACTTTCAGCTGTGGGTATGCACGTTGGCGATGCTGCTGGGGCGGCTGGAAATTCTGAGCTTCATGGCGCTGCTGACGCCAGCCTTCTGGCGGCGCTAAAAGGACTGACGGCCGGGTGCCGCACTGACTGCAAATGACGGGTTGCGGAATCGCCGGGCGACCCCATCTCCCTACAATCTTTTGTCAACGTACGCTTGGGAACGGGTTCTTCGGCTGTACGTCCTCCCTTCCTCCTCCAAGGGCACACATGGTTCCGCATCTCATCACTGCCCTCACGGGGCCGATCAACGAGCTTGAACAACGCGTCCTCGATTCCATGCCTGCCATCGAGCGGTGGTTTCGCCTGGAATGGATGGAGCACACGCCGCCGTTCTATACGTCGGTGGACATCCGCAACGCCGGCTTCAAGCTGGCGCCGGTGGACACCAACCTCTTTCCCGGCGGCTGGAACAACCTGACCACCGAGATGCTGCCGCTGGCGGTGCAGGCGGCGATGGCGGCCATCGAGAAGATCTGCCCCGAAGCCCGCAACCTGCTGATCATTCCGGAGAACCACTCGCGCAACACGTTCTACCTGTCGAACGTGGTGCAGCTGCAGCGCATCTTCAACATGGCGGGCCTGAACGTGCGGGTGGGCTCCATCAGCCCGGAGATCAAGAAGCCGACGGTGGTGACGCTGCCCAACGGCGAGACCGTCACGCTGGAGCCGGTCATCCGCAGCAAGCGCCGACTGGGGCTCAAGGACTTCGACCCCTGCACCATCTTGCTGAACAACGACCTGTCGGCCGGCCCGCCGGGCATTTTGGAAGACCTGCACGAGCAATACTTGCTGCCGCCCCTGCATGCCGGCTGGAGCGTGCGCCGCAAGAGCCGGCATTTTCAGAGCTATGAAGAGGTATCCAAGCGCTTCGGCAAGCTGCTGGGCATCGACCCGTGGCTCATCAACCCGTTGTTCAGCCGCTGCGACAACGTCGACTTCAACGAAGAGCCGGGGCTGGAGAACCTGCGCAGCGCGGTGGATGCGCAACTGGCCAAGGTGCGCCGCAAGTACAAGGAATACGGCATCAACGAAAAGCCATTCGTCATCGTCAAGGCCGACAACGGCACCTATGGCATGGGCGTGATGACGGTTCGCGACGTGAAGGACCTGGATGCGCTCAACCGCAAGACGCGCAACAAGATGGCGGTCATCAAGGACGGCCAGGCCGTGCACGACGTCATCATCCAGGAAGGCGTGCTGACCCGCGAACGCGTGCACGAGGCGGTGGCCGAGCCGGTGGTCTACATGATGGATCGGTACGTGGTGGGCGGCTTCTATCGCATGCACGCCGAGCGCGGGGACGATGAGAACCTGAACGCCCCCGGCGCCAGCTTCGTGCCGTTGGCCTTCGAGCACAGCACCCATCTGCCGCAACCCGGCGCTCGCCCGGGCGCCAGCGCACCCAACCGCTTCTATATGTATGGCGTGGTGGCGCGCCTGGCCATGCTGGCCGCCAGCTACGAGCTGGAAGCGACCGACCCCGAGGCCGAGGTTTACGACTGACTTCCGGGCCCTTCGCATCGGGCGCCTGCATCGCGCATGCCACAGGCGCGGCCTGTTGCGCCAGCCCGCCGCGGTCAGTAGTTGCTGCGCTGCAACATGCCGTGTCGGACAGTCCTGAGAGCCGACTGCGCGCGCAGAGCCCCGGCGCACAATAGCCATCCCGCAAGAATCGGATCCCGGCTGCTCCGCTGCGCGCGCCCGGGCCTACACAGTGCAAAGTTCCAAATCATCGCTCGCAGCGCTCACGCTGGGCGCCATCGGCGTCGTGTATGGCGACATCGGCACCAGCGTCCTGTACGCGGTCAAGGAAGTCTTCGGCTCGGGCCATGTGCCCTTTACGCCGTCCAACGTGTATGGCGTGCTGTCGATCCTGTTCTGGACACTCACGGTCATCGTGTCGCTCAAATATGTGGTGTTGGTGCTGCGGGCCGACAACAAGGGCGAAGGCGGCCTGATCGCCATGCTGGCGCTGGCCTCGCAGGCCGTGAAGGACAAGCCCCGCCTACGCTCGGTGCTGCTGGCCGTGGGCATCTTCGGCACGTGCCTCTTCTATGGCGATGGTGTCATCACGCCGGCCATCTCGGTGCTGTCGGCCGTCGAAGGGCTGGAAGTGGTGTCGCCACACTTCCGCAAAGCGGTGATTCCGCTCACCCTGGTGGTGCTGTTCTGCCTTTTTGCCGTGCAAAAGCGAGGCACCGCCGGCATCGGCCGGTACTTCGGGCCCATCACGCTGGTGTGGTTCATCTCGATCGCTGCACTGGGCGTGCCGCACATCGTGGGCCACCCGGAGATTCTGGGTGCGCTCAGCCCGCACCATGCGCTGGGCTTCATCTGGAACAACCCCGGCATCAGCTTCATCATTCTGGGTGCGGTGGTGCTGTGCGTCACCGGCGCTGAGGCGCTGTATGCCGACCTGGGACATTTCGGCAAGAAGCCCATCCGCCTGGCCTGGTTCAGCGTGGCCATGCCGGCGCTGACGGTGAACTACTTCGGGCAAGGCGCGCTGCTGCTGGCCGAACCTGACGCGGTGAAGAATCCGTTCTTCCTGATGGCGCCCGACTGGGCACTCATCCCGCTGGTGGTGCTGGCCACCATGGCCACGGTGATCGCATCGCAGGCACTCATCACCGGCGCCTTCAGCGTGACCAAGCAGGTCATCCAGCTGGGCTACCTTCCACGCCTGAACATTCACCACACCAGCGTGCGCGATACCGGCCAGATCTACATGCCGTTCGTGAACTGGGGGCTGTTCGTCGCCATCGTGCTGGCGGTGGTCATGTTCCGCTCCAGCAGCAATCTGGCGGCGGCCTACGGCATCGCGGTCACGCTCGACATGCTGATCACCACCGTGCTGACGTTCTTCGTCATCCGATACGGCTGGGGCTATCCGCTGGCGCTGTGCCTGGCGGCCACCGGGTTCTTCTTCCTGGTCGACCTGGCGTTCTTCACGTCGAATTTGCTCAAGCTGTTCGAGGGCGGCTGGTTTCCACTGATGATCGGCACCATTCTGTTCGTGCTGATGATGACGTGGAAGCGGGGGCGTGAACTGCTCAACGACAAACTGCGCGAAGACTCGATCGATCTGCGTGACTTCCTCACGGCCGTGTTCATCAGCCCGCCCACGCGGGTAGACGGAACGGCGGTCTTTCTCACGGCCGAACCCGGCTCCGTGCCCAATGCGCTGCTGCACAACCTCAAGCACAACAAGGTGCTGCATCAGCAGAACCTTTTCGTGACCGTGCGCAGCCACGAAACCCCGTGGATCGGGCTCGAGAAGCGCTTGCAGGTGGAACCGTTGGGCAGCGATTGCTGGCAAGTGGTGGTGCACTACGGCTTCAAGAACGACCCGGACCTGCCCCGGGCGCTGGAGTCGATGCGGGGCCGGGGCTGCGAGCTGGACTCCATGACGACCAGCTACTTCCTCTCGCGCGACGTGGTGATCCCCACCATCGGCAGCGGCATGGCGCCGTGGCGCGAGAAGCTGTTCGCGCAGATGCACCACAACGCCAGCGGCGCGGCGAGCTTTCTGAACCTGCCCAGCAATGCCGTGGTGGAGCTGGGCTCCAAGATCGAGATCTGAGCCGGTTTTCGGGCGGTTGCTTGCGAAATTTTTGGTGTTTTTGGCCTCTAACGCTTATCCAATAAGCGCTGGCAGCTATCAATTTAATAGTATTTGAGGCTGGTATGCCTGGCGTCATGCCTGCAGCTGCCCCGCTGTCCTTGTTTCATGCCGTCGTTTTTCAAAGATCTCAGCCTGTCGGCATGCACCGCCGGGTTTGTTGCAGTGTTGGTGGGCTTCACCAGTTCGGTCGCCATCGTGTTCCAGGCGGCGCAGGCCTTTCGGGCCACGCCGGAGCAGATCACTTCCTGGATGTGGGCATTGGGCCTGGGCATGGGCCTGTGTTCACTGATTCCTTCGCTGATGCTGCGCAAGCCGGTCATGGTGGCCTGGTCCGCGCCGGGGGCTGCGGTGCTGGCCACGGCCGGCGCATCCGGCGGCTTCAACATGGCCGATGCGGTGGGCGCATTCATGATCTGCGCCGTTCTCATGGCTCTGGCCGGCGCTACCGGCTGGTTCGAGCGGGTGATGAACCGTATCCCGGTAGCCGTCGCGTCTGCATTGCTGGCCGGCGTGCTGACACGTTTTGGCATGGAGGCTTTCTCGGCCGCCGCTGCGGCGCTCCCTTTGGTGCTGCTGATGCTGAGCGCTTATCTATTAGCGCGCCGCATGTTGCCTCGCTACGCCGTGGTGCTGACGCTGGCTGTGGGCGTGGCCTACGCTGCGGCCAGTGGGCGCATGGTGTGGACGGGGTTGGCGGTCGGCCTGGCAGCACCGGTGTTCACCGCTCCGGCCTTCAGTTGGGCTGCGCTGGTCAGCCTCGCCTTGCCGCTCTTTGTGGTCACCATGGCGTCGCAGAACCTGCCGGGCGTCGCGGTCATACGAGCTACGGGTTACCAGTTGCCCATCTCGCGGCTAATCACCATGACCGGTATCGCCACGCTTATGCTGGCGCCCTTCGGTGCGTTCGCACTCAACCTCAGCGCCATCACGGCGGCGATCTGCATGGGGCCGGAGGCGCACGAAGACCGGGCGCGCCGCTACACGGCGGCGACCTGCTGCGGGTTGCTGTACATCGTCATCGGCGCCTTCGGGGCGGTGGTGACGGCGCTGCTAACCGCTTTTCCGCGTGAATTGGTCGTGGCCATCGCCGGCCTGGCCTTGCTGGGCACCATCGCCAACGGGCTGGCTGTAGCCGTTCGGGACGAATCGCACCGGGAGGCGGCGATCATCACCTTCCTGGTTACGCTCAGCGGCGTCACCCTGGCGGGCGTGGGCTCTGCCTTCTGGGGCGTGGTCGCGGGCAGCATCGCCTTACTTGTGCAACAGTACGGCAAGCGGCCCGCACAGGGCTCGTAGCACTCACAACGTCTCTGGAACCATGAATCTTCTCTTCATCGCCGACCCCATCCATCAATTCAAGATCTATAAGGACACGACGTTCGCCATGATGCGCGAGGCGCAGCGTCGCGGCCATACGTTGTCCGTTTGTGAGCCGCAGCAGATTCACTGGCAGCGGGGCGGTCGCGTCACCGCTACCGTGCGCGACATCACGCTGACAGGGCGTGCCGACGACTGGTACGCCGCCCAGGCGCCACGCGCAGCGGCGCTGGCGGACTTCGGCGCGGTGCTGATGCGCAAGGATCCGCCCTTCGACAGCGAGTATTTCTACGCAACCCATCTGCTGGAACAGGCCGAACGCGACGGGGCGCGGGTTTTCAACAAGCCAAGAGCCCTGCGGGATCACCCCGAAAAACTCGCCATCATGGAGTTCCCCCAGTTCATCGGCCCCACGCTGGTGACCCGTGACGCGCAAGACATCCGGCGATTCCACGCCGAACACGGCGACATCATCCTGAAGCCGCTGGACGGCATGGGTGGCATGGGCATCTTCCGCGTGGTGAAAGACGGCATGAACCTGGGAAGCATCATCGAAACCCTGAACAAGGGCGGTGCCGAAAGCGTGATGGTGCAGAAATTCCTCCCCGAGATCGTCGAGGGCGACAAGCGGGTGCTCATCATTGGTGGCAAGCCAGTGCCTTACTGTCTGGCGCGCATCCCTCAGGGCAGCGAAGTGCGGGGCAATCTGGCGGCAGGCGGCAAAGGCGTGGCCCGCGCGCTGACGGCGCGTGACCATGAAATAGGGAACGCTTTGGGCGCTGTATTGAAAGAGCGCGGCTTATTGCTCGCTGGGGTGGACGTGATCGGCGACTCTGTCACAGAAATCAATGTGACCAGCCCGACCTGCTTTCAGGAGATCTTCGATCAGACGGGCTGCGATGTCGCAGCACTGTTCATTGACGCTCTGGAAGAGGCATTGCAGGTAGCTGCGTAGACGAGTTGAGATTTTTGCGAAGTTTCCTACCCAACC